>NZ_ACZV01000004.1:0-1200000 GCF_000176235.1 Vibrio orientalis CIP 102891 = ATCC 33934 | reverse complement strand
GCTGATACCGTCGTTAAGTATCAACTAACCAATATCAACACTTCCGAAAGTGGTCTGAAATCGGGTGGTGTTGATGTAGAGATCAAAGATGTTAGTGATGCGACTGGACCGACCGTTTATCACGGTGTGGCGAATGGCATTGTGGTCTTTACTCTTGAGTTATTTAGCGATGGTAGTTACATCTACAGCCAAATTAAAGCACTCGATCATGCTCAAGGCGAAGACAGCTTAACTATTCCATTTGATGTCGTCGCAATTGACCGCGACGGGGATGCTTCCCAGCCAATTCGCCTGCCAATTGAAGTCGCGGATGACAAACCTACATTGACTGGTACCACTGGTGATACACAAGTCGATGAAGATGATTTGTCTGGAGTGGGTTCAGATCAGAGTCACAGCACTCACGTTTCCGGTACGTTTACCGTAACCGAAGGGGCGGATAGTGTCGTTAAATATGAACTAGCCGATGCGGATAAGATTCTCGAAGATTTAACCAGTGGCGGTGAAGATCTTTCATGGCGACCAGTCGCACAAAATGGTACCGAGTTTAGTTATACTGCTGAAACCGCAAGTGGTGAAGCGGTGTTTACCATCATTTTTGATACGGCTGACAATAGCTACCGTTTCGAGTTGCTTAAATCCCTCGACCACCTTGCAGGCGACGGAGAAAACAGTCTTCAGATCGATTTCACTATCAAAGCCACTGACTTTGACGGCGATGAGAGTAATGTGATCACGTTGCCTATTCGAGTGGTTGATGATATTCCGACCTTAACGGGACAGTCGCTTACAGCGGAAGAGGGAGAAGGCTGGAGTAGTACGGTCAATATGTTTGCCGACCAGACTGATAAAGGCGCCGACAATGCTTCTCTGACTCAGGTTGAAGGCACTCAAGATAGTAATGGTGCACAAATTGTCTTTGCTGACGGCCATGGTGGTTACACTACCAGCGTAGATTTGGCGTCAGGTTCTCAGAACCTGTTTGTATTTGAACAGACTACAGGTTCAGATGGTCAGGTTAGCCAGCGCCATATCGGTTGGTTGGTGATTGATTCTGACGGCGAAGTGACATTCGCTGCGGCTAAAGATCTAGAGCACAGCGGCGAAGAAATCAACTTCACAGTCAATATCACTGCGACTGACGGCGATAAAGATACATCAGTCGTGCCGTTAGATATCACTATCACTGACCATGAAGCTGAGCCGATTGCACTTAAGGTTGTGACTTTCGAGGACGCTGGTCGCGACTCGCAAATCAACTATGCTCCGGGCGAAGCACCAGAGTGGGAAAACGCACAAGACAATCAAGATGGATTAGCTGACTCACCGGCTAAGGTCGAGTTGTCTGTTGACCTATTTGATAGAGATAACGCAGAAGATATCGGTCAGTTGACCATTGAAGCGGGTAATCACCGAGGGACCTTCTACTACGAAGATAACGGTGTGTTCTACAAACTAGAACCAAATGCTTCAGGGGATATCATCTTCGATGGTTCTGTTCTACAGCAGAGCTTTACGCAAAATGGCAACAATACCATTGCAACGATTGACAACCTCTACTTTGTTCCAGATCGTAACTTCTCGACGGGTGGTAAAGAGGTTGAAATTAACTATCAGCTACAAATTGATAATAATGGCACCATAGATCATACCCTTGATTCTAGCTTTAATATTGAGATTGAAAGTGTCGCAGATATCGCAACCTGGGATGATGCCAACAGCCAGTACCATTACTCGTTAACCGAAGATGGTGATAACGCAACAATTGATATTCAAGCGGTAACACAAGATAGCAGCAGACCAGAGACTATTAGCTATGAACTCCGTGTCACTGCTGGAGACGGCAATTTCGAGCTTGTCGACAAAGATGGAAATCCTCTGACTCCAGATAGTAACGGTGTTTATCATGTCTCATCGGCAGATATTAATACCATTCAGGTCAATCCAGTTGACCACTTCTCAGGTACCATTAAGCTTGAAGCCGTTGCGGTTACCAATGAGACTAAAAACCCTCTATCAGGTAAAAGTGAGGCACACTCTCAGCCACAAGAGCTGACCTTTGACGTTGCACCTGAAGCGGACAAAGGTAGCTTTAGCGTCAACCGTATCAACATCTTCGAAGATAATGCCGCCACTCAAGATACTCTTGATCCGACAACTGATCGTGACCCGTTCACTCTTGATGAAGTGATTTCAATGTCACCATCGCAAGATAGCGATGGTTCTGAAACTCTCTACGTGCGTATCTCAGACATTACTGAAGGTGCTGAACTCGCTTGGACAGGTAGCGGTGCTAGCCAGATCACTGAAGTGACGATCAATGGTGTAACCTACCAAGAAGTTCCTTATGACCAGATTCACAACGTAGAAGTTATTCCAAAGCTGCACAGCAATAATGACTTCAAATTTGACGTTACAGGAGTGGTCAAAGACAGTGCATCTCTAAGTAGTGGCACTCAGGTCAGTGAGCAAGTTCTTGGCACTAAAACGGTTAATGTTGAAGTGAAAGGTGTGGTTGATCTTCCTCAGGGTAATACCGCGGATTCGAATTGGACTAACTTCGAAGAAAATGGTGTTGATGGTGTCGAAATCATCATTAAGGAAGACCAAGAGGCAGCGCTGAACTTCACCATTCAGTCTGGGGAGCACGCTGACAACGCTAACGATACTTCCGAGTCGGTAACTGTATTGTTATCGAATATCCCTCATGGCGTTGTAATCGAAGACAGTGACGGCAAGGTAATTGATCTCAACTTCGTCGGTTATGAAAAAAATCCAGACGGTACGCCAAACCTCGATAAGCCGATTTATGAAGCCAACATTACTGGCGAACAGAACGAAACCGGTATTGTCATTAAGCCAGTTGCTTCTTCGACTGAAAATATTGATCTTAAGGCCACTGTGATCGTAACGGAAAACGATGGTCATAGTCGTAGCTTCGAACAAATTGTGCGAGTCAACGTTGAGCCTGTAATCGATACCAACTTGAGTTACGAAAATGAAACCTCAGTTGGTCTTGAAGACTCTGCTATTAACATCAACTGGTATCCAGAAGGTAAAGATTATCCAGATAGTGATGAGCACTTTACTTCGATTACTATTGGTGGCATTCAGCCTGGTTACACCGTCGAAGTCGCGGGAAAAACTGTCGCGGTCAACGCAGATGGGACAATTGTCATTGAACCTCAGCCGGGTCAGTCGTATGAAGACTTTACCACTCAGGCCCTCACAGACGGATTTATTCAAATCACGCCACCGAAGGATTCAAGTACAGACTTCGACCTGACGACGACAGTGGAAATCGAAGAGCGTGATCATGAATACACCAGCGATAATATTGTGGGTGAAGGTGGTCGTGTAACCGCAACTATAAACGGGTCGGTTCATGTTGAGGTGAGACCTGTCGTTGAACCTGATGATAAAGCCGATAACAGACTGGTTGTGACCAATGAAGCGGGAGATGCTATCCAGACGGCAATTCAAGCTGATAATAAAGGTCTGATTCGATTTACCACTAACAGCGATAATACGAGTACAAACGATGAGTACGTCGTTAAGTACCAAAACACTGACGCTTCATCGGACGAGTTGGTACAAGATGTCATTATCCAGCTGACCGATGAAAACGGCAATGCTTTGTCTGATGCTGTTCTTAGCCAACTGGTGGTGACGGGGGCTGCATATGAAGGTGATGGTCGCTGGGTCATTCTAAATGAAGACAACTTCAGTATTAGCGCGCCACACGGGCTTGATTTTGACCCTAGTAAGCCAAATCAACCTAACATCTATAATAAGCTTACTTTAGATGTGTTTACTCGAGTGATTGATGAAGGTGAAGACGCCAATGAGAATTCATTGGTCGCACGTCGCGAAACGTCTTTAGAGCTTTCTTTCCCTGAATTGGTCAATGCTGGCAACGAAGTTGCTGCGGAAATTGATATCGTTAATAACGCCGTTATCGATGCAACCGAAGATACGCAGGTAGATTTAGGTCATCAGCTTAACAACGTTATTACCTTAACTCCTCCGACTGGAAATGAGTCGGCTGATGAAGTGACTATTATTATTGCGGGTAACGTCATGATTGGCGGGCAATCCTATCCAGTAAATATCAGCGGTGCAGAAGTCGATTTCGTCAATGGAAACTATGTGTTCCAGACAAAAGTCTCTGCTGATGGTACGGTCGACCCGTTTGATGGTTTAACGCTTAATCTGCCTAAAGACTACTCTGGTGATTTTAAATTGCCGATTACCGTTATCACTAAAGATACCTCTTCCGGTGATGAGAACACCGATTCTACTGATCTGATTATCAAAGTTGATCCGGTTGCTGATGTTAATGGCGACAAACCTTCGATCACTGTTGAAGTGACGGGCTCACTGGATAGCGCGGGCAACCAGATTGATCAGAATGGTGATGGTAACCCAGACAAAGTAGGCTACGAAGACAGCTATATTCAGCTCGACTTTGACCAGCAATTGGGTGATACCAACAACGGTGGCGTCGAGGGCGGTAGTGAAGCGTTTAGCTCGATTACTCTGACGCTTGCCTCCCCAGCCGAGGGTGCTTTCTATGAAAAAGTGGTCGCGCCTGATGGCAGTGTGACGTTTAACAATCTCGGTACATCGGTTACCTTCGATAAGAGTGAGATTGATGCGCATGCGCTAGACAATATCCTGTTTAAGCCGACGAAGAACTACCCGACAGGAAACGATGACAACAAGGTCGCGATTAACATCACGGGTACAGTGACGGATACGGCGACCTTTAATGAAAGTGGTTCTACAAGCACCACCAGTCACTCTGGTGATTTCTCAACCAGTGTCGAATTTGAAGTGGTGCCAGTGCTGGATGAAGTGGTTATAACAGGTCCTGAGAACAGTTCTGGCCAGATAGAAGTATCTGGTACTGAAGATCAGCCTATTTCGCTGGGCAGTTCCGGTAATGTATCTATCTCACTGACCGATACCGATGGTTCTGAATCATTTGTATCAATTAAGTTTACGGATGTGCCAGACGGTTTCCAGTTCACTGCAGAACCTGGCAGCGGTTATACGGTTAAAAATAATGGCAATGGTGAGTGGAGTGTCAAATTACCTGCGGGCAGCGGTGACAGTCTGGATTTAACAGCGATATCGGTTGTTCCACCTAAACATTTCAGTGGCTCGGCAGAGTTTGGTGTTAGCGTGTTCACCCAAGAATCTTTGCTAGGTGTGCCGACGGAAGCTACGAATCTGCCCAACTTTGTTGTTAATGTGGCTCCAGAGGGAGACATCATTGATACCGATGTAACTGATTCGGTTAGCGGTAACGAAGGTCAGAACATTGATATCGCCATCAATGCGTCTGTGGTTGATAGAGCAATGTCAGCTACAGGAAGTGGCACATACAACGAAAATGATCCGGAAACCATTCGCGTTGAGGTAACTAACGTACCTACGGATGCGTCAATCCTCTATCCTGACGGTACTCCAGCCAGCTACAATGCTGCGACAGGTACTTGGGTACTGGAAGTGGATGCTCAGAAACTGGATAAAATCATCTTTAATTCAGGTCAGCACAACAGTGATGCGGGCAATGCGTTAGGTATTGATAGCCCGATTCATATCTCAGTTCAGTCAGTGGATAATGGTGCCCTTGGGCCTAAGTCTGAGTTCGATGTTGAATTGGTTATTGACCCAGTCAACGATCAGCCAACTTTCGTCAACGTGATTGATCTTGAGACCTCAGAAGATGTAGTGGGTGGTCTCGCGATTAACCAGTTTGGGATTGCTGATATAGATGCCACCTATGATGACCCTGATGCAACCTACGAGCTGACGCTGCAAGTGAATGCCGGAACGTTAGAGTTCCTGAGTGATGCCAAGGTTAACTTTACCATCGCTGCTGATGGCAGCCTTATTGCAACAGGTAAACTAGTCGACATCAATGCTGCGTTGGCTGCCGGGAAAGTTATCTTTAAACCTGATGCTGACTTTAATGGGCCAGTTACTGTGACCGCGACGGTCGATGACGGTGGCAATAACGGTACGATTGATCCGGGTAATAGCTCAACTTCTTCAACCAATCAGACAACCTTTGTGATTAACGTTACTGAGGTAAACGATGCGCCTGAGCCGAAAGACTTTGACTTAGGTGATTTGCAAGAAGAAGGCAGTCTAACCATCAGCGTACAAGACTTGATTGATGGTACTTTTGATAAAGAAGGCGACACCATCAGCGTTGACAGTCTGACCCTCGTGGAAGGTCAGGGTAGCTTGGTTCAACAAGGCGATAACTGGGTGTTTGTTGCTGCGAAAGACTACAACGGCCCGGTGAAAATTAGCTACGTGGTTAAAGATGATGGCACGACCGATGGTCAAGCGGATCATCAGACGGGGAACGCTGAGATTACCTTCGACGTAACTCCGGTTAACGACAAGCCGATATTGGATATAGACGATATTACCTCGCAGATTGATGAAGATGCGAACCAGCAGTTAAGCGGAATCTCTGTCAGTGATGTCGATTATGTTGGCGCTTCAGCTAATGACCTGATGACGGTCACTCTAAGCGTAGATGACGGCACACTCTCTCTCGTTGCTCCGGCTGGGTCGAGTGTCACTGCGACAGGGAACGGTAGTGGTACTCTGACTTTGTCGGGTACGCTCGCTGACCTGAACGCGTTGCTTGATAAGCCAAGTAGTAGCAGTGAAGGGGTGTTTATTGATGCGAGTTCTGTGTCAGGTAATAGTGTCGATCTGGAAGTCACAGCGAAAGATAGTTGGAACTCTTCAGGTCTTGCGCTAGAGGCTGATCCAAAGAATTACACCATTACCGTTAATCCAGTAGCGGATGCGCCAACCCTAGCACTTGATAGCAGATATAGCTTCAACAAGAACATTACTGCAACGCAAAGCGCTAGCACAAGCGGACTTGCGATTGTTGGTATTATGGCGGCGTTAACTGATGCAAGCGAAGCGCTCACATTAGAAGTGAGGGATGTGCCTGCCGGTGCGACCATTGAGAGCAGTACTGGTGATGTGACGCATGTGGGTGATGTGTGGAAGGTGTCCCCTGAGGCGATTGAAGGTTTAACCATTAAAGGTGCGACTGAGGGTGATCATACTCTGCAGGTCACTGCGGTATCGCATGAACTTGCCCAAGACGGAACCATCCTTGATCAGGCTGAGTCGAGTAACCATATCGCGATTAATCTCAATGTGGTCAACAATATTGCTGATTTAGTGATTAACCACGCATCGGACACCGAAGCGGTTCGCCTCGATGGTAGTGGCTCTAACAGCACGCTTACAGGTGGCAGTGGTAATGACCTATTAGTCGGCGGTGATGGTAACGATACGCTCATTGGCGGAGCTGGTGATGATTATCTAGAAGGTGGTGACGGTGATGACGTCCTTTATGGTGGACTAGGCTCTGACATTCTTGTCGGTGGTACTGGCATGGATACCTTTGTCTGGAATGAAATTGATGATGGTTCATTGGATACCATTAAAGATTTTAACGTCAGCGAAGGGGATAAAATCGATCTACGTGAAGTACTACCTGAGCTTAAATCTGATTCAGTGAATATGGACGAGTTACTGAAACACCTTGATGTGCAGGTGGATGGTGACAACGTTGAATTACGTGTTCACCCGCAAGGTGAGGGGACGCAAGATCAAGGCATCTTGGTTGAGAACCTTGTTCATCAGCTTGATAGTGGCTTTAGTGGGATGTCCCATGAAGATATGGTTTCATCGTTACTTGAACACGTGATGATTCACGACAATAACTAAAACAACAACGCCCCGTAAGGGGCGTTTTGTTTTGTGTAAACAAATCTAGTTCACTTTGTATGTCGCTACAAAGCTAGTTACTGCATGTGTAATTGTCTCTTTTACTTGCTCGCAGCTTGGCGGTGGAGCGTGAGTGATCAATTGAGGCCAGAAAATGACGGCTTTAATACTGCCAATGTACTGCTCAATCGCCAGAGGAATATTGGTAATCTCAAGCGCACCCGCATCAATCCCTTGCTGAGCCCAATTTTGCAGGCCGTAAGAGTCTTCAATCGATTCGAACTTTGACACCAGTACTTTCGAGGTTTCATGACAGCGAATACACTCAGCCATCACCAAGCGTGCGGTGATTTGAAAATCTTCATTATTGATGTAACACATCTGCTTGAGCGTTAATTCAGTTAACTGCTGCTCTATCGACACAGAAGGTTCAAATTCGACCTCGCAATGGCCATCAAAACGACACATGAGCTTATCTACAATCACCTCAAAGAGAGCATCTTTGTTTGGATAGTATTTGTAAAGCGTGCGTTTTGAGACCCCCGCATGCTTAGAAATACCTTCCATACTGGCTTGATCAAAGCCTTTCTGAGAAAAAACTTCGATGGCGGACTTGATGATATCTTCTTGTTTTATATCACTTCTTTTTATCATTGCTCGTTTTCCAGAATAGACAAAGTAAACGATGGTGTTTACTTTTTAATTCAGAGTAACTAAAGTATACACCATCGTTTACTTTCTTGGATAGCGAGAGATCATGAAAATGAGCAGTGTCTTAAAAGCATCAGTAATTTCTGCATTGGGTTTGGTTGGTTACAACCAGTATCAAGCTACGGATAACGCACAAGAGCGTAGCCAAAGTGCTCACCAACGCGCAGAGAAAGTTGCGCAGTCTGCGCAGTTCAAAGACGGAAAAGTTATCTCTCGTTTGCCTAGTTTTCCTTCCGAAGAAAGCATGTCTTCTGTTATGTGGAAGTTTTTCTTCGACCGCGGTGCGTTGAAGCCAAGCCACACTTTACCTCACCAGCCTGTAGATATTGCCGCATTAACGCAGAAAAGTGATGTTATGCGAGTTACATGGCTAGGACACTCGAGTCTTTTTATTGATATCGACCAAACACGCGTGTTGGTTGACCCAGTGTTTGAGTACGCTTCTCCTTGGGTTGCGAAGAAGCTGTTTAGTCGAAATGTTGAAGCGCCAGTGACTCGTGAACAGCTTCCAATGCCAGATGTCATTGTGATCTCTCATGACCACTATGATCATCTCGAAGAATCAACAATTCGTTATTACGCCAATAGCAATGTTCAGTTTTTCGTGCCTTTGGCCGTGGGTAAGCACCTAGAAGCTTGGGGTGTGTCTCCTAGCCAGATTACAGAATTTGATTGGTGGGAATCAGCGACGGTTAATGGTGTTGAGTTAATTGCGACTCCTGCAAACCATAACTCTGGCCGAACAGGGTTTGATTCAAACAGCACGCTGTGGGCGTCGTGGGTGGTCAAAGGTCGCAATGGCTCTTTCTTTTACAGTGGAGATACTGCGTACGACAGCCATTTTAAACAAATTGGTGATAAGTACGGTCCATTTGACTTGGCGTTTATTGAAGTGGCCGCCAATGTGAAAGAGGGTAAAGGCTTTCCAGTAGAAAATTGGGGCCACATGCAAGCTAAACATACCATGCAAGCTTTTAAAGACTTGAAGGCTGAAAACCTGTTTCCTGTTCACTGGTCAACGTATGAGCTGTTTGCCCATCGATGGGATGAACCAATGACAGACTTGATTGTTGAAGCCGAGATTTCGGGTGCTAATCTGGTGACACCTATGGTGGGTGAAACACTCAAGATGACTGATGATTTGAGAACCAGCTATTGGTGGCAAGAACAGGATTTTAAGCTAGCAAACCTGCCTATTACACTGCAAAACTAGATTATTTTTTAGTAACTTAATGCCTTTTCATTATTTGCCCGCTTTTAGCGGGCTTTTTTTGATAATCACTTTCATTTACAACCACCAAAAGTATACTGTTGCATAACAAATAGATAACAATATGGCTAGGGAAGGGGAGTAAATGAATAAGGATCAAAGCTTATTCCAGTGGGAGCGGGTACAAAGGTTTAATCTACCGGTTTGGACTGTGCTCGTCGGTGTGCTGATAGCGCGAACAAGCTTTTTTATGGCTTGGCCTTTCTTAGTGGTCTTCTTGTATCAAGATTATGGTGCCAGCGCGATTGAAGTTGGTTCTATGCTTGCAGCAGCCTCATTGTTGGGCTCTGGCGTTGGGTTATATTCAGGTTATTTGTCAGATAAGTTTGGCCGCAAATGGCTAATGGTTACAGGCTGCGTGATTGCTTTCTTTGCATACACTGGAATCGGACTTGCTGATCAAATGTGGCAGTTTTACATTCTTGTTCTGATGACGGGGCTAATGCATCCACTTATCGATGGCCCTGCTAAAGCGGTACTAGGTGATTCCCTTGCAGACCATAAGGATCGAGAGCTTGCCCTTAACATCCGTTACTTCGTCTTAAATATTGGTGGCGCTATTGGTCCATTGCTGGGTGTTACGCTGGCGCTTGCCAACCCGCAAGGTTTGTTCCTAGTCACAGGCCTTACTCACCTTGCTTATGCCTTTTGGGTTATCTTCGGTATTGAAAGAAAGCAGTCTCTGCGTGACAAAATTAAAGAATCTTCGGTACTGCCTAACTTTCGTCAAACTCTCAAAGTGATCAGCCAAGATAAAATCTTCATTTTGCTGTTAGTTGCTAACTTACTGCTGATGTTCGTCTATGCGCAGCTTGAATCATCAGTACCACAAGTGATTGTACGCAGCGGTATCGCTGACGCTGCAACGTTGATAGCGATGCTGATGTTTGTTAATACGGCCACCATAGTAACGCTGCAGTTTCCACTGCTCAAATTGATGGAATCCTTCCCGCTATTTACTCGAACTCGTATTGGTATGGTTGCCATTGCTATTGGTCAATTAGCCTTTATTGTGTCACCAAATGACTCAGCACTTGGTTGGGCTATTGCTTGTTTCATCATTAGTGTCGGTGAAGTGATTACCTTCCCAACCATTAACGTGCAAATCGACCGTTTGGCTCCTTCTCATCTGCGCGGCTCCTATTTTGGTGCGACGGGAATCTACACGCTAGGTTTTGCTATCGGCCCACTAGTCGGCGGGGTGATGATTGAATGGCTTGGATCTACTTGGCTGTTTGGATTGTGTTTTGTGGTGTGTATTGCAATGATTTGGCTCTATTTCGCAGCAGAGAGAGTGGAAGACACCATCGAGCGCGAAGTTGCACTGCAGTAGCCAAAGAACTGGCTACTGCATGATAGCTTGATTAGTTTAAGGCTGGTGGAACTTCAACTTCACCAGCTTTTTGTGGCTCTAGCTGAATAGTCTGAGTAGGGAAGGCAATGTCAGCGCCATGAGAGCGGATGATCTCATAGATTTTTAGCAGCACATCTTGCTTCACTTCATGGTAGCGAATCCAGTTAACCGTCTTGGTAAAGGTGTACACCAGTAGCGTCAATGAAGAAGGCGCAAAGCCGTTAAAGTTAACGATCAGTGTTTGTTTAGTATCAATGTCGTTATGGTTTTCTAGCATCGCTTTGATTTCAGCCACAATCAGCTCTACCTTCGCCCCATCTTGATAACGAATACCGATATTTTCATTGATACGTCGATTGAGCATACGAGAAGGATTCTCTACCACTATGCTGCTGAACACAGAGTTTGGGACGTAGATTGGTCTTTTATCAAATGTGCGGATGATGGTCATGCGCCAACCAATTCGTTCGACCGTTCCTTCAATTTGACGATCAGGAGAGCGGATCCAATCACCGACTTTAAATGGGCGGTCAAAGTAGATCATCATGCCGCCAAAGAAGTTGGACAGCAGGTCTTTAGCGGCTAAACCGACAATTAAACCACCGACACCACCAAAGGTTAGTAGGCCCGATAGGCTTAAACCAAATGCCTGCATAACCGTTAGAGCACCAATCACAATAAAGAACAGTCTTGCGACCTTAGCGACTGCTTGAACGGTGGTCTCGTCTCGGTTCTGGTTAGCGAGCACGTACTCTTCGATATTGTTGATTAGACGCATAGTGATCCAAACAAAGATCCCTATGACGAGTATCAGTTTGAGCGTACCTAGCCAGTTGAGCTTAGAACCCATGTAGTCTTGCAGCAAAAAACCAGCGGAGATGGTGGCAGGCCAGCACCAAATAAGCGTACTTATGGGTGTCTTTAGGGCCGATAAAGTAAGATCATCCCAGTGAAATTGAGTCTTACTCACCAATATTTCTAAGCGACCATAAACAATACGCCAAGCAATCCACACCAATAAACTGGCAATGGTGATAAACAGAACATTGGTATCCCAGCTGTTTAACATCTCAGCGATGGATGGGGGTAAATAGGTGAGCAAGTCGTTCATTTTTCAATTCTATTTCATTATTTTGTAGAGTAAGTATAAGACTTTGCCTATAGCCACACTAGTCTCTTTATTGAATATGTATTGTTGATATATTGGCAAGGTTAAAACTGTGTCAAGATTCTGGAATGGGTTTGATAACCGAAATCGACAGGCGCACACTTTGGCGCTTCTCTTCCCCTATCGAAAATAGGAACAATGATGAAATCAGCTGATAAACAGTTTGCTGTAATTGGACTAGGTCGATTTGGCCTTTCTGTATGTAAAGAACTTCAGCAAGCAGGCGCAGAGGTTCTTGCGGTTGATCTTGATGAAGAACGAGTAAGAGTTGCAGCGAGCTTTGTTAGCCAAGCGCTAGTGGCAAACTGTACCAATGAAGAAACCGTGGCAGAGCTTCGTTTAAGTGATTATGACATGGTGATGGTATCAATTGGTTCAGATGTAAATGCCAGTATTTTGAGTACCTTGGTGGTTAAAGAAGCCGGAGCGAAAAACGTTTGGGTCAAAGCTAACGACAAGTTCCACTCTAAAATTCTACACAAGATTGGTGCAGACCACGTAATTATGCCTGAAAGAGATATGGGCATTAGGGTGGCGAGAAAAATGTTGGATAAGCGTGTGCTCGAATTCCAAGAGCTAGGTTCTGGATTAGCGATGACGGAAATAGTTGTTGGTGCGAAGCTTATGGGCAAAACGTTAGGCGATCTCGCGCTATGCAAAGAGCAAGATGTGCAAGTCCTAGGCTTTAAACGAGGTCCAGCGATCAATAAAGTGCCCGATTACGAGAAGCGACTTGAAATTGGTGATTTGATCATCATCGTTGGTCCTCGTGATACGTTGGCTAAGAAATTGAGTTCATTATGAATCCGTTTTCCCGTACCGACACATTCTATGCGTTAGATTCGGACAAAAAGCAGCGTAAAGGCTCTGAACCGAGAGTCATTTTACTCAGTTTTCTGGGGGTTCTTCTTCCGTCTGCTGTGTTACTGACGCTTCCGGTTTTTTCAGTAACAGGGCTCTCGATTACCGATGCTCTGTTTACTGCAACTTCTGCGATTAGTGTTACGGGTTTGGGTGTCGTTGATACCGGAGAACACTTCACTATCGCTGGTAAAGTTCTATTGATGCTGTTGATGCAGATCGGCGGTCTGGGACAAATGACGCTCTCTGCAGTTTTACTGTATATGTTCGGTGTTCGCTTAACTTTGAAACAGCAGGCATTGGCCAAAGATGCATTAGGGCAAGATCGACGAGTCAATCTACGCCGTCTTGTTAAACGTATCATTATCTTTGCTTGTATGGCAGAGACCATTGGCTTTGCGATATTAGCGTACCGCTGGGTGCCAGAGATGGGTTGGAGTGAAGGCCTGTTCTATGCATTGTTCCATGCTATTTCTGCGTTTAACAATGCAGGTTTTGCGCTGTTTTCTGACAGTATGATGAGCTTTGTTGACGATCCGGTTGTGATATTCGCTTTGGCAGGTTTGTTTATCTTTGGCGGTTTAGGTTTTACCGTCGTTGGTGACGTATCAACAAACTGGCGTCGTGGTTTTCGAGCACTTCAGTTACACACTAAGATTATGTTGGTCGCAACGCCTGCCTTATTGATTGTTGGTACATTGTTGTTTTGGGCGTTAGAACGTGGCAATCAAGCGACAATGGCGGGACTAACCCCAGCAGGACAATGGTTGGCAGCATTCTTCCAGTCTGCTAGCGCGCGTACTGCGGGCTTTAACAGTGTTGATTTAGCGCAATACACTCAGCCAGCCTTACTGGTGATGATCATCTTAATGCTCATCGGTGCAGGATCGACCTCTACCGGGGGCGGTATTAAGGTATCGACTTTCGCGGTGGCTTTTGTCGCGACGTGGGCTTTCTTAAGACAGAAGAAGCATGTAGTGATGTTTAAGCGAACGGTTGGTTGGCCTGTGGTAACGAAGTCTCTGGCGATTATTGTCGTTAGTGGAGCGATCCTAACCGTTGCCATGTTCCTGCTGATGCTCACGGAAAAAGCGAGTTTTGATAAAGTATTATTTGAAACGATCTCAGCGTTCGCGACCGTTGGTTTAACCGCAGGTTTAACAGCAGAGCTCTCTGAGCCTGGCAAGTATATAATGATTGTAGTGATGACGATTGGTCGTATTGGACCGCTAACGCTTGCTTATATGCTTGCTAGACCTGAACCGACGTTGGTTAAGCATCCGGAAGGTGTCGTGCTAACCGGGTGATGGATAGCTATTTATTGCCAAAATGATCTGAGAGTGCTGCTCGGCGATGCTTAGCAGCACCTCCCCCTTGCATATCCACAGTATTCTCATATCCCTCTTTAATGAAGCGCTGTGTCGGGCTGTTTGGTTCAAGCCGTCTAAGTTGTGGTGAGTCAAAGGTTCCCGCAATTTGATAGACCGACCTACCACTGCCTGTTTGTACCGTTACTCGCTTACCGTCAAACTCAAATTGTGTGGAAATTAAGCGGTTGTTACGAAATACCCCTTGGGAGTTGAGTGTCAGTACTTCGGTTTGATACGGTGGAGCTCCCACTTCTATCCAACGACCATAAACATGTTTTGGGTGAACATAGTCTTGGTAGCTGAAATAGATCAGGCTAGAAAATCCCAGCAGTAATAAAAAAAAGACTAGGATGGCAGCAGTTTTAATCGCGGAAGTTTTAGTCATAGCAGCAGGGACTATCCCATTAATTTTTGATGCTTGGAAACCGTACAGATTGAAGGCTATTTAGTCCCAACACCAGTCAGACTGTAGGATATTGAGTACTAACGCAATTTTGCCCTACAGAATATTGAACCCCAGCCCAAACTTAGGTGTAGGAATTCGGTTGTTTCATTATAGTTTAGTGCTCATTTTGTTTGTTATGGAGTAGCAGATGAACTTTTTCATTTGCGCAAACGACTAGTTGATGATTCCTTATTCCGATAACAGGCTAATATTTTTCATTGCATAGTCGCTCTTTCACCTATAAATCATAAAGTTGGCTTTTAAATTAGGTGAAAATTATCTATTGCTGAATTGGTCCAGTTCGTATAAAACGATCGTTGAAAAATATTAGCTCGAAGGAGAGAAGGATGATCAAAGCGAACAGCTATTTTGAAGGACAAGTTCAGTCGTTAGGATTTACACAACAAGATGGTGATTCTAGTGTCGGTGTTATGGCTGCGGGTGAATACACTTTCGGTACGGCGGCTGCAGAACGCATGACTGTCGTAAAAGGCGCTTTGACAGTTAAGAAAGCGGGTGAAGAGCAGTGGGTGACTTACAATTCAGGTGAGTCATTCAATGTTGAAGCAAACTCGTCATTTGACTTACAAGTTGCAGTGTCGACTGCTTACCTATGTGAGTACCTAAGCGCTGAGTAAGTCGGTTGGAAAGACCCCTCCTTCTTAAAGAGGGTCTAACTGAAATTTCAATATAAAACAGAGTCCTAGTGGCTCTGTTTTTGTTTTTCTCATCCCAGTGGGCTTGGATTTCCTTCTTGTATTTACGTTTTGGTGTGATTCCTAAACTAAGTATGACAGTACTAAACGAAAGTCGTATTGATAGCAATGCTAGTTAGATACATGATAACCACTTTTAAAATATGGTAATTGAGGAGCTATTGATTAACCTGCTATTTTCAATGTTTAGTGATTAGTAATCTGAATCTGGATTTAAGTATCTGAGTTTAATTGCAATTTTTAAGCGCTAATTTTGGCAATTGTGATCTGTAGACTTTTCGAGTGGGTTATCAACTATTATAAAGCACATACTGAATTATTTGCATAAAGGTCAATTATGGCAGGACTAGCTGAAAACAGAAATCAGAAGAGTATCGACCTCGTTGCTGAAGAGGATCAACCAGAACAACACACAGCAGATCAATCGACGTCTATTCGTTATGGTGAAGATGCATTTCAGGACGTACTCCCTTTGTGTGAAGTTGCATGTATTGTCACGACACCGACTGGTAGGGTTCTGAAATGTCGCACCAAATACGTAGGGGTGCATTCAAACAACGTCTTGTTACTTGAAATGCCAACGGTTTCGGCGAAGGAAATGTCATTGTTCATGCAACGAGGCTATTCCATCAAGGCGTGTGTTATCTCTTCAAAAGGAGAGGGAGCCCGTGTGTATTTTAAGAGTAAGATTGAATATGTACTCAATGGAGGAGACACCGAGCTGCTGCTAATCAGTATGCCGAAGTCGACTCAGGTTGTAGTAGGACTCAGAGCCAGTGCACGTTTGGAAATCAGTCTTGATGGTGTTTTGTCACCCAATAAACACAAATACCCGTGCCAGATTAGAGATATCTCTCAACATGGTTGTTTGATCGTGGTAGATCGAGCGAAAACAAGTTATGGCGTTGGCTCAGTGATAGAGCTAACCATTGAAGCCAATACGTTGGATGAAACAAGTAGCCAGCAGTTTTTGAAAGCGATAGTAAAGAATGTATCTAAAACCTCGCATTATCATAAGTATGGCGTTCAGTTTGATGACGATAGCTTAATCCATGCGGGGGCTGTGATTGAAGCATTGCAGTTCTGTTCTCTGCAGCAAAAATTTACTTTATAGTTCATTTCTCTAAGCCCATTTTATTCGAGAATCTCGACTAAACTTACTAGTGAAGATACTCACTCTGAGAAGGAGCGCAAAGATGGAATTACGAAATGAGCGTGGTGAGAAAACGCAAGTTGCTGATAACCTCACAATAAAAGAAGTGCTTGAAATGGGTTATTCTATCGACCTATGTGACGAAGCGTTCGATCCAAATGAACATTGGGTTGCAAATGCGGACAGCCAAGCTGCGAAAGGGGAGTTCCCTGAATCCTAGGGAAGTCGCCTCATGGAACTTGAATCAAAAGAAATCCGAGCTTAGCTCGGATTTTTTGCATTTTAAAAGGGCTATGCACCAATATTGAATAGTAGCGTTGGTATCTATGCGCAAATTTTCGATATAAGGTATGATGAAAACCTCAATGATTTTAGCCTGCTGCCGATACAGATATGTAAACGGTAAAGTAAAACGACAAGAGAACGAATGAATATAATAGGGATTGCCATAGGAGCAACAGGGTTGCTTCTACTGGGTATGTTTATGTGGATGCTTGCTCTGTCACTTAGAAAGAAGCGACTAGAGCAAGAGCGTAAGCAAAAAGCTATCGCTTTTCGTAAAGCGGTAGAGAGAAACCGTCGGCAAGAACAAGAAGAGCGTGTGATAAAAGCCGAAGGTGGAGATATTCCGACGATTCTCTATCTTGCGAAAGAGGCTGAGCGAAAAAACATTAAGGAAGCTATCTACTGGTATACCAAAGCCGCGAAGCTGGACAGTGTGACGGGTATGTATGGTGTTGTTCGGATCAGTAACAAGATGCAGCAAGATGTCGTCTTAAAAGAACAAGCGAAGTTTTGGCAAACGTGTATTAATGCCTCTGAAGGAAGCTTACCGCATAAGTTTGAGATGGCACAGGCTTTGATTAACGGTCGAGGAACAGAGGTTAACACGCCAAAGGCAATCTCTGTCATGGAACAAGCGGCGAAAGAGAACTATGTTGATGCTCTTGTGTTTCTTGGCGACTGGTATTCACCAGAAAACAGCAACGATCCTAACATGTCGACTTCGTACTACCGTCGCGCAACCGAACTTAAAAGCAACGAAGGTCGCATGAAGTTAGGCTTGAACTATATCAATGGTATCGGAGTGGCGAGCAATTTCGCGCAAGGATGTTACTGGTTAGAACGAGCCGCTGAAAAAGGCCACCTAGAAGCGATGTATAAAGCTGGCGAAGTATGGATGGGTCAAAGGCCTAATGGCAATTCACTCAGCTATATTTGGTTGTTCCTCGCTGCGCAACTTGGCCACGAACCGTCACGAGTGTTGCGTGATCAAGTCGCGCTACAAATTGGCGTAGATACAGTGGTTGGCCTGCAAAGCTTATCTAAACCTATGTTGAAAAAGATTCGAGAGAATAAAGTTGGCAAGCATTCAATCATCAAGGCATTAAATAAGCTGTATAAGCGTAAAATCCCGATTGATGAAAATGGTACGTTGTTAGATGATCAGTCGCTAGAGTCCGTTGAGCCACAGCAAGCTTCCTCAGAACAAAAGCTCGATTTCTCGCAATCACCAATGGATAAACAGTAAAAAGAAAAACGCCCGATGAAATTCATCGGGCGTTTTTCTTATAAAGTAGTTGTGTTTCGCTGCGGCTTAAAAGTGCAGTTGGATAACTGAAGTGACAACGGCGCCTGGGCGGCGAACACCTTCAATTTCAACTTTTATTTCACGCTCAATTTCTAAACCTTTACGGACAGGTGTCACTTTAGATAGGGTGCTGACCGCGCGTAGGCGATTGTCTGCTTTAACAGGGTAAGGGAAACGAACCTGATTTAAGCCAATATTCACCACCATTTTAGCGGTAGGAAACATGTTCTTATCCGGATCAACGCTGTCAGTTAACTTAGGCAATAGTGCTAGCGTTAAGAATCCATGAGCAATCGTCGTTTTAAACGGAGACTCAGCTTCAGCGCGCTCTGGATCAGTATGAATCCATTGCATATCTTCAGTCACTTGACCAAATTGGTTGATACGCTCTTGTGACATGTCAAACCATTCGCCAGTGTGAATAACATCACCAATTTGCTGTTGAAGTTCTAGGTACAAAGCTTGCGCCTCTGGCTTCATTTCGATCGGCTTTGGCTGCTGCGGAACGACTGGATCAGGTTTTACTTCATCGTTTACTGCTGGAGTGTGAAAGTCACGCAGGCGTGTAAATAGATGGCGATTATGAGCCTTGTTAACAATCTCTCCCCAGTATTCACGCACAGTAGGCGTCATCCAGTGCATAAACTCTGAATGCTGTTTAGAATTTGTTAGACCGCGATGTTTAAATAAGTCAGCGACTTTCATAAAAACCTCAGATAAAGACCATACGACTCTGTTAATTCATTATTTTGAAACAGTTCACACTATTGTGCAATGACTTTCGGGCGTACAAGTGTTACTCGAAAGTGCTTTTTTATTTTAAAATCAATTGATTATAAATAAAACACTATTTTATTGTAACTTTGTCAATAGAGCTTTTAGCTTAGAAAATGAGGCGGGAATCACGTTATAAAGTGTGAGTATCTCTCAATAACTGCTTAGTTTATCAGCACTTAGACCACGGGTTGCGAATTAATGCTTTACAAGTTTAGGGCTTATACCTAATATACGTCCCGCAACGGAGAGATGGCTGAGTGGTTGAAAGCACCGGTCTTGAAAACCGGCATACGTTAATAGCGTATCTAGGGTTCAAATCCCTATCTCTCCGCCACATTCAGAAAGCTCGCATTTATTGCGAGCTTTCGTCGTTTTAGACGAATGGAATTGATAGGGATTTACCAAACCCTTAGTAGAGTGCACCCCCGACACTCCGTCACATTCAGCAAAAAGGCCGTTAAGAAATTAGCGGCCTTTTCGTATCTACAGTACTGACAATCATCTAACGGTATGTCTTTCTATGTGCTAAGTCTCCAAGTATTTTAGCTTTCTTCCCTGTAAGAAAATGCATTGACCAGAGTGAATAGAGCCTCAGATTAACATGTGATTTGGCGTTGGGTGTTTGAATCCACTTTGGAGATGAATTCTAGCCATTCGGCAACGGGCAGAGGGCGAGCGAAGTAATAGCCCTGAGCGCAAGAGCAGCCAATTTGGCGTAAGGTCTCTACGTGTGATTCGGTTTCTACACCTTCAGCAATGACTGAAAGCTCAAGCACCTCGGCAAGTTTGAGGATGGCACTGGTGATTTCGTAATCCAATTTGGATGTATTCACTTCTCGGATAAATGTACGATCAAGTTTGATGCAGTCTGCCGATAGGTTTTTGAGCATAGAAAGGGAAGAATACCCAGTTCCAAAGTCATCAATGGCAATTCGGTAACCTTTCGCATGCAGTTTTTCGATGGTGCGAGAACAGGTTTCAAAATCACGCATCATATCGCGCTCGGTTATTTCGAGCAGGAGTTGTTCAGGTTCACACTCAGTCTGGTCAAGAATTTCTTGTAATTGCTCAGCAAGATCGGTTTTATAAAACATTCGTGCGGAGAAATTGACGGAGATGATTAAATTGTCGATATTCGTACCGGCGCGTTTCCATTCAGTAATTAGCGTGGCGACCTTCCTGAACACCCATTTATCAATTTCGATAATGAGATCAGTTTTCTCTGCAACTTCTAAAAAGTCGAAAGGCGGCAGTAAGCCAAGTTTCGGGTGTTGCCATCGTACGAGCGCCTCCGCCCCTACTATACGCTGACTGTCCAGACACACTTTTGGTTGGAAGTGGACAACCAATTCATCGTTCTTGATGGCGTTGTGTAATCCCATGTTGATTTCGATGAGGTCAGTGACTTCATGTGTCATCTGATCGGCATAGATACGAAATTGATCTCTACCGTTTCTCTTCGCATGATACATGGCAGTATCAGCGTTTCTCACCAATGTTTCTCCATCCTCTCCATGAATAGGAAATTGACAGATCCCGATACTAGCAGAGACAAAAATCATTCTATCTTCAATATAATATGGCATTCTTAATGCCTTATTAATTTGATCGGCAACCCGTTCACCCTCTTCAGAATCCATATCAGAGAGCACGATCATGAATTCATCGCCCCCCATACGCGCTACGAACCCAGTATCGCCGATGAGCTTGGTAAGAATCTCTGAAATACTTACCAATAAGTTATCTCCAGAGGCATGACCGAGCGAGTCGTTAATGGTCTTAAACTCATCAACGTCTAGATAAAGGAGAAGGAACGGGCTGTTGTTTGATTGTGAAAATGCAATCTGTTCATCAAGCTTTTTGGTTGCTAACAATCGGTTCGCAAGCAATGTCAGTGGGTCGTGGTGAGCAAGAAAGTCGAAGTTCTTTTTCTCTTCCTGGAGCTCCAGATATGCTTCTGATAATCGTGATGACATATTGTTATAAGCGTTCTCAATGAGGCTCCATTCATCGGTACGCCCTAAGTCGATTGGCTTTTTGGTACCGTTGGAAACGAGTCTATCAAACCCGTCTTTTAGATCATCAAGCGGCTTTCTGATATGGAGGTTAACTACTCTATTAATCAACAATATAGAAAGCAGTATCGCAAATATACTAATCACGATGGCATTGAATCGTGATTGACCTATTTCTTTCTCAAGCTGCTGCGTCAATTCGATGGCTTGTGTTTGTACGCGTGTTTCTGTCCCTTCTACCATTCGCAGCAATTCATTTTGAGCGGCAACTAACGCGTCCATTACAAGCCAACGTTGTTCAAGGTTAGCCCGGATTCGACGTAGAGCGGCATTATAGCGCTTAACGGTTTTCTGAATTTTTTTCTTTTGAGCAACGACTGCAGGCGTGTGTATATCCACGTTTTCAAGATGAAGAAGAAGTATATCTAGCTCTTTTTCTACTTCTATTAACAACACCTTTTCAGTTTCAGGCGTGATTCGGCTATGGATATCGCCAATCATTTTACCCGTAGTGAGAAAGGCTTCCCGTAGCATATTCACAAGATCAATCTCGTTATTGTGGTGCTGAATACCCTGGTTATTTAGGTGGGCGATCTTACTGTCAGAAATAACAAATTCTAACTCATCAATTTGAATCGCGAGTCGAGTATCAATCTTATGAGTTTGTTTTAATATTCGATTGAGAGCGAGAGAACTTCCTAGAAAACGATGGAAGTTGTCGATAAATGCATCAATATTGTTGGAGAATGTTTTATTGGTTGAAAGGTCTCTCAGTTTTTGCAGTTGGAGATCAATATTGGATGCTTGGGCTGACAGGGTAGTTTCACTGAAAAGAAATGTCTGTTCGAGTAATTTGACTTTTGACGTTAGGTCAAATACGCGGCGACTGATTTCCGAATTAACGATCAGTTCCGATACGTGGGCACTGGTTTCTGTTTTTAACGTTGATTCAACGTAATAGAGTGATCGGATCACAATCAATACGGCGACACTTACGATCAGCAATGAGACCAAACTGGAAACAAGGAGACGCTGCGTAATATTTATGTTTTTAATAATCATTTCGGCTTCCAAATCTTTAAATAAGCTTCGCGATAACCGTTTTGCGGATCATAAATGCCACTGGCTTGCTGACTAACCAGTGCGTCGACGTTATCTGGAGTGACTAAATGCACAGGAGCGGAGTAACCACTGGGCTCTAAACTGTTAAAGGCCCGGTTAAGTTCGTCAATGATTTGCCAACCTTGCAAATACAAAGGCTCAGGAACGGTAGCCAGTTGAAAATCACCGTTGTTAATTCGTCTATATGCCGCTTTACTTCCATCTCCGGCTGATATGTTGCTCGGAACGTGATTGCGTTGTTTGCGGTTTGATTCTAAAGAGGGGATAGCATAATCAATGTAAAGGTCGTTGATGGCTAAAATATGGGTGATTTTTCTATCATATTTATCCCAAAGACTTTCCATTGTCTTAGGCATTAGATCTGAAACCTTGTCGAGTGGTAGATCGTTGACTTCCAACAGCTCGCAGTCCTCGCAACGTTTGATGGTGTTCGCCATGGTATCTGATTTTATCGTCGCTATTTTGTAGTTTGAGTCGGTGAAAATAAGCGCGTTCGCTTTGCCTTCTGAATTTACGATAGCAAGTAACGCGGCGATTTCTGCGACATCTAAAGGGTCGGTGGTGATGTTCATGTATAGACCTATGTCATCATTACCACCCGCTAACTCTGTTGCATGCCAACCGATAACGATAATGCCAAGGCTTTGTGCAAATTTTAGGACATCTTTATGTCTTACGGCATCAATACCACCAAGAACGATTGCGTCAGGCTCAAAACCGATCGCTTTTCGAATCGCAGCGCCTTGACGAACTTCGGAGCCAACGCCGTCGAGAAATCTCAAGTGCCAATCAAGATGCGAATTAGCTTCAGACATTCCTTTTCCGACACCATACACTCCGCCATTTCTGAGATCAGATGCAACGAAGATAATACTTTTTTCGTAAACTGCCTGCGGTCCATTAGTAGGACCGTCCCAAGTCGTATTACCGGAGACTGCTTTTTGTACTTTTGCTTTTGCGTAGTTAAGAAACGTTTCGCTACTGCTGCTCGCGTAGCTATAAGAGCTAATGCATATTGCACAAAAGAGTACGAGAAAGCGCCTAATCAATATCGTCATAAATTTATAATGTGTAATTTAACTTATAATTCGCGTGTATATATTTATAATAATGTTATTACACAATCAAACAATTGGTAACAATTATGGATAACTTGGTTGATAAAATAATAAAGAAGTGTTTCTTAGTAGTTCTTTCGTTTAGTACTTTAGCGGCATTAGCTCATGAATCAGATATGGATGAGAAAAGCCATATCTTCCATCATTTTCAATCTGCTGTTAGCGAAGAGCCGAAGTCAATCAAAAGTGACATAGCCAAGCAAACGATCCGAATTGCACTTATCTATCCGAGTGCGGATATCTCAGACTTCTGGGTTCGTAACTATACGGCACTCACTAAGCGCTTGTCGGCATTGAATATTTCGTATGAAATTACCGAGTTTTCATCTAAGCAAATTGAGCATTCTCTTCAAACCCAGTATGCAGACAAGGTGTTGAGCGCCGAAAAAGCGTACGACTTTGTCATTTTTGGACCGTCGGAACTGGATCTGCAAGCCAATAATATTCAAAAACTATCGGCTTCTAATGACTTCAAAACGTTCATATGGGCTTTCCATACACCTAATGAAAACTGGGAGTCTCAACCGGATGCATGGTTTGATTTTTCTAGCAGTATGGGCGCAGAAGTGCTTTGCGGTCATGTGATTAAACATTTGGGTAAAGATATCGAGTTTGCTGCGAATCGAGGGATTCCGGGCATTACAGATACCCAGCGCTCACAAGGATTTATTGATTGTGTAGAAGAGGAAGGCGATTGGTTAACCGTCTATGAGCATTTTGGCCAATATCAAAAATTGGGTGGTGCCGATGGGGTGAAACTCATCCTGGATAATTTCCCTGAAGTGACCATGATCCACAATGCAAACACTGCGATGACAATGGGAGCGGTTGGTGCGCTGCGAGACGCTGACAAACTTGACCCTATTTATGTCACTGGCTGGGGAGGCACCGCAAAAGAGATTGAAAAAATCCGTTCAGGAGAGTTAGATGCTACCCCAATGCGTATGAGTGATGATCTCGGTGTTGCGACTGCAGAAGCCATAAAATTTCATTTGGAAGGCCGTGCCAATGAGGTACCTTTAATCTACTTAGGTCGGATTACCGTGGCACATAACGAAATGAGTGATGCTGAAATTGATAATCTTACGCGTGAGGCTTTTCGGTATTCAGGCGTGAATGAATAGGCGTCGTTTTAGACCAACGGAATTGAAAGGGATTCGCGCAAATCCCTCCTTCAATGTAAGCCAAGCACTCTGTCTATCGTCAACGCCGGCCATTAACTCGAAATTGCTGTGGAGTGACATCAAAATACACTTTAAACGCTTTGATGTAAGAAGAGTCGTTTTGATACCCCACTTGGTCGGCAATGCTTTGAATTGATAGATCCTCGTCTAACAGAGAGAGTGAGTAAATCAGCCTGATTTGTTGTCGCCACAGCTGAAACGACGTATTGAACTCTTTGGAGAACAAGCGCGACAAGGTTCGTTCCGATGCACCGACTTTCTCTCCCCACTCTTTGAGTGACCAATCCAATGCTGGCGTCTCAGTCAGCGCTTCGAATATCAGCTTTAAGCGCCTATCTTCTGGTAGTAACAACTGAAACGTCTGTACGTTATCTTTCATGATTTGATCATGCAGGACTGCGAGAAGGTTAGATACTTCTTCATCAGTCACAAGCCCTTCACATTGGCGGCGTATTTCTTGTAGTAACTCATTCAAGAACGGTGTCAATGTGATGGTTCGAACTTGATGCTCATACTCAGTACCGAAAACAGGGTTAAGGTAAATGCCGACAAATATCGTATGGCTTAGTGCAATAGATTCATGCTGAATACCTGCAGGCACAAACAGCGCAGACGTATGGGGCACAAGATGCTGGTAGTGGTCAGTTTTGGTTTGCAGCAACCCTTTGATCGGGAAGATAACTTGATGCCACGTGTGTTGGTGCATGGCGTCGATATAACCTTTGGGCATGTTGATAGTCTTTACCAAAGCAGGTGAGTGAGGATTAGCAGCCATCATCTCATTTGAGGTCATAACACCGGAGTGAGTATCGATTTGGCGGGTTGGCGTCATTAGTTGTCCTTACGGCTCTACACTGACATATGTTCACTAGGCTATCATGCTCAACAAAGTGAATGAAGTCAGAATGTGCAATCAGGTTGCTAGCAATAGAGGGATGAATATGAAGAAGTTAGGTGTCGTAAACAGCGTATTAGCAGGTAAAACCGTTGCTTTCGCACATGGTGCAAACAGCGCGATCAACAAACAGGTTTTATCGCACCGTCAGCTCGCGACAGAACTTGGTTTCACTAATGACGAGCAAGGTGATCCGCGTTTTCATGGTGGCATTCAAAAAGCCCTACATATCTACCCGAGCGAACATTATTCTGTCTGGCAGCAAGATATTGGCGACAAAGCCGTTTTTAAATCTGCTGGTGCGTTTGGTGAAAACCTTAGCTCAAATGGTGTGACAGAAGAGTCGATTTGCTTGAAAGATAAGATTCGCATTGGCTCAACCTTATTGGAAGTATCTCAAGGACGTATGCCTTGCTGGAAACTCAATGTGCGTTTTGATCAAAACGATATGGCGAAAAGAGTGCAAGACACACTTCGAACAGGTTGGTATTTCCGAGTTTTGGAGCAGGGTGATATCGGTGCCGGTGATGAGATTATTTTGGTTGAAAGGCCATATCCTGACTGGCCACTGTCTCGCATCATGGGTGCCGTATTTACGGGCTGCCTAGATAAAGAAGAACTTAACCAATTAGCGGAACTACCGCTGGTCGACTCTTGGGATAAGCTTGTCGAACGCCGCCTAGAAACCGGCGAAGTTGAAGATTGGGAAATGCGCTTAGTTGGCCCCACCGCTGGGTAATTTCCTTCTAATGGCACCAAATTCATAAGCCACGTTTCAAAGCTAAGGACGTGGCTTTTCTATATCCATTTTTAAGCGTTGCGATTATTATCCAACCAAGTTTGTAATCTTTGAGAGTGCTCAAGCATCTCCTCAAGTTGTTTGTCATTCCATTGCTCAAAGCATTGGTCAACGGTGGGTAGAAAGCTAAAAAAAGCACTTTGAACCTTGTCCAACCCTTGTTGATTAATACAGATCCATTTTTTGCGTCCATCGTGATCGTCTTTGCGAATCTCTATCAAATCCATCTCAGAAAGCTTGTTCACCACCTTAGTAATGCCGGGCTGATTCATTTGCATCACTTCTGCTAGCTGACTGATCGTCTGCTCTTTGTCTGGGTGACGAGAGAAGTGATTGAGTAGATTGAACTGAGATTGATTAATGCCATGAGGTGTCAAAGCCTTACTTAACCAGGCGTCAGTTAGTTGATTTATTATTCCAAGTGATATCAATATCTTGAATGAATTTTGCTGTTTTTCTGTCAACATTTTATAGAATATCCTTGATTTATATTCCTTGGAATGTATATTCATTCCATGGAATGATTCTAGCAGAGCAAGGGATAACATGAACAGAAGAAATTTTATCAAAGTCTTAGGGGCAGGCGGCGTTGTTCTCGCGGCGAGTCCAATTTTAGTCAATCAGTTGAACACATCCAATGGTGCCACTTATCGGCCGACGCATACCTATGACGATATAAGAAAGACACTGTTAAGCTACGCAATGCTAAGTGCAAACCCACACAATATTCAGCCATGGAAGGTAGCTTTACCAAATCAACAACAGATTCTTCTTTATGTGGATTCCGAGCGCCTGTTACCTCAGACTGATCCGATTCATCGTCAAATTCATATCGGTCAGGGAACGTTTATTGAAGGGTTAGTGATTGCGGCGACTCGTTTTGGTATTCGAGCTGACGTTGAGTATTTTCCGCAAGGGGAGTACGACAATCAGAGTCTTGAAGAAAAGCCGGTCGCAGCGATTACCTTAATTCCCGATTCAGAGGTACAAGCCGATCCTCTGTTTGGTTACCTCGCAATTCGTCAATCGACAAAGACACCTTATCAGCCAGATATAGTAGCTGAGGAACAATTGGAGCGTATTAAGAGCATTGCTGGTGGTGATGGTTTCGCGATGAAGTTCATTGATGCAAAGAGTGACAATGGGGCCATGAGCCAATTTCTTACTCAAGCAATGACGATCGAAGAGCAGCAAGCGGCAAGGAGCTTGGAGACAATTGCCATGTTCCGTTTCAATGACAATGAGTTTGCTCAGCACCGAGATGGTTTTGGTCTGGCACAAAATGGCGTTTCTGGCGCGAAACGTTGGTTAGCTGAAAAACTGTTTGTGACTCGTGAAAACGCCGAGAGTGACCCGAAGCGTTTTGGTGAAGAAGGTATTAAAGCAACGCAAAAAGCAGCAGAGAACGCTCCTCACTTTGGCTTATTAGTGAGTAACGAAAATAGTCGTTTAGCGCAAGTCAAATGTGGGCGCATTTATCAAAGAATCAACTTAGTGACGACGTCGCTAGGGTTGGCTCAACATCCAATGAGCCAGATCCTACAAGAATATTCAGATATGTTGCCGTTACAAGATGAGTTCAAACAGCATTACTCAATTTCATCGAATCAAACCGTACAAATGTTGTTCCGTTTGGGTAAGTCAGAATTGACTCCCCCGTCACCGCGCCGAGAAGTGAGTGACATAGTACAAGTTTAATTCGAACGGATTTGGATTGAGCCACTTACAAAGCGTCAGAGACGTAAGTGGCTTCTTGAGAGGTTATTTCGATCGCGGAGCTTGGCGTTTCGGCTTACCTTGGAACTGCTTAACGCTCTTTTTAGCATTGGTTCGGCGGTTGGCTTTCTTATCACGTGGGGCACGTTTGCTCTCACCCGTTGACGGCTTGTCTGTCACCGGAAAGCCTTCAAGGTCTTGTGTTGCTAATTCTCGTTGAGTCAGCTGGCGAATGGCATTGAGTGCTTCAGTTTCGCCATGGCAAACTAAAGACATCGCCACGCCTTGTTTACCTGCGCGAGCAGTACGTCCGACGCGATGAACATAAGTCTCGGCGTGCATAGGCAGTTCAAAGTTTATGACCACAGGAAGCTGTTCGATGTGGATCCCGCGCGCTAATAGATCGGTTGCGATCAGTACGTTTGTTTTCCCCGACTTAAACAGAGTCAACGCTTCTTCACGCTCCACTTGACTCTTATTACCATGTAAAGCGTTAGTTGTAATACCGGCTTTATTGAGCTTTTTCGCTAAGCCATCGGCGTTCTCTTTCGCGCCAATAAACACCAATACCTGTGACCACGTATTCTGCTTGATAAGTTCAATCAAGGCTTTAGTTTTACTGCCCTTATTTACCAGATAGAGCGTCTCGGCAATATCTTGGTTGGTACTGTTTTCTTGATGCGCGGCGACCTGTTTTGGGGCGAGCATCAACTGCTGTGCTTTTTGCTTTAGGTCATCGGAGAAGGTCGCCGAGAACATTGCGGTTTGGCGCTTAGCTGAGACTTGTGATGCGATCGTTTGTACATCTGGCCAAAAGCCCATATCCAGTAGACGGTCAGCTTCATCCAAAACAAGATAATCAACTTGGCTTAAGTCCAAACCGTTATTGGCTAAATCAACCAGACGCCCAGTTGTCGCAACCAAGATGTTTGGACTGTCAGCTAACGCTTGTTGTTGCAGTTCTTTATCGACGCCGCCACATAAGCACACTGCATTTAGACCTAGCGTTTGACCAACTTGATTGAGCGCTTCGCTGACTTGAATCGCCAGTTCACGGGTTGGTACCAAAACCAATGCTTGCTGCTTGGTGTCTGCTTTTAGTTTTTCCAGCAATGGCAGTCCATAAGCCAGTGTTTTGCCACTGCCAGTATTTGCCAATGCCAATACGTCTTTACCCGCCATCAGTTCAGGGATCGCCAATGCTTGAATATCAGTTGGCTTTTGGAAGCCTTGAGGCAGTGCGTGGATAAGCTCAGAGCTGAATGAAAGAGTAGAAAATGACATATGCGAGGCCTTTTATTTAGCAGCATTGAAAACAATAAAGATACGGTAAAACGCAGCGGCGGACTTTAGCACAATCTCTATTATCTAGTGTAATGCTTTGACACTGAGTGTTGGCGTAATTGTAAAGTTGATTGATGACTTAATGGGCTTTTTGATTGCTGCTACTCGAACCCATAGATAGCAATTATCAATTGAATCCGACTAAATTGACTGTTTATCTTCGCTCTATCGATTGTTTGGATCGAAGCTTTTAGGATTTTGATGTTTTCATCAATAACACTGAGAGAGATATGAAACATCCCATCCCTAAAGTTATCACGTTGACCTTGTTTTCAGCGTTGTCTCATGCACAAGTAACGGATTCTAGCACAGACCAAGTACAAGACATGTCGGACCCATTAGCTGTGTACACTCAAGGAGGATTTGGTGTATCGGATAAAGGCCTAAACCTAAAACTTGGTCAAAGCTATGACACTGGCAATCCTGACACTATGGCGATGAACATCATTGAAGTAAAAGGCATTGCGGGTGAACAGTTAGGTTGGAGTGGCTCAAGCCAGCGTGACGATTCTATTGATAGCGTGCGCATTCGCAACTTTAGTGTCGATACTACCAATGGCCGCGGTGCGCAGTTAGATATGAACTATAACGTCGAGAAAGAGCTGCTAGATACGTCGTATAGCGTCATTCAAGCTTTGCCAAAGTGGGGGGCGCTACAACTCTATCCATTGGCCGGAGCGGGTGTACGAGTCAACAATGGTCAGGTGGACACCACATTAGATACCGAATCAGGAAGCTATCCCATTGATAGGACGGTTGGCTATACCATACCCGGTGTATATGGCGTGGTTGGGATGTACAGTAAACTTGCTATCACGGATAAGCTTTGGTTGAACTACAACCCAATGTGGTTAACCGCGATAGCAGGTTCGGATGACTTTATGGAATCCGCCTTCGGTCAAGGAAAGAGCGACGTGTTAGCCAATGAAGTATCACTCTCTTATCAATTTACGCCGAGATTTAATGTGCGCTATTTTGCTAACTGGACTCAAGATCAGTCGCTTAAAGAAGGCAATCAACGAGTTGAAATAAACTACCAGTTCTAGTCTCTTACAAAGCCAGTTATTCCCATGACTGGCTGTTACTGCTTACCTTCCACTTGCTGCCAGAAGCTATCGATCTTAGTGTACACCTCCGCCTGTCGGAGAATATCGCTATGGTTGTAGTTAAAGCCATAAATAGCTTCAGCTTGTAGTTGTGCTTCTTGTCTCAATTGACTGCTCAATAAGATGGTTCCATCGCTGCTGGCCCCAATATCTCCTGCGCCTTTGTTATAACCAAAGATTAATAAGTGTGGTGGACGTAGGCCGTTTATATCGGTTGGGAAAAGGTTTTTAATCGCATGGCCGTTTGGCATTATGCCTGTCCATGATGGCATCGCGACAGGAGAATATCTCACTCCGGACTCGGCAGATGGGACTCCCCCAAATGGTGAAGCAATGGAGGTGAACGATTGAATCGAATTGCAGCGGTTGCCCACACTACAAACATTCAAATATCGCTGCGTTAAAACCCCTCCCATACTATGCGCGACGATATGAACGGGGCGAAAATCATGTTGTTGCTTGAGTTGCCTCATCATACCGGCTACAGAATGAGATAAGAAAGTCAGCGACAACGCAGAAGGGTAATTCACTAACCATGGTTGATATTTATCCCGATCAAGATGGTGAATCATCTCTGCAAAGTCTTGAGCGCTGCCGCCCATCCCATGAATAAACAACACTGGTATTTTTTCTGGGCTGTACTCCTCTAAGAAGAAAATACCGGCATAGTCTTGCTCGATAAACTTCATCGGCTGCCACATGCCCATTTCTTTGGCGTTTTTGGAAAAAGCAGTGTTGTTTAGCGTCACTACGCGGCCAACGCGTTCTTGTTCAACTTTGAGTTCTAAATAGGGTATGACCGATAAACCTTTAAGGGCAGGGATTCCTTGGCTTAGTCGCAGTGACGGTGTGAGCAGAACGTGATTGTCGACCAGATTATCTTTTTCAAACAGGTAACTGGGTTCGTCAAGTTGATAGGTAAAGTCGAGGTTTTGATCTTGGAAGATAAAAATAGAGTCTGCTAAATCGAAAAAAGAGGGCAAGGAAGCTTGGTCGACTTTTTCCATTGAGTTGACCATCAGGACGCTTTGTTTATCAAGAGAACTGAGTTGGACGATGATATGGCGTTGTTTCTTATCTGCCTCAGGAACATGAATACTAAACTCTTCGTAGATGCTATCAACCGTCTTCAGATCAGAACGCAGTGACATGAGTTGACCGCAACCGACAAGGAGTAAACTCAGTGCCGTAATAAGAGGGAGTTTGAACATCATTTCCATATGTGCTCTGTGTGTGATGTTCTTATCATAGCGGTCTAAACCACTGTGTGTAAAACGGGTAAACCCACTTCCAATGTTTTTATTAACAAGTCGTTATGGCTTTGCGGGCTATGTTTGGCAATGGCTTGACGGATCGGTTGGGATCAAAAAAAACCCGTGGACTAGACGGGCTTTGACTTAAACAACTATTTGGTTTTTTATGCTTTACGGCGTGACAACACCGAACCACATATCAAATTGATCAAACACGGACATGAGTTTGTTGAATGCAACTTGATCAGAGACTCTAAAGTCACCAGCTTTGATTTCCTCTTGCAGTGTTGCTTGTTTGGTCATCATGTTTTCAAATGCTTGACGGGTCATAGTAATCGTCAGGTCAGCATCGCTAAATTGTTTGTCAGAGTAAGACTTAAGTACTGAGTTGCTTAAATCCATTGCGTATTGACCGTCGCCCTTCACGTCGATATTGACTTTAAGGTCTAATCCTTTGGCCGCGTCAGGTTTTACCGTAACACCTAAGTAGTTCATGAACTGGTCAAACGGCATGTTTTTAGCGATCGCCGCTGTGTTTGGCGTTGGGACTGGTTTGATACCTTGACGAAGCTCTTTTGCACCGCCTAGGTAGTAGTTACGCCATGGGCCAGATTCTGCTTGGTAACCTAGTTGCTCCATTGCATCTGCTTCTAGGTAGCGAGCATCCATATTTTCTGGATTTGCGAAGGTCACATTGTTCAGTAGCGTCACTGCCCAGCGGTATTCGCCTTTTTCAATTGCTGCTTCAGCGAGGTCGATAACCTTGTCTTCTCCGCCCATTGCTTCGACATATTTTGTGCCTTGCTCAGTTGGTGTTAGCGGGTTTAGGTTAGCTGGATTGCCGTCCCACCATGCGCCAAAGTAGAAGTCATACGTTGCACGTGCGTTGTGCGATACCGTGCCGTAGTAACCGCGGTTGTACCACTCTTTACCTAATGAATCTGGCAGCTTAATTGATGCTGAAATCTCATTGGGCGTGTAACCTTTGTTTGCTAGGCGAAGCGTTTGGTCATGGACAAATTTGTACATGTCGCGTGTTTTTTCTAGCTGGTTTTGGATCTTTTCTTTACCAAAGGTTGGCCAGTGGTGCGACGCAATCATGGTATCCGCTTTATCGCCGTAGGTATGCAGCGCTTCATCAATGTACTGTGCCCAAGAAGAGGCATCACGAGTCTTAGCACCGCGTAGCGTTGAAATATTGTGGATGGTGTGCGTCATCACTTCTGCTGCCATCATGGTCTTGTACTGTGGAAAGTAGAACATGAACTCCGATGGCGCTTCTGATTCTTGTGCCATCACGACTTCTAATTCAACACCATCAACTTCCATCTCTTGACCTGTGATATTGGCAATATGGGTCGGTTTTACAATCCCCGGAGCTCCTGAAGAAGTAGTTTTACCTAGACCACCATCGACTTGGCCCTTGCTGCTTGCATCAAGCAAGTTACCGTACATGTATGATGCTCGGCGTGACATGGTATTACCTGCCATTAAGTTCTCAGCAATGGAGTGAGAGAAGAAGCCCTCGGGCGCAAGGATATCGACCTTACCTGCGTCAATGTCTTCTTGGCTAGTTACGCCCAAGATACCGCCGAAATGGTCAACGTGCGAGTGAGTGAAAATAACCCCTGTAACCGGTAAGTCTTCAACGTTGTCACGCAGCAATTTTAAGCCTGCAGCGGCAGTTTCTGGGGAGATAAGTGGATCAACGACGACCCAGCCATCATCACCTCGAATGAAGGACATCACTGAAAGATCAAAACCGCGAACTTGGTAGATGCCTTCTTTCACTTTGAATAGGCCATCAAGGTTATTTAGCTTTGCTTGACGCAGTAGTGACGGGTTAATGGTCTCCGTATCTTTACCTTGATCGATAAAGTCGTATTTACTGAAATCCCAAATGATTTTGCCGCTGGCGTCTGTAATGGTTTTCTCTGGCCAAGTGGCAATGAAGCCACGAGAAGCATCGTCAAAGTCACTCTGATTGTCGAAGTTGAGGTATTGTTTCAGCTGGTCGTTTTTCGCAATAGTGAAGTTTGAAGCTTCTTTCGGTGCACTGGTTGTTGGTGCAGCGAAACTGAATGCTGGAGCAAGAGTAGCAACGATAGCTAAAGACACGATTGATTTTTGAAAGTTCATAACTTATCTCTCTCTGAAAGTGCGAACGGGTATGCGTTCGTCGATGAGGAGATAATAAAATGTCTTAATTTATCAATCGATGGCTTAAAGTTTAAATGTGGATTTAGTTTTATTTAATCCATATTTATATTATCGGTGTTCTTTAGTCACTGCCAGTAAGGACTCTTTTAACCATTGATGTCCCGTATCTTGTTGTTGAGAGTGGTGCCAAGTCATGTACACCGGCAAAGGTACTGATTCAAATGGGAGTTGAAACACCTGCAACTGGTGGCTAGGAGCAAGTAAGTCTGCATGCCATTGGCTTGTGACACATAACCAATCGGTTTGCGCGGCCATCATGACCGCATTACAGATCGAATCCGTTTTATAGACGATATTTCGTGAGGGTTGCGGTTTGCAGGCCAACGAGTCGAGGATATCTTGATTGAGGCGCTGCGTTCCCCACAGCAAATGACGTTCGGCAAAGAACTGCGCATGGTCGAGTGAGCGTTGGACTCGCGGGTGATCTTTGCTGCACACTACGACTAGTGGCAGGTTGAATAGAAATTCATTGTGATAGCCGTGCTCATCAAGAGGCGTCGTGGTGATAATCAGATCCACTTTACGCATACGTAAATCATCTTGGCGATTACTCTCATCAACGTGTTCGACATCTGCTGATAGTTTGACGTTTGGAGCGTATTGGTCTCGATACTCAATCAGCGGCGGCAATAATATCAAATCTAGGTCTTTGTGACTGGAGATACGAAATGTACGCTGACTCATTTCAGAATTAAAATGCTGCCTCGATTTAGCACCATTTAATAGTAGGTTTAAAGGTTGCTGGATCTCTTCATGCAATTCGATAGCGAAATTGGTGGGTGCAATTCCTCGTCCTTTACGAATAAACAGTGGGTCTTGATACTGTTCACGTAGTCGATTGAGCGCATGGCTGACGGCAGGAGCCGTAATCCCTAAGCTGTCAGCCGCTTCATTTACGCTACGTGTTTTCATAACCACATCGAATGTCTTAAGCAGGTTGAGATCCATATTTGTCCGTAGATTAACGTTTCAATTACGTGCCATTCTTATCGGAGTCAATAACGAGAGGCAAGGCTTTTCACCATAAAGTGGTTAAGGTTCTACAAATTACACTGATAAGGGTGCAACTCTATTCGTTAGCAAAGTAAGACCTTAGCTTCTCCCTTAGCCACATGTTGGATGGGCTTTTCCGCTCTCTATTGTGCGCCATCAATCGATAGCGAATTGGAATGTCAGTAAAAGGAGTTGGCAGAACTTGGATCTCTAACTTTTCAGCGAAACGCTTGGCAATGCTCTCAGTCATAGTCGCGATACAATCACTGGTTGAGACCATCGACATTTGTGACACTAATGAGGTGCATTCCGCCGCGACTTTACGATCATGTAAGCTCTCTTCTGTGAAATAGTCAGCAAGATAAGCGTCTTCGCGGCGCAGTTTTAGGGTGATGTGTTTCTCGCTATAGAACTGCTCGATAGTGAGCTGAGTAGACACGCGCGGGTGATCTTTTCTCGCAATGATGCAGATCTTGTCTTCAAACAAGGGCTCTGAAAAAAATGTACTGGTTGAATAATCTGCAAATTCGATAGCGAGATCCGCTTGGTGTTGATTTAGACCATGAAGTAGGTTGTCTTCATTGGAGTGAGTAGGCTGTAATTCGATCGTGACATTGCCAAGCGTGGTATCGGCTTCAATCTTAGGTAACAGCATCAGCATCACTGGCTCAGAGGTATAAATCACAAATTTCCGAGGGTTCTCTGTGCTAAATCCGTCGAGACTCTCAAGGGCATTATTGATCTGAATGAGTGCGGGTTCGATATGACGTATCAATTCTTGTGCGTGGTGAGTGGGGGCAATGCCTCGGCCAGAACGCACAAACAGTTGGCTGCCAACTTGTTGCTGCAGTCGCTTCAATAGGCCGCTTACGCCAGGTTGAGTCATACCCATCTCTTCTGCGGCTAGGGTTATGGACTTATGTCGATAAACGGCGACAAATACTTTAAGTAGGTTTAAGTCTAAATTGTTTAGCATGATCTCTAACACATAGCAGTTTGTGATGTATTAAATATAGTTTCATGCATGTATTGCTATGTGTCAACGGGGTAAATTAGCTTCATACCCGATATCAAACCCCAAGAGGTTCATCATGAAAACTCGATTTGCTCCTTCAGTTCTTTCTCTCGCAGTTGTAATGTCATTTGGCGCATCAGCCAATGACTATGCATCAATCGATACCTATGAAGGTAAACCTGCAACCGAGCATACAGTGAACGCGAATGCCGCGATGACTAAAATCCTACCATGGGAAGATACATCTGCATTTGAGCGTACAACTCGCGGCCTGATTGCTGAGTTCGGCACACACGAAGCGGGTGAACTAAAAAATCGTTTTGAATACATGACGGATATGTCAGTAGAAGATCTACCACCAAGCGTAAACCCTTCTATCTGGCGTCAGGGAATGCTCAACTACGCGGCTGGTGGCTTGTATGAAGTGACTGATGGCGTATACCAAATTCGCGGTGCTGACTTGTCTAACATGACTATCTACCGCACTGACAATGGCTACGTTATTCATGATCCGCTGTTATCAAAACAAGCGGCGGCGGCCTCTTGGGAGTTTGCCAAGGCTCACCTTCCTGCGATTAACGGCGAGCACAAAATCACCGGACTTATCTACTCGCACATGCACGCTGACCACTTTGGTGGCTCTCGTGGTGTTGTTGAATCTGGTGACTTTGCAGAAGATGCGCGAATCTATGCGCCAAAAGACTTTATTAAAGAGTTAGCCGATGAAAACGTGATCGCAGGTACTGCGATGGGTCGACGCGCCAACTACCAATACGGCACAACGTTAGACAATAACACCAAAGGTATTGTTGATAATGCTCTAGGCTTGGGGACGTCACGCGGTGAAGTAACGTTAGTTGCGCCAACGGATGAAATTCAAGAGCGCGAAAAAGTAATCACTATCGATGGCTTAGACTTCCATGCGATCAATATGCCAGGGGCAGAAGCACCTGCAGAGATTGTACTGTACGTCCCTGAATATCGCTCGCTCAATACCGCCGAGCTTACCTATGATGGTATGCACAATATCTACACCTTCCGTGGTGCAAAAGTTCGTGACTCTTTAGTTTGGACTAAGTACTTAACTGAGCTAAAAATGCGCTTTGTTGATAGTGGCTTGGTAGACAATATTCACGCGGCTCACTCAGCGCCGGTTTGGAACAATGCCAATACTGATGTTAATGAAATCTCAGAATACATGACGCTGCAGCGTGATAACTATGGCTTTATTCATAACCAAGCGATGCGTTTGGCTAACCACGGCGTAACGATTCATGATGTCGGCCGCGAGATTGAGAAGATTGTTCCTCAATCACAAATCGATACTTGGCATACTAATGGTTACCACGGTTCATACAGCCATAATGCTCGCGCAGTCGTGAATTTATACTTGGGCTACCATGACATGAACCCAGTGAACACTAATCCGTTACAAACGACCGAAAAGTCATGTGTTTATGTTAATGCGGCAGGCGCAGACACTTTGTACAAAGCAGGCATGAATCACTTTAACCAAGGTGAATACCAAGAAGCGTCTCAGCTATTTAATGACTTAGTGCAGTGTGACCCTAACAACATCGATTACCGTTTTGCACTGGCAGACAGTTTTGAGCAGCAAGGTTACCAGTCAGAAACTATGGCGTGGCGTAACAGCTACCTACAAGGTGCAGTAGAGCTACGTACTGGTGATATTCAACCGTCAATTAAACTAGCGTCTGAAGATGTAATTGCTAATACACCAACAGGTATGTTCTTAGACTTTATCGCAGTAAGTTTGAATGCACCGAAAGCAGAAGCAGCAGAGCTGAACTTCAACTTTGGTGTTTACCACCCAGACATTGAAGAGCGCTACTACGGTGAAGTATCAAACGCTAATATGTCTAACATTGAGGTAGAGAAGATCCCAGCGGTTGATGTTGAGCTAATCATTCACAAGTCAGACTTTACGCGAGTCGTTCTAGGTGAAACAACGCTAGATGAGTTAGTGAAGTCAGGCCAAGCGGGTATTAAAGGCGACGCGTCTCTTATCAAGCAACTAGGTGGTTCACTCGATAAGTTTGATGGTCTGTTTGAAATCTTACCGATGCCGACTAAATAGTTGAGTTAGAAGTAAAACTAAGCCCCGCAATTTGCGGGGCTTTTAGCTTAAGGGGCATAAGCGTAACAAAGTTCGCTTTAGTGAAACTCTGGTTCACTAGGGTCCTGAAACTGTTGAGGAAATTTTGTATAAAGTTCTTTGTCATTAATGTATTGAGATGAGTCTATTAACTCGTCGGTTAAATAGGATTTTTTCTGACAGGACTCTATAAATAGTGTTTCCTTTCCTTTGCTCACCGAAAGTACGCAACCACTTGCTACGGCTGTCATTGAATATCGATATTCTCCTATATAAAAGAAGATATCATGTCCTTGAGCGTTTGGTCCAAGTTGGATGTTATAAGTTAAAAATCGCCCTCTGGGAGCGTTATTATCTTGTGGGTACTCGAGTTCTATATCATTCACTTTTCCATAGCGATATTTTACATATCCCGTATCAGGACTTTTATGTTGATAACCACACAAAGAGACCAACTTACCGTTGTCAAGTAGGGCGTTATAATAGATATCTTCATCATCGTTACATAATGTCTTCGTTAAGCCATCTAATTCATCGCTGATTTGAGGATGTTTGGCATAAGCCGTAGAAGAACCGAGAGTAAGACAAGTTACAAAAGTGACTAGAGTCATTGTTATTTTCATCTAAATACCTGTTTTTCCCATAAATACTTAAAATTATTCCTGCGCGCTTGATAACTGTCAGTGTTCTCATTAATTATTTTTGTGGCCCTGTTTACTGACTCGTCAGTAGCACCATATTTGTCTGTAATAACGGCCATCCCCTTACTTACCCAAAACCACGCAGCAGAACGAGTGGCGTACTTTATATCTAATAACAGTTCAGGATGATTAATGGTATCAATTACATCACTAGGCCACTGAGATTGGTTAGTCGCGTGCCAGTTATTAAATTCTGTGTAATTATATCGGCCTGTAAGTTGTTTTAGGCCTCTCCCCCTAAAGTTCCAGCCATCATTTGTGGTGAGATAATCACCGTTCCTCATTTCGCGGCGCCCTCCATACATAACATTAAACAGTATCCTTTTATCGTCTAATGTTGGTCTGGTGCCATCTTTTTTAAGAAAAACCCCGTTTTTCTTCTCATGTATTCCGTGGACGTCAATGTACCTCTGTCCTGCATGTTTAGGGTGATCTTGGGGGTAATAACGGCCTCTCGCCGTAGAAAATGGGCCTTTATCAAGCGTCGTGATACGGTAGTTAGTATATTCCGCTACCTGCAAATTAGTCCCCGTTTCTTGCATAATTTGAGCGAAAAAATGGGTTCGTCGTAAAGGGGTATCCAGTTGATAAAACTCGATATGTGCATTGAGTTCATCGACGATACCTTGTAATTGCCTCTTATTAGATTCTTTTACTTCTGGGTAGATAAGCTGTAACACCTCAAGGGTAAACGTGAAGCTGTTCTTGGTCGACGTATTTAAAGGCCACCAGTTCCATACCTGTTTTGTTTTACTCAACGTCTGTGTATTAGGCATCCATATTAAGTTATCTATACGGTTCTTTTCATGCTCTATTAGCTTTTTAAAGTCATTGTTGCTGTATTTTTCAGTTAACTTATCTAAGAAAGGCTTTTCGCCTGACTTGATGGCCCATTCGCTAGCATGCCTAGTAATTGCATACTTACAACTATCCCAATCAGTTAAGTTCTCGATGATATCAGAGCCAGGGACATCTTCTGCACCAAGAGTGAGTTTTTTGAACAGAAGTTGGAAAAACTCTGATGGTTCATCTTGATCAAGAAAACCATCGCTTTCAAAACTGTCTTCAACGATTTTAAATTGAACAGTATCGTCATTATTGGCTTGTGTTGCGTCAGCAGAGGCTGGCTCAGTGTTTGATGTTTGACCAAAGAACATATCAATAAAAAACTGAGGTGGTTGTTCTGTTGAGAATACTTCAAAGTGAACTTGGTAACGACTCTTATAGGGTTTATTTTGGCCGAGTTGAGCAGCGTCAAAACGACCCAAGTAACCGATAGGATCTCCGGCTTTTACGGTTAGCTTCGAGCGACCACCAAAGCTGTTTACCTTGTGAGCCCCATCAGAGCTTAGCTCCACGGTTTTTGGTTGTACTACTTCTACTAAGTTGTCTTCAATGCAAACCCAAGCGGCAGGAACTGGTTGGCCGTCGTCACCCTTAACATCGTTATCAGGGAAGGAACAACGAGCCATGTGACGCTCAGTACTGCCGATGAATTGCATGCTGGAATCTTTAACTTTTGAATACTTAACTCGGGTTCCTTTAGTGATCGTGCAAATTTTTTCGCCTGCATTCAGCTCGCCATTTTTCGAAGTAGGATCAGATCTTCCAGTCAACTTATCGACTTTGACGCGGCCTTCAACTTCAGTATAGAGCCAGCTAGGAATAGCGTAGGTTTTGGTGAATGTGCTAAAGAGCTCTGTTGGCTCAGGATATTCAGAAACAGCCAGCCAAATGGTACTGCCTGCCGAAAGGTCGACATTGGTTGACCGTTCCCCTTTGTTGTCAATTATTTCATAGGCGGCCATAAGGTATTTACCGCTTCTTACTGGCTCAATGTTTTCTAGCCTCAATAGCTTACTCTCTACGGCTAAAGTATGAGCGACTTTGGACATGTCTGAGCTAGCTCGTGCTCTCCATCTTTGCGTTGTTTGAACACAAGGAATAACAGCCATGTCAAAGTCGCTGTTTTCCATGTCATAGGTAGTGTGACTAGAATCAGTCAGGAAGCTATCACTGATATCAACTGGTTGTTTTTCTTTATGTGTCGCTAGCCAGACAGTGTTCCCTTCAGCAGCGATTGTATCTGTGTTGTTCTGATTGTTGATAACGGTAAATGTTTTAAATATATAGCCATCGGCGGCAACTGCAGCATCATTCGTTGCTTCAATGACAGAGCTAGCCCTTAAAACTACCTCTTTGGCACTTAAACCGGCTTCGAGGCGAATGTTTTGGTTTTTTGTCAGTTCGTAGCGGGCATTTGCCGAAACCTCTCTATGAGGGGCGCATAGCGGGGCTAGATGCATATACAGTGAGTAAAACGTAAACGTATCGTCACTGTTCTGAGGGTTAGCCACTGAGTGTTGAATCAAACAGAAATCATTGCTGAATTGGAGCTCTTCTCCCATAAATTCAGACGTTTGATATTCTTTTCCTACACGGCAAGCGACAACAGTTCCATCTGCAATGGCTCTAACAGGTCGATCACTTTCAAGCCAAGGGGTATTTTGGTCGGTAAAATGAATACCGCCATGCCAAGATGAGTTATTCGGGTTAAATCCGAACTGGCCAATTTTTTCGTGTTGTAGCAGCGTTTCTAGTTCATTTTGATCTTTGAACTCGCTACCGTCTTCTTTGGTTAGAGGAAATACAAACTTCATGAATATGCTTAACCCGAAAAATTAAATGGAATGTAGTCTTGGTCGTCCGGTTTATTTTGAGTGGTAGTTGATGACGATGATTCCGACTCTTTTGGCTCTTCTGACGCTTTAGATTTCGGTTGTCTGTTTCCAGAGTCCAGTTTTGTACTTGTAATTGTACTCAGCTCAGTCACTACATTCGCATCGGCGGTTTGTTTAGTTGCAGTGACCGTATTTTTTTCAAGTTCGTTGACTACGGTATTATTGGTATGTGTAGTCGGTAATTCTGCTAGCTTTCCTGAGTAACCACTGCCTGAACCTGCACTGCCGCCTGAATTTAGGTTCACGCCAGCACCGACTAAGTGCACACCCGCTGGGTCGACTTTAACAAAGCTTCCTGCCGCTTTTAGGGTTATCTCACTACCTGCCTCAATGACGACTTTGTTGCCTGCCTTCACGTGAATTTCAGAACCGGAATCGTTGACCCATACACTGCCGGTTTTCAGGTGCAGACTGCCTTCAACAATCAGTGTTTGATCTTTTGAAACTTTGGCTCTTTCATCCCCTTCAACCGTTTGGTGCTGATTACCTAGAACCTGAGTTCGTTGGGTACCCGTAATTGTGAGGTGCTTATCGCGCTTGATATGCAAAGTACTGTCATTGTTAACTTCACTATCCCAGTCTTTTTGGGCGTGAAGATAAATTTGCTCTTGTCCTGATTGATCTTCAAAACTCAGTTCATTGAACCCTTCACCTTGATGGGTTTCAGTGCGGATAACCGTTTTGCTTTTATGCTCTGGAAGAGGGTAAGGCAGCGTATTGGTGAAGTGATAAGTTCGCCCGGTAATGATCGGCTGATCAGGGTCGCCATTAAGAAACTCGACAATCACTTCATGACCGATTCTAGGGATGGCGACTACGCCATATTGGCTGCCCGCCCAAGCTTGTGAAACACGTACCCAACAAGAGCTGTGTTCGTCTCCGTTTGAGTAGCGATCCCAAGGAAATTGAACCTTTACTCGTCCGTATTCATCACAGTAAATTTCTTCATTCTCTGGCCCGACAACAGTTGCCATCATAGGTCCGTGAATCAACGGCTTAAGCTCAGGAGTAGGCTGCCAGTTATATTGGCTTGGTATAACAGAAAATGTATTCGAATAGGTGGTTGCGCCCGATCCTGCTTCTTCTTCGAGTGCTTGCGGTTGCGAGCCAAAGTGGTCAACAGAAATAATGATCCAGTTTTGATTTATTGCGTCATCAAAGTGGTCTTGTAGCTCGAACTGATAACCAGCTTGAAGCATTGGCACATTGCTGGCGCCTTTTGCTAGGTGAGCATCTCTACGAAGGTACTCTAACCGTGTCTGAGTATATTTCTGACCAGACTGATCGTCTTTAAAGCGCCCAGGAGCATCAAAATGTTCATAGATTGAATCTGCTTGGTGGGCATCAGAGGTACTTACGTGTTGCTGGAATGAGTAGCGAGGCTTTTTAAAACTTCGATCTTGCATTCCTACGTGACTTGATTGGATAGACGCTGACACTTCAAAGTGGGAAATATAAGGTGTATCGCTTGTGCCGCCAGCAAGCGAGTTGAAAGATACTGGGGTTGCTAAGTTAGGCAGTGTGGCACTGTCGTCACTAAAGAGCAGGGTATGCTGACCATTTTTAAAGGCAAAACTGTAATTTATCCCTTCTTCTGCAGCTAAGCGCTGTAAAAAGGCAAGGTCGGTCTCCCGATACTGAACGCAGAATTCTCGTAGGCTGTAGTCATTTTTAAGTGAAAACGCGAAGTCTTCGATTTTCATCTCTTGAAGTAAGATTGAGAGAATTTCAGGAACGGATTTTAGCTGGAAGATTCGACAGTTATGTCTAAGTGATAGTCGCTCTAATGCTGGAACTAAGGTAAGGCGGTAAAAAGTATGGTGATGACCAGTGTCGCCTTTACTAAAGCTTCTCGCGATACCATGAACTCGGCGGGAAACTTCACCGTTACGATACAAGGTTAATTGGACAGGTTTGTCAACAACGTCCGGTGCCCATAAATCAGGTCGACGACTCGCTAACTCAATATCGTAATGGTATCCGTTGCAGATTTCGCCACTCTCGAATTGGTGCTGAGAGAGCGTTTCTGTGCCTTGAAACTCTCTGACCACGAAGGTATCAGAATTAAGTCCATCTACGGAGATTGTAAAGTTCAAAGTGGTCATTGGCGCGGTCCTACAAAATGACTAAAACTCTAATCAAGAGACAATGCAGATCATCTCTTGATTAGAGCAATAAATGGCCCACCGTAGGGTAGGCCATTGATCTCGTAGCGATTAAGCTTCGACAGGTTTACGCCAGTCGTCAGAACCAGACGTACCTGCGTTAACGTGATCCCAAGTGATCTTACGGTAAGACATTGAAACAGTAAGATTTTGAGTGAAGTCAGACATTGATGGGTCTTGGCAGTGCGGCATCTCGCAGTTGATGTCTACAATTGATGCGTTCTCAAGCTTAGTGGTAAAGAAGTTCTCTTGTTTACCTTCAATTGAAGTGCGGTACCACTTAAGCTCAACAGTCTTCATTTTTTCACCAGATGACAGTGCGTTGTACAGTAGAGGTACAGCTTTGTTCAGTGAAACAGTAAATGTGAACGGCTTATGTACACGTTGACCTGAAGGTTGACCAGATTGTGGATCTGTTGGAACTGTCACAGTGTGGTCAAACTTTTGTACTAGCATTTCATCTTCATGTCCCTCAACAAATGAGTCACCGATAGAGTCAGCAGTGCAAGCACCTGCAGTAATTAGGCCCTGAGTTTCACCATCAATAGAGATATAACATGGAGTTGGCATAGTATTTCTTCCTTTAGTAAGTTCAAATAACATTTAAGTGCGATTACTAAAGAGCAACTGCTATGCCTGATTTTTATTTTGTTAAAAATCAATGGGTTATGTTTTTGCTGCATAAGTGGTGAGCAAATCTTTACCTAACCTAAGCAATATTGTGAGGAGCACGGAGCAAGTATGTGCGAAATTACTCTGCGCGTTTAAATGGTTTGAGCATTTTGCTACCGAATACGTTGATGAGAGCGCCAGTAACGATCAAGCTTCCGCCTAGGTAAGTCCAAAAGGATGGAACCTCGTTAAATATCCACACGCCAAGTAGCGCTGAAAATACGATTTGAATATAGGAGTAGGCAGACGCTTTGCCAGCAGCTTGCGTTTGCATCGCCTTGGTTAACCCATATTGCCCAACTTGAGTAAATACGCCCACTAGAACAAGCATCAATGTTAGGTATAGGCTTGGCCAGATAAACTCATCCCACATTAAAAATACCGATGTAGGTAGAGCGACCAAAGGGAAATAGAAGATAATCACCGAGCTGTCTTCAGTTTGGCTGAGCTTACGGACAATGACGTAAGCAATCGAGCTACCCATTGCACCAATTAGTGCCGTCATCACGCTAAATAGCGGAAGATCATATGCGACGCTGCTGCTCAGGCTTGGTTGCACCATCACCATTAATCCCACTAAACAAAACGCAATACAAACCATGGTGGATGACTGAACGCGTTCTTTCAAAAATAGCACGCCCAACAGCGCAGTAAACACAGGGTGTACGTATTGCAAAATGGTGGCTTCAGCAAGGGGCAGCGTAGTTACCGAGTAATAGACGCACATCAGAGCAAGTGTACCCACTGTCCCACGAACTAGGAGGAGTGGCCTGTTGTTACCCCAAACAGAAATACGCTTACGTTTTACATCTAGATAGCTAATGATCAGTGAGACAAGTGCACGAGCGGCGACAATCTCGAAGACAGGAATTCCGTAAGTGCTGACATATTTAACGCATGCGGACATTAGCGCGAAACCAAGCGCTGAAAGGATCATGTAGCGTATGCCGACGGGAATTTGGTCGAAAGAAAAGGGAGATAGCGGCATGAGTGAACTTATTTTAGGAGATGTAACGACAATCATGTCATTTGCACCGTTAAGGTTCAATGGTTCTTATTTCATTGATGCTAGTCTCTCGTGAATTAAGTGAAGTGAGGATATTTACTCCAATGGATTAAGCGGATAGATTGAATGCAAACCTCTATCTAAGGAACGGACAATGAGTGTCGAGCTAAAGAAGCACTGCCATCTTCATTTACCGGGAAACCGAGAGTATTCTCCTGCCGAACATTTTACTCAAATGGCAGCTTGGTGCGCTGAGCACAATGTCAGTCACGATGTTTATGGTGATGGAGAAACGATTCAAGCGTTTGAGAAAAAAGTCGCAGATTTGTTGGGCTACGAGGCCGGACTGTTCGTCGTGACAGGCACGATGACCCAGCCAACGGTGCTGGACATGGTTGCGCGTAAGAAAAGAAACCCAATAGTGGCGATGCACTCTTCCAGTCATATTTGTGTGCATGAAAAGCAAAATTATCAGCTGCAAGACCGATTTAAAATCTTACCTATTGGCAACTCATATCAGCCATGGACGCTAAAAGACCTGCAAGCATGGCGGGATGAAATTGCTGCCGTTTTATACGAATTACCGATGCGTGAGATCGGTGGTCAACTCCCAAAATGGGAAGATCTTGAAGAGATAAAGTCTTACTGTGCAATCAAGGGTATTCACCTTCACATGGACGGAGCTCGTTTATGGGAATGTGCGGCTTACTATCAAAAGACATATCAACAAATTGCCCACGGGTTCGATACTGCTTACGTCTCTTTATATAAAGGAGTCGGCGGGTTAGGAGGATCGATGTTGTTGGGATCAAAAGAATTCATCGAAGAAGCTTCAATTTGGATGAAGCGACAAGGTGGTAACCTTTATCAACGCACTCCTTATATTGTCTCTGCAGCGATGCAATTTGATGACAGGTTGGCAAATTTGCCGAATTTGTTTGAGCGAACCCAGCAAATCTATCGACTGCTAGAGGCGTTTCCGTCATTGGTGGTGAACCCAGCGCAGCCTCAAGCCAATATGTTCCACCTGATTTTGCCTTGCAGCTATGAAAAAGCGTTAGAAGTGCAAAAACAGATGGCGATGGAAAAAGGCATCTGGTTTGGTACGCCTCAGCGTATGGAGCATCCAAATCACTGTAAAGTGGAATGGTATGTGGGGGATAATTTACAAGCTACCAGTGATGATGTGCTGTGTAATTTCTTTGCTGAACTACTTGAAATGACGACCTGTTAACACCACATCAAGATTAACCGCTCGCTCTATAATGAGCCCACTAATTTAAATTAGGTATTGTAATGAATCCAATTCTTGCGCTTTTGAAAGAGAACAACATCAGCGATGAGCAAATTAACGAGCTTTTTCAAACGTTAACCCAAAACCCACTCGCGGCGATGGCGACGATCGGGCAGCTTGGTTTGCCTCAAGATAAACTGCAACTACTTATGGGGCAGGTGATGCAAAATCCTGCACTTATCAAAGATGCCGTCGAAGAGCTTGGCTTGGATTTTTCAAAAGTAGAAGAAGCCAAACAGAAGCTGCAAAAGCAGCAATAACTTAGAACAGTGAAAGCCAGTCAAATCCATTGACTGGCTTTTTTCTTTACACTGTTTCTCAATTTGAGAGCCTAGTGAATAAGATAATTATTCAGCTTGGTATACTCACAAAAAATCGACAAGAGAGTGTGATGATATGTCAAAAACAGCGAAGCTCCGTAACGAAGATAAGTTAGTCAAAAAGGCGTTAGAAATTGGCGGGAAGATGGCCAAAATGCAAGGGTTTGACTTGCCGGATTCTCCGCAACCACTCAGAGTTAAAGCCATCTATCTGTTCTTGGTCGATGCTAAGCAAATTGCCCCTCTCCCAGAGAGTAAACTCGATGGGGCAAATATTAAACACAGATTAGCATTATGGATTCATAAGGCGTTGCCTGATAACGACCCTTTAAAGTAATTCCTTCCCTTGTGGTCTTGCTCTGTCGTCGGCTACACCACGTCAAGAAACTATTTAACATCGTTCCAAACATAATCCAAAACTAAACTTTTGGATTATGTTCTATCCTTATTGTTATAAAAATTATTAATACTTTTGTTGGCTTTGCTTGAACATGGCTTCATGTGTCGAGATATTTGCCAATGAAAGTTTTTCTTGTCGCCTCTATCACTGTTCTAATGACCGCCTGTAAATGGGAGTACCCGTGCGGTGACTTGTCTCCTGTGACGGAGGTGGTATCAAACTGTTCAACTTCTCATACTGAATCTGAATCTGAATCTGTCGCTGTAGCATCCAAAGCAAAACTCAATAGCATTCAACTTAATGGCTTAATGACCTTAGGCAGCACCGCTCAAGTCGTGATCAGTTGTGATGACTGTCCCGGGACTGTCTATTACCGATGGCTCATCGACAATACGGTAGTCAGTACCACGGATAGCCATGAGTTCACATTATCTGACCTTGGAAAAACAGTTCGTATTGAAGTTCAACTTACCGATTCTGAACAAGTGATAAGCCAGTCTGAATACGCGACATTCCAGAGTATTGTCGTAGAAGAGATCATCAGCAACGACTTTGCATTCGCGGCTAGGAAAACGGATGGTTCGATCGTTACTTGGGGGATATCAGCCAACGGAGGCGACTCGAGTTCTGTGGCGGGTGAGTTGGTGAGTGTAGAGACGATTGTACCCGGTAACGGCACATTTGCAGCAATTAAAACAGATGGTAGCGTCGTCACTTGGGGAGACGCATCGTATGGCGGCGACTCAAGTGCAGTTGCTGGCCAATTAAATGATGTTACCAGTATCACGGCTTCTAACTTTGCCTACGCTGCAGTAAAAGGAGATGGTACGGTTGTCGCGTGGGGAGATGCCACCCGAGGAGGGGATAGCTCTGCTGTTCAGGCTCAGCTAACCAATGTTCTTGATATCAGCAGCAACAGTTTTGCCTTCACCGCGCGTAAAGGTGATGGCAGTGTCGTGGTATGGGGTGATGCGCTCAGAGGCGGTGATTTGGAAGGGTTGGCGCCAAGTAATATCACCAACGTGATAGGCAACACCAGCTCTTTTGTTGCGATCGATAATAGTGGTTCTACATATTTTTGGGGACTAGACAGCTCTGGGGGCGTGCCCGTTTCTGTTATGCCAAACTATGCTGCGAGTGATGTTCAATCCGCTGTGGGTAATGACCTGGCTTATGCTCTGCTCAAAAATGATGGCTCTGTCACCAGTCATGGCTACAATCCGTATGGTGGTGACATGGCGACTTTAGCGGCAAGAATAACCAATGTGGGTTCTTTGTACAGTACTTGGTTTGGTTTCGCTGCTCTAATCAATGATGGCAGCATTGTTAGCTGGGGAAGTATTGACGGCGTCAGTTATGGGGTATCGGGCAACACCGCATTCTTAGAGCCAACGGTGACTAATGCGACTATGATTGCCGCCACAAGAGATGCCTTCGCCGCTGTTGAGTCGGCAGGTACGGTTGTGGCGTGGGGAGACGCTAATGACGGTGGTGATAGCAGCGCAGTGAGTGCCGACTTGGTTAATGTCGATTTTGTTGTAGCGGCACGCGGGGCATTCGCGGCCAAAAAATCAGACGGTAGTGTTGTTGCTTGGGGCGACGCGACCCGAGGTGGGGATACGTCACTCAATCTAACGGGCTCACTAAGCAATGTTGAGACCATCGTGAGCTCTCTTTACGCTTTCGCGGCGATTACTGATGATAAGCAAGTCGTGACTTGGGGGCTGCTTAGTCACGCTGATATCAGTTTGGTAACGGATGATCTTGAGCCAACAGTCATCCAGTTAGACAACTCTTATGGTCCTTAGAGCTACCCTCGGTATAATTGATTTACAAAACAGAATCAAAATTGCTAAAGATAAGCTCCTAGAAGCGATACAATGCTCGCGTTGCAAGATCGTAACCTGAATACTCATTCACAGAAACCTTAAAGTAATTATACATGTCTAAAGATTTCGACTTCACCACAGAATACACACTCGACAAGCCTTTCTTTGCAGAGTGTTATGATCAAACTAGTCTGCCTGCTAGGTTCCCACAAGCTTATTTGAAAGGGATACTCTTTCTTATTTTTGGTGTGGTGTTAGTAGAGTTTAAGCTGCTACCTAACGGTTACGTCGGTTGGTTCTTTATTGTATTGAGTGTGATTGAAACATGTAGTGTTTACTTCAAAAGAACATGGTGGCTATGGCGACAAACTATCAGCTCAAGCCGTGGTAGCAAGGTGGTTCTTCAAGTGAACGCGAATGGTGTGGGTTATAAAAGCGGTAAAATCGACCGACAAATTGCTTGGAATGAAATCGATCAACTTGAACAAACCGGCTTAGGCTTAATCCTTCATTTGGGTAAACAGCGTCAGTACATCAGTAAGTCCTGCTTAAATGAAGAAGTGATCGCGTTTATGGTAGAGCGGCACGAAGCTTCAAAAGCAAGTTAATACTGTTACGGGCAATAAGACTTTGCTGATAGGCGAGTCACTAAGTTTTCATTAAACAAAGTGATCAAATTGAGTAATACCACTTGCTCTTTAGTGAGTTGCATTAGGGCTATACAGTGGGCATTTTAAAAGTGTTAGTAGGAAGTTCGCACTATGCGTAAAACAGACAAGAAGACTGAAAATCAAATTCGAGACGTTTTAACCGAAGTTTGTGAAGATACGTTAAAAGGCTACGATGGTTTTCTTTGGGTGACTCATACGGTCAAACTCTCCTCTTTTCCACAAAGCTTAGAAATAGTCTGTGTATTCGAAACGAACCAAGATAGAGCAAGTTTTTTGGAGGGAGAAGGTCAACAGCATGTCTCAGCAACTATCCAAAATGCGTTTAATAAAGTTGGGGTCCAACTGAAGAATGTAGGTAAGCAAATCAGTTACGATACACAGCAAAATCGCGAGCACGGTCATCAAAGGAAGTGATTTGAGTTTGTGGTGGAAACTTGAGACTTTGTTTTACTAGTTTTGATATAAAGCCTGAAGGCTAATGTCAGTCCTCTAAAGCAGGACGATTAACGCTTGCCAATTTAAGGCTAGGGTATACCTTAGCTGTTTTGGTTAAATCGCCTTTGCCCCAAAATGAGTTGTAACTTCTCAGCCTAGTCGGAAATTTTTCAATCAGTCCCTTATTTTCTATATGATATTTATAATTGTGGTTCAATATATTCACAGGAGATTTCATGAAAAAACGCTTATGCGAATTGTTTTCGGGTACTGACGATAAACAAGCACAAGCATTGGTTGAGATCTGGGGAGAAGTCGTGGATCAGATATTCCATGAAATGGACAGGATTTCTGTACCTCAAATGACAGAGCTTCACATCAACTTACGAGAAGAAATGATCCTCGAACTCGCTAAGTTGAGGAACTACATTGAATCTAAGGTCATTGAAGCTCAAACCTCTGAACTACTGCCAAATGACATTGATTTAGAATTAGAAAGAGAACATTGTTTAGGTGAATTCGGGCAACAAAAGATACTGAATACAGGAAAAATTCTAGCCGAAAATGTATGGCTAGAAAAATATAATAACCGTTGGAAATTAAAAACAAGAGCAGCGCTTGAAAAAGAGAATACACCTTCATCAGCAAAGGCTTTGAAAATTAATAAAGTAAGAGACAATCACTTCATCCCTAAATCATTTATTAAAAAGTATTGGTCGGAAAAGGGCATAATCAGAAAGAACTCAATATCAAAAGGAGTTGTCAACTATATAGATACTTCATTTGGTAAGTGGGGATTTGTTCGAAATCTGTACTCGGATAGGTTAGAGGCATATTTCGGGTTAGTGGAAGGTGATGCTTCTATCCCCATAGAAAAAGTCTTAAAAGTTGAGCCTCTCAATATGCCTCAGAAGCAGGCGTTGGTTGGTTTTATTGTTATTCAACATATTAGAGACCCAGCATTTATCGAGTCACACAATGCAAAGTTGAAACCTGTCATTGAGCAGCACTATGGAGTAGAAAAAGCTAATGATACTAGCCATGTTCAATTCATTTATGAAAGTATTTTCAACAATCATGAAGTGTATCGAAAGCTATCTAAGCCGCTTTTTGATAACCAATGGGTTCTTATTCGTTCTCCACACAAAGCCATCGCACTACCAGATACGTGCAACATCTTCACTAGTATAAATAGTGAGCCTTTTATCGTAGTACCGATCTCGGTGTCAGAGTGTTTAGTTATTTTACCGCAGAAAGCTGATGAGTTTCCTTGGCCATGGTATGTAACAGCAACACCTGAATTAGAACGGTTGTTGCTTTGTTTTATAATAGAGTATAGCCACACTGAGTTTTTGAGCTGCATACAGCAAGATATCACCGTTATAGAGGCAGTTGAAAATAATGGTGAAAAGATCGTCGATTCAATTCTTAAATTAGCCCCTAAAAGAGGTGTACAGTAAGAATAATTGATTTAAATCTTTAGCTTTCTAAATCATTTTTGTCCAAAACTTTGTTGGCGGATTTGTAATGCCTATAAACTGGTGAACGGTAGATATACTGCTCACCAATCCATTCTAGTTATAGGTACAGCTTCGTAAGCTCATCCCACTTTTTCTTGCCGATAATCTTGGTTAGTTCCCCGATGGAAGCTTCAGAAAGGCTGCCATCTTTGTTGTAAGTCAGAGTCGGTAATCGCGAATCTAAACTCTCCCCTTTATCCATTAGGCTCTGGTCGAGCGCTTGCCAAAACGCAGGGCCCTTGACGTAAAACAGTGGGTAATATTGATACTGCTGTTCCGTCGATACAAGATTGCTGGCTTCAAAAAGTCCGGTTGATGCGAAAGGAAAGCTTTGAGCAAAACCGTCCCACTGAGCTTTCGGGTCTGTGAACTTATATTGAGTTTTATCGAGAGACTTGATGGCATAGTATTCAGCAAGGCTTTCAGATGCCCACAACGGTGAAGAGGTGTCGAGTAAATGCATTGATTCGTGAGCCGCTATCTTAAGCAGCATCGGCATTTCATCATCTTCGAACTGACCATTGTCTAAGATGGCATTGATAAGAATTTTATTGCTTCCGGCGGCGCCACTGACGCTGCCAGCTTGTTTATCTCGGCTAAAGAAAGCGATATCCCACTGATTCACCGAACTGTCAGGAAACAGGCTTATAAGGTAATTCAACTGGGACTCAAGTGCAGGTTTCCAGTCGTCCATAGTTTGCAAAATCTGCTCGGTGTCCGTGGTGACCTTAATCGTTTTTCCATTGATGTTTAGCTCGACTGGCTTAAGACCCCAAACAACAAACAGCGGTGGTCGGTCGGCATCAGGCATCCAGCCACATTGATTGTCAGGGGAGCAAACTTGCGCGGGAATAAGCTCATCATTGTGCGTAGCAAAACGTGGAAGGGAGTTAAATTCACTAACAAAACTCCAGCCCTTGATTGGCTCGTAGCTATCGATTTGTTTAGCGATATCGAAGCCGTCTTTGCCTATCGCCGCAAGCGGCAGTTGCCAAGTGACATGGTCACATTGGATAGGCGTTTGGTACTCAATCGCAGTCTGGCTTCCATTCGCAGTAACGCAGAATAAAGTGGGTTGCGTGTCGTTGGCGAGTGTTCTTGCTGGCAGAGCGTGAAACGTTCCAAGGGAGTTTGTCTCAACGCTGACGGTTACGGCGTCATGGCCAGTAGAAGTCGGTTCGATTTGGTATTTAAGTGTTGAGTCGGTAGAGGCAATGAGCGCAGTAGAGAGCAATAATAGAGACATAGATAGTGGCTACGGGAGATGTGTAATATTGGTTGGAGTAGGGACGCCAATATTAGTTCAATCGAGAATCCCTACACTAATAAACAATACGCGAATAAACAAAAACGGACTGGCAATGACCAGTCCGTTTTCTCATTTATGGCAACTAGAGAAATTAGATCTTCTTAAAGATGATCGAAGTGTTGATGCCACCAAATGCAAAGTTGTTACTCATTAAGTATTCAACCTCTAGTTCACGGCCTGAACCAGTAATGTAGTCTAAGTTGCCACATTGCTCGTCTAGCGACTCAAGGTTGAGTGTTGGGCTAAACCAGCCTGTGTGCATCATCTCTAGGCTTAACCAAGCTTCAATCGCGCCACACGCCCCAAGCGTATGGCCAAAGTAGCTCTTCAATGAACTGATTGGCACTTTACCCAGAGCGTTGGCAGTTGCATTACTCTCTGCGATGTCACCGCGGTCAGTTGCTGTGCCGTGCGCCGAAACGTAATCGATCTTCTCAGGTTCAATGCCTGCATCTTGCATCGCCATTTCCATACAGATTTGCATGGTTTCCATTTGTGGTTGAGTGACGTGGGCAGCATCGCAGTTGCTGGCAAAACCGATGATCTCAGCGTAGATCTTCGCACCGCGCGCTTTCGCATGTTCATACTCTTCCAGTACTAGCGTACCAGCACCTTCACCAATCACTAGGCCATCACGGTGGCTGTCATAAGGGCGTGGTGTAGACTTTGGCGCTTCGTTCTTTAAGCTGGTCGCAAACAGGGTATCAAATACCGCTGATTCGGTAGGGCAAAGCTCTTCGCCGCCACCTGCCACCATTACAGTTTGGTAGCCGTGTTTGATGGCTTCATAAGCGTAACCGATCGCTTGGCTGCCCGATGTACACGCGCTGCTGGTGGGAATCACACGACCTTTTAGGCCGAAGAATAGACCAACGTTAACCGCAGTCGTATGCGGCATCATTTGCACGTAAGTAGTCGCGGTGATCGCTTTGGTGGTTTTGTCATTGAGCATGACGCCGAAGGCACCAATCGCATCAGTACTGCCTGTTGATGAACCGTAGGCAATACCCGTTTGGCCGTTAGTCAGAACATCGTTACCAATCAGTCCTGATTGAATAAGGGCATTCTCAGTTGCCACAGTGGCGAGCTTAGAGACTCGGCCCATGCCGCGAACTTGTTTACGTTTGTAATGCTTTGGCAGCTCAAAGTCATCAACAGGCGCGGCCAGTTTGGTATTTAGGCCATCATATTGCTCGTAAGATTCCATGTATTGGGTAGCATTCTCACAAGCTCGAAGCTTAGGTTCTACCGTTTGCCAGTCGTTACCAAACGCGGTGACACCTGACATGCCAGTCACTACTACGCGGCGGCTCATACTAGGCCTCCATTTACCGAGATAACTTGGCGAGTCACGTAACCTGCGATGTCTGACATTAGGTAGCTAACAAGGCCTGCCACTTCTTCAGGTTCGCCCATACGACGCAGTGGAATCTGTGGCATCGCGTGTTCTTTGACGTGCTCATCAACCATACCGGTATCAATCAGACCCGGAGCGACACAGTTAACGGTAATTTTACGCTTAGCGAGCTCTAGCGCCAGTGACTTGGTTGCACCAATCACGCCGGCTTTTGCGGCGCTGTAGTTGGTTTGACCACGGTTACCCATTAAGCCAGATACAGATGCTAGGGTCACAATTCGACCACCTTTGCGTTTTTGTACCATTGGCATCACACAAGGGTGCAGTACGTTGTAGAAGCTATCTAGGTTGGTATGGATAACACCGTCCCACTCTTCTTCAGTCATCGCAGGGAAGGCGGTATCACGGGTGATGCCGGCATTGTTTACTACGCCATAGTATGCGCCATTTTGTTCAATATCGGCTTCAAGCTTTTCACGACACTCTTCGCGATTGCTGATATCAAATTGAATTAGACGACCATTGCCACCGTTTTTCTCGATGGTATCTAGGGTGTCTTGGGCACCCTTCATATCGCCCATATAGTGGACAACAATGGTAAATCCATCTGTCGCAAGCTGGGTAGCGATCGCTTTGCCAATCCCTTTACTTGCACCTGTGACTAGTACTTGTCGGGTCATTGTTGACTCCTGATTTTCATTTCTTGTAATTTTTCTTCTGTTGGTACGTATACGTTGAGTTGGCAGCTTGCCATTATTTGTTGTTCGAATTCGATACGTGCCGTGAATACTGCCATTCCGTTATCTTCCATTACTTTTTCAGCAAAAACATCAAGACGCTGTCCATTTTGGAATCTATCGCAATGAGAAGAGTAACGACGGCTGCCAAGTAGGAAGCCAATCGGTGGCTGTTCGCCTTTTTGTAAAGAGTGATAGCCAGACCAAGCGGCGACGGACTGAGCCATAAACTCGATACCGACGTAAGCCGGTAAAGTTTGCGACTCTTGGTCGAAGAACGGGTTTTTAGCCCCGATCTCTACTTGGCAATGAATGCTGTCTGCTTGAATATCTAGCGCTTCGTCGATCAGAATCATCGGATCGTCATGCGGCAATAGTTGATCAATTGAAGGGAAGTTAGTCATGGGTGTAACCAAAAATTAGACTAATGTTATTACCACCAAAAGCAAAAGAGTTGCTTAAAATTGCTTTGCCCGCCAGTTTAGTCGGAGCTTCAACCAGTGAAACTTCAATATCGTCAGCTTTATCTTGGCAATGCTGAATTGGTAGCTCTAAATCATGTTTTAAAATGTGCCATGCAATGGCGGCTTCAGTAGCGCTAGCTGCGCCAAGAGTATGACCAGTAAGCGGTTTTGTTGAACTGACTGGCACCTTTGAGCCAAACAGTCGATAGATGGCTTTGCTTTCCATGCTGTCGTTGAGCGGGGTTGCGGTTCCATGGGCGTTGATATATCCGATGTCATCAGCCGTCAAACTAGCATCAGTGAGCGCTTTTTGCATCGCCACTTCCGCACCATTGCCCTCGGGGTGAGGCGCTGAAATATGGTGAGCGTCAGAGCTGTCTCCGGCTCCAAGAAGTGCGACCGTTGAGGGTTCATTGCTGAGCAACATCAACGCGGCTGACTCGCCGATGTTGATGCCGTTGCGGTTAGCACTAAATGGCTGACATAAGGTTTGAGATAGCGCCTCTAGGCCATGAAAACCATTTAATGTCAGACGGCAAAGGGTATCGACACCACCGACGATGACGGCATCGACAATACCACTGCGAAGTAAACGCTGAGCGGTAATAAACACTCGACCACTTGATGAACATGCTGTTGATACCGCATAGCAAGGGCCTGATAGGTCGAAGTATTGGGCGATAAACTCGCTGGTATTGCCTAACTCTTGCTTGCGGTAGTGGTAGTCACTTGGAAACTCATCAGATTTAATTTTCTGTTGATAGGCCACCTCTCCATCAGAGATTCCAGAGGTGCTAGTTCCGATCACAACTGCAATTCGCGAATGACCAAACTGCTCAATTGCTTGCTGAACACTCTCTTCGATTTGCAGTAGCGCTGAGAGAGCCAATTGGTTGTTGCGCGTATTGAATTTGCTCAGGTGTGTTGGAATTGCAGGCAGTGATTTACTCACTTGGCCAACGACAGTTGCCGCTCCAGTATTTAAGCTGCGAGTGTCTGTCACCATGTTCGCTTGCTGCTGACCATTTAAACATTGATGGATTTCAGACTCGGCTGAGCCCATCGCACTGTGAAAGCCACAACTTTGTATAAAAATGGGTCTAGAAATGTTTGTTGTCATGGATATTACTGCGGTGTCAGTTGTACTTGTTGATACTGGAGCGTATTCACTTTTATAGTGTAGCCATCAATGAGATGGTGAAAGATAATTTCTCCATCTAGCTTCTCATTGTTACCGTATTTTATGTCGATAATTTGAGTGCCATTGCTATCGAAAATCGCTCGAGAGTCTGCTTTATCAATCACTTGCCACCTTACCTCATTTAAAGGACCTTCCCAAGCAGAAGAGGGCCAGAGAGTGATCATTAGATTAAATAGTACCTGTTCTGGTGCGGGAAGCGCGCTGCCTAATCCGGTTAGAACATCACTGGTTATCGCATCATCTTGATAAGTCAGCGACAAGATACGCGTTCCCCAAGAAGAAAACCCTGCGAGTACCAACTTATCTGCGCTGACTTGAAGTTGAACAGGTAATTGCTCTGAGCGCGCATTGTCATCAACTGTCCAAGTTGCGGTGATCAGTTGACTAGCATTCAGGCCATAACCAAGAGAGCTAGGCGAGGGCAGATTAACCATTTGACCTTGCGCGATTTCAACTTGTGGTGTGGTGTCCTTAGGCTTAGAGGCGCAGGCAGCAAGCACACCGCACATCGCGATCACGGTTAGTGTTTTTGTTATATGAACCAGTTTCACGAGTGCCTCTCTTTAATTGCTAATGGGGACAGCAGCCAAGCGACAAAGATGCCACTGAGTACAGTGATACCAAAGCTATGAATGGCGTGAGTCTCACTGAGTGACAGTAGGCCAAATGACAATAGTGTTGTCATAGCAGATAAGGTGATCGCGAGTAATGTACTAGGGCTACGTGCTTTTTCAGCAAAAAACAGTGTGTAGTCGATGCCAATCCCAATAATGAGAATAAGTGCGAGTAAATTGAACAGATTCAGTGTCGATCCAATCGCAGATGCTGCGGAAAGTCCCGCGACACAAGCAATCAGTGACGGAATCAGAATCGTAATTGCATGGGTAAAGCCATAGCGCTTGGTCAGCACGCCACTAATGACCAATAAGGCCACGGCGATAAGCTCCATCACCTTGATACGGTAATCAGCAAACAGAGCGGAGATTTCAGCCGCTTTGTTTAGGTAGCTCATATCTGGCTGGTAGGCGACATACTCTTTGACTGTTTCGATATTGTTTAGCTCTTTAAGCAGCACGACACTTGCGACTTTGCCCTCAACGTTACCGACATAGAGAAAACGAACAGGCTCGGAAACGGAGTGAGTCAAATAATCTTGCAGAGAGACTGGTTCTAAGGTTTGAGTTAACTGCGGAACGTCGGTGAGCTTTAGCATACTGGCCAGTACAGGGCCTTGGTTACGGTACAAGTCTTCAATCAGCTCATAGTCAGCCTTTTGAGTTGCTGTTGAGCTAATGTATTGCGTGAGGCTCTGAAAACCTTCAATCACACCTTGGTTTTGCCATTGCATCAGTTGGTTATTAAAGGCTTCGAGTTTTTGCAAAAGCTGCTCATCATCATCAGCAGTGACGACCACCATTTGTTGTGATGAGTTTAAGCCACTCAGTTGTGAGATAAAGGTTTCTTGCTGCTTCAACGATTCAGGCATTGCTTGAAGCTGGCGAATATCATCATCATATTGAAGGTTAGCCAGCGGAACTAATGCCACAATCAGACACGTAAGCGGTAGTGCTCGGCGCACCATTGGCTTCGACCACACATTGAGCCAGTGTTGCCAAATAGTCTGGCCGGGAAGTGGTCTGGTTTTACTTGGTTTAACCGCAAGGATTGGGTACCAAGCTACAACGGTGGCATAGGCTGCTGCTAAGCCAATCGATGAAAATAGCGCTAACTGTTGCAGGCCAGGGAATGGGGCGATCAGCATCCCCATATAGCCAATTAGACTTGTCAGTAGGCCCATCGTGATGGCAGCAAAGATATGCTTTAATCCTTTTTTGCTATCCCATTGGTTACCGGCAGCTAAACGTTCGGTGAGGTAATGAAACGCATAGTCGATGGAAACGCCAATTAGGCTTGCGCCAAACACTAAACTAAATAGATGAACGGTACCAAATAGCCATGTTGTCACCGAGAGTGCGGCAATCAAACCAATCGTGATCGAGAGCAATGCCAGTGAAAGAGGGGCAGCACTGCGAAATACGCCGATGATTAGGACGACGACACCGAGCAAAGAAAACAGTCCAATGGTGCTGATCTCAGATTTGGCGCTTTGTGTGCCGAATTCAGCGTAGAATAGAACCCCAGTATGATAAAACTCAACTTGATATTGCTCAGTCAGGCTTTGCTCAATTTGTTGGATCGTACCCACACCGTTTTGTGCATTAAGGCTGTAGGGGGAATCTTTTAGGGTTGCAGTGACCAGTATGTACTCTTGCCCTTGGTAGCTTGTAGAGAGAAAGCCATTGTTGAGGGTAAAGGCACTGCTAAGTTGGGTGAGCTGTGAAAGGTAGTCGCGAAAAATCAAAAATGGGTCGCTGTTAAGCTCATTGCCTGTTACGCCAGAAAACGGGTTATAGATTGACTGTAAGACATATTGGACTTGCGCCTGGGGCTGCTGGGTTAAGCGTTGACGTTGCGCTTCAGTGAGTTGCTGAAAGCGGTGCTGGAAGTAATAGGCGGCCCAGAGACTTTGCTGCTTTTCATCAACTTGGCCAACCACGTCAGCGAATAAGCCAGTATCACTAAGCTCTTGAGCCAGTTTGCCTGCTGCCGCGTAGCTGTTTTGACTTTCAGGCGCAGTAACAACAAACACGACCTTATCACTAAGGTTATTTGAAACGGCCTCGAAAGCTTGCTCTGCCACAGGGTTCTGTTGGTTTTTAGGTAGCAGTTTGAGGATGTCAGTTTCAATCGGTGATTGCGCTGACCATAGCCATTGATAGGACAACATGGCTAAGAACAGTCCCGCCATTCCTAGCCATGCAATTGCTATTCGTTTACCCATAAACCAAGGATCAGAAGTTGAACTGTTGCTTTTCAACATCGGTTAATCCTTCAGGCTGATGTGTTTGGTTGGTGAAGATAATGTCGGTTTTATCGCCACGAATCTCTAACAGTTCGAGTTGGTCGATATTGTCACTGCCTGACAGAGTAATCGATGTGAATACCGCATTAAGTGGCGCATTGAGTGGCGTCAGTTCGATTGTCCACTGGTCAGATTCAGTGTTGAAGGCAATATCAAACTGTTCTTTGAGCGCTTCTGTATCGCCGTGGAAAACAGCAAGGAAAACGTGGCTAAAGTAAAATGCCATTGGGTTTTCTTTCGCGGTAATAACTTGTGGTTGCTGACCCGCAAAGGTTTGACGCAGTTTGTCTTGAGTAAGTACTAAACCAACTGGGAAAGGTGTCTCTTGTTGCCACAGCAAACCTTGCTCTTTATTCAGGGTAAAGTGGCCTTCAGAGCTTAATGGCTGTTCAAACATCTCAATATGGCGTTGTTGAACAAAATCCCCTCGCACTGTCTCATGTTGAGAAAGTTGAGTTTGTAGCGAAGCCAAATCTGTAACTGATGACCATGCTAGGGGAGAGAGCAACATTAGCAGTGAAGCCAGACAGCGTTTGATCATATGACTTTTCCTTCTCGGTGCCATTGCTCGACTTTATCGATAAATACATGTGGTGAGGCGAAACACATCTCTTGTTCTTTGATAGAAACCGCCACTTGAGTGGTGTGCGCTTTACACATGCGTTTGCCTGTTTGAGCATCGTAAATGACGTAGTCGACACGCAAGCGGTTTTCCCATTCGGTAAGCTTGGCAGTCACGCGGATCTGATGATTAAACGGGATTGCTTTAACGTACTTTACACGCGTATCAATGATCGGCCACATATAGCCAGATTCATTCATCGCTAAGTATCCGTAGCCAATCTTGTCCATCATGATACGACGGGCTTCTTCAAAAAAGCGGAAGTAGTTACCGTGGTATATCACACCCATAGGATCGGCATCTTGGAAAGAGGTGACCATAGTCACCTCCGATTCAAGAGGAAAAAGGATCTCTTGCTCCATTACGCCTCCGAATAGAGCGACCAGTGACGCTGCTGGATACGCTCGATAAAGTGGCGCAAATCGTGCTCAAGTGGACGGTCTTCGATGACGAATTCGAATTCACTCAGCACCGCATCACGGATCATCTTCAAGTTGTCGCTCATGTGGTGCTCGTCGAGCTCATTATGACGGCGTCGAATTTCTACCGCCTGAATACTCGCAAGCAGAGACGCCGCTGCCACTTGTTCTGTTAGCTCTAGCACACGTAGACAGTCGCGCGCCGCAATGGTGCCCATGCTCACTTTATCTTGGTTGTGACATTCAGTTGAACGTGAGAACACGCTCGCTGGCATAGTGTGCTTAAGCGCTTCAGCTGTCCATGCTGAAATGCCAATTTGCACTGCTTTAAAGCCATGGTTGATTGGCTTACGCTCGCCTTCAGCACCGGTTAGGTTAAATGGCAGACCGTTATTGAATTTGTAATCCATCAACTGCGCCATTTGACGATCAAGCAGATCGGCAAGGTTAGCAATACCTGTTTTTAGCGTATCCATTGCCATTGCGATGTGACCACCGTAGAAGTGACCGCCATGCAGGACGCGTTCGTTATCACCGTCAATGATTGGGTTATCGTTGGCACTGTTCAATTCATTTTCAATCATTGAACGTAGCCACGGCAGTGAGTCTTGAACCACACCAATTACATGTGGTGCGCAGCGTAGTGAATAACGATCTTGTAAGCGGTCACTGTTGCGTGGTGGGCGTTCAGCTTTTAAGTCATCACGCAGCCAAGCCGCAACTTGCTGTTGGCCAGGGTGAGGTTTCACCGCAAACAACGCTTCGTCAAAGTGGAAGTCATTACCGTGCATACCAACCGATACCATCGCCGTAATCTTGGTACACAGCTGCGCGAGATACTCAGCACGTTTGTAAGCAAGACAAGCCAGCGCGGTCATTACCGATGTTCCGTTCATCAGTGCTAAGCCTTCTTTCGGCTTGAGATGAATAGGGTCAATGCCTAGCTCAGCGAACACTTCTGCCGTTGGGCGAGTTTCGCCTTTGTATAACACGTCACGCTCACCGATAAGTGCAGCAGCCAAGTAAGAAAGTGGCGTTAAGTCACCACTTGCCCCAACAGAGCCTTCTTGCGGGATGCGCGGCGCGATATCTCGGTTAATCAGCGTAACGATTTGGTTAAGTAAGTCGTGCGTGACGCCCGATACCCCTTGAGCCAGCGAACAAAGGCGAGTTGCCAGTACTGCGCGTGCTTGCTCATGAGATAGCACTTCACCGAGACCACAGCCGTGGAAGCGAGTCAGGTGCAATGGCAGCTCATCGACTAAGTTAGGCGGAATAGCAACCGTACATGAGTCACCGTAGCCTGTTGTCACGCCGTAGATGACGCCTTCTTCTTTTAGCAGTCGCTCCAGAAAAGCGACACCGCGGTCGATCTTAGCGGTAAACTCTGGCGAGCTGTTGATATCGGCATTGGCACCTTGAGCAATGGCTACCACATCTTCGATGGTTAAAGCCTGTGCGCCAAACGTAATGGTTTTATTGTTTTGCGTCGTCATCGTGCTGATTACTTAATGTCCAAAAATTGAAAAAATTATACCATTGTAAAGGGGCTTGTAGTGTGTAGTGCTCTAGGCGATTAGCGTAGTTTTGCACCACTTCTTGTAGCGCTTTCTGGCGCTCTTTTCTTGGTAATACGAGTTTGTCGCTAAAATGCTCAAAGTAGACGTTGAAGTGAGGTGTCTCACTTGAGTCATCTCTTAAGCCAAATAGCAAATATACAGGGGCTTTCAGCACAGAAGCCAACATAAATGGCCCTTGCGGGAAAGGAGCAGGTTTACCCAAAAAGTCAGCCCAAACAGAGCGGCTCTCTTTGCTGGTGGAGGTTCTGTCACCGACGATCACCACCCACTCACCTTGTTCGATCTTCTGTTGCAGCAAAATAGCGGTGTCTGGCCCCATCGAGCTTACCTGAATCAGATTCAAGTCTGACTTAGGGTTGACGGCTTTCATTACCGTGTTAAAGCGCTCAGCATGCTCGGTAAAGACCAGTGCGTTGATCTTAATATGCTTGTGTCGACGGCCAAGCGCTCGGCAAAGCTCGATATTGCCTAGGTGCGATCCTAGCAATAACACGCCCTGATTGTTGTCGACCATCTCTTGAAACTGCTCTTGACCATGGATTGTGAGGTTATCAACACTAAAGTCGCCTTTCCATGCGGCAAGTTTATCGATCATGGTGTGGCCAAAAGAGAGCAGGTGATGGTAGCTATCTATAGGCTGAGGCAATTCAATCTGCTGCTGAGACGCGTAGCTAGAGAGTTGAGCCAAGTAGGTTTCAGAAGCTTGTTTGGCATCTTTACCTGTCAGATGGTAGTAGCGTATGACTAGCTTAAGGATTAGGTTAAATGCCTTACGGCCCAGTAAACTGTAGATCGCCAACATCAGTTTAATGCCGATGATGGTGCCTTGCTCTTGGCGTTTTGACCAATGGGCATTGGCTGTCTTCTTACGCTTTCGTGCTAGCAACTTTGGGATTCTTGGCAACATGCCAAAGAACAGCCGTGTATGCATCCAACTGATCTTTACATTGTCCCAAAGTGCATCAAAGTGCGAGATGCCCCCTTCAGGGTAGATCACCCGAGTTTCGACAAAGTCGATGTCGACACCTTCCCAATACATACGGACTAAAATCTCGATGTCGAAGTCCATACGCGTGCCAATATCGTATTTATCGAGCACGGCGATGGTGCTTTTCACGGGGTAGGCACGAAAGCCGCACATGCTGTCTTTAATCGCAAAGGAGAGGGTTTCTATCCAGACCCAAATATGAGTGGCGTAACGTCCGTAAAGGCGAGCTTTCGGCACGCTTTCATCATAAACAGGCTGGCCTGAAATTAAATGCTCTGGGTATTGTGCGGAACGCTCCATCAGTGTCGGTAGCGCTTGGATGTCATGTTGGCCATCGGCATCAATTTGGATCACATGACTGTAACCCAGTTCGCTTGCTTGGCGAATGCCCGCCATCACAGCTCCGCCTTTACCTTGGTTCTGCTCTAAGGTAACCAGCGTGACATTATCTTGCTGCGAAACTTGGTCTAATGTGTGTTTTGTTTCTTGATTGCTACCGTCGTCCACAACGATAAAAGGGAGTTTAAAAGAGTCTAGTGAGGACACCACAGCGGCGATGGTGCTGCTGTGGTTGTAGCAAGGGATAAGAAAACAGGCTTGGTAATGGCTCACACTATCCACCTAACTTCATCTTGCCAGAAGAGTGAATGATCAGTCGGTCTGGGGTATGAGAGCGGTATTTGAACGCGAGCTTTTGTTTATCATCGTCCCAAGTGAGCTCAAGAGTCACTACGCTATCGGGCAGGATGGGTTCTTGGAACTTGATCACTTCCATTCCTTTGAAAAGAGGCGGAGTGCCTAAATACTCAATGGCGTAAAACAGCGCCCAATCAATTTGGCTGACACCAGGTAAGAGTGGGAAGTGGGTAAAGTGACCACGAAAATCCAAGATATTAGCATCGACTTTCATGATGATAGTCGCGCTTTTGTCTTCGACGTGCACTTCGGTAATGGTTGGTTTTCTTTGTTCCATTGTTATTTGTCTTTATTGGAATAATTTGGCTATTTCAGTGACTTGTCGTTTCCCTTGGCTATTCAAGGGAATCTCATCCACTAAGCGGTACTTTCTTGGAATCGCGATAGGCTCTAACCAATTTCGTAACGCTTTCCTAAGGGCAATCCAAAATTTTCCCTTACCTAGGGCATCGATCTCTTGCTGGCCTTTTTCCGTGAGGACGATAACGGCACATAGCGAGAGTCTGCTCTCCTCGGTTTTTGGAATTACGGCGCTCTCTTCAATCCATTCTAGTTGCTCTAGTCGTTTTTCGACTTCAACTAGCGAGATGCGCTTTTCTTCAACTTTAACAATTCGGTCAGTACGGCCTTTCAGTTCAAAGGAAACCTTATCATGAAAATAGCACTCATCGGCAGTTTGATACCATTCTTGGCCGTTGATATGTGGAGAGCGTAATCGTAAACAACGCTCTTCGTTCAATTGGGCTTCAATACCGGGGAATAATTGCCAAGGAGTCGATGCAGAGAACTGCTGCCTGTGTGCGATACCCCCGGTTTCCGTGCTGCCAAACACTTCAATAGGTAATTGATTAAACAGCTCTTCACTGTGAATAGCCGCTGAGTTTGCCAGTGGGCCACCAGAAGAGAATACAGCCCTCAGTGGGGTACGCTGGTGTTCTTGAGTTAGGCGTTTTAATAGTGCCGGACTGCTGACTAACACGGTGTCTGGGCTGGCATGGTGAACAATTTGTTCTGGGAACTCGAGGTTTTGCGTCGCGAATGGTCTCGCAGCACACAATGGCCATAAAAGGCGGAACAGCAAGCCGTAAATATGTTGGTGAGAGACGGTACTTTCAATTCGAGTCTCATCAATTTGCTCACCCCACAATGACTGCAAAATCGAAAGTTCGATATCAAGCTGTTCAAGGCTCTTGCTTATCGCTTTTGCTGAGCCGCTAGAACCAGAAGTAAACAAAGTGACAATCAGGTCTTCTGCAGCTAATGGTTGCCAGTCGAATGAGCATGCCTCAGTGCTTGGAGCGGATTGTTTGCTTATCGTTAAAGCAGTAAGCCCTGTTGCAATTGGGACTGCATCATCATGGAGCAATAAATCAAAGTGCTGTTGTAACTCTTTGACAGCTTCCGTCTGGTAGTTTCCTGGAAGGACGAGCGCTTTTTGTGCGTAGCAGGCAGCGAAAAAGCCGACTGCAAACAGGTAGCTATCACTAAAGCAGAGAGCGACGCGTTGAACGTCTTGCTGGGATAGTTTGTCAGTATAGTAAGCAACATCATGTTGAAACTCTGCCCAAGACATCACCTGCTGCTGATCAAAGGCAACCGGTGTTGATGATGCTCGGTGAGCACAGAGTAAGTTTTCAATTGACACAAAGTCAGTAGAAGCGAGTGGCATGATGTTTAGTGATCCCTACGAATAAACTGGCGAACTACCCATTCAGTACCCATAAGAGTGCCTGCAAGTAGATAACTGATTAGCCCGTTATAGAGCGTCCAAATCTCTAATGGCTGAAAGCAGGTATAGAGTGCTATCAGCCCATTGATTATGAAGAACGCACACCAAATTGCAGTAACTTTACGGGTGTAAGCTACGCCACTTTCAGGCAAGTTAGGCTCTTGAAGCCGAGCCAATCGTTCGATGATGGTTTGTGGTTGTTTAAAACTGGAGGCGAACACAATCAGCATACATAGGTTGACCACGACGGGGTAAAACGTCATCCATCCATGTTGTTTAAACAGGATGCTTAGGCCAACCAGTGAGATCCCAGTGATCGCGCTGATCTGAACAACGGATTTGAGTTCTTTCAACTGAGTTCGCTGAACGGAAAACAACCGCACTCCTAAGGCGACGATAAGCACTACCCCCACCAAAGAAATACCAAAACGTTCTATGCCAAAATAGATAGCAAATGGGTAAGCAAGCAGAACAACTGCGGACAATATTGTCAGCAATTGGCGCATTAGGCGTCCTTCAGAAGCTCAGTTACTGCGTTTACTACGTCATCTACTGTTCGAACAGTACTGAATTCCGCAGGTTTGATTTTCTTGCCTGTTACATTTTGTAGGTGGACCACAAGATCGACAGCGTCAATGCTATCTAGATCGAGGTCTTGGTATAGATGTGCTTCTGGCACAATATCCGTAGCATCAATTTCAAACAATTCTTCAAGTGCGTCCTTCACTTGGTCAAATACTTGTTCTTTGTTTACATCTGTCATGAAAGTACCTACGAATTATTCACTAGTTTGGGCAGAGATATAGCTTGCAAGATTGCTCACCGATGCGAAGTGCTCACGGGTATTAGAGTCATCCGCATCAATTACAATGTTGTACTTTTTCTTGATCGCCAAACCAAGTTCGAGTGCATCGATAGAATCTAAACCTAAGCCGTCGCCGAATAGAGGCGCGTCAGTTTCGATATCTTCAATGGTTAAATCTTCTAGATTAAGCGCATCAATGATGAGTTGTTTGATTTCGTTATGTAGTTTTTCCACTTGGACCTGCTTGTAACTATGGATTTTCAGGAAAGAGTGTTTCCGCTAAATGCTGTTGTAAACGGCGAGCCGCTAACGTTTGAGATGTAGTTTGCTTGATAAAAGGCTCAACCTCAACTTTATCCTTAACTTCAACAAGGAAAAAAGGCTTAGTTGGGGGCACTTGATACCACTTTTTCTCTTTTGTGAGAAAACTCGGAGAGACAGTAATATGTACTAGACGTAAATCTCTCTTTGTGCGTACCGCTATTTGCGCAGAACCACGTTGTAATTTTGATTGAACGCCTGGGGTTGTTCGCGTGCCTTCAGGGAAAACTAATAATACGTTCCCCTCGTCAAAGCGCTGCTCGCAAATAGATAACAGATCGTCCGGAGTTTCGTTGGGGATATATCCGGCTGCTTTGACGATATGCTTCATAAATGGATTGACCCATATTGCTGATTTTACCAAACAATCACAGCGCTCAAGTTGAGAAGCAATAAGCACATAATCAATTAGGCTAGGGTGATTGGCAACGATCAGACAATTTCTGTCTTGCTTCAAAATATCAGCGCCGATGATCTTATAATCAATCGCACCGGTAAATTTCATCGTTTGACAGAAAAAATTAAACGAACGTTGTATTGTTCCCTGGACTTTATATTCGGTTTCTTTTTGTCCCTTGGTCAATAATCGTATGACGGGAATGACAATAAAACTCAGAACTAAACCACCGAGTCCAAAAAGAGTAAAACAGAAACCAGTAGCGAACACTCGCCAATATTGGTTCATCTTCCTCATGAACGTGTCCAACTCCCCAATTGGCGAGGTGATTCAATCATCCAGTCCCGCTTATTTGACAAATATTGGCGGACAAACTCTAAACCTTGTGGGAGCGTCGCTTGGTGGTACTCGGTGTTGTCGGAAAAGGATACGGCGAACTGATGGCCGCTTGATAGCACTAATCCGAGCCCGTAACCCCGGTAGTCTTGGGTTTCAAAAGTTGTATACGGTTCTGGCAGCGGCTCATCGAAGTCGATAACCAGCACTTTGTGATCTGGGTTGTCGCTGAGGTACAACCAAGCTTCAAGTATTGCACTTTGGAAGGTATTTTCGGCAGCTGAGATCGACGTTAGTGGAATCGGTTTCTTTGTTGCAATCGTCGCGAGGCCTGCAGCGGTGTTATGGACAGACTGAGCAAAGGCCATTGGTGATGCTTCTTCACCTTGAATAATATCTTTGATCAGTGCTGCACTACGCTGTAATTCGCCGTGTCGACTGGCAAATACTAGGTAATCAACTTGATGCTCACTGAGCAATTCAATGGCGGTTTGTACTGCCAGTTTGGACAAATTACTCATTCGGCGGCGCATCATTGGCGGTATTGCGGACGTGATCAATTTGGTTTCTTCAGGCCACTGTAAACTAATTGCCCAATTGTCCCAATCTTGAGACTGCGAAAATCCGTTAGAATGCGCGAGCCATGAATCGATATTAAATGAAATGTTTTGAACTGATATTGGCATAAGAGATTGAATTGTTGTGTTTACAGCGAAATACTATTACTGACTAACAAACCTAATAAGGAATTATTAATATGTCACCACTTAAGTTACTCAGCTCACTATTGCTTGCATTATTACTTGTCGGTTGTGGGCGTGTTCAGCCAGTAATGAATGTTGAGGATACTCCAGTTGGATATAATCTTCAAAGTAAACAAGTTAAGATGGCGATTATGCAAGCAGCAACGAATCGCGGTTGGATTGTTGAAGAGGTTAATTCAGGTGAACTTAATGCAAAACTTCATGTTCGCTCGCATTATGCAGAAGTAAAAATCCCATTTAACTCTAAGTTTTACTCCATTCTTTATCTCAACTCAGATAATTTAAAAGCAGAAGATGGCAAAATCCATCGTAACTACAATCGTTGGGTGAATAACCTGAATGTAGATATTAAACGTCAACTGTCGCTGGTTGCGGCGGAACAGTAACCAAATTGAAGATAAATAGTTAGGTTTTTCGTGCTAGATAAAAATAAAGATCGATTTAACGCATTACAGGCAAAGACAGAAGCTCAGAAGCTTTCATTTGCACCCATCACATTTCATACCGCAAGGACGTTACGTGATATTGGTGTCTTGAAGGTACTCGATAGCGCAGGTAGCCAAGGTTTACCTGCTGAAACAATCGCGCAGCAAACGGGCATCTCGGAATATGGCGTGAAAGTGCTTTTGGATATGGCGATCAGCGCGGATATCGTTTTGTGGGAAAAGCCTAACTATTCTTTAGCCAATTTAGGCTATTTCATTCTTCATGATGGCATGACTAATGCGAATATGGATTTTACCGCTGATGTTTGTTACGCAGCGATGATGCATTTAACCGAATCTATTGTTGAAGGTAAGCCTGCAGGCCTTAAAGAACTTGGCGAGTGGGAAACCATCTATCAAGGGCTTTCTCAACTACCTGAACAAGCTAAACAGAGCTGGTTTAAGTTTGATCACTTCTATTCTGACCGTTCATTCCCCATTTTGCTGGAAGAAGTGTTCAAAGCGAAGCCCAAAACCCTAGTTGATATCGGTGGTAACACGGGCAAGTGGGCCATGCAGTGCTGCAACCATGACGCCGATGTTTCGATTACCATTGTTGATTTGCCACAGCAACTTGAAATGGCGATGGCCAATGCAGAAAAAAATGGCTTCACAGAGCGCGTAACGCCGTTTCCAGCCAACATGCTTGATAAGCAACAAACTCTTCCTGAACATGCTGATGTATGGTGGATGAGTCAGTTCCTAGACTGTTTTTCACCGATGGAAATCTTAAGCATTTTGAAACGGGTCAAAAATCAGCTGCGAAGCGGTGACTCTGTTTATATTCTTGAGCTGTTTTGGGATGCACAAAAGTATGACGCTGCATCGTACAGCCTTAACGCAACGTCACTCTATTTCACTTGTCTAGCGAATGGTAATAGCCGTTTCTATCGCAGTGATGATTTTCTTGAGATCATAGAAGCTGCTGGCTTAATGGTTGAAGAGAGAACCGATAACATCGGTCTAGGCCACACACTATTAAAATTAAAAGCCCAGTAAGCGGTCGAATGACCGTGAGCAATATGATTAGTTGTTATGCATAAAGAAAATACTCAAGTTTTAGTTGTTGGAGCAGGGCCGTCAGGCTCTACCGTTTCTGCGTTACTTCACGCGCAAAATATTAAAGTCACTGTGATTGAAAAAGCGCAGTTTCCCCGTTTCTCAATAGGCGAAAGTCTACTGCCCGCTTGTATGGAAGTCGTTGAGCAAGCCGGTATGTTAGATGCTGTTAATGAGGCCGGCTTTCAATACAAAGATGGCGCGGCATTTAGGCGTGACGGGATATACACCCAGTTTAACTTCACTGACAAGTTTACGCCGGGGCCGGGGACGACTTTCCAAGTCCAACGCGGCACGTTTGATAAAGTGTTGGCAGATAGCGCGTCAGACCAAGGTGTTGAAATTCGCTATCAACATGAGCTGTTAGAGATGGAGTTTGTCGGTGAACGTTCACTACTGACAGTGAATGATCAAAACGGCAACCCCTATCAAATTGAAGCGGATTACGTGTTAGATGCCAGCGGTTTCGGCCGTGTGTTACCACGTATGCTCGATCTTGAAGAACCTTCATGCTTGCCGCCGCGTAAAGCGATCTTCACTCACATCGTCGATAATATTGATGTGACAGATACCGAATATGATCGCAACAAGATCCTTATCTCGGTCCACCCTGATAACCATGACGTCTGGTATTGGTTGATCCCTTTCTCGAATGGTATTTGTTCATTCGGAATTGTTGGCGAACCGGCGTTCTTTGACAATTACCCAGACGATAAGATTGCGGCGATCAAACAACTTGCCAGCGAAGAATCTGGTTTAGCTGCGTTACTTGCTAATGCTGAGTATCCAAACCCTGCCGGTGAACTTGGTGGCTATTCTGCTAATGTAAAACACCTTGCAACACAGCATTACGCACTGCTTGGTAATGCGGGCGAGTTTCTTGATCCTGTGTTTTCTTCGGGCGTGACCATTGCAATGAAGTCAGCTCAGTATGCGGCAGAGTGCGTGATTCGACAGCTAAATGGTGAAAAAGTCGATTGGCAGCAAGATTACGCTGAACCGCTAATGGTCGGCGTCAATACGTTTAGAACCTACGTTGAAGGCTGGTATAACGGTACATTGCAAGATGTGATTTTCTATCAGAAGCCCAACCCGAGAATTAAGCAGATGATCAGCTCGATCCTTGCTGGATACGCTTGGGATACCGATAACCCTTACGTAAAAAATAGCCTGCAGCGCTTGCAAACCTTAGCCGAAGTCGTTCGAGCCGAATAACTGAGCCAGGTTTGATTTATCTCAAGGGTTGAGATAGCGAAATTCTCACTCATTGCTCATACTTTAAACATTAGAGTAAGGAGGGGGTGATATGAAAAACGAACTCGACCCGGGAAAAATCTTGCAGGCGTATGAAACGGTCATGGCGAATGGTTCACCCACCGAACATGGCAAGATGTATGAAGGCGTTGAAGCGTTCTCCGATTACGATGGCTATAACGTTTATATGCGTGGCAATGGTGTTGAACTCAAAGTAGGTTTTCACAATACGTACCATCTGGAGTACGACCAAGAGCATCTACGCGACAGCTTCCTTAAAAAAGTCGCCTTACTGGCAAAATAATATAAGCCCGCTAATTTTAGCGGGCTTTTTATTTGTAGGATAATCAGCTCATTAACGCCAAACTCCCCACTCCCCGGTCGTGCCAGGCTCGTCGCCTGTTGTCCACCATTGTGCAGTCCACTCTTTGCCATTGTGGGTGACGACGTCACCAGCATTATAGATTGCGTTTGGATCCCATAGGTTGACTGGGTCGACGGGTGGTGTCTCTCCTTTAATCAGAGACAGAGCGTAGCTAAATGAGTTGTCTGGAGCGAACACTTGGTTGGAAGCGATGTTGTTGCTATCAAACATATAGTGATTCATTTCTTGATGCCAAATCCCTACATACCAATCGCCAGTTTGTTGAGCGTTAAACTGGTCGGCCATTTCTGCTGGCCAAGTTTGAGTATTAGTGGCTGAAATAGGCAGAGTTAGGTCAACAATCTCGCTACCACTTGCGTCAAATGTGCGAAAACGGATGGTATCCCCGGCTTCGACTGGGCCGAAACCTTGTGGAATAAAGTACCCAAGAGATGCGAGGTTGTTGCCTGGCTCTGTCGGTTCTCCGGGGCCAGTCGGTGGCGTAGTGCCTGATGAGGCAAAAGTGATGTCGCTACAGTTGTAAAAACCTTCACCTGCTACATCGATACGTTGCCAGCGAGTGTAGAGAATAGCATCACCTGAACGATCGGCAGGGAAGGTGACTTTCATGCGGTAACGTTTTTCGGCATCTACGTAGATGTCACCCGCGGTATCAATCAACTCCAGATCATCCCACTTGAGTGGTTTTGAAAAGTCGTGGTTCGGTTTGGTTAAATAGAACTCCCAGTAAGATGGGTTATGAGGGGCTTTGCCAAAGAAGACGAAATCAATCTGGTTGTTTTCATCTAGGGCAATGTCTGTGCGCTGCCAGTGGGGTGAGGCAATGCTTAGTCCTTTCTTCGCTGCATCACCCGCCGAACACAGCTGCCCATCAGGGACAATCGCTTTCACATGCGCCATATCACGATAGTTAGGGACATTGGCTGCGGTTTCACTACGTTGCACAAACGGGTAAGCACCAGACATGTCGTACGAAGCCTGACACGCTAGGTTTGGGATCTCATTGGTCCAAAAACCACCATCTTCGTAACAAATGTTTTGACGAGCATTTGGGTATTCAACCCAGCCATGAGCCGCAACATTAAATGAGCTAAGCGCGGCAAGAGCACTTGCTGCAAGGAGTGGTGTGATGACTTTGACTTTCATTATTCATCCTTAAATTAGACTGATAAAATATGCAAATGAGAACTGTTAAGTTATTTGCATAGTAAATCTAGCTGTGTGGATGAAATTTAATCCAAGTAATGAGTGTGGGGATTGTAAGAGTAAAAGACGCCTCTAAACATTTTTGTCGGGCAGTGGAATGGTTAGTCTACTGTTTCGAGTGACTTCAAAAGTTACCAAGAAGAACAAGCTCCTGATAAAAGCTTCGCCAGTATCAGGAGCTTAGGTGTTAGTCTTCTTCTACCAAGCTCACATCATCTGCATAGTCTTCGATGCTGCTAGCATCAGGCTTAGTGCGACCATTTAGTGTGTGGAAACGCTTGCGACCACGAGCTAGTTGAACATACTTTAGCCAGACGCGTTCTAGTTTTGACTTCGCTTTGCCTGGATGAACCAGTACTTTAACGAAGTGTTTCTCTTCGGCGTTCTCTGGTTGTAATTCACCAGACTCCAAACCAAGCATGGTGTCACCATAAAGGGTTAGGATTTCTTCCTCTACAAGCGTAAAATCACCCGACTTGGCAAAGCCTCGTGGGAATTTAGTGTTGTCGTAAAAACGTTTTTTGCCATGACGAAATTGAGTGTCTGACATTGTGGTAGCCTCTATAAATACCTACATGGGGAACTAGAGCGAAAAGTAGGCGGAAAATTCATAAAAGAAAAACAAAACCTTTTTATCTTAACTATTGAATAGTTTTATTAAATTTAGATAACACTTTAGTGATTGAAAGATTAAAAAATTTCACCGTACTTGCTAACCTTACAAGATCGTCGGTAGAGGTAACCCAATGGACGTAAAAGTCTTCAGAACGTTTTTAGAACTGGCTCAAGTCAGACATTTTGGTAAAGCTGCAGAAAACCTATACATCACCCAAGCAGCGGTGAGTGCTCGCATCAAACAGCTAGAAAGCTACTTTGATACTCAGCTGTTTATTCGTGACCGTAACAACATCAAATTGACTTCATCGGGTGAACGGCTTATTGGCTACGCCGAAGTTATGGTGAGCACTTTGCAGCAAGCGAAGTTAGAGCTCTCTCTAGAAAGTGGTAAAGCATTACAACTCACCTTAGGTGGTACTCCGAGCGTCTGGGATGCCTACTTACAAAACTGTCTAAGTCTCGTGACTGACCAGTTTGAAGGTTATGGTTTCATGGCCGAGATCATGGGTCGTGAAGTGCTTAATCGCCAATTGCAAGAACGTACGCTCGATATGGCGTTTGCGTTTGACCAGATTAAAGCGGATGAGCTTAACTGCAAAAAAGTCGCAGACGTAGTGTTGATCTTGGTTTCGACGCGAGAAGAAGCGTTAGAAACTGTATTCGAAGATAAGTACGTCTATGTTGATTGGGGTACTAAGTTTGCCTCTGAGCATGCTGAGCGACACCCTAAGATTCCAGCGCCTTATCTACGCACATCGACAGCACGTATCGCTCTAGACTTCATCCTTGAAAAGGGGGGAAGTGCTTACTTACCTGCCTCCTTAGTTGAACCGTTCTTGGCGAGTGGACAACTGCATAAAGTGCAAGGGGTTGAAGATTGGTATCGCCCAATCTACCTCAGCTACCGTAAGGCGAGCACTTCGGTTGAAGCGATTAAGCAGGTCGAAGAATTAGTGAAGACCATCGATCCAGTGACGGCTTATAGTCTACAACAGATGGCCGATCTGCCTGTTGATGATGAATAACCGATGACGCATAAAAAAGCCTCGAAATATCGAGGCTTTTTTACAATATGTTTTAGTCTATAAACTCATCAAGCTTTCTATTGATTCCTCAATGCTCATTTCGTGGTAGGAACGTATGGATTGACCATCTGAAGCATCAATCAAGATACGGTCAATGTTGGTAGGGCCGTGCTGGTCAATTATACCGAGTGTTTGTTCAACATCATCACACGTCATGGTGAGATTATCTTTAAGCACAACAGTGCAAGAGTGCAGGTTCATAGCCAACTTCCTTCTTATTTATTTTGTCTGCAATTCTAATCCTAGAAGAAGAATATTGGTTCGCAAATGGTCTTGAGTTCCGAAAATGGCTAGTATTTAGTAGATGAAGTTTTAAACTTTATCTAACCGTTTGAACAATAGTAGAAAGATCATGGAAGTCAGCTTAAACAAATTAACGCAAAAAGATTGCCATATCGCACGGATGGCGCGAGACAGACGTTTTGATGGTCGCTTCTATGTGGCGGTGAAAACCACGGGTATCTTCTGTCGGCCTATCTGCCCGGCGAATTTACCCAAGGAAGAGAATGTCGAATATTTCCTTGATAAAGCACAAGCCTTGCAGGCAGGGTACCGACCTTGTCTTCGCTGTAGGCCAGACAGTGCGCCAAGCTCATGGGCTTGGAAAGGCGTAGAGGCGACGTTTCAAAGAGCGGTAAAGCTGATTGAGCAAGGCGATTTAACTCACTCCTCGTTGACTGAGCTATCTGAGCGTCTGGGTATTTCTGATCGTTACCTGCGTAAACTTTTTAACCAGCACATCGGTATGTCACCTAAGCAGTACGCGATTTGTTATCAGTTGATGTTTGCCAAGCAATTGCTGCATACGACGAAACTGACGGTTACGGACATAGCCCTTGCGAGTGGGTTTAACAGTGTTCGCCGCTTTAATGATGCATTCAAGCAGACGCTAAAGCTTGCGCCGAGTCAGATACGTAAAGAGACCAACCTTGATAATCGCGTGAATCACGTTGACTTGGCGTTTCGAGGAGCGTTTGATTGGCAGCATATGCTCGACTTCTACCAATTAAGGGCGATTGAGGGGTTAGAGCGAGTAACATCGGATTCCTATCAACGATACATACAAATTGAAGATTGCCGCGGGTGGTTTTCTATTTCTAACCCAAAATCGGGTGTCATGAGAGTTGAATTCAAATTGGATGATATGAGCAAGCTACGTGAACTGATTAACCAAGTTCGCCGTATGTTTGATTTAGACAGTGACGTTTTGCAAATTGAGTCTCATCTTAGTTCTATTGAGCCTGAGTTGATTAAGCGTTCTGGAATTCGTATTCCCGGAGTGTGGAGCCCATGGGAAGCAGGTGTAAGAGCAATCTTAGGTCAGCAAGTCTCGATTAAAGCGGCGATTGGCCAATTGAACTTGCTTACCCAGACACTTCAGTCAAATGGTGTGACGCACTTTCCGACTCCGCAGGAGATCAGTCAAGCGGATCTGTCATTCTTGAAAATGCCGCAGAGCCGAAAAGAAACATTGGCGAGGTTTGCCTGTTACATGATGGAGCACGCGGATGCGCCACTGGAACATTGGCTAGACCTGAAGGGTATTGGTCCGTGGACCGTGAATTATGCGCGCCTAAGAGGTAACAGTGAGCCTAACTGCTTCCTCGATAGCGACCTTGTGGTAAAAAAGTCCTGCCAGAATTTTACCAATTTAACCACCGAGACAGTTTCTCCTTGGGGAAGCTATGCGACATTTCATTGTTGGAGCCACGCATGAATAAATTTTATACCACTTATACGTCACCGTTAGGTGTAATGACCCTACAAGCTGATGATGATGGCATGCTTGGTGCATGGTTTGAGACTCAGACCACACAACCTGTAACTTTGGGTCAGTATACTGAGTCTAATTTAATACTGATGCGTACAATCAAACAGCTAGATGAGTATTTCGCAGGTCAACGTACTGAGTTTGATTTGCCTTTAGCAGCTAAAGGTACGTCATTCCAAATGCAGGTTTGGCAGGCACTAACCTCTATTCCGCATGGACAAACTTGGAGCTACCAAGATTTAGCCAATGCAATTGGTAATCCCAAAGCGGTCAGGGCTGTCGGGTTGGCAAATGGCAAAAATCCGATATCAATTATAGTTCCTTGCCATCGAGTCATTGGCAAAAATGGTAAGCTAACAGGCTATGCGGGTGGCGTTGAGCGAAAAGCGAAGCTTCTAGAACTGGAGAAAACGAGGTAACGAATGGAATCAAAGCAATGGAACATAAAACTAGGTGTTGTTGGCATCTTGTCCACTGCTTTACTTGGCTGCTCAGAGCAAGAAGCCGAGAGAATTATTAATAAGAAAACATACTCGTTTGTTGGTATTTATGACAATCAGTATAACGGTGACTTACTAGAGTTCAACGACGCAATACTAACCGTAGTTAAAGATAATGGTGAGAGTTTTTCCAAGCCATTTGAAGTCGACGACGGCAAACTAATTATACGCATGCGCAATAGCTCAAAAGAAAAGCGTGATGACATCGTGATGCGTATCCACGGTGATAATGAGCTTTTAACCTGTAGTGTTTGCGCTAAATATCAACTCTCAAGTACTTGGTTGAAGCGTCTCGACTAACTCGATAGGTTATATACAAAAAGAGCTGCAGTTACGCAGCTCTTGTTGTTTTTACCAAGTTTAACCTTCTAGCTAAAGAGAGCAGAGTTCATCATTAGGTGGACGGCAATACTGGCGGCGTAGCCAATGGCGATCACGGGCATCCATTTTAGGTGCCCAAAGAAGGTGTATTTACCGTGCGCTGCGCCCATCAACGCCACACCAGCGGCTGAACCAATTGAGAGTAAGCTACCACCCACACCCGCTGTGAGTGTTACCAATAACCAGTTGCCCATGTCCATGGTAGGCTCCATAGTTAATACAGCGAACATCACAGGGATGTTATCGACAATCGCAGAGAGAATACCCACCATGACGTTTGCCCAGATAGGATCCCATTGGGTGTACATCACCTCTGAGATAAGACCTAGGTAACCCAGTAAACTTAGCCCGCCGACACACATTACTACCCCGTAGAAGAATAGCAGCGTATCCCACTCGGCATGAGAGACTCTTCTAAACACATCAAATGGGACAACAGAGCCTAAGCGTTTTAATGCGTGATCGTCTCGATTCTCGATCGCGATGGCTGCTTTCTTATGTAGGGAAGCCTTGAGGGTTCTACGAAGGAAAAATCCAAAGAACTGCAAATACGCAAGACCCATCATCATGCCAATGACTGGCGGAAAATGGAGCACAGCATGGAAAGCAACCGCTGTAGCGATGGTAAGGATAAACAGGGCGACAATACGACGAGCGCCACGTTTAAGCTCGACATGCTGGTGGACAACATTTGGGCTGGTGTCGGGAACAAAAAACGACATGATTAACGCAGGGAGCACGTAATTGACCACCGAAGGGACAAACAGTGGCATAAATTCAGCAAATGAAACGTGCCCAGCCTGCCAAACCATTAAGGTCGTGATATCACCAAATGGACTAAAGGCGCCGCCAGCGTTAGCGGCAACGACAATATTGATACAGGCAAGGTTAATAAAGCGAGGGTTGTCCCCGCCTACTTTCATCACTACCGCACACATTAGAAGAGCGGTAGTTAGGTTATCGGCAATAGGTGAAATAAAGAATGCCAAGATACCGGTTAACCAGAATAGGGTCTTGAAGTTAAACCCTTTGCCCACCATCCACGCTTGCAAGGCATCGAAAAGACGTCTTTCTTCCATCGCACTGATATAAGTCATTGCGACTAAGAGGAATAACAGCAACTCCGCATATTCAAGTAAGTTGTGTTCAAGGGCTGCTTTAGCGATTTCAATTTGGTCATACTGAGAGTAGACATAGCCAATCATTGCCCAAATCACACCTGCTGCAAGTAAGACAGGCTTTGATTTACGCAGTTGCAGATATTCTTCAAGCATCACAAGGGCGTAGGCGACAGCGAAGATGATTAACGCAGCGTAGCCGATGGTTGACTCGGTTAAAGGTAAGGTTTGGTTTGTAGTGGTGGCGGCAAAACTAGATAAGGGCAGTAAAAAAAGGGTAACAATAAAAATGAACCACGGCACTCTCATACTTTCACTCCTTGAAAGTTATTGTTTTTATGATGAATCCATTCTAATGAGGAATTGATAATCGGTATGTGAGGTAGGTTTGATCTGTTTGAATTGTCACCGATTAATTAACTGATTATGACTAAAGTATGAATCTTTTTGATATGCAATGTTGATATTTATCGTTGGGTTGATGTTCTGTTTATGGTGGTAATCACAAAATATGATAATAAATTAAAAGTCATTAATAGTTTGTATCACTGTTTGATTCTGATCATCACTGTCGTTATCACTTTGAATCAAGATCCTATGTGTTCTGTTCCACATAAGAAAAACATAGGTGAATTATGTCCGATCCAACTCAAAAAGAGCGCAAGGTTACGTGGGGTTGCTACGTTGCTCTAGCGTTCGCAGTGGTATTCTTCTCTGGCTTAATGAAGTCAAATGACTGGTACGGTGTGCTCGACTTTACAACGTTAAATGGCTCATTTGGTAAGGTCGCATATGACGTAAAAGAGACAGCAGAAGGCGTAGAAGCGGCAACGACCTCGCTACGCGGTAAAGGCGGCAGCGGTGCTCGTGATGGCTTTATCTTTGCGTTAACTCTAATCCCAACGGTTATGTTCGCATTGGGTGTTATTAACGTACTTGAGCACTACGGCGCGTTAGATGCGGCGCGTAAACTTTTGACTCCTCTACTTCGTCCATTAATGGGCATCCCTGGTAGCTCAGGTCTCGCACTTATCGCTTCATTACAAAGTACCGATGCCGGTGCCGCAATGACTCGTCAGTTAAAAGATGAAGGGCGCCTAACAAAACGTGAAACCGATGTTTTCACCATGTTCCAATTCACTGCCGGTGCTACCATCGTTAACTTCTTCTCATCTGGTGCAGTGTTATTTACTTTAACTTTAGCGGATGGCTCTCTAGCGGTGACCTCTTCAATCGGCTTAGCCGTCGCGATTATGTTCGTATTTAAGTTTGTTGGTGCGAACCTATTCCGTATCTACCTAAACCTAACGGAAGGTAAAGCGAATAAAGAAGACAAAGAGAGTGAGAACCTAAAAGAGGAGACAGCATAATGAGCGAAGTTAAAGCAAGAAAACCTATGGTAACGGATATTTTCGTTGAAGGTGCTAAAAAAGGCTGGGTGATTGCCACTACCTCTACCGTTCCTAACGTATTGATGGCTTTCGTTATCATCAAAGCGCTACAAATTACGGGTGCTTTGGATGCAATGGGTACGATCTTCTCACCAATTATGGCGGTATTTGGCCTTCCGGGCGAAGCTGCAGCAGTGTTAATTGGCGCATGGATGTCGATGGGCGGCGCGGTTGGCGTTGTGATTACTCTATTCGACCAAGGCATTCTTAATGGTGCTCATATTGCTATTTTGGCACCTGCTATCTACTTAATGGGCTCTCAAGTTCAGTACATGGGACGCATCATGGGCCCAATCGGTACTGAAGGTCGCTACATCCCAGTGATGATTGCTATCTCAGTTTTGAATGCATTTGGCGCAATGCTTGTGATGAATTTATTCGTGTAAGGCTAGAATATGAACTTTTCGTTGAATGATTACTTACAAGAGCTTCGTCCACTGATTGATGTCGACTGTGGTACTTATACTGTCGATGGTATTACATTTATCGCTGATCAGTTTGAAGCCAAATTTGCTGAGTTAGCAGGTTGGCAGGTAAAGCGTATTGATTGTGGTAAAGCGGGTGTTGGCTTAGAGATTCGCAATAAGCCTGAAGCAGAACAGATCGACGTGATGTTGATTGGTCATATGGATACCGTTTTCCCTGTTGGTACAGCGGAACTGCGCCCAATGACCACTGATGCTGAAAAAGCTTACGGTCCGGGTGTGTCGGATATGAAATCTGGCCTACTTAATGTGGTCTACGCAATGCGTAACCTTGATCAAACGGTACTGGATAAACTGTCTATCTGTATTTGTATGAATCCCGATGAGGAGACTGGCTCGCTTGACTCGGTCGAGTGGATTCAAGCAACAGCGAAACAAGCGAAAAACGTTTTGGTTGCAGAAGCAGCACGTGCAGATGGTGGCTTAGTCAAAGCTCGTAAAGGCATGGCGCGTTACAAGCTGACATTCAGCGGTGTTGCGGCTCACGCGGGTAATGAACCAGAAAATGGCCGCAGCGCGATCACTGAAATGGCCAATTGGATCATCGCGATTAACGCTATGACTAACTTTGAGTCAGGTACTACACTGAACGTCGGTATTGTTTCTGGTGGCGCTGGTGCAAACATTGTCCCTGAACATGCGGAAGCGATCGTTGATGTGCGCTTCTGGAGCAATGCTGAGTATGATGATGTTGATACTGAATTGAATGGTCTCACTCAACGTCCGTTTATTGATGGTGTTTCAATCCAACTAGAGCGTGAAGCGTACAAGCCTTCTATGGTGCCAAGCGAGCAGACTGAATCCTTAATGGCGTTAGTCGAACAAGCGGTTGAAGAGTTATCCATCGACATTAACTGGAAAGAAGTTGGCGGTGGTTCAGATGCGAACAATACTGCCATCTTAGGTGTGCCAACGCTGGATGGTTTAGGGCCAATAGGGGCGGGTTTTCACAGTGACCAAGAGTACTTATTACTTGAGTCGATTGAGCCTCGTATCAAGATGTTGATGCGAGTACTGGAAAAGCTCGCTAAGTAATCTCTTCCCCCTCCCCAAAAAAGATGAACAAATCCTCAAGTGAAAGCTTGGGGATTTTTTATTGAGGTGCGTTGGTTAATCTCTGGTTCATGTTTACATCGGTACAATCTTTGCCATCAATAGGAAATTTGGAGGCAAAGATGGACTCAACTTCGACTCTAAAAGCATTTTCAGACAATACCGCTCAAGCACCAGATGAGAAAACTTTCTGGGCCAAGATGAAAGGTTCAGTCAAAAAGGCGGGCGAAGAGTTGGCCATTATGGGCATTAAATCATGGCTTGCGATGACTGATTCAGAAACATCGGTAAAGCATAAAGCGGTTCTTGGCGGCGCGTTAGCCTACTTTGTATTACCTACCGATATGGTGCCGGATGTGATTGCTGGTGTGGGTTTTACCGATGATATGGCAGCACTAACGTTAGCTGCGAATTCGGTTGGCAGTGCGATTAAACCAGAACATGAACAGCAAGCTAGAACAAAGCTGCAGGCAATGACTGAATAGTTTGCTAGTAAAGAAAGCCCGGATTAGTTCCGGGCTTTTTTGTGCTTGTTTTATAAGTGGATAATTGGATCTGGATTACCGTCAGGGTCTCCACTAGCACTTCCACTGGTCGCTGGTGGCGCTGAGTTCATCATTAGAAGTACACCACAAGCATGAGGGGCTGCCATTGATGTACCGCTATAGGTGACAGTACCACCACCTGCACGCGTAGAAAGAACGCTAACGCCAGGTGCCGCATAATCGACTGGTGGATTGCCGTAGTTAGAAAAATAAGCGAACACATCATTTCTGTCCGTAGCTGAGATTGTATAAATGTTGGCGTGATTTGCGCGTGCTGGCGAAGACGTATCGGCACGATTACTACTGTTACCGGCTGCAAGGGATACGAGTACACCAGTTTCTGCTAATCTAATAACCGCAGCATCAAGTGATGCACTCGCGCCACCGCCTAAACTCATATTGGCACAATGGCCCGAACCTGCATTGGCTGCGACATGATCAACGCCCGCAATTACGCCCGAAGTAGTCCCTGAACCACGTCGATTGAGCACTTTTACTGGAACCACGGTTGCGCCTGCGGCTACACCGACGACATCCCTATTATTGTCTAAAGCGGCTACTGTGCCCGCAACGTGAGTACCGTGCCCATGGCCATCATTAGGGCTGCTATCCCTGCCGCTACTAAATGCACTAAATCCATTGTTAGCATCTACATTGAGATCAGGGTGATTTAAGTCAATGCCAGTGTCGATAATCCAAGCGACTTGACCGCTCCCATTTACCGGGCCGCCGACTCGAGTAATCCCCCATGGAGTGGTTTGGCTGGTCTCTTCTGGTGGATCTCCAGAATCATCCTTATTTTTACCTTTTCCCGGAGGAGGCGCCAAGGCAAAGATGAGGCTGTCTTGCTCAAAGCTGACAATATCCGGGTCGTCACCAAAGACGTCTTGTGCTTTAACACAAGGCATATTGACCGCAAAGCCTTTAATTGAGTGCTTATAAATGTGTTTGGCTTGAGCGTTTGACGCGACAAGCATACCTCGTGTTCGTCCTTCTACATCAAATTTGCTGATCGAGTCATCAAATCTGACAATACAGGTATTTTGAGCTTCTGATAGCATTTGACCCATTTGAAAGGTAGGGGGCTCTGCGGAAGCATTCAATGCCAAAGGTGCAAGGGTGAACGCTACTAACTGAGCGATTATCGTGCTTTTCATTTTGCCTACCTTACTCTCATGAGTTATGACCACTAATACTATTGATAATAGTATAGATACAGTAATATTCGACGAGTTTGGCTAGCTAAAATAGGTGAAGAATGCTCAACGAGTGGTTAGTACTTTCTTATGATTAGATATAAGTGTCTGATATCTATTAGTCTCACTTAGGCTATAAAACCATGTTGTAACAAGGGTTATGGGGCAATTATTTTTTATTATTGGCAAGTCTGTTCATTGTGATCTTTTTGTCGTGATAGCAACTTTACGTGGATGTTGGCGCCATGGGGACAAAGTTGGGTACAGAAGGTACAAAAAAAGCCCTCAACCGGAGTTGAGGGCTTTGTGATCTTAGAAGTAGTGATTAAGCTTCAGAGCGCTTTAAGTGGACTTCTTCTTCTTCAACACCCGCCATTGGGTCGTTAAAGCGATTTTCATCCAGTGCACCTTCTGATTTAGCGACGATGATAGTCACCGCACTGTCACCAGTAATGTTTACCGCAGTACGAATCATATCAAGTAGACGGTCAACACCCATGATAAGTGCGATACCTTCTAGAGGCAGACCTACTTGGTTCAATACCATCGCGAGCATGACGAGACCTACACCCGGAACGCCAGCTGTACCAATCGAAGCCAGTGTTGCTGTCATGATGACCATTAAGTAGTCACCCATCGTCAGGTCAATATTAAACGCCTGAGCAATGAAGGCTGTCGCAACACCTTGCATGATTGCTGTACCATCCATGTTCACTGTCGCACCAAGCGGAATAGTGAATGAAGATACGCGGTTTTCTACACCCATGCGATTCTTAGCCGTTTCCATCGTAACTGGAATTGTCGCGTTTGAAGAAGCAGTAGAGAAGGCAAACATGATCGCGTCTTCCATCTTCTTCAAGAAGGTAATTGGGCTTAGACCAGTGAAGCCTTTTAGCATCACGCTGTAAGTAACCAAACCATGTAGCAGTAGTGTACCCGCTAGAACAAGGAAGTATTCAGCTAAGTTGAGGATAGCGCCTAAACCAAGGCCAGTAAAAAGCTTCGCCATTAGGAAGAACACACCGTAAGGCGCAAGGTTCATCAAAATCGCAACTAGCTTCATGATTACTTCGTTTAAGTCAGAGAAGAAAGAAGCGATGCGCTCACCTGGTTTACCAGCGGCACTGATTGCGATACCAAATAGAACCGCAAATACGATAACCTGGAGCGTTTTACCTTCTGCCATTGCACTGATTGGGTTGGTCGGGAACATATCAATGATCACTTGACCCAGTGACGGTGCTTCAGCAGATTTGAATGAGCTCGCTGCAGTTAAGTCTGCACCGGCACCTGGCTGGAAGAGATTACCCATAGTTAGGGCAAGAGTGATAGCAACGGCTGTAGTCGCTACGTAGAACGCGAGTGTTTTACCACCCATACGGCCCAGTGTTGAAAGATCTTTTAGTGAGCTTGTACCGCAAACAAGTGAAACGAACACGAGTGGGACGACAAGCATTTTCAAGCTAGCGACAAATATTTGGCCGCCGACTTCAAATAGTCCATTAACGATGTATGCATCGACAAATCCGTTGTCAGCAAATAGGCTGCGAATCGCAAAGCCTGTCAAGATACCTGCTATCATGCCGAAAATTACACGGCTAGTTAGCGACATCGGTTTCTTGGTATTCATAGTGAACACTCCTTATAGTTATGCACCTTGAGTTCACTTCAAGGCGAGCAGGAGGTTAGCAGGCGATTTTGAAAATCAAAAAGAGAAATAATCGCTCAGATTTATAGATGTGATGGTAGTCACTAGAAAATTGACCTATTTAACGGAGTGTTAACCAAATATATCACTATAAATTAACGTTAATTAATGAGTTGTAACATGTTTATTCCTAATTATTAAAAACGTTGTCTTTCTCATTACCTGAGAAATCAAGTGCATATATACATGGTCGCTAGTAGGGAGTGCATATATAGTCAGGAGTTATGCACCTATGTCGATGCTTTTCCTGCCTCTTGTCCAAATTTAAAATCTCTTAACCAACTCATAAAGTGTGCCAGTGTGTGGCTGTTGATGAACTCATTCTGATTCAAGCAGTGAAAAATTTCGCTATTAAGCCATTATGTTTTGCGGTCTAATGGCTCAATAGAGATACCTTAATAGAAAGGAAATTCAGTTTGATGAAGATTTGGGTCGATGCGGATGCCTGTCCAGTAGTGGTTCGTGATATTTTGTTCCGTGCATCTGAGCGCACTGGCGTAGAGGTGACTTTGGTTGCCAACCAGTTTATTCGCACGCCGGCATCACCGAAAGTCACTATGCTGCAAGTCCAAGCAGGCTTTGACGTGGCAGATAACGAGATAGTTAAACGCTGCGAGACGGGCGATCTTGTCATCACCAGTGACATACCATTAGCAGATGAGATCATTACTAAAGGTGGTCATGCACTGAGCTCTCGTGGCGAGCTGTTTACCAAAGAGAACATCAAATCGCGTTTAAATATTCGTGACTTTATGGAAACGATGCGCAGCAGTGGTATTCAAACGGGCGGCCCAGCACCATTGAGTCAAGCTGACCGCCAGCAATTCGCTAATCACCTTGATAAGTGGTTGGTGCAATGGCAGCGGGCGCAAAAGTAGGCGTTAACTATGGCGTTAGTGAATCAACTCTCCCTGTTTATTGATGTTGTGCAGCAAGGATCGTTTACAAAAGCGGCTGCACTGCATGATATGGATAATTCTTCGCTCTCTAAGCAGATCAAAAAGCTGGAATCAGAGTTAGGGGTTCAACTGTTAAACCGCTCTACGCGCTCTTTTTCTCTAACACCAGCAGGGGAAGAGATCTTAGAGCAAGCGCATAGTATTGTTGGGACGCTGAATCATGTTCAATCTATTGCGGATTCCTACCACGCTCAGCCGAAAGGACGGATTCGAATTACGGCACCTTATCATGTTGGACGAAACCACCTTCGACCTGTAATCACCCAGTTTATGGCAACGTATCCAGACGTTGAGATTGAGCTGCTGCTCGATGATAAACGCTCTGACATTATCTCTGACCATTTCGATGTCGCATTCCGCCTCGGTCGTTTAGATGATTCGAGTTTGATTGCAAAAAAAATCGCCAATATTCGGCCTGTTTTGCTCGCTTCGCACAGCTTTATCGAGCGCTATGGTGAGCCTAAAACACCGGAAGAGCTCGCCAAGTTACCCGCGGTGATCTACAGCAATCGTTCAATCATGGTAGATACCATGAGGCTAGGCGAAACGCCGCAAGCAAACGTCGCGACTAGCTACAAAATGACGGGTAATTGCCGCGTTAATGATACAGAGGTGTTGTTAGAGGCGGTCTCTGATGGCTTAGGGTATGCGTGGGTGGCGACATCGAACATCAACACTAATATCGAAACCATGCAGTTACAGCCGTTACTGACGGATCATCTATTGTGTAATCATGAGTTGGCTCTATACGCCTTATACCCTCATAGAAAGCAGACCGCACTGGTGCGTGAATTTATTGCAGCGGTGCAGGCCTATATTGGAACGCCACCCATATGGGAGCAGCATATCCCGGACTTTGATCGCCTGTACAAGGCTCGATCGTGATGTGATAAGAATAAAAAAACCGCTAGAAGATAGCGGTTTTTTCTTTATGGCGTGTAGGGTTCTATTTAGAGGTTTGAATCGCTTCGATTTCTTTCTTCGCCGCCTTCTCTTGTTGAGCCTTTTCTATATTCAACCACCAAACGAAAAGTTCATACCAAATTGCTAGGATAACGGCACCTAAGAACAGACCGACAATACCGTAGATCAGCATGCCGCCGATTGCACCCAGTAGGATCACAGGCATCGGAATATCAACGCCACGGCCCATCAACATTGGCTTGAAGATGTTCTCAGACAGTGCTGCCACTACAACCCATACAGTGAACAGCGTTGCGGTAGTGGTATCTTGAGTCATGTACATGTAGCCGACGATCGGCAGTACAACCAGTAGTGCTGGTAATTGCGCAATACAAAGAATCATCAAGATTAGGGTCAGTATGCCCGCTCCTGGAATCCCGAATACGAAGAAGCCTGCGCCAATCAATAGTGATTGAATGGCAGCAACACCAATAACGCCAAGAAGAACGCTCTTGATTGTCGCAGCGATCATTGAGGCCCAACTTTGCGCGTTGTCACCGGCAACACGAACAGCAATTGTTGTAAGACCAGCTGATAAAGACTTTGAATAGGTCATAAAACCAGCGGCAATGGCCAACGATAGAATCGATAGCAGTAAGCTACCCAGTACGTTGCCAACCATACCGAGCAAGTATGTGAGCGCCGATTTGATTTGTGGCATGAAGGTCTGAATCGCTTTCTCTAAATTGTTAGCAAACAGAGACCAGACTTCATGGAGTTTTTCACCGACCAATGGCCATTCAGCAACGGAGGGTTGTGGCCCCGGAATTTTAATGTTCCCTTCCTGGAGTACATGAAGCGCATGAGTCGAACCATCGACGATCGAGCCTGATACCATAACCAATGGTGTCACCAGCAGCGCAATACCTGCTAGAGCGATAGTGGTAGCCGCTAAACCACGTTTTCCACCATATAAACTTTCAAGCTTCTGACAGACTGGCATAAGCGCAACTGCAATGATAGCGCCCCAAATGACAGGAAGAATGAAGGGTTTAATGATGTCATAAGTAAACATCAGCAAGATGACTATCAAGCCGATGCGTATTGCCGACTCCACCATGTTACTGATGAAAATCTTGTTTGTGATTGATTCCGATTGTTTATCCATTTTTGTTTACCTGATGTTCAATGTTGGAACTGACGAGACTTGAAACAACAATCGCCATATAAAACACACCTACGATGGCCTCTAAATACACAACGACTTGCGCCAACGGAGTTAGAGGACTAATGTCGCCATAACCGAGAGTGGTTAAAGTGACAAAACTGAAATATGCTGCGTTGGAGAAGTTCTGCCCCCAAGAGATCGCTTCCATACCAGTGAAAGCATTTGGCGAGAACTCAAGTAGGATCAAATAAGCGATTGCCCACATGAGCCCCAGCAGCAGAAAAAGAGCAACGGAGCCGATGACTTTGTTGCTATTAACACGGCCCGTAAATAAAATTTGTCGTGCGATAGATTTAAATGTGCCAAAGAAGAACGCGAAGGTGAGGGCAAGCATCACCACATCCATCTCTTTTATTCCTAGTAGAGCTTTAATCGCGAGTACGGCGATCCATGTGCCGAGCAGTGAGTGCAAAAAACGTGACCAGTTTTTATCAAAACGTAGACTGGCTAAGCAGACGATAAATGTCACGATGGTAAATCCCTGTAGAACATACTCCACTGCACCTTCATTGACGACTTGTACAAAGGCACTGCCAATCAGTAACCCAATCAGCGCCAAAGTGAGATAGAAGAAGTTGTTTTCTTCGTTAATATTTTTGAGTTTTTTCCCAATGGCCATAGTTAATCCTGTCGTTTAATTATTCGTCATCTGATGAAGAGTCCTTCATCACCATGATCGAAGCTGAAAGCCCAAATCTCAGAACCACGCCTTCAGGCAGCTCTTTTAATGAAACCCGAACGGGGATACGTTGCGCTAAGCGAATCCATTGAAAAACAGGGTTCACATTTGGGAGTAAGTTATAGCCAACCGTGCCATCCTTTGGCGCGATACCCCAGCCAATCGAATCAACCGTTGCTACAATCGGTGAGTCCGGATGAGACATTAAGGTCACACGAGCTTCATTCCCAGGAGCAATGTGTGCCAACTGGTTTTCGCGGAAGAAGCCAAATACCCAGAAGCTGTGTTTATCGATAAGCGCCACTAAAGGTTGGTTTGCGACTGCTTGCGTGCCGTTGCGAATATCAAGGTTTGATACAAAACCATCGACGGAAGCGTAAACCTTGGTGTAGCTAAGATTTAAGCGTGCCGATTTGAGCTGTTCTTCGGCCGATTTGATTTGCAGCAGTGATTCTTGATACGTGATTTCACGTCGAATTAGGTCTTTGTGCGATACTGCTCCCTTATCTCGCGCGCGAATATCTTTCAAGCGGTCATATTCAATCTTTTTACCACGTGAGCTGACGGTCGCTTTCTCTAGCGTAACTTCCGCTTGCGAGAGCGCCACTTCATAGGTCGTAGGGTCAATCTCAAATAACAGATCACCTTTTTTCACCTCTTGGTTGTCGAGAACCGCGACATTGACGATTGGGCCTGAAACGCGCGGAGCCACTTTAATAACGTTCGCGCGAACTTGCCCATCGCGAGTCCAAGGGTTATTAAAATATTCATCAAATTTTTGGTAGCCGAACCAAGCTGCGCCACCAAGAATGACAAGGTTGAGGCCAATAATGAGGAGTTTTTTCATCTTGTTGGGCACCTAAAACTGTAGATAAAAGCTGTCGATTGCTACGACGTAACACACCATGATGGCAATGAACGTGAGCGATGGAAACGTGATAAAACGAGACAAACGGGTCTTGTTTAAAATGATGACGGTTATCCATGTGGCCGTGACCGCAAGGAATAGCACCAATAAAAAAGGCGAGAAGTAAACATCACCCCAAGAGAGTTCATGTGGCATCACTGCTGCTCCTCTTGTTGTGAATCACCTTGCTGTCCTTTCTTTGCTGGTGGCTCAATGTAAATTTCCGGCAGCTGACGGCCTGGTTCATCTAAATCGCCACCCCAGTTATTACGGTCGATCATTTGCTGCGCAACAGGCTCAGATAAGAAGGCTTTACCAGTTTGAGCTTCCCAGCCACCACCCAATGCTTTGTATAGTGCAATGACTTGGTTGGCGACGTTACCTTTGATGCTGGCGTAGCTATCTTCAGCGCGCGTCATTTTCTCTACAGAGCTGAGCAGGCGTTGAAACGATATCTGGCCATTTTCATACTGAGTCATCGAGATGTTGTAAGCACGAATTGAAGAATTCACCGACTGAAGACGCAGAGATTGCTGCTTGAGATACAAGTCATAAGCATCAAGGGCATTGGTCACTTCATTGACCGCTTGCAGTACCTTCTTGTTGTAGTTGGTGAGCGTTTCTTGGAAGCGAGCATCTTCAAAACGGATGTTATTTTTCACTCGGCCATACTGGAATATATTCCATTGGAAGGTCGGACCGATGGCCATCGTTAGTGAGTCACTAAAGCTAAAGCTGTTGCCATCTGGAACGGTACTGTCGATGCCGATAGAGCCAAACAGCGAAAAGTTTGGATACAGCGCCGTTTCAGCCACGCCTATCTTCGCGCTTTGAGCTCTGGCTTGCATCTCTGAAACGAGTAAGTCAGGCCTTCTCATTACCAGGTTGGCATCGACCTGTTTATCGAGCATCGGTGGGTGGGGCACAATAGAGCGGTCGTTGTTACCCGATAGCGCAGGCTTACGGTTTGATGACTTGAACTGAGCTTCATAGTCGGCCATCTGTTGGTTGAAGCGTTCTGAAGAAAGTAACGCCTCAATTTCGCTTGGCAGAACACCAAGCAACATAGACAGAGCCATGCGAGACTGCTTCATCGCAATTTCTAGCGAAGGCATCGCTGCTTTGGTATTGAACAGTTGGTTTTTAGCTTGCTGAACATCCAGCTCGGTGACGTTGCCAGAATCAAACTGAACTTGCGTAATATTCACCACGCGCTGTTGTATTTCTATATTACGTCGAGAGAGCAAAAGGCGCTCTTGGAACGTACGATAGTTAATGTAGTTGCGGGCGACTTCTGAGGTGATAGTAACCATAATATCGTGGTAAGAGGCGACAGAGGCGTAATAGCTTGCTTCCGCAGATTCAATACCGCGCGCGTATTTGCCCCATACGTCCATTTCCCAACCCGCATCAAACGACAGTCCGGCGTTGTTAACCCCTTGGTCATTCACATAAGCACGAGTCAAGTTACCAGATACGGCTTGGACTTGTGGATATTGCAAACCGGTTGAGATCCCGAGTAATGAGCGAGCTTGGACAATTCGCAATCCCGCTGCTTCAAGATCGAGGTTCTGTTGGCTTGCCATTTCAACCAACTGATTGAGCGTGGGATCGTTGAACTGTTGCCACCACAAGTGCAGTTTTTGCTGTGACTTTTGAGAGTCACTGTCGGTTTGTTCAACTGACCAATCACTTGGCAGTGGCCTTTGCTCTGGTAGTGTAAAGTCGGGGCCAACCACAGTACATGCACTGAGGCCAAGTAACGACAGTATGGCAAAGCTTGGTTTTGAGAGTTTTAGAAGCATACTATCCCTACCTTTAAAATCGCTTCTGACGTAAGTTTACCCAATCGATATCCTCGTAGGTTTGCTTGCATTGCTGCAATGCTTCGAACACATTTCTTTTTAGATTCAGTAAGATATAAAAGCTGGCGATCTCTGAGTAAGCGTAGTCAGATAATTCCAACTCACTAAAGAAATTTTCCAATCTGTTTTCAAAGGATTGATAGTCTTGGTCATATTGCTCAAATACCGAGTTGAGTTGTTCGCTGCTCTGGTGTGTGGCTAACGCACTGGCCATTTGCGGCAATATAGAATCGGTATGCTTACTGCGTAATTGTTTGATTAGTGGGTTGCTGAGCAGCTTTTTCTCTGCCGTGACCAGTATGTTGATGTGGTTACTCAGCACTTCACACGATTTATTGAATGCACCGATTGACTCAGGAGTGGTGTTGCTAAATAGCTTGTGATTGATTTTAGAGCCCCAAACTTTGAGTTTTTGGGTCGTCACGTTTAGCGTCACGATATGCAGTGAACGTTTGAGCGAGTTGAGGCTAGATTCAGATTGTTTTTGATAGGTAGTGAACAAATCACCAATATGCCTGAAATAGCGCTCTTTCATGGTCAAGAACAGGTGCTCTGGACGTGAATTAAATGGAAAGTAGTGGGCAAAGATGATCATAAAGACCACCATATAAAACATCGTCATAATGCCCATCAGGATGCCAAAATGGTAATTCATGGTGTTATTTAGACCGAGAACAAATAAGCCGACCATATAGAAGATCGTGACGGGCCCTTTGAACAGGTAGAAGCCAATAAAGGTATAAATGAAGATAAACAGGCCTAGCTCTGCCCCCAACTCCAACCCGGGTAAAATGAACACGTAAGAGGGTATTGCAAAAACAAAGCCCATGGTAAAGAGGACCAACAGCATCAATGGATGAACGGGTACAAACGACAGCAGTGACATGTAGATAGTCGAAAATACCACGAATGAGTAACCACCCGGAGGGTTGAAGTAAATCCAAATTAGCCCTGCGACCCAGTAGGTTGTGAAGGTCTTGACGGCGGTCTTAAAGTTTTCCGCATCCCACCAGAGAAATTTCCCTTGTTGTTTAGGCAGTTCTTGAGAGAACGAGATGTTATTGGTGACCGAATCGATGCAACTGATGCTTTCTGCTATGCGTGACAAGCTTTGGTGTAGCGTTTGTAATAAGTGCCCTAGAGTAAGCGCCGAGCCTTTGACTAGGTGAGTTGCATCACTAAGGGCATCTTTGTCGTAATCAATGGTAAGTTTTTGTGCGCGGTAGGCTGGACCTTCGTTGTCCCACATCTGTTGGCAGGTGTTAAATAGAGCTTGAATTTGTTCTATCGCATCATCAAAGTTATTCACGCAATTACGGTCCTGTTGGTGACTGAAATGGCTGTGCGTTGCCACACTAAGGGCTTGAGTGACTTCTTTATTGAGGTGAACAGTAAGCTGCCACTCTTTTATGTATGCCGACACATCACTACACTCGGCACTTACGGTAGAAAATCGTTGCTCAAGTGCGTTTTGGGCAGTGAACACTTCATCGAGTAGGTCATCGATGGAAGGTTTATCTCGCGCTTCGTTGTCTTCATGCTCATTATCACGACTCTTCGCTGACGGTGAGACCTTCTCCTCAAACCTTTCGACAATCGCTTTAAATAGAGCTTGCTGGGTATGATTCAACTGTTCGCATAGCTTGCGTAAGTTTTGTTCGGTCTTTGTTGGCCATAAAAACGTACCGACTAAAGTAAAGATGACCACGCCGAACACGGTCATGAATGCACGGTCTACGCCATATATAAACGCGCCTTCCGCATCGCCACCATTCGACATCATTAAGGTCATCACCCCTGTGAGAGCTAACAGAGTGGGGTCTTTTTTGTAGGCATTACGGAAATAGAAAAGAATCGAGACAACGACCGACACGCTCAGCATATAAAGGATTCGCTCTTGGGCGAACATACCAACAAGGAGTAATCCAATCACTGCGCCCACTAGGGTGCCCACGACACGTAAGGTTCCTTTAGCAAGGGACTCTCTCCGACCACCAATAGAGGCAATAAGCATGACGGTTGTGGCCGCCGTCGATGCTTGCGGCCAGCCCATAGCAAAAGGAATCAGGTACGCGAGCGTCAGACTCAGAGCAACTTTTGTGGCGAATTTAAGTTTGTCGTTCATTGTGGCCTATATGCTCAGGGGCGATATTAGTAATAAATCTTCAGTACAATCAAAACTATACATAGAAGAGATGCATCAACGGTAAGAATAGCCACTGAAATGTGTTTATTTGTAAACGGTTGGTCAAAAAATGAGACACAAAGCGCATAGAGTAAGGAAAACGGTGAAATTGAGGCAATTCTTACACTATGGCTGAGGCAGTTTGAGTCGCAGAGTTTATGAGTTGTAGCTGTTTTCTGAATAATTGCCGATGGTCTCCACTTATACCTATTTTGAAAGTCAGTCCTATTTCTCGAATCCATCCGTCTTACTAACTGAGACTTAAAAATTAAATGTTAATGAAATGTTTCATTGTGAGTCGCTTGGAGACTAGATTGAGGTGAACGCAAAGTTGCGTTGGTCAAGAAGACAATCCTCATTTGAACTATCAAAGATAAGTAGAGTTAAGATGGAACTTAAGAAGTTAGCAGTCGCTGTAGCAGGCGCGATTATTAGCCTAAGTGCTCATGCGCTTAGTGAACCTGTCCCGCAAGTAGTCGACCGATCACCAATCCATGAACATGATCTTCATCATGGTGTGGAAGATAGCACTCCGGAGTATGCTCCAACCAAACAATTGGCACAAAAGCCAGAGCCGATGATGCGGACACTATCTGTCATGTCAGCGGAAGAAGCGATGGTTTGTGATGTTGAGGCATTTGCAACGTCAAGCAGTAGTAGCTTAATCGCGGCGATAACAGGTCAGGGAAGTGATTGCGTCAATGAATTATTCTCTGCAGAAAGCCGAATTCAAGAGAGTGCTTTCGCATCGGCTAATATGCACGATGTTGCCAAACACACGACATCGTTAGCCAAAACTTACCAAGGAGGGGGCAGTGATGAGCTTGAAGCGCTGTTTCTTTACTTAAGGGCTGGTTATTACGCTGAGTTCTACAATGACAAGTTAAGTTTTGTTTCTTGGGTTCAACCAGCAGTTAAAGAAGCGATTGATGCGTTTGTCGCGAGCAGTGCGTTCTATGAAAATAGCGATGCACACGGCAAGGTGCTTAGTGAAGTTATTATCTCAATGGATAGCGCCGGTCTACAGCATGAGTACCTCGACGTGGTTACCCAATGGCTGACACGTTGGAACGGTGATTATGCCCAGCAATGGTATATGAGAAATGCGGTTAATGGTGTGTTTACGATTCTCTTTGGCGGTCAGTGGAATGATGAATACGTCCAGCGTATAGGTTCGCAGACCGCGTTGGTTGACGCTCTAGGCAGTTTCGCGGCGAACAGAGATGCGCTTGGTCGAGGCGATGAATTTATGGCAGCGAATGCGGGTCGAGAGCTTGGTCGATTGCTGCAATATAAAAACGCACCGATAGAAGCTAGCGTTAAAGCAAAGGTACAGAACATATTCAGCCAATATGAAATGTACGGTACTGGTGACAGTATTTGGCTTGCGACTGCCGATACGGCTTCTTATTACGGGCAATGCTCAGAGTTCGGTATCTGCAACTTTGATCAACAGTTGAAATCGCTGGTATTGGCGCAAAGCTACACTTGTAGCCCTACCATTCGCATTCTATCGCAGAATATGACGCAGGCTCAGCATCAAGCTGCGTGTGACAAAATGGGTTATGAAGAAGGCTACTTCCATACTCGCCTAGAGACAGGTAATCAACCCGTCGCCGATGACCACAACACTCAGCTGCAAGTGAACATTTTTGATAGCAGTGACGATTACGGTAAATACGGCGGGCCTATCTTCGATATCAATACCAATAATGGCGGGATGTATCTAGAGGGGGATCCTGCGACGCCAGGTAACATTCCTAACTTTATTGCTTATGAGGCTTCCTATGCCAATGCTGACCATTTTGTATGGAACTTAGAGCACGAGTACGTGCACTACCTTGATGGTCGATTTGATATGTATGGTGGCTTTGGTCATCCAACTGAAAAAGTCGTGTGGTGGAGTGAAGGGGTCGCTGAATACGTCGCCAATGAAAACAACAACCAGCGTGCGCTCGACACGATTCTCGATGGTTCAACCTATACGCTGCAAGAGATCTTTGAAACCACTTATGACGGTTTTGATGTCGACCGTATCTATCGCTGGGGCTATTTAGCGGTTCGTTTCATGTTTGAGCGTCATATGGATGATGTTAACCACATGCTAGTGGAAACGCGCGCAGGCAATTGGGGCGAGTATAAGGTGATTATCACTCAATGGGCGACGCAGTATCAAAGCGAGTTCGAACAGTGGCAGCAACAATTAGTTAATGGGCAGACGGGCAGACCAACGGCAGTCATTAACACAGTCAATCAAGGTAAAGTCAATGAATCCATTTCATTCAGCAGTGCAGGTAGCCAAGATCAAGACGGCGAAATTACCCAATACCTATGGGACTTCGGTGACGGCTCGACCAACACATCGGCCAATCCGACGCACCAATTCACAAGTGCAGGGAGCTACACGGTCCGCTTAACCGTCACGGACAATGATGGTCATACGGGAACGACCACCACAGCGATTACGATTAGCGGCTCTGAAGGGGTTATTGGCCTACCGAGTGACTGTGTTGTACAAGGCAAAATCAGTGAGGGTCGTTTGATTGCTTCAGAACCAGCATGTTTAGCCTCTCAATCCGTTATCTGGTTAAGTATTGAAGGGGTTGATCAATACTCTTCAATGGCGATCACCGCAGGCAATGGTTCTGGTGAACTTAAGCTGCAATACAGTAACTATGGTTGGCCGAATGACCAAGGCTCTAATCTACATGGCTGGTCTGATAATCCGGGCACAAACGAGTGTATTACCATTGGACGTCAAGCGAATTACTGGGGCTATCTGAAAGTGTCTGGTGATTTTGAAAATGCCGCGATTGCGGTCGACTTTGATACCGAGAGTTGTCGTCAGTAATTTTTACGCGTAACACCTTCTAACACCAAAGCCAGTAATGGGTTTACATTGTAAATCGTTACTGGCTTTTCTCTTATTTATCCTTCCTCTTCGGCTGCTTCCTTACATGGGCTTACGTCAGCTTACACACAAGCAAAGTACTGGTTGTTATGATTTGTGGCAACAACACGGCAATTCATTGTGAAAGGTAATTTTCTGCTTTTTCTGTTTTGCATAGGGCAAGGACGCCCGACCTTTTTATCTGTATTTAGTAGCTCCAAAGAGCTCGTTATTTTAAGGCCAAAGTCTATGAACAAACGCCATCTATCTTTAGTTCTCCCGCTGTTATTGGCAGTGACTGCTTGTGATGACGATTCATCAACCAATACTAAGCCTGCAACATCTAATGCTCAGGTCTATAGCAAACTTGATTGCTATCAAAAGAGTTATGGTGTGGAGATCTCTCAGTCTGTTGATGTCGCCAACTGCGCATTTGAAGATGGCATCTATGTTTTGCCGATGAATACAGCAACACAGAAGCAGCACGAAACGGTAACTAAGCAAATTGCTGACTTCCTGCATATGGCGTCTAAAGAAGTTAATCAGAGGTTTGCGAACCGCACTGTGGTTATTGGCGTAACGAATGGCGAACCTAACGGTAGTACGCTGGACGAAGAGTTTATCTTTGGGCTTTCTGACTTTGCTGATAGCAGTTCGACCCTTGAAGGTATCGAGTTAATCTATACCGATATTGGTGGTAAAGACGAAACACTGACCACTACGGCTTATCAAAAGTTGATGCAATTGTTTGATTACTATATTGATGGTGACGATAACCACCAATTAGGCATGAAGTTGAAGAACGCCTACGACGATCATATCGCACTGATTAATTATGACAGTTCACTCTATTACAACGAATGCAATTACGGTAATGGCCATGTTACTACGCCACGAGTTAAAGGCACAGATACCGATTGTGATGAAGACTCGAGTGATGGGATTGATGAGAGCAACGGAAAATTCGATGAAATTCATGATATTGCAGCTAACCTAAACCCAGGTGCTAGCTTTGGTGTGGTCTATGAATACATGCTGACTGGCAAGCACAAGACCAGTGCGGAATGGAGCTCTACGCCATCGAGTAAGTTGGAAACAACAGATGGTCTAACGGCAGGCTCTGGTGCGAATGACGCACCTAACTTTTCTAATTCGGCATTTGTGCCAATTGCTAAGTATCTCAATGAAAACTTCTTCGTCAATAAATCGAAGATATACAAGTGATTATTTAAAGAGGGGGCGATTGTTCCCTTTTTTAGCGACCAGTCGTTAACGATGAGCTTTCTCAAGGTATAAAAAAGCCGACCCAAAGGCCGGCAAAACTTAAGTTGTAAACACAACAAAAGGAGATTTATATTGGTTGAGTTGCTTTAGTCAGCCACTCACACTCCTGAGCCGAAAGATAAGGGGAAAGCTCGCTTAGACACTGTTGATGATAGTTGTTGAGCCACGCAATTTCGCTTGCGTCTAGCATCGACTTATCAATCATGGCTGTAGCAATCGGAGCAAGGGTGATGGTTTCAAAACCGTAGAAAGTACCGAATTCATTCTCTTCGATCTCAACCACTTTCATGATGTTTTCGATGCGAACGCCGTGAATACCTTCACGATACACTCCCGGCTCATTCGTTATCACCATTCCCGGTAGCAAAGCGACTTCGCGTGGATTTTGTGAGAAGTTCTGTGGCCCTTCGTGAACATTCAAGCAAATACCAACTCCATGCCCAGTGCCACACTTGTAGTCAATACCATGTTGCCAAAGGACGCCACGCGCCATAATGTCGAGATTAGCGCCGGTTGAGCCTTTCATAAATCGCGCTTGGGTCAGGCGAATGACTGCTTTTAGCACTAAGGTGTAGTCGCTTTTTTCTTGCTGGCTTGGCATGCCAAAGTGGAAGGTACGGGTAATATCTGTCGTACCTCCTGGGTATTGACCGCCAGAATCGACTAACAAGAAATGAGCTTCACCAACAGCGTAGCTGCTCTCTTCGTTGGCGGCGTAGTGCATCTTGGCGCCATGTTCAGCGTAACCCGCGATGGTTCTAAAGCTATCACCAATGTAGCCATCGATTTGCTTTCGATAACCCATTAGTGTTTGCTCAGCACTCAGCTCGGTAACATTGCCGCTAGGGACTTGTTCATCGAGCCACTTCATGAACTTGACCACAGCGGCGCCGTCTTGACGAAGGGTTTCTTCAAGACTACTAAGCTCGGTGGGATTCTTCTGCGCTTTGATTAAAGTGATAGGGCAGGGCTTATCGATAAGGGTGAGCTCTGATTTCACTTGACTGATAAGTAGACTGTCGCTGTTTTTTGCTGTGTAGATAAGTGAAGATCCTTTATCTATCAGGTTTAGCGCTGTATTAAGGTGTTCGTAATCATGGATGTGAATCTGATGCTGTTCGAGCTCCAGACTCACGGTGTGAGTTAACTTTCTTTGATCAATGAACAGGCGACTACTGGTATGATCTATCAGTAAATAGCCTTCAGAAATCGGGCAGTAAGCGGTGTCGCCACCACGAATGTTGAGTGTCCACATTACGTCATCAAGGGTGCTGATAAGCAGAGCGTCTGCAGATTGCTCAGTAAGGAACTCACGGATCTGGGCTACTTTTTGTGATGCACTGAATCCGGCAACGCTGATCGGGTGGTTGAACAAAGGCGCAGATGGTCTTGCTGGGCGGTCATGCCATATCGGTGAGATTAGGTCTTGGTCAAGAACAATTTGTATCGATTTGTCGGCAAACGCCGCTTTAAGCTCGGTATAAAACTGCTGGCTGATGCTGCGGCCATCGACACCCACGGCGGAGTTTTCCGGTAGCGTTTCAGCTAGCCACTCTGCGATGGTTGGGGTTTCTGGTAGCCTCGCTTTAAATAGCTCTAGCCCAGAGCCTTCAAGCTGCTCAGCGCCTTGAATATAGTAACGGCCATCTGTCCATAGACCGCCGCCATGTTTGGTAACGACGACATCTCCTGCCGAGCCTGTAAAACCGGAAACCCATTGGCGAGCTAGCCAGTAATCAGCAGAATATTCACTCGCATGAGGATCGTTGTTGGTGACGATATACGCATCCAACTCGTACTGGTTCATGCCTTCTCGTAAAGCATCAAGGCGTTGTGGAACCGTGGTGATTGTCATAATTGTGGGCTTCCTAGCAAAGTATGTGTACAGAAAATATGGTGATCATTGTGACCACTCTTAGTTGGTTTTTGTGCGCCGCATAGCTCTGTGGCACTTGGGCAACGAGTGCGGAAGACACAGCCACTGGGTGGATTCAGTGGTGAAGGTAAATCTCCCGGCAATAATTGAATATCCCGATTACGCGCTAACGTTGGATGAGCGATTGGTACCGCAGACAACAGCGCTTTGGTATACGGGTGCCGCGCATCGTCGAAGACTCTGTCGTAGCGTCCTACTTCCATCGGTTTACCTAAGTACATGACCATGACACGATCACTGATATGACGAACCACGCTAAGATCGTGGGCGATCATCACCAGTGTTAGTCCCATCTCTTGTTTAAGGTCATCAAGCAGATTGATCACTTGAGCTTGAATGGAGACATCCAGCGCGCTGACAGGCTCATCACACACGACTAAATCTGGCTTGAGAATCAGTGCGCGAGCGATCCCAACACGCTGACACTGTCCGCCAGAAAATTCATGGGGATAGCGGTTACGTTGGCTTGCGAGTAAGCCGACTTTATCCATCATAGCGATGACTCGGCCCTCTACCCCTTTGCGCGTCAATTGTGGTTCATGGGTCAGCAACGGCTCGGCGATGCATTCGGCAATTGTCAGGCGCGGATTTAAACAAGCGGATGGATCTTGGAACACCATTTGGAACTCACGGCGGCGCTGGGCTAATTGTTGCTTTCCAAGGGCGCGCATATTCTCGCCTTTCCAATGCAATTGTCCATCAGTGGGCTCGATTAGGCGTAATAAACCACGTGCGAGTGTTGATTTTCCGCAGCCAGATTCACCCACAATACCAAGGGTTTCACCACGGTATACATCTAGGTCAATGCCATCGACCGCTTTAACCACTTTACGTTTACTCGGCAGGATATGCTTGTTGATAGCAAAGTGGACTTTAAGATCGCGTGCTGAAAGCAATATTTCTGGTTTTGTCATATGTCCTCCTATGCTGAGCGGGCAATATTGGCGATGGTCGTTGGTGCGTTGACATGACATGCAAGACCTTGGCGATGAGAAAGCGAACGAAACGGAGGCACAGTTGCACTGCATTCCGCTCTATAGTTCCCACAACGCTCTTTAAACGGACAGCCTTTATTGTGAATCAATGCACTTGGTGGATTGCCCGGAATGGTCGGCAGCCTATCCATATCCTCAGTAATAGAAGGAATCGCTTTCAGTAAGCCTTGGGTATACGGGTGAGCGGGAGAATCAAAGATTGAATCGGTATCGGCCTCTTCCATTTTTCTTCCGCCATACATGACTAAGACTCGGTCACACATTTCCGCGACCACGCCCATATCGTGGGTGATCAGCAAAATTGCCGTGTTAAATTCAGCCTGAAGCTCACGCAGTAAAGTTAAGATTTGCGCTTGCACCGTCACATCAAGGGCAGTGGTGGGTTCATCGGCAATAAGCAGCTCTGGTTTACACAGCAGTGCCATGGCAATCATCACGCGTTGGCGCATGCCGCCCGACATTTCATGTGGATACTGAGCCATACGAGTCGCCGCAGAGGGAATACGTACCGCATCAAGCATCGCAATCGCTTCGTTTTCTGCTTCTCGCTTCGACATACCTTTGTGGATCATCAGTACTTCTGCCAACTGCTTACCGACTTTCATAAATGGGTTAAGCGAGGTCATTGGGTCTTGGAAGATCATGCCAATCTTCTCGGCGCGAATGTGATTGAGCTGTTTTTTCGACATTGTGAGGAGGTTTTCACCGTGGAAATTGGCTTCACCTGTCACCACGCCGTTGTCTGCGGTTAACCCCATCAACGCGAACACCGATTGGCTTTTGCCTGAACCAGACTCGCCGACAATACCGAGCGTTTCACCTTGCTTGATTGAGTAAGAAAGATCGCTAACCGCTTGGACCAAACCGTCAGGGGTTTGAAAGCGTACGTTCATATTGTTTATTGAAAGAATACTCATCACTACTCCTTAGCGATCTTTCGGATCAAGTGCGTCACGTAAGCCGTCACCAATAAAGTTAAAGCAAAACAGCGTGGCGACAAGAAAGATGGACGGGAACACTAACTGCCATAGGGCGACATCAATGGTTTTCGCCCCTTCGGCGATTAGAATGCCCCAGCTAGTATCAGGCGGCTGAACCCCTAGGCCTAAGAAGCTTAGGAAGGACTCAAACATGATGAAGCCAGGTACCATCAGCGACGAGTAAACCATCACGATGCCAAGTACGTTAGGCAATACATGGCGACGAACAATGGTCAGTCGAGAGACCCCAATCGAATGGGCCGCTTCAATGAATTCGCGCTTCTTAATGCTGAAGGTGACGCCACGTACTACTCGGGCGATGCCAAGCCAAGAGACCATGCCTATCACAACGAAAATGAGATAGATATTGTTGCCAAATAGAGTGACAAATAGGATCACCAAGAACATAAAAGGAACAGAGTCGAGCACTTCAATAATGCGCATCATGGTGCTATCAACCATGCCGCCAAGGTAGCCAGAGAGCGCGCCCCAAGCGGTACCAATAACTACGGCAACCAATGCGCCCATAAATCCAACCATGATAGAGAGCCGGCCACCTTGCATAGTTCGGGCGAAGATATCTTGGCCGAGGTCATCGGTACCAAAATAGTGACCGGAGCTGATTGATGGTTTGCCGAGTTCATAAGGATCGGCGACCACGTTCCAGTCAATCTCATCATGACCGAAAGAAGCCAAATGAGGGCCAAAAACAATGCATAAAACAATGAACATTAAGACATAGATTGAGGTCATCGCAGCGCGATTTTTACGAAATCGCGCCCATGCATCTTGCCATAGGCTTCGACCTTCAACTGCTTCAATGTTGGAGCTCATTTGGTCTGCCAGCTCCTTAGCATCAATTTGTTTGGTTAACATTCGCTACCTCCTAAACACGAATGCGCGGGTCGATGACGGTATAAAGAATGTCGACCACCAAGTTAAAGAAGATCGTTAGTGCTGCGACGATCAAAGTAATGCCCATGACTAAGCCGTAGTCACGGTTAAGCGCGCCAGAGACAAAATGCTGTCCCATTCCGCCTGTGCTAAAGAAAATGTCGATAATCACGGAACCGGTCACCACGGCAACAAAGCTTGGGCCAAGCATGGCAATAATTGGGATCAGAGATGGACGCAGTGCGTGATGGAATAATATGTAGCTGGTGGAAAGGCCTTTGGCTTTGGCTGTGCGAATATAGGGTTGATTGAGCGTTTCGATCATGGCGCCGCGCATAACACGAGCGATACTCGCGACTGAACCAATGGCAAGACTGAGCACCGGGAGAACCAGAAAGGCCAGCTTGCCACCTTCCCAGCCACCAGCAGGTAGCCAGCCTAAATGGATAGAGAAGATCGTGACTAATACAGGTGCCAATACAAACGCGGGGATCACTACGCCGGTCATTGAAAGTGACATCAGTAAGTAGTCGAGCTTGCCATTACGATTAAGTGCAGCAATGGTGCCCAGTACCATGCCTAACGGTACGGAAATACAAAATGAAATCACGCCAAGTACAGCCGAAACAGGCCATGACTGGCTGACTAACTCGGTAACACTAAAATCTTGATAAACAAAGCTTGGCCCTAAATCGCCTTGAATGAAGTTACCAATGTAGATAAAAAACTGAATGATAAAAGGTTCGTTAAGATGGAACTTAGCTTCAATATTGGCGCGTACCACTTCTGGCATTGGGCGCTCCATATCGAAGGGGCCACCGGGTGCGATGTGCATCAGCCAAAATGAGACTAGCGCGATAAACAACAGCGTAGGCACTGCAATCAGCAAGCGGCGAAGAATATACAGCAACATGACCTATCCTTTCCTTAGAAAAAAGCCCGCAACCTACGAGGACTTCGAGGTGCGGGCAAACCGTCCCAATTAACGGGCCATAACGTAAACGTTTTTGCGGTAGTATGAAGATTCTGGGTTGGTGCGCTCATAGCCACCTACGTGCGCTTTAATCAGGTATTGATCGTTACCATTGCGATACATAGGGATGATAGCCATATCTTCGATAAGCAATTTCTCTGCGGCAATGTACTCTGCTGATGGGTCACTGAGGCTTTTTGACTCTGCCATTAAGCGATCGTACTCAGGGTTGTCATACTTGGAGTCGTTGTATTCGCCTGTTGAAACGAAGATGTCTAACCAAGTTGATGCTTCATTGTAATCAGCAGTCCAACCGCCACGGCTGATGTTGCCCGGATCTTTCAATGCATAGAATACTTTAGGCTCAAGCTGTTTGATTTCGATCTGTGCACCTAGCACGCTTTTCCACATACCAGCCATAGCCGTTGCCATTTTCACGTCTTTTGAAAACGTCGGAACAGTAAACGTCAGCTTAAGAGGGTTCGATGCGTTGTAACCAGCTTCTGTGAGTAGCGCTTGTGCTTGTTGGTTGCGTTTAGCTTGCTCCCAAGTCGCGAACTCTGGTGTGTGAGTCTTAAAGCCATCGGTTTGCGGTGGCACTAGAGTGAACATTGGAATGCCGCCATTTTTGGCAATTGCCTTAGTGATGATGTTACGGTCGATCGAGTAAGAAAGTGCCTGACGTACACGAAGGTCTTGGGTTGGCCCTTTTTCCGTATTTAGGTAATAGAAGGTTGAGCCAAGCGAGGCACTGGTGTCAGCCACTTGCTCTGGGAACTTCTTAAGCAATTTGTTCTTTTGCGCGGAAGGGATAGAAAGCGCTTGGTCAATTTCGCCTGCTAGGTATCGGTTAAGAGCGACGTTTGCATCGCCAATCGGTAGCCAAGTCACTTTCTCTAAGACAACGTTGTCCGCATCCCAATACTTGTCATTTTTGACCATCACCATCTTTTCATTCACTTTCCAGTTTGAAACGGTGAAGGCGCCATTGGTGACGATGTTTTGTGGTTGCGTCCATGCGTTGCCATGTTTTTCGATGGTCGCTTGGTGAACAGGCGCTAGCACAGGGTGGCTAAGCAGTTTGATGAAAAAAGGAACTGGCTTCTCAAGCGTTACTTCAAAGGTATGGTCGTCAATAGCACGAACGCCTAATGACTCAGCTGATGCTTCTCCTTTCATGATTTTGTTAGAGTTTTTGATGCCAGGAATGGCTGCAAACCACGCATAAGGGGAAGCAGTTTCTGGATCGATTAAGCGTTTCCAACTGTAGACAAAATCCTCTGCTGTCAGAGGGTCACCATTCGACCATTGTGATTGACGTAGTTTGAAGGTGTAGACGGTATTGTTGTCATTAGCCTGCCAACTTTCAGCAATCCCGGGAATGGTTTTACCTTGTTTATCTTGAATCGTTAGTCCTTCAAATAGGTCGCGACCTAAGTTGAAGGCTGGCTCTGCAGCTTGTTTTGCTGGATCAATCGATGTGACCTCAGCGCCGTTGTTAAGCACGATTTCTTGTTTGTCTGCCAGTTGTGTTCCTGCCGGGTAGGGCTTCGCGATGGTATTGCCTGCCATAAATGCCGCAGCAATAGCACTTAATGCGATCAGTTTTTTTGCTTTCATAGCTTCCTCGTTATTTCCTTATAGGAGTGACCCTATGGCGAAATGGGAGGGGAGGTTAACGCCATGAACGGTTTGGTATTAACCGACATTTCACCACTAGGGATGAGGTGAATGTATATTGTATAAAATGCTCAAACAAACACTATTTAACATGTTTGCAACAAGGTGGCAGAAGCAGAGACCAGCGGTCTTAGTTTTTGAGACTGAATAAAATTTAGTCAGCCAAATGTATTGAAACCGCTGTCAGATCACAGCGGCTATTTATCAATAGACTAGGTGCTGCGAAAACGTGCGGAGACTTGTTTGAGAAGCTCTCCATTGATTTCTGGTAGGCCATCAGAAAAAAAGATTTGTTGGCCCGGAATATTGCGGAAAAGTACATTCGTTAACTCACCTGTACCATTAGCGCTATTGGCCGCATGCATCTCGCCTATTTTCTGATCTACTTCTTGTTCAAGCTTTAACCTTTGCTCGGGTGTTAATCTAACCCGCGCATGGCAAACCTGAGAGAGCGTGTTATCTGCCATCGAAATTTGTTCAAATCGGCGCTTAAACAGTGTGTCTAGGGCGGTGCCTTCTTCCATAATGAAGCGACGCCCTGAGCGGTAGAACACTTTGTCGCCGAGGTTTTCGATGTAACCGAGCACTTCGGCAATGCTGAGATAAAAGCGTAAACTGGTTTCAGAGAGCTGGTACGTTTGCGCCACTTCTTCAGGAGTCAGATTACAAGAGGTAACAAGGTAGATAAAGTCGAGTAGATAAGGATGTTCAACGAATAAGGCATTTTGCTCACCAGATAAGAACTGTTCGTTATCACGCTGGATTTGAATTGCAATCTCGGACAGCTCTTTTAGATCCGTATTGAGGTGATTGGTATAGATGAGGATCTTATCTAGCCCAAGGGAAGGGTTATGCAAATGCCGCTTTATCGTAGAGAGTGGAATACCCGTTTTCTCAGACAAAGCACTGTAGCATAAGCCTTCTTCTTTGATCTTAAGGCGAATTGCGGCTAATAAAAACTCAGGACCAATATGCATACGGGCTACTCCATTAGGATGGGTCGTTATGGCGTTCTAGCAACAAATCGCGAATGGCGGCCCCCGCTTCAAGAATGTGTTTCTTAAGCATATATTTCGCACCTTCGATATCACGATTCTGACACATTTCCAGTAGCGCTTGGTGCTCTTTGTCCGCTTTGACAGTGCCTTCGGTAAACAATAACTGCATACGAATATAGCGGTCACACTTGGTGTTGAGGTTATAGATGACGTCCATGGTCTCTGGCATATCAGCAGGAGCGTAGAGCGCTTTATGCAGCTCATAGTTGTAGTTGCTCCACTCTTCGACTTCATCACCTCGACTTACCACGTCATCAAAGCGTTCGCGAATGGCGTTAGCTTTGGCGAGGTCTTCGTCAGTCATCTTTTGAATCGCGCGCTCCAAAATGTGGCACTCAACCACTGCTCTTAGCTCAAACAACTCGTCAATCTTGTCTGGGGAGAGTTCGGTAACCGTTGCTCCTTTATGAGCTTCAAAGCTGACCAATCCTTGTGCTTCTAGCTGCATTAAGGCTTCGCGAACGGGGATACGGCTAACGTTAAACTCTTTAGCCAGTGCGTCTTGGCGCAAAGGCTGACCAGTTTTCAACTCCCCTTTGAGAATTTTAGTTCGAATCGCTTCTTCGACTAATTGGGTTCGAGTTTTAAAAACAGGTTGTGACATCCAAGTCTCCAGTAGTACGTCTTCAATATTGTATTCAATATACTATTTTGTCGGAGAATGTGAATGAACAACGTGCCAGTGGGCTGTTTTTTGGGGGATAGGTCAATAGTTGGTAATGCTGAGAGTGAGCTTGTGTCAGGTTTTAGGCAGCAATGAGAGCCTGAATCGTCAAGGCTCTCATTTATTCAAAAGACTTTATTGCTTAATAAACTGGCGATCAAAAAGATGGCCTAGCTTAGCGGCTTTGGTTTCAAGGTAGAACTGGTTATTGGTATTAATGCCTTCCTGCAGTGGCACTCGCTCTTGGATAACAATCTCAGCTTGCTCTAGCGCTTTCACCTTACGTGGGTTATTGGTCATCAGGCGTACAGTATCGATGCCTAGATAGCTGAGCATTCCTCGACAAAATCGGTAGTCTCTCATGTCGGCGGCAAAGCCTAATTGCTCGTTGGCCTCAACGGTATCGGCGCCTTTATCTTGCAAGTGATAAGCTCGAATTTTGTTGATCAACCCAATACCACGACCTTCCTGACGTAAGTAGAGTAAAACGCCCGCACCTTCGTCGGTGATGTTTTGCAGAGCTCTATCGAGTTGGAAGCCGCAGTCACAACGAGTACTAAACAATGCATCACCGGTTAAGCATTCGGAATGTAGGCGAATCAACGGCGCTTCCACGGAAGAGATATCACCGTAGACCAGCGCTAAGTGTTCTTTACCTGTTTCACGTTCAATAAAACCGTGCATTTCAAAGGTGCCCCATTTGGTTGGCAGCTTAGCTTTATCAACAAATTGAATTAGGTTGTAAGGGGTACTGTTTTGCAACCGTTGACGCACAGACATTAAAATCTTGCCGAGGTGATTGTTACCTTGCCCATCTTCCCCATCGCCCCAAAAAGCATCCTTATGTGAATGCTCAGTGAGGGTTGCCTCGCCAGTTTCGATCAATTTAAACGCCAATAATGGGTTCTGGCTAAACTTTTCTGTGACGATAAAGCGCATCACATCGAGTCGAATATCGAGCCAGTCAGTTCGTTCTTTTTGTTTAAACTCACGACTTAGCTCAAATGCGCGATCTGGCGTTTTACTGTGTTGAATTTGGCCATAGATCTCTGGATCAACGAACTTCTGTGCTTGGTAGTAATGCTCACTTGTAGGCCAAGTCTGACCATCGATGTTAATTGGAGAATGGAAAAAATTGGAAAGAAATCCGTAGGCGTCTTCCGGTTCGTAAAACTGAATATTGCTATCCATAGCGCTCTCCTGACATTGTTTCAGCTTGCAATAAGAAATTGATTGCTTATTAAGAATTAGTTGTTGCTGAGTATAATGTCAATTAAATGAATTTTTTTGCGCCGGAGTGCGTTTATCAATCATTATAATTCATGCTCTTTGTTAGGCTGCTTCCATATATCGCTCTCAGTTTCGTCATATCACTCCAATTGATTAATTTCTGTGCCTATGTACTGCGCTGGCCAATATAGTTAACTCTCCACAATCTTAGGTTTATAGGGAGTTTAAGCATGGAAAACAAAAACTTAAGTCTGAATAAATTGACGTTAACACTGATAGCTACGGGGCTTATTTCTACGGGCGCATATGCGTTACCAAATACTGCCCCAAGCAGTAAAACGGTACCTAACGTAGAATCGATAGCTGTGTACAACCATAGCCTGAGTAATGAGAGAATCTTTGCGAAACAAGCAGCGCAACGTGAAATCTATTCTGGTTGGGACCAACTACCTGTGTTTGATGTTAATAAAACGTATGAACATGCAGATTCGAGCGTAAAGTTTACCGATGGCCAACGCTGGGGGGTATTCAAGAATAAGTGGTGGGTGAAAGGTGAATCGCCAAGTTTTACCGACGGAAATGGAGCATGGGAGTTGGTTAGCGAAACTGATATTTTAGGCCACTATTTGCCTGAATCCGTGACTGTGAATAATTGGCTCAGTTCGTCGGCTTACAACGCGGGGGATCAAGTAAAGCATTCGATCAATGGAGAGGAGCTTTATTTCGAAGCTAAATACTGGACTCAAGGTAGTGAACCAGCCCTGACTGTTTCGAATGGTGGAACGGTTCAAGATTGGGAAACGCCGTGGACCCAAATCGATGGGGTCTCTGATGATGTGACTCCGCCAGTGACTCCTGACCCTGATCCAGAACCACCGGAGACAACAGATCCTGAAACTCCTGTTACACCGGACCCAGAGCCGGAACTACCAATCATTCCAGAGCCAGAGCCAGAGCCAGAGCCAGAGCCAGAGCCAGAAATCCCGGTTACTCCAGATCCAGAATTACCAGGTGAATTTTGGAACTCGACAACGGCTTATGTTGCTGGGGACAGAGTCAGCTATACGATTGACGGCTCAACGTTATTGTTTGAAGCAAGATACTGGACGAAAGGTGACAAGCCAGTGCTGACGGTATCTAGTGGTGGAACGCTGCAGGATTGGGAAACCCCTTGGCAAGTTGTTGATGGAGTGGTTCCGGAACCTGAGCCAGAAGTGCCAGTCACGCCTGAACCTGAGTTACCTGTTACTCCAGATCCAGAACCGGAAGTGCCGGTAACACCAGACCCAGAGACTCCTGTTATTGATCCACCTACCGACCTGCCAGCCGATGGCTATGAATTCTTGAGTGAGCTAACTAACGAACATTGGGATTGGTTCTTCCCTATGCGTTCTGGTCGCTACAACATGGGAGGGGGAGCTCGTAACCAACCTCCATTTGCTCTCGCTGATGGTTCTAAAGATACATTTAATCTAGACGCATTCAAGCGTGCGGTACTGGAGTACAATACGTGGGCGGAAAGTAAAGGCTACAAACAGTTCCTGAATGAAGGGACTAAGTCTCAGCAAGCTCTAGAATTTACAAGCTTTTGGGCGAAATCATCGCGAGAGACTTCTGGCTCGTGGGACAATGCTCCCGCGCCATGGATCGTGAACGATAAAGACGCTGGCATTGTTTGGAAAGGTGCACTTTACTGGGTTGAAGAAGTGGGATACTCAACTAACCCTGACGGTACTAGCCCGGCAATTAACTATGTTGATGCTGGCTCTACCGCTTACCCACCAGCTGAAGGGCGCTCTTACTATGGTCGAGGTATTATTCAGCTGTCTTGGAACTATAACTATGGTGCGTTTAGCTACTGGTTGTATGACAATGGCATGATGCGTGATTTGATCACTGAACGTGATACCTTGTTGAAACGTCCAGATTATGTCGCAAACCAAGGGGATTTATCGATCTTATCGGGTATTTGGTTCTGGATGACGCCGCAAGGTGCAAAACCATCATCGCATGATGTCATGATGGGTAACATCACTCACGTCTCAAGCAGTAGCCAAGAGTTAGGGTTACCACAACGTAATGATGGCGGCAGTATTGTTACGGCTGAAGGTGAGTCTTACGATGAGGCTGTTATCTCCTACCGTTTAGGCACAGTGACTAACATTGTGAACGGTGGATTAGAGTGTAATAAGGCTGCGTCTTACCATACTGGTCCAACTCAACGTGCTTCATACTACAATGCCTATGCTAAGTATATGAATGCGAGTATCAATGGTATTCAGGTTCCTACCGTTCAAGATTCAACCAACGTTTGGTCAGTTAAGGTTAACGATCAAAGCCCTGATAATCTAAAAACGTCGACTTGTTACGCTCAAAAGAGCTACTACGGTTGGTAATATACCAGTGAAAACCTAATCGGTTTGATCTAAGAAACAGCCTGCTCAATGTAGCAGGCTGTATTGTTTTTGGCCTTATTAAGCCTATTTCCCATCCACCGATTGGCGAACACTGAGCGGGTTTTGTGATTTAAGGGCGTCGGGTAAAAGGGCTTCTGGTACTGATTGATAGGCAACCGGTCTTAACCAACGTTTGATTGCCTCAGCACCAACAGAGGTACTGGCTGGCATAGTTGAAGCTGGGTAAGGACCGCCGTGCACCATGGCATAACTGACTTCAACACCGGTAGGCCAGCCATTAAAGACGATACGACCTGCGACCTCTTCAAGTTCATCAAGCAGTCGAGAAGCAATAGGGTAGTCTGGTTCTTCGGCATGGATGGTTGCAGTTAAGCTTCCAGCCAAGTTTGTGCTCAGTTGCAGCATATCTTGGTCATCTTCACACACTACGATGATCGACTGTGGTCCAAAGATCTCTTCTTGCCACTGTGGATTATTACGCCACTCATCGCTGGTGGTTTCAAACAGCATTGATGGTACACCATTATCTGGTTGAGACTGAGTACGAGTTAAGCCGCTTTGACTGGCTCTTTCTTCGCTTTGGACCAAATAGTTATGTTTAATTCCACCAGTCAGCATGGTTTGCCCAGGCTGCTGCTTAATACCTTGGCGAACGGTGGCAATGAATTCCTCACTCGCTTTACTTTTAGCCACAAATACGACCGCAGGTTTAGTACAAAACTGCCCGCAACCCATATTCATCGAAAGGATGTACTCTTCCGCCAGAGATTGCGCATGTTCTGCCATGCGATGGGAAAGAATAAATACAGGATTTGAAGCGCCTAACTCACCATAAAATGGGATTGGTTCTGAGCGGCTCTGAGCTAGATCGAATAGGGCTCGGCCACCATGAATCGAACCTGTGAACCCAACCGCTTTTATGGCTGGATGGCTGACAACGGCTTGGCCAAGTTCGTGGCTCGTGCCTTGCAGCAGCGTAAATATCGCTTGGGGTAATTGTTGTGCTTCGATTGCTTTGGCAATGCACTTTGCCACGATTTCACTGGTGCCAGGGTGAGCAGGGTGGCCTTTCACTACCACAGGGCAACCCGCCGCGAGAGCCGAAGCGGTATCACCGCCGGCAGTGGAAAACGCGAGAGGGAAGTTGGAAGCACCAAATACCGCGACTGGGCCTAAACCAATGTTTTGGCGACGAATATCGGGTTTAGCAAGTGGCTCTCGATTGGGATTAGCGGTATCAAAAATCGCTTCTTGCCATAATCCGCCCTCTACCACGTCAGCGAAGAGCCTTAGCTGTGCAGTTGTACGGCTTAGCTCCCCGTTGAGCCTGGCTGGTGGAAGGGCTGATTCTAGGTTGGCTCGTTCAACGATCGCTTCTCGCTGCTCTTCAAGGCAATCTGCAATCGCTTGTAGCAATAGGCTTCGAGTCTTGGGCGATGTTTGACGAAATGACTTTGCGACTTCATGAGCAGCAGAGGCGGCAAGATTAACGTCGGCTTGATTGTGTTCGGCAAATTGGCCAGCTAGCGTTTGCTCAGTCGCTGGGTTTAGTGCGTAAAAGGTGTGGCGAGTACTCATAACGTTTCCTAAATATGGGGTTAATTGGGTTTATTTCAGTTCAAATCCGTACGCATACGGGTCTTGGTCATCGACCCAAATGGTGTTGTGCCCCGTGACTTGTGCCCAGCCTTCAATACTTGGCAGTATCGCTGCTCGACCATTTACCTCGGTAATGCCTTCGATTCGTCCGGTGAACAAACTGCCAATGATGCTCTCATGGATAAAATCTTCTCCTTGTTTGAGTTTGCCTTTGGCATGCCATTGCGCCATACGCGCGCTGGTTCCTGTACCACAAGGAGATCGGTCGAGGGCTTTTTCTCCGTAAAACACAGCGTTCTTGGCGGTAGATTCTGGGCGAGTTGGCGTGCCAGTCCAAAGCACATGCGACACGCCACAAACGGTTGGATCGTTAGGGTGAATGCACTCAACCGCTTGAGAAACCGCTTCGCGAACTTTTGGGCTCAGCATTAAAATTTCATCGGACGTGTAGTGCTCTAGTCCTTGGTAATTTTCTTGTGGATCGACGATGACGTAGTAGTTGCCACCATAAGAAACATCAACGGTGATCTCGCCTAACCCTTCAACTTCAACCGTGACATCTTGGTGAGCAAGATAAGCAGGGACGTTAAAGATCTTTACTGAGGTGACCTTTTCGCCGTCTCTTTGATAGTGCACTTCAATCTGTCCTGCAGGTACATCTAGGATTAATCGACCTTCTTCTTTTGGGGTGATCAGCTTGTGTTCTAACGCAGAGGTGACAGTTCCAATGGTGCCGTGGCCGCACATCGGTAAACAGCCACTGGTTTCAATAAACAGAATCGATGCATCGGCATTGTCACTACAAGGTGGCAGTACCACGGACCCTGACATCATGGCATGACCGCGAGGCTCAAACATGAGCGACTGACGGATCCAATCATAGTGTTCGAGGAAAAACTGGCGCTTATCGCTCATGGTCTTTCCTTCTAGCGGAGGCACGCCGCCTGCAACTAATCGAACCGGATTACCACAGGTATGTGCATCAATACAGAAGAAGGTTCCTTGTCTCATTTCTCGCTCCTTGAATAAGAAATTGGTTGAAGTAGAGAAATTGGATGTTATCGTGATGTTAAGTATATTTTATACAATTTTGTTTTTGAAACGTGATAAGGAGCAAAATAAATGGTGAACAAGAAATCATCAATCCCACAAAATATCGCCGTGGTTGGCGGTGGTGTTATTGGATTATGTATCGCACTAAAGCTGCAGTTAGCGGGTGAGAACGTCACCATTTTTGATAAGCGTGGCGTGGGAGAGGGGTGTTCTAAAGGTAACGCTGGTCATTTTGCGACGGAGCAAGTTTTTCCTCTCGCAACGCCTGCGCTCTTGCCCCAGTTACCTAAAATGTTGCTGTCGCCAACCAGTCCGGTATCGGTTCGATTTCAAGATGTCCACCGCACGCTTCCTTGGATGGTTCGGTTTCTATTAAAGGCTAGAAAGAAGGCTTCAGAGCATGCCACTCAAGCACTGACGGAGTTAAACCGCGTCGCGATGGAAAACTGGTTTGAGCTGCTAGAGCAAGTCGGATTATCGGAGTTAATTACCATGCAAGGTTCATTGTTGACCTTTGAGAGCGAGTCACTGTTTGATAGCTATCGCTCAACACTAAACAGGTTACGTGAGCAAGGGGTGAATTGCCAAGTCTGGGAGCAAGAGAGACTACGTGATGAACTCCCTTATTTATCAGCCAATGTTAAAAAAGGGGTGTTTTTCCCTGATACGGGACATACCTCAAACCCTTATAGAATGTGCATTGAGATGGCAGATGTGTTTGAGTCAATGCAAGGTCGATGGATTAAAGAACAAGTTGATGACGTATTTTTTGATGGTGAACTGGGCGTCGTCGTGACGCCGTCGCTCAGCCATGAATTTGATAAAGTCGTTATCGCAACAGGCGCAGAATCGGCCCCACTAGTAAAGAAAATTACTGGAGTTAAAGTGCCGATTCAGGCCGAGCGTGGTTACCATTTAATGGTGCCAAAACTGAAAAATTGTTTGCCGTTTCCCGTTAGCTCAGCGGATAGAAAATTCATTATGACGCCGATGGAGACGGGTCTACGTTTGGCAGGGACGGTCGAATATGCAGACATCGATTCCCCACCAAATATGCAGCGCGCCAACATGCTTAAAGGGTTAGCAACAGGATTATTGAAACCAGAATGTGAACTTGACTCGGTCGGTGAAAGCTGGATGGGAAATCGTCCCTCATTGCCTGATTCGTTACCTGTAATCGATACTGCTTTGAATGGCAAAGTGCTACTCGCGTTTGGTCACCAACACCTTGGTCTGACGCAGGGGGCTATCACGGCTGCTTTGATTTCTCAGCTTCATACTGAGAGCGAAACCATAGTCGATCTTTCGCCATTTGCGCTAGATCGCTTTTGCTAAAATTTTTTAAAATTAAATATTGTATAAAATATACAAGCGCATTATGTTAATTAAAAGTTAATGAAAATTAAGTTCAAAAAACGGATTTGATTTGATGCCTTACAGCAGTATCTGGGCGTCCAATAATTTCGGGAACACTCCCGATGTGACAACAACAAGGAGCAAAAATCATGTCAAGAAAGACGATGACACCACTCGCACTTATGGTTTCAGGACTGCTGTTAGGAACGATTAATATCGCCAACGCGAGCGACAAATTAACGGTCGTATCATGGGGCGGCGCTTTTACTAAAAGCCAAGTAGAGGCGTACCACAAACCTTATGTTGAAAAGACAGGCGTTGAATTGGTGTCTGAAGATTTCAGTGGTGGTCTAGCAGAAATCAAAGCGCAGGTAGAGGCGAATAATGTCCGTTGGGATTTAGTATCACTTGATAAGCCAGACATTGTCCGCGGTTGTGCGGAAGGTTTATTGGAAACCGTTGATCCTAGTATCTTACCGGCCGGAGATGATGGTACGCCAGCGAAGGAAGATTTTATTCCAGGGGCAATCCATGAATGTGCAGTGAATACCATCGTGGTTTCAACGGTACTTACCATCAACGAAGAAGCCTTTAATGGTAAGGCTGTGCCATCAAAGCTGACCGATCTCTTCGATCTTGAGCAGTTTCCGGGTCGCCGAGCTCTACAGAAAATGCCACAAGGTAACCTAGAGTGGGCGTTGATTGCTGACGGTGTTAAACCCGAAGCTGTGTATGAAACTCTTGAAAGTCCAGAAGGTCGAGCTCGTGCTTTTGCTAAGTTAGACAGCATTAAGCCACAAGTTGTGTGGTGGACAACGGGAGCTCAGCCGCCACAAATGTTGGCAGACAAAGAAGTGGTGATGGCGTCTGCATTCAATGGCCGTATTCACAGTGCCACTCAAGAAGAGGGTCAGCCGTTCAAAATCATTTGGGATCATCAGTTAGGCTATATGAATGGCTGGGCTATTCCTAAAGGCAGTCCTAACCTTGAGCAAGCTCTAGACTTTATTAAGTTTTCTTCGGGAACCAAACCACTGGCTGACCAAGCGAAATATGTTGCTTACGGTCCTACGCGTAAATCATCTTCAGCGCAAATCAGCCCGGAGATCCTAGCCAGCTTGCCGACAGCGCCTAATAACTTCCAAACCGCGTTTTTGATTGATGATGAGTGGTGGTCAGATTATGCCGATGAGCTGAATGAAGAGTTCAACACTTGGCTTCTTAACTAACCCTAAGCTCTAAAGTGGAGGCGAGATTGCTCGCCTCCTTAAAAGGAATATTCAATGATCAATCTCGATGCGCAGCAAATTGTCAAAAGTCTAACGATGAAAGGTTTGATTGACTCGATGCGCCAGACTTATCAGGAACAATCGACCATTCCTCAGCGCAGAGTGATGCCTTTAGAGGAGGGCAGCTACGACGCGTTTGCCTTGCTACCTGCTTGGAGTGAGTCACTTATTACGGTCAAAGCGTTTACTTATTTCCCGCAGAATTATCAGGAAGGAAAAGACACTCTCGCTTCAAAGATCTTAGCCTTTGATCGCGCTAATGGTGAGCCATTGGCACTCTTGGATGGCAAGGTGCTGACGTTTTGGCGCACTGCTGCGGCATCTGCATTGGCGGCTGACTATTTAGCACGTAAGGATGCGAGTCGCTTACTGATTTGTGGTACAGGGAACCTTGCTCCCTACATGGCTTACGCTTATGCAGCTATCCGTCCGATCAAAAAGGTGTTGGTGTGGGGGCGCGATAAGCAAAAAGCTCGTCAGACAATCGATACCATTTTGTCGAGCAATCAATATCAGTCACTCCCTATAGAAAATCAGTTCGATGTTGAAGTGGTGGATGACGTGAACAGTACATTGGCACACATCGACATCGTTACCTGCGTAACGGGATCAGATAGGGCGCTATTTGATGGTACTCAACTTCAACCTGGGACACATGTCGATCTGATTGGTAATCATGATAAAGATAAGCGTGAATGTGATACTTCGACGGTAGTACGTTCTAGTGTGTTTGTTGATAGTAAAGTTAACGTCTTAGCCGAAGCGGGAGACTTACTTATCCCGATTGAACAAGGGCTATTTGCCGAACAACAAATCCAAGCTGAATTGACCGAGTTGTGCTCTCAAACTCACTCAGGTCGTCAATCTCAACAAGAAATTACGTTATATAAATCAGTCGGCAGTGCTCTGGCCGATCTTGCTGCAGTTGAGTTTGTTCTAACCCAGAAAGAGATTCTTTAATTTTTGAGGATAGTCCTCATTTATCGCGGTTTCGGCCGTATTTTTAAATTGCATAAAATATACAAATGGAAGGTATAAGATGAACGTAGATTGGAAAGGTGTCTACCCAGCAGTTAGTACACAGTTTCGCAAAGACCAAAGCATTGATCTAGATGCGACTCAGACGGTAATTGATAACCAGATTAATGACGGTGTAAACGGCATTATTTGTCTCGGTACTGTGGGTGAAAACTGCGCGCTCTACCCTGAAGAGAAGCGCCAAGTTCTAAAAGCTGCACAAGAAGTGGTAGCAGGCCGTGTACCTCTTATTGCAGGGACGGCAGAGTCGATCACTACGGCTGCTGTTGACTATATGCAAGACGCACAAAAAATCGGAATTGATGGTTGTATGGTGATGCCAGCGATGGTCTATCGCACCTCAGACAGTGAAACGGTTGATTACTACCGTACGCTTGCTGAAGCGACGCCTGAGATGCCAATTATGATCTATAACAATCCCGTTTCTTATGGCGTTGATGTCTCTCTGGACATGATGGCGCAACTGGCAGAGTGCGAAAGTATTGTTGCAGTTAAAGAGTCGACCACAGATACCCGCCGAATCACTGAGTTGTATAACCGTTTCGATGACCGCTTCACCGTATTTAGCGGCGTTGACGATATTGCCCTTGAATCATTGATGCTTGGTGCGACGGGGTGGATTTCCGGTCTAACCAATGCGTTCCCTGCTGAGTCTGTCGCGATTTATAAGCTTGCGAGTCAAGGCCGTTACGCGGAAGCACTAGAAATCTACCGTTGGTTCTTACCATTACTTCGTTTAGATACGATTCCGACTTTGGTGCAGTGCATCAAGCTAGCGGAGCAGGTGTGTGGTCGAGGCAGTGAACAGGTGCGAGCTCCACGTCAAAACCTCAAAGGTGACGAGCGTGCACAAGTGATTGCCTTAGTTGAGCAGGCGATTGCGACTCGCCCTGATTTATCGAAATACAAGCTGTAACTCCCCAAAAGTTACCTGGTTAAGGGTAAGGAGTTCCTTACCCTCAATCCATTTATGTAAACGGCTTATTAGGTCGTTAAGCCGTTTACCTATTTGGGTTGCCAAACATATTGCTATTAAAAGGATTCGCAATGGCACTGCAGAAGGAATACGTGAGCTTTCAACACGTACAGAAAACCTATGATGGTGAAAACCTCGTCGTGAAGGACTTCAATTTGGCGATTGAGCCGGGTGAGTTCGTCACTATGCTTGGCCCGTCAGGCTCGGGCAAGACTACTTGTTTGATGATGTTGGCAGGGTTTGAAACCGCAACTAAGGGCGAAATCTATATTGATGGAACCCCAGTGAACAACCTTGCTCCGCATAAGCGTGATATTGGCATGGTGTTTCAAAACTACGCGCTCTTTCCGCATATGACGATTGCAGAGAATCTCGCTTTTCCATTGAAGGTGCGTAAGTTATCGGCAGAGGAAGTTGAGCGAAAAGTGACATCCGTGCTTGAGATGGTTGAGCTTGCTCATGTCGCTAACCGTTACCCTAAACAGTTGTCCGGTGGGCAGCAGCAGCGTGTCGCCTTAGCTCGTGCTTTGGTGTTTGAACCTAAGTTAGTGCTAATGGATGAGCCACTAGGTGCGCTCGATAAACAGCTTCGTGAACAGATGCAACTTGAGATCAAGCGTTTGCATGAAAAGCTCGGCATTACCGTGTTGTATGTAACTCATGATCAAGACGAAGCATTAACGATGTCTGATCGCATCGCGGTATTTAATAATGGGGCAGTGCAGCAGCTCGCTTCTCCAACGGATCTTTATGAGTCACCAAGCAATGCGTTTGTAGCGCAGTTCATTGGCGAGAATAACCAGATTCAAGGCGTCGTCTCTCAGCTTGATTCGCATCGTTGCACTGTGAGTGTTAATGATCTTTCTATTAATGCCAAACCAGTGAAAGTGGCCAGTGTGGGTGAGACTACCCTGTTATCTGTACGTCCAGAGAAGATCGTTGTCGAGCCTGAAGCGGGTAGCTGTGATAACGAGTTAACTGGGTTGCTAAGAGAGCTGATTTATCATGGTGATCATCACCGCTTAGTGGTCGAGATTACGGGTGTAGGCGATATCGTGGTTAAAGTGCCTAACGACAGTCATGGTGAACGCACGTTTGTTGCAGGTCGTCAGTATACCATCGGCTGGCTTAGCCAAGATTGTCATGCGCTTGATTGTCAGCAAGTGCAAGCCGAGCATGAGGTAGCCGCATGAGTCGCGAACTAACAGGACTAAACTCGGTTTTGTCATTGCAGCGCAAGCTGGTGCGAACGGACCAAAGTCTCAAAGCCCAACTCAAACGTGCCGAGAGGCAAAAACAGATTCGCTCCATTTTGCTAATTCTTCCTTTGGTCTGTTTTATCTGTATCACGTTTGCCTTTCCTATTGCGGAAATGCTCTATCGAAGTGTCGATAACAATGCGCTGCCGAAAGCGTTTCCACACTCTTCTAGTGCGATAAAAGAGTGGGATTACCAAGGCTTACCAAGTTTGTCGATTCAGCAAACCTTTATGGGAGAACTTAAACAGCGCTATCAAGATAAGACGCTACCCAAACTGGCGAATCGAATGAATATTGAAGTGTCAGGTATGCGTAGCTTGTTAATGAAAACAGGGCGAAAACTGGCTAAGTTAGAGTCGCTGCCGGAAAACCTTGAAGAGATTAAAAAGCTCGATAAACGCTGGTCTAAGCCGCAATATTGGGCCGCGCTGAAAAACCTCAGTTCACCCTATACCTTGAGCTATTACCTTGCCGCGCTGGATTTACGTTACGACGCCAAAGGTGAAGTGAGCGCTCAGCCAGAAACAAGACAGGTATATGTGGACTTGTTTACCAAGACATTAGGTATGTCGCTGGTGATCACCGTAATCTGCTTAGTGATGGCTTATCCAGTCGCGTATTTACTGGCAAATCTTCCGGATAAGCAAGCAAACTTGTTGCTGATTGTGGTGCTCCTGCCATTCTGGACTTCACTTTTGGTTCGAACCACATCTTGGATCGTGCTGCTGCAAAACCAAGGTGTGGTGAATGATTTGCTGCTTTGGCTTGGGATCACCAGTGAGCGCTTAGCCATGATGCACAATACCTTTGGCACTATCGTGGCGATGGTGCACATCTTACTGCCGTTCATGATCTTGCCGCTTTATAGCGTGATGAAGGGGATTAGTCCAAGCTACTTCCGCGCTGCTCGATCATTAGGTGCAACGCCTTCAGTTGCATTCGTTAAAGTCTACATGCCACTGACAATGCCCGGAATCGGTGCGGGTGCCTTACTGACATTTATTCTATCGATTGGTTTCTATATCACACCGGCGTTGGTTGGTGGGCGCAGCGGGCAGATGATTTCAAACATGATTGCCTATCACATGCAAACTTCATTGAATTGGGGAATGGCAGCCGCACTTGGCGGGTTGTTGCTCGCGGTAGTGACAGTGCTGTTTTATCTGTTTAATCGCGTCGTCGGTATTAATAACATCAAGGTAGGAGGTTAACTATGGCACTGCCAGCTTATTGTAATATGCGCGAGCGAGTGGGTTACGCGACCTACCTAGTATTTTGTACCTTGGTGTTTCTGTTTCTTATTGCGCCAATCCTGATTATTGTGCCGCTTTCGTTTAATGCGACGCCTTACTTCACCTTCACTGAAGGGATGTTAAGTCTCGACCCTGATGCTTATTCAGTGCGTTGGTATGTTGATATGTTTACCAATAGTCAGTGGCTGATGGCGCTTAAAAATAGTACCTTAATCGCCATTAGTGCGACGATTGTTGCGACAGTGCTCGGAACATTGGCGGCGATGGGATTAGCAGCCAATAACGTCCCATTTCGCAATGCAATTATGGCGTTTCTGATCTCGCCAATGATTGTTCCGGTGATCATTTCTGCTGCCGCGATGTACTTCTTCTACACTCGCTTGGATTTATCGCAAACCTTCACTGGTATTGTGCTAGCGCATGCCGCATTGGGGACGCCTTTTGTGGTGATTACTGTGACAGCGACTCTAAGCGGCTTTGATCATAGTTTAGTACGAGCGGCGTATAGTCTAGGAGCTAACCCAGTCTATACCTTCAGGCATGTGACCTTTCCATTGATTCGTCCGGGGATGATTTCCGGCGGTCTATTCGCGTTCGGTACTTCTTTTGATGAAGTGGTGGTGGCGCTATTTATCACCGGGGTTGAACAAAGAACGGTACCGAGACAGATGTGGTCAGGTATTCGCGAGCAAATCAGTCCAACCATTCTTGCCGTGGCGACACTGCTGATCTGCATGTCAGTCATGCTGCTGCTTACGCTAGAAATTTTACGCCGACGCAATGTGAAGATTCGCGGGATCAAGGAGTAGGTTTATCGATTTTTGGAGTAGGGCAAGTCAACTGTTTAGGTTCTGTCCATATGTCCTAGTAGGCAATAATCCCCTGACTTGCTATTTCCATAACGCCTCAATATTTGAGGCGTTTTTTTTAACACCATTGTTAAGTTATTGAAATCGTCTACGAAATTGACTCGGGGTCATCTCTTTTACTGTTTTGAACTGCCTGTTGAAATTAGACAAGTTCTGAAAACCCGTTTTCTCGGCAATGAGTGCGATAGGTTGCGCGGTACTGGCGAGCAATTCGCAGGCTTTGCCGATGCGAAATTGCTTTAGGTGATCAGAAAAACTGACGCCGTAGTGCTTTTCAAACAAGCGATAGGCGGAGCTTTCGCTCATATGCAAATACCGACCAAGGTCAGAGATTCGAATTGTATCCGCGTAGTTGTTTTCGATATAACGAGTCGCCAGTTGAACCTTTTGCTGTGCTTCTTTGTTCCCCGACACTTGGCTGATTCGATAGGGGGAAGCCGATAAACGCAACGACTCGGCATCATTGGCGATCAACAGTAGTACTTCAATGACACGAATGGCTTGAAACTGTCGTTCGACTTGCTCAATGCCATTGAGACGTTCAGCAACCTGTTGTGATATCGCGGGGCTAAATTTGATGCCATAGGCTGAGTTTTCAAGTAGCCGCTTGATATTGCGAGCCTCAGGGATTGTCGCTTGCAGCTTTTCTATCCAGTGGTGCTTGAGCCAGACAATCACAGAGTGGTGCGGTTTTTCTTCTGAACCGTTGATTTGGCCAGTGATCATGTGGGGTAGCCCCGGTCCATATAAGAGCAGAGTATTATGATGGACTGAGCCTACTGCATCTCCGGCAAAGTAATTGCCACTAAATACATATTCGGGGTCTTGGTAAAGGACCAGTTCATATTCGGTGTGATAGTGCCAAGAACAAGCAAAATCTTCTTTTTTTACTCGGCAATGATATTCGCGAACAATCCAATCATTGCTCGGTGTATCCATCACGTTTTCTATGAACGGTTTCATTGCTGCTCTCCCTTTTATTCGCCGTCAAGATTAGTGTAATTGTTGCTTTTCTGTCAAAGGTGGATTCAAAGTTGATGGATTAGTATCAGAGGTGGCTCGAATACTATCAATATAACCGCATATCTTTGCGTAGACTGTAGCCTCACACACTTACTCAAAGGAGCCCTACTATGTTCAAAGATAAAACGGCGATGTTGTTTATTATTACTGCGTTTGTCACCGGCTTATGTGGGGCCTTTTTTTACCCTTTGTCGAGTCTCTTTATTGTTGAAGAGCTAGGGGCATCGCCAATGATGTTGAGCTTATATATGGTGATGGCGGTGGTGAGTGCGGTTGTGGTCTCCCAGTTGTTAGCAAGACAATCTGATCGCAATTGGAAACGAAAAACGATTCTCCTTGTGGCGATGACTTGCTATTTAATTACCATCTCAAGCTTTATTGTTGTCAGGGACTATTGGTTAGCAATCACCATTGCGACGGTCTTCGGCAGTGTCAGTGGCGCCTCTTTTGGTCAGTTGTTTGCGCTAGGTCGTGAGTACGGTGATCGCCATATGAAAGACAGCACGACTTTTCTTTCTACGATGCGTGCAGGAATCGCGATTGCTTGGGTATTTGGTCCGCCAATGGCATTTATGCTCAAAGCGGCTTTTGGTTACAACGCCTCGTTTACCGTTTCCGCTGTGATTGTCAGTCTCTCGATTTTTGTTATGGCCAAGTACCTACCAAATGGCGTGGTTAAAGAGGAATCATTACCGGAACAAGCGCCGACCGCGGGTCAAACTTCGAATGGATTGATTGCGCTATATTGTTCAGTGGTTGTGTTTGCTTTTGCGGCGAACAATTTATACATCACCAGCATGCCGCTTTACCTATCGCAAGAGCTGAAAGTTGACCCAAGTTGGCTCGGTTTTCTATTCGGTGCAGGAGCGTTATGTGAGATTCCAGTGATGCTTTACGCTGGAAAACTGGCAGCGCGCTTTGGCACGATTAAGTTGCTGATGCTAGGTCTTGTCAGTGGCGTAGCCTTCTACTCTGTAATGCTTACTAACACAACGTTCATCGCCATGTTGATGGCGCAGGTACTGAATGGCTTCTTCATTGGGGTATGTGCGACCCTCGGGATGGTTGTATTGCAAGATATGATGAAAGATCGCTTAGGCACGGCGTCGACGCTTTTCTCCAATATGCTCAACGTTAGCATGTTAGTCGCGAGTCTTTCTGTTGGCGTAGTGGGTGAATTGTTTAACTACTACAGCACACTTTATGTTTCCCTCGCGGGGTCATTAACAGCCATCGTCTTGTTGGCGTTGTTTGCTGTATCTGAATCTAAGCACCATCAACAGCAAAGTCGGCCTATGAGTGCTTAAACCGAGTTCCTTACGACAGTCATCTTTGGCCAAAAGGTTAACCAGTAAATACTGATAGCCTTTTGGTCAAAGAGACTGATTAACCGAGCCTCAGGCTTTCCCCCCGTTAGTCACTAAAGCTATGGCACCTCAAGTTGTTCAACTTCTTCTTTCGGCGCCTTGAGTGGGAGTGTTAAGGTAAAACATGTGCCGACTTCCAGCTCACTGGTGACATTAATGGTGCCACCGAGTAATCCAGTAACTAAGTTATAGACAATATTGAGGCCGAGACCTGAGCCGCCTTGTCCTAAGCGAGTGGTGAAGAACGGATCAAAAATCTTTTGCAGATGTTCTTGTTCGATCCCTTGTCCGTTATCCGTGATGGTTAATACGGCTTGCCCCTCAATCAAGTGCCCCTGAATGGTGACAGATTTCTCAGCTTGACCAGAGAAGGCATGAACGATCGCATTCGACAGTAAGTTCATTAGCACTTGGGTGAGGGGACCCGGATAGCTATCCATGACGATGTTTTCCTCACACTCTTCCATTAAGGCTATTTGGCTCTTGCTCAGATTTGGTGACATGGTGACTCGAAGCTCGCGTAAGATCTCGTCTAGATTAAACGAGCGACGTTGATAGCTTGATTGGTCGACTGCTACCTGTTTAAAGCTTGAAATGAGTTCTGCTGCGCGGCGTAGGTTGCGCTCAATACTCTCTGCAGAATCGCAGCTTTGCTCAATATAGCTATCGAGTACCGAACGTCTCAGCCCTTCTTTGGTTGATTCAACAAAGTGTTGATTGGTGTCTTTGAGGCTACTCGCGACAACCATTGCGTTGCCTATGGGTGTATTGAGTTCGTGCGCGACCCCTGCGACGAGTGAGCCGAGTCCCGCAAGTTTTTCTGACTGGACCAGTTCTTCTTGTGTGGCTTCGAGTACTTCAAGTGCATGTCTAAGTTCGACGGTGCGTTCATCTACCCGTTGTTCGAGTTCACGAGTTTGTTGCTCGATGGTTTTGAGGTGCTCTCGGCGATCGTGTTCTGTCTTCGCAGCTCGCTTGAACCAATATGACCACTTAGATGGGATCGTTGGAATGATCAAATTTGAATTATTTGGCAGCTCTTCGACGAATTGAGCTAACCGCAATGCGGGCTTACTGAAGTTCCAGTGTTGATAGAGCACAACAAGCAATAGTAATAGAGTGAACGCCGTAGCCATGATTAGGTTCGGTAACAGAGTTTGCAAGGTATAAGAACGTATATCACTGTTTGAGATTTCTAATACTAACCGCCATGGTGTATTGGGTAATTGGTAAGAGGCCCAATACCCGAGCGGGGTAGTGTTTAGGAGTGCATGCGTCGCTTGGTGAGCCTCACCTATAGTCACAAATGACAGGACATCTTGTTGGTTTACTGCTTCGGTTTTACCTTTCAGGCTGCCTCCGCTGTCACCAACCACTCTACCTTGCTCATCAACAATGGCTAACCTTGCCCGTTCAAGGGGTCTATCGGTAATGATCTTATCGAGTACTTTTAGAGTTATATCGGTCCCAACAGCACCTACAAACTTGTCATCCATATAAGTCGGTGCAAGCAAGGAAATCATCATGCCTTTGCCGCCAGCATCCATATAGGGTGTCGTCCAGACCTTTTCTTTTTTCGGGTTGGCAGTTGGGTTGATCAAGTCCAGAGGGAAGGTTCCGCCAGCCTCAAATATAACATCGAGTGCGGCATCCATGTTATCGGATTGAGTCGCTCCTAGGATATCTTTAGCCCCAAGCCATGGGTATATATAGGTCAGAATTTGCTCTGCATCGTAGTAGTAGCTCCACTGAAAGTCATCGTGTTGTTGGTGCGTAGAGACGACTTCGGAAACCATCGAAAGCAGCGTTTGAGCATCGAATGAATAGTCTCGAGCGTTGGAGCGAACATAGAGCTGACCAACGGTGTCACGCAGTGATTCGGGCAAGTTATCCCAGGGTGCGTTAGCGGGGGCGTTTTTAGATTGCTCGCTCAGATAGAGAAATGATTGTTTGTTTGGAATTAGCTCTGGATAAAGATAAGCGGTTTCGATGGCATTGCGCATAGTATCGATATGATTTAATGACACAGAGATGGTTTTATTCAGTGACAGCATACTCTCAAGCGCTTTATGGCTTTGCTCGGTGACGACTTGAGAGCGAATTTGCTTACTTAGATAGAGCGTGTTTCCCAAAGTAAGTAGGACGATTAACGCCAGCGCGCCATAAAGCATCAATCGGTGGCGGAAAATTAGCGCTTTTGAGCTGATATGCTCTTGGGATTGTTTGGTATTAGCATTGTTTTCATTGTTCCATCTAGGGTCTTCCATGAAAGTACCTTTCTATTTAGTCGTTCGGCATTGGCTTAGCTAGGAATGCGATGAGCTCGTCAAGCTCCATTGCTTTGGCAAATAACCAGCCTTGACCTTCTTCGCAGTTGAATGCTTTTAATTGTTGATACTGAGCTTGAGTTTCAATCCCTTCGGCAGTGACTTCCATACCTAACGTTTGGCCCAAGTTGACAATCATTTTTGCGATGCTGTCATCTTGTTCCATGGCGTCAACGAAAGTTCGGTCGATTTTTAATCGTGTGGCCGGTAGGGTATGAAGAATGCTGAGCGAGGAAAATCCCGTTCCAAAATCATCAATTGCAACTTTACAGCCAAGCGCTCTGACGCGGTTTAAGGCTTGTTGGATATCATCTAGATTGTTTGCGGCGATGGTTTCAGTAACCTCAATCTCGACTTGCTCAGGGGGAATGTGACTCGATTGCATCGCGCTTTTCAGGTCTGCGCAGAAGTCGGGTTCTTCCAACTGAGCCGGGGAGACGTTAATTGCGATGGTGATATCAGCAAAGCCACTATTCAGAAGTTGATGGAACTGCTGGCAAGCCTGTTTGAGTACGAATTTGCCAATGTTCACCATCATGCCAGACTGTTCTGCCAACGGGATAAACTGATCAGGAGGGACTAAGTTGCCGTTTTTATTGCGCCAGCGAAGTAATGCCTCAACCCCTGTTAATTTAAGCGATTCAAGGTGATACTTAGGTTGGTACATGAGGAAAAGGGCATTATTGTCTAAGGCTTCTTTAAGCTCTGACAGTAAAAGCATTCGATCTCTGGCGCTTTGCCCCATATCTTTGGAAAAGTGAATGACTGAGCCTCGGTGATGTAACTTAGCCTGTTTCAACGCGACTTGAGCATCTTTATAGCGTTCTGCGAGATTGGCATTGTCTTGCTCATTTAATTCCACTTCACCAACACTAGCCATGATTTTGAACGGCTGACTGTCAATGAAAAAGCTCTCATCGAAGACATTGAGTATGCTACGGGTGTCCATTTCTTCTGCATTACCAATCAGGGCAAAGACATCGCTGCCTCCACGAGCAAGGAAGCAGTTTGGAAAAGCCAAAGTAAGACGGTGAGCGACGGCTTTGAGTAAGAGGTCTCCAACTTTGTGACCAAAGCTGTCATTGAAGGCGGAGAAGTCATCGATGTCGACTAAGGCGAGTAACGACGAGTGGTGGAGCTTAGGGTTTGATAGTTGGTAGCGAAGCAAGCTGTTGAGGTTGGGGATGCGAAGTAATGAGTCAGTGAAAGCTTGCTCTTCCAATTTGTTGTATAGCAACACGTTATCGAAGCCAACGGAGAGATTGGCACAAAAAACTTCAAGTAAGTGGCGATCAAGATCTTCAAGTGGACGATGGATATCGACGTAGGCAGCCAACCCTCTACCCTGCTCAGTGGAGAAATAGAGAGTGAGCCCAGTTTCAAGTAGGCTGGTGCGGCTTTCTAGACAGCGCATGATTGACTCTCTTATTTTATGCGAATCTAACGTGTCGAGTGGTGAATGGACAAATTGGCTATAACGCCCAGCCGCTGCGATGATTTGGGCACTTTCTCCTTGATTGTTTGAGGGCTCCTGAACGCAGATTAAACCATCAGGTTCGATCTGGATGATAGCGCTAATCTGTTTAACCGCTCCTTCAGCAAACATTCTTAGACCATGCAGGTGGGCGAGTTCAGTACTGGCCTTGACGACTTTTTCGAGTCCTTGGCGCATAATTTGTTGATTTCGTATCTGTTTATACGCTCGTATAGCACTCGTTAGGATGGTAAAGAGACGAACTCGCGTAAGCTCTGGTTTCGTTCGGTAATCATTGATGTCGTAGCGCCGAATGGTTTCCATTTCGGGGGCATAACCAGGTTGGCCGGTACGTAAGACGATTCGAATGGCTTTGAGCTCAAGCTTATCGCGGATGATTTCGACTAGATCCAAGCCAGCGTGTTCCGTTTCCATCACCACATCAAGGAGCACGACACCAATATCACGTTCGTTTGTCAGGCATTGCTGTGCTTCTTTAGCGGAGTAGGCATGTATCAATTCAAGTGGCCGCTCCTCAACAATCAATCCCTTGAGCGCAAGCTTTGTCGCTTCATGGACGTCAGCATCGTCATCGACAACAAGAATCCGCCAAGTGTGAGAGGGTAGCGTAGGTAAATCTGTTGGGTTGTCATCTTCAATGATGAGCATTAAGTCGTCAGTTGATTCAGCCTTGTTCTCCATGAGCCCTCAAATATTGGCGTAGGTATAAGCTAAAAGTTTAGTCCGATATTGTTGGGTATGCGAAGTGAGAAGAGTAACGGAGATATTGAAAAGAATCACAATGACTAGGCGAGTAGGACTCGCCTAGTGTCAGAATGGGTGCTACGCCAGTTTTAGATCAAACTGCTGACGATACATCACCATATCTTCAATGGTCAGTACTGGCATATTGTGCAGCTTACCAAAGGCGACGATCTCTGGTGCTTTTGCCATGCTGCCATCAGGGTTTGTCACTTCACACAGTACGCCTGCTGGTTGTAGACCTGCCATTTGCATCAAGTCAATAGTACCTTCTGTGTGACCACGACGAGTTAAAACGCCGCCTTTACGCGCACGTAGAGGGAATACGTGACCAGGGCGAGCAAGGTCAGAGGCTTTCGCCGTTGGGTTGGCTGCAGTCTTAATCGTGGTAACGCGGTCTTGAGCAGATACCCCAGTTGTGACACCAACTTTGGCCTCAATAGAGACAGTAAATGCTGTTTGGTTAGCACTGTTGTTGTCTTTGACCATAGGCGTTAGCTCTAGGCGATCCGCTTGCTCTTCTGGTAAACATAGACAAACGATGCCGCTACATTCACGGATCATCAGTGCCATTTGAGCGGTAGTTAAAGACTCGACCGAGTATATGATGTCGCCTTCGTTTTCGCGGTCTTCATCATCAAGAAGAAGAACACCACGGCCTTCTTTTAAGGCTACGAGTGCAGTTTCAACGCGTGTAATTGGGTCGCCGAATTCGGCAAGAAGTGATGACTGATTCATGGTTAACTCCTAAATATCACCAGAATCAGGGCATGCATGAGCACCGGAGCCTCGATAAATGAACTCCAGCTAAAACGAAATGCACCACGGCATACAGAGTATGGTGATGTCTTTTCATTCTCTCTCATCCGGACTATAACCGTCGGCTCTGGGTTTTCACCAGATCTGCTGACCTCGACGAATCGAGCGCTCGCGGGCTCACCTTAAACCGAATATAGCTAAGGAATACCGCCGGTGGGGAATTTCGCCCCGCCCTGAGAATAAATTAAACGTTTGCAATTAAGCGAATGGGATTCTATCGCTTCTGAGAGGAAAATCAACAAACGCGCTCAATATAATGAGCTTGAACAGAAACAGCGGTGCTAAATGGCAAAAAAGACAGCACTAGGCTGTCTTTTAAACGAGTAATCATCATCACTAAGAGGATTATTTGTAGAACGCTTCTACTTCGCCTTTTAGTTTGATCAGCATTGGGTTACCCCAGCGATCTTTTGCTTTTGGTGAAGGGATTTTTACCCAACCTTCACTCACGCAGTACTCTTCAACATCAGTACGCTCTTTGCCGTTTAGGCGGATACCGATGTGGTGCTCAAAACACTCTTTTACAAAGTGTGGGCTACGTGGGTTACCTGAAAGGTGATCTGGCAACTCTGGCTTAGCGTTGTTATCGCTCATGATTATGACCTGCAATATATTTAAGGTGACGCATTGTAGACAATACCAAGCGCGGCGACAAGATAGAGTAAGTGGTTACTAATCGTCTTCTCCGCACTCAGCACAAGCTTGGTAGGTTCTTTCCCCTTCGCTAATGACGAAATGCTTGCCGACACAAGTTTCGCATAGCGCGAGTGTCGGGTAGCTTTGCTTCGGTTTTTTTGATTGAGTGGTGACGACTTCGACCACGTAGAATTTTCTCATGTTGATTAACTTACTTGATGAAGAGAACAGCTCGGATGTTACCAAACGCCGCGACTTATCGCATTCGCAGAGAGCTGGAAAGTGCCAGTAAAGCAGAAAAATACTGCTTTACTGGCTTGATTTAACCTAATGTTGTCTCGCGGTTTACTCCGGACTCTAACGCAAAGTCATGATCATGGCTGATCAAAATGAACCCTCCTTGATACTGCTGTAATGCGCTGGCTAAATTGATTTTCGACTCTAGGTCTAGGTGGTTGTCTGGCTCATCCAGTAGCAAAAATGGTTGGCTAGGCTGATGACTGACGATCAACATCGCCAGTTTCATTTTCTCGCCGCCGCTCAGTGCTGACCCTAATCGAAACACGCTGTCACGGCGAAACCCGATACCTGCAAGTAATGTACGCGCATGGCTTTCCTTCATTTGATTGCAGTGTGACATTAGATTGTCGAGCATCGAGAGCTGCGCTTGTATGACGTTAAAATGTTGGTCGAGATAATAGAGTGGGGTGTTGACTAGGTACTCTCCCGACATGACTGGCCATCGACCATGGAGCGTTTTGAGTAACGTAGACTTGCCACTACCATTTTTACCCTTTAGATGCAGTTTATCGTTGGCATAAACCTGCAAGGTGAGCGATTCGATAAAGCCGTATTTTAGCGTTACATCTATCAGGGAAAGTACTTTCTTAGTACTTATTTGCCCATCCTCTAAATAGATTTTTTGCGTTTTGAGCTGTTCTTGTCTTTCACGCAGTGCGCTTCCTTTCCGCTGTAAGTGCTTCATTCTTAACTGTTCGTTTTTATTGCGACTGGCAAGCCGGCGTTCAGCGCTGTTTTTCATCCCATCTAGCAATATTTTAGGCTGACTGCCATCTTTGCGAGACTTATTACTTTGAGAAGCTCTTTGCTCGGCTTTCTCCTTGTTTTTCTGCGCTTGTTCAATAAGCTGCTTTTGCGTTTTTTCTACATTGTTCAGTTGTCTTTCAACGGCTTGCAGTTCAACGCGCTTAAGTTGTTCGTATGTGTCGTAATTGCCACCGAAGGTTTGCAGCCCGAGTTGGGACATCTCCCATATTTCATTCACCTCTCTTAATAATTCTCGATCATGACTAACGAGTAATATCGAGCCGGCGAAGTTTGCCATTGCGTGAATGAGCCATTGTTTGGCTTGCCTATCAAGGTGGTTGGAGGGCTCATCCAGAATCAGCAGTTCTGCCTCGCTTTCAAACAGTTGCCAAAGCTGCAAACGTGCCAGTTGACCGCCGCTTAGCTCTGAGCAGGAAAAGAGAGGGTTGGCTGGTAGGCCCAATTCGCTGAGTTGCTGTGAGAGTTTGCTCTCCAAATCCCACTGGTCTTCAACGATATTGAACCACTTTTCATCACAGCTCCCTGCTTCGATTTGTTTGATCGCATTGAGAATGGTCTCTTTCCCCAAGTAGTGGGCAATTGAACTCGTTTGAGTTAAAAGTTCGTCATCTTGTTGTCGGTAAAGAGCATAGGAACTCGGCTTGGAAACGGTGCCATCAGATGGGGCTATTTCACCTGATAATATCGAGGTAAGAACGGATTTTCCGATGCCATTTCGCCCGACTAATCCGACGCGAGGTTTGGCCATTGAACAAGATAGATGTGTGAAAAGTTGTTCACCGTTGTCAAAGTGAAAGCTGATGTTTTGAGCACTAAATACTGGCATATGTTGCCTCCTGTAGTACAGGGGGAACAGCCGTAGCTAAGAATAGTGTTGTGAAGTTAGATCTGTGCTGTCAAAAATTGTATCAAATACAGATTTTGAAATTTAACGCAAAGAAATAGCTGAGAGTGAGCTACGCCTACTAACCCTGTAAATCCAAAGATAATGTGAAGATGGATGACAGGTTTAGTTATTCATATTGGCGTAATCTCCTGAAGAAATGATGGCGAGAGTATACTGAGAGTGCTGAGCAAAAATCAAGCAACTCAGCACAGAGATATGCCTAACGTCACACAGCGATTTGGTAGCGGTTTCTCCCAGCACTTTTAGCTCGGTATAGCGCGGCGTCAATTTGAGCGAAGTTTTCATCCCAGTTTTTAGAAAGTATTTGGCCAGTGCATACCTTGGCTCCCAGAGAAATAGTAACGTTAAACTGTTGTGAGCCGTAAGCGTAGTGATGAGACTCAATACAACCACGCAGTCTTTCTAATATTCCTGCCACATTTTCGTGACCATCAAGAGGGATCAGCAAAATAAATTCTTCACCGCCCCAACGAATCAATTGATCTTGCTTACGCAGCTGACCTTGGAGTACTTGGACCGTTTCCTTAAGCACCATGTCACCGATGTCATGACCATGTTGATCGTTAAAAGATTTAAAATGGTCGATGTCTAGCACTGAAACCAGTACGTCGGAGGTAATCAGTGTCTCTTGCTTGATCCATTGCTCTAAGTAGCGTCGATTGTAGGCTCCGGTGAGCAAATCGGTGTGGTTTTGCTGTTTCAATTCAGAATTCGAACGCTTTAAGCGCAAAAAGACTCGCGCAGCGAAGTAGCTAATGAAGATAAACAGTGCAGTGTAGAGAATGTTTTTCGAGCGTTGCTCTTCCAATTTCGCGGCTTGTAGGGCATTGGTGGCTTCTAGTAACTCGACTTCGCGTTTGTTAAGCGTACGTTCTAACGCACCTTTTTCGCTGATAATCTCTTCATTGTAAGTTTGTCGATTGAAGTCCTGCTTCAGTAGGGCAGACTGCTTCATGTAGTTGAGAGCTTGCTGATAATTCCCTTGCTTTTCATAAGCATTGACAAGGTTAGCAAGAAGTTGAAGCTCCCAAGCTGTTTCTTGGCTCTCCGAAACAGCAAGAATATCAAGGGACTTATGCGCATAGGCAATGGTTTGGTCATAGTTTTCTTGAGCTAAATACGCTGTAGAAAAAGAGTCATAACAAGTCGCTAGCATTACCGGAGATTCAGAAGATTGCTTGGAAAGATCAAGACAACGTTGTGCCATATCCAACGCCTCGGTTGGGCGGCCAACGCTAGAGTAGAGCTGAGACATATTTGATAGGGTAGAAAATTTAATGCGATTGGAGCCTGTTTTATCTGCCTCTTGGAGTGCTAGGCGCATGTATGTGGCCGCTTGTTCATGATCGCCTGTCGCAAAATAGATGGCACTCGAGTTAGCATATAGAATCGCTTCAAACAGACTATTGTCATACTGATTGGTCTGATATAGCTTCAGCGCTCGCTTTATGTTGATATTCGCTTGTTTCCACTCTTCAGACTGCATGTAGACAGTAGCGATATTATTCAGCGTCATGGTGGCTTGAAAGTCGTCACCGATTTCATTGACCAACGCAAAGGCCATTTTGTAATAGTTGAGACTGGCTTTGATGTTTGAGTGCTGCATTTTAATATTGCCTAGCCAGCGATAGGCTCTTGCCAGAAGACGTTTATAGCCAATCTCTCTTGCGAGTATAACTGTCTCGTGCAGAAGTAACTCTCCCTCGCTCAGTTGATCAGACTCGAGCAGCTTAATTGCTTTGTTGAGTTTGGCTTCTGCTGTTATCCAATCAATGCCAGCTTGTTGTCCGAACTGAACCAAGTCTGGCGGCGTGTCGATGGCTATTCCTTCATATTTCTTCAGGTTCAACAGGCCAAAATAGTATAGCGCTGTGCTCTGTGCAGATGCGTTTCTCGGCAGTGAGATCTCACTGAGCTGGACCTTCCCTGGGCGGCATAGAGAGTGGTAGTAGAAGTTGAGCATTGAGCGTTCATCACTTTCAACCTGTTTATAGAGAAAGTCATATTGTGGTTCTACATTGCATGCTGCTTGCGCTGAAAAAGATGCACTCAGAGCAAAGTAGGTGATCACAAAAGAAAGGTAACGCTTCATCTATACCGCAAACAATCATTAATGGCTAATACCTTAGTTTACCATCTTATAAATAGCCTGTACTTCGTTGGGGGTAAATTACTTCTGTTTAATAAATAATTTAACAATCACTCTAGTTCATCGTGACTTTATTGAAGTCAATCCAACCGTTTGCAAGTAGCTCTGGAGCAGATATGGTCTCGGAAACGGTGGGGCCAGTACTGTCCGGTGCGCTGTTGTTAGTATCGGCGATCCACAATGTCTTTTTGTTGGTTGCTTTCTTATTGCTGCTTGCGTTCTGGCAGCTGGAAAAACTCGAATTTACCCACCAACCCATGAATGATCAGCGTAATCTGTTCGATTCTCTAAAGGAAGGTTGGCAGATTCTGAGAGCGGAACACAATATGTGGCAAATTACCCTTGCCGTGATGGTGATTAATACCACTGGGGCGGTGTTCTGGATTCAAGCTATTTACTACGGCAAGGCTGAATTGGCCTTAAGCGCGATCGAAGTCAGTTACTTGATCGCTGCATCAGGCTTTGTTTTACCCTTGATGTTGCCCAACGTTTGGTATCAGTGCGGTGTTTATCTGTTGCTGCGTAGTTCAAATAGTGACGGCGTTGATATTGTGGCAAACCTCAGTACGCGAAATTACCTAATCTCAAGAGTGTTTGATGACTTGACCTGTCTATGGCTTTATAGTTTAAGTTATATACCACTTAACCGTTATTTAGGTAGGTTTCCATGTACAAAATCTCTCAGCTCGCTGACCTATTGGGCATTTCCCGTACTACCTTGCTCTACTATGAAAAGCTCGGGCTGATTAAAGGTCAGCGTATGAGCAATGGCTATCGCTCATACGGAGATAAAGATCTGCAACGCCTGAAATTGCTTCAGAACTTGCAAGCGGGTGGTTTAACTCTGAAAGAGTGTCAATCGTGTTTGGATGAAAAGATTGATCGAGCGCTGCTGAAACAAAGGCTGACTGAACTTGAACAAGAGATCGAGAAGAAGCAGAAGTCACGCGATTTATTGGCAGCTCTGCTTGGCGAGAGTCGTTTGGATGATTGGCATAGCAACCTAAATAACATTGCCCCTGATGCTCACCTTGAATGGTTGATGAAGCAGGGTTTCGATGAAAAACAAGCGATGCATTTGAAGTGGTTGTCGAAAGATATGAATGAACATGAACGTTATATGCAAGATTTTATGCGAGTCTTTGAAGCGCTAGAACGTTGGGGCCCGGGGAGCGAATTTGATACTGAAAAAGCACTTGGTCTGCTTTCTAATAAGAGTGGCGACTGGTTAGAGATTGGTTGTGGTCAAGGTATCGCGACTAAGCTTCTTGCGACTCATACGGATGCGCACATTACTGCGATTGATAATGACCAGCCCGCACTTAACTTCCTTGATAACACTCTTCAAAGAATGGGCCTTAGTGATCGAGTCACTGCTGTCTGCGCCGATATGGGGAAGCTGCCTTTTCCGCAAGGGACTTTCGATGTGATTTGGGCTGAATGCAGCGCGTATATTATCGGGGTCGAGAATGCGCTAAAAGCTTGGCGTCAGTTACTGAAACCTAATGGAATACTGGTTGTAAGTGACCTTGTATGGCGAGTAGATGAACCTACTCAAGATGCTAAGGTGTTTTGGCAGGGCGAATATCCGGATATGACGACCGCGACGTCACGAGCCAAACTAGCCCAACGACTAGGGTATGAAGTGGTGAACTCTTTTCCAATTAGTGATGAGTCATGGGATAACTATTATCTACCACTCAACAAGCGTATTGGTGAGGTTGAGGAGACGCTTGAAGGTTCGGCAGCGATTGAAAGCCTTAAACGTGAAATCGAGGCTTATCATCAACGAGAGCACCAGTTTGACTACCAGATGTTCATTTTAAGGGTAGCAGAGTAAAAACCTCAAAGAGTGTTTGACCTGTCTATAACTTTACAGTTTATGCTGCAGGCACAAATTTGAGAGGACTTAATATGAATTACGGTATTTACAATACGACTGAAACAGTATCGATTATCGAGCTATTTCGCAAAACATTTTCCGACTCAGAAGGGCCTGCTGAAGGTCAAATGATCGGTGAATTAGTTAACAACCTTATCTCTGAAACCCCTGACCAAGATATCTCAGTTGCAGTGGCGAGAGATGGTAGTGACATTGTTGGTTGTATCTTGTTTACTCGCTTAGCGTTTGAAAATGAAAGCGAGTGCTTTTTGATGGCGCCTGTTGCTGTACGCACTGATTATCAAGGGAAGGGTGTTGGGCAAGGGTTGATCCAATTTGGTCTAACCGAGATGCAAAACCAAGGCATCAAACTGGCCTTTACCTATGGTGACCCGAATTTTTATAGCAAAACTGGGTTCGAGCCAGTCTCTGAGCAAGCATTTAAAGCGCCATTGCCGCTGAGTTTTCCTCATGGGTGGATGGCTCAATCGTTGGGCGAAGAAAAGATTGAAGCGCTTTCTGGTAGCAGTACATGTGTGCCTGCGTTTAACCAACCTGAATTGTGGTAATGCTGTGTGACTTAAAAAACTCTCTGATGGGCGTAGTACTCTTCGGGGAGTTTTTATATTCGCCTCAAGGTCGAGATCTGATCGATAGTTTTACATGCACCATTGGAGTCGACATACAGAATTATTCTATTATCTAAAAGCCTAAATCAATGGATGAAATAAACAGTTATGGAACCGAGAATCAGCATCATTACCTTAGGGGTAGAGGATCTTCAACGCTCATTTGAGTTTTACACTGGACTTGGCTTCCCAAGCTCAAGATCGCCAGACGATGGCATCATCTTCTTTAAAACGGGCGGGGTTTGTTTAGCACTTTACCCGATCAAATCGCTTGCTGAAGACGTGTCACCTGATATGGCAGTGAAAGCGTCAGGCTTTTGCGGTATGACTTTGGCTCACAACACACGTACGAAGCAAGAAGTCGACGACATTCTGAATAGAGCCGTTAGCCTTGGTGCAAAGCTAGAAAAGCCAGCACAAGATGTTTTTTGGGGAGGTTACAGTGGCTACTTTTCCGATCCTGATGGTTATTTGTGGGAGATTGCTTTTGGCGACTGTTGGGAGTTTAATCAAGATGGGTCATTAGTTATCGATTAGGGGATAAAGTGCAGTTACAACGTATCCATCATGTAGCAATTATTTGCTCAGACTATCCAGTGTCTAAACGCTTTTACACCGACGTGTTAGGGCTTAAGGTCTTAGCTGAAAACTATCGTCAAGAAAGAGATTCTTACAAGTTAGATCTCGCCTTACCAGATGGTGGGCAATTGGAGTTGTTTTCTTTTCCCAACCCACCAGAAAGACAGTCTAGACCCGAAGCACAAGGCTTAAGACACTTGGCTTTTACCGTTAAATCAGTTGGAGATTATGTCAACTATTTGGTTGGAAAGGGAATCGAAGTCGAGCCGATCCGCATTGATGAGTTTACCGGTAAGCCGTATACGTTTTTCAACGATCCAGACGGCCTACCGCTTGAACTCTATCAGGGTTAACTTAGCTCAAAATCTCTCGTTTGATAACCTTGAATACGCCTGCTTCACGGTTACTTGGAGCAGCGAAACGCGCGACCTGTTTGACCTTAGGGTGGGCATTATCCATTGCGTATGAATGGTAGCTTGCCTTGAGCATTTCCAGATCGTTGAGGTAGTCGCCAAAGCTCATGGTTTGTTCATGAGAGAAGTTCAATGATTGCTGAAGGAATTCTATCGCAGCACCTTTAGACGCCTTTGCATTCATCACATCAAGCCATATCTTAGCGCTGACTACAACTTGGTGGCTAGCGCCGAATACCTTATTGAATGACGGGTAAACCAGCTCTTCTGTACCGCCAAAGTGACATATTGCGACTTTAATAAATTCGTCTTTGACGGTAAGTAAGTCATCAACGTATTGGCAGTTTTTGTAGTATTTAGAGAACTCAGCGAGCGCCTTAGGATCTTGTGTTTCAATATAGGCTGATTTTTTTCCGCACAAGACGATTTGCGCACCGTCGATCGAGCGAGCTTGAGCGATGATTGCTTGAATAGAATCGTTATCCATTCCGCAACTATATAGCTCTTTGCCTTGGTGCATCACCATAGTGCCGTTTTCGGCAATGAACATCATGCGCTCTTTTAAAGGTGCGAAGGTTTCAATCAAACTGTAATACTGACGGCCCGAAGCGGCAGCAAAGATAATGCCTTTCTCTTCAAGTTGTGGGTATAGCTCAAAAAATTCAGGGTTAAGTTGACTGTTTTCGTCGAGAAGTGTTCCGTCCATATCGGCAGCGATGAACTTTATTGGTTGTTGGCTCATTTGGTAAGGGTACATAGGTTAGAAAGAAGATTTATGAGCCTTAACTTACACGACTCTAAGGGCGAGACAAGTAAATTTTGCGCTGGATGCCAGAAATAAAAAAGCCTAGCGAGAAGCTAGGCTTTAAGAGTTAAACATCAAATATTATGATGCTTTATCGAGCTTTGGGCTATCAGCCGGCTCTTCATCTGATGGTTCTGAGAAAATTTCTGCGACCGCACTGCGCTCTAATTCGCCTTGCAAATTGCCATCTTCATCAACTACAGGCAAAGAGTAGTCGTACGACATAGTATCCACCAACACTTCTTCGATAGCAGCATCTGGTGACACCGATGGGACTTCTTCATAGATCTCTTGACTGATTTCATCCTGAGTGGTTTCTCTGGCGGCGTCGTTTAAGCCCTCTTTTGTCAATACTCCTTGGTAACCTTCGTCAGTCACATGGTAGGCGTAGTCTTGCTTGATGCCTTTCATCTGAGAGATGGCTTCTTGGATAGTATTGGCACTGATTCGATAAGCTTGCGGGTTCATCACTGTCTCAACCGTCAGCGCACGTGCTCGGTTTACATCTTTAACGAAGGCTTCTACATAGTCATCAGCAGGGTGGAGTAAGATTTCATCCGGAGTCCCTTGCTGGACCAACTCGCCATCTTTCAGGATTGCAATTCGGTCACCCAAGCGTAGTGCTTCGTCTAGGTCGTGAGTAATGAACACGATGGTTTTGTGCAGTTTTTCTTGAAGCTCAATCAGTTGATCTTGCATTTCGCTGCGGATCAAAGGATCAAGTGCAGAGAAGGCTTCATCCATCAGCAAGATTTCTGCGTCAGTACAAAGTGCACGCGCTAGGCCAACACGTTGTTGCTGGCCGCCAGAAAGCTGAGAAGGGTATTGTTTTTCATAGCCTTTTAAGCCAACTGTTTCTAACCACTCATAGGCTTTATCAAGGCGCTGAGTTTTCTCGACGCCTTGAACTTCTAGGCCGTAAGCGACATTGTCGACCACGGTGCGGTGAGGGAGCAGTCCAAAACGTTGAAATACCATCGACATTTTGTGGCGACGGAACTCTTCCAACTCCTTTTGGTTGAGCTTCATAACATCTGTCCCTTCAACTAGAATCTGCCCTTCTGTTGGGTCGATCAGTCGATTGAAGTGACGGATTAAGGTCGACTTACCTGAGCCAGATAGACCCATAATAACGAAGATTTCACCTTGCTTGATGCTAAGGTTAATCTCTTTCAGTCCGACTGTGTGGCCAGTTTCTGCGAGGACTTTATCTTTGCTTTCACCCTGCTTTACACGCGGCATTACCGTGTGAGGCTTCGCCCCAAAGACCTTATACAGTCCACTGATTTCGATAAGTGGTTTAGTCATGCTTTAGATCTCCAAGGTGAGCTTGTGTTCTTTTTGCGTAAGCTTGAGAAGCGCGGTCGAACAAGATCGCCAAAGCAACAATCGCAAAACCGTTTAAAAGACCAAGAGTGAAGTATTGGTTGGTGATGGCTTTAAGTACTGGTTGACCAAGTCCCTTAACACCAATCATCGATGCGATCACAACCATAGAAAGCGACATCATAATCGTTTGGTTGATGCCCGCCATGATGGTTGGCATTGCTAGCGGTAACTGGACACCAAACAAGCGTTGTTTTGCGCTCGCCCCAAATGCAGTGGAGGCTTCTAAGACTTCTTTGTCTACTAGGCGGATACCGAGGTTGGTAAGACGAATCACCGGCGGAATAGCGTAAATAACAACGGCAATTAGACCTGGAATTTTACCGATACCAAGTAGCATTACCACCGGAATTAGATAGACGAATGCAGGCATGGTTTGCATTACATCAAGCATAGGAGTAACGACAGATTGCACTCGGTTGGAGCGGGCCATCGCGATACCGATTGGAATACCAAGCACAATAGAGAGTAGGGTACAGACAGTAATGATACTTAAGGTTCGCATCGTATCTTCCCACATTCCAAAATAACCAATCAAAATGAGGGAAACAAAACAGCCAAGAGAAAGCTTCCACGAGCGACTAGCAGCATAGACAAGGCCGGTACAGATCGCTAAAACGAGCATCCAAGGGGTTGAGAGAAGAAGCTTTTCAAACCAGATAAGAAATGAAAGAAGAGGGTCGAAGAATGATTCGATCATATCTCCGTATTCACGAGAAAAATCTCGGTATGCGCCATCAAGCGTCTTGCGAATCGCTCTAAGATCAGAACGCTCCATTTCAGGAAAGCTGTTGAACCAGCTATCATTTGACATCAATAAGTTCCTTTTATTCTCATTCACCGCGTGTTGCTATGCGGTGAATGAGTACATCTATAGGATAGCGCCTAAGCGCTAAGATAGTTCTAGAGTTGTTTCTATAGGGCTTGTTTTACTTTATCAGCCACATCTTGTGGTACCCATGCAGTCCAGATTTGCGGGTACTTTTCTAGGAAGTGGAACATCGCTTCTTCGCCGTCAGCTTGGTTGTCTTCCATCCAAGCCAGCAGTTGGTTCATATCAGCATTCGTGAAGCCACGTTTAGCAAAGTACTCGTAAGCTTGTGGTGCTCGGGAAGCGAATTCTTCTGTAGTAATTGTATGTACTGGTGAAGGTGGGTACATGGTTGGTTTAGGTTCTGCACACTCAGGTTGTGTTGTACAGCCGACAAATTCAGCTTCATCGACACCACTACCAAAGTCAACTTTGACCATTTCGTATTTACCGAGTACGGCTGTTGGCGCCCAGTAATAACCAAACCATGCTTCTTCACGTTCGTAAGCTTTTGCGATCGCGCCAGACAGGCCAGCACTTGAACCTGGGTCAACGATAGTAAATCCTGACTCACCTAGTGCGAGTGCGTTGAAAAGGTGGCCTGCACTGATTTGACAGTTCCAACCTGCTGGACAGCTGTAAAACGCTGAATTATCTGGGTCTTCAGGGTGTTCGAACAGTTTTGAGTGCTTCTTAACACCTTCGATAGTTGCAAGTTCTGGGTATTTGTTGACCAAGTATTTAGGTACCCAGAAGCCTTCCTCACCGCCGTCGACGAGTGATTTACCTGCGTAGCGAAGGCGTTTTTCTGCCACACCTTTATCTAAGGCATCTTTTAAGCTGTTGCTCCATAGCTCAGGAGCAACATCTGGCTGGCCTTTTTCAATCATCGATGTACCAGTAGGCATGGTATCACCAGGGATAAGTTCGGCTTCACAACCATAGCCGTGTTCTAGAATGAATCGGTCAACATTGGCGATTACTGTCGCGGAATTCCAGTTCATATCTGCGATAGTGACTTTACCACATTCGTCTGCTTGAGCCTGGAAAGCGGTTGCGCTTAAGGTCAGTATTGCAGCCGTTTTTAGTTTCATTTGAATTTCCTTTTTAATGAATACGCTGTAATGGTAGTGAATTGATATTTAGAGTTCAAATGATTATATGATTGTTGTGACTAAAATTTGTTACTGTTGATGTGGTTTTATTCTCAATCTGGTACAGGTTATATGGTTATTATATGTGATTTGACCTGAAAATTGCATACCTATTAATGCTTGATGTTTTGAGTTCAAAGTAAATATTTTAATTAGTAGACCAAACATTTTTTATGTCGGGCCAGCCCCAGTTAGTTAGCGCCACGTCGTTGAGGACCCCTTGAAAGCGTAAGGTTTGCCTGTGATGAAAGAGTGGTGAAAGCCAGAATTGGTTAATCAGTGCTGACGCAATAGGCTCTAACGCATCTAAATAGTCATTTAATGGCGTTTGTGAACGAAGCTCGTCTAAACGTTGGACTAGCCACTGCTTAGACTCTTCACCAATACAACGCTGAATAATGGGGTTGTGATAAAGACTGTTAAAAGCGGACGCATGGCGATTATCATCTAGGTTGATGTTGGTGATAATCAAAGATTCGGAAAGATCTCCCTGACTAGAGCGAGTAGTTAGCTCGCGGTAGGAGTAGGTATTGATAGTGACGTCGACGCCTTGTTGTTCAAGTAAGTACTTCAATGCTGAGGCGCAGTTCCACAAGGAGCTATAGTCGTAGACGGCAATGCTGAGTTGTTTAGGTAATGTGACCGAAGGCATCTCTGGGCGAGTAATCTTGTGCCACATAGGCAGAAGATTTTCAGCGATTTCGCAGCCAAATAAACGGTCTGTTTCATCCAGGTAGCGATAGACTTTATCTGCAGTGAGGTAAGTCGAGAGAAAACGTCGTTGGCTATCATCTAGAGCCTGAGCCCCGCTTTGATTAAATAGGATGAACATACAGCCGTCCTCTATCCGGCTCTTCTGCACATCTTTTTCTGTACGCTGGCTAACTGCATGAGACACATAGTAGTGGCACTGTTTACTTGATTGGGCTCCAGGTTGGTTGGTGTGAATTTGCTGGTTTTCCAGCCCTAGCTCGTCTAGGTGCCATATGGTGACTTGATCGGTTAAGGCTCGGCAGCTGTAGTAGCGCTCAAATGCCTGTAAACACAGCTTTGTTTGGCTATGCTCCGTCACCTCAAATGGCCCAGAACCAATCACTTGACGAGAGGCTGATTGGCTTACTTGGTTTGGTGGTTGAATTGAGTATTTAACACCGGAAAGAAGTCCACCAAACCCTTGATCGGGTTTAGAAAGCGTAAAGACCACTTTATTTCGCGCTGGCGAGTGGACGGACTCTAAATGCTGGAGCTCACTTTGGTAGTCTTCGAGCGCCATTAGCTTTTCGAACAGCTCACTAATGCAACTTCCATCTATGGTGGCACCATTATGAAAGCTCAAACTCGGGCGTAGATAGAAAGTCCACTGCAGGGCTTCTTCGTCATAGTACCAATGGTGGGCTAATTGTGGCTGCAATTCTCCGCTATGAGAACTACCGACTAAGCAGCAGTATATTTGCCTTAGTAGATACCGTTCACTCGATCTTTGTAGCTGATGGGGGACGAGGCGTTCAAAGGGACGTTTGTAGGTAAGCTGGATATGGAGCATACCCTCTCGGACAGAGGCGCCCGACGTACTTTGTAGCAGCCTGCCGAAAGCAATTTCGTCATCATCGAGTATAGAGAGTGCCTTTTCATACTTACCTTGCAAAATACGTTTGGCGGCAAGTCTATTTTTAAGCTCATCTAGTTCTAGGTTCAATACTAATGTGGAACGCTGATTACGCCCCGGTTTTGGTGTCCAACTTAACCATTCAAGTTGCTGCATTTGGCTCAGTAGATTACGAGCGTGGCGTGGACTGGTAAACAGCAGTTCGGCCACCATAGGTAGCGCGGTTTTGATCTCAGCGCCGACTCCCATAGGAACCAGGCGAGTGTAATAACGAATAAGATTTAAGTCAGACACAGAAATTCTCAATAAACCAAGCACAGTTGTTATCTAGTTTGTTCCTATTTTCACTCGGTTTCTACAGCTTGAAGGCGAAATTCGCCAATTATTGACAATAAGAGGAATGGAATAAATTTATTTGGCTAGTTTTTACGTTCCGTATTAAGCGAGAAAATAGCGGCAACTAAGGAGGCGAAGATGAGAAAAGCAGTAATGATACGTTACTACCAAGCGCGACTCGCCAGCTCTTCAAATAGGTTGGAGAAATTGGCGCTGTTGAATCTACTCGATCTATTGGCTTAACCGCTACTGGTTGCTGACTAAACCAAGCGGCATCAAATAAAACTTGCTCCTGACCCCCACGAAACAGTTTATTGATGCCGCTTTTTTGATTAGAGAGGTTTGTATAACGTTATCCACGTCCCTCTATCTAGACCACTGATGTTTACTCCAGTCACGCTGCTTGCTTGAGTGACACCAGTGGGTAACCAATGAACGTTAATGGAATCAAACTTACTCGCTACTGACGCTTCAAGACCTGTCTCTTCAAGTAAAAATCCCATATTGGTGGCTTTCCAGTGGGCAGTGGCTGTTGCTGCCCATTGATCTTTGAGACGGTTGGTAATCAGCTGGGCGGCGACTTTGAGTTTAGGACCGGCAATTTTAGCAAATTGAAAATACTCGACGGAATTACCCACAACGGCCACGGCTTTGTCGTTGAGTACTCTTAGGTCTTTGACTGCACTGCCTTGAATCGGGAATTGTTCAATCACTTGGTATTTGCTGTTATCCAACAAATAGAGCGAGCTATTGGTTACCACTGCCGACTGCTTTCCATTGGGTGATGACTTTACAAAATGGATAGCGGCATCTAATTGGAACTTATTTAACTCTGTAGCGAATTGACTCTTCTCCACCCAGGTTACGTTGTTATCTTTAAGGCCAAAGATCAGTTTATCGTTAATTGTGAAGGCTGCTGCTTTCGCATTGTTTATACCAATGGTCGATTTAGGCGCTAATGTTGTCGAGTCAATCAGTACCGCATCATCGTTGCCGCCAGCACCACTATCGACAATCAAAAGCTCTGACTCATCAAGTGAGGCAACAACAAAATCTTGGGTCGCTGTTAGCGTGTAACTCTCCGAGCCCATTACCAGTTTGTCAGCACTTAATCGGCGCAGTTTATCTTTTGCGTAGATGCCATCGTCTAGTTCAGCAAGGATAGATTTCTTTTGGTAGAGCGGCATCATCCAGTTGAAATTATCATTGAAGCAGCGCTGTGCTGATAGATCGGCATCTGGGTTGACTGGGGTTGGTTTGGGGATCGGAATTGGTACGCTGCCTGAAGCGCCGCCGTACGCATCAATGGATACCTTTGAATGTTTAGTAACTTGGGTGGATTTATCATGCAAGCTAGTTAAGAAAATACCACTGGTTCCACTTGAACCACACTGTTCACTGGCTTGAGCTACTAGCTTAGGTTGATAAAGCTTGTAAGATTGAATGCTATTAAGTGCAGGCAGGATTTGTACAAGTTGATGTTCCCCGCGCTGCCATCCAAGTAGATCATCTATGCTGCCGCCGTGGTGGTCGTCATCGTCATCGTCATCATCATCATCGTCGTCATCGTAGCGAGTGATGGTAGTCAGTTCAGATAAGGCGTGTGCAGAAGCGCTGACTGCGTTATTGCTATTACCAATACTAATGTGCTTCACATTGTCTGATGAATCTAAAAAGACGATTTTTTGATTGGCAGGATTATACGTAATCGATTTCGCCCCAATGAGTGATGAGTCAACCTGAGAGCCATGCACGGTAAGAAGACCATCAAATGAGACATGCCTGCTTGGTTGAGATTTTAGATTAATACTAGATAAATCAAGAGTTTGATTGGCAATCATAAGATCAAGAGCATGGGCGATATTGAGCATCGGATCGAACTGACCTTGGCTCTGAGCTTGACGTAAAGTTTTTAGTAAAACTTCGGTCTGATCTTTGGGGCCATGAGTGGTATTGACCTGCGAAAAATTGACCCCCACTTTATCACCGAGTGCTTCTTGCAGATAGGTGATGGCACTTTGTTCATCGCCCTTCAATGCCGGGTTAAACAGCATTTCACTGTGCACTAAAGTGGTGAATGGTGACACCATCTGTGAACCAGCATGAGCCGTCAGAATTGCACCGTTATCATTGATCATTTTTGAATAGCTGCTGGTGTCAGAAATTTGTTGTTCGTAGGTACTACATACTCCGTCTAGATCTGTATCAGCACACTCTTTGAGAGAAGAGTATGAGTATGCATTAACGCCACTTGTTGATGAGGTCGAGTCATCCGAGCCTCCTCCACAAGCACTGAGAAGTAGTACACCTGAAATAGAAAGTGCCAGTTTGCACATTGGATAATTTTTAAGCATAGTCAACCGATAATTTTATTGAATTCTATTTTGCACAGTATTAATTGCTGCCATTTAATCATCTATCGAAATAAAAGATCAAATGATATTGATAATAAATATCATTTAAATTAATATCGCCGCTCAATTTTGTTGTTGGTTTTATAAATCATGGAGTCTGGACGGTGGGAATACTGGTCAAAAAACTTGGGGCTGGGGCGATAACAATAGCGCTTGTTGGCTGTGGTGGAGGAAGCGAATCTGATGCGAAAATTTCCTCGCCAGAAAGTAAGGTATCTGCCAAGAATTTGTCTGGTGTCGTGATGGATGGCTACTTAAAAAATGCCAATGTCTGTTTGGACAAAAACAACAATGCTATCTGCGATAGTGCAGATGGTGCGATTGTTCTGACTGATGAAAATGGTCACTATGAGTTGCCAATCGAGGGCGATATTTCTAGTTACAATCTGCTTGTTGAAGCGCTTTCTGGCGTCACTGTAGATATGGATAATCCAGGTCAAGTTTTACTTAGTGATTTTACTCTAGAGGCGCCAGGAACCCGACCTGAAATTGTTAGCCCATTGACCTCCATGGTATCAAGCATTGCGCAAACAACGGGTGTTAGTTTTGATGAAGCAGCTAAGAGTTTGGCTGATGATCTGAATGTTTCAGAGCAGACGATTATGTCTGACTATGTAGGTAGTACAAATCGTGAAAGTCAGCAAATCCATATGCTGGCACGTGGGATCACCAAGGTACTCCAGTCCGCTCAAGAAAGCTCAGTCAGCGGCGGTGTCACTGAAGAACACGCAAGAAAAGGCTCAATGCAGCGACTTGCGAATCTTGATGTCGCCGCGCTAAAGCAGCGTACAGACAATCTCTCTCACGGAGCGAAAAATACCGATCAAGCGCTAGCTCAAATTGCGGGTGACTATCAAAACGATTTAAAGATTACCCCTGATGATATCAAGGGAGATAAGGTTCTAGCTCGACCAAAAGCGCCAAAAAATCCAGCAGTCAATGATGCTGCCGATACTTTTGACTGGACTTGGGTTAAACCCTTCAATGCTATCTCAGATTACGAATTCTCATTAGACGGTGGTGTGAGCTGGCAAGGTGTCACTCAAAAGCCGATCAATGTAGGTTCTGGACCAATTCCTCAAGGAAGTGTCCAAGTCCGTGTTGCGGCAAAGCCTGAAAGAGCGATCGCTGTTGGCTTGGTCTTGGTTTCTGATAAAGCTTACACAGATACGCTGGTTGCTCCGGCACCAACGGCACTAAACCTTAATGATGCTAAAAATGAGTTAGATTGGACATGGGCTACGGGATTTGTCGCGTTTCTAGATTACGAATACTCTGTCGATAGTGGTAACAGTTGGAAACCAGTAACAGCAAAGCCACAATACATTGGTGATATTGCATTAGCAGCTGGTGAGCTAAAGCTAAGGGTTAAAGCGGATGACGGGCAAGGACGTCCGGCAGGTTTAATGGCGAAATCGACTCAACCTATAACGGTTACACCACCTAAACCAACCGCACCGGTACTGCTTCGAGCTGATGATGCCACTGATATATTAGAAATCACGCTAGTCCAAGGCTTTCCTAGCCTTAGCGATTATGAAATTAATCTAGGGTCGGGTTGGAACGAGCTGACAACAAACCCGGTACAAATCGGCAATGTGGATATTGCCTCTGACACAATACAAGTACGTGTGAAAGCGAATGCTACTAATGCTCGCCCTGCAGGTAGCTCACTTGTGGTTACACAGCCATTTACCCGAGCCATCAATAAACCTTCTAGCCCGACACTTCCTGTTGTCGACAATGCCAACAACCAGTTTGGTTGGACCAATGTCGCTGGATTTGTAGACGTATCTGACTATGAGTTTTCAGTCGATGGCGGTAAGTCGTTCAGTGATGTGGGTAATAACCCTCAAGATTTATCTGATAGTAATTTTGCTATCGGTGATGTTTGTGTGCGAGTAAAACAGGCCGCCAGCAATGCAGCAGGCAGCTTACTGTGTAATGACAAACCTTACTCTGTGACGCCAGCAAAACCGACAGCACCGACTAATGGTGTGGTTGACGATGCGCAAAACACTTTCGATTGGACTTGGGTTTCTGGGTTCGAAACGATTCAAGATTACGAAGTGAGAATTGAGGCTGGCGACTGGCAACCGGTTCAAACCAAACCAGTGCAACTTGAAGATCGTGCCTATGCCATTGGTACGATTGAAGTTCGAGTAAAGAATAATCCAGTTGATGGTCGTGACGCAGGTGAGGTTTTGTCGAACACTGACGAGCTTACCAAGCAACCTGACGCGCCCGTGGCGCCAACATCTCTTGTCGTTGATGACACCGTAAATACTTTAGATTGGGTGAATGTCGCAGGCTTTAGCGCTGTTGCTGATTACGAGTGGTCGGCCAATGGTGGTTCAACATGGACACAAACCGTGGCGAAGCCAATCGTGGTTGGCGATATTGCAAAACTGGCAGGTGAAGTACAAATTCGCGTCCGTGCCAATGGGCTAAATGGTCGCCTGGCAGGTGCTGCGGCATTAACGGCACAAGCGTATACCCAAACGCCGACATTGCCTGCACCAAGCAATGGTGCAATCAAGGTAGCAAATAATGGCGCAGTGCCAAATATGATCAATTGGGATTACGTCAACAGTGGCGAGCATTATGACCGCGCTGAATATTATGAGTTTACCGTAGATAAAGGCACTACTTGGCACGCTGTTACAAACAATCCTCAGTTTGTTGGGCCTAAAGCCTATGACAAGAGCTATGTGGGTATCCGAATTAAACAGAATGCGATTGCGGGCAAAGAGAATAGTGCGGGGTCGATCCTGTGGGCTACGGCTTTGACTGGGCAATTTGGAGCGTTTGAATATGTCCCAATGGAAACGTGGAATCAGTCATCAGGGTTCAGTTTATACCATGGCTGGAATAGCTACGATACAAAGTGTGTTGCCCAATACGATAGTAATGGCGAAGGCGAACCAACATTCTGGGCAGTGACTTCAGTGTCAAGGTCTGAGAACGTATTTACTAGAGTCTCTGAGCTAACGACTTGTGGCATTAATCATTGGCAATTACCTAAAGCATCAGAAGCGCTCACACTAACGACCCGTAGTAGAGATACACTGCCGAGTTACGCGAGATCTTACCTAATTTCAGATTACTCAATTGTTTGGTTAGATGAAGCAGGGACAGCGGTAGCTTACAAAAATGGAGTGAAGGACGCATCTCCCTACTCAAGCAAATATGCTTTCGCGAAATGGCAGCTTGCGAGTGGTGCGGAGCTTGTTGCGGACGTTAATAACAAACTATCGACGCTAGATGGCTTTTTATCTCAGCAGTCTACTGAACTGACTCAAGCAACGTCGTTTTTAACGACATGGTTAGCAACAAATCAAGCTAAGCAAAAGAGCTACACAACGCTAAGTAGCGAAGCTAACGTGAAACTGAATGCTCTTAATGGGCTAACGGCGAGTTGGGAAGCGCAAAAAGCTCAGCAGCAAGCACTCGTGAGCAAATTAACGTTTGAAGCGAAAATGGCTCAATCTCGTACGGACAGTGAGAGCGTTGCTTTCATTGTTAAAGTGGCAGAGTTCGAGAATAAGCTTGAACAGTTAAGCAAAAACAATGTCGCGCTTTCAGGAGTGATCGAAGCTACCGCATTCGCTGAGAAGCTTGCCAATATTCAATCACATTCTGACTCAATGACATCTGCGCAAGCGACGTTGCTCGCAGCAAGCTCAGGCAGTGCAATGCACCAAGCGACCTTGGCGTTTTACGCAGCATTATTTGATATTGAAAGTGACTATGGCACCACAGACGCGTTAAAAGCGGCGCTAAACAATGCATTGAACGGTATCGATAGCCAATTCGCGGCGCTGATTTCTGCGATGACAGATTTGGTTACTGAGTTAGATTCAACGATTGCCGTCCATAGTATCGATACATTACATACCACAGCAGAAGATGGATTAAACCGTGCTCACTCTGCCGGGTTTGTAGTCGCGCAAGCTGATGCTCTCATTGATGGCCAGTTTGCAAAGTTAGACTCATTAGGTCGTTACTTGCCTAAAGCAACATCCTATCAGCAGGGTTGGCGTTGTGTGCTCGATACCAATGTCTCGGGGACTAAACGAGTTTGGACATTGTTAAGAAGTGGCCTGCCGGGTAGTAAAGACGAAATCGTTTACGATGCAGCGGGCGCTGATTTACCAAGTGTTGTCGGGGTTGGAGGAGTTATAGAGACAGCGAACAATGCTAATCTATGTGGTTTCAATGACTGGAAGGTGCCTCATCCAAAGCGAATCAAGTCATTGGAAACAGCAACGGTTGCAGGACTTAATGGCGCGAGTAAGACGGTTGATGTCAATGTGTTCCCGAATCACAAAGGCCTTGTTCCTGAATACGATAAGTCTTACTACAACGGGGGGACACGTTTCTATTATTGGACGAGTGCCGCTTCAAGTTCTTCAAAGCAATACGCTTATGTGTTTGCCAATACGAGTGAGAGACCTGACCTACGCGCGTTTGACCTAGATGGCGATAGCTATGACCAGTACGTCACTATGGCACGACTAATGCGCGAAGACTCTGTTGCTTGGGACTATATCGCTAGTGACGGCTCAATCGTCGCGGATCGTGCCTCAGCACAGTGTGCTAAGCATCCAGAGACAGGGGAGATTTGGCAGATCTTCCAGAGTGCAATATCGAGTGAACGTTATAAGACCTTTAACAACATCCAAACGGAGCTAGCCAACTATCAAGGTGGTGTGTGTGGCAAGTCAAACTGGGGCTTACCCTCTGTGGATGATATGCGCAGCTTGATCCCAACAGATGTTGCGGTATTCCCATACGCAGCGCCCACGAGTAGCGATTCTTACGAGCATGACTACTACGTTACGAATGGGACGACAGAATCAAATCTCGAATACATTGAAATAGAGCTTGGTAAGTCAAGCACTAGTTATTACAGCAGCACAAGCCCAAATAAGTTCTTATACCGCTTCGTCGCTAAATAACCCAAATCTTTAAAAATAATAACTAATCCAGCCTCCGTTGGAGGCTGACTCTCATTTTTTAGGAGTCTATTCATGCTGAATAAGAAAAAACAACGCGGAGCTGCCGCAATTGAATACGCAATTTTGGCTGCAGCGATGTCGGTCGTATTGCTCACCTTAGTCGGGGGCAGTGACGGGCGATTAACACAAGCGATCACACAGGCTTATGACACCGTTATTACCTCATTAGAACAGTCTGCAGATTCAGGCGAATAGTTTCGTTTAGTTAAGGAAAAATCATGACAGCGAAACGACTAATGTTGCTTTCTTTGATTTTGTCAGCAGTGGGGATCGCCATCCTCTTGCTCAATCCAAGTAAGCCTCAATCCGAACAACGTCAAGCGGCTGCCGAAGTCTTTAAGCGCGTCCTTGTGGCTAAGCAGGGAGTAGTGGTGGGTCAGCCGTATACACTCAACATGTTCCAATGGAAAAGCGTATCGGAGCAAGAACTTAATAACTACCTCGACTTTATCTCGGAAGAAGAGTTTTCTCGTTTAGACCTAAAACCAGGTATTGCGCACACGGCGATTCAGTCTGGCCAAGTGATGTCTTCAGATGACTTTGAAACTCCTGCCAGTGGCATCTCGATGGCATTTAAAGTGCAAAGTGGTCATCGCGCAATATCAGTTCCGGTTGATGCGGTCACAGCCAATTCTGGATTTGTTCAGCCCGGTGACAAGGTTGATATCTTGCTATTGGGTTCTCAAGTCGAAGAGCTCAAGAAGTATGACAATCAAGTCGCGGGGCTCTACGTAACGACTATTGCTATTGACGTGAGAGTGTTGGCATTTAATCAGTATGCTGATCCACAAGATTTTCAGAAGAATCGCAGTGCTTACGGCGCAGATATTCCTGATAACAGCTCGGTCTCTTTGGAAGTTACACCTGAACAAGCGACCCAAATCGTGCTGGCGAATCAAATTGGTAAGCTGACATTGTCACTGCGCGGAGCGGGTGAAATGATTTCTGATGTTGATGAGAAATACACCGTCACTTCAACACTGATCAATCCTGATAGTAAGCAGGTCGCGCCAGACTTAGGTTTGATTCAGCTTCGACCAACGAAAGATAAAAACTAGTCGTGATAGGAAAGGACACTATGAATAGAGCATTCCGCTGGTGGAGCTTGTTATTGCTTCCTGGTTTGTTTTTCTCATTTGCTTCATGGGCAGCCCCACTAGAAGTAAATATTAATGAAGCGAAGATGATTAACTTGCCGCAAGATGCGAAATCGATCTTCATCTCTAACACTCATATTGCGGACTACCAGCCTATGACCAACACCAAGATTATGGTGTTTGGCATGCAGGCAGGCACCGCGACCATTACCATCTTAAATGCCCAAGAGCGTGTCATTTACAACAACAAGATTCGAGTTGTTCATGATACTAAGGAATTGGATTCGTTGATTGCAGCGCAGTTTCCAGAAGCATCGGTGCACTCTGAATCGTTGGGCGGGAAATTGTGGTTAAAAGGCAATGTACCAACACCTGTTATGGCACATAGCATTGTTAGTGTCGCAAAAGGATACTTGTCGCCAGTGATTGCTCCTCAGCAATCAGAAAACGGTTCGACTTCATCTGACAGTTCAACGCAGAATTCTGGCAGTGACAACAGTGATGAACTCGTCAACCAATTGATGGTGACGATGCCAACGCAAGTGAACATTCGAGTTCGCATTGCAGAAGTGTCGCGTAACGTATCCAACAAATTGGGCATTAAGTGGGGCTCACTTCAAGCGGGTATGGGGAGCTTTTTATATACCAAAGCTTGGGATGTAAGCAGCTGGGGTAAACCAACATTAGGTGCGTTGGTTGATGCGCTTGCGTCTGATGGCACGATGTCTATTCTTGCTGAGCCAAACTTAACCGCCATGTCAGGGGAAGATGCAAGCTTCTTGGTTGGTGGAGAGATCCCGTTACCATTGATTAATGGTGATACGGCAACCGTCGAGTACAAGCCGTTTGGCGTTAACTTGAACTTTACCCCTGTTGTACTTGGTCCTGATCGTATTAGCCTGCGTGTTTCACCTGAAGTGAGCAGTGTGTCGGTCGACAATCAGACGACATTGAATGGTAATACTTACCCATCATTCACTTCTCGCCGTGCCACCACCACCATTGAATTGGCGAGCGGACAAAGCTTTGCACTTGGAGGGTTACTTCAAAGCAGTGAAATTGATCAACTGCAGAAGTTACCAGGCGCGGGTGATATTCCAATCTTAGGCGGCCTATTCCGTTCAAGTGAGTACCAACGTAAAGAAACCGAACTGATCATAATTGCCACGGCTTATCTTGTTGAGCCAGTGCGGAATGACGCGTTACCTCTTCCTACCGATAACTTACTGCCACTTAGCGATCTCGAGCGCCTGCTCGCGATTCCTCGTTCGCGCGGTAAGCAGGTGAAAGGCAAAGATACTTACACGGACAATCGAGCGCCACGTTTGCTCGGTGATAACGGTTTCTACTACTAAGGTAATTACTTCATGATCAAATACATTTTACCTGCCTTGGTATTGCTTGGTGGGTGCAGTTCATCTCCGATTGAGAAAGCGCCAGCGCTTGATGTGGTTTCGGTGACCAATAAGCTGACATTGGCTATGCAAAGTTCGTCTTTAAGTGCAAAGCAAAGTAAAGCCGTTGAGCAGCTTGTTCAACGTAAAGGCTCCCCATATGGTTTGAACGTCAAGCTAGTGAGTTTAAGCAAAAGTGGTCAACGAGGCTTAAATCAAATTGAAGCATTACTTATCGATCAAGGCATTGCTGCTAAAAATATTCATCGCGAACACCTAGCTGAGAATGGCAAGGGTGACGTTCAGATCCTGATTGAGTCGTTTAAAGCCAAAGTGCCAAAGTGCCAAGCGCAAAAGTACAGTAACAACTTCATCAATCGTTACAAAGAGCATCCATCGTTTGGTTGCGCCACATCTGTTGCGCTGGCTCAAATGGTCGCGAACCCGAAAGACTTAGTTGTTGGCGAGCAGTTAGGCGCAACCAATGGAGCTAAAGCGGTCGCGACGATCGACGGTTACATCGCACCTGCAATGGACTCTGGCAACCAAACAAGCAGCGAAGAAAACACATCGACAGAGTTTGGAGGTAATTGATATGAAAACACATACCTTGTCTGTGTTGGTGGCCGCATCAGAGCGTCTCGATATCTACAGTCTGACTCAAGCATTTGCTGAAAAAGGCATTAGCAACCTTGTTCAAACAACATTGGACGAAGAGCAAATCATCAAGCAAGTGGTGAAACATGGTCACGAAATTGTGGTGCTGGATGTTTCGCAGCTGTCGGTTGAACAAGCGAAAACCATGCTACATACCGTCAAGCTGAGAACAGGAGCTCAGGTTGTTGCAGTTGGCGACAATCGAGAAATCGCCTTTTATCGCGCGATGGTCTCTGCAGGTGCGAGTGAGTATCTACTTAACCCAGTTGAAATCAGCGCCTTTAACGCGACAGAGTTCCAAGCAAATAAAGCAGAAACAACGGCAGGTAAAGTGATTGCTGTTGTTGGGGCTAAAGGAGGCGTTGGCGCATCAACCATTGCGGTGAATTTAGCGCGCGAATTGGCGGAGCGAGGAGAAGTACTCACTGTTGCCGATATGGATTTTGCGACTGGTGACTTAGACCTGCAATACGATGTGCAAGGTAACACCGCATTAGTGGAGATGCTGCAGTATCCCGAACGTCTAGAGCCTGTGGTGTATGAGCGAAGCGGTATTAAAGTCTCGGACCGCGTGACCTTATTTACCGGTTACTTGCCACTGGACTCTACACCATTTTGGCCAGAGAAAAGCGCCTTAGACCACTTTAGAAAGTTCTCGCTTCAACATTCAGATAGCTTGGTACTGGATTTACCTTCGTTTTCGATGCGCGACCAAATCGGATTTAGCTCACTGGCCCAAGCGAATGTCAGGGTATTAGTGGTAGAACCGACCTTATCGTCGATTCGTAACACAGGGCAAATTTTGGCGTTACTGGATTCAACGGCAAATGGTCAGTCAGATAAGATCAATCTGATTGTGGTCAACCATACCAAATCAGATAAAGCGTCGTTGATCAGCTGTCACGATGTTCAACGCGCGTTAGGTTGCGCAGTCGATGTTGTATTGCCTTATGCGCCTAACCATTTCTTAGCTAAAGAGTCACTGGGTCGTTCATTGTTAAATGGTAACCGCAAAGTGTCGAGGGCGTTTGATTCACTGGCGAGCAAAACTGTTGGTGGAGAGCCTACAACCAAACGCCGCCGCTGGTTGAGAGGTGCCTAATGTTTACCACCTCTAGAAAAACGGTTGAGCCGCGCAATAACGCCGCGACTCCGGTAACGAATGCTCATTCTGATCCGGTTAGGGATCATTACCAAGTCATTCATGCCAAGGTGATTAAGGCGATTGAACCTAGTGTGGTGGTTAAACTGAGCCCTGCGGATCTCGAAGGGCGTATCCATCACCTGGTGTCCGATATTGTTTCCGCTGATCAGCTTCCTCTTGGCCACCGTGAGGTGTTTACTGTGGTCAAACAGTTGGTTGATGAGATGTGTGGCTTGGGACCATTGCAGCCACTGCTCAATGATCCGGTAATCACAGATATCATGGTCAACGGCTATAAGGAAGTCTATGTCGAGAAACTGGGAAAACTTCAGAAAACTGACGTGGTGTTTCGAAGTGAAGAGCAACTGCTTAACTTAGCGAGACGTATCGTCAGCAAAATTGGTCGTCGTATCGATGAAACATCGCCCCTTGTGGATGCACGTTTAGAAGATGGCAGCCGTGTTAATGTGATGATTCCTCCGCTGGCACTGGACGGAACTTACATTTCGATTCGTAAGTTCACCCAAGATAAGCTCTCTTTGAATCAACTTGCGACCAATGGTTCGATGTCGAGCAATATGGTTCAGCTACTCGATGTCATTGTACGTTCGAGACTCAACGTATTAGTCGCTGGTGGTACGGGAGCTGGTAAGACAACACTACTCAATGCTATGTCGTTTAGCATCTCGCCAACTGAACGCATTGTTACGATTGAAGATGCCGCTGAACTCAAGCTTCAGCAACCCCATGTGGTAAGGGCTGAAACGCGTCCTGCTAATGCAGAAGGGCTGCCTGCTATTGGCCAGCGAGAGTTGGTGAAAAACTCCCTACGTATGCGTCCTGATCGCATCATCCTCGGCGAGGTTCGTGGTGAAGAAGCATTTGAAATGATGCAGGCAATGAATACCGGTCACGATGGCTCGCTTTCGACATTACATGCCAACTCGCCAACGGATGCACTGGTTCGCTTGGAAAACATGTTAATGATGGCTCAGTCTAACTTGCCTTTGTTTGCGCTTAGACGTCAGGTGGCGGATACGATTGATGTGGTGGTTCAGGTAGAACGCATGCGTGATGGCAAACGCCGAGTGGTTGCTATCACAGAGATCATCGGCTTGGAAGGTGAGCAGTATGTCACTCAAGACTTATACCGATATGTCATGAGTGGCGAAGATGTGCAAGGGAATCTGCAGGGCGTCTACCAGTCGAGCCGAACTTTGCCACAGTTCGTGACCAAGGCGGCTTATTATCAGTTAGAGCCACTGCTTCGCCGCGCGATGGAGCTAGAGATATGATTTACATCTCAGCTGCTTTGTTCCTGTTGTTGGTGGTTCTTTATGCTCTATGGCGACGCTCGCTCAAAGCAAGGGTGGCACATCGCTTAAACGGGTTAAATGCACAGGCTCGTCAAGATAGTGCGCCTTCGATCTTGCGTAAAGCCACGCCTTCAAGTGGGGTGTCACGACTGGTTGTTCGCCTAGATGCGTTGTTTTCTACTAAAGACAAAGCGTTACTTTTGGCTGCACTTATCGTGTTACCCGTAGTGAACTACGTGATGCTCGGCATGATCGATGCTCAGTGGAGAATTGCATTGGGGCTTGCCGCGACCGCTGCGATGGCTCTGATGCTATTTGTCTTGCGCAAGAAACAGCAAATTGAAGAGTTCGAACAGAGCATTGTCCAAGTCTTAGGTCTGATTAGCCGAGCGGTTTCGGCTGGACTATCTGTGCCTCAGGCGATTTCTCAGGTGGCTGAGTCGCAAGGTGGGTTACTGGGACGTGAATTTTCTCGTATTGAAGATCAGCTCGCGTTGGGGCACGGGATGCGCTACACCCTAAACGAAGCGTGTATTCGCTTACCTTACAAAGCCTTTCGCTACTTCACTATTGCGCTGGTATTAAACCAAAGCAATGGTGGCCAACTGCGCGAAATTTTACACAGTTTAAGCCGTACTCTGCATGACAATCGCACCATGCAAAAAAAGGTTAAGAGTCTGACCTCTGAGCCTCGCATGGCGGCACGTTTTCTTTCACTGTTACCGCTTGGCCTACTGGCGGTAGTCGCTTGGATTAACCCCTCTTTATTCGTTTTGCTGATCAAAACTGAAACGGGTCAGTCAGTGTTGATCTACTGCGCGGTGAGCATTGTGTTGGGTGCTATCACTCTACAGGTGATGACCAAAAATAGGAGGTTCACATGATCCTCTCAATGGGTATCGCGTGTCTTGTACTAGGAGCTGTGGGGGTTATTGCTGGATTCCTTCATGCTACCCAGTACGACATTGTTAAAGCGCGTCTTGATCGCGTTGCAAGGTTTGGTGCGGTGCAAGTCTCGCGCGGTGGTATTTTGCGTTGGGCGAGAAACCCAAAGCGCGCTCAAAAGCTCGCCATGTTTGGATACGTTTCATCACAGGCTGAATCGATTTTCATGACAGCACGTGCTAGCGCAATGACTATCGCCGGAGTGGTCTGGTTTTACTCTCAGCAACTCTCGGTTGATGTTGGTGGATTTGCCCAATGTGTCGTAGTTGCTCTGAGCATAGGTATTGTTATTGATAGAGCCCTAGATTGGCGAGTCAATGTGGTACGCCAAGAGATCGCTAAAAACATCCCAGATGCACTTGATTTAATGGTGGTGTGTGTCTCCTCTGGGCAAAGTCTTGAAGCGACCTTTAATACGGTAGGCCAAGAGATGAAAAGCATCTCGCCATCGCTTTCAAGAGAGTGGTTAGTGACGGCCACGGAAATGGCAGTGTTGGATTCTCCTCAAGTGGCACTGACTAACTTGGACACTAGGTTAGCCCTACCTGAAGTGAACAACATGATAGTCACTATGTCGCAAGCACTGAAGTTTGGTACGCCAATGGCCGATGCGCTCAAACTGATCGCTTCAGATAACCGCCAATATCACATGTTAGAGCTCGAAGAGTGGGTCGGAAAAATCCCGGCGAAAATGTCATTTCCTTTGGTCGTACTCATCATGCTGCCTGTGGTTGTCATCATCGTTGCGCCAATGGTGCTCAGCCTCTTCCAAACCTTAGGTCAATTATGAAAAAGTCAATTATCGCCCTTGTCTTGGGGTTTACCTTAATGGGTTGTCAAAGTGCGCCACAACAAGAAACCGATGACCTAAAACTGGCCAATACAGCGATGCTAAACGGTCACGCGGATAATGCATTACTGATCTACAAGCAAAAGTTGGAGTCGACCCCAGATGATGCTGAACTGCTGTTTCTTGCAGGTTCAGCGTGTAACCAGTCGGGCCGTTATGACGAGGCATTACACTATCTAAACAAAGGGCAGCAGATTTCTCCCTCACATCAGTTTGAGCGTGAAATCGGCCGCTCGCACCTTGCCTTGGGTGATTTGGAACAAGCAAAATCAGCGCTAGTTAAAGCAGTAAATGCCGCGCCGTCAGACGATGTCGCCTTAAATAGCTTAGGTGTCACACATTCATTGCTTCAGGAGTATCAAGACGCGAGAGAGGTGTTTAGCCAAGCGATAGTGCTAACACCAGACAGTGTTGAATACCGAAATAACCTAGCGCTTACTTGGATGTTGGATGGAATGCCTCATCAAAGTATCCGCATCTTATATCCCATTTATCAGCGTGGAGAGGCGAGCAGCAAAGTGCGGCTTAACTTAGCGTTGTCATATGCAATGAGTGGAGATGTTGAGGCTGCGAAACAAGTGGCGGCTCAAGACTTGTCGCAAGCTGAGCTTGAGCGCAATGGGCAGTATTACTTAAATCTAGCCAATCAGTTTGACGGAGAAACCCAATGAAACGTCAACGAGGTAGCCAATCCTTAGAGTTCGCGATGATAGCGCTGCCTTTTGTATTGCTGTTGTTGGTGGTATTCGAATTGACCCGCTTTCTTTGGATCAACATGGTGTTTGATTCAGCGGTCAATCAAGCTATGCGCGTCGCGCGTGTGATGCCGCCGGCATATGCTGCCGATCAAAGCGTCAAAGAAAAAATTGCCTCTTATCCATTGCTGGAAGAGGAAAAGGTCGAGCTCTCTGCTCCCCGCTATGCAGGTTTTGTGAGTGACTTGGCTCACTATCGTATGACATCTGCCACACAAGCCAAGCTAGGGCAATACACAGTGAATTATCATTTTTCGTTCTTGTTGATCCCTAAGCTAAGTGAAGTGTGGAAAGAATCGATGACGTTGCAGAGAGTGATGGTGGTGGCGTATGACCATTAAAACCGCATCAAAGCAAGGCGGTGTGGCTTCGATTGAGTTTCCATTTGTTGTTGTTGGCATCATGGTGATTGTCTTTGGTTTAGTTTCCATTTATCGCCTGATGTATACCCAGACGCGACTCGACAGTACCGCGTTTATGCTCGCCGATATTGTTGCGCGAACCTTTGATGATAAGGGATCTACTGCGGGACTGACGCTAGATGAACTGATCGATGAGCAGTTTGATGCTGAGGATCTACGGATGATTGCTCAACGTATGTTGCCAACAGGAATCGCGTCAGAGAACGTTGGTTTGAAATTAGAAATTCTACGCCAAGATCCAGCCTCAGGTGATATCAAGCCCGCTCAGCGGGGAGCCGGAGCAAATTGTACTGCGGCATCTTCTATTGAAAGCCTGTCTGGCTTAGCGCCGAAAAGTGAGCGAGATGAAAAAGCACTTAAAGGCCGGACGGCAACTTTAGTCCAGGCCACGTTATGTGTTGAAAACCCATTTAGTCTCGATTCGCAGTTTGAGTTGACTGGCTTTGTGCTACCAAGTCGTTTGACAAGCAAAGCTGTGATGATTGGAGGTCGTTATGCACTTTAATCAATCGATTTCGAAGCAACATGGATCTGTGGCGATCAGTTATCTAGCCATGCTGATTCCTATGATCATTGCAGCGGCGTCAACCATTGTGATTGGTTACCAGGTGCAGCTTTCTAATCGAGGAATGCAAGCGACAGATGCGGCGAGTCTCGCGTGTGAGTTTAGCGGTGAATATGACGGAACTATGGCTCAAGGTTATCTCGATTACTACCGACCAAAAATTGACAAAGTGAGCGGTCAAATTGGGACTCACAGTGGCTGCAATGTGTCGCTGAGTTACAGTTTATCGACCATATTTACTTCGCTGACGTTGTCGGATGCTTCATTCGTTGTCAGTTCAACGGCAAATGAAAAAGCTTATGTGACTGAAGATGTTGCGAGCGAGCCTCTCGAATTGATTCTAGTGCTCGATATTTCAGGTTCAATGGCCAGTGACCTTGATGACTTAAAAGCGATTTTAAAGCGCGGCTTAGCTTCATTAAAAGAGCAGCAGAACAACGCCCTTAGTAAGGATCATATCAAGGTCTCCATTGTGCCTTTTTCTGATGGCGTTTCAGTCAATAACGCCCCTTGGCTCAATGAAACAGGAACCTTCTGTGTCGAAGGTATCACTGAATCTGGTGGCAAGTTTTCTGCGGCGCACACGGTGGCAAATTTGGACATTACCCATGACCAAACCCCAGTTAAAACCTTTCAACCGGATAAGTGGCTGATGGATTGTAGCGCGATGTCGGTCACCTTGCCGCTTACTGCCGATTTAAACCAAGTGACGAATGCCGTTGATTCGCTTAGAACCGAAGGTGGTACGGCTTCTTACCAAGGCTTGATTTGGGGGCTAAGACAGCTCACACCAAATTGGCAAAAGGCTTGGGAGGTTGGGCCGAATCGCAACTTTGACAAGGTTGAACGCAAGTTAGTGCTAATGACTGATGGTGCCGATTACGGTAGTCATTTCGATGAGCTAATCAATGCAGGTTTGTGCGATAGGGCAAAAGACTATGGGGTTGCGTTGAATTTTGTTGGCTTCGGTGTGTACGGCGCTCGACTTGAACAATTTACTCGCTGTGCTGGGGACGCTAACGGCGTTTTCTCGGCCTCCAACACTCAAGAGCTCGACAGCTATTTCTCGCAGCTGCTGAGCGTTCAATACGATACCAGATTGAATTTTGGCAATAACTAAGTCTACTCAGACTCACAATTAAAACAAAAACTTAAGGAGAAATAATGTTTAAGAAATGGGTTGTCATTCTCGCGTTATTAACGTCACTGCCGTCGTTCGCTTTTAAAGAAGGGGACACGCTGACGGATACGGCATCTGCAGGGTTATCTCTCGACCCTAATAAATTGACGATTGTGGATTTTTTCGCTGAGTGGTGCGTGTCATGCCGTCATGAACTGCCAGAAGTGAATTCTCTCTATCAAACCCTTGATGGTACGGGTGTCACCGTAGTGGGTGTTGATGTTGATGAAGAAGTCGAAGTGGGACTGGCATTTCAAAAAGAGCTTGGTCTCGAATTCCCAGTGATTAATGACCCTCAGCAATCGTTGGTCAACGAATTTAAGCCTATCGGCATGCCTGCGCTCTATTACATCTACCAAGGACAAATACTCAAAGTCCGTTTTGGGGCGATAAACAACATCAGCCAGGTAATTACTGAAGACCTAGCTGAAATGGGAGTGGAATTATGAGGCTGGTTACTCGCTCAACTTATGTCGCGTTAGCGATGTTGTTTCCTTCTTTGGCAGTGAGTGCACCCAAAATAGATTTGAGTGGGATAGGTAAAGCAAAGCCGGTGCAAACACAAGTGACAAACGATTCAGGCATTTTCGAAGAGGAAGTCATTTCAAGCAAAGTGTACAGCAGTGACGGTGCAATGCCTTCGGCGAGGCGAAAAGTTGAGATGGTTAAGCCCAGTACGGCTCAACTAAAACTCGACAAGCCGAAAAAAGAGAACAAATCCTCGTTGGAATTTGTCGACAAGGCATTGGGCATCAAGCCTGTTAAACCGTGGGAGAAAGGCACTCTGGCAAAAAAAGAGATGAAGCCAGGAGGTCCAGTCCCGGAGTTTGATTTGTTTTCCGAAAAGGTGTTTGCCTACAAGCAAGGATCGGTTGGTGGTAGTGGCGTCGGTGGTGGCGGCTGTGGTTGTAACTAAATAAATAAAAACACAATGAAAAAAATACCTTTAACGCTGCTCGGTGCAGCAGCAGTGGCTAATAATGTAATGGCTGAAGATCATATTTCGGTTCATTATCTAAGCTACCAAGAATATGACGACAAAGTTGAAGCAGGCGATCGCGTTGTTTCATTTGAGAAAAGCATCGGTTTGGATTGGACGATCAATCTAGAAGTCGGCTATGACTCGGTTTCTGGTGCTTCACCAGCATGGGGGCCGACAACGCCACCTTCCGGGCCAGACGATGCGATCAATCGAGCGCAGATGACGGAAAAAGCTCAGGCAAAAACTGACCAAGTTATTCGCTCCGGTTACGACCCACATTCGAGTGGTTATGAAATTCAAAAAGTACCTTTAGAAGATAAGCGTAAATCGTTTAGTGCGAGTGCGACTTATCGAGATGAAGATCGCAATGAATGGACCTTCGGCCATAACTTTTCAGTTGAAGAAGACTACGAAAGTGTTGGCATTAACGGTAAAGGGCTTATCTATGCTGACTCGCAAAAGAATCGTTCATACAGCTTAGGCCTTGCGGCTCTGTTTGATAAAACGCTGGCGTTCCAAAAATATGAAAACTACGGCAATAGCCAAGAGTGGGAGAGCATTTTTACTGGCAGTGTTGAAGCCGGGCTTTCTCAAGTCTTTACGCCAAACCTATATGCGGTCTTTACAGGTTATGCTGGCTACCGTTCAGGGTATTTGAGTAACCATTATCTCACGGTATTGCGAGAAATAGACATTGATGAAGATGGCCAAATTGGCACCGATGAGGTGTTCTTAGCTCAAGATTCAAGACCGGATACACGTTTGTCTGGTGGTGTTAACCTGCAGGCGTTTTGGTCGATCACAGACTCTTTAGTCGTTCGTCCAAGATATAAGTGGTTCCAAGATGATTGGGGAGTCATGTCGCACCAAGTGGGAGGTAAGCTCTCTTGGGCTGTCACGGATTGGTTAACGTTAGGTCCTGGGTATTTTTGGTATACCCAAGACGCTGCGGATTTCTATCGTGACCCTTACGGCTCGGATAAGACTTTTGCTTCAACTGGTTATGCGACTTCAGATCTTCGTTTAGGCGACTATACCGCTAATGCCTATGAACTAGGCGCGAGCGTCAAGGTATACAAAGGTGTGAGTATTAACCTGCTTGGTGCCTATTATGAGCAATCTAATGGTTTTGAAGCGCAGTGGTGGGCCGTTGGAGCGACCTATGCATTCTAATAGGCCATTTGTTCATCGCTTTAAAGCAATGACGGTGCCGTGTGAAGTGCAATTATTTGGCTCGATTAAGGCGAGCCAAATTACTGCGATGATTGAACAAAACACCCGTAGATTAGAGCAAAAATATAACTTCTACTCTGAGCAATCTTGGCTGACACGTGAATTAAATCAACGTGGCGACAACTCGGTTTTACTTGATGATGAATCACTCGTGGTTTTTCAAACTGTGAAAAACCTAGTGATGGGAACAGCTGGAGTTTTTGATCCCACCGTGGGTTCGCTCAAGTGGTTATTGGCCAAGGACGCAAGCCTAAACCGCGCGCAGGCTTATCAAATTGCTCAACCTATGATGGGCGAAGCGGCGTGGCACCTTGAGGGTAAGCAGATGTTTATCAGCCACCATGAGACGCGGTTTGATCTTGGCGGTGTGATTAAAGAGTTTGCTATTGATCAAGCCATCAATCTCGCTGAAAGCTTGGGCGTAGCAGGTGCGCTAATAAACTTTGGTGGCGACATCCGAGTGCTGGGAGCAAAACCAAACCAAGAGACGTTTAATGTTGCGGTGGTTAACCCAAGCAATCCGACACAAGCGTTTTTTTCGTTGCCTTTGGCCAATGCGGCTTTGACGACTTCTGCTCACTATGAGCGCAAAACACAATTTTCTGATGGGCAAACCTCTCATATTCTGTCTGACAAAGGGACACATTCGAAAGTGTTATCAGTGACCGTTGTGGCCCCTACTGCTTTAGAAGCGGGCGCGATAAGTACCGCTCTGACCATTGACCCTTTACTTCCAGTTCCCGGCGAAGTCAGCATCATTTTTATCGATGACGAGCTCAAAATACATCAAGATACGGAGTTTCTAACGCAATGAAACAGTTCATTGTCACCTTAATGGTGTTTCTTTCCTTTTCTACATGGGCTCAAGACGATGATTTTCTGCCAGTAGAGCAAGCATTCCCATATCAGTGGTCGGTGAGTGAGGCGGGTTTGCAAGTGCACTTTGCTGTTCACCCAGATTACTACTTATACAAATCACGCTTTAAATTTAGTTCTGATGAATCAGTTAAGCTCGGGGAAGCGGACTTTTCTTGGGCTGGAAAGTCTAAAACGGACAAATACTTTGGTCAGGTTGAGGTTTTTGATAAACCAGTGACATTAACACTGCCGTACAGCGGCGTAGGGGAGATCAACATCCGCTATCAAGGCTGTGCCAATAAAGGTTTATGTTACTTACCTCAGACGATTACTTTATCGGTTCCAGAGCATACCAACTCGACGTCGAATGACCCCACGTTTTGGCAAGATATTTCAAACTTAGCGGATGATACCGACGGATTGTCAAAGTTCTTAGGAAGCGCATCAAAAGCTCAGGCTGTTTTGATGTTCTTTTTACTTGGACTAGGGTTATCGCTGACACCTTGCGTGCTACCAATGGTGCCAATTCTATCAAGCATAATAGGTGGCGACGCTAAGATGACAGGGCGTAAAGGGCTTATTCTGTCTAGCTCTTATGTTCTAGGGATGGCAACCAGCTATGCGATGACTGGAATTTTAGTAACGACAATTGCAAAAGGCGTTAACTTGCAAGCAGCGATGCAGCAACCTTGGTTACTTAGCCTTTTTGCCATCGTCTTTGTCGCCTTAGCATTAGCAATGTTCGGCTTTTATGAATTGCAATTGCCTTCATCTATCCAAAATAAGCTTAATAGTCGCTCAGACAAACTTGGTGGTGGTCGAGTAGTCAGTGTATTTGGTATGGGAGCCATATCCGCATTAGTTGTTTCCCCTTGTGTCAGTGCACCTTTAGCTGGCGCTTTACTGTATGTATCGACCACACAAGATTGGGTGTTTGGTGGTATCACGCTGTTTATTATGGCGCTGGGTATGGGTATACCGTTAATTCTCATCGGTGTCAGCGGCGGTAAGTTGTTGCCTAAGAGTGGTGCGTGGATGATTGCAGTGAAGCAGCTATTTGGCGTGTTATTACTTGCGGTCGCGATAGTACTTGTCAGTCGCTTTGTTCCTGCGTGGTTGACTATGTTGCTGTGGGCAATGTTGACAATAGGCGCAGGGGTTCATTTTGGGGCGCTTGAAGCCGCTCAGCCAGGTTGGGCTAGAATGCGTAAATTGGCGGCATTTATGTCGTTGTTTTATGGCTTGGTATTGTTTGTTGGTTTTTTGACTGGTCGTGTTGACCCGCTTAATCCATTACAAGCACACACCGTGTCTCAGCAGCCTATTTCGAGCTCAGCATCATTTACTAAACTTGCCAGCATTGAGGCACTAGAAGGGGCGTTACAGCAGGCACAAAACAATCAACAGCCTGTGTTGGTCGACCTTTATGCTGATTGGTGTGTTTCGTGTAAGGTGATAGAAAAAGAGATCTTCAGCAATGCAACCATCGCAAAAAAACTGGCTGGGTGGAAAACGATTAAGTTAGACGTCACAGAGAGTTCACCGGAACAAATGGCTTGGTTAGCTCAGAGAAATGTCTTTGGCCCTCCAGCGATATTTTTCTATTCCCCTAGTGGCGCAGAAATCGAAGCGAGTCGGCTTGCAGGCGCGGTGAGCTTAGAAAAGTTCCAAGACCGATTCCCTCGACTATAGTGATGAATCAAGCAGCGAACGTGCTGCTTGATTTAATTCTGTTGCGTAAATGTCATCAGGTAGAAGATTTTGACCTAGATAGTAGCTAATATTAACGGAGAATAATTCATGGTTGGCTACTAAAATGGAAAAAGTTGTAGATATTAATAAATGGCACAAGGAACACGTTAAGAGTGAACAAGATCTTCAGAATCTATTTACTGAACTCAACACCCATTACCACTCTGACCCCTACACAACCCTTGCTCAAAGGTTGGATAAGCTCAAGCAGCTAAAGTCGAGTCTACTCGAACAGCAATCTCAACTCGTCGCAGCGTTGAACTCAGACTATGGCCATCGTAGTGAGTTTGACAGCCTAATTTGTGATGTACTGCCAGCTGTTAACCATATTAATTATACAATCAAGCATCTTAAAAAATGGATGAAACCCAGTAAGCGCCATGCGGGGATGCTATTAATTCCTTCCAAAGTGAGAGTGGAGTATCAGCCATTAGGGGTTGTTGGGGTGATTGCCCCTTGGAACTTTCCTATTGTTCTGAGTATCGCACCAATTGTTACTGCCATTGCGGCAGGTAATCGCGTAATGGTCAAGTTGAGCGAGCATACGCCTGCAACTAACGTCGTGCTGAGCCAAATTTGTTCGGTACTGGATAAAGATGTTTATGTTGTTGAAGGTGACGCAGAGATAGCCACGCACTTTTCATCATTACCTTTCCATCACCTCATTTTTACTGGCTCAACGAAGGTAGGCAAACTGGTAGCCAAAGCGGCGGCCAGCAACTTGACTCCGGTGACCCTTGAGTTAGGAGGAAAGTCGCCGGTACTTATCGCACATGATGCTGATATCAAACGAGCGGTGGATGCAATTATGCTTGGCAAGTCTATTAATGCAGGCCAAATTTGTGTTGCACCTGATTATGTATTGCTTCCACAGGGAAAAGAGCTGCAATTTATAGAGTGCTATTTGGAACGCTTCTTTCAACTCTATGTTGAAGATGGAGAGTTGAAAGATGCGACACATATCGTCAACGAGGCGCAACATAAGCGTTTGCTCTCTTATCTGCAAGACGCTAAGGATCAAGGAGCGACGATTCACACCATTGATTATGTGGACCATGAACAAGGCCAGCTCCTCCCTCAACTTATAACTGGAGTTACTGAGCAAATGTTAGTGATGAAAGAAGAGATCTTTGGTCCCATTCTTCCGGTTATTGGCTATAGGCACTTGAACGAAGCGCTCACGTATATTAATTCAAAGCCAAGACCATTGGCACTTTACTTAATGTCTGATGACAAATTGCTTCAGCAACAAATTATTGAGCAAACCCACAGTGGTGGGGTCGCGTTCAACGATACGCTGCTTCATGTTGCGGCGGACGATGCACCATTTGGCGGTATAGGCGAATCTGGAATAGGTCATTACCATGGAGAAGAAGGGTTTAGAACCTTCTCAAAAGCGAAGACGGTATTGTCGACTCTTTCTTGGATTCCTCGCAGTGGCTTACTCCTAGAATATCGATCTTGGCTACAAAAAGTCATTGGCTTTTTGTTTCTGCGCTGATTTGCTTGATTGTTGTTATATGGCAACAGTGTTTCAACCTAATTGATATATATCAACAGCGAGAGTTCTTCTAATATACCTCCATCGCAGCAACATTGGCTGCTAACGAATTTCAACAGAGGAAATATTAAGATGAAAAAACTAATCGTAATCACAGGTGCTAGTTCAGGTATTGGTGAAGCTATTGCTCGTCGTTTGAGCAATGAAGGTCATCCTCTACTTCTTTTAGCTCGTCGTATTGACCGTCTTGAAGCGCTTAACCTACCAAACTCTTTATCAGTAAAAGTAGACGTAACAGACAAAGCCTCTTTTGAAGCGGCTATTGCTCAGGGCGAAGCAAAATTCGGCCCTGTAGATGCTATCGTAAACAACGCTGGTGCAATGCTTCTTGGTCAAATAGACACTCAAGATGCACAAGAATGGAAAACCATGTTTGATGTCAACGTTCTGGGTCTTCTAAATGGTATGCAAGCAGTCCTTGCGCCAATGATGGAGCGTAACAGCGGCACGATTATCAACATTAGCTCAATTGCGGGTAAGAAAACGTTCCCAAGTCATGCGGCATATTGTGGTACTAAATTCGCTGTACATGCTATCTCTGAGAATGTACGTGAAGAAGTAGCAGCATCAAATGTTCGAGTAACAACAATCGCACCAGGTGCTGTTGAAACAGAACTACTTTCTCATACCACATCACAAGATATCAAAGATGGTTACGACTCATGGAAAGAAGACATGGGCGGTGTTCTAGCGGCTGATGATATTGCTCGTGCAGTAGAGTTTGCTTACAGCCAGCCACAGAATGTGTGTATTCGTGAAATTGCTCTAGCGCCAACTAAACAACAGCCATAGTCGAGTAAAAAACACGATATTAGCGAGCCAGTGACGAATGTTGCTGGCTTTTTTGTTTCTTCAAATTGAGAATTTATTTGAGAACAGAGTGGATGGTCAAGAATTGATTTTTATTAAAATCAAAATAAAATCAGATACTTACCTTTGCTTTTGAATGCTTGGCATAGGGGTTGCTTTGGTATTGAGTGACAGATAGGTTATTCGCATTTTCGAGAAAGCCGAATAATGATGTCGTTATAATCAGATTTATAGTTGAAAGTGTTGACTATACTTAGAGTATGACTATCACCGAGAGGAGATGCTTATGGCAGTTGTCCCAAAACATACCGACGCTAGCACTCGTTACGATCCTAGTCAGGAGTTAACGGCAGATCAGCTACACCGATTTGGTCGAGTTGCGCAGAAAGCACAGCAACGTCGTGATGAGAGAATAGAGCGAGGAGTGATTCCTCAGACAGATCGTGCAGCAAGAAGAGCAGCGCTTAAAGATGCGGCTTTTCGACCTATTGTCACACCTAAACGTGATAAACCTAATACTGTCCGTTACGCAGTATGGATGCTTGTTGTCATGGTGTTCTCACTATGGCTAATGTATATGACTCGTTAACCTATTTAATCGAAGTAACACTCGCGAGCTTTTTTTCTTGCTCAGAAAGGTCATGAGGTAACTTGCTATCGCTGTAGAAACGGTATTGGTTTTTCCCACTATGCTTGGCAGCGTACATGGCTTTGTCAGCGCATCGAGTGAGTTCTGATAGCGTGCTGGCGTCATCTGGATAGAGTGAAACCCCCACACTAACCGTCAAGGTGTTTATACGTTCTGATGATTGATAGCTTTCGGCAAATAAAGTGCTGATGCGATTTAATATACCTTCGAGGTCTTCAATTTTTGTCACATCATAGAGAAGCAAGACGAATTCATCACCAGCAAAGCGTGCGATTGAGTAATCATGTTTCTCTGTTTTTCTATCTTTGCTTCGGACATTATTTCTTAAGCGTTTTGCGAAGTGTTGCAGCACCCTATCACCGACATCATGCCCATAGGTATCATTGATTGCTTTAAAGTTATCAATATCGATAAACACCATGGCAGTAATCTGGCTGCTGTTTTTTTGCTCTATCAGTTTTCCTGCCGCCCAGTTTTCGAAACTCCAACGATTAGCAAGTCCTGTGAGTTGATCCAAATAAGCGAGATCTTCGATGCCCTCTAAATATAGGGAGTGGATATAGTTCATTACTTTGGCGTAGTAATAGGCGGAAATATTACAAAGAAGACAGAGCGAAAATAGGCTCAGCAAGAATCGGCTCTTAGAACTATCGGCAGAGAAGTGTACGGCTTGAGGGAACTGAATAGCGATGAGAGTGAGCAGACAAAATCCGACACTCATCAGTGCGCCAACTTTGAAATCATTGACGAAAATTAGCACGGCGATAATGGGATAAAGCCATAACAGTCGATCGTTAATATGTGAACCATAGAGTAAAAGTACTACACCATGGAGCAGTAGTACGCTACTCAGAACTAAGTCACTGTGGTTGACGCGTTTATGTTTCAATAAGTAGACAGTGTTGAGTAGCAACACACAAGACGAGAAAAAATTGATAGAGCTAAGGAAGTAGTCGCCGCTAAGAAAGCGTGCGACACCATAACTAAACAGGATGGCGATCGCTATCAATGAACAGAGCAAGACAATATTCGATTTTCGTGTCGCACGAATATCCGCCATCTCTTCAATTTGCCTTCCTGCTAGTTGTTGCATATATCAAAAGTTCCTTTACGCATAGCCCCACAAGCTAAGTCTAGGAGAAATATAAATGTCTGAACGAAAACCGAATTATAGTGTTTTTATCAATCAGAATAATTAATATGCACCTTGATTTATAGTGTTAAATGATTTGAGAAAGCAACAGAATTTTGACTCATTAATGATCTGTTGCTAAACGGGCGTGCTACTGCATTATCGATGGACTTTTGACGGTAGTGCTTAGCAGGAGCTTATGATTAGGCTTGGTATTATAGTTGATGCTTATGACTAATCGGTCTATGGATTATTCGTAAGAGAGCGAAAATTCACGACGTATCCAATTCCTTATCAATAGTATGTTTTCATTTTTGAGTTTACTTGGCTGGCAAGCAAAATAGAACTTTTGATTGGGGTTGAGAACCGGTTCCCCCACTTCGACTAAGTAGCCTTGGTTCACTTCTTCCCTGACAAAAATACGGTGGGTAACAAATACCCCTAAATGACGAGTTGCTGCTTGGACCGCCTGAATAGAAGCGCCAAATTTAAGGTTATTGACCGGATCGGGCATTGAATGTTGGTACTTGTCGCACCAAATTGCCCAGTCATGTTTACGTCGGTCATTGGTCACGATGATTGCGGGGTGGCTTTCTAGCAGTGCGATTGGGTCAGTTTTCCCGTTGGCCAGCTCGGGGCTAGCGACCATGACGAGCTCATCATCAGCGAGTTTCTCACAATAGTAGTCTTGCCAATCATCGGTGTGTCCATGAATAACGGCGATATCGACGCCTTCATTTTCCATGACAAACTGCCCAACAAGGTTCGATATGCGAATATCCAAATTTGGCGCGTATTGATTAAGTTTATGAACTCTTGGGATCCACCAGTGCATTGCTAGGGAATTGACCATGTTCAATGTGAGTCGATGAGAGAGGTTGTTTTCGACTATTTGCTGTGTTGCGCGAGTGATTTGTTCTAGTGGCGGCGCAATTCGTTTGTAATAACTTCGCCCAAGAGCGTTGAGGGTAATATTTCTGCCAGTTCGGTTGAACAGAGTTTGTCCAAGGTAAGATTCTAACGATTTGATCGACTGACTTACCGCTGAGTGGCTGACGTGCAGTTGATCTGCCGCTTTAGTCATACTTTGCGTTTCTGCAACAGCGACAAAAGCATATAAGGATTTAAGTGGTGCAGAAGTTAGTTTTTTCATCTGTAAGTTTTTCTTACTAATACTGTCAAATTAACTCAGTTTTTATTTCTCCCCCTTGTTTCTAAACTAGTCGGTGTAAGGGGGGATGTATGTCAATTCAGTTGTACCCGTTTTTATTTATGTTAGCGTCAACGTTCAGTCTGTCATTAACCGGGCTGCTTTCCAAATTTTTGAGTCAATATGTTGATCTCGCAACACTGGGATTTCTCAGGTTTGTCGTGCCTGCAGTGATCATTTTACTGATTACGCGACAATCGATGATGATGCCAAGGGGCAGACTCGCTCGCACTATTTGGCTGAGAGCAATATGTATTGCAGGTTGCCAGCTTTGCTTTATCTATTCGCTTTTACATTTAAGCTTAGTGGAAAGTATTGTCCTGTTTGGTACAGGTCCACTGTTTATTCCAGTGTTAGAACGGCTTATATATAAAACACCACTACAATGGCTATCAGTTGGCTCGCTGGTGGTTACGTTCTTTGGGGTGACCTTGCTTGCCGGAGATGTAGCGGATATATCAGTTCGCCCCGAATTGCTCGTTGGACTGGCGTCAGGTTTATTGAATGCGGGTTCGCAGCTTAGCTTATATCGAATCAGTAAATCGAGCCTATCTGCATTAGAGATTAACTACTGGACATTTCTATTTGCCGGTTTGGTGCTATTGCCGTTTGTTGGTTACAGCTATGTTAGTTTAGATAGTCTTGTTGATGTGAGTGTTGTGCCTTGGGAAGGGCTGGCGGCACTGCTAATTGTCGTCTCAGTGTTGATTATTAACACCCAGGTATTTCGTGCAAAGGCCTATCGTTTAGCCAATTCGGGCACTCAGTTAGCGCCGCTAGTATTTACCAATGTGCTATTTACCGCGTTATGGCAGCAGATATATTTTGATGTAAGTTACAGTGTCACTCAGTCGGTGGGGTTGTTGTTAATTCTAGCTGCTAACATGTTTGTTGTTCTGTTTCCGATCTGCCGCCGTCGTTTTAACGCCAAAGCCGCGTAAAAAATAGCAAAGCCCCACAAGGGAGTGAGGCTTTGCTGTGGAATAACTTATTGAGCGATGAGCCCATAAGGAAGGCTGGAGAAGACTTTTGGGTTGGCTTTAATCGTCGGCGCCTCATTGACGCTCTGCCAATCAAGCAGCATTATCGCCAATACATTTCGATGTTCACCATAGGCAACATCAAAGTCACCCGTCACAGAAGGGATCATTCCTTTATCTTTGTCGATCGACTTTTGAATCGCTTGGCGCGTCTTTTCTACCACGGGGTCATTTTCAAGCCCGGCCAGTAAAAAGGTAATACCAACTTCAGCGACAACATCTTCTTTTGCTCTGAGTAAGATGGTGTCAATGTTGCTGCGGAGATAGTCGTAGATCCATTGGTATTCTTTCTCATCGACTTGGTGCTGATAGTATTCGGAATCGGCGAAAATAATATGGGTTAAACCGTAAAGTTTATTGCCGTATTGCTGCTTAGAGAGTTTTTTGTCTTCGCTATCAGGATAAGCTTTGCGAAAAGCTTCGATAAACGGCTTAACTACGTCCTGTTCATCGAGTTGTCGTAACCAGAATACTTGATTGGCAAGTTGTGCTGCCCACGCGCGAATCATTTCAGGATCGGTCGCGTACTTCTCAAAATCGTAACGGCGGATGACCTGGCGAAGCTTTTGATCTTCTTTATGCTTAAGGCCATATTCGTTGGCTCTAGCCATAGAACCGAGCAGGTCAACGCCAAGATAAAGGTATTCGGGCATGTGTTTTGTGACGGTATAGCGTCTCACACTGCGCTCGTCGGTATCGTCGCTGTAGCTGGACACGCGTTTTTCAGAATAGAGGAGGATTTGCTCTGGGGTATGTACCTCTGCAGCGAATTTATTGAGTTTACTTGCGACGCGCGCCATATCACTCCAAACGGCCGCTGAATATTTCGGGTCAAGCGTCTGTCTATACATTCTCAGCCCATAGTGGCCTTCTTTAAATGCTGGAAGAGTATAGAGCTGAGTTTCGTATGTATGGCGAATGATATCAGCAGAAGCAGTAAAACTCTCAGGTGGCGTTGATGCAAAGGTGGTTTGGCTGATTGCTAGCCCTAAGCAAAGTGCGACAAACTTTCCACGCATGTTTTCATCCTCATATGGCAATTTACCCATCTATCCATTAACAGTATCAGAATTTTCTTATTCAATTGTGAGCAATGAGTTAGGACTTACCGATAACTGACAGTTGTAGGTTAGTGGCAGAGATTGGAGAACTCTTGCGCAAGTAGTCTGGGCGTGGAGAGCAGCAATATTGCACTTTCTTATCAATAAATTTATCTATTATCGGTGAAAAGTACGACAATTTAATGTACGTTTTATATAACTGATAAAAATAACAATCATCGTCATTTTAGCGTAATTGAGCAAGTAATGGTGTGAATCAGTATCATTACGCGACCATTTCTGGGGGATAGATGACATATCATCGAGACAAGCATTATTACATTGGTGCTTTGTTTTTGACCATCTTTGTATTCTCTATAGGGCTCATTGAGTCTTTAGACCGCAGTCAGAAGTCCTTTCTGAGAGATAGTTTATTGGCGCGAGCAAAAGAGGAGTTGTCTATTGTTCGCTCTGAGCTTGAAGCTGCGATTGTCGCTGATATTTACGTGTCCAATAGTCTTGCCACTTTGGTTGCGGCTAACCCTGAGTTTGAGTTCTCTGGTTGGGATTTGATTGCATCTAGTATTCTACGTAAAAGCCGGCACGTACATGTTATTGGGCTCGCTCCAGATGATGTCATCCAATTTATCTATCCTTTTGAAGGGAATGAAAAAGCGGTAGGGTTGGATTATCGGACCATTCCAAGCCAGTGGCGTAGCGTAAAAAAGGCGCAGGAAGTACAAGAGATTTTTATTTCTGGTCCCGTCAACCTTGTTCAAGGTGGAAGGGGCTTAATCGCCAGAGTGCCAATTTTTACGGACCCTCCATACAACACAAAGTATTGGGGGGTGTGTAGCGTTGTTATTTCTTTGGACTCACTGTTTTTAGATGTCGGTGTTTCTGCATTCGAACACAAGTATGCTCTTGCGATGCGAGGGTTCGACAGTACAGGAGTTGATGGCGAGGTATTCTATGGATTGCAGCAAACCTTTGATGAAGCGTTTGCTGTCGAAGTGGTGCACTTTCCTTATGGCAGTTGGGCGATTGCTGCATCGACCAAAGGGGATCTTTTATCCAACAGTCCTTGGTACCGAGCGCACGCGGTTAGACTGCTTGGCTATCCAATGCTCATTACACTTATCATTGCTTTTGCGATGACTTACCGTCTATATGCTCAAGCGAATCAACGCTCTTTACATGATGAATTAACGCGCTTGCCGAATAGACGTTACTTTATGTATACCTTAAGTGAGCACTTTGATGCAGCCTTGAAAAACCCACATAAGGATAAATTTGCGATTCTTAACATTGATATAGATAAGTTCAAACGTATCAATGACACCTATGGACATGCTGCTGGTGATAAAGTGTTAATTGCGACGGCTGAACGACTCAAAAGTGTGCTCAGGGCGTCAGACCTTGTGGCTCGCATGGGTGGGGACGAATTCTTGATTCTATTACCGAGAATCGATCGAGTTGAAGATGTCGATGTTATTAACATTGAACTGCAAAAAGCGGTTTGCCACACTCCGGTTATCTTTGAGCACAATCTTATCAATATTCAAGTCAGCGTCGGATACGCTTTATACAAGCCAGAGTTAACAGATGTGGGCGAGCTCCTCAAGCTTGCTGACATCCGCATGTATGAAGAGAAGCGACGTCAAAGTTTAAAAGACCACACAAAATAGCGCTCTTAAACGGCAAGTTAATGTAACCCGTGCTATAGAACTAAAGTAATGGTTGCAAGAGTGAGTGCGTATGAAAGATCTAACTCAGTGGCTTTGTGAATATGGAGAAAGTCATCAAAACCCTACCAATCAAAAAATCCACAAGGTGGCCGTACCGGGTATCTTTTTATCAGTAGTTGGCCTGATTTGGTCCATTCCCTCGATTGAGCTATTTGGGCTTTCTCTCAACTGGGTTTGGGTCGCTGCGTTTCCAGTCATGGTGTTTTATTTTAGGCTTTCATTGAGTGTCTTTCTGATGATGTTGGGGTTTACTCTCGCCTGTATCGCCTTAGTTTGGTCGATAGAACTGATGCAGATATCTATCTTCCTTTTTTCATTAACGCTTTTTGCCGTTTTGTGGCTGTTCCAGTTTATCGGTCACAAAATAGAAGGGAAAAAGCCTTCATTTTTTGAAGATCTCCAATTTTTGCTTATCGGTCCTATTTGGGTGTTTCGCAAGCGATAGGGCTTGATATGCCGTTATTTTATCGTTTGCGTCTAGCCATGTGTTCCTGCTCACACTTTCAATTAAGTCTGCTAGTTATTTAGAGGTAGTAAATAATAAATGTGACAATTGTCATAGTCAAAAGTGATTTGTTACCGGTAACATGGTGTTCAACGTTACCGGTAACATAAAAATTACAACCGGTAAGTAACCAAAAGTCATTACGGCTAGATTGGACAACTGAAACGAATAAAGGAAACCCCTACTATGAAAGCAATGACTAAAACTCTACTTGCTGCCTCTATTACCGGTCTATTCTCGATGTCAGCACTAGCTGCAGATTTTACTCTTAAGATTCAATCATCAGACCCGTCAGGTGACTTGAACTTTAAGGTGCAGCAAAACTGGGCAGAACGTGTAGAGAGTATGTCTAACGGTCGTATTGATATCGACCTTCTGCCAGTGGGCGCTGTGGTTAAGCACACCGAAACACTTGGCGCTATCAAAATGGGTATCCTAGATGGTCAAGTAACCGCGACGGGTTACTTTTCAGGTAAAGATCCAGCGTTTGGCCTAATCGGTAACATGGTTGGCGCGTGGTCAGACACCACTCAATTGCTGCAATACATGAACTATGGCGGTGGTAACGAGTTAATGACAGAGCTGTACGCACCTTACGGTGTGAAGTTTGTTGGCGCATCGACGACTGGCGTTGAATCATTCATTTCTAAAAAGCCAATTGATGGCGTGGACGATCTAAAAGGTCTTAAGCTGCGCGCCCCAGAAGGCCTAGTTCAACAAGTGTTCGCGGCGGCAGGTGCTACGCCGGTTAACCTACCTGGTTCAGAAGTATTTACTGGCCTAAGCAAAGGTGTTATTGATGCTGCGGATTACACCGTGTTCTCAACTAACCAAAAAGCGGGCATGAACGACATCGCAACGCACCCTGTTCAACCAGGCTTCCACTCATTACCTCTGATTGATATTTCAATCTCACAGAAAAAGTGGGACAAAATGCCAGCGGATCTACAAACGATTCTGCAAACGTCAGTGCGTGACTTCTCTTACGACATGACAACTCAGCTCAAAATGGCTGACCAAGCGGCAGTAAAAGAGGCGCAAGCTAACCCAGAAATCACGATTCATGACTGGTCTCAAGAAGAGCGTAAGAAGTTCCGTGAGATTGCTAAAGGTCAATGGAAGGTGTTTGCGGAGCGCTCTCCTAACGCACAGAAAGTTTATGACTCTGTGACAACCTTCTTAGAGACGAATGGTCTTCTTTAAGCTATTCGCTCTTGATTAGCTTCTCTGTGGAGGGCGAGAGCCCTCCTGTTTTTTCAGGATTGCCCGATTATGACTGATAACTCTCCCCACACACCACCAGAGCAAGAAGAACAGCCAAGAAACATCCTTGATAGAGCCATTATTAAAATCAGTAATCTATTAAGTGGGTTGTTCATCTTTACGGTGCTTATTTCCTTTTACGAAGTCGTGATGCGTTATGTATTCGACGCGCCAACGACTTGGGTACATGAAACCGCCTCGTTTGTTGGTGGATCGTTGTTCATTGTGGGTGGTATTTACGCATTCGCTGCGAATAAACACGTTCGAGTTGTTCTAATTTACGATTCAGTTTCTTCTCAAACTCGAAAATATCTCAACCTTGTCCACCATGTGGTTGGCCTCGCATTTGCGGGTATGTTGGCTTACGCCTCTTATTTAATGGTTCAAGAGTCTTGGTTTACTCCTTGGGGAGAGCTACGTCTTGAAACCTCTGGTTCGGTTCTAAATGCACCGTACCCAGCTCTGCTGAAAGGCATCATCTTTGTTTGTCTTTGTGTTCTTGTTGTCCAGTTTGTGTTGCACCTCATCCAAGAGATTGCAGGTTTAGGGAAGAAAGACGATGTTTGATTTATCTTCTATTGGCATCGCATGGGGTAGCATCCTCATGTTAGTTATGATGATTGGCTTGTTACTCACCGGTATGCAGCTTGCTTTCGTAACAGGTTTCGTGGCTATCTTTTTCACGCTGTTTTGGTTTGGCCCAGATGCGCTTCCTCTCATTGCGAGTCGTACTTACAGTTTTGCATCAGGTTATGTTTTCCTCGCTGTACCAATGTTTGTATTGATGGCTGCATTGCTTGACCGATCAGGTATCGCAAGAGACTTGTTTGACGCAATGAAGTCTGTTGGTCGCCGTGTACGTGGTGGTGTTGCGGTTCAAACGCTGCTTGTTGCGGTACTGTTGGCATCAATGTCGGGAGTAATCGGCGGTGAAACGGTATTACTGGGTATTCTGGCGCTTCCGCAAATGCTTCGCCTTGGCTATGACCGTAAGTTAGCGATCGGTACGACTTGTGCGGGTGGCGCATTAGGTACTATGCTGCCCCCGTCCATCGTACTGATTATCTATGGTATGACGGCGAGCGTATCCATTGGCGATTTGTTTAAAGCGTCATTCCTGCCAGCGTTTATTCTTGCAGGCTGCTACATCGGTTATGTATTGATTCGTTGTAAACTCAACCCATCTCTAGCACCTCTGCCAAGCGATGAAGAGATGGCTGAAGACATGGCCAATCAGCCAAGCTACTTCAAAGCGCTGTTCTTCCCGCTACTTTCTGTGGCAACGGTTCTGGGCAGTATCTACACGGGTGTCGCTTCGGTAACAGAAGCATCAGCTTTAGGTGTTGTGGGCATCATGATCTCTGCGGCGATTCGTGGCGAACTTAACTTCAACATGCTTAAAGAGAGTGCCATCGCAACGATGCGTACCTGTGGCATGATCATGTGGATCGGTATCGGTGCAAGTGCATTGGTTGGTATCTACAACTTGATGGGTGGTATCGACTTTGTAGAAGAAGTGATTCTGGGTCTAAGTGGCGGTAGCGCATTGGCAACGCTACTAATCATGATGGCGATTCTACTGGTACTAGGTATGTTCCTTGACTGGGTAGGTGTGGCATTACTTACGATGCCAATCTTCGTACCTATCATCATTAGCCTTGGTTACGACCCAGTCTGGTTTGGTGTGGTGTTCTGTCTTAACATGCAGGTGTCGTTCTTATCACCACCATTTGGTCCGGCCGCTTTCTACTTGAAGTCGGTAGCGCCAAAAGACATTACGCTCGGTGAAATCTTCACATCACTATTGCCATTTATCGGACTTCAAGTTCTGGTTCTTGGTCTTGTGATTGCGTTCCCTGAGCTAGCAATGTGGTGGAAATAGCCCACCACATCAAATAACTTGAAACACCGAAAAAATTATAGTGACAGCCTCCAGTGAGAGTTGGAGGCTAAGGATAGTATTGTCCAATGAAAGCGAAAAAAATCTTAGTTATGGGCGTATCAGGCTGCGGTAAGAGTTTGATTGGTAGTGAGATTGCTAACGCTCTAAATTATCCATTTCACGATGGGGATGATTACCACCCACAAACTAACGTGGAGAAGATGGCCCAAGGTATACCACTTACCGATGACGATCGTATTGGTTGGCTAGAAACGTTGAATAAAGTGTATACCGAGAATGATAGTGCCGTGATCGCTTGCTCAGCGTTGAAACCTGCTTATCGAGACATTTTGCGTCGCAATAACGAAGAGCTTGTGATTGTCTACCTTCAAGGCGACTTTGACACCATCTGGAATCGTCATAAAGCGCGAGAAAATCACTACTTCAATGGTGAAGTAATGCTGCAAAGCCAATTTGATGCGTTAGTCGAGCCAAGCCAAAGTGAAGCTCTATTTATCGATATCTCACAGGATGTGAAAACCGTGATTAGAGATGCGTTAAATGCCATTAAGGAAAAAGAGGGAAAAGCATCATGAGCACATCTAACATCGCAATGATTGGCTTAGGTGTGATGGGAAAAAGCCTCGCACTTAACCTCTTAGACCAAGGGTTTAACGTAACTGGATTCGACATAAGTGATACTCACCGTGACGGCGCTGAGCAAGAAGCAGGAGTGCTTACCAAGCAGGCAGCTAAGGGGCAGTTTGTTAAAGCTACCAACCTAAGCCAAGTACTTGACTCGTTGTGCAAACCACGTGTGATAGCCCTATCTGTTCCGGCGGGAGCGATTGTAGAGTCAGTGATCGATGATTTGCTTGAAGTAGGTCTCGAGCAAGATGATATTGTGATTGATACCGGAAACAGCTTGTGGACAGATACTGAGGCACGCGAACAGAAATACCAAGGCAAATTGCGCTTTTTCTCAACGGCCGTTTCTGGTGGTGAAGTAGGTGCTCGTACTGGCCCGGCATTAATGGCCAGTGGTGACCGACAAGCCTGGAACTACGTGCAACCAATGTGGGAAGCGATTGCTGCAAAGGTGGATAACAAAGGTTTACCGGTTGGTCAATTTGAACAAGGTGAACCGTGCGCAGCCTATCTAGGTCCTGCCGGTGCCGGCCATTACGTAAAAATGGTCCACAATGGTATTGAGTATGCAGACATGCAGCTCATATGTGAGGTTTACCACTTCATGTCTGAAGTACTAGGTATGTCAGCGCAAGAGATTGGCCAAGTATTTGAGAAATGGAACCAAGGGGTTCTAAACAGCTACTTGATGGAGATTAGCGCTGAGATCTTGCAAACCTCAGACCCGATTACATCAAAACCGTTCGTTGAAGTAGTTCTTGATAAAGCGGGCCAGAAAGGAACAGGGTTGTGGACCGCGGTCAACAGCTTACAACAAGGTGCGCCAGCCCCAACGATTGCTCAAGCCGTATTTGCAAGAGCACAAAGCAGTCAAAAAAGCACCCGTGTTATGGGCGCTTCGCAACTCAAAACGCATGTTCAACCAAGCAGTGGTATAAACAAACAAGCGACCATTGCCGAACTGCATGAAGCATTATATTGCGCCAAGCTATCTGTTTATGCCCAAGGTTTTGATTTGATGAAAACCATGTCGGAAAAAGAGCAGTGGGAGTTAGATTTTGCCCATATCGCTAAGATTTGGCGTGCGGGCTGTATTATTAGGGCTGTTTTCTTACAAGACATTACAGCGGCTTACCAAGTTGCCCCTCACCTCGAAAACTTGCTGTTTGCTCAACGTTTCGTGGAAGAAGTGCATAACCGCTCATTTGGTTGGCGGGCGACCGTGGCAAACTCGGCGCTTACTGGTGTTCCGATGCCAGCGATAAGCTCTGCACTTAGTTATTTCGACTCTCTCCGATGTGAAGTGCTACCGGCAAACTTGCTGCAAGCACAGCGAGATTACTTTGGTGCTCACAGCTATTCTCGCATTGATGAGGAAGAGGCCAACAAGTACCACATAACGTGGAGCGCTGGCGAAAGAACTCAAATCAGCGTATAAAAATAAAGCGTTCACAGCAATGTGAGCGCTTTTTTGTTACCTGTAGCAATAAAAAACAATTTACTCATAGGTATCATGTTACCAGTAACATAAGTAAGAAGTTTATAGACTCCGTCATGGCCAATAAGAAAAAAAGACCCACATTACAAGACATCGCTGACCGAGTCGGCGTGACAAAAATGACTGTAAGCCGTTGCTTGCGCGATCCTTCTCAAGTCTCTGAATCACTCAAAGATAAAATCAACCAAGCGGTTGAAGATCTGGGCTATATCCCTAATCGAGCGCCAGACATACTGTCTAACGCAAAATCCAATGCGATCGGTGTGCTTGTTCCCTCGTTAACCAACCAAGTTTTTGCTGAGGTGATTCGAGGTATTGAGTCGGTGACCACACCCGCTGGCTATCAAACCATGATTGCGCACTATGGCTACAGCGCAGAACTGGAAGAAAAAAGTATTGCCTCACTGCTTTCGTACAATGTTGATGCAATCATTTTGTCGGAAAATGTTCATACCGAGAAAGCTCGTAAAATGCTGCAAACCGCTTCGATACCTGTTGTAGAGATCATGGACAGTTACTCAAATAAGATTGAACAGGCGGTTGGATTCGACAATGCAGACGCGTCTAAAGCGATGACAGAAGCGATCATTGCGAAAGGGCGTAACAATATTGCCTATTTCGCAGCTAGAATGGATGAGCGTACTCGTTTAAAGATGGATGGTTATCATCAAGCAATGAATAGTGCGGGCAATACGCCGGTGAGCCTACAAACGGAAGAAGCTTCGTCGTTTACGCTCGGAGCAAAACTTCTTGCTCAGTTGGTGGAACAGTACCCAAATGTGGATGGCATAGTTTGTACCAATGATGATTTAGCCATTGGTGCAGTGTATGAGTGTCAACGTCGTGGTATCAAAGTCCCTGAACAAATAGCCATTGCGGGTTTTCATGGTCATGATATCAGCCAGACCATGATTCCTAAACTTGCTACAGTGATTACACCACGTGAAGAGATTGGCCGAGTAGCCGCTGAGCAACTTATCCAGCGCCTGAAAGGCGGGGTTGATTGGCCTGCAACGATTGATCTAGGTTATGAGATTGAACTAGGGGAAAGTATTTAATTTGCGTTTTGCAAATGTTTCATTTTTTAAATTGCTTCGATTTGCAAAATGAAAATTTATTATGCGCATTGTTTTTATGAAATGGATTAAAAAAGCACCAAAAACAAAGCTGGAAGTGAATTTTAAAAGTTGGCACGCATTCTGCTTTATGTATATTGACCCTTCTTAAGCCGAGGGTCACCTAGCCAACTGACGTTGTTAGTGAACCTTATTTGTTCACACTTATATATAGCCAATCACACATATTGTGATTGGCTTTTTTTCTTTTTAGCGCCATGAAAATGGTTAGCTGAGAATAATCGGGCTTGCCTCTTCTTCACATCCGTTGTAACAACTTGGCTTTCTTGGACATACCGCTCCTCTAGAGCAGATCACTCTCGCGTCTGTCTGAATTCCGCGTTCGATCCAGTTAATGTTTAGGATCTTTGCGATAGTAGTAAATTCCTTCTGAATATGACGAGGAATAGCAGCGCTACCCCCATTACCCACGCAGAGTGATTTGAGCTCTTCTGCCAGTTCAAGGGAATTTCCTCCTTGAGCATCAATAGCTGGGTTCAAATCAATACCGGCACATAATACTCGATTGTTGCCCGCGGGATCGGTCATGTTGACGGATTCACAGCAATAGATTCTTGGCTCGTCGCCTACATTAAGAATGGATATTTGTGCAGAGCTACCTTGTTGAGGCTCTGAAAGACGACGGAATACAGCCCAGTGCTGGCATGGGTCATTCACTTTACGCATGTTTCCCCATGGAAGAGGGATGCCATTTCCTCGGTATACTGCTTTGAGCTTGTTCTGTCCATACGCATCAAAGTAGTGCCAATGCGGGTAAGGGGATACCACGGTCATCCGACGCATAGCAACAGAAGGAGAGACTCCTGCTTTTAGGTGGACATCAATTTCATAGCCACTCCGGTCAAGGAGCTGTCTAAAGGGAACTTTAGGGCATAACAATGCGCCTGCGAAAAAGCTCGATTCAAAGTCTCGCCATGCTTGCAAAATATCTTGAGAGTTAAGGTCTGAAGTCGGTGACGTTTGGTCATGCTCCTCCCAACTGTTGGCGTGGCCCACCGAAAGGACGCTCTTTAGACCCTCTTTACTGTGCAGGACACAATGACCGATATATACCGCAAGGTCGTATTTTAAGCGAGTCGGGTAATTCTTGAGGATTTCATTTAAATAGATAGTGCCAGGAGGCTCAAAGAACGAAGTTACGACTTGTTTCGCGCTGACCCCAAGTTCATCGACAACATCTTTTGGCGGACGAGAAATCCAACGAATCGTTAAACCGAGACTACGAGCGATATCCATCAAATCTTCAGCAGATAGGTTGAGCCGTTTGAGTCCGACTTCTTCAGCGGCGCGTTCAAGATCAGGAAAGTGGTTTTGGTTACTCTCTTGATGAGCTCGAATTAATAGATGAGCAAACTGTCGCCCGGTAATACCAGTTTGAGAGAGCATCTCAGGAATGGCAATTTGTAGGATGTCATTGGAGAACAGGAAACTTGGTTCCAGCGCCATGCCACTGATCCCGCCTCGATTACCTTTGTCTGGCGTGATATCAGCTTGCTCTGGTTCATCGTCTAAGAACCAAGCCGGATCTTTTTGAAATACTTCAGCAATCACTTCCAGCATATCGATACTTGGAACTCGTTTTCCCCGTTCAATCATGGATAGGTAAGAAACGGACGGCGCGTACTCTGGGTTGACTCTAATGCAGCGTGCAGAAAGGTCTTCCATAGTTAAGTGATTGCGCTTCCTAAGGTTTCTAATCTTTGTCCCTAAAAAATGGGACTGACGAATTAAGCTTTTTGACACTGGCATTTTGTAAAATTCACACTGTAAAATTTTTGTTGTGAAATTGTAGTAAAAAATTCACTAGTATAGAAAGTAAGCAAAGTCACAAAACTTAAAACAACCTTAATCAAGTTTGAAAACTTTGCTCTAGGACATAAAGATGTGCCATTACTTTGAAATAACAGTCCGCGAGGGAAACACTATGAACATGCTTACTATCGATAAAACAGAAATCCAAAAACAAGACAAACCATTTATCGCTGAAGCAGTCTTCGCGGTTGAAAAAACGAACTCGAAGCAATCTTCAGAAAAACAAATGAAAGCGAAACAACTGCTTGACCGCATGTTCCCGCTAGAGAATGGCTCTCACCAAGAAGTAACGGCTTACATGGTGGATTACCGTCACTTTGTTGCTTACTTCAAAGATGGTACCCATAGCGGCTTAAAGAGTAATAAACAATTTGTTGCTTACAGTGGGGAGAAAGAAGAACCAACGTCTATCTTGTTTCGAGATGGAACTGGTAGCCACGTAGAATTGACGTTTGGTCGCAATAAGGGGACTGGTTGCGTTGAGCTGATTGAGATTGATGATATCCAACTTGAAACATGCACCATGTTTCCGCAAGAGAGCTCAGAAATTTCAGCAATGCGTCACTGGATTAGCGTGGTAAGAGGCGACGAAAAAGGTAAGCCTAAGGCGTGTACCGAAACCAAGGCGTATACGGCGAAAAGTGGCGAAGACTACGACTTAGAGTGCTGTTATACAATGAATAAATAGCCAAAAAATAACAAGGCCTAGTAGAAATACTAGGCCTTTTTTATTTGAATTCGGCAAGATGCTATTTTGCTGCTTGCTTTTGCTTCGCTTTACATACCGCAGCAGTAAACACAACGTCTGTTGAGCTGTTTAGTGCTGTTTCTGCAGAGTCTTGAACCACACCAATGATGAAACCTACCGCAACCACCTGCATTGCAATCTCATTTGGAATACCGAACAAGCCACACGCAAGAGGGATAAGCAGTAGTGAACCACCTGCAACGCCAGATGCACCACAAGCTGATACCGCTGCCACTACACTCAATAGAAGTGCAGTCAAAAGATCGACTTCAATACCCATAGTGTGCACAGCAGCAAGAGTTAGTGTAGTGATCGTGATCGCTGCACCTGCCATGTTGATGGTTGCACCTAGAGGAATCGATACCGAGTAGGTATCTTCGTCTAGCTTCAGTTTCTCACACAAAGCCATATTGACTGGAATGTTTGCTGCACTTGAGCGAGTGAAGAAAGCGGTCACGCCACTTTCACGAATACACTGAAGAACGAGTGGGTAAGGGTTCTCGCCCGTTTTAACGAATACGATAATCGGGTTAACGACTAGAGCAATAATCGCCATTGCGCTAAGCAGTACTGCTAGAAGCTGAGCGTAGCCTGCAAGTGCATCAAAACCTGTAGTCGCGAGCGTTGCTGATACTAAACCAAAGATACCAAACGGTGCTAAACGAATAATAAAGCGTACGATCTGAGATACGCCGTGGCTCAAGTCTTCGAAAACGGCTTTCGTTGTACCTGAGGCGTGATGAAGAGCAAGACCAAGGCCGATTGCCCACGCAAGAATACCGATGTAGTTAGCACTCATAAGAGCGTTTACTGGGTTATCGACAAGCTTGAATAGTAATGTGTTTAGAACTTCCGCAATACCTTGAGGTGGAGTTGCGCCTTCTGCACCAGATACCAGCGTCAGTGTCGTCGGGAAAAGGAAGCTAAGTACTACCGCGGTTAAAGCAGCGGCAAGCGTACCAAAAAGGTAAAGTACGACGATAGGGCGCATATAGGTATGCTGGTTCTTTTTCTGGTTAGCGATTGATGCAGCGACCAGAATAAAGACAAGAATAGGAGCGACGGCTTTAAGCGCACCTACAAAGAGGCTTCCAAGTAAACCCACACTTTTAGCGTGCTCTGGTGAGACAATCGCTAGACCAACACCTAATAAGATGCCCGCTAGGATTTGCAAAACCAGATTGCCACGAGCAAAGCGTGCAATAAGTGAGTTGTGTTGCATAGTTATCCCTACAATGAATTGTTTTATAGATTTGTAGTCATTTCAGTTATTGAAAACTGAAGGGGGTATACTATCGCCCTGAAATTATGTGTCTAGAATTATTTGAAATTTAGCATTAAAGGTTGCTGCATAACGCTTGTTGTTGTTTTTATGTTGTAATTATGTTTTCTTGTGGTTGTTCTTGATGTAAATAAAAAGGGGCTCAAGGCCCCTTTTTAATGATGCAGAATATGATTAGTATTCTTTGCCCTTCTTATGAGAGCGGCTTTCTTCTTGCACTCTTTTATAAAACTTAGTCAGCTGTTTATAAGAGGCTCGCTGCTCGGCAAGTGTCGCCGTATTGCGTTGTTGTTCACGTTGCAGCTTAAGGTAGTTGGTCAGGCGGCGCTCTTCGAGTTCTCCTGATTCGATAGCTTCACGTACTCGACATTTTGGCTCATCTTGATGTTGGCAGTCCGAGAAACGGCACTGTGAAGCGAATGCTTCAACATCGGAGAAGGTTTCTGACACTCCATCTGCACAATCAATGAGTTGCAATTCTCTCATTCCAGGGGTATCAATCAGTACACCGCCACTAGGCAAGAAGTGCAGTGAGCGGCTTGTCGTAGTATGTCGACCTTTACTGTCATCTTCACGTATACCGCCAGTCATTTGAGCATCTTGATCTAATAAGCTATTGACTAGAGTTGACTTGCCGACGCCTGATGAGCCCATAAAGGCGACTGTTTTTCCAGCGCTGCACCAGGCTGCGAGTCGTTGACACTCATTTTTATCTAAGGCGTTTAGGCTTTCTACCATTAGCAATGAGTCAAGTGCCTGAACTTGCTCGCGAAGCTCATTTTCGTTGTCGGTTAAGTCCGCTTTAGTTAAAACGATAACCGGTTCTACCTTAGCTTCATGTGCGATAGCCAGATAGCGCTCAATTCGACTCAGGTTAAAGTCCTCATTCAACGAACAAACGATAAATAACGTTGTCACATTGGCGGCAATCAGTTGTTCGTGAACTTTGCTGCCAGCGGCTTTTCGATGAAAAAGGGACTGCCTTTCAAGTAGGCGGCCAAAGCGTTGATTAGAGTCGAGTATTACCCAGTCACCAACGGTCATTGAGGGTAAAGACTTATGAATATCAAGCTGTATCTCACCTTGCTCGCTAAGGAGCTTATAAACGCTTCTGTGATGTTCCGTCACTCTGGCGATTGTATGAGCGTTCTCTAGGTCGTCTAATGTGAGTTGTTGTTGGAATAGGTTATTCCAGCCAAGTGTCGAAAGCGACATAGGCATTTGTGTATTAGTATGCATGGTTGCCCCAAGTTTGCAGTTAGGCTGCAGAAAATCTTTTAGGGTCTTTTGACCCCGGTTTGATTACACCGGGCAAATAGAAGGGAAGGAGTAGGAAAGGGCTATAAGTACTCGTTAGCTCTAACGTTTCTTCACCGTGTTTGCCGGGTGGGTTTTTAATACAATCATCGTATCCTCCTAAGTTATTGAGATTGGTTTGCGTAGCAATAATAGCAAAAGAGGTGAGCATTTGCCCACCTCCTTTTAATTTTTAGTGATGATGCTTCATTCCGCTCATTACTTTCTTGATTGGTGCGGAAAACGTCTGCTTTTGACCATTAGCAAAAGTGATCTGTACATCAATTTTTTCGCCTTCGACCAGTGGCTTTTTAAGATTAAATAGCATGATGTGTAGACTACCTGGTTTGAGCTCGACACTACCCTTGGCAGGGACTTCGATACGTTCGATTTGGCGCATTTTCATCACATCGCCTTCTTTAAGCACATCATGCAGTTCGACTTTGCCTGCGGCTTCTGTTGATGCTGACACAATATAACGAGTATTCTCACCACGGTTCATTATCTCAGCAAAAACAGCGCTTGTTGCCGCATTCGGTGGCGTCGCGCGAGCATAGGCGTGGTGCGCCATGATATCCATCTTCGCTTGTGCGAGAGGGCTCAATGCAAGTGAGGCTAAAATTAGGGCTTTTAGTTTCATTTTAACTAACCTTTTGAAGTAATAGTTTTAAAGGCTTCAACCAGTGGGGCTGGAGTCAAAGTATGTGGCACTTTGGTTATTAATGTGCCATCTGGTTTTAGGAAGTAAAAATACGAACTATGGTCGAGCGTGTATTTTAACTCCGAGTTTTCTAATTCGGTTTTACGGAAGATAACACCGTACTTGTGAGCTAATGGCGTAGTAACATCCAATGGTGCAGAGAGTCCCTCAATCATGGGATGAAAATACTGCGCATATTTGTAAGAGTCAGCAGCGGCGTCTCGCTCAGGGTCGAGCGAAATGAAAATAGGACGAAATTGGTCTTTGATGGGCTGATCGATTTGGTTCAGTGCACCTGCCAACATCGCTAAAGAGGTTGGACAAACATCGGGGCAGCGAGTAAAGCCGAAGTAAACGACACGCACCCGTTCATCGTTAGGATCAAACAGTGATACGGCTTGGTTATTTTCACCAAATAGGGTTACTGAAGAGTCTTCGGTAGCTGGAGAGGTTTCGTTCTGAAGATCTAAGTAACTCTTTAGGCCAAACCCTAAAGCAAACGCTGCGACTAAGATAAGAGACCAATTTTTACTCATCTTTCCATCCTTATAGACGTTTTAAAAGCGGTTTCGCCATCAGTGATTGTGCCATACCAAGTCATGGCTTCAGTTGTGCATACAGGAAGAATTACCTGACCAGAGAATTTACCATCGCTGTTTTTATCCAGCTTGAAGACAACCTGTCCCATATCCATTTCATAGCCTTGCAACGAAATGAGCAATTGTTCGTTTGAACTTTCTGGCCAATCGACTTCAACTACTGTCGGGACCAATGGTTGGCTCGTATCCTTATCGGCTTGAACTGTTTTGTGGTCTTGCGTACAAGCGTATGTGGTAATCAGGCAATATTCATCGAGAGAAATTTTGTCGTTTTTAGCATTGAACCAATGCAAAATATCATTGGCAAAGAAGCCAGTACCGACTGCAATAATGAGTAAGAGCAGTTTAGCTACAGAAAGCATGTTATTCGTTCCATGATTGTATCGGCGCAATGCTAGCATAACGCTATGGGAAGCCATGGGTTAGAGAATTAAAACTGTGCTGAGCATCAACTAGAACGTATCACTTGTAGGGCTTTTCTTGATGCCGTAGATAGCATGGTCGAGAATCCGTCCACCTACTTTTTCCTGATTAGTCAGAACGCCCTCTAAAGTCATTCCTATTCTCTCGGCAACGCGTCGGCTCGGTTGATTATCTACCGCGGCACAGAGTTGTACTTTTACCATACCAAGTTCATTGAAGGCTTTTTCGATTAGGTGATTGACGACACGTGTAACAATGCCTTTACCTTGGTGATTCTGAGAGAGCCAATAGCCTACTTCTGCATTGAGCGTATCGTAGTTAAGCGTATTAAAGCTGCAATTTCCGACAATTTTTCCCCGATAGATGATTGCACAGGTCATAGACTTTCCTTCGGCGTATTCATGCAATACGCGCTGAATAAAGTGACGGAAATCTTGTTCGCTTTGACAATGCTTAGGCCATGCGAGCCATTGGGACAAATAGTCAACTTGATCGCTAACAAGTGAAGCATATTGATGAGCGAATGATTCTTGAACTAGCGCGAGCGAAAGTTCGTCGTCTATTTTTTCCGTGAACATATTGCTTCCTCCAACAGTTTCAAACACTAAACCTAACAAACTCTAACAGTGATAGCCATAACGTATTGTTGTATAAATGCTTTATTTCTGGCACGGAAAATATGTTGCACGCTGCGTAAGTCACAGTTTTGTTAATAACCACGGACAAGATATGGTCTATTTGTACCTCTTTCGTATACCCTTGTATTCATAATAACTATTTAAATACCAATAAAACGTGAGTATGGAATTTCCCAAGGAAGACGTACGTGTTGATATGCATCGCGTGCTATTTGAAATCGCCTATGCCCTCGATGCTGTAGGTTACGATGAAATCTATCATGGTCATCGAGTGGCTTACATCGCCTACAGTTGTGCGATACGAATGGGGTGGAGTGAAGAGAAAGCGCATAAAGCATTTGCCTTAGGCTTAATACACGATTGCGGTGTATCAGAAAGCAGTGAGCTGGATGTTTTACTGACCTCATTTATCCCCAAAGAGACTCAGCGCCATTGCATTAAAGGCTATGAACTACTTAAAGCGTGTGAGCCTTTAAGTCAGTTCGCCATTCCTATTCTTTATCATCATACGGATTGGCGACAGCTCGCTGAGATTCCAAATATTAGTGATGAGGATAAGCAACTTTCAGCATTGATCTTTTTAGCTGACCGGGTTGATTACTTACAGTCCTCCAGACCCTATGATGTGTATGGTAACGTGACCTCTGAGAGTAAAGAGTTTATTACCGGTGAGTTAGCTGCTAACGCGGGAATAATGTTCGAACCCTCAATAGTCGAATCGATGAATGAACTTCTGACTTGTGATGATTTTTGGTTCTCTATGGAGCTACGCCATATCGAAAATTTATCATCGCAATTTGTTCACGCGTTTGGTCATAGATCTAACACAGGGCTTGAGGAATCTATTTGTGTCGCAGAGCTATTTGCTCAAATTGTCGATGCAAAAAGCTCATTTACTTATCAGCACTCGAATCATGTCGCTCGTCTGGCTGAATTTTTGGCCGGTAAGCTTGGTTATTCTACTCAAACTTGTCGGATGCTTTATCTCGCTGGGCTTATTCACGATATTGGCAAGTTAAAAACTCCAAGCAGTATCCTACACAAGCCCGATCAATTAACCGACGACGAGTATTGTTGTATTAAGCGCCACGCAACGGACTCTCGTCATGCGTTAGAGAACATGTTTAAAGACTCTTTAGTCATTGACTGGGCTGCGAATCATCATGAGCGTCTAGATGGTTCGGGTTATCCGTTAGGTTTGACTGCTGAGCAGCTTGACGGGCCCAGTCGTTTGGTTGCGGTGACTGATGTATTCCAAGCTTTAACTCAATCTAGACCGTATCGAGCCGGGTTATCGCTTGATAAAACCTTAACTATTCTTGAAGAGTTAGTGGAAAATGGCAAGTTAGATAGACAGGTATTTGATTGTATCTCGGCCAATCGAGACATTTGTTATCGAATTTCTACAGGTCGTGAGTATTTAGCAGAGCCAGCGTAATGAATAGGCTGGCTCTATCAGTATTACTTACTGTTGATATAAGCTTTGAACTTCGCTTGTGTTTCAGCATCCGCTTTGTCATACCAAAAGTGCAACATTTCTTCAGCCGTTGTGTTTGCTGCTTTGCCGTCTGCTGGCAGGGTAGCAGGCAAGGTCACAGGTACAACCGCTGCTGTGGAAACGGCAGCGATACCACCTTTACGGTTGTACTCCGCAAGCTCTATTTGGTGATTACGGCCGATTTGCATGCCATCTTTGACTAATTTGTCCTGTTTAACAGCAATGGATTGACCATTTTTGTCGTTTAGGTTCCACTCTACGTGACGAATTTTCTTCGAACCATCGTGCTCATTGCGGTATTCAGGAAGTTCGAACTCCAACTCGCTGTTAGTCGCGGTAAAGGTACCAATGAGTGGGTCGCTCTCGAGGATGATACGATCTTTACCCTGGTCAAAATAAGGGTTGTAGGTGAACAGAATTTGGTTCTTACCATCAGGCAGCGTAAGAGTCTTGGTTGCCGAGAAAAATCCGCCAGAAAGCTCTGGCTGTGCATCGTTTGCAACTAACACTTGAACAGTGTCAGGAATTTCAATAGTAACAGCAGCAGTAGTAAAGCCACTAAAGCCTAGCGCAGCCATAGCAAGTAGTGTTGTTTTAATTTTCATTTTGAGTTTCCTAATAAACAGGCACTTAACCCCAAGAGAGTGCCTAGCTTAGAGTACGTTTGCAATATTCAAATGTAAGAAGTTGGAAAATTTCATCAATTTTTCATACGTCGTTATCACGCTCAAAGAGCGAGTTCATGAGCTAAAAGGGCCAACCTTTGACTATGAGCCTCCGGTTCTTCGCCATTTATCTAAGTCACGTTCTCACTAACCCCGTTACCGCCAAGATTGTAATAGTGTTCTATTTTGTTATACCCGTTCCAAATAGTCAAACCACCTATCTAAGTGACAGATTTATTTAAATTATTCTGCCAATGTCAGGATTTATAAATTTTGACTCAACATTCAAGTTGCAATGTAACACCTTGATAACCTCAAACTGATTTTTGACCTTGCCTCGTAAACAGCTTTTATTTTTTTCATCTAAAAAAAAGTCTCTTGAATACTGAAAGGGATGTTTTCGCTCGACGAAAGCAGACTTAGCCCCAACGTTAGGGCAAACATTCAAGGAATGAGAGAAATAGGTATGAATCGTATGAATTTATGCGCTGCTAGTATTGCACTCGCAGTATCAAGCGCAGCGATAGCCGCTCCATCAGCACCGAGTGTTGATGTATATGGCTCGAACAATCTGCAGTTCTCTAAGATTGAACTGGCTATGGAAACACCCGCTGGTTACAACCAAATGGTGAAGTATCATGAAGAAGCTGATATTACCATTAAGTTCAATCAATGGAGTGGGACAACAGGCGACACTTACAAAATCTACTTTGATGGCACACAAGTGGCAACGGGCCCAATCAGCGGTAGCCAAACGGATGCGACATTTAAATATGGCCAAGGTGGCTTGTACCAAATGACCATCGAAGCGTGTGATGCAACGGGTTGTAGTACCAGTGCTCCGGTTGAAGTCACGGTAGCGGATACTGACGGGTCACATTTAAAACCACTGACCATGAATATCGATCCGAACAATAAGTCCTACAATACCGATCCAAATACCGTTGTGGGTACGTATTTCGTTGAGTGGGGTATCTATGGTCGTGAGTACACGGTCGACAACCTACCAGCCGATAACCTAACTCATATTCTATATGGCTTCATTCCAATCTGTGGTCCTAACGAATCGGTTAAGTCTGTTGGTGGTAATAGCTACAATGCGTTGATGACCGCGTGTCAGGGCGTGCCAGATTACGAAGTCGTGATCCATGACCCGTGGGCTGCTTTTCAAAAGAGTTTCCCACAAGCTGGGCATGAATATAGCTCTCCAATCAAAGGTAACTACGCGATGCTTATGGCACTTAAGCAACGTAACCCTGACCTGAAAATTATCCCTTCAATTGGTGGCTGGACACTTTCTGACCCCTTCTTTGACTTCACTACCAAAGCGAACCGAGATACTTTTGTCGCGTCCGTTAAGCGATTCCTAACGACTTGGAAGTTCTACGATGGTGTTGATATTGACTGGGAATTCCCTGGTGGTGGCGGTGCAGCTGCGAACCTAGGTGACCCAGTAAATGATGGCCCTGCGTACATCGCTCTAATGCAAGAACTAAGAGCAATGCTTGATGAGCTTGAAGCGTCAACGGGAAGAACGTATGAACTCACTTCAGCAATTGGTGTTGGTCACGATAAGATCGAAGATGTTGATTACGCGGATGCGGTTCAGTACATGGACTACATCTTTGCTATGACATACGATTTTTATGGTGGCTGGAACAATGTAGTCGGTCACCAAACTGCATTGTACTGTGGTAGCTTTATGCGTCCTGGTCAGTGTGATGGCACTGGTGTTGATGAAAACGGCGAAGCGTACAAAGGCCCTGCTTACACCTCCGACAACGGTATCCAATTACTGCTAGCACAGGGTGTTCCTGCAAGTAAACTTGTTCTTGGTGCAGCAATGTATGGCCGTGGTTGGGAAGGTGTAATGCCAGAAACACTATCTGATCCAGCTGATCCTATGACGGGTGTTGGTAACGGCAAGCTAAAAGGCTCTACTGCGCAAGGTGTGTGGGAAGACGGTGTTATTGATTATAAGGGTATTAAGTCGTTCATGTTGGGTGACAACATCCAAGGAATCAATGGTTTCCAATACGGCTATGACGCACAAGCTGAGGCTCCTTGGGTATGGAACCCGACAACGGGTCAACTAATCACGTTTGATGATGACCGCTCAGTTAAAGTAAAAGGCGCGTATGTACGTAACCTAGGCCTAGCGGGTCTATTCTCTTGGGAAATTGATGCTGATAACGGTGATATCCTAAATGCGATGCATGAAGGTCTAGCTGGTGGTCCACCGCAAAACCGTGATCCAGTCGCGAATGCGGGCGCAGATGTGACAGTTGTTGGCCCTGCGAGCGTTAGCCTTGATGGTAGTGCTTCAAGTGACTCTGATGGCACAATTGCAAGCTACCAATGGACGCAAGTTTCTGGCACTCCAGTAACGCTAAGTTCAGCAAACAGCGCAGTGGCAAGCTTTGATGTAGCAGAAGTTGCTCAAGTTGAAACGCTAACCTTTAAGATTACTGTGACTGACAATGAAGGTGCGACCTCAACTGACACTGTGGTTGTAACGGTTAACCCTAAAGATCTTCCTCCAGTTAATGAAGCGCCAGTAGCTTCAGTTACTGCGCCTGCTAACGTAAATGCAGGAGATGTGGTCGTTGTTGATGCATCTGGTTCAACTGATGCGGATAACGATGTGCTTACTTACACATGGATCATCCCTGCAGGCCTTACTGCAACGGTTGATGGCGCGACAGTAAGCTTTGTTGCGGCTGAATACACTCAAGACACTTCGTTAGCCTTTACGGTAACAGTCAATGATGGACAAGCTGAGTCTTCTGCGTCGACCGTAGTTGTTGTCGCGAAAACATCTACTGGTGGTGAAGTGTGTGACAACTTGTGGCAACCAGGCTCTGTGTATAACGGTGGAGAGCAAGTTTCTTGGTCTGGCAAAGTCTGGGAAGCGAAGTGGTGGACACAAGGTGATGACCCAACGCAATCAGGTGAGTGGGGCGTTTGGAAAGAAGTTGGCGTCGCGAGTTGCGCGACTAACCAATAACCTTACTCTTCTAGCTAAATAGTAAAAAGCCATTCGAGGTAACTCGAATGGCTTTCTTTTTACAAGCAGCTAATCGCGGATTAGTTTACCGCTCTCACTTTACCCTGCTTAAGGTTGTTGAGTACGTCGGATTTTGGTCCATCAGCGATGACGCAACCTTTCTCCATGACAATTACTCGGTCTACCACGTCAAGCATTGATGTTTTATGGGTAATTAAAATCAGAGTTTCACTCTGCTTTAACTGAGCCAGCTGTTGTTTAATGTGCATTTCTGAACGGTTATCCATAGCACTGGTCGGTTCGTCCATTAAAAGAACTGGCGGGCGGCCTAACAGGGCACGAGCGATGGTTACTGCCTGGCGTTGGCCTCCAGAAAGCAACATACCGCCTTCACCAACTTGACGCTCTAAGCCTGCTGGGTCTTGTTGGGTGAATACTGTCACACCGGCTCGGTTCGCGGCATCAAGTACATCACGGTCATCTGTTAGTGGACGACCGAGCGTGATGTTGTCGCGGATACTGCCATAGAACAATTGGCTGTCTTGTGGAACGCAACCAATGTTACGGCGAATGTCGATATGGTGGAGTTGGTCGATATCAGTATCATCGATTCTAACATGGCCTTCAGTTGGCTTATAAAGGCCCATAATCAGGCGTTCAAGCGTCGTTTTACCTGAACCAATACGACCAATAATAGCGACCTTTTCGCCTGGATTAATCGTAATGCTTAAATCGCGCACCGAAGCAATTGGAGAGTCTGGGTAGTGGAAGGTAACTTTGTCCAGCTCAATTTTGCCATGGACAATCGGGCGGTGAATATAGCGCTTACCTTCTTCTTGCTCATCTGGCATTTGCATCACTTGCTCGATAATAGTCATCGATGACTTAGCTTGATTGTATCGTGTTGACAGTAGCGAAAGCTGGACCATTGGACCGATAGCACGACCGCTGAGCATGGTAGCAGCGATCAGGCCACCCATCGTCAGCTCTCCTTCAGAAATCAAGTAAACGCCAAGAATAATCATGCCCACATTTGACGCTTGTTGAACAAAACCTGCGGTGTTTTGAATACCGTCAGTGATGCGGCGGCTCTTGATATTCCAGTTTGCCATGTGCGCTACCGCTTCTTCCCAGCGGAACTGGAACTGGCTTTGAGCACCAAACAATTTAACTGTTTCTAGGCCATAAAGGCTTTCGATTAAGTTTGCGTATTTCTGAGAAGCTAGACGCGAACCCTCTTCAATGGTGTGGCGTAATGGCCCTTGTATTAGTAATGAGTAGATGATCAGAATGACAACACCGACAATTGGCACAATCACCAAGTTACCTGCCATCAACCAGATTAGGATAAGGAACAGAATTGCGAACGGAAGGTCAATCAATGAGCCGATAGTTGCCGAGGTAAAGAACTCACGAATAGATTCGAATTCCTGAAGGTGGCGAGCAAACGCGCCAACCGAAGCTGGTCTTGCTTCCATTCGAATGCCTAATACCTTACTAAAGAGTTTAGATGATATTAGGATGTCAGATTTTTTGCCGGCGACATCAATAAAGTAACTTCGCATTAACTTGAGTGTCAGATCAAACAAGAAGATGACAAAGATACCACTGGCGAGTACCCATAGGGTTTCAAACGCTAGGTTTGGTACAACCTTATCGTAGACCAAACGAGTAAACATTGGTGCCGCAATGGCGAATAGATTGATCAGAATTGAAGCAATGAGTACATCACGATAAATGCGTTTTGATTGCCATATTGTTCCCCAAAACCAATGCCCTTCACGTGTCTTGAGAACTTCGGGAGAGCGCTCGTCATAGCGGAACTGCTTCTTGGCTAGAAAATAGCGACCAATATAAAGCTCATTGAGTTCTTCGATACTGATTGAAATTGGAACAAGTCCAGATTCGCCAGTGACGATCTCTGCTTCGGTTTTCTCTTCGTTCATGCTGTTGAGAACACACGCTTCCCCATTTTTCAGGATAAGAACGACGGGGAGAACTAATTGCGAGATTTCAAGTAACGATGAGCGATTCTCTTTTGCAACCAAACCTGCGCGCTCAGCGGCGCGCGGAAATAGAAATGGGGTTAGCTTGCCATCTGAGAGTGGCAAGCCATTAATAAGCGCTTCTGGTGAATTCGCTAAACCATAGTATCGACTAACGTAGATAAGAGAGTTTAATAGCGGGTCCTGCATGCTATACCTATATAGTTGTTATTTATCTACGATGAAGCCTTGGAAGACGTCAATGAAATGCTCAGACAAGAAATCAAGCTGAGTCTGAGTTTCAACACGAGATGCAATTGTTTTAATACCTAAGTTATGTGCGGTACGAGAAATCGACGTTAGTGTGAATTTCTGTTTCTCATCATCAAGATGGTGAGTGTACAAGTAGTCTAACTTAACATACGCAGGGCGGAACTCGTTAATGTAGTCAAGAGACTGGAAGTTGCGGCCATAGTTATCGACGCCAAAATCTGCACCCGCATTTCTCACCGCATTACAGAAAAGGGCAGTGTGGTGAGGCGAATTAATAAAGCAGTTTTCTGGGATCTCAAAATGCAGCAACGAGGCCACAGAGCTGTGTTTATTCAGCAACTGTGTCACCCAACGAATAAAGCTTGGTTGAGAGATACTGCTCTGAGCGATGTTAATGGCTATCGGTTCTTTAAACTCTCCGGACTCTAAACGTTTCACGATCGCTTCAATAACGTATTCATCAAACAAGTGACTGGCGTTAAGTTGCTCTAAAGCGAACAAGTATTGATTTGCACTGTAACGTTCGCCATCTTTTTCAATCGCAGAGAATACTTCGCGGTGATATGGCTGACCCCAGCTATTATTCGCTGCCTGGAAGCGGAAACTGAACCAGTCGTTACTGATTGCTTCTTCGACCAAGTTCTTCCACTGTTGTTTACCCATTAGACTGTCGCTGCTTTCGCCTGTTACGTAGCCGTAGGTGATTTCAGGATTAGATTTAGCCGTGGCGAGTGCATTATCCAACATAGTTAGTAATGACGTGGAGCTAGTAGAAGATTTGCTATAAACCACACCTAGCGCTAAGTTCGATGTTGCCATACCCGTCGGGTCAGCATTGATATCTTGCACATAGGTGACGATGCTTTCTGCTACCAGTTTAAGCTCAGAATCTTCCATGTTAGGGAGAATAAAGCCAAATTCTTCAGTAGAGATACGTGCTAACGTCACGTTAGGTGCCGTCAGTGATACTTTAAGGTGATCGGCAAGTTCGCGAACCATACCGTCGCCAGCTTCGTAGCCTTTATCATCATAAAGCTCTCGAATGAAGCTGGCTTCGAGAATAGCAACGCCACCAATACCGCCTTCACCAATCCAAGAGTTAAGCTGACTCATGTAGTAAGCACGGTTTCCAAGCTGAGAGACGGGATCGATGTAAGCACGCTCACGCAATTGCTGTGCTTCTTTAGCTTGAGCCTTAAAGGATTTCTCCAACTGAGCTGACATACTGTTGATACCATCAACCACATAAATCAGATCTTGAGTTGCAGGGCGAGGTAAAGGATCGCCAAACTGATTGCGAGCCACTTGCTCCATTTTATCGACGATAAGCTGCAATGGACGCAGTGCGCGCTTAAGGATGAAAGAAATCGAGAGTAAACCAATCAACATGATAAGACAGAATGCAATGACTAGGCGCTCAAACGCGAGCCACAACTGGGTGTAGGCATCCCCAGGGTGACTTACGATTTCAACTTCGGCAAGCTGCATCCATCCACTGGTCACAACACGTCGATCGTGGATCTTTTCAAATAGATTTAGCTGAGTGAACCATTTCGGTACGTTTGTTGGCTTGATAGGGTAGGAGCGTAAAATCTCGTCTCCAGTATCAAGGAAAATCAGACGAACAATAGAATAGCTACTACCATCAAAAAGTGCATTGATCACCGATTCAACAGCGACTTGATCTTTGTCCTCTAGGTAAGGTGCAAGTGCTAAGCCGACCGTATTGATGGTATTGTTCACTTCAGAGCGTTGCTGCTGAATGAGGTTACTTCTCGTGGTATTGAACTCAATGATAAACACTGAGATCAACAGCATCAAAATAACCGCAATCATTCCCGCGACAAGTTGTTTATATAGAGTCATATTGCCTACTCATCATAATTAATTTTTGGTTTGTTTAACTTAAGCGATTTCTCGCGGGCACGAAGGTCATTCCATAGACTTAATCTTGATGACTTCCCTGCAAGTTGTCCTTTTTTAGATTTCATCAACCAGAGGTTTTTACCGTTAAAACTGTATATCGGTAACAAATCTCGGCGAGCTGATGCCTTCTTAATTTGAGGATTAATGTTATCTAATAGTATTGGCTCTGCACTCGGTTTTGAGTAGTAAGCCAGTACCATGTGAAACTGATTTAATTCGATGGCTTTAACGTATACCAGACGAAGTTTTCGATCAGAGACACCGAGTTCAAGTAGAGAGAAGTATTTGGCAATGGTGAAGTCTTCACAGTCGCCAGCATTACTGCCCAAAAACTCGAGTGGTGTTGCCCAGTAATCGTTCTTCCCCCAAAGTTTAATATCGTTAACAAAGTAGAGTTGGTTAAAGAAATTATTCACTTTGGTTAGTTTGTCTCGCTCGGAAAGTGACTTGTACTGAGACATTTCATTTCGCCAAGTTTGCACACGTTTCCCAGCACGATCTCCATACGTTCTTTTGACCGCGTCAACCCATCGCTGCTCTTGAGTGTTGAGGGCGAATGACGCAGTAGATGAAAGTAATAGCAGTGAAAGTGCTATTACCGGCGTTAGCCAGTGGCTCCCTTTCACGCGAGCTGTTCCTTTGCTGTTGATCGTCGTGAACTGTTCATGAATGCTATTCCTTTAATGCATTGTTTTGAGCACTGAGGATTGGTTTTAGTAGGTACTCTAAGATGGTACGTTTACCTGTTATTATATCCACAGATGCTGTCATACCCGGAATAATGGGTAATGAGTTATCTTTGTCTAAGCTGGTTTCTTTTGTTCTTACTCGGACTAAGTAGAAACTGTTTCCTTCTTCGTCCGTCGTGGTATCGGCGCTGATGTGCTCAAGTGTCCCTTCCAAACCACCATATTTTGTAAAGTCATAGGCGCTAAATTTAACAATGGTTTGTAGGTCTGGGCGTAAGAACGCAATGTCTTGCGGCGCTATCTTAGCTTCAACCAACAGCGTGTCTTCGCTTGGGACAATTTCAACGATATCCATCCCCGGTTGTATAACGCCACCAACGGTATTGACGTTGAGTGTCTTTACCGTGCCCGTAACAGGAGATGTGACAATAGTACGATTAACTCGGTCTTCTAAGCCGACGGTTGACTCGGTTAAAGAAGAAAGTTTGTCCTGTGCTTGGTTGAGTTTTTCTTGCTGCTCGGAGCGGAATTTTTGCGCAGTATCGATGCGACTAAGCATCGCTTCACGTATTGCTGATTCGAGGACTGGCCTTTTTAGTTCACTGGATGTGAGTTCACGACGAGTATCATTGACCTGTCGTTGCAATTTAAGCAATTCGATTCTAGGCACGATTCCCTCTTCAGCAAGAGGACGAGTGATTTCTAGTTCTTTTTTCGCAAAGTTATAGCCATCTCTTAAGTTACGCACGCGAGCTTTGATCTCAACAAGATCTTGTTGCTTCTGCTTTACTTGCTGGTCGATAAGCGAAATTTGGTTACGCAATTTGTTCAAATCTTGACGGTACTCTGCACGCTGTCGTGCGACCAGATTCGGTTGCTGTTCATCAAGTACAGGCGGGAAAGCAAGCTTGTTAAAGTTAAGCTTAACGTTGTCGTGCCAGTTGGTTTCATCAAAGTCTTCATTGATTTCAACACTGGTAAGGGAAGCGGATAACTGCAAAACGCTTGCAGTCAGGTTAGCTACTTGCTGCTCACGTTCACGATAATCAGAGCGGAAACGCGTATCATCGATCAGTAGTAATTGCTGACCCTTGGTTACATTTTGGCCCTCTCGCACAAGTATTTCTTTAACCAAACCGCCTTCTAGGTTCTGTACTACCTGGATTTGAGAAGAGGGAACGACTTTTCCTTGTCCGACGGTTACTTTGTCGATTTCAGCCCATGACGCCCAGACGCCAGCGAGGATGAAAAATAACACCATTACCCATAGCATAATTCGAGCACTATTAGGCGTATTGAGTAGTAATGCGGCAGTTTTGTCATCGACATACTCCAACTCGTTGGGAGTGAGTTTGTCATAACTGCTTTTGCTCATGGGTGTTCCTCGAAAATTGGCTTTATTTTATTGATTTTATTACTCATCTAACAAAATGTTAAGGATTTGCTGTAAGAATAGCAGGGTTAAATGATATATCCTCATCTTTTTATCTCTGTTGGTTATCAAATGACCGACAAATATGTAACTGAACTTGAGTTCTTTTAATTAAGAGCGCACAATCTTCAAAAAAATTTCGCTGAGGAGAAATAAAAGATGGAGCTTGAAGATATTCGTCGCGAATACACTAAAAGTGGCTTGCGAAGAAAAGATTTGTTGGCTGACCCAATTTCGCAGTTTGATTTGTGGTTAAAACAGGCAATCGAAGCGAAGATGGTAGATCCGACGGCAATGACTGTAGCTACAGTGGATGCTACAGGCCAGCCATACCAACGTATCGTGTTGCTAAAAGATGTCGATAAGCAGGGTTTTGTCTTTTATACCAATTTAGGCAGCCGTAAAGCGCAGCAGATTGAAGGTAATGCGAAAGTGAGCCTTCATTTCCCTTGGCATCCTCTGGAGCGACAAGTGCATATTACCGGTGTCGCTGAGAAGTTATCTGCTGTAGAAAATATGAAGTACTTTTCTTCTCGCCCGAAGGCTAGCCAACTTGCGGCAATTGCTAGCAAGCAAAGTAGCCGAATCTCTGCAAGAGGGGTTCTGGAAGGGAAGTTTTTGGAGCTTAAGCAGAAATTTGAAAAAGGTGAAATCCCAGTACCAAGTTTTTGGGGAGGCTATCGTATCCGACCTGAAAGCATTGAGTTTTGGCAAGGTGGTGAACATCGTCTTCATGACCGATTCCTATTTTCTAGAGAGCAAGATGAATGGCATATTGACCGCTTAGCTCCATAAAAAAACGCCGCTGAATTCAGCGGCGTTTTTGTTTCTAGATTAAGGGGCATGATGGAAAGGAGTTGCCTCACTCTCTCTTATTGAATGTCTCTCACGACTCTAAAGCCCAAGTAGTTAGCTGCAGAAGAGCGAGATAGGAAGAGCTGCTTATCTGCCGCTGCCATCTCTGGCGAGAAGTTCCATGCACCGCCTTTTGCAATACCTTGTGGGTTGCTAGTCCATTGCCAAACGTTACCTACGCCATCATAAATACCCAGTTGATTAGGCTTGAAGGCGCTAACAGGGGACGTGCTAGCATTCGACCAAGGGGTTCCACTCCAGCCGGTATTTGCTTCACCCGGTACGAAATCGTTACCCCACCAGTATTTGGTTAGGCTTCCTGCACGTACCGCAATTTCCCATTCGTCTTCGGTCGGTAAGCGGTATGGGGCACCTGTTTGTTTGCGTAACCAGTTGGTATAGGCTTTAGCGTCATTTTGGCTAACACAAACGACAGGAGAATTCGGGTATTGTTTAAAGCCAGGGTCGCGCCAGTGACTATTTTCGACTGGGGTTACTTCGCCTTTAATTAAAGCGGTACACGTGTTTTTCAGTTCCGCATCCGTTTGATAATCCGTTTGTTCAACGAATGTTGCAAACTGACTCACCGTTACTGGGGTAATGCCAAAGCCGAAAGCATGATCAAGGTGAACTTGATTGGATGCATTCTCACCAATGTAGTAAGTGCCATTTAAGACGGCGACTAACTGTGGGCCTTTACCTTGGGCTTTCATACCGTCGGCAAACTTATCTCCAGCATTGAGAGGGTTTGATTTCTCAATTAGGTTAGCGCGTAATGACGAGTCTGTTTTCACCGTAACTGGCTTATTGAAGATTTTGTAGCCTTCTTTTTGGACCATTACGTTGTGAATCCCGATTGGAAGCATCACTTCGACTGGAGTGCTGCCGTAGCTTACACCGTCGATGGTAACGCTATCACCGTAGACATTTGAACGAATAGCCAGCGTTACCCACGCGATTTCTTGCTCGAATTGAGGTTCTGTATCGAAAATACCAGGCTCAAAACAGTGTTGAGTATCGACACCGAGTAACTCACACGCTGTTTTTTCACTTGGGCGCGCTTCGAGTTCGACGTCCATGAGCGTGCGGTAACGTTCGCCATCATAGAAACCGCTGCTTGTTGTTGTGTGTTTGATGATATGAATATTCAGAGAAGCGTCGTGAATGTTACGTTCAACTAAACGAGGCTCTGAAACTTGGTTTACCAATTCACTACGATATTGCTTAACGGCTTTTTGCAGCGCAAGCGCTTGAGTTTGTTTATCACACTGAGCGAGAGTCAACGAAGAGTCACAGCGGTTAGTAAAGCTGATTGATAGTTGCTGAGGCTGCTTGAGCTCTTCTCTTAGCTGCTCAACGCGAGCATGCGTTTTGTCACTTTGTAAAACAGCAATTGCCTTAGTGATTGCGTCAACGTCTCGTTGTTGCGAATCATAGTTGGCTTGAGCTTCTGTTAGCGACTGTTCTGCCGCAAGACGAGATTTCTGATTCTGTTTTACACTAGACCACGCTTCTTGATAGCTTTTCTGTGCTCGAATGATATCTGCACTTGGGTCAGTATCGAGTTTGTTGTAGGTATCTTCAAGATAGGATTTAGCTTTTGAGAACGTCTTATCTAGAGCTCGGGTATCTCTTTCTAGAGCGTTAAGCTGGTCAGATTTTTCGTCAACGACGCTTTGTTGTTCTTTTAACGCATTTTGAGCGTTACGTAGCTCATCGTGCTTGGAGAACAATTGGTCATCGATAGCAGTGATCGACATTGTTGTATCTTCCGCCATAACGATAGGCGAAAATAAACATGGAGATAATGCTAACAAAAGGGCAGATAAACCTAGGCGCATTGATTTTCTTCTACATCTTCTTACTGGTTAATCGGTACATTCTAAACGAAAACGCCACTTTGTCTTAAGTTATCGTTAACTAACTTAAGATAAAGTGGCGTTTTTAGCTCATCTTTGTGAAACCGGTTGATATTTCAACGGTTAGCCACTTGGACGTAGCTTAACCCAAACTGTATCGTTAGCCATTACAGTGATGGTGCGATTGTATGTTTGGTAACCGTTTTTGGATACTGTCACTTGGTGTTTACCACGTGGCAACACAACCTCTACTGGCGTGCTACCGTAGTTAATGCCGTTGATAACGACATTATCTTCGTATTGGTCTGAACGAACCGTAACGTTTACCCAGTTTTTATCTTGCTTCTTAGTCGTTGCGGCTTCGCTGCCTTTCAGGCAGTAGCGCGTAGAAACATTAAGTAGCTTACACGCTGCAGAGGCTTCAGGGCGTGCTTGAAGCTGAGATTGCATTTGCGTGAAGTAGCTGTTGTTACCTTCAAAGCCTGAGCGAATCACTTGGCTCTCTTGAACGTGAACGTTCAGTTGAACACCTTTAGCGTTTTGCTTGGCAATGTTCGACTCAGTTAAGTTATCCATTAACTTCGCTTTAAACGCTTTTACTGCTTTCTGCTTGGTTAAGTACTGACCTTGGCTAGTACATTCGCCTAACGTCATTGTCGCTGAACAAGTTGTTTTATAGCTTGTTTCTAGGACATCACTTTCACGTAGCTCTGCTTCAAGTCGTTTAACGCGCGCTTCAACTTTTTGCTCTTTAAGGTAAGAGTATTCGCTGTTTAGGCGAGTCTGTTTCTGCTTAACTTGTGACAAACGCATTGTGCTTTCAGTCATTGCTTGTTGGTTCTCAAGCATCTCAGACTGATTCTCTTTTACTTCAGACCAAGCGTCTTGATAAGCCTTTTGGAAAGAGACTAAGTCAATGTCTGGGTCATCTAAAAGACGACCATACTGCTTATCTAATGCAGATTTGGTGCGATTACGTTTAGCGTTTAGCTCTTGTTCACTGCGCTTAAGTTTACTGTTTTCGTTTTGAAGCTGCTGCAGACGGTCGGCTTCAGAGTCATACTCTGACGCCATAGTGCTGATTTCTGCTTCTTTATTTTCTAATTTATTCTCGATTTCAGCGACTGGATCTGCTTGAACAGATTCTTCTGCGAAAGTCGAAGTAGTAACCCAAACCGGGCTTAGCGCAAGCAAAAGCGCTGGAATGCGACGTGTGATCATAATTCCCTGCAAACTATATAACGTTTAAATTACCTGTAAAAAATTTAACTAAGTGCACATATCCATCGTATGCACGTTTAGTAAAGGGAAAAAGACAAACTTTTGACACTCCCTGTCTTCAGTGCCTCAAAAGGGTCTATTTTTTCCATCTCTCTCAAATGAATGATGAGAATTTTTACGGCTAAGACTATCTGATCTAAAGATAAATCTCACATAGCTATACTGATTCTGTTGCCCATTGACGAAATATGCAAGTAAAGAATGGGGATCGAGATTAAGTAAAGTGAATAGAAGTGACATAAGCCGTAATTTATGTGCGCTTGATCATTCTTCCGAATACTAAAATGATGCTTTTTTCAGCACTTGGGCTCGAGGTTGCATAAGAGCTTTCAGTGATGGTTAGTAGTAAATAGCTGCTGATTTATTTCTGAATTTCGAGTTACTTCACTTTTGGTATAACATAACTATATCTGAGACCCAATTTATCGTGTTCTGTTATGTCACCATCGCCAAAATCACTAGATGAGCAAAAACCTGCCAAAGAATTGTCGCCTCGTCCGGCTCAATTAGTGACGCTGCCATCTTATATGGAATGCCATGACCATAATTACACGCAAGTCGTGATTGGCCTAAAGGGACAGGCTGAGTTTGAAGTTAGTGGCTATGGTAATTTGGTCGGGCCTGGTCAAGGGTGCGTGGTAACCTCAGGAAGTGGTCATGCATTTGGCGGAGTAGTAGGCCAGTCGGACATACTGGTACTTAACATGCCGTTAGCGACATCTGATGATCCTTTGATGCTTCAGCGTCTAAATGAACTTAATCAAAAAGAAACCTATTTTCAGCTCGACGGCCAGATTCAAAAACTGATTCAAATGTTAGTGGCTGAAATGCAATCGAGCCCGGATGATTTGCTTCTAAGTCGTGCCTGTAACGATACGGTAGTGGCATTGCTACAGCGACATATGTCGGCTTTTGAAACTGTGCGTAAGGAATCGCGTTTCGACCTTGAGGCGATTGATCGTTATATAGAGCAACACTTGAGTCAGAAAATTTCAGTGACTCAGCTCGCGGGTAGCATTTTCTTAGGTGAAAGCCAGTTCCACTCTCTGTTTAAAGACCAAATGGGCATTACCCCTCATCAGTATGTATTAGGTAAGCGCATCGATATGGCTAAGAACCTCATTGAACAAGGTAATCTCACTTTAGGTCAGGTCGCTGAGTTCACCGGTTTCTCTGGGCAAAGTACTTTCACTCATACCTTTTCTCGTCTCCAAGGGATGTCTCCCTCTCACTATAAGAAACAATTCGGTTAAATTGTATAACGTTAACCATATAATATATTGCCTATTTGAGTGTGACTCTGTTTTTGTTTTGTTAATAATCAGAGTTTTTAGCAAAAAGCTCGGAGTTTTTGACAAGTAATCTTCTCAAGCTCAAAATACACTGCAAGCCATTGTAGAAACCTGAAATGATTTCAGGTGTGAGATTGAGGAAAACGCATGTTTACAGCGACTGATGTGTTAAACGCTGAGTTTGTTGAGCAACCGCTTAATGAACTCTGGTCGTTGATCTCGCCACTTTATATGGTGGACGAATCACAATGGCTTGAACAACTTCTGCCACTAGCCGTACCGACCGAAGACGAAAAAGTTCAGATTGCGGATAAAACCACTCGCTTAATCGAAGTCATTCGAGCGGACAAAAAATCAATCCAAATGATTGATGCCTTGCTATTGGAATACAGCTTGGATACCCAAGAAGGTATTTTGCTAATGTGTCTGGCAGAAGCGTTAATGCGAATTCCAGACTCTGCAACCGCAGATGCGCTTATCCGTGACAAACTGACGGTTGCCGATTGGAAGTCACACCTGAAAAACTCTGACTCTGTGTTTGTTAACGCCTCGACTTGGGGACTGATGCTGACAGGTAAAGTGGTGGGTTTGTCTGAAAACGAATCTCAAAGCCCAGCCAGTGCAGTAAATCGCTTAGTTAACAAGATGTCTGAGCCAGTGATTCGTAAAGCGATGCACCAAGCAATGAAGGTGATGGGTCACCAATTTGTCTTGGGCCGTAGCATTGCTGAAGCGCAAAAGAACGGTCGCGCAATGCGTGATAAAGGCTTCACATACTCATACGATATGCTGGGTGAAGCGGCTCTAACCACAGCAGACGCGAACAAGTACTTCAAAGATTACTTGATGGCCATTGAAGCTGTCGGTCGGGATGATTATGCACAAGACAAGAGTCCAGCCCCATCGGTTTCTATTAAGCTATCTGCTCTTCACCCTCGCTATGAAGTGGCGAATGAGCAACGTGTACTGACTGAGCTATACGATACATTGCAGCAGTTACTGCGCCGAGCGGTAGAGCTGGATGTCGCGATTACGATCGACGCTGAGGAAGTTGATCGCTTAGAGCTATCTTTGAAGTTGTTTGAGAAGGTATACCGTAGCGAGCTTGTTCAAGGCTGGGGTAAGTTTGGTTTAGTTGTCCAAGCGTACTCAAAGCGCGCCTTGCCTGTTTTGGTTTGGCTGAATGGCTTGGCGAAACAGCAGGGCGATATGATCCCGCTGCGTCTGGTAAAAGGTGCGTACTGGGATAGTGAAATTAAGTGGTCACAACAAGCTGGCTACAGCGATTACCCAGTTTATACTCGCAAAGAAGCAACCGATGTTGCTTATCTAGCCTGTGCTCGTTTCCTACTGAGTGAAAATGTGCGCGGAAATATCTTCCCGCAGTTTGCGAGTCATAATGCCCAGACAGTGACGTCGATCGCTGTGATGGCGGCTCACAAAGAATTTGAGTTCCAACGCCTACACGGCATGGGGGATTCACTTTATAACCATGCAATGGAAGCATACCAGCAATCTGTACGTATTTATGCGCCAGTTGGTAGCCATAAAGATCTGTTGCCATACCTTGTTCGTCGCCTTTTGGAAAACGGTGCAAACAGCTCGTTTGTCCACCGTTTGGTCGATGCTCGTTGCCCGGTAGATACCCTAACTGAGCACCCAGTCGATATGCTAAATGCATTCGATACGCTAAATAATGCTCAGATTCCATTACCTCCAGCGGTTTTCCCTGAGCGTAAAAATTCGGTTGGCGTCAACGTTGACATCGAAAGTGAAGCAAAGCCATTTGAACATGAAGTAGAGAGCTTCCTTGATAAACAATGGACTGCAGGTCCTATCATCAATGGTCAGTTCCACGCCGAAAGCATGATCAAGGCAAACTTGAATGTAGAGCCAGTAACGGCACCTTATGATCGCCGTATTAATGTTGGCCAGGTGGCTTTTTCTACCCTTGATCATGTTTCCGAAGCGATTGACGGTGCAGAGGCTGCTTTCGCCGATTGGAGCAATACACCATCACAGACTCGCGCTGAAAAACTAGACGTGCTAGCGGATCTTCTTGAAGAACACTTAGCTGAGCTTGTTGCGCTGTGTCACCAAGAAGCGGGTAAGACGATTCATGACAGCATTGATGAAGTGCGTGAAGCGGTCGACTTCTGTCGTTACTACGCAAAACAAGTGGATGCACTTGGTTCATTGCCAGTCACTGGCTTTGATGGACAGCAACGCAATGTGTCACGTCAAGGGCGTGGTGTGTTTGTGTGTATTAGCCCATGGAACTTCCCGCTGGCGATTTTCTTAGGTCAAGTCTCAGCAGCGCTTGTTGCAGGTAATACTGTTGTGGCAAAACCTGCTGAGCAAACGACGCTGATTGCGGCTCGCGCCGTAGAATTGATGTTAGACGCAGGTTTCCCTGCAGGTAGCATCCAGCTACTTACCGGGCGCGGCGCAGAAATTGGTTCTGCATTGACATCCCATTCGGCAATTGCTGGCGTAGCGTTTACGGGTTCAACAGCGACAGCGCAGCGAATCAATCAAACCTTAGCTGAGCGTGATGCAGCGCCAGTACCGTTTATTGCTGAAACCGGTGGTCAGAACGCGATGATCGTTGATAGTACCGCGTTGCCAGAGCAGGTAGTTCGTGACGTCATTCGCTCTGCATTTGCATCTGCAGGCCAGCGTTGTAGTGCACTCCGCGTGTTGTATGTGCAAGAAGATATCGCAGATCGCATTGTCACTTTGATTCAAGGGGCGATGCAGGAACTGAGTGTTGGCAAGCCTTATCTGCATTCGACGGATGTTGGGCCAGTAATCGATGCAACGGCAAAAGCGAAACTGTTGGCGCATATTGAATCGATGACAAGCAGCGAGAAAAAAGTGGCTCAGTTGACACTGACAGAAGAGCATGACAATGGCGATTTTGTTGCACCAACAGCGTTTGAAATCCGTGATATTTCATGCCTTAAAGAAGAGCAGTTTGGTCCTATTCTCCATATCGTTCGATTCAAAGCTAGTGAGCTGACGCAAATCGTTGAGCAGATAAACAACACGGGCTTTGGTCTAACAATGGGCATTCATAGCCGCAATGAAACCACTTATCGCTGGATTGAAAAGCACGCTCGAGTAGGTAACTGCTATATCAACCGAGACCAAGTTGGTGCGGTGGTCGGTGTTCAACCGTTTGGTGGACAGGGACTTTCTGGAACGGGACCAAAAGCAGGTGGTCCTCATTATTTATACCGTTTTACTCAAATGCAGTTTTCTTAATTAGTGGGCAAGGAGAAATAGTATGGTTCATCAAGTAACACGTTTTTCTGATGCTTTCTCAGCGTGGGAAAACTGGAATCTAACCAATTTTGATTCTAAGAGTGAGTGTTTGCTCGCTTTTAAACAGGCCTTACAACAAGTAGAGCCTGAGTTAGCGTCCGTTGTTTCTTATCATATTGAGCAAGCGTCAGCGCTTTTAGCTGAAACGCATCAATTGATCGGTCCAACTGGGGAGACTAACGAACTATACACCGCAGGACGTGGTGTTGCTCTAGTGATTCAAGACAGCTCTCAGGAACAAGCTACATACGCTGTTATGGCCCAGCTCACGGCTGCGCTTATCTCAGGTAATAGCGTTATCTTGTGCAGTGATGACACAGAGCTTAGCCAAGCCTTGGAGTCTGCGTACCTGCAGTCTTCACTTCCTACCAACTTAGTACAGTTTGCAGCTCTAGATGCTTACCATCAGCTTCTTGATTCAGATGTACGCAGTGTGGGGTATGTAGGTAACCCTGAGGTTGAAAGGAGTATCAACCGACAATTGGCAAAACGTTCAGGCGCGATTGTTAACTTAACGTCTGAAACGGATCTTGTGAGCATACCTGTCGCTCATGATCCACATTTAGTGCTTCGGTTCATTACCGAGCGTACTAGAACTATAAATATAACAGCAGTGGGTGGTAACGCGACCTTGTTAGAACTTGGCGCTGAAAATCACTAATCTTCAATGACTTGCCCTCGAGAGAGGGCATTCAGGGAAGGCGATCTTTTAAAAGAGGACAAATCAAATGGAAAATAGCTTTGCTATTACAACCACGTTTATTGCGTATCTGATCCTGATGCTTGCAATTGGCGTTATTGCTTATCAACGAACGAAAAGCTCAAGTGACTATTTCTTAGGTGGTCGTTCGTTAGGCCCTTGGCCAGCAGCGCTTTCTGCAGGTGCATCGGATATGAGTGGTTGGTTGTTATTGGGCTTGCCTGGCTATGCTTATGCAGCGGGTATTGAAGCTTTCTGGCTTGCGGGTGGCTTACTAGTCGGTACTTGGTTGAACTGGTTAATCACAGCGAAACGTCTACGTACGTACAGCATTACAACGGACGCGCTAACTTTACCGGAGTTCTTATCTCGTCGTTTTAACGACAAATCAAAGATGATTCAGGTAATTTCTGCATTCTTCATTCTTTTATTCTTCCTTTTCTACACCAGCTCAGGCCTGGTTGCAGGCGGAAAACTATTTGAAACAGTCTTTGGTCTTGATTACACCACAGCGGTCATTATTGGCACTGTTTGTGTAGTTTCTTATACATTGTTTGGCGGTTTCCTTGCGGTATCTTGGACTGATTTGGTTCAAGGTCTACTGATGGCGGCGGCGCTCCTGATTGTCCCTATCACGGCAATGGAAGGCGGTTTGGGCCAACTAAGCAATGATCTGTCGGCTATCAACCCTCAACTTTTGACTTTATGGAATGACTCAAAAGGTGAGCCTTTGAGCGCGATTGCAATCATTTCATTGGTTGCATGGGGTCTAGGTTACTTTGGTCAGCCACATATCCTAGCGCGTTTTAAAGCATCACGTTCAAACCGCGATCTGACGACGGCCCGTCGTATTGCTGTTATCTGGACAGGCTTGTCTATGATTGGCGCAATGCTGGTTGGTCTGGTTGGTCTGATCTATGTGAACAACTCTGGCATCAGTGTGGATGACGGTGAGAAGATCTTCATGTTACTGGTGAACTCGCTATTCCACCCAGTCGTTGCCGGTATTCTTCTTGCCGCGATCTTAGCTGCAGTAATGAGTACTGCGGATTCTCAGTTACTTGTTTCTTCTTCTGCATTGGCTGAAGATTTCTACAAACAAGTGTTTAAGAAAGATGCGAGCTCAGAAGAAATCGTGATGGTCGGTCGTATCGCGGTCGTTGGTATTTCTATCGTTGCATTGATTCTTGCAATGACACCGGACAGTTCAGTGCTTGGCCTAGTCTCTTACGCTTGGGCTGGATTTGGTGCGGCATTTGGCCCTGCTTTAATTCTTAGCTTGTACTGGGAGCGTATGAACCGCAATGGTGCACTAGTTGGTATTCTGGTTGGTGGTATCACGATTGTGGTGTGGAAGCAGTTATCAGGTGGTTGGTTTGATGTGTATGAAATCGTACCAGGAATTATTTTGTCGACTCTGTCTATTGTTGTAGTCAGTATGGTGACGGGTGAACCTGAAGCATCGGTTAAGTCACAGCATGCGACATTTAAAAAGCAGCTTACTGAGCTCGATTAATTAATCCCAATGGTTTTAAATAAAAGCCTCGCTCTGCGAGGCTTTTTTATTTTCCCATTCAGCTAGCCGACTATTCTGGAAAGGTTCGTATATTAATTGAACAAGGTTCACATTTTATGAACTAAAGTATGAGTTGTGGGAACTCTCGCTTCCATAATGTGTCGATTATCAGGAAGACTGATTTAGCCGGAGAGAGAAAATGCCACACCTGCACTGCCATTGCTGCCAAAAAAGTACCCCACATAAGATTGTATTAAAGCGTTGTAATGAACAACAACACTCGGTGGTAAAATCAATGGCCTGCTTTTTTGCTACAGTGTTTAAAGGCGCTCATTACGTGAAAATGGAAAAACAGGCGTTTTGCCGTTCGTGCAATACGCAAACGGAGTTCGTTTCTCAGCCACAAGGTGCATTTTCTGGCGTGAAAATCGCGTAACCTTCACAAAAATATCGTTAAATTTAGTGCAGATGTAAGTTCTAAAGCGCTTTTATTTTAAGATGGATCTTCTCGTCTTAATAAGAGCTGCCAATGGAACTAGATAGAATCGACCGTGAAATTCTCCGTGCCTTAAATCTAAAAGGTCGACTTCCTATTGTTGAGTTAGCTAAGCAAGTTAATTTAACCACCTCTCCCTGTTCTGATCGTGTGAAACGATTGGAGAAGGAAGGCTATATTAAAGGCTACCATGCCGAGCTAAACCCAGAGAAACTGGGTTTGGATGTACAAGTATTTATCCATATTCGCCTTGATCAGACTAGCTTTTCTATATTCGAAAAATTCGCTGAAGCAGTATCCGATATGCCAGAAATTGAAGAGTGTTACTCACTTTCTGGAGACTTCGATACAATGATTAAGGTCAGGGTAAAAGATATGAAGGCCTACCAAAGCTTCATGTCGACGAAACTGGGAACCTTACCTGGAGTGATTCAAACTCGTAGTGAGGTGGTCATCGAAGAGCATAAAACCAGCTTTGGGGTGAATGCAGATTTGATTGGCAAATTATAGAAAAGGGAAGCAGTGCGCTTCCCTTTTTAGTGTTCGTTAGTGTTAAGCGAAGAACGATGACACAACACCAATTAAACCACCAAATACACCGCCCCACACAACTAGCCAACCCAAGTGCTCTTTGATCATTGTTTGCACCATCTCTTTGACTAGGCGAGGAGTCAACTCGCTCAAGCGTTGGTCAATAATATTTTCAACGTTTACTCTTATCTCATCCATCATAGCGGGTGCTTCAAATTGCTCTTTGAGCGCATCTTTAATGGTGTCACTTTGACTCATGTCGATGATCGCTTCTTGCATTTTTTCAACGAACGGCTGCTTGAGAGGTTGAAGTGCTTCTGTACCGCCAAACATAGCGAGCATTCCGCCAAACTGTGAGTTGGCAATAACCTCGACTAAAGAGTCGAAAGTTGGGTTGAAATCGATTTTCTCAATCACGGGCTCTAGGTTAAGTGTCTTACCACCGGACATCTCTGTGCTTAAAAACTTGTCGATGTTCTCTTGGGTAAAAAACTGTTCCATCATTAAGTTCTTTATCGCCGCTTTAAACTCTTCAAATCGTGCTGGGATGACACCAGAACCATACAGTCCAGGCACCTTTTCAAACAGCATGTGAATAGCTAGCCAGTTGGTGATTGCGCCAGAAAAAGCGAATAAACCCGCATAAAACGCGATTTGGTTGCCGGCTTGATAGCCACCAGCGAGAAGGGCTAGGGCGACTACGTTAGTAATTAAGCTCTTGTTCATGGAGAAATTTAAAGAAGTTATTAGTGAAAACGGGAGTATATAACAACTCAGAGAACTTTTGGCACACAAACACTTCATGTAAGCGATAACATTGTTTTACCGCTTATAGGTATCTGACGCTGATCTACTCTCGAGTGAGGCAAGTGCCTCACTTTTCTTCAGTGTTGATAATCGCTTGGCTTATATGTTCAGGGATAAGCGCCTTAGTGTGGTTTGTAAAATCAAACATTACACATGTCGCGCTTCCTACCGTTACGACCTTCCCCAGTTTTCGGCTGACAATTTGGTATTCCATCGTAAAGCGGTCATCTTGTAGGTCGCTTACTCGGGACCCAATTAACAGTGTATCAGGGTAAGTCACCGGCAGCTTATATCGGCATTCAGTATGGCCTAAAACGGGGCCAATGTGGCTCTGTTTTAGATTCACCAGCAAGTCAATTTGTTTGAAGTAGTCGAGTCGAGCGGTTTCAAAGTACCGAAAGTAGACGGCGTTATTTACATGCTGTAAGGCATCCATTTCTCCCCATGCTACTTCTATTTCAGTGGTGACTGGAAAGTCATTCAGTAACTCATCCATGGTGGTTCTCCTTTAAATCGAGTAAATATACTAATTCAAAGGTGTTGTGGTGGGGGTTAAATGTTAACAAGTTGTGATCTGGATACCTCTAGCCTCGTTAGTAGAATTAAATAATTTCGGGGTTAGTTGTCGTAAGGGACGTCATCTAGCTGCCACATTTTAAGTGTGTGCTCAACATCCAAGCATTCCCCAAGTAATATCTGATATTTAGGATCGTATGGCTCACCAATATAAGTGGTTCTGATAAGTTCTCCGGTTTTCATATCTACTTGGGTGACTGTCCTACCTTTGAAGTTTTGCAAAATAATAAACTGTTCGCTTTGAAAGACCAGTTGCTCTTTGTAAAACCAAAATGTATCAGCGGAGTGTAAAAGCTCACACTTCAAAGGAATTGAACTGGATTGTCCAGTCTCAGGATTGCTCAATAACAGTACGTAAAGTAATAAGGTGCTCATAGCATCATCCTTGTCCCACCTTAGAAATTAACTTAAGTATAGTTCCGGAGGTAGGTTTGGCCGCACCTTTTTACTGAGCATTAAAAAAGGGCCCGAAGGCCCTTAATTATAAACAATTAGGTTCGATATTGTTTGAGTACATCCGCCAGCGATTGAGAGGCTTGGCTCAAACTAGCGATTCCTTGAGACGATTGCTCAGCAACACTTCTAATTGTGTTAGATTGGGTTCTAATATCACTGAGTTCTGAAGCGATATCATTTGCGACTGCGCTTTGTTCTTCTGCAGATGTTGAGATCTGAATACTCATATCCATAAGCGTTTTGGCAGACTCAGAAATAGCTTGAACATCATTACCGATATTAGCAACGAGCTCACTGCTTGTTTTCGCTTGGCTGACCGTTTGTTCGGTAATCGATGAAATACTGTGAGTCTCTGTCTGAAGTTTCTCTATCATCGACTGAATCTCTACCGTAGCGGCTTGAGTTCTTCCTGCCAGCGTTCGAACTTCATCCGCGACGACGGCAAAACCTCGCCCTTGTTCACCTGCGCGAGCGGCTTCGATTGCTGCGTTCAGTGCTAATAAATTAGTTTGCTCAGAAATGGCATTGATGGTGGTGATCACTTCATTAATTTGCGTTGTGTTATCGGTTAAGCTTAAAACTGATTGAGAGGCCTGGCCAATATAGTCGGACAGCTTGCCAATTTCGTTAATGGCGGATTGGACGCGGTTGTGGCTATTTTCAATATGATCCGAATCGTTTTCGGTTTGCTTCGTCGCTTGCTGAGAAATGCTCGACACTTCTTTAGCCGATGCAGTCATTTGCTCCATTGCAGTTGCAACTGAATCAAGGGAAGCATATTGATGGCTGATTTGGGTTTCACTGAGTTTCATCTCTTGCTCAAATGAAGACGATGTATCGCTCAATGTCGTCGCATTGTCTTTTACGGTCACAACCAGATCAGTCAATGTATCCATCGCTTTGTCGAGCGCGCAGCCGATAGTGCCAAATTCATCACGACCTGGGTGGAAACCAAGGCGTGATGTTAAATCCCCTTCACCAATGCGTTGTGTCGTTGTATATAGCACCCACAGCGCGCCGCCTAAGAAAGTAGCGACCCAGTAACAGAAAATCGCAAATGGAATTGCCCATAGATAGCTTAGAGCGAAAGTAACTAAAGCTTGAGACTCTAGCTCTTCGATATTTGGATTGGTGAAAGTCAGTTGATAGGTTGTCCCACTAGAATGCGTCGCTGATACTACGGCAACGCCTTGTCGATAACTTGGTTCGCTAGGTTGTGACACGGTTGCGATTTGGCCGCTATTTGCAATCGCGGTGCTATCGGAGTGCGTCAATACACCAGCGAGATATTGCTCGGCAGCGACAATTGTTTGTGTCTCAATATTGTTGACTGTTTGGTAGTAACGCCCACCAGCGAGAGCAGTAACAGCAATCAAAAACAGCGAGAAAATGACCCAGATCTTGTCGTTTATCGACATCTTAATAAACAAGCGATCTATAGTACGAAATTCAACTTCTTTCATATTTCAATCCGTTGGTTGAGTGATTTGGTCGTAACTATGTAATTTAGTGATGACAAATGTATCGAAATATAACTCAAATTTACCTGACTTAGATCTCATATGTATGTAACAGTCTGTCGTATTGAATTCATATTTGTGATCTTAATTGGTGTTGGTGGCAATGGATAGTGGTATTACCGCCTCGAATAATGAGCGATATAGAACTGGCATATTGTTTGCTGTTCTGATTACAAATTTACGGAGGAAATATGAAGATAATTGAAGACCGTTTGGAAAGTTCGGCTGTATTGGATTTATTGCGTGAACACCTAGAGGATATGAATGCAACATCGCCTGCTGAAAGTGTGCATGCATTAGATGTGTCAGGTCTCAAAGAGCCCTCAGTCACTTTTTGGAGCAGTTGGCAGGGAGAGCAACTACTAGGATGTGCTGCGCTAAAAGCGTTGAGCCACGAACACGGTGAATTAAAGTCGATGCGAACTGCAACCTTAGCGAGGAAGATGGGTGTAGGTTCGACCATGCTTCGTCATATTTTAGACTATGCTCGCCAACAGGGTATGACTAAAATCAGCTTAGAAACGGGCTCAATGGCTTACTTTGCGCCAGCAAGAGCGTTATACGAGAAGCATGGTTTCGAGTATTGCGAGCCTTTCGCTGACTATACGCTGGATCCTAATAGTCAATTCATGAGCATTACTCTATGAAGCGCTAAATGTATCGCAACCTAGTCGCTATTTTGGTGCCTGAAAGCACCAAGATGGAGCGCTTGTCTTGTCTGTAGGTAATTTGGGGCTTTTATTCTGGCAAATTTTCATCCAGTGAGAATTTGGTTAGATGGAGCTATCGTCATCTTCTATACGGGTTACTAACCTAGAGGTAAGTTTGTTTTCATTAGTAGGTAGCAATGAACCTCATCGTCAATATTCATAAAGGAGTGCGCAAGCACGGATTCGAATTAGCTACGCGTCAGGCGTGGAAATGTGGAATGAAAGCAAATCTAGTAAAGCGTGTTGTTGGGGTCGCAAGAGGGCAGATTGTGTGCGTGATTGAGGGGGTAAGACCTGAATTATCAACTGAGATTAACAATGTCGTACACAGTGAAGAGAAGCAAGGTAGGTACGTGTTTGTTGGCGGAATTGTCTGGCAACCAAACGATCTACTAGCACCGGGCTTTCCTGATTTTATGTTTATGCATTTACGTAATTTGAGTGCGAAGCATAAGTACATGACCGATGAAGAACTGTTTTTGAATTTAGCGTGAGAAGGCCGTGATGTTAGCTCTATTTGGTAAGTGTCTTTTGGGTTCCGCTGCGGTATTAATGATTGCGCTACTTTCAAAAAGTAAAAGCTTCTATATCGCAGGTTTAGTGCCGTTGTTTCCTACCTTTGCTCTCATTGCTCATTACGTTGTGGGTACGGAACGTGGCATGGAGGCTCTGAGAGAGACCGCACTGTTTGGTCTTTATTCTTTGCTACCTTACGCAGGGTATTTGCTCGCGGTTTATTATTTTAGTTATCGATTTAGCTTAGTGAATACACTCTCGATGGCGACTGCAGTTTGGCTTACATCAGCGATGATCTTGCTGTTAGTCTGGACCAGATCGATGCAAACAGTGTAAAAAAGCCTAGGTTTCAAACCTAGGCTTTTTACTAGAATGGATACCAGAACAGTTCGGTGTCTATCCAGCGTTTGGCTATTGCCAGCGCGACAATTATGGCAATCGCGGTTAGGCACAACTTGTCATTACGCCCTAGCGGCTTCGCGCTATACCAAGTTCGGCTGCTATGTCGACCAAACCCACGCAGTGTCATTGCATTTGAAATTTCATCTGCTCTATCTAGGCTTGAGAAAATTAGCGGGCCAAGAATCTTTGCCACGTTTTGCAGACGTTGCATCAACGGGGTGTTTTTTGAAATATCGAGCCCGCGAGCTTGTTGTGCATGCATGATATTGACGAAATCATTTTTTACTTCTGGCAGGTAGCGTAGGGTCAGGCTTACCGCATAGGCAATTTTGTAAGGCACACCTATTCGGTTTAAGCTCGCAGCGAACTCAGTCGGGTGGGTTGTAAATACAAACACCAAGGCAATCGGGAACATGCTGAAATACTTCAATGTGACTGTGACTAAGTAGAACAAGGTCTCTTGAGTCAGAGAGTAATTGCCGGGTAATTCGAGCAAGGTCGTGGTACTGCCGATATATTCACTGCCTTGCTGAGGGGCGAGAAGGAACATAAACAGCGCATTAAGTAGCAGTACACTACCTGTACCGATTAATAATGGTTTGTATACCTTGACCGGAACGCGCGTCATTTTGAGTAGCATAAGTCCTGACACGATCAACAGGCCGATAAGGCGCAAATCGAAGGTTGTTAGGACCACGGTCACCCAAGCCATAAACAGAGCGAATTTTGTAATACCGTTTAGGCCATGTAGCGGCGATTGAGTATCAACGTAGCTGATACCAAACTTCATCTTAGAGGCATTCATGCTGCATGGTGCTCCTGTTGAATAAAGTACTGCATAAAGCTGTTGATATCCGTTTTACCTAACCCCTTAGCTAAATCGTACAAACTGGTCGTGGTTAAATTCGCCTGCTCTAATAGCGCTGGCTGACTGAATACTTGGGTCATTGGCGCATCAGCGATGAGTTTACTGTCCGAAATCACGATAGAACGGTCGGTATATTCAAGTACTAGGTGCATATCATGAGAGATGATAATCACCGTAATACCAAGCTGTTCATTGAGTTTTTTAATAAAGCTCAACATTGCCGTGTAGTTACGATAATCCTGCCCTGCGGTTGGCTCGTCAAGGATCAGAAGTTTAGGTTCTAACACAAGAATTGAAGCGATAGTGACACGCTTTTTCTGCCCGTAGCTTAAAGCTTCAATAGGCCAGTTGCGATATTTACTCAGCCCACAAAGCTCAAGTACTTCAGTCACTTTCTGTTGAATAGCAGATTCTTCTAACCCTTTATTACGCAGCCCAAAAGCGATCTCATCGAAAATCATATGATGGGAGATCATATGATTTGGGTTTTGCATCACCACACCAATCCGTTGGCTACGTTCAAAAATCGATAATGATGACAGCTCTTGACCGTCGAGAGCAATTGAGCCCAGATCTGGATTAATGACGCCCATAACCAACTTGGTAATGGTCGATTTACCTGAGCCATTTTTACCTAAGATCGAAACAAACTCACCTTGCTGAATATCAAACGATACACCTTCGAGTGCATTCTTTTCGCCATCGTATGAATAGGTCAGATTATCAATGGATAAAAGCGTATGACTGTGCCCAGCATGTGTTGGCGGCTCTGCTTGCCAATGTGCGAAGTAGGGCTTGAATGGCTCTAGCGATAGCTGATCTAATGAATCACGTTGCAACTTTTCATCTAGTGGGCACTGCGCCGATTTAAGTGCTGAGAGATAGAGAGGTTCGCGGATTCCGTGGCTCTCTAGTAGCGGCGATGCTAACAGCTCATTCGGCGTCATATCGGCAACAATTGCCCCTTGGTCCATTAGAATTACGCGATCGACAGAGCGATGGAGTACATCCTCTAAGCGATGCTCAATAATAATAATGGTTTTACCCGTTTCTTGGTGCAGTTGGTCAATGATTTCGATGGTCTTGCGACCCGTTTGTGGGTCAAGTGCTGCTAAGGGCTCATCAAACAGAAGCGTATCGACTTCATCCACCAAAATACCAGCCAAAGAGACACGCTGTTTCTGCCCACCAGATAAATCGTGAGGTGAGCGTGTCAGTAAATCCTCCAGCTCCACCATCTTTGCCGTGGCTTTTACTAGCGGGTACATGTCTAGATTTGACATCAACTGATTTTCTAAAGCGAATGCAATGTCTTCACCAACACTTAACCCAACAAATTGGCTGTCTGTATCTTGTAAGACAGTACCAACTTGTTCGGTGTATTGATGCAGGTCGAGTGTCGTCGAATCTTGACCGTTAAGCAGCAGTTGCCCTGATGTCTCTCCCTTTATTGCATGAGGGATTAGGCCATTTAGACATTGGCCAAGGGTAGACTTCCCACTACCGCTTGGACCGATAATGACGATTTTCTCTCCTTTCTCTATCCTTAGATTGATATGTTTCAGCGTTGGTTTGTCCAGCGAGTCATATCTAAAAGAGAAGTCAGAAAATTCAATTGTCATTGATGATTAAGACTCAGTTAAGTTGCGGCTTTGCTGGTTGCGTTTAGCGACCGATTTAAGGATGAAGTAACCGACGACGGCGATTAGCATCGTGTTACCAGCAGCGATAATAGAAAGCTGAGTAAAGACTTTGGTAAAAGGTTCTGCGTAAAGAATCGTATCTAGGAAAGCAGAGCAACCGTAGCCTACGATATTGCCAAATAAAGCCAAAACGACAAACAGGGAGAAATCTTTGTGGTTGAATTCACCTTTAGCGAGTCGGTTTTGAGTCATTTTAGGGAAGAAGCCAAGTACAAGGCCGACAATGCCAGAACCTAGTACCCACGTGAGCCATACGCCCCATCCAGCGAATAAATCGGTAACCCAATGACCAATAAAACCAACCAAAAAACCGACCAGTGGACCAAATAGAACAGAGAATAGTGCCAATACGGCCATTGCTGGTTTTAGTGTGGTATTGGCGAATACGGGAATACCAAACATTGGTAATCCACCAATACCGTATAGTGCTGCGCCAATAGCGATCACAACGACGGTCTTAGCCGAAAGATTCATAGATAACCCTTTGTAAAAATTTTTAGAGAACTTGGTTCACAAACGCTTCTTTTGATTGAATTTTATTTGCCTGTGAAAATGAGGCGTAGATTATACCTTCTGTATGTAAGTTTGGAAAGATAACTATCTAGATGGCTAAAATACGACCGTCAAACTGAAAATACACTACGGTTGCGTCCGGACCGTTTAGCATTGTACAAGGCTGTGTCTGCGAGGTTAACTTGGTTTGAGAGCGAGCCACTTCGGTGCTCGGTAATACCAAAGCTTGCCGTCACTTGAATCTCTTTATGGTCTGGCGTTGTGAATCGATGTTGAGCTATTTTCTGACGTATGTCTTCTGCGAGGTGCGAAAGTTGATGTCGACTGACATTGGGTAGCAAAATCAAAAACTCTTCACCGCCGATACGTCCAACAACATCTGCACTACGTGCCGCTTTGGTGACAATAGAAGAGACGGTCTTGAGCACTTCATCACCAAAGTCATGCCCATAGGTGTCGTTCAATGTTTTAAAATGGTCAATATCGAGCATAATCGACGATAGCTTAAGGCGATCAAATTGTGCCTCCCCCCACTCGAAAATATGGCGTCGATTCGACAAACCGGTTAAGAAGTCGGTGTTAGACAACTGGTAGAATTGCTGCTTTCTTTTGCGTTGGTGATATAAAAGGCCAAAGCTGAGTATCAGAATTAATAGGGTTATCGCGGCAACCCAAAGTCGTGTTTGAGCTTGATTGTTTAAATCGCGGTTTTCTATCTCTAGACGTTTATTCTCGATTTCTGATTGTAGCTCTTTCACTTTTTGCTGAGTTTGAGATTTGTATCGGCCAATCGCTTGGGTACTGTATTTATCTAGCCAGTGAAAAGCTTGCTGATGGTCACCGACTGCCGCGTAAAGTGCCGCGACGTCTTTTTGTTTATCCAAGGCATAGGCAGGTAGTGAGCTACTGGGTTGCGTATAGTATTCTTTCGCTTTATCTAAGTGCGCTAATAAGCTTGGTATATCTTCGATAGCCTGACTGTAACTTGCTAAGACTAAATGGTAAGAGAGCTTGGCGTAGCCTGAATAGTCTAAATTTAGCTGAGTTAGCTGCCTAACTCGTAATGCGGCATCATCTAATGATTCAGAGTAGGTATAGAGAGAGATCAGACCGAGGAGATGATTCCTCTGCAAGTATTTAGTTTCTAACTTTTGCGCGAGTGCTAGACCTTGCTGGTAATTGATCGCTGCGGTAGTGAGTTTATCTTTGCTGAACTCTACTTTAGACCATTTATAGTAGGCATTGGCCAAGTTGTAGTGTGCAACCGCGATTTCTTGGAGGCTGTTATCTTGCGTCGCTTGTGCTAATACCTGCTCTTGAAAACGAATCGCATGCTCGTAGTCACCATTGAGGTAATACAAAATCCCGAGTTGGCTATGTAGATCGGCGACCATCTCAGTATCATCGCTGTCCGTAAGCAAAATGTAAGCGCGGTTGGCGAGCTTGAGTGCTTGGTACTGATTGCCTTGTAGGCTTTCCACGGCACTGTATTGCAAATAGACGTAACCTTGCTTCTCTTTATCCTTTAGACGCACACCATAACGTTCTGCTAAGCGATACCACTGCATTGCATGCTGATATTGCTGAGTCGCCTCATAGGCCCAAGCGGCGCGTATTGAGTAATCAAACAGCTCTTCCATTTGCTGGGAGTCAGAGGTTTCTGGCAGTGAATACTCTTCAATCCATGCTTTACTCCCAGTGTACTGACCTAGCAGGTTGTGACTTGATACGTAGAGGTGGGCATATTGAATTTGCTCGGCGCTATTTAACGACGCGTAATGAACGGATTGAATTAACTTCAATGCTTTCGTTGGTTCAGACTTAAGGAGTTCTTTAGCTTGCTCTAAGGTTGGGTGGGCAAAGAGGTAAGACGCAAAGAGTGTTGCGCTTAGCAATGCTAAGTAGGAGAGCTTATTCATCATGCCGTTAAGTCGCAAAAGCGAGAATTCTACACAAACGGTCGGCTGTCCAGTATTGTGTATTTTGTTTGTGTGAAATAGATCTCGGTTGGTAGGGGTAGGTAAAGGCACTTATCGCGCCTCTACCTATTTATTGAGCTTATTAGTGGTCTAGGTACAAGAAGTTTTGCCAACTCTTCATTCGAATGAGTACCTTACGCATTATGGAAACGTGAGTGAACTTGTCTGAATAAACCGCGACTTCCACAGCAGTCCCTAATGGTAGGTGATAGTCGGATAAGTCGTCGGTTATCTTTAACTTAACAAACACGCGACCACTGGTACGCAGTGCGTCAGTACCTAATAGTGCGCCACGAGCTTGGAATTGACTTTCACCGATGGCGGGCAGTATTTCTACCACTTCACCTTTGAATACTTTACCCGGCAACGCTCTAAACAAAAATTCTGCTTCAAATCCTGGTTTAAGGCGTTGGAGTGAGTTTTGTCTAAAGGCTGCAGCGTAAAAGACCTCTTCGGTATGCACAAAGGTCATCACTGGAGCGAGCGGTAGAGGAACTGCCATCACGCCAGGGCGTAGCGCAAGTTGAGTGGCAAAACCATCAGTAGGTGCTTTAACTATGGTTTGCTCAAGATTGAACTCAGCTTGGCGTAGCTCTTCTAATAGACGAGCGACCGTGGTGTTTTCACCGCCAATCTCTGAGTCTAAAGCGAGTTCTGCTTGCTCAACTTTAGCGCTTGCAACGTTAACGGAAGACTCTGCTGCTTTGTAGGCTTGACGTCGAGTATCAAGTTGTTGTGCCGTAAATGCGCCTTTGTCGTAACCGCGTTGGTAACGACTAAATTCACGCTTCGCTTTATCTCTCTCAGCAATCGCTTTGTTTTTTGCAGCAATCGCCTCTTGTAGTGAAGACTCTAAACCTAGCGCACCTTGACTTGCTTCTTTGATTTGTGCCTTTTTCTTCGCAACCTCCGCTTCGTAAGGAATCGGGTCAATTGTGAAAAGAACATCGCCTTCACGCAGAGGTTTATTTGCTTCAACGGGGACGTCAATCACGCGCCCCCTTACTCCAGATACAACTGGCGTGGTCGAATAAACCTGATTACCAATCTGAGTAAATGGGTGGTTATAGTTCATCAGTAAGATCAAAGTACCGATCAGAACAACGCCGCCAAGTACAGCTGTTGGAACCGTCCATTTGTTCAGCGGAATATTGAAGACTTTAAAAATTGTGATACACAGTGCGGCATACGTCAGAATGAGTAGTAAATCCATTATTGCTCCTCCTCATTACTTTTGCTGTACGTTTGCACCGATTGAGTCGGTTGCTGCTGTTTGAGATCACGTACTTCTTCTTGTAGCTTATTGACTTGATCGATTAGCGTATCAACGCGATGATGAATGTCATGCTGCTCTTCTTCGAGCTTTTGGAAGCCCCAACCGCGCTCCTTGCGCCATAAGGTGGCCCAAATCCAGAGAAATGGCCAGATAGCATGTAAGGTAAATAGGCTTACCCAGCCTGCGTAGTGAATAGCATCTTGATGTGGGTGCTCGCGCTCTTTGGCGATCTCGTAGGGAATATCGTGAATGACGATAATGCCATAGAAAATAACCAACGCGACGAAGACAAGCAGCCCTAGTGCGAAATAATCCAAGAACATATTAACAATCCTTGCTTAATGAGATGGAATTTATAAAGAGTACTGATTATCTACAACAAAGTATAGCAATAAAAACAACAAATTAGATGGGTGTCGGTAAAACCGGACTCGCAAGAATAGAACAATGAATTAGGGGGAAAGATGTCTTTTCAGGGAGAAATTGCAGCAGTAGGGGCGGCACTAGTTTGGGCTGTCGCAACGTGGATATATAGCCAATTTAGCCACCGTTTTAGTGCGCTTCAGCTCAATATAGTAAAAGGCGTCGTAGCGTCAGCTTTGATGATGTGTGTGATTCCTTTCTCTGTGGTTGATACCCCTGCTGTTTCGGCGGACCACTTTGCCATTCTTGCCGTATCCGGAATCATTGGCATCGCGATTGGTGACAGTGCCTATTTTGCGTCGTTAAAACGGATAGGGCCTAATAAAACATTGCTTCTAGAGTCCCTAGCACCACCACTTTCTGGTGTATTGGCCTTGCTAGCTTTGGGCAGTGTATTGCCAGTGCAGGGATGGCTCGGGGTAATTGTAACGACAGTGGCCGTTTCTCTTACGGTGTTTCACGCTGATGGCTCTCCGTTAGACTGGCGCGGGGTAGTATTTGGTCTTGTGGCAAGCGTATGCCAAGCCAGTGGTGTGGTGATTTCTCACTACGCGCTGGTGGCAGGCGACTTACCGCCATTACTGGGTGCATTGATTCGTCTATCGATGGGCGTGCTGTTTGTCATGGTGATGATCGGTTGGATAGAAAAAAAGCCGTATCATTCGATGAAAGAAAACCTCTTACAACTAGGGAAGAACGGTTTTGTTTGGCTATTAGCCGCGATTTTTGTTGGTACATTCTTGGCTCTGTGGCTTCAGCAAGTTGCTTTAAAATACGCGAACCCAGCGGTTGCCCAGAGTTTGATCGCCACAAGCCCGCTGTTTATGTTGATGATTTATGCGGCGAAAGGGGAACCCATTTCCAAGCGAGGGATGGTCGGGACGATTGTCGCTGTGGCAGGTATATCATTGTTCTTTATGAAGTAGGGGAGGAGCCCCCTACTATTCAGTGCAGACTTGGTTACGACCGTTGGCTTTTGCTCGATACAAAGCTTTGTCTGCTCGATAGAATGTACGTTGGGTATTTTCACCTTCGCGGTGTAGGGTAATGCCAATACTGACAGTAAGTCCGCGCTCACCAAGTATACTTTGCCAGCCAAACTTAAAGATTCGTTCTCGATAGTTTTCAGCGTGCATTTCTGCTTGCTCTAAGGTCGCTCTTTCTAAGATTACCAGAAACTCTTCGCCACCAAATCGTACGCATGAAGCACCTCTAAACTTGAAGTAGGCTGCGAGTTCATGTGAGACGTTTACAATCGCTTTATCACCAACTAAATGACTGAGTTCATCATTGATCGACTTGAAGTGGTCGATATCGACGACCATTAAGGAGAAAGGTACATCGTGCAGCAATAAATCCTTAAGTTTTACATCAAGCCAGCGTCGATTATGTAGACTAGTAAGTGGGTCGGTAAAGACATCTTGCTGAAGTTGGGCCACGGTATGCTTTTGACTTTCAGTGGTTTCTTTCAGCTCACGGTTTTCTTGTTCTGATAAGATCAGTTTGAGTTGCAGCTCGAAACGAGATAGACGCCTTAATTGGCTCGCACCAAGCTCACCAATTGGGATCTTTTTCATTAGGTCGCTTTCGATACGAAAAGCGCGCTTTTGATATTCGAGAGCACTCTGGTAGTCGTCTTTTTGCTCGCTAATACTGGCAAGTGAATTGGCGAGTTTCAGTGACAAAATAGGAGAGGCGTACTCTTTGATACGTTTGTGTGTCGACTCAAGTATCCAATTTGCCAGATGTGGTTTGTTTTGTTCACTCAAGCATGCGGCAAGTTCTAAACGAATCGAATTAGATAGCCATGCGGAATGGACATTACCATGCGAGTACTGAACATTACCCAGACATTGCATTGCAAGGTCGGTTTGACCATTTTGACGATAGAGCTTGGATTGGTAGAGAAGAATTTGCCCAGAGAGTACTTTGTCACTGACTAAAATACTGAGTTCTTCACACTCTTTAATGAGGTCCGTTGCAGCGGTAGTTCGATTGAGCTCAATGTAGCAAGCGAGCATGTACAGTTTGTAACGAAGTCTCAGCGATCGGCTACCGATAGCGTGATCAATGCTGTCTATTTTTTGGTAGTATCGAAGCGCTCGGTTATGGTCGCCATACGCATCGCATAAATTACCCATCCCTAGCACAGCGATAACATATTCATCGATAAACCCATTGTCGACGGCGATGGTCGACGCACTGATGTATTCATTGAGTGCACCATGGTAATCACCGCTCTCAATAAGTTTATCAGCCAACCCATTGCGTACCTCTAATACGAGTTCAGCATCATGTGGTAGAGATAAGTGTGACAGAGCTTCTTTTAGTTCATCAATACTCGTTTGATACTGCTTGAGCTCAAAACGAAACTCTGCACTGATAATTAAGCACTGAGCTTTCTCTTGCCCTGTGGTTGCGATGTGTTGACGAACGTGATTCCAGAAAATCAGCGCTTCTTCGCCACTAACGGAAGATGCATCTAAGCCGGAATCAGAAATCTTATTTAGTATCGTTTCCATGCAGCTCTTCCTGTTCCTGGCTTTCTTCAAGTTGTTCTAGTGTGAATGGGAAAGACAGAATGTCTTGATAAATGACTTTAGGCAGCGAGCATTCTAGTCCTTTACGCTGCCAAGGGTATATTTCAATCATCTTGGCTAATACCTGAAATACGCTGAGAGCCGCTTCCCCTTTGTCTGCGAGTAATAGTCCCAATCGATCGCTGCTGATGCGTGACAGCATATCTTGTTTGTTACAGATAGAGTGAGCGAGTTCTGCGCAAACATCTAGGTAGCGCGAGTCAGAGTGCTGAATAATGATCACAGAATGGTTCGAACGTTTGAGCTCTGTCTTAAATAAGATCAGTTGTTCCCACCAATAGGTTTCAGACACCATTTGGGTCATCTGTTTTTCTGGATCGAACTCATGCTGGCCACGAATTCGGTTGATCAGTTTCCTAGCGCGTTGTTCTAGCTGTCTTTTCGAGGCTCTCGCTTTATCGTTACTCACTCTAGCCGTTTGCTCACGAAGCATGGTGGTTGAATGCTTTCTATATTTTTGGAATGCTTCAAGGGCAAGCTTAAAGTTGCCAGACTCTTCCGCTACGCGTGACTGCTGAAAACAAATTTGCGAGAGAAGTTCGCCATTATCAAAGGCAACGGCTGACTGCTCTGCTTGAATCAGCAGGTCAGCGGCTTCGTTGGGGCGCTTTCTGAGCAGTTCAACTCGAGCACGACTGATGAATGAGTGTGTTTTCATCCAAACTAGATTGTGTTGGATGGCTAATTCATGCGCTTTATTGGTCGCTTCTTCAGCATCTTCAATACGTTCAAGCCCAAGCAGAGCTAAGCCTCTAAAATCCCATACTTCAGCCAGCCAAGTGTTGTCATGATGGTTCTTTAAGGCTTCTGTAGCACCGTCTAAGACTGAAAGCATCTCAACGAAGTTATTGAGTAGGTAGTGATCCCAAGCAAGCAAAATTCGCGCTTTGCCTTCTAACCACTGGATACGGGCATTATTCGCGACTTTGACGGCGAGCTCATGAGTCGATTTAGCGAGTTGATATTCGTGAGTGATTCGCCATACGTTCCCAAGGCCAATTAATGCTTCCAATTGCACTTCGACTTCATCAACCAGAGCTGATTGTTCTAAAGCATTGATCCAATATTGCTGAGCGGAGTAGTACTTTGCTTGACCCCAGTAATGTAGGGCATGAATATGAAGAATTTCTGGAAGAAGATCATCAGTATCTAAGGCACTTAGTTTACTGTGTGCCTCTTTGATGTATTTTAGGCCTTTTCGGTAATCCATACTGCACCATGCACAACGAGACATGATGATCAGGGACTGAATCTCACCTTCAGGGTAGAGGATTTGCGCAGAGCGCGCGGCGCACTGTTCAGCTATTGCCCAGACCTTTTCGGGCTCGGATTCTATCTTATCCTTAAGCTGTTCAATTTCGACTTCTAGAAGTCGCTGGCTTTTATCCAATGAATCAATCCTTTACCGCGTAGAGTTCATCTTACATTATGGCATTATATGAATAGAGTGCAGATGAACACTATAAAAAGTAATAAAACGGCAGCCGTTTAAAGGCCCCCGTCACATTACTAACCGTTATGACAGTAACTCGCGTAAGGTTAAAGGTGATTGGGTCAACTCTAAGGCTTGAGCGGCTGTCTTTCCATTCTTATCTTGGTAGCACAAATTATGCCAAGCTCTAAAAATATCGAGCATTGGCAGTAAGCCGCCCGGACGAAGTTTACGCCTAGGCTCGTTGATAAAGCTTTCAAATAGGGTTTGAAAACGATGTTGATAAAACTCCGTACGGCGGATTGAAGCGTTGCGTAGCCAATGTTTCGGTTGATTTTTATCACCGGCTAAATAACAGATCCCCTTTGATGCATTAATGCCAGAGGTGATGGCCCAACGGTCACGCCACCAACCCATGTGGACAATGTCAATTTTGTCGATACTAGACTCAGGATTCCACCCTTGATCTTCCTCAACATACATTAGGTCGATATTTTGACGCTGAATACGAGGCAGGCAGATGCTTAATGCGGCAGAGCGTAACACAGGATCCTGAGGTAAATAGATAGAAACTCGACGCTCTTCTTGGCACAGGTCAAGCACATGCAGGAAATGCGCATATGAGGTGTATGGCGGTCGAACAAGCGCGCCTTTAGTTGGGTAGTTAAAGACGGTTAGGTTACCCATTGGGTCTTCAACGTTCCCCCTTGCGAGAATGGTTTGATATTGTTGGTCAATACGCTCGCGTAGTACTGGAGAAGGGGGCGGCGCAGGCATATTCGCTTCAGAAGAGTGTTCCCGAGAAACAAATCTTGACGGGTACTTGTACGGGTCATGATCAACTTCGCCTATAGGTTCTTCATTGGCTGCGTAGTTTACGTGTTGACACAAGATGTACCCACTATGCGCTTCACCTGTCGCAATCCAAAGAACGCCGTTGTTACTTTTGGGCTGCAAAGAGACATAGTGCGAGGCGAGTTCATAGCTTGCGGCATGATTTACCCAGCGAGCATCAAACATGGCCAGTTTTCGTCGACATCGACTGGCGATATGGTCAACGTGATCGTAAAACGTCTTTGGGTTGATTTCTAGCTTTCGGCAGATTTCGCGGACCGAATAGCCCATAAAAAGCAAGCCAAGGAGGTTTTCTTGAAATTGGAGTTTCTTATTGGCACCTGACCATTTATCTACGAAGGTAGACTGGCAACATTTACAACGATAACGTTGGCGATCGCCACTATAGCCAAAAGCATGATAGAGATGTTTGTGGGTATGGACGGATAGACCAAAATTACTGCAGTCGTCATTGCGGCAGGCAGGTAGGCCATCACTATGGAGATGTCTCAATCGATGAAGTTCATTAAGAACTTCTTGATTGTTAAGTAAGGGGGGGAAAGCACCACACTCCCGACATACCATCGCAGGTCGCTTAGGGTTCGCATGCTGCACAACGTAACGATGTGCGTCACTCAATCCAAAGTTGTCACACGCCAATGTTTTACAAAAGTTGAGCTGTAAACCGTCTGCTTCCTGTGGCAGTTTGCCAGTAGTCACTATCTCCCCCTCGGGATTATTCGTGCCACCAAGCTAGGCTTAGTGGCAAAGTGAATAAATTAAATGTTAATTGCAGTTTCTAGAGCGACTTTCATCATGTCGTTGAATGACTTCTGACGCTCTTCTGAACTTAGTTTCTCACCACGGATGATGTGGTCAGATACTGTTAGAATTGTTAGTGCTTTTGCACCTAAGTCTGCAGCAACGCCGTAGATACCAGCCGCTTCCATATCAACACCTAGGATGCCTAGTTTTTCCATCTTCTCGAAGAGGTCTGCTTCAGGAGTGTAGAAAAGGTCTGCAGAGAATACGTTACCAACTTTTACTGGTACTTCTTGAGAGCGAGCTTGGTTTACCGCTTCTTCTAGTAGGCCGTAATCAGCGATTGCTGCGAAGTCGTGGTTATTGAAACGGATACGGTTAACTTTAGAGTCAGTTGAAGCGCCCATACCGATAACAACGTCCATCAGTTTAACGTCGTCACGTACTGCACCACAGCTACCTACACGAATCACGTTCTTCACACCGTACTCAGCGATTAGCTCGTGTACGTAGATACAACATGATGGAATACCCATACCGTGGCCCATTACAGACACTTTTTTACCTTTGTAAGTACCTGTGTAGCCGAACATGTTGCGAACGTCACATACCTGCTTTACATCATCAAGGAAAGTTTCCGCGATGTATTTAGCACGTAGTGGGTCACCTGGCATTAGAACTGTTTCAGCGAAATCACCTGGTTGTGCATTAATGTGTGGGGTTGCCATAGTTTTTACTCCGGTTTTATTAGTCAATCATTTCTGATTACTAAATATGTTGATTCTCAAAAATCTGTTGAGGCAATACTAGCCTTATATAGCGGTGCTCCATGAGAAGTATGTCACAAAAGAGCAGTATTGAAAGCGGTTGTTGTTGGTTAATAACTAAATCTGTTGAAAGTGAAAGGGCAATCGATTTGCATAAACGTTTGCTTTTTGAAGTGAACCAAAACAGTTCGATCTACGTAACTAGAAATCAAGCAAATTGAAAAATTGTGGCCGGACAAACGGCAAATTTTAGAGCTTTTGAATGGCATGCGAAGAGCAGTAAAGGTTGTGATATGCAAAATGTGATTAAAGTGGGCATCAGTGCTTGTGTATTGGGTGAGAAAGTTAGGTTCGATGCGGGACACAAAGTCAGCAAGTTCGTCACCAAAGAGCTCGCTCCTTATTTTGACTTTGTACCTGTTTGCCCAGAAGTGGGAGCGGGAATGCCAGTACCCAGACCAACGATTCGCCTTATTTCTAACGAAGAGAGAGTCACGCTGGTCGAAACCAAAGATCCAACTCAAGATCATACAGTTCAGATGGAGAGCTACTGCGAAAAGAAAGTGGAGCAGTTAGAGGGCGAGCAGCTCAGAGGCTACATCGTTTGTGCTAAATCGCCAACTTGCGGTATGGAGCGCGTTAAGGTGTACAAAAAACGGGGTGCCGAAAACGATGGAGTAGGGATATTCACTAAGCAGTTGATGAAGTCAATGCCATGGTTGCCTGTTGAAGAAGACGGTCGATTAAACGATCCAGTATTGAAAGAAAACTTTATTACCCGTGTTTATACACTTGATGATTTTTATAACTCAATGGGTAAAGAAGTGACCCGAGGTAAGATCGTCGCGTTTCACTCGCGTTATAAGCTCACTTTAATGGCTCATCACCCCGCTTCCTATAAGCAGCTAGGCAACTTAGTGGCACATATTAAAGATTATGATGTTAACGAGTTTTTCCAACTTTACAGAGAGGGGTTAATGACAGCGATGACGAATCGGGCAAGCCGTAAGAACAACACCAATGTGTTAATGCATCTTCAGGGTTACTTTAAACGTAACCTAGATAAACCTCAGAAGCAGGAATTGAGACGAGTTATCGATGAGTATCGCGTGGGGTTGTTACCGTTGCTCGCTCCTTTAACTCTCATCAAGCACTATTTGTCTGCCCACCCAGATGAATACCTCCTGCTGCAAGCCTATCTGGAACCTTACCCACAAGAGATGCGATTAAGGTATAGCTTGTGAAAATTGTTTGGCTACGTAGGGATCTAAGGGTCGATGACAACACGGCACTGGTTGAGGCTGTTATGTCTGGTGGCAGTGTTGCGGCTGTTTATATAGCTACTCCCAAAACTTGGCAGCGTCACAATATGGCACCAATCCAAGCTGATCTTATTTTTCGACGCTTGTTAGTGTTGAAGCAAGAACTGTCTGCTAAAAACATCCCCTTATATTACGCTGAGGTCCCGACTTACCGGGATGCAGCACAATTATTGGCAGATGTGGCACAACAATCTGATGCAGGTTCGGTCTATTTCAATCATCAATATGAAGTGGATGAAATTCAGCGCGACCGACACTTAGTCAATCAATTGCTAGACACAAATATTGAGTGTGTTGGATTTGATGATAAGTGCGTGCTGTCTCCGGGCAGTGTTGTTAATAAGCAGCGGGAGTACTATAAAGTTTTCACTCCATTTAAACGTGCCTATTGTCAGCGTCTTTATCAAACACCGATTTCAGTAAAAAGAGTCATTGAAGTTGGAAGTGTTGCTGAGTTATCCAGTGAAAAGGTAACGCACTTCCACCCCAAGGTAGAGTTCAGTTACCCAAGAGTGACCAGTGAACGATACTTTGTAGATACCAAGAACATTATTCAAAAGCTGCGAGATTTTGAGTCTGAGAAAGTCGACGCTTATGCGTTACAACGAGATTTTCCTGAAATGGAAGGGACTAGCCAACTCTCTCCTTATTTAGCCATTGGTGCTTTGTCGGTGCGGCAATGTCTGATAAGGTTACTATGTAACAATCCCCCTCCTATAGCTGGAGGAAGAGAAGTTTGGTTGAGTGAGCTTGTATGGCGAGAGTTCTATCAGCATCTTATTTACTTTGAACCAAAATTATCCAAAGGTCATAGCTTTACGTCTTGGGGTGATAATTTAGTTTGGCGTAACAATCCAGCAGAGATAGAAGCTTGGAAACTGGGCAGGACCGGGTATCCCATTGTGGATGCCGCTATGGCACAGCTTAATCGTACTGGTTGGATGCACAATCGCCTGCGGATGATTGTCGCTAGCTTTTTAGTTAAAGATTTACACGTTGACTGGCGTATTGGTGAAGAGTACTTCATGTCTAAGCTGATTGATGGTGATTACGCTGCTAACAATGGCGGTTGGCAGTGGTGCGCATCAACCGGATGTGATGGGCAGCCCTATTTCAGAGTCTTTAATCCAACGACTCAGGGTGAGAAATTTGACTCGGAAGCAAGCTTTATCCGTAGTTGGCTTCCTGAGCTTGAAGAAGTTCCTGACAGATATATACATAAGCCTTGGTGTTGGCCGAACGCTAAATCATTGTCATATCCAACGCCAATAGTTGATCACAAGGCCGAAAGAGAGATAACCTTAGCACTTTATAAAGATGCTAAGGAAAATATGGATGGTGCGTAAACTTGTCGCGCTTCTCGCCTGCTTAAGTTCGTCAGCTTTTGCTGCTACTTATGAATTACCAACTGAAGGAAGCAGTATTGTTGGCCGAACTCAATATCACCAAGTGCAAGAAGGCGATACCTTAGCGAATATTGCTAAGCAGTATGATGTCGGATTCTTGTCATTAATGGCGGCGAATAAAGGTGTTGATCCATTTTTGCCTCAAGTTGATTATGTGCTTACCATTCCGACTCAGATCATTCTTCCTAAGGTCGAACGAGAGGGGATTGTGATTAACCTAGCTGAGCTCAGACTTTATTATTTTGAACCTGAAATCAACAAGGTACATATTTTCCCTGTAGGCATTGGCCGTGTTGGCCGTGACACGCCTGAAATGAAGACAACCATCAGTCAAAAACGTCCAAACCCAACCTGGACGCCTCCAACTTCTATCCGTAAAGAGTATGCAGCAAAAGGTATTGAACTGCCTGCTGTTGTTCCAGCGGGGCCTGAAAACCCTCTCGGTGAGTACGCATTACGACTCTCTTATGGAGCAGGGGATTACCTAATCCATGGTACAAACAAGGACTTCGGTATTGGTCTTCGCGTTAGTTCTGGGTGTATTCGAATGGATCCTAAGGATATTGAGTGGTTGTTCCCTCAGGTGAAACTAGGGGAAAAGGTCCGAGTGATTAATGAGCCGATAAAAGTCGCTCTAGAACCTGACCGCAGCGTATTTTTGGAGGCCCATGAGCCATTGACTCGCAGTGATGGTATTAAGCAGCAATTAGTTGTGCCTCAGGAGCTAACTTGGTGGCTAGAAGAGTTTGATCACTCTGACGTTAAAGTTCGAGCGGCTATTTTGGCCCAGAACGGAGTCCCAATTGAGGTGGTGGCACCTAACTTTATCAACTAAATTAAAATAAAAAAAAAGGGGCCAATCGGCCCCTTTTTTTAAGAAACTTAACGCTATTACTTAGTGTAATGCGTAGCCCTTTCGTGAACCTAGTGATATCAAGGCTTCTCTATCTATATCAATACCTTAGAAAAGTACGCTTTTGCCAATGTTATTCAATAACCACCAGTATCAGTAAATTCTGTCGCCACTTTGTCGCCATTTTTACTTGATTTTTGGCTACAACCCCATACTTGAAATAGGGTTCAATTCTGCTGCCTGAATCAGGTGATCGGGAGAGAAGTGTGAATAGCGCATCGTCATTTTAATATCACTGTGACCAAGGATTTTTTGCAGTACCAGAATGTTTCCTCCGGCTTCCATAAACCGACTTGCGAAGGTATGGCGGAAGACGTGAGTATTCTGCCCCTCAGGTAAGTCAGGGAATGTTTGGTTGATAATATAGGCGATGCCATGATGGCAGCCTTTAAACAGCCGATCCTTTTCTCCGGTTCGTTCGAACTCAATCAACTCGTTATAGAGCTTTTCAGTGATGGGAACGGTACGGTTCTTTTTACTCTTGGTATCAATGAAGGTAATTTTGTACTTAGTAATCTGCGGCAGACGCAGGTTATTAGCCTCTGAAATTCGGGCGCCAGTAGACAAGCAAATCTTACACACGAGCTCGAACTCTTTAGCTCGCTTACTTTTGGTGATTCTCTCGAAAAGTGCAGTTATATCCTCGTTCGACAAGAAGCCCATTTCAGATTCGGTCACGGGAATCGATTTAACACTGGCAAGTGGGTTTGGGTGAGTCCACTCCCCAAGTGAGGTGAGCTCATTGAACACGGCACGCATATATCTCAAATCGAGATTATTGGTGGGAGCAGAAATAAACTTGCCCGTGTCTGGCCCTATATGTCGGTGCTTAGCTTTTCTAGTCGAACGCCAATGAACAAAGTCTTTAGCGGTGAACTTAATTGCGAAAGGGTTACCGAGCTCTTCAACAATGCTGCAGAGGCGAGGGTAGACTTTCTCAGCCGATTTCAGGTGCTGGCCGTGAAGCTTATACCAGAGTTCGACTAAGTCTTGGAGGGTACGTAAGTCCTTCTTCTCACCAAGCCAAGGCTTATCATCAACCTCGGCCATAGTGAACTTTTCGAATGCAAGGGCTTCACCTTTAGTAGCGAAGCGCTTGCGAATACGCTTACCAGCTCGGCCCTGCGGGTAACACTCGCAGAGCCATGGCTTTTTGTTTTCGTTTTCTAGTTTTCGAACACTCACAACTGTTTATCGACAGCGTAAAATAGGGAAAGCTCTAGAACGAGGCGCACCAGGATACTCAGAGAAGCAAACTTTATCGGCAATAGAAGGTTGGGAACCAAATACTTCATCAGTGTGGTAGAAGGTGTCTGGATTGATACCTTGGTTCTCTATAAAACCCCATCCATTTTGCCCTCGCTTGAACTTGATTCGACCGTATTTTCTTTTTGCAACGGGGTAGCACAAGTGGGAGAAGAGATCTACGATCTCATCCGCTGTTGGGCGCTTTGTATAGTCGTAGTTCAAGCATAGAGAAATAATGTTCTCTAACTGTTTGCCTAAAGGAGATAAGTGTGATGAAGACTTTAGGTGTTGGATAGGGTCTACTTTTTTCTCTTGATGATAATTGATAATTATCTTAGCAAATTGCGAGGTGAACGGAGTTTCACCAGTAAGTAAAAAGTACATTATGGCTCCTATAGACCAGACATCTATGTGTTTTCCTGGGGCCGTTTTAGAAAGGACGATTTCGGGTGCCATGTATGGTAGGGCGCCAACTAGGGTTTTCGAACCTGCAATCGAGCTTTCTACATCACCTTTAGCATTAAATACTTGGTCTATTTCTTCATCTATCAGCTTAGCAATACCGAAGTCTGTAACCTTAATATCTTCGAATAAATGAGAGCCAACAACCATTATATTACTTGGCTTTAAGTCTCTATGTACGACACCAACTCTATGGGATGCTGCGACTGCTTTTGCTAAGTGATGACCAATAAAGGCTACTAGGCAGGGATCTAAGTAATGGAAATTATCACGAAAAACAGTATTTAAATCTGCACCGTTTATCAGCTCTTCGATAAGGTATTCCTTATCGTTGTAGGCAAAGTAATCTAGTGTCTTAGCTACATTGGGATGGATCACTCGCGCACTACATACAGCACTACTTTTAAATCGAAGGCTAGCAGATGCGTTTTTTGGGGTTTTAAGAGCAACCTTTCTATCTATATTTCTATCATAAGCGACAAAGACCTGTTGCATACCACCTTCATCTAGGTACGACTCAACTTCATATCGATTTGCTATCACATCGCCTACGTTGTGAATATGACTCATAATACAATCTCCGGGTGGGATGAAGAGAACGAAACGAATGAACGTTGTTCACCATCAAAAGTAACAACGCAAGCTTGGTGCAGTATATTACCGGGCTTAGCTGATTGATTGTTTAGGTATACATCACCTTCCACCTCTTGGACGACAAAATCAAAGCCGTTGTAGTAGATAGTAATTGCTTGGTTCGATTGAGACTTTAATCGTGCCGTTGGATTAGCGCTATTGACAAAGTGAGTGCCTGAAGACGTTACGAATGAGCCTGTATGCCATCCTTGAGTTATCTCTCTACCCAAGTGGTAAGTAAGTTCTTCTGCTGTTGGTCTATCTTCTGGGTTGTAACTAAGCGTTTTGGTTAGTAATTGGGTTAGCGTAACGCTTAAGCCTAGATGCGCAAATAGGGGAGCCGATTGTGGAACTTTAGGTACATACCCAGAAAAGTTACATGCGCCCCCGAACGCCAATTTGTGCATTGTCACACCGTAAGAAAAAATATCAGCGGCAAAAGACACAGTAACACTTTGTTCACTATGTAATTTATAAATTTCTGGAGCCCTATACTCTAATGTTCCAAACCCATTTTGGGTTTGATGAGGGTCACCTTCTCGTGATACTCCAAAGTCGAAGATTTTAAGTACGCCCTGAGCGTCAAACTTAGCATTTTCAAGTTTTATATCGCGGTGGCAGATACCAGATTTATGAATGTCAGATAGGCCAAATGCTAATTGGTACCCTAGTGATAGGATTTCTGCCTTACTACATTTTCCAGATTTATTGACTAAGTCTTCACCCGACAGATACTCTTGATAAATATCAATACTTGTTGGAGTGTGGACTACATCATAAAGGTTCACGACGTGCTTAGAATAAACAGATTTCAGTAGTTTTACTTCTTCCAATATGGAATCTATATCATCTGCGGTGCTCGTATTGATTGTCTTTACTGCGACATTTCGATCTAAAAATATATCTGAATACAGTGCGACACTTCCGTAAGAGCCGTTATCAAGGTGTTTCTGGTATTTATATCTTTCGCTAGCCATAGCTGAGTCTCAATTATTTAATATCTTTAGTATTCTTATCTTCAATTTCATTCTCACACTCTATGTCCCCGATCAAGCGACCATCGTGATCGAACATTTGAGTTTGTATTGACGTTATTTCAACATCTACGGAATCTAAAGAATCAATCACCTTAGTTGTTTTTTTCTTTGAGGTTGAACGAGCCCTTTTGTTTTTCTTAGCTTTAGGGGGAGTAACGTCGTTCTGGTCTTCAGTTTCTTCAGGTCCAGTGATTAGAGTTTCTGGTTTCGGGAACACAAAGTTGCCATTAAAGTCCCACAATTCAATGTAGTTGTGGGAGCTCTGTTCGTTATCTAACGCAAATTCAATGTGTTTAGAAAAACTGATGTAGAGACCACTAGCATTGTCGTGCCCACCCAGCCAATTGGATAAATGGATGCAGCGTTGTAGAAACTCGCCTGGATTATCACAGTTTTTGTATAGCTTCTGTAGGTTGTCTTCACCTATTAGAGTGATTCCGTCTGACGTAATAAAGAAGTCACTATTCGAAGAAGAAAACTCAACATCGACCTCTAAATCGCCCTCCATTCCAATGAACTTGGTTAGGCCATTGCGGAGCGCCAAAGCATCATTTAATCCAATGCCTTCAAACTTGCTTAGAAAGCTTTTGACGTCGTCATCTTCTGTGATTTGAAGTAAAGATTCGTTATTGTCGCACTTATAAATTCTGCTATCACCGACGTTGACAGTGTAGAGCTCTCCGGGTTTGTGAGAGACAATCGCGGAAAGAGTCGCACCCCCTTTATAATTTATCTCACTACATACTTTCTCGTGGGCTTCCTCGACGGCCTTTGCCATCGACAGCTCTATAGAGTCATATAAGTCTAAGTTTTTAGCTAGTTCGGTCAGGAAACGACTAACGGTAATGGTAGCTGCTAAGCCTCCATTAGCCATACCACCCATTCCATCACTAAGAACGTAGCAGTAAACATAAGTCGACAGCTTTGAACTGAAGAAGCGCGCAACAAGCGCCCGATCTTCATTTTCTTTTCTGACTAAGCCTAGTGTTGTTGCAAATACTGCGTTGGCATCATGTGCAACCGCAACTCTATTTGCATTAACCGGGCGATTTAGCCGTTTGATAAGTAAATCTTCCATTTAGTTAGCTCAGTTTGTGTTTAATATCGTGTAGTAAGTAATAGAGTTTACTATCTCTATAATTGTTTATTGCCACGTTATCGCCTACATAGTAGAAAATGGCAATAAATTTAATTGCATATAGTGTAGTTACCTAACTAGACGAATATATGCAATCGCTAACCCCTAAACTCCCCATCGAAATGGTGGTTTAGGTTAAGCTTATCACGCCACTGCATCTGTTCTTTTTTAGAAAGATTGCAACGCCTAATAAAAGCGATCCAATTGACAGGATCATTCAAGTGTTTTCGAGCGAGCTTGTTGATGCCCATGATTTCAAAGAGTTTAAATAGCATGGTTACTTGCCTCTGTTTTAGTCAACCTCGACCAATGCTTGCATGTTAAACATGCTATAGAAACTATCGTGATAACCATTGCGACGAGCATCCCTAAGTTATTGCAAGCTTATGATGCAATTCGTTTAGATTGCGGAAGACATAGTTATCTCTTCATCGAAAACGTTAGGACATTTCACAAATTTCAATCAGTTAAAATAAGCCTCAACAATTTGTGAACCTAAATTTTTATTGCAGTATTCAGTATCCATGAGGATGTTCACTTGAAAGGCACTTTCGTCAGCCTCGCTCAACGTATGGCCTAATACACGCTTGCTGAAATCGTCAAAGGCCACCGTTAAAATTGCCCATAGCCGAGGTACGTTATGGAAAATTTCGGTATAAATATCTCCCTTTCTAGGAGAGCTTTCCATAATTGCAGAACATAGCTTTCGTGAGATAAATTTGTCCTCTTTCAGGGAAAACTTAAACCCAGCGATGCTTTGCACATCGTTGATGCACTTATCAATATGAGTTGTGTTTTTTAGATCGTCCAGCTCTTCTGTGAACTTTAAGCAGTTAAACAATAGTGAAATAATTTCTGTAAATACTCTTTCATTATGAGTCATTGGCTTAGCTTCGTCTTCTATCACTTCTTCTTCATCTCCATAGCCACGCGCCCAAGCACCTTTATGTCTTGCTCCGATACTTCAATCGTTGAAGTATCAAACGCGATTGCCAGCTTCTTGCCTGGTAAACGTTGTAAGTAGTTGATAGACAAGCGTCCGTCTACATCAATCAAGTAATCACCTGAGATAGGGTCCACTGACTCTTTGTTGATGTAGTAAATCCCAGCGTCGTCTTCAATGACTTGAGTGTTTGATGGTTTTAGACCAAAACGCTCAAGAGTCGCTATGTCTAGAGACATGCTACCGGATTTTTCTAATGAACCACCCTCAAGCTTGTACGTTGCTAGGTTCTCATTCGGACTGCTACTGCCAGAAAACGGTTCACCTTCACCAAGAGCAAGGTATTTAACTGATGCTCCAGATGCTAGGTGTTCTCGAACAATTAACTCATGAGCAATTCGATCGTGATGATGCCAAGTTAAGATGGTCGATTTTGGGATTCCGTAGTGATCGGCGAGCAGGTTATAGCTATCACAACCCGTCACTATTTTTAGCCTATCCGTAAATTCGCGACCACTTGAGTACTCGAAAGGGGGAACCTTAGCTGGAATTCGACTCATTTCATTAGCCCTGTCATAAATAGATCTAGATCCCGAAATCAATCGCTGTCGATTTTATTTTCAATCAAATTGAATTTAAAACTTGAACTGATTGCGTTTTCGATCAAATATAATTTCATATTCAATTGATGCTGTCATGTTCCACCAATAGGCATCAATAAAATCTCAAAAGCATAGGATACCACTTATGGCAGCACTGCAAATAGCAATTGATGCGCCTGTATGCACAAAAAAGGAATTTTTGCGTCGTACTGGCATGTCTTCCTCTTCATTTGATCGCCAAAAAGACCTTGGCAACATTCCTATTGTTCCTAAAGACGCTTCTAAAGGTCTGATTTTGGTCAACATGGTTAAGTACAACCAAAAGTTAGCGGAGCAAGAAGTATGAGCTTCGCAACGTTACCTAAAACCAAACTCACTCAGCAAGACACGAGTGAGTCATGGGAAGACAAGTACCCAAACGAATGTCCGCTATGGCTCAATATCGTTGGCTGGTCATTCGTTTTCGTTCCGTTTTTCTTCATTTGAGTATTAGTTATGGACGCAAATAACTCAATGTGCGTATTACGTGAACGCAAACAACAAGCTTTTGATGCAGCTTGCTGTGATTTTGTCGTCAATCACGATGTTGAAGCCATTGCCCGTAAATTAGAGATGAGCGGCACAATGCTTCGCAATATGCTGAACCCAAACCAACCGCACGTTCTTAAACCTGTCGTGCTTGCTTCTATCAGCCGAGCCTCTGGTGATTACTCAATCGTAAATACGTTATTTGCAGAGGATGGGGTAGTCACAGTTCCAATCCCGAATGCCAAAGACAACTTGAACCTATTCGAACGAGTTTTAAAACACTCGGCATTTTCTGGTGAGCTTTCTAGCGATGCATTATCTATGTGCAACGCAGAGCGTTTACCACGATCCACTAAACGTAAAACCCTTGCCAAAGCACAAGCAGCGTTAGGCAATTTGGTTTTGCTCATCAATGACCTTGAACACCGCACCACAGGCCTGCAGCCACTTGTACAAATAGGCACAGACTTCTTGGCTAATGGTGCGCCTATCCCCGGCTTAGCCTAAGTCGATAAGGAGATAACAAACCATGAATCAGTTGGCTGAAAAAACAGAACTAAACCCTGTTCCCAGTGCGCAAGAGAGCATCGCGAATGCCAAAGCGCTATTCAATGGGCAAGCAATCCGCTGCAAGTTAGAAAAGATGTTTAACGAGCTGCCAGACAAGAGCCGAGGTTTAGTGCTTATTGCGGGTGGCTTACCTGCCAAAGATTACCAACGAGAGTTTTCGTCTTTCGATGATCTAGAGCTGCAAAAGATTCGCATAGGCATGAGTTATGTGAAGCAGATGGTCGTCGATTTAGACAATGAGCTTGGCGACGTTCGCCGCCTCAAGCATTACCAGTTCAGTAGTACCCATTAAACCTAGCCAGCCCTTTGCCCCTGTAACAGGGGGCTTTTTTTCGTCTTAGCGTAGGAGCATAGAAGATGAACAATCCCATAGCCAAAGTCGCTATTAAGCGCGCGATTCTATCTACCATCAATAGTTTGTATGCGTTAGCCATGGAGAGTGCAGACGTCATCAGCATTCGAATTGAGTACTCATCAAAAATGAAACTGATGAACATTGTCGTTTTTTCGGATACCACCACACACCACGCCCACAATTTGGTGCTACTGGACAATGAGAAAGCACTAGACGATTTGTTAGCAGTGGAAGACTTGATCATCGAGCGAGTTGCACAGCTACGTGACGAGTTGGAGGTGGTGGCATGAGCAACATATACGAACACCTATTCAACCAGTCATTTGAACAAATAGCAGCACGCTTTGAAAAAAGCAGCACAGCACAGCAAGAAGAAATTGTGATTCAGCTTGATGCTATCGCTAAAAAGTTAACTCCTGTTCAAACCCACCGCCCATTGGAAGACGTTTTATCTGACATTAAAGAAGCAATGCAGGGCGATCGTGCAAGTGTGTTTTTCGCTCATACCTATGTGAGCTGGTACCGCTCTTATCAAAATGAGAATGCCAAGCCACAGCTACACCATTGGTCACAGCTAGATATGAAAAACCGCAGCCTATTTATTGAAATGCTTGCCTTGCGTGATCTTGGTCGTTGGGACGATGAAGCACTTTTTCAATTCGAACAGTACTGCTTGTCAGTTATTGGTAAGTAAGGGGAAGTTATGAGTTCAACTACCGGAAAAGTACAACCTCGTGAGCTGTATCCAACACCGCCAGAAGTTGTCGATGCACTGTTATCAAAGTTAACCGTTCGCCCAACCGACAAGTTTTTGGAGCCTTGTTACGGTACTGGTGCAATTTTCGAGAAGGTAGCTTTGCCACAAAGCCAGAAGTCATTTGCTGAAATCGAAAAGGGTATTGATTACCTAACTACTGATTTTGGTACCCAAGATGTGATCATTACCAATCCACCGTTTTCACTAACGGAAGAGTTCATCCGTAAAAGTTTAAGTGAGTTAGCCCCAGACGGGACAATGGCATATCTACAACGTGTTAACTATTTAGGTTCTAAAAAGCGTTTACCTTTCTGGTTTGAAATCGGCTTTCCGCCAAAGTGCCCAATCATCGTTCCTCGCCCTCGCTTTGTGGGCGGTGGTTCAGATTCATGTGAATACGCTTGGTTTATCTGGGATAACGGCAATCGCTTCGATATACCTCAAGGGTTAAGTCATATCGTTTCAATTGGTCATGAGGTGGCAGCATGAGTAATAACGAGCTAAACAACCTAATCACTGAGGCTCCACAAGTAAGTGCAACAGTAAAGGCAAAGGTAGGCAATATTATTGCCGAACATTGGGGAGAATCTGGAGTCCCCCCAGAGCTTAGACGTTTTGTAACTAAGGCGGTAGCTAAAGCTGAAGAAGCTGGCGACGAAGGCGAATTAGCTATTTATAACGACCTTAAGCTTTTTCTTTCACATCAAAAACAGAATCAAAGCCTTTCACGGGGCCACTGTCTTTGAGTAAGTCAACTAAACCAAAATTTGCTAAGGCGTTAGTGAGCTTAACCAATTGGTCTAAGCCTCCAACAGTAACGGTTCGATATTCAGTTCTGCCATTTATCCCAAGGATGGCTGCGTGGTATTCAACGCTGTCAATTTCGGACTCGTTACTTTTCAACCAGTCTGAGATTTGGTCGTCATTAGCCAATTTGTTGTCTGAATTTATTAACTTAGTTTTCATTGAAGTGACTCCAGTTGCGTATCTTAAGTTGAGATTAACACATTGAAATCATTAAGCTACTATCAGCCTTTAGCTCCGCTTAAGTTCAAATGGCGAACCCCTCTTGTTGCTCTAGACGAGAAGGATGCTTGTGTTGAGCCAAGTTATCGCCCAAGGGTTCAGGTAGAGCCTGACGATTTAAGTGTTATAGAGCGCAGGCTCTATGAAGCAAACCCACGAGACTTCGAATGGATCTCAAGCAAAATAAAAGACCTACCCGATTACCTAACCAAGTACTTTGTTGGTCGCTATGTCGATCTATTAGAAAAAGACGGCTACCAACAGGCGAACTCATTTCTTAGAACAAAAGTTGCTCCCTCTTCAGAACGCGCCTTGATGGTGCTAAAGCAATACAAATCTTTACCGACCACGCAAAAGGTCGCGTTGCTGTCTAAAGAACTCGGAGAAGACGAAGATTCGTTTCACCCCGCTTTCTTTACAGAGCATCGTAATCCAGATTACTTACAACAAGGTCAAACATCATTTGATTTTAAAGATGTTGAAAGCAAGAGAAAACCTATTAAATCGCGGTTGTTAGCAGAACTCGACAAGAGCGAACTCAAAGAGATGGCCTTTAAGCTATCGGTCATCGTTGTTAAATACCAAACCAAACTAACCGAACATACAGATTGCAACACTCCAGAGGGAGAAGAGATCGCCGCGCTCATGACATACCGCCAAACGGCAGAGCTCATCGAAGGGTTTGGAATTAAACCACCGGGTGCTGGCAAAAAGCTCAAGCCTGAAAACATTTTCCAGTACATCTCAAAAACTCGCTGTGAAAAGTGGTGGTTTCGTTGCCTCTCCAAAGCAAGAAAAGTCATGCGTGAACACTTAGCCATTGCTATGGGGCAAGTCTCAAGCAAGGCGTCACCCTATGCGAGTTGGGATTGTGTTCGAGAGCATAAAGAGCAGCAGCACCGTAACTGGCAAGCCATTCAAAACATGATGCTGTTCGATGAAGAAACGGAAGAACAAACCGAGCTAAAAGACATGGTGCTTAAAAGCGTGTCTAACCCTGCCATTCGTCGTCATGAGTTGATGACCCGTTGCCGTGGCTGTGAAAATATTGGTAATGAGTTGGGTTTGCAGGGCTTGTTTCTTACGCTGACTACCCCTTCGAAATACCACAATAGTTATAAAAAAGGCGGCTTCATTGATCATTGGAACGGAGCAAGCCCACGTGATGCGCAAACATACTTAAATAATGTGTGGCAGCGTATTCGAGCAAAGTTAGGCCGTTTGGGTTTGCGTTGGTTTGGTGTTCGTGTTGCAGAGCCGCATCATGATGGAACACCACACTGGCATTTACTGATCTGGGTAAAGCCTCAAGATGTACTTCGTATTACCAATATCTTCATTCAATACGCAGTGATGGAAGATGTAGCAGAGCTGCTACCAAAACAGACATGGCCGAAGGTTGGTCCTGCAAACTTTGTTCAGCCGCTGCTTGATAACCCATTTAAGGTTTACAAAAAGGTCTACGAAAATAACTTCCCAATTAAGCCTGTCACTCGTCGCCCAGAAGTAGAGCTACCCGATTCAGTGCAAGTTTGGCCTGTAAAACAGCAAGGCTTAACCACGCATAATTTAGACTACACACCCCGTTGTGATGTTGGGTTTATAGACCCAGAGCAGGGAACCGCTACTGGTTATATTGCCAAATACATTTCTAAAAATATTGATGGCTATGCCATGGATGAAGAAATCTCAGATGAAACAGGTAAATCAGTCAAAGACATGGCGAAGAATGTAGGTGCTTGGAAAAGCCGTTGGAATATTCGTCAGTTTCAGTTCTTTGGTGGTGCACCGGTTACCACTTATCGAGAACTACGCCGTTTTGCCAATCAAAACAAAAAGGCCTTTATGGAATACCTCTTCATGCAAGAGCGTGTCGACTTACTCACTATTTACTCGATGTTACAGCGTGATCTTGTTGGGCCAATCAAACCTAGCAAACTTATTACCAATTCTGAGTTGATGAAGGTGATCGGTGATAGCTATCAAGCTAGGGGAGACTCAAAGCAGTCAAGAATCGCAGGAACACTCGCTGCGGCTGATCATGGTAACTGGCAAGGTTACATCATGGGGCAGGGTGGTCCGTTTGTTAAGCGTGACGATCTGTTGATAGTGAATTCATATCAAGTGCTGCCTTTCGCTTCTCCTCATGGGGAGGACGTTCGCAAGATTGAAGGTTTTACAACGCCAGAAGAAACCATCAAAACCCGTACTAAAATCTGGACGATTATCAAGAAATCAAAAGTTAACGAAGATGCTGAAGCGAGGGCTCTTGCTCTTTCTGGAGCCTCTGGCTCCTCTCGGAGTTCTGTCAATAACTGTACGGAGCCTGAGAGAGTACAGGTCTGCGATCAGCTAACCAGGTTATTAGAACCAGTGAAGAAACGGGTGAGTAAATCACCAAATATTGATGAAGCGGCACTGGCCGCACTGCTAAAAGGCAGTTCAATTCGCATCGACGATGACACAAGTATCCAAATTCGCCCCGCGGAGGTAGACGAACACGGCAATAAACGCCCTGCTCAGTTGGTAGAAGTGAGTCGTCAACGTTCGGAAGACACCAGTTGGATGGATTTCGAAGGTTGGGACAATCTATTCGCTCAACCGGAAGAACAAGAGTATCAACAACCCGACCTGTCGATTTTCCCTAGTGGGGATGACTGGCCATTGGTGTAGGAGATAAAGTGAATTAGTGGTGTTTGTGTTTTCTTGGTGTGATGGTCTTCAAGTTTATTGAAATTCATTTTTTAATATTTAAACCTAGTGAATTTGTTATAAATAATGGCTTATTTATTATATTTGTTTTAATGCATGTAGTTGATTTTCAAGTGTTTGTATTTGTGTTTTTTATTTTAATAGACGGTTGGTATTAAATTTAATATTTACCTTTGTGGTAACATAGTGCTCTAGCCGATTTTTTGGGGAAAAATGAGGTGTTGACACTAAAAAACAATTTGGCACTATTAATTACACCCTCCTTCCTCATGTCATCCAGGTCATTATTTATTTAAGTATTATTGCGCCTTTTTCAAATCTTATCCGAGAGCAGTTGTATTCGTTTTGAGATGCGTATGGTGTCAATTAGTTGGTTAAGCCCAGTAATCACGAGCGACTTTGGAAACTTTAAAGCCGTGATAGCTTGATAAATATATGAGTCAAAGTGTGCCGATACAGATGTACTGGCTGTTTGATTGAGCAATGAAACTGTGGTTCGTAAAGAAGGAAAATGACATATGAGTGAAGCAGGTCTAAGAATTCAGGTAGAAACCTGTATGGATATACAGTATATTTCCAGTGTCACTGGTAAGGGTATTGATATGTCTAAAGAAAAGCAGCTATTTCAATCCGCTCTGGATGTAATTATTGATGGTGTTGCCGTCAGTACGGCAGAAGAGGGAAGAGAGGAAGCGGGGCGAGTACTACTTGAGGGAGTACTGCCAAGGTTTGCTCATCTTTTGGATGATGAAAAAATAAAAGCCATCCAGTCGATAATCGGGATGGCTGATGAAGCGGAGAGTCCAACTTTTAAGTTATAGAATGGAAAGCTGCTGTTTTAACTCTTCTCGATGTTCAGGTGCTAAAGCCTTAACCATATTAAAAGCTAACTGCGAGGTGGTTTTGGCACTAGGGCTTAAAGTGTGACTATAAGACAGATTCATCACAAATGTATGCCCACACTCTGGGTCACTACATGAGCAATACAAATCCGCATACTTTGTACTCATTCTGTTTGATTTCTGGATGCGGCTTCTCTCGCCGCACTCTGGGCAAAGGACTCTCATAACATTGACCTAACTTAACTGACTGACAGTACAATATTACGTCAATGACTGTGTTTTTGTACAGGTTTATGCGTCTTGTGCAATATTTAAATCAAACTTCATGTGCAGGTGCTTAGGCACTTCTGGGTCACTATTCACCGCTCGCTCAAATACCTTACAAACTGGGATTACCTCGTATTTATCGTACATTTGGCTCACCTTGATTGGGTCAGGCATGTTCGCGCCTGTTTGGGGCATCATTCCACCCATCCCCGCAGGGAAGCGGTGGCCTGTGAAAATATCTTGAGTGGAAATGTTCTTCACTCGTTCGAAGTCATCCTTAGTGGCAATATCTCCAACCGGAATGATCTGCACCCCTTTCTCTTTGCCGTTTGGAATGTTGATATACATCGAACGGAAGTTGCCTGGGCCCTTTGCTCCTTGAAGTGCTTCTTGCAAACGTTGATCGTCTTCATCACTCAGGTTTGGGTCACTGGTGTAAAAAATGTAACCCATGTGGGCGCCGTTCTTGTAGTAAGCGCGTCTGAACAAGGTGGCATCTTTATTGAGCAACGCACTTTGCAAGCTGCCCAAGTAATCCGGTAAACCATAGATTTGCTGTTGTGGGTCATACTGGCCTGCAAAAATCACATCTTTAGCCTTATAGACCTTTTTCTTGTCATCCCTAAGCAGTTGCACAAAATCACCGTTCTTACGTTTGCGCATGTGCATCATGGGCAAGGGAGTTAAACCAATCACCTTTTTAAAGTGGTTTCTTAGCTTCAAAAATCCGAAATGGCCAAACCCGAAGTAATCCCAGCTAGCGTGGTTTAGCTCATCGGGTGACATACCGCCGCCTTGAATAAACCGTCCACTAACATAGTTAGAACGTGCTTTAAGTAAAGAACCATGATGACCATTCGTATTGGCTATATCGGCAAGACCTCTAAGCGATACTGGCGGCTCCCAGTAGTCATCCATGTCGTTGTAGAACAATTCGCAGTAGTTGGTTATCCAAGAGTTAGAATCTACGGGCTGCGCGTTATCAAATGAAAAACAAGAAATGCTCTTCTCTTTGGAGGTATTTGATTGTTCGGTGGTCATTTGTTTTGTCATGCTGCATTCGCCATCACATATTTAGATTTAGTCGGGGAGGAGTGATCGAGAGGTTCATTAATCACTGCGTGAGAAATCGCCCAAAACGCGTCAGCGTGGCCAACCAGTTCACTGCGGTCAGCTTTAAACGTCATGTTGTTGCCAGAGTTGGTCGCTACGCGCTTAATTGCCATAAACGCCATCGCCATATCTTTGTGCTCTTCATCGAACTGCAGGCGGCTGGCGTCAATCACGTCAATCATCTTCATTACAAGACGGTTTTTGTTATCGTTCGAATAATGAATGGCAACCGCTTCGCGCGGGTGCTGTTTGCTGAGTAGGTCATAAACACCTGCGCCAATCCCTGTTACATCGATGCCGAGATAGGTCACGTTGTAGCACTTAAACACTTCACCAATTTGTTTTGCCTGGTACTGGAAGTTGAGCCCTTTCCAATAATGCTTTTCGAGCACACGAAACTTTTCACCCGGCAACGCAGGCGGAGCAACTACAACTAAACAGGCATTGTCTCGGGTTCTTGAAGGGTCATAGCCTAACCATACCTCGCGAGCACCAATTGGGCGTTTGGCTTTTGGGTCAAAGTCTTGCCACTGTTTGCTGTCCACCATGCATCGCATGACTTTGTTAAACTCGAAGATGGATGCTGCCCCATCAACGAAAATACACATAAACAAGTTCTTAAACTCGTTGTCGCTGTATTCGTCACGTAGGTCTTCGATATCTACCAGGTCAAACCCTTGAGCGACAGCATCTTCCATCGTGATGACGTAACGCCACTGTTTGTCGGGGCATAGTCGGCCACCATCGCGGTATTCATCAAAAGTAGGGAACTCGATGTTCTTGCGCGTTTCTTTGCCTTGGCGCCATTCATCACCCGTCCAAAACGGGTAAGCAGGGTGGGTTTTACTCGATGGCGTAGAAAAGTAAGTTCGTCGCCACTTCTTATGGGTTGCAATCGCAGACGAGACCTTCTTAACCTCGGCAAACTGACCAATCCAAAAATACTCATCGGTGTAGAGATGGCCAGAGTAGGATTGAGCGGTTTTGCCGTTAGTCGAGAGAAAGCGTAGGTGTGCCCCGTTCGAAAGCACAATCGGGTTGCCGGTCAAGTCGATATCCCAAAACTCTTTGGCAATGCGAATTATGTATGTACGGAACACTTCAGCTTGAGCGCGAGAGGCCGAAAGGAACAGTTGATCGTCGCCGGTTAAAATCGCGTTTTCTAGCGCTTCACCAGAAAAGTAGTAAGTGGCGCCAATCTGGCGAGATTTAAGAATGTTCCGAATACGTTGATTAAGGTTTTCACGCATCACCTTTTGGAAGGCATACAGCGAGTTATGCCAGTCAGCAAAGCTGCCTTCAGTCAGTTCGCTTATGTCGTTTTTAACTTTGCGCCCGCGCTTCTTACTTTTTTGATTCCCATTACCAGATTTACCGTTATGGGTAGGTTGTGGCTCCGAGCTGGCTTGCGCGGCTCTTTCAATCTTAGCTTTGGCATCGGCATTCGCTTTGAGCAATTTCACATGATGCTCAATTAGCTTATCCATCTCTTTAAGCTGCTGATCGGACTTTTCTGGTAAATCAATCAGCACTGCCAAACGGCGGTTCACCATTTGTTCGACAGATAGTTCATCAAGTAACAACGCCCAGCCGAATTTCTCCGCCCAGGTATAAACGATACGGTCGCTATTTAGCTCTAATTGCGCCGCGATTTGTTTAGGAGAAACGCCGCGAATATATAGCTGCTTCGCGTCTTCCTTTATCTGTTTTGAATAAGCCATAAGCGCATCATACGCCTGCTTAACATGCTCATTCACAAGCAAAAATTCGGACGAGTTCGGATATGGCGTGTATCCGAATTCTTCAGAATTTAAGTGGCTGAAACGCCCCATTCAAAGGCGTATTGTTAGCTCAAATCGAGTGGTTATTAACGAATTTGAGTACGAGAAATGCCAAAAGCAAGTGACTGGAAAATCATCGCAACTGAAGGGCCAACTGTAGACGGGCGCAAAATCACTCGTGAGTGGATTGAGCAAATGGCTGCAAGTTACTCAACAGATGAATATACCGCACTGATTTGGCCAGAGCACCGTCGCTTTTATGGTTACGGTGAAAACTGGGGAAAAGTCTTGGAGCTTAAAGCTGAAGAGAAAGACGGCAAAATGCGCCTATTCGCCAAGCTTGAGCCAAACGAATACATGCTTGAAGCCAACCGCAAAAAGCAAAAGTTGTTTACCTCGATTGAACCAAACCCTGATTACAAAGGTGAAGGGCGTTGTTATCTGATGGGCCTAGCTGCGACTGACTCTCCTGCATCCACAGGCACATCGCTCCTTCAGTTCTCGCGTAAGCAGGGTGAAACCACCGAACTTGAATGCAGCGCATTAGAAGAAATCGACTTCTCATCCTGCTTTACCAAAAAAGACCGCTTCTTTGCGGCATTCAATGAATTTTTCTCTTCTGGCGATGAAGAGCCAGAAACGCCTAACGATCCCCAGAACGAGGATGAAGAAATGACCAAAGAGCAATTCGCTCAATTGATGGGAAAGCTTGAAGGTATCGAAACCAAACAGGCCGACCTTGAGAAACAGCAAAACGAGTTTAGTAAGCAGCTAAACCCTGAGCCTGAAGCCGAAGTGAAACCAGAAGAGATCGAGAAAGGTGTTAGCGCCGAGCAGTTCTCTCAACTGAACGAAAAGTTAGACGGCATCATCACCCAGCAATCAGAGCTAGATAAGCAGTTCAAAGCTTTGTCTGAAGAATCCCCAGACCAGCGTCCAGACCCTTCTGGTCATGATGCTCAATCTATGGAGGTTGTGTAAATGCTGAATGCAACTTCAACCAAATACCTAGAAATGTACTGTCAGCAACTTGCCAAAGACAACGAAGTCGCCGACGTTTCGAAGCAATTTAATATTGCGCCACCGATGGAAACTAAACTGCGCCAGGGAATCCTGCAATCCGTTGGATTCTTGGGAATGCTCGCAGCAATGCCTGTTGACCAAATCAAAGGTCAGGTAGTTGATGTGGGTAACAGCGGATTAATCACGGGTCGCAAAACCAATGACCGCTTTTATGCAGAGCTTGGTCAAGGCGGTCATACCTACGAGCTTACCGAGACAGACTCAGGTGTGTTCATTACATGGGAAATGATGACCCAGTGGGCTAACTCAGGCAGTAAGAATGAGTGGGCGAAGCTAATGAACAACGCCATTACTCGCAACCTTGGCCTCGATACGCTGCGTATTGGCTTTCATGGTACTCACGTAGCGGCTGGCGATACTAATCCTACAACGTATCCACTGGGTCAAGATGTAAATAAAGGTTGGCTCACTATCGTCAAAGAAAAAGCACCGGCACAAGTATTAGCCTCAGCTACGCTAGACCCAACAGGTCAAACGGCGGGCTCATACAAAAACCTTGATTCGTTAGCGAATGATCTAGAGAACACTGTGATTCATGAAGTGTTCCAAGGTGATGATGAGCTAGTGATCTTAGTTGGCCGTGATCTTGTCGCCGCAGAGCAGCACCGCTTGCTCGAATCGGCTGATAAGCCAACAGAACACAAAGCAGCCCAAAGCCTGGCCAAAACCATTAATGGTCGCAAGGTGTATACGCCACCGTTTTTCCCACCTAAAGCGATGTGGATTACCACGCTGAAAAACTTGCAAGTGCTCACGCAAAAAGGCACTCAGTGGCGTAAATCGCGCAATGAAGAAGACCGTAAGCGTTTCGAAACGTCTTATCTACGTATGGAAGGCTACGGTGTAGGACGCTTTGAGAAATTCGCCGCGATTGAGCAGGTCGACATTGTAGACCCTAATCCAGCACCGTAAGGACTAGCCCATGGTAAGCCCACTCAGAAAACAACGTGACGCGATTTTACTTCGCGTCAAACGAAACGATGCCACTGCAAACGCAGCGGCATCAATAGAAGTCGCAAATCAGGCGCTTTCGGCTTCGGCAGATAGCCTGCACATCAAACTGGTTGAGTTCGAGCAAGACAAACTCGCGCTGAAAGAATTCACCCAGATTGCGCAAAAGGTTAATCACAAGCGTGAAGTGCTGATCCCGAAGTACAAGCCAATGGTTGAAGCTTACCTTGAAGCTGGTGAAGCGTATCAAAACCCAATCTTCACTGATCTTATTGTGTGGATGTTTGATGCGGAAGAACTCGACACGGCCATTGATTGGTGTATTCAAGCCATTGAAAAAGGCTTGCCGACACCGGAGAACTTCAAACGCCCTTGGCCAGAAGTGTGTGCAGATTTCGTTTTAGAGTGGGCTGAAAAAACCTTCCCAACAGGCAACAGTATTCAACCTTATTTCAATCAAGTGCTCAACAAGATTGAAAGCGACTGGGCCGTTAACGAAAAGCTTCATGCTAAGTGGCTCAAGTTCGCGGGTTATGCGTTGCTAACAAACGAAAAAGGTCAGGTGAAACCCAGTGATGTGGGCGACTTGGAAAAGCTCGAAAGCGCACTGGCATTTATGACCAAAGCACACGAGCTGCATAACAAGGTGGGCGTAACCACCAAGATTAAAGAAGTTCAATCGCGCATTAACGCGATTCAAGAGGGCAAGAACCTCTAAAGCTCCTACGCCGCCGCGCTCGGCTGGCGAGGTTGCAATAACCCGTGTGGTTCATTGTAAAACCGTCGACCCAGTGGCTAGAGCGCACCAATTTTGAACAAGGAATTGCAATGCTTACAGGCGGAAACAACGGCTACCAAGACACCACCATTACCAATAATGGTTTCTGGCCAGACATCAACGCAGGCGATTTTGAGCGCCGACGTGGTACACCGCCAGCACAGGATGCTGAGCGCATTGCTTTTGCGTTAGCCAATGCTGTTTCTGCATGCAATTTAGAGTTAGCTAGCCTTGAAGCCAAGTACCAGGCAGAGGGGATTGTCAAAGCCGTCGATGTTCAATCCTTTCCGGTCGTGTCTGGAAAGAACAACGTAGTGATCCAGTATGAAGCGGCGGTGTTTGCTCGAGCTAAAGCCGATTTACTCCCCGACTTCAGTACTGTTCACCAAAAGAAAGAAGGTGATCATCTAGCAGAGCGAAGTGCTGAAACTAAAAACGAACTGCTGGCCGAGTGTGCGCGCATTATCCGCGCTATGAACGGGAAAACTAGAGCAACGGTAAGTTTGATATGAGCGAACAGTACCAAGCAGGCTACAAACTGCGTGATCTGAAAGCGTTTATTGAAGCGCGAGTAGGGAAAAAAGTCGCCATGCGTATGAGCGCTGAAATGCAAGACATTGAACTGAAGTTGACGCCAAAGTTTATGGGCAATGGTAGTTCTCAACTGATGTTACAGCGCTACAAAGCTGAGTTTTACTTTGACCGCTTCCCTTACCAAGAACAAAGCCCCGCAGTCCTATTTGCCAATATTGGCGCCTGGTTGATGGACAACGATGAAGAGCGTGAGCAGCAGTTGTCTGAGCTGAGCGACCCAGACATCGAAGTCGTGATAGAAGACGCCAGCAGTGCTGAGCTGATTATCGAGGTGATGTTTGAAGAGCCCGTGAAAGTGATTGAAGACCCACAGGGGCCAATTTACTGGGGCGGCAAACAGTACCGACTTGAAGATTACGATATTTGGACCGCAACCAAGCTACGAGATGTGGTGATAAACCATGCTCCAGATTAAGGCCGACGAACACAGTTTTTTACGAGCCAAAGAGCAAATCGCACTGCTCACGCTAGACAGAAAAAAACGCACTCGGTTGCTAAAAAAGCTCGGCGCTCAGTTAGCCAAGCAGACCCAAAAGAATGTCAGAGCCCAAAGCAATCCTGACGGCACTAAGTGGAAAGGTCGAAAGAAAGGGCGCAAAAAAATGCTGATGGGGTTCACCCGTAAAGTGAAGCACTTTCAGCGCAATAGTAACAAGACCTTGTTTGTTGGCTGGCCAACAGCTCGCGGAAAGGTGGCTTATCAACACCACAATGGCATAGCGGAAGAAAGCGGATTAACTAAGCGAAAGCGCCAAGCAAAAAAGAATAAAGAGCCAAGCAAAGATGACAACGCTCCCCGAGAGCAAGCCAAGCATCTGCGCGATCTTGGTTTTAGGCTAAAGCCACAAGGTAGGCAAAAGCGCGGCAAGAAACCAACCCTCAAGTGGATAACTGAAAACATGACACTTGGGGAAGCGACAAAAACCATTCAAGAGCTGGAGAACAAAACTCCCGCTAGAGATTGGCAAGTAGGAAGACCAGAACGACAGCTGATCGGCATTAGTCCTAAACGTATGGCAATGATGATTAAGCGAGAACTCAAACGCAATAGGAGTAAGTAACTATGGCATGGCCTACCGTTACCATCATTATTCAAAACCTTATGCAAGGGCCTATCGCCACTGTAGACAACCACTTCCTATTTGTGGGTTATGGCACTGTCACGGGCGAAGAGCGTCCACTTTACATGGTTGACTCGACCAGTGATCTTGACGATGTGCTCGACAAAGCGAGTGCCGAGTACCTTGCCAATCTCAAAGCCGCGCAGCATAACGCAAAACAGAATTGGACTGCGGGTGTGCTCATCTTAGACCAAGGTGACAATTGGCAAGACGCGGTGAAAAAGGCTAACGAAGTCTCAAGCTTTGAAGCGACGGCGGTACATATCCCTGCTGCAGATAAAGCCTTTATTGAATCGGCGAACACCTTGCGAACAGAGCTTAAAGTTTCACTGGGCCGAGAAACATTTGTGATTTGTCGTTTGCCAGCGATTGACAATAACGCCACCACAGGCAAAACGTGGGAACAGTACATCGCAGATTGCACTGCTATCGTGACAGACGTTGCGAGTGAATACGTTACGGTCATCCCAACCTTACACAAAGACCTCGATACCTTTGGTAAAGGCGTTGGACGTATGGCCAATGGTGAAGTCTCAATTGCCGATTCACCGGCCCGCGTGATGACCGGCTCTGTGGTCGGTAACACTGAGTTCTTAACCGATAAGAACGGTGACAGTTTACAGCTCGCGCATCTCAAAGCGCTGGAGTCGAATCGCCTATCAGTGCCGATGTGGTATCCAGACTACCCAGGTCATTACTGGACAACAGGCAATACCCTCGATGTGCCAGGGGGCGACTATCAAGATATTCGTCATATCCGCGTAGCAATGAAAGCGGCTCGCTTTGTTCGCATTCGCGCCATTGCACGAATCGCCGACCGTAAGTTCAATTCAACGCCATCGGCCACCGAAGCTGCGAAAATCTATTTCACTCAAGACTTGCGACGCATGGCACGTACGGGCGATCCAGGTGAAATCCTACCGCCAGAAGAAGACGACATTCGCATTAAGTGGGTCACCAATGAAGAAGTTGAGATTTACATGCAGGTTCAGCCTTACGACTGCCCAGTAAAAATCACTGTCTACATCAGCGTTAAGAAAGGGGAGGTTGCCTAATGAGTCGCCGAATTTCTACCCGTAGTTTTGATACCAACTTACTTGGTGAGTTTATTCATGTTGAGAGCCTCACTGCCAATATTTCCGATTCGTCTGAAGTCGCTAAGAGCGGCGGCATTCCTGATGGTTTCACTGACGGTGAAGTGAGCTGTGAAATCGAGCTTGAGCTTGATGCTAAGTACTTCAAAGTCGTTCACAGCGCGGCCAAAGCTTCAGGCAGTTACCGCAACTTACCACTAGATGATTTGATGTGTTACGCCAACACCGGTGAAGAAGAGCAGAAAGTCGAGTTCTTTGGGGTGAAATGGTTGATTGAAGACATTCTCAACATTGATCCGTCGAGCTCAGATAAACACAAGCGCAAGCTCAAAGGTTTAGTCACTAGTCCACTGTTCGTCAAGATTGATGGGGTGCCATACCTCAGCGAAGACGATACGCGCTATGTGCTGTAGGTGAAGGGTAAACCAATGACGGATGTGATTGATCATGCAAGCGGAACAGAAACCCAATTCACCAAAGTGGCACTGGCTAACCAGTTGTTACGGTCTAGCCAAAATGCCGAAAAAGAGAGCGCGTTGGATTGCGAAGAGTGTGGCGAGCCAATCCAAGAAGCGCGAAGAAAAGCAAGCAAGGGCTGTCAATTCTGCATTGATTGTCAGTCGCTTCTAGAGCGGAGGTAACTCGCCCTTATGTTGAAAGAATGGTTCGACAAGTTCACCAGTGGCCTAGTGTACCTGATGTCATTGCTAGGAATGGGCATCAGCAAAATGACCTATGAGCATTGGTACTTTACGGGGTCGCTTGTGATCGGCGTGCTTGCACTAATTTTGAACTACTGGCACAAGCGCGAAATGCAGCGTATTGCCACTGAGAAAGGAGTCACGGTCAGTGAAACTGAGTAAAAAAATCGTCTGCTCTGTGTTGGGCGCGATTGCTCTAATTACAGGTGGTGTTGCGGTTGATAGTACTGAGCCTGTTGGTCCGGTTGTAATTCAGCAGCAAGAACTGGGTGAGTTGCGTGTTAGCTCGGCTGCTCTTGAGCTGATTGGTAATGCAGAAGGATGTCGACAAGACCCATATCGCTGCCCTGCAGGTTTAGCTACTAACGGAATTGGTAACACACATGATGTTCCGAGTGCGACGGTGTTGTTAGAGCAAGTTGCCAAAGATTGGGTGAAGAATATTCAAAGTGCCGAGCGGTGTATTACCAAAGCCGAAAGCATATCCGGTATTGCTATGACTCAAGGCCAGTTCGACGCCTTTACCAGTTTTGCCTTCAATACCGGATGCACTAAGTTCAGACGTAACGGGAATGGCAGTGCGACCCAGATTTACAAACACATTATGCAGGGCGAATACCTTAAAGCGTGTGAGCAGTTAAAGCGTTGGGTGTACAGCGGCGGCAAGAAATACAACGGGCTGATCGTGCGAAGAGGGCTTGAATATGCTCGGTGTACCCAAGTCGATTAAATGGTTGTTAGTGGTAGCGGTATTCGTCGCAATCACATCCATGTGGTTATTACTCAAGGCTAGTAAGGCCGAACAAGCTGCATTAAGGGCAAGGCTTGATGCAGCCAAAGCGGCTAATCAAACCAGTGAGTTAACCATCAAGACATTACGGCATGACCAAGAGTACGTGAATGAGTTACTGGTCAGCCGCGCTCATAAACAGCAGCAAGACAAAAGGCAGTTAGATGAACAAATCAGCGAACTGGAATCACAACTGGAAAATGTGGAATGCCGCATTCCTGACAGTGTTACTCAGCGGCTGCAGCAGCCGTACTGATGCCATCCAGACACGAGTCATTGTTCAACTGCCACCGGCGGGGCTGATTGTCCCGTGTGAAAAACCAAATGTTAAAGGCACATGGCCCGAAATCGCGACCGAAGATATTCCACGGTTGAAAGATGCCCTAGGGCGATGCGCTGACCAAACACAAGACTACTTAAACTGGCGAGCCGAGCAACAAGCATCGCTGTCAATCAACAAAGGATAATCTCATGTCTAATCAACCGACATTCGCACTAAAACCTGTTGTCGTTACGGTAGGTGATACCGACTTCACCTTCACTCCGACGGTGACGGATGCTAACAACTATTCAAATGAAGTGATGCCAAGTAGCAAAGTGGTGCCTGCATATCACTACCTCACTCGTAGTGTTGACCCTAAGCAAAAAGACGAACTGAAGGCCTACTTAGATGCGGTACCAGGTTTGACGATGCAGTTATTCGCAACGGTCAGTGAGGCCGCTAAGGGTGGCATTACCATCACGCTAAAAAACTAACTGAGCGGGTTGAGCGTATCGAGCAGAACGGTATCGAACAAGCGCTCACCCTGCGCAGATTCTACTTACCCCATGAAGGGGACGACGAACAAAACCTAGCCCGAGCCATGTGGCTAGAAAAGCGAGATAAGCAACGAATGGAGGCAGCGGTGCAAACCGCCATCGCCAATCTGTTCAATAGCAGGTAAGTATGGACGAAAAGCTACTAATGCAGATGACCCTGATTGATCAGGTGACCAAACCCTTGCAAGGCATCACTAAAGAGATGACCGCCGCAACGGATTTGGGTAAGCAAGGCCTACAGAACGTTGCCACAGGTACCGCAGGTATTGTGGCGGCTGGCTTCGCTGTGCAAAACGCATTAATGCCGGCTATTGAGATGGATAGAAAACTGGGAGAAGTGGCGTCGCTTGGCGTTACCAGTGACGCGCTAAAAGAGCTTCAGGTTACGGCCTTGGAGTTTTCCGCTGAATACGGAAAGTCGGCCACTGACTTTGTGAATGCTTCTTACGATATTCAATCAGCGATTGATGGGTTAGACGGCGCAGAACTATCGCAGTTCACCAAAGCTTCGGGTGTTTTGGCCGCTGCCACTAAAGCAGATACCTCAACCATCACCAGTTACATGGGCACCATGTACGGCATCTTTAAGAATCAAGCCAATGAGATGGGTAAAGGCGCTTGGGTAGAAACAGTGGCAGGCCAAACTGCCAGTGCAGTGCAGATGTTCAAAACTACTGGTTCGGAAATGAGTAGTGCGTTCTCTAGCGTTGGCGCTGATGCGACTGCCGCTGGTATTGCCATGAATGAGCAAATGGCCATCTTAGGAACCTTGCAGGCGACCATGAGTGGTAGCGAAGCGGGAACCAAATATCGTGCATTCTTATCTGGCGTAGCCAAAGCGCAAGATGAGCTCGGACTCAGCTTTACTGATAGCCGGGGCAAGATGCTCCCAATGCTCGAGATCCTAGAGCAAATTAAAGGTGAATTTGGAGATACCTTAAGTGTTGCTGAGTCTGCTCAGCTTGATAAAGCATTTGGCAGTAAACAAGCCACCGCACTGATCAAGCAGTTGATGGCCGATACTGACGGCCTAGCAGGTAGCATCGAAACACTTGGTAGTGTGCAAGGAATGTCGAAAGCCGAAGAGATGGCTTCCAAAATGACTGACCAATGGGAGCGACTCGAATCCTCTTGGTTTGCCGTTCGTGCTGCCGTCTTCGGTGTGATCTTACCTTCCATAAATGCCGTTGTGGGTTCGCTCGCCGATGGCATCGTGTGGATTTCAGGTTGGACAGACGAGTTTCCTTGGTTGGTTGAACTGTTTGGTTATGCTGCGATTGCTGCACTCTCTTTAGGTGGTGTAGTCGCGGGGCTGTCTCTCGCAATGGGCATAGGCCAAATGATGAGTGGCGGATGGGCTGTCACTATGGGAGCGCTCAATGGTGTACTTAAACTTCTACGTATCAGCACCATCGCAATGACCGCAGCCACCTGGTTATTCAATACGGCACTATGGGCTAACCCGATGACATGGGTAGTCGCAGGTATTGTCGGCCTTATCGCCGTAGTGGGCGCCATGATTTATTGGTGGGATGACCTCAAAGCCTCATTTGGTGATACCGCAGTGTTCAAGTTCTTGTCTGACACCATCGATTGGGTGATCGAAAAGCTCAACATGATACCGGGTATCGATATTGACCTGAGTAGCTCCGGTAGTCCAGAGATTCAAGCGGCAACCGTTGTCGAAAATGCCGAGCGTAAGCCAATTCCAACACTGGAAGATTTTGCCCCAAACGCGAACGTTCAGAGTAACGCTCAGTTACCACCACAAATGGTACAGAACATCACCGCACAAAGGCCAACAGCAATGGCAGGAAACCAAACTCATATTGGCGAGGTGAACATCACCACTGAAGGGGGATTCACCCCAGAGCAGATGGAAGAGTGGGAGGCGTTATCCAATGGCTGACCAAAAGTTTATCGACATCAAAGTGATTCAAGGCGGTTGGAACGTCGATGCAGGCCAACAGCCAGAGCAAGCCAGTGATCTATACAGCATCGCTCAAGATGTGAAGCACCGCATCATGGAATCAGGACTCGCACGAAGGCTATTGGCAGAGCGCAATCCAACTTTACGTGCCGATGTACTTGTGCAAATCGAGCAAGCCGCAGAGCAAGATGAGCGAATCATACCAGGTAGTGTGTATGCCAACGAAACCAAGATTGGCACCGTAGAACTGACAGCCAAAGCGTTCGATTTTTCAGACTCGATCGACATTGAGGTGAACCAATGAAAAGACCATCGGTAGACTTTGTCGACGTCCTTGAACAAGAAGGCATCCCGACAACAGAGGCGGCCATTACTGAGCAGCTCGAAAAAGACGTAAAAGATGCCGGAAGCCAAATCTCGAATGACTCTGAAATGAGCCCGTTTTGGCGTTGGGTCAAAGCGGCGGTTGTTTCACCTGTTTATTGGCTCATAACTACACTCTTGGCGAAACACATCATGCCGAGCCTATTCGTCGCCACGGCGCAGCGTTGGGCGCTTGACTTAAAAGCGTGGGAACTCGATGTTGAACCGAAACCCGCAGTAAAAATGCAAGGCAACATCACTTTAACCAAAGCCAATAGCGCCGAAGAGAGTACTGTCTCCGCGGGGTCGATTATCCAAAGCCCTCCGATAGACGGTGTCGTTTATCGTCTGTTTGTTATCCGTGACACGGTTATTGCTGCCGGTGAAGCGGAAGGCGATATTTTATGTGAAGCGGAATACGAAGGCCAAGCGTTTAACCTGTCTGCCGGTTACTACAGCATCATCCCAGAAGAAATCAGTGGAATAGTCTCAGCAGAGAACAAACCAGATTACATCACCACATTAGGCGCCGATATTGAAGCTGACGACGAGCTAGCCTTGCGCCTACAAAACGCCTTTACCAGTTCGGGTGCTTGGCATATCGATGATGTGTACCGCTCTATCATCACTGATGTAGCAGGCATTCGAAGTGACAATGTCTTTTTCAAGAACACAGGGGAAGTTGAGCCAGGAACAGCCACCGCTTATATCTTGATGGAAGTCGGCCAGATACCACAAAGCATTCTCGAACAGTTGAACACCCATATTATGACGAATGGCCATCACGGCCATGGCGATGTTCTTACCTGTAAGGCGATACCCGATAAGAACGTTGATATCGTGACTGAAGTTGTGTTCGTGGCCAATTTAGATGCGGATACGAAAACTAGCGAGAAACAGCAAGTAGAGGACCGTATTCGCGCGGCATTTCGGGAGTCGGATGCGCATAAGAACATCACCCGAGCAGCTCCCAAGAGTCGTTTCTCTTTGTCTCGATTAGGCAAGGAAATCCACGAGGATTTAAACAGAGTCGAATCGGTGAGATTTATCGTCGATGGTGAAGTGCAAAAAGACATTGTTTCATCACTGGAGCAGCCACGTCTGCAAAGCTTAACCATTAGCGAGGTGACCCAATGAACATCCCAGAGATGATCAAGATTGTTCTCCCTTGGTGGCAAGATGGTGAATCCATCCCGAAAGAGAAAATTGAACCTTATTGGTTAACCCAAGGGGTGAAGCGGTTTTGGCTTCGTGTGTATGACTGGCTCACTTATCCAGTCAACCAACTCGATGCACTGACTTGTAGTGAGAAAGTGTTAGAGCTGATGGCGTGGGACAGAGACATCACCCGTTTTGATGGCGAGCCGCTGAGCCTGTTTCGTAAGCGCGTGAAATACGCCTTCGTTAATGCGAAAGACGCCGGCAGCGTAGCTGGATTCAAACGCATTTTTGAACGATTAGGTATTGGTATTGTGGCGTTCAAAGAACGTGAAAGTGCTATTGAGTGGGATGTCTGCACCATCGAATTGACCGATGGTGATATCTCTAACAATACCAAGTTAGTTCAAACCTTGATCGAACAATACGGCAGAACGTGTCGACGCTATCGCTTTCAGGTGACGTTCCCAACAACCCTAACCATCGCCAGTGGTGAGTTTTCGCATAACTTCAGCCTCTTTTCTGCAGAATCGAAATTGGCAGTTGAACTGACGATGAAGCCCCAACCAATCGAACATCAACAACAGTTATTTATTGCAAGCCTCTAAAGGCTGAATAGGAGAGGCAACATGAGCCAAACGGCAATTCCTCTAGAGTTTGAGAAGTACATGCAAAATCAAATCAGTGTCGGTAAAGCGCCAGACATGAACGAAATGATTTTCGCCTACATTCCCGACCTAGACCCAAGTCAACCCATTGACCGCAGCCAAGGTTTACCGGATATGTCGCTTTGGGTTCATCAACAAAACATCGACCAAGTGGGCAAACTGGGCGACAACGTTCTGGTTTACTCAGTGGTTGTTCCTGCGAGTGAGGAAGAGTTTACCTTTAACGCTATTTACCTACGTGACAAGAACGTGCCTAACTCGTGTGGCATTGTGGTGCACAAAGCCGATGAAACCAAAGAAAACGGCATGGCGAGCACTAAGTCACTCGCTCAGCAATACGATGGTGCTGCGCAAATCGCAGGCATTACCGTTGATGCTGCAACGTGGCAAATTGACTACCAAGCACGTTTGAAAGGAATCGAAGAAGACCACCGTTTAGCTTGTCTAGATAACTACGGCCACACCTCCTTTGTTGATGGCTTTGATGTAATCCAACAAGCTGACCCAGATAAATACAAAGTTACACCCGGAGTCGTGTACGTCGGCGGTTTACGTGGTGTGTTGTCTGGTGAAGTGCTTCAAACCATCACCACCAAACCCAATGGTTTGTATGTCGATGTTGTTCGCCAAGGCACTGCGCTGTCTGCGTGGGAAAACATCGTTACTATCACCGCCTCTGAAATTGACCTAACTGACTACGTAGACGGCAATGGCAATCAGCACTATGTCGCTAAACTGGCCGGAATTAATGCCGATGGTTCAGTGGTTGATTGGCGGGTGAAAGGTGGGTTAGAAGGGCATGTTGCAGAGATTGATCCTCACCCCCAATACCCTAAAGCAAGCGTTGCTCAGTTTCTACCATATGACTCAGAGCGTATCTATTCAGTTGGTGAGGTTTGCTATACCAAAGATCAAGCAACGGGTGAATTAAGTTATTGGCAATGGTATTCCAATGTTGAGTCATTAGCTGGCAAATCCCCTTTATTAGAAGTGAATCGCCATATTGGGTGGTTAGACACTACTAAGCCGTTTTACTGGATACCTTATACCGGTGATCAAGTAGGCATGCCGTTTTATTGGCTTGACACCTCAGCGCCAGAATGGGCAGTACTGGAAATTAATGTTGATTTGCCTGCAGTCGTATACTGGCGTTTGGCTCGTCGTTATCCGGCGCTAGTAAGTGATGATTCCATTAACACAGGCGAAATTCGTGCAGAGTTCTTACGAGTATTGGATCTAGGCAGAGGGATTAACCCAGCTCAAGGTTTGAACGAATTCAGTGATGCATCAGTAGGAGAGCATTCTCATAGATATCCAACTGGCGGTGTTGCGGGAATTGGCCCGTACCTCCATGGTACGTCTTGGACTGGAGGTTATGCTACTACAGAGCCGTTTAATCAAGGTCAGGAAAATAAACCTCGATCAGTCGCGAGATCTATGGCAATTGCCATTTAAGGGTAGTTATGGAAAAAATTAAGATATTTTGGTCAGTAGATAGTGAAACGCATGAAATTCTAAAACCTCAACATGCCGAATTTCGTGGTGGATTGTACCATACTCCCAAGAATGCTTTAGAAGTTGAGCCCTTACTACCAAAGCAAGGTTTTGCAGTAATAGCTGTTCTCAACGAGTCTGGCAAGGCTATTGGTTCTGAATACATCGAAGACCATCGAGGCATAACGATTTATGATGAATCGGATTGTACTAAATCAGAGTTGGTTTCTGATTTGGGTAGAATCAAAGATGGTTTCACGCTGGACGAGCCGACAAGTGAATATGATGAGAGAATCAATGGTACTTGGGTTACTGACTTAAGCAAAAAGTACATTGCTGAATACGCACAAGTGGATGCTACTCGCGAATCGCTTTATCGCTCTCAAACGGACCCATTAGAAAATGAAGCGCGGCGGCTAGAGCGCAGCGGGGCAACAGTACAAAAGCTGCAGGTTTGCTACGATCGCATCGATGAGTTGGTGGCTAAAATCAAAGCCGACAATCCGTGGCCGGTAAACCCAGAGGTTTAGACTATGACTAACCTCACTTGGCCAAGCGCCGCCCAAACCATTCAAGCCAGTGCTGAACAGGTAACTGACCAAATTGGCATAACAATGAATGATGCTGTTAGCCGTTTAACTAACCTTGAAAGTGACGCCAATTACGGGCGTCACTCTTTAAGTTCAGAGGCTGAAGCATTACTCGGTTTGCGCGGTGATCTTGAATCACTCATCGAGCAGGGTACAATTATCTCGGCAACGCCTTATCAATATGATGTTGGCCAGCAGTTAGAGTCGGGCTGCGTTTTAACACCGCTACAAGCACGAGATACGCTAGCGGCAAAACTGCAAGATAAAATAGATACTCATAGGCCAAATACCAGCACCCACTGTATCGCAGTGATGATTAGCGCCTCGAACCTAGCCAGTTTTGCTAGTCAACTGGCCAATGTTACTTCAGTTCTGTGCTTTCCTGATTGGATGCAAACAGCTAGACAGGCCAAAGCATTAACCACTAACGACCAAAACAAAATGCACGTGCCTGCGCCAATTGTGCAGCCACGCTTCAAACCAAAGGCTACTGCCAACGCTCAGCCGCTTTATGAGTACGAACAACATCAAGCAGGGCAAATAGCCACACTAGAATCACTCGCCAATGATGCCACTAATGTGATCGGTAAACTCAGTGTACTAGCCGCAAAACGCAGCGCCAAAATGGATGAACTCAAAGCGCAAATTAACGCGCTTAAAGCTCTGCAAGGCAGTGTGTGGTCGGCTAAGTTCACAGGCTCGCTTGATAGCATGGCAAGCCAACTTAAAAACACAAATGTGCCAACCAATCACCAATACACCATCATGAGCCTATTGCTTAGTGAAAAACCGTTAACCTTTTTTGAGGAGCTGTTGAATGCTTAGTTTAGATGGCAAGCTACTCCCAATCGACAACATGAAAGTGAGCTGCTCGAAGCAATACAAAGACAAAGACATGAGCGGCCAATCATCATCGACTCACTCATCTGAGCAGGGCGATAAAGGCGTGGTGATTTCGGTCACCGGTACCATTCCATTTAAGCGCGAGACGGACCTAACTGATCTCTACGATACCTTCTCGATGAAAGACGAAAACGGCAATCGTAAAGTGTTTCGTATTGGTAATCGTGATGCGCGTTTATATCGCGTACGTGAAGCTAAGTTCTTTGGCAAATTATCGTCTTCTGAACATACGTCACTTCGAGCATGGGAAATCAGCTTCTCGATGCGTGAGTACAATTCGGCCTCAGAGAAAATCGAGCAACGTACCAAAAGCAAAAAGCCATCGACGAAACAGCAAAACTCCCAGCATCAACAAGCCCTGATTGAAAGTGAAGAGGCGCTGAAATGAAGTTAGAGAAACGCCTATTTGTGGCTGGCAATGAAGTTACGCTCTCTCAAAATAGTGTAAGTCTTCATCACTCATTGGGAAGCAGTGCTATCTTCATCTACCAAAACGACATTGCGCCAACTCGCTTTGATCATGTTCAGTTCGATATCGGTTATGACCAAAACACAAAGCTTTGGTTTGAAGGGACTATCGAAAAGGTGTTTCCGACCGCGAATGGTAGCCATAAGGTATTGGTTAAAGAGTATAGCTGCATTCTCAACAAACCTTGGCCTGTAGCCATCGAGCACGCGACTATGCGCCAGGTACTTAATGCGTTAACTGACAAAATTGGCTTGCAGTTCGCACTGCCAGAGAACGTCGACTATACCGACAAGACCATTCCAAACTTTACCAGCCAAGGAACGGGCTACCAGTGTTTACAAGCGATTGGTAAAGCGTTCAACATCCCTGATTTTATCTGGTACCAGAAAACAGACCAAACCCTCTACATTGGTGCGTTTGAGCATTGCCATTACTTTGGTAAGAACGTTACGCTCAGAAATGAGTTAGCTATCAAACAAGCTGCGAATAGTATCAGCATCGCACCTTTGCCGGTGATTCGACCTGGCGCTATCGTCAATGATCAACGGGTTAAGCGAGTTGACCTGATTGCCGATGAGATGACCATCCATTGGGAAGAGAGCAAAGCGGAAGTTCCACCAAAGAAGCAAGAGGCACTCAAAAACTTCCCTGAGCTTGCTGCCGGTCATCACCTGCCAAGGTTCGGACAAATCAAAGCGGTGCGTGATGAATCGCAATCAGGTGATATCAGTGACCCATTTCGTCCTCGTTATGCGGTTGATGTTCACTTGCTGTCGGAAAACATGCAAATCGACACCAGTGTACCGCTGTATAAATCTATCCCGCTACCTATCACCATGACAGGCCATGAATCGGGATTGATGGGGTATCCGCTTGAAGGAACCATAGTTGAAATCGCCTTTGCTTATGGTCGCAATGATTTACCCATCATTCGGGCTGTTTATGGTCGAGAGTTCGCTCTACCAACCATAGAGCCGGGTGAACAGCTTCAACAGCAACGTGATGAAGTTAGCAAACGGGTAGACGCGGCAGGCAACACCACCAACCAAACCGACCAACAACAAAACCATAAGGCCTATCGAAAACACGATGAAGCCACCCATTACCAAGCGGACTTTGGTACGCACGCACTCAACGTTGACCAACATAGCTTGGAGAGCATCATAGGCAAAAAGGTTGTTGAGACATTGGGTGCCATCGAGCTCTTAGCCGGTGATAACCTAGAGCTTGGTTCACTGGGCAACATGCACACGGCCACAGCAGGGGAGCTTATCGAAACAATTGGCAAATACCGCCGAAGCATCGCTGCCGATCATCAATGGCTCCAAGCCCCTAAAACATGGGTAGGCTCAAAACAAGAGAATGTGTTGATTTTGTTATCTGAACTTATGCAAGTAGTCAAAGGACTAGCCGACACCTTAGCCAATCATACCCACAGTGGTGTAGTACCAGGTTCTGGCAGTTCACAGTCCCCAATCCAATCTGAAGCAATCTCTGGCCACGGAAGTGATAGTGAATCTCTCAAAGGCCGCTTAGACCCAATCACCAAAAACTAAAAAAGGCTGCAATTTTGCAGCCTTTACTTTGGTAGTTGGACTATTCTCTGTCTTTAAATTTATCGTAGGTACGAGGTTCGTACTTTCTTGCCATATCGAGAAACTTATCTTTGTTGTCTCTAAAGTCCTCTGGGTTTTGCTGTTTGCGTTTGAATAGAGCGTCCAGAACCAAAAACAAAATAGAAAAATACTTCATGTGTAATCTCCAGTAGTTTAAATCAAATTATTACTGGTCATAGATTCACTCGCTTGAATGCAGTTACTACCAATCGCGTGAAACAACATATCAAGAGCTACTAGCGTGTGCAATTGCGGATGTCGATTGTTGAACACAGTGCTCAAATCGACCCCTTAACCCACCTAATTCGCGCTCCTCTACACCCGCCTGCGAGGTTTTTGTACCACTTTTTTCGCACTTTTGGAGAGGCGCAATTCCATAGCCCTACAATGTAGCAATATCAGTGCCCCAAGCCTTATATAGCAAGGAGCTTACACTCATGTCGAAACCTGCGAAAAGTGCATTAAAACGCGTTATATGAAAATTCAGTAATTGATCAAAATTGAAAAAAGATCGCGCTGTGTGATCAGGTAGAGTGAGTGGGGTTTGCTGTAAGTGACTGATAAATATTAAGAGTTCTACATTGGCTCACGATTTTAATGATCTGGTGTGTGATTTTGATGATCAGTGGTGAACGGGCGAAAGCCTTATGAAATAAGGTCTGAGAGCCAATCTAGTCTCAAAGTGATTTTTTCAAAATTGAAAAAAGGAATAATTGAAAGGCTTTACTATAAGATCTAAGAAGTCGAGTCCAAGAAAAGGTAGGGTTTTGTCTCTCCAGAAATAAAAAAGGCCGCTTAATTGCGGCCTTTTTTAGTCTAGAGTAATTTCATTCTTGGATATGATAGCTAGGACATTTTCATAATCATCATCGTCGCCCCATAAATCACAAGAGTTATCAGCAATTGCTCTAGGGTCTTCAAGTCTCTCTAGTGAGCACTCAATACGATGGAACCTGTAAACATACTCTTGGAATGCTAGAGCATAACCCAATTGTCTAACCCAGAAGTCACGACCTTCTCGAGTCTGGCAGCTATCACTTGCGATGATATTGTATTCTTCTAGTAGGTAATTACGGAAAATATTTGCTGCAATACCTTGCGTTGCTGAAAGGTGCTGCACTAAGTTCGTACGCCATAATAGAACTTGTGTTACAGGTTTTGCTGCTAACACTACGTCTGCCCATACGCGACACTTAATGTAGTATACAACCTCTTCTGTCGCGCCACATAACAAAGCTACTTGGAAACCATCGTTTTCAAGTTCTGTTCTAACCAACTGATAAGTTGGTGGAAACATGATTTTCGCAGTAGCAGTAATGTCCTGAGGCTCTGACTTTAGAATCTCATGATACTTCTCGCGATTTTGTGCTTCATTGTCCAACCAACCGAAATCGTGATCGATTTTCATTTGGTCGTTATAGTTACGTGGCATATACTTGACATTCTCCGGTGTGAGGTTGCTAAGGAATACAGTTAATTAAACACACAACTAATTTTGAGCGGTATTCGCTCACAAGTCAATCGTTTCAGTTGTCAATATTCATCAATAAATATCAAAGTTAGATATTTGATTCTTGATCTACAACGGTTAAACCGTTACATTTGTTTTTGAGGCGTCAGAACCTCTTGATACACAGCGGAATGCAACCAACCCCGACAGCGTTGGCTTTTTTATGCCCGACACCCAGAGATGGGTAAGGCCTCAACAGATTTGAAGAATCTGTGCTGAGATGAATGCAGCTATTGCTGCACGGACTAAACGCCCTTAAAGGGCTAGATACCGCGAATGTAGAGCGGTCTAACAATAGTACGATTCAGACAGCGCAGATCTGCCTACCAAATTATGTTGGGAGGGCGGCGAATACAATACCCGCAAGGGGAATAAGCCCGCAGTACCTGTGTAACTGTTCTGAACCTCCCAACACCAATATTTCAGAAAAATACACGGAGGCTCTATGCCAAATTTAACAATCCTTTCTAAAGAAGTTCGTACACTCGATGGTCTTTATTCTTTAAATGACTTACATAAAGCAAGTGGTAGGCATAATAAGCATCGCCCAAGCTTATTCATGCAAAATCAGCAAATCAAAGAGTTAATCCAAGAAATTGGCAGTTCCTCAGACCTGAGGAACGGATACTATACCCAAAGCAGGAATTCCTGCTTTGCTAAATATCAAGGTGGCAAAAACCAAGGCACATGGGTATGCAAAGAACTGGTCTACTCATACGCAATGTGGATTAGCGCCAAGTTTCACCTTCAAGTCATTCGCGCTTTTGACCAAATGGTGACCCAACAGCCGCAACAACCTCAGTTACTTGATTATCAACCAGAACGTAATGTTCCAATCAGCGATCTAATCTACGAAATTGCTCAACTGCGGGGAGTGAGTACTGAACAGGTTCGTGTCCATTACTCGAACGTATTCAATTCTCAAGATTGGACAAAGGAAAATGAATTCATTGCAGCGGCAGCAAGAACTGTGCTTCGAAGAGATATGTTGACCGAACTGGAAAACACATCACCAGATATGCGTCATTTGTTAGCAATGGCAAAACTGAAAGGTTTGCGTCTAGTGAACGAATCCGACTATCAGAGCTTTCAAGCAAGGTTAGAGTTGCAGCAACAGGAAATTGAAAAGCTGATCGATGAAATGATGCGAGTCAGTAGAAACCATCGCTCGTTGAGTGTGCACGGTTTGTGGGGTTAACAGCGGCATTGAAACAAAAGTGGCGACACAAAAATGTGTCGCCACTTTATCGCCATTTGGCTTATTGCCGTCAGTTAAGTTATTGATAACTAACGACTAACATCAAAACTTTGACTTACTTAGTGTAAGACTGAGCAATGTTGTCAATACGCTCGTTTGCACGTGCAGCTTCTTCTTGAGCAGCCATTGCCGCATCACCAGACTTGCTTACTTCAGCTTGTAGAGCTTCTACGTTTTGGCTTAGCTGGCTTACTTGGTTGTTTAGCTCATCCAGTTGTGCTGTTGTAGCTTCGTCTGGACCAGACGCACAACCTGCTAGTAGAAGAACAGAAGATGCAGCTGCTGCGATCAACATTTTGTTCATAAAGAACTCCTTGCATGTATAGTATCAATAAAAGGCCCTATACGTTTTATATCGTATAGTGACGCTGAATAGTGTAGCTCCAATCGTGTCGTACCAAAAGCAGGGAAAAGTCAAAAAAACCCAAGTTTTTAGGTAATTATCAAATAAGTTGATCAAAGTCTCATTGGTGAGAGCAATGAATGCACATGCATTAACCAGCTTGGCTTTTGGTTTTTACACCTGTAGAGAATATTTTCTGTGATCTCTATCCTCTGATTACGAATCCAGTTATCATAGCCTGTTTTTGAATTTATTGTGTTGCAGACAGCTGAAAAGCAGCCACTGACAGCACTCAGCCATTGAATGGAGAATACTTTGTATTTTAAAGATTTAGGTTTAGACAATCGCTTATTAAAGAACTTGAAGCATTTTGACTTTAAGAAAGCGACAGAAATCCAGCAAAAAGCGATTCCAGTCGCGATTGCTGGCAAAGATCTGTTGGCTTCTTCAAAGACGGGTTCTGGCAAAACGTTAGCCTTTGTTCTTCCTATGCTTCACAAGTCTCTAAAAAATAAAGCGTTCTCCGCAAAAGATCCAAGAGCTTTAGTTCTTGCGCCAACGCGTGAATTAGCAAAGCAGGTGTATGGTGAACTGCGTTCAATGCTAGGTGGTTTGTCTTACGATGCTACGTTGATCGTTGGCGGTGAAAACTTTAATGACCAAGTTAAAGCTTTGCGTAAATACCCAAAGTTTATTGTCGCGACTCCTGGACGTTTAGCTGACCACTTGGAACACCGCTCTCTATTCTTAGATGGTCTAGAGACGTTAGTTCTTGACGAAGCTGACCGTATGTTGGATCTAGGTTTTGCTCCAGAGCTTCGCCGTATTCACAATGCTGCGAAACACCGTCGCCGCCAGACTCTGATGTTCTCTGCGACACTAGACCATGCTGAAGTCAATGATATTGCTTTTGAAATGCTGGACGCACCTAAACGTATTGCGGTTGGTGCTGCAAGTGAAGAACATAAAGATATCACGCAGAAATTCTACTTATGTGATCACCTTGATCATAAAGAAGCGATTTTAGAGCGTATTTTAGAAGAAGCTCAGTACAAGCAGTTGATTATCTTTACCGCGACTCGCATCGATACTGAACGTCTAACGCAGAAGCTAAACGAGAAGAAGCTAAAAGCGGTCGCATTGAGCGGAAGCCTGAATCAAACTCAGCGTAATACCATCATGAGTCAATTTGAACGTGCAGTGTTCAAAATTCTTGTTACGACCGATGTCGCGTCGCGTGGTCTTGATATTGCAAATGTAACCCACGTGGTTAATTTTGATATGCCTAAGCATACCGAAGAATACGTGCACCGTGTCGGCCGTACTGGTCGCGCTGGCAACAAAGGTGATGCTGTGTCATTGGTTGGCCCTAAAGACTGGGACAGCTTTAAACGTGTTGAAGCATACTTGCAGCAAGATCTCTCTTTCTCTGAACTAGAAGGTTTAATTGGTAAGTTCAAAGGACTGCGTCCGCGTAAACCTGATTTTCGTAATAAAGGCAAAGCTGCAGACAAAGCTAAGCCTCAGGCGAAAAAATCGGCGAAGAAACCTGTTAAACGTGACAAGAGTTTCCACCAGAACGTTGCGGTGGGGGATTCAGTATTCATCCCTAAAAAGAAAGTCGCGCCTAAGGTTGACGACGAGTAATCTAAACGTAGCATTTAAAAAGGGTTGCCAATTGGCAACCCTTTTTTATTTGCTTAGAGATATGATTAGACTTTGAAGAAGCCTAACTGTTGTTTCTGGTTCTCTGCGAGGCTAGACAGCTCTTGGCTTGCTGCGGCTGATTGGGTAATTCCCGTGACGTTTTGGCTGACCAATTCATAGATGTTACCAAGGTTTTTGTTAATGTCAGATGTGACCTGGCCTTGTTCTTCTGACGCGACAGCGACTTGAGCGTTTAGCGACGTTAGCTCTGAAATCGAGCGACTAATATTGTTTAGTGACGTACTTACTTGTTCCGCTTGTGTTTGATTTTGCTCTAACATCTCTAAACTAGTCGTCATGCTGTTGTTTGCACTACCAGACTGACGTTGTAGTTCTTCGATAATGGTTTGAATCTCTTTGGTTGATTCTTGAGTTCGTGCGGCAAGCATACGGACTTCATCGGCAACAACGGCGAAACCGCGACCGCTTTCACCAGCTCGCGCCGCTTCAATTGCCGCATTAAGTGCTAACAAGTTTGTTTGTTCAGAGATACTTTCAATTACCTCAATCACTTTCCCTATCTGTTCAGATTGGTCTTGCAAACTGTTCACCACGTTGGCAGCTTCCGCCAACTGATCGGCCATCTTGGCGCTGGTCTGAGTGTTTTGCTCGAAAATCGCTAGGCTTTCACGCGCGAGTTTATCGACATGAGTTGATGCTGCATCAGCTAGGTTGGCGTTTTGCGTCACTTCCGAGGCAGTGCTTTCCATTTGATTGATAGCAGAAGCCACTTGCTCTACTTCATTTTTCTCTTGATCAGAGTTTGCACTAGACTGCGTCATGACGGCTGCTAGCTCAGTCGAGGCTGACGCAACATCAACACTAATACGGACTAAAGAATCGACGGTTTCTTTGAGCTGCACAGTCGTTGCGTTGAAATCACGTGATAGGGCAGTAATTTCATTGTTGCCTTGTTCTTCTACCCGGACTTTTAAGTTACCTTGAGCCAGACTTTGCATCGCTAGCTGTAGCTTTTTAATCGGGGTGACAATAATACCCGCAAGAATCCAACTGATTACAAATGCAAATAATAGTACGAGTGATAGACCAATAATTGACTTGGTCATCACTGATGAGTGAATTTCACTGTTTCTCTCAACGCCGTCAATCGCAATAGTATTCAGTTTGCTCGATAGCGCTTCAATTCCCTCGATCATATCTTTGCCCTTATCTCGGTATAAGGCAGAAGCTTGTTGATACTGACGCTGGAACTCGCTAGAAACATTGGATTGGCTGTGTTTGCTTTTTAGCAGGGGAATCATCGTATCGATAGAGTAGCTAACGTAGTTTTCGATGGCTAATTCCATTTGATTGATCTCGCTTTTAAGACCTGGAACTTGGCTTAATGAGTCCAATAAGCGTCTATTTTCATTTTGTTTTTCGCGAAGTGTTGATTGCAACTGAGCAACATCATCGGCACGAAATAGGCTATAGATAGCCTTAATACGCATCCCGTAGGTGTTATCGATAATTTTAGTCAGTTGGTCTTTGTGGTTAATGACCTCTTGGGTGGAGCCCGTTACCTGCTGAAATGTGTTCTTCAAGCTTGTTGTGCTGTAGCTGATACCAACGATAAGGAGTATCAAAGTAAATAGTACAGGAACTACAACCTGTAATTTAATGGAAAAGCCGCTTAATAACTGGCGCATTAAAAGTCCTCTATGATTAATTAAGTCATTTGTAATTATTTTTATGGCGAATGATTCTAATTTCTTTAATAGATAATTCAACGAGGAAATAAAGTGAGGTTGCGAAAGTTTGAAGGGACGCTATGCAACAGTTTTTCCCTTTATATTCATGGGGTTATTTTCGTGCTGCAGATAGTGGTGTGAGTGTTTGTTTATTGTTCAATGTGTGTGTTATCTGTCCACCATGGTCAGGGTTTGTATCTCAATGGAAAAATGTGTTTGTCACAGAGGCTTCAATTAACTGAAACACAACTGTCATATTGGAATTCTAAAGTGAGCACCGTTCAAGTGAAACACAACGGCAATAAAGCCACTTAAGGAAATTGTGATGAAAAAGACAGTAATCGGTGCAATCGCACTACTAGGCGCTATGGCAGTGACTCCAGCTTCTGCTAAAGAAACTATCTCTGCTGTGGGTTCTAGCAGCGTAACTCCACTGATGGAAGTTTTCTCTGAAACATACATGAAGACAAACTCGAACGTATTCATTGAAGTTCAAGGCCCTGGTTCATCTGCTGGCGTAAAAGCAGCGAAAAACGGCAGTGCTGACTTAGGTATGTCTTCGCGTAACCTAAAGGACTCTGAAAAAGAACCAGCTCTAAAAGAGCTAACAGTCGCTCTAGACGGTATCGCAGTTGTTGTTAACCCTAAGAATGACCTAAACGGTCTAACAGCAGAGCAAGTAACGGCTATCTACAAAGGTGATATCACTAACTGGAAAGATGTTGGTGGCGCAGATAAGCCTATCGTAGCAATCACTCGTGATACTGCTTCTGGTACTCGTGGTGCTTTCGAAGACATCATGAAGCTGAAGAAGAAGATCTCTGGTAAGAAAGTTTCTGCTATCTCTCAACGTGCGCAAGTGGCAAATGGTAACGGTGCTCTGAAGACTATGGTTGCTTCAAACCCATATGCTATCGGTTATATCTCTCTAGGCACGGTTGATAGTTCAGTAAACGCTGTCGCTATCGATGGCACAGATGCTTCTGTAGACAATGTGAAGAACGGCTCTTACAAAGTAGCACGTCCATTCCTAGTGCTATACAAAGAAGGTAAACCTTCTGCTGAAACGCAGAAATTCCTAGACTGGATGGTGTCTGATACAGCTCAGACTCTTGTTGATAACAAAGGTTACATCTCAGTTAACTAATTTACGTTACCTCAATTATTTGCTCAGCCCACATATTCGGGCTGAGCGTTTTCAATCCAATTCGAATCTATAACAGAATCGAACTGTGAGATTTCCAAATGACCATCGCAAATAGTGAAAAGCTTATGAATATTGAAGCCACTCAATTGAATAAGTCAGGCCTACGCACCAAGAAACGCGTAGATTGGCGAGAGCGCATCTTCCACGGCTTGTTCCTAACCAGTGCAGTTATCGGTATTGTTTCTTTAGCCGTTATTGCTTATTTCATTGTCAAAGAAAGTATCCCAGCATTCCAAGAAGCAGGTGTTTCTGGCATCGTGCTTGGCCAAGACTGGCTCCCGCCGGCGCTGTATGGTGTGGCAACTATGATTGTTGCATCAGTTGTTTCGACATTAGGAGCAGTCGTTGTTGGCGTCCCTGTTGGTATTTTAACGGCGATTTATATTGCTGAAATCGCGCCAAAGCGCGTCGCTGATATTATTCGACCTGCCGTAGAGCTTTTAGCGGGTATCCCATCTGTGGTTTATGGCTTCTTCGGCCTTGTGATCATTGTTCCCTTGATTCAAGACATTTTTAATGTGCCAGCAGGTAACACCATCCTTGCAGGTATTATTGTCTTAGGTGTGATGATTCTGCCAACGGTTATTACTGTTTCGGAAACATCGATTCGCGCAGTGCCACGTACTTACAAAGAAGGCTCACTTGCGTTAGGTGCATCGAAGATATTCACCATCTTCAAGTTGTTAGTGCCAGCAGCTCGTAGCGGAATCATGACAGGTGTTATCTTAGGTATCGGTCGAGCGCTAGGGGAAACAATGGCGATCATTATGGTGATGGGTAACGCGCCAGCTATGCCAGAAGGTATTCTCGATTCGGCACGTACTCTTACTGCTAACATTGCGATTGAAATGTCATACGCGAGTGGTGTCCATGCCAATGCGCTATATGCGACAGGTGTTGTTCTTCTGGTGTTTATCATGTCACTGAACGCGGTCCTTCTATACCTAAACCGTGAGAAGGCGAGGTAATAACGATGTCTTTAGCAAACAACTCTAATACTATGACCATGGATAAAGCGAAGCTTAAAAAAGCACGTCAGACAAAAGATAACATTCTCACTGCTTTTGTCTGGGCAGCCGCAGCTGTCACGGTTGGCTTTCTGTTCTGGATTATTTGGTACATTCTATCTAACGGTTTGCAACACGTAGATTGGAACTTCATCACGGATAACTACACACGTACTGGCGACGAGCACGGTATCTTCCCTATGATTGTGGCGACTATCTATATGGTGATCGCATCTATCGCAGTGGCTGCACCACTAGGGATCATGACGGCTATCTATTTAACAGAATATGCCAAGGTTGGCAGTAAGTTAGTCAAAGTGATTCGCTTCTGTACCGAGTCTTTAGCTGGTATTCCGTCAATCATCTTTGGTCTATTTGGTATGACCTTCTTCGTTGCAATACTTGGCCTAGGGTTCTCGATTCTGTCGGGCGCACTTACACTGAGTATTCTGATTCTTCCAGTGATTATTCGTACGACGGAAGAAGCGTTGATGGCGGTACCGCAAACTTACCGCGAGGGCTCATACGGCCTTGGCGCTTCAAAAATCTACACAATCTGGCGTTTGATTCTTCCAAGTGCAATGCCAGGTATCTTAACTTCGGTCATTCTAAGTATTGGTCGCGTTATTGGTGAGTCGGCACCTGTATTTTTGACTGCAGGTATGGTTGCTCGTATTCCAGACTCTCTGCTTGATTCTGGCCGTACGCTGACGGTTCACCTTTATAAATTGACTACCGAGCTGTTTACCATTGAAGAGTGGAATCAAGCCTACGGGACAGCAACAGTACTTATCGTGGTCGTGCTACTGATTAATACAGTGACCAAACTGATTGCACGACGCTTCAATACAGCAACGTATTAACGCTTGCTGCGCATTAAAAGACTGACAACAGAATTGACGAATTTAGAGATAACATCATGAACAAGTTTAATATTGAAAACCTAGATCTATTTTACGGCGAAAACCAAGCGCTGAAATCGATTAACCTTCCAGTACCAGAGCGTCAAGTGACGGCGTTAATTGGCCCATCAGGCTGTGGTAAGTCAACGCTACTTCGTTGTCTTAACCGCATGAACGATCTGATTGAAGGAGTAAAGATCACTGGCCGCTTAGAGATGGATGGTGATGATATCTACGGCAACATTGATGTGGCTGACCTGCGTATTAAAGTCGGCATGGTGTTCCAAAAGCCTAACCCGTTCCCAATGAGCATTTACGAAAATGTCGCTTACGGGTTACGAGCACAAGGCATCAAAGACAAAAAGCATATTGATCAGGTAGTTGAGCGATCTCTACGTAGCGCAGCGCTATGGGATGAAGTGAAAGAACGCCTAAAGTCGCATGCATTTGGCCTATCTGGTGGTCAGCAGCAGCGTTTGTGTATCGCACGTACGATTGCGATGGAGCCGGACGTTATTTTGATGGATGAGCCGACTTCGGCACTCGATCCGATTGCGACTCATAAGATTGAAGAGTTGATGGAAGAGCTTAAAAAGAACTACACCATAGTGATCGTGACGCACTCAATGCAGCAAGCGCGTCGTATTTCAGACCGTACGGCTTTCTTCCTAATGGGAGAGCTGGTGGAGCATAACGATACGCAAGTTATCTTTAGTGAACCACAAGACGATCGTACACGCGGTTACGTAAACGGTGACTTTGGTTAATCAGGTTTTGGTATAACAAATAATAACTATAAGCGATGGTACTTTGCCCCTCAATTTAGAGGGGCTTTTTTGTTTGAAGTGAAGGGATTAGTTTGGTTTTTTTGTGAGTTTACATTGCTTGTCTATGGTAAACAGCGTCGAGCGTTCTGAATTGATCAATGCGAGTTCGATAGGAAAATCGGAGTTGGAAAGAGATAGGCCTATGCGTGAATTTGGCGTGAGTGACGCACTTAACGAGCTGGAACCGGTGATTTTAATTTTGCTACCGGTGGGCGTATTTTGGTTGGCGGTAATGACGAGCTGAATCGAGCCCAAATGTTCTTCACACGCCAATTGAGCATATCCAGATAGCTTGTGCATTTCCGTACACTCCACGCTAAAAGAGCCAAGAGATAAAACCAATAAAGCGATACCATATGGTATCGCTTTTGATTTGGTTAAGACGTTCATTTAGGTTAGTTTTGAACGATGTTAACAGTGTTGTGGTTTGAGTAGGATGCAGTAACTGTCGCTGAATCGTTGGCATTTTGCCATACAGAGATATCGTTGTTGCTTGAATACGCTAGGTTAACTGTTGCATCAGAACCACTAGAAGTTTGATCGATTGAGATTTCGTTCAGGTCACTGTGCATACCAACGTCGACATATGCATCGTTGCTATTGTGCTGACTGATATCGATGTCATTGTTATCACTGCCCCAGTAAACGTTAACATCAGCATAGTTACCATCATTCTGAGTTACATCAATATTATTAAGATCTGAACCACCACGAACGCTCACATATGCATCACTGTGGTCGCCGTTTTGAGTCGTATTAACAGTGTTTTCGTTGCTGTTTCTAACAGTGACATGCACATCGTTAGCATGGCCGTCGTTAACTACACTAGTAACTTTGTTGCTATTACCATTGACGATCTTCGTTTTGATGTGGTTGCTGTCCGCACCTTCACCATTAAACTGAGCGACGGTGACGTTACCATTACCACGAACATTGATATCCGCATCGTTGAAATCACCATCACTGACATAGACTGTAGAGGTATTGTTTTCACCTTGTTGCACAATATCTAAGTCATTGCGGTAGTTGATTGCAGTTTCAGTTGTAATGGTTGCCGTGTTTTGGTTGCCAGTTTGCGTAATGTCAAAATCAGAGCGGGAAGCATAAGTTGCACTAACTGTTGCTGTGTTTTCATTACCAGTTTGCAGGATAACTGTGTCGTTTTTGTAGGTATTGGTCATGTAGACGAAAGCATCATTACCAAGAGCAGGGTTTGCATGAGAGGTGTTCTGAGTAATTTGTACGTCATCACCGTATGCATACTGTAATTCAGTCGTTGCTTCATTACCTGCGTAAACTGTACCTGTCGCTAGAATAGCTGAGATTGCGATTGCTAACTTTTTCATGAATAGATCCTTTATATTGTCCGTTTATTTGTGTTTTATCCTTTACGTCCATTACTGCCTAACGTAAATACCTCGATTCATATTGCTAAATATGACGATGGAATCTCCACCGTCTTGTTCAATGCCGTAGCTAGAGTTGCCTTTATCAACAACAATGGCCAAATTATGGTTATTTTCTTGCACGATACTGATATCACTTCCGTAATCCGAATATGAGCAATCGAAACCTTGGCACTGTCTCAAATAAGCGATGTTATGACTACCACTTTGGCTGATGTAGCTATTGTGGTTGTAACCCGCTTGGATAATTTCTGCGTAATTATCTTGTCCATCAGATTGTTCAATCACAGCTAGGTTCTCTGAACCTGATTGAGAAACGACTGCAGTATTGCCAGTCACATTTCTTTGTACAACTTTGGCTTTATTAGCCCCTAAACCTGCACTTGTCTGAGAGATATAAACCTCTGAGTCAAAGACGTTTTCGAGCACGACTTCTGCATAGTTGCTATATGGGACAGACTTGTCATACAGCTCAGAGTATATTGCCGAGTCGCCATAAAACTCACCAAACTCACTCGCCATATCACTGGAGTAATTAATATCTGTACCATCTGCATACGCTGAAGTTGCCACTAATAAAGAAAAGACAACAAAACCTAATGTACGCTGTGTATGATTTTGCACCTTAACCTCCGCAGAGTTGGAGTAATTCCGAACTCGAACTTATTATGATTTTAAAGCTGATAAACTCAATGAACTAATAATTGGAAAACAAATAATTGATTTGTTTATTTAGTTGGGGGTTATTATCAAAATTGACACAATATAGTTTATTTACTAGTGGGTTGTTTCTAGTTCTTTAGTTTATGTTTGTTTTTAAGTTTATGTTTTTAATGTCATTTTGTTATTGTATTTTAAGTGTTTTTAATACTTGTTGTTTGTGTGTTTAATGAGAAATGAATTGTTTTAAAAATGAGAATGTATAATTTATTAATAAAGTTCTATTTTAAGTTTGACCATAATTAGATAAGTTTTGTCATGCTTATTTTATGGCAAGGTAATTTTAATTGGCTGGAAGCTAATATGGGTCGTTGTAGTGTAAAAGGATTGATTATTTTTCTATCGCTCTCTGTTTTTTGTGGCTATTCATTACCAACAAGTGCAGCGATAGAAAATGATGAAAAAATCGAAGAAAAGAAAGACTCACATTTACTTGAAAATGAAGTAGATGGATTGCTCATCGATAGGACGATGACTCGATTGGGGGATGATTTTTATTTTTTCTTCACTCAGTTAATGAATGAACGACATGGCTCTTTAAAAGAGAACCTAACGGTCAAAGAACGACCGACCGCTTTGTCTGGCAGTATTATTAGTATCTTTCATCGAGAGAAACTCATATACCGCACGGCTCTGTCTCCAGGTAGGCAGCATGCTGAAGATAAAGCAAAGCAAGCGTTAACCGCTGTGACTTCTCACCTTCTTAGATGGAAAACACAACTGAGTTATCAAGATACATTTGATTTAGCTCAGGATGAGTTTTAAAGGACTAATTATGAAACCAAACAAAGCCCTCAGTGGTATTTTGTGTGCGTGTCTATGGGCTCCGAGCGCATTCGCGACAGAGCTTATCTATACTCCTGTTAATCCGAGTTTTGGCGGTAACGCTTTAAACAGCTCTCACTTATTTGGTGTTGCTAATGCCATTAACGATTATCAAGCACCAAAAGATGAATTTGGCTTCGATGAAGAGTCTTCTCTTGATCGCCTCGCAAATAGCTTAGAATCCCGTCTGATTAGCCAATTACTTGCTGATGTGGGTAATGGCAATACTGGTCAATTAGAAACGGACGACTTTTACCTCAATATTGTTGATGATAATGGTTCGTTGATAGTGCAAATCGTCGATAAAGTCTCAGGTGAGTCAACTGAAATTAAAGTTGCTGGCCTAAATCCAGATCAGTAAAGCAGGTTAAATATGAAACTTCTATACTCACTCTTTATCGTCCTGCTAGTTGGTGGCTGTTCGAATTCAATGACGATTCCCGACGCGGATGAAGCTCCAACACTCATGCCTCGTGGCGCTACTTACCAAGACTTAGTACAGCTTCCGGAACCTAAAGGCAGGATACTTGTTTCTGTTTATGATTTCCGCGATCAAACAGGCCAGTATAAACCACAGCCAAACAGTAACTTTTCTACTGCGGTTCCTCAAGGCGGAACAGCGTTGCTTACAGCGTCGTTACTTGACTCACGATGGTTCATCCCTTTGGAAAGGGAAGGGTTACAAAACTTATTGACGGAGCGGAAGATAATTAGAGCCGCGCAGAAAAAAGGCCAGGCGGCCTCAAACCATGGTGACGACCTATCGGCGTTAAGTTCGGCCAATGTGGTTATCGAAGGTGGGATTGTTGCTTATGATTCCAACATTAAAACAGGCGGATTAGGGGCTAGATATTTAGGTATTGGATCTTCAGGCAAATATCGTACTGATCAAGTTACCGTCAACCTGAGAGCCGTGAATGTCCGTACGGGCCAGATTTTATTGAGTGTTACAACCAGCAAAACGATTTTTTCTCACGAATTGACGGCTGGCGCATTTAGATTCATTGACTATAAAGATTTGCTTGAAGTTGAGATGGGTTATACCAACAACGAGCCAGTTAATGTGGCCGTGATGTCGGCGATTGATGCTGCCGTTATCCACTTGATTGTAAAAGGCATTGGTAGAGGTTTGTGGCAGCCTGAAAATAAAGAAGATCTTCAAGACGAAACGATACAGAGATACGCCAAACAAACCCACCAAATCCTTTAACCAATAACTTTCCTTGTGTTCTGCTTCTCAATATACATATTGCTATCTGCAATGAGGAGCAGTTCATTTATTTCACGCGAATCACTCGGGAATGACGCGTAGCCAATACTCGTCGCAATGGTCACTTCATTATATCTGGTCACTTGAATAGGTAGCTGCATTTCTTGTTCAATGACACTTGCCAAGTGTTTTAGCTCACTATCAGCGGTTGCATTGGTCATCAATGCGAATTCGTCTCCTCCGATACGGTAGCTTGCTGTTGAAGCTTTTTTCAATCGAGAGCTAAATACCTGAAGTACTTTATCACCGGCTTGATGCCCATATTTGTCATTGATCTGCTTAAATCCGTTGAGGTCGAGCAAAAAAACCGTGAATGGTTCCTCTACTTGAGTGGCCCGTTGTAAGTCTTGAAACAGAGCAAGGCGATTCGATATGCCAGTTAGAGAGTCGGTTAAAGATTGTTCTTTATGATATTCAGATTCTTTTTGCAGAATAAACATCACTAGTGCAATACAGACGATAAGCAAGATCAGAGAGATAAGTTGGGTTTGGTGGAGATCTCGAGCGTCCTGCATTTGCCTTTCATAAAGGGGACTCTTAATTCGAAAATTTGTGTTGATATAGCGAATCATCGACATATAGAGAGAATTAAACTCGCGGCCTAGCTTTTCTGCATCAGCTTCGGATTGAAGGCTAAAAACCTGTGAATCAAGTAACTTGAATTGATTGAACAGTGTTTGAAAGTACATCCTTGCACCGGGTAAGGTAATGAAGGTGTCTGCTTCACGGCTGGTTAGTAACAGATCAAATCGTGACCAAGTTAGCTCATATTTTAGCTCGATATTAGCAAGATGCTGAGGTGAAAGGTGTGCAAATGGAGCCATCGTATTGAGTTCAGTGAACTCTTTAGTCAGCTGAAACAGAAACCAAGTTGCCTGATTTTGCTGCGCACTGTATGACTGTGCATGATGCCGGGTAGCGTTTAAGAAGTATAGGTTGGCAGCAACCACACCTACGCTAAGCAGAAGAAGCAAGTTCTTCGCTTTTCTCAGTGAAGAGGAAGGGGCTTTATAACTCGTTTTCGTCCACATCTTGTCGTCTATGTATCATTATCTCATCTATTTGCCATACCATCTGCGAATGGAATACCGCATTATTGGTTTCTGGATACTTGTCTAAATTAAACAATAGCCAATACGGTCCTTTTTCACGTACTCGCATTTTCTTGCCATCGACTTGATAAGCAATGATAGGCTCGTATTTATTGATATCAGCAATTTGTGAGCTAGCTGCGTAATCGTTCAATGCGATAAAAGAAACCGAAAATGCATCATCAATCTCTAGCTGATTCAGTAGTTCGGAAACCTTAAAACCGGTAAATTCTTTGATATCTGGGTACCAAGGTAAACTTGTGGCGAAGCTACTTGGTTCAAATTGAGTGATGATATTGTCGTGTGTCAAAGTAACAGGTGGCTCTTCACCAACACGGATGATTAGCTGAGAGCCAAAAGCTTGGATACTGATTAGTATGGGCAACAATGCCCAAATCATTTTCATAAGCACTCCTTTGCAACTTATATTTATAAATTTATTTATAAGATTATTATATGTTCAGATTGTGGCTATTTGAATCTCTTTCTGTTTGTCTTGCGGCCTATAGAGGGTTGAGGCTCCAACTATTGTTTGAAAGACGGGTATAAAAAAAGCCCCAAAACAGGGGCTTTTAAATCATTGTGTTAGAAGATTAAGTGGGCAACACCGGCTATTACTGGCAGGGTAATGAGAGTTCGCAAAATGAAGATGGCGAATAGCTCAAATATGTTGACCGGAATACGGCTACCTAGCAGCAGAGCACCGACTTCTGACATATAAATTAGCTGAGTGACTGACATTGCGGCAATGACAAATCGAGTCATCTCGTTATCAATAGAAGCCGCTAAAATAGCCGGAATAAACATGTCAGCAAAACCAACAACGATCGTTTCCGATGCCGCTGCCGCTTCAGGGACACCTAATAGTTCTAAGAACGGAATGAATGGCTGACCCAAGATGCTAAATACTGAAGTGTATTCTGCAATTACAAGTGCGATGGTACCTAACCCCATAACTACAGGTAATACGCCAAATACCATATCGACCGCATTTCTAACACCTTCGCCAAATACGCCTTTTACTGATGTAACTTGCGCTGACTTTTTAAGAGCTAATTCAAGACCCCAAGAGAACGTTGAATGACCTTCAGGAATTGCGTCGGCATCTTCATGTGGTTTACTACCATCAATGAATTCATTCTTCTTACGGCTTAACGGAGGTAAGCGAGGGATGATAATAGCGGCGACCAAGCCCGCTAAACAGATCGCACCGTAGAAAGGTAGAAATAAGTGTTCAAGTTCAACTTGAGCAATCACGACAAGGCTGAATGTGATTGAAACAGCAGAGAAGGTTGTTCCAACGACAGCGGCTTCACGTTGAGTGTAAAACTTATTTTCGTATTGTTTGCTAGTAAGAAGAATACCAACAGAGCCATCACCTAGCCAAGACGCCATACAGTCGATAGCACTGCGCCCAGGTAAGTTAAACACAGGTCGCATAATCTTACTCAGAAGTGTACCAAACAGCTCAAGCAGGCCGAAATTAAGCAAAAGAGGTAATAGAAGCCCTGCAAAAATGAACACAGAAAATAGGGTTGGTAATAGACCTTCTAATACAAGACCACCTGTGTTTTCTTCCCATACGGCTTCAGGGCCGACCTGGAAAAAAGTCATCGCAACCGCTAAACCGCCAATAATACGCACCAGTAGCCAAAGTGGACTTGGATTAAACAAGCCATTTAGGAATTCACTGTTAGCGATGAATGCAGGTGTTTTTATACGACAGAGTGTTGAAGCAACCGCCATAAATACGATGATGCTTGTGACTATGCTGACGAGGTTTTCACCAAAAACAGCTTGAATGGACTTGGCTAGAACAGCGACAGGAATAGTAATGTCTCCTTCGTAGCTGATTGGGGCCATAAACACGAATAGGCCAATCAGTGAAGGAATAAAGAACATCCAAAAGTTACCTTTACTTTTGGTCTGTTCAGGTGCTTGAGCGTTGTTTTGCATAGGGTTCTCGAGGTACAACTAGTTAAATATTAATAGCCAACATGATTGGCATATATATTCACTAAACGTCAATATTTATCAAACTTGCCGCAAGAGTAATGGCTTTTTACCATTCTTGCAATACTATTCAATAAATAGGGCTAACTATTCATGACAAAAAGTCGCGCATCAATTGATGTTTAGACGAATGTTTTGTTAATGTTAATTTGTTTAACTATTTGTATCAATGGTCAGTGCTGATTATTTGGAGATCTGTCGTGTCGAGATAAAGCCCCAATAAGTGACAGCAAGTAGCGCGGATAGCATCACTGGGCCGAGCAACGCAGCAATTTGATAATGAGAATAAAGTTTAGCGCCAATGACCCCACCGGATAAAAAGCCAACGAATATAAACAGGAACAGTTTTGCCTTTCGGTAGTCAAACTTTTCTCCCCGCAGTTTCGCACCAATCATCAGCCCCAGATCGGTAATGATACCTGTCATATGTGTGGTACGAACAACTGCTCCACTAAAGGTAGTCAGCATCGCATTTTGTAAACCACATGCTGCAGAAGCGAGATACTGTCCAGATTGGAAGTCATTTTTCAGCAGCCAGTAAGCGAGTAGCAGCAGAAGGCTCTCAACGCAGAGTGCCACCCCATAGCGGCGGCCTAACTTTAATGCAGTGCTTTCAATAAACAAACCGCTTAATGTTGCGCCAAGTAAGAAGCTCATCAAAATAAAAAACAGATGGCCTGTTTGCTGGTTGAAGGCTTCAAGTGATGTACCAAGCAGCGTTACGGTTCCTGATATATGTGACACTGCTTGATGAGAAAATCCGAGTAAGCCTACTGCGTTAACGGTTCCGGCAAGTAAGGCAAGTAGAAAAGCTCCTGATTCTACCCAACGTGGAAGTTTGGAAATCAAAATACGCTCCTTAAATTTCAGAGCGAAATTATAGTGCTACTGATCGATGATCGATAGGCAAACTTTGGATTAAATGTTGATCCCTGACAATTAAAGGTAATGTTCCATCTGACAGTCAAATTTTACCCAGCCAGTTTTTCTCTCCTCGTAGATAGAAAAACTTGGCGCGGGCAAGTCTTGCTTATTAAAAACACCGACAGGAATGACAATATAATCAACGGCAGCATGGAGTTTAAGTAACATAGTCGTACTGCATCGCGGGCAAAATGCGTATGTCACCTCGTTTCCTGACTCACTGAGACGAGTATATTCAACCATGTCACCATTAAATGAGACCTGTTCTTTATGAAAGCGAGCTTGTACACCAAACACGCTGCCGGTACGTTTTTGGCATTCGAAACAGTGACAGATTGCAGTACGTGTCGGCTCTCCTCGGCAGATGAGGCTAACTTGACCGCAACTACAGTCGGCCATTCGGATTTTATGTGATTGCTCCATTTTATCTCCTTCCAATTGCCTGTTACCATGACGTTCCAATTATCGTGAAACTTAATGAATTACTCCTCACCCCATGAAGAAACGTCTTTTACCTATACCTCTTATTCTTTTGATTCCTATCGTATTACTAATCATAGTCGCTGTGGCAGGAATTTATCGTTTTAGCTTGTCCGATGAAGAGATCTTGGCCAAGTTTCCAAGTCAAATATCTAATCAAGATGCCATTATGCAATCGGTGTTTGGCATCCGAACACTAAACCCATGGACCGTAAAGATCCCAGAAAGTAGTGCGTTCACATTTATTGACGATGTGGTGGAAGGGGACTTATTGAAAGGCAGTTACGAAGAGGGTGCTGAACGTGGCGTGGTCACGATTGAAAGTGAAAAGATCGTGAGCTTCGATGGCAATACTTATGTTTCCATCTTAGCGTTAAGCAATCAAGGCAGTGGTCTGTTCTACTATTTAATGCTTTCCCAATATGACGAGTTTCGCCAACGTTTGATTAGCAAAGACTCTGTGCTGCTAGGTGATCGTATCGACGTCCAGAGTTTGGAAGAGGGTGATAAACAAAGTGTCGTGGTCACTTTTCTTGAGCATGATAAAAATCAAGCAATGGCTGAGCCTCCTTCGAAACAGGTTAAGCGAATATTTGTTGTGACAAATGAAGGGCAGTTACTCAATCAATAACCACTGTTGTTTGGTTCGATATTGAGAATGTGCGACATATTGCTTATGATTTGTACTGGTAGTGTGAGATGGAATCATTTGTCGTTAAGGGAGTAAACATGATCAATAAACGTTTTTTTAAAACAAAAGACGAAGTGGAAGTGACATTCGAAGTGGCGGAAAGCGAAGTCGATCAATCGATCGCCATCGTGGCGGACTTTTTGGATTGGAAACCAGCAGCGATGAAGAAAGTCGCGAAATCGAAGTCTTATAAGTTTCGTGTTCGATTACCCAAAGATAGCCAGTTTGAGTTTCGTTATCTGGTTGACAATGAGAAGTGGATTAACGACGTTCATGCCGATCATTACCAGCCAAACGGTTTTGGTGACGATAACGGTTTGGTCTCGACTTATCAGTAGTCGATATGTAATTGAATGATATTGTTAAATTTTGCGAATATAAGGGCGTTTTACACGCCCTTTTTCTGTGAAAATTCACAATCCAAAGGTGACAATCAATAGACAAATTTGTACCCTTAAGCCCTCTGTTTATTTCTATCTATAGGTCACACTGTGCAATCTAGAAGTTTGAAGTCCCGCTTTCAAGCGCTATCAATGTCAAAAAAGATGATGGCGTTGACTGTTCCAGTTATCGCGGCGATTGCAGTTTCAACAACTTCGGACCATAGCGGCACCCAGCGAACTATCGAGTTATCATTTCCAGAATCAAAGATTGTTAACAACATCTTGATGGAGCAAGACTTGATCGAAGATCGTCCAAATTATGAGTATGTTATCCAAGCCGGTGACAACCTAAGCAGCATATTTGAGCAGCTTGGTTTTGGCTACAGCGAGTTAATGAAGATCATGGAAACGGATCTTAACTTCCTAGTACTTGATACTCTTAAGCCTGGCAACACGTTACGTTTTTGGCGCGATGAAGAAACTGGTGCACTAAACAAGATGGAGCTTGAGTTTACCCTTGTTGAAAGAGCGGTATATAGCCGTTTAGATGATGGTAGCTATGAGTTTAAGGATATAAAAATTCCTGGCGTATGGAAGTCGTTTCCACTGGTAGGAGAGATTAACGGCAGTTTCTCTACGTCTGTTAATGCGTTAGGTCTAGGAAAAAGTGAAATCGAACAAGTGGTCGCTTTGTTGAAAGACAAAGTGAACTTTGCACGAGATCTCCGTGCTGGTGACCGTTTTGAGGTTGTACAATCGCGTCAGTTTGTGGATGATAAATTAACCGGTAATCGCGAAATCCAAGCGGTTAAGATTTTCAACCAAGGTCGAGAGCTTGCTGCTTACCTTCACTCGGATGGTCAATACTATGATCAAAACGGTGATAGTTTACAGCGTGCGTTCCAGCGTAAACCTGTTAATGGTAGTTATCGTTTAAGTTCTAACTTTAATCCATACCGTAAGCACCCTGTAACGGGCCGAGTATCTCCTCACAATGGTACGGATTGGGCAGTGCCTACGGGTACGCCGATTGTCTCGACAGGTGATGGTGTTGTGATTATGACGCGTAAGCACCCATATGCCGGCAACTACGTGGTGATTCAACATGGTAGTCGTTACAAAACGCGTTACCTACATCTAAGCAAGATTTTGGTTCGCAAAGGGCAGAAAATCTCTCGCGGTCAGCGAATTGGTTTATCTGGTGCGACAGGGCGTGTAACTGGTCCTCATATTCATTATGAATTGATCGACCGTGGTCGACCAGTGAACGCAATGAAAGCGAATATTCCAATGGCGAATTCTGTGCCTAAGAGTCAAATGGCAGCATTTGAAGCTCGTCGTCATGAGATGGACACCATGCTCAGACAAAAAGAGTTGGAACTCGCCAAGTCGTCAACAAGCGATACTGCAAGTTAGTAAAAAGCTCCTTCGGGAGCTTTTTTATTGCGTGATGAACATAAAAGTTGCACTACATAGTTGTAATCAATGTTACAAATTTTAGTGATCATGTAGATAAAAAAGACAATGCATAACCAGTAATTTTCACAAATTGATTTCCCTCAATTTTGTAAGGTTTTTATGTGCTACTTTGCGGCGCAAATAACAATGATTCCTTCAATCAATTAAAACAAAACCCTACAAAAGGAAATCACAATGAAAAAAACACTCTTAAGCCTTACCGTTTTAGCTACTTTTGCTTCTGCTAACGCTTTTGCTCATAAAGAGGGCGACTTTGTTGTCCGTGGTGGGCTCGCTGCAGTGGTGCCGAATGATAGCAGTGGTGACGTGCTTAATAACCCTGGCAGTAAATTTTCGGTAGATTCGAATATTCAACTCGGTCTTACCGTTGGCTACATGTTTACTGACAACATCAGTTTTGAAGTCTTGGCGGCTACCCCGTTTTCTCATAAGATTTCGACTAACCACGGTGGGTTAGGTGAAATTGCAGAAACTAAGCATCTACCGCCAACCTTTATGGTTCAATACTACTTTGGCGAGGCGGAAAGCAACCTTCGTCCTTACGTAGGTGCTGGTATTAACTACACGGTTTTCTTTGACGAGGAGTTAAATAGCACAGGGACTGGAGCTGGTTTAAGTAATTTGTCACTTGATGACTCATGGGGTTTAGCGGCGAATGCTGGTGTGGACTATATGCTCAATGATGACTGGTTCCTTAATGCGTCTGTTTGGTACGCGGATATTGAAACGACTGCAAAATACACTGCAGGTGGACAAGAATATTCCACTGACGTAACCATTGACCCTTGGGTATTTATGATCGGTGGTGGCTATAAATTCTAAGCACATTATGATCTAAAAAAGGCTTCCTACTGGAAGCCTTTTTAGTCTTACAACATTCTAGAATGTTATTGGTTTACTTTACCTAGCTTGAGCCAAGTGTCGATAACCGTATCAGGGTTAAGTGATACCGAACTGATGCCTTGATCCATTAGCCACTCGGCAAGATCATCATGGTCAGATGGGCCTTGACCACAAATACCGACATATTTGCCTGCTTTTGTTGCTGCATCAATCGCCATCTTCAACATCGCTTTGACCGCAGGGTTACGCTCATCAAACAAGTGAGCCACGTCGCCAGAGTCACGGTCAAGACCAAGCGTTAGCTGAGTCATATCGTTCGAACCGATAGAGAACCCATCAAAGTACTTCAAGAACTCTTCAGCGAGGACTGCGTTAGAAGGCAGTTCACACATCATGATGACTTTCAGGCCTTGATCGCCGCGTCGTAAGTCAAACTTCGCCAGTAAATCGATCACTGACGCGGCTTCACTTGGAGTGCGAACAAACGGGATCATAATCTCGACATTCTTAAGACCCATTTCATTGCGAACACGTTTGATGGCTTGCGTTTCTAGCTCAAAACAGTCTTCAAATACCGGAGAAATGTAACGAGATGCCCCTCGGAAACCGAGCATTGGATTCTCTTCATGTGGTTCAAAGCTTTTGCCGCCGACAAGGTTACTGTACTCGTTCGACTTAAAGTCGGACATACGAACAATCACACGTTTCGGCCAGAAAGCGGACGCGATTGTCGCAATGCCTTCCGTTAGTTTGCTGACGTAGAAATCAATTGGATCTTTGTAGCCACGAATACGCTGATTGATTTCCGCTTTTAGCTCATCGCTTTGCTGGTCAAAGTTAAGCAAGGCTTTAGGGTGGATACCGATCATCTTATTGATGATGAATTCTAGTCGAGCTAGGCCAACCCCTTCGTTCGGGATTTGAGCAAAGTCGAATGCACGATCTGGGTTACCTACATTCATCATCACTTTCGTCGGCAGCATTGGCAATTCGTCAACCGCAGAGCGTTTGATTTCGAACTCCAGTTCACCTTGATAAACGTAACCTGTTTCGCCTTCAGCACAAGAGACTGTTACCGTGGAACCGTCAGTCAGGCCGCTGGTTGCGTTACCACAGCCAACAATCGCCGGAATACCTAGTTCACGAGCAATGATAGCTGCGTGACAAGTACGGCCGCCGCGGTTTGTAACAATCGCAGAGGCTTTCTTCATCACAGGTTCCCAGTCAGGGTCGGTCATGTCCGTTACTAGAACGTCACCTTCTTGAACCAGCGACATTTGATCAAGAGAGTCGACCAAGCGAACAGGGCCAGAGCCAATACGTTGGCCGATTGCACGACCTTCGATAAGTACATCAGCCTTATTATTTAGCTCATAACGCTCAATGACGTTTTGCTCGCTCTGAGAACAAACCGTTTCTGGACGTGCCTGAACGATGTATAGCTTGCCATCAATCCCATCTTTTGCCCACTCAATGTCCATTGGACGCTGATAGTGCTTCTCGATGATCATCGCCTGTTTCGCTAGTTCTTTGATCTCTTCATCGTTGAGTGAGAATTCGTTTTGTTCTTGTGAAGAAGTATCGATGATATCAACTTGCTTACCAATCTCTTGGTTAGTTGAGTAGATCATCTTGATAAGCTTAGAGCCAAAGGTTTTCTTCACGATAGGGTAGTGACCCGCTTCAAGCATTGGCTTGTGGACATAGAATTCATCAGGGTTAACGGCGCCTTGTACCACCATCTCTCCTAAGCCCCAAGACGAGGTAATGAAGACTACTTGGTCAAAGCCAGACTCAGTATCGAGAGTGAACATCACACCTGACGAGGCTTTGTCTGAGCGCACCATACGCTGGATACCAGCAGACAAGGAAATACCGCGGTGGTCAAAACCTTGGTGAACGCGATACGAAATAGCGCGATCGTTAAACAGTGAGGCGTAAACGTGCTTAGTTGCTTCTAAGACAGCATCAATCCCTTTCACATTAAGGAAGGTTTCTTGCTGGCCTGCAAATGAAGCATCAGGGAGATCTTCCGCAGTGGCAGATGAACGCACGGCTACCGATAGCTCATCATTACCACCAATCAGTTCTTGGTAGTCATTGCGAATATCCTGCTCAAGATCGGCAGGGAATGGGGCATCTAAAACCCATTGACGGATTGTTGCGCCTGTCTTACGCAGAGCTTCAACATCGTCAACATCTAGCTCATCAAGGAGGTGATGAATACGATCATCAAGGCCTTCAAAATCTAGAAATTGGTTAAACGCATGGGAGGTAGTCGCGAAACCATTAGGTACCGATACGCCAGCATTGGACAGGTTAGAAACCATTTCGCCCAAAGAAGCGTTTTTACCGCCGACCTTGTCGACATCTTCCATGGATAAACCATCGAACCAGAGGGTGTTCTTTTGCATGTCTTTCTCCAGAACATTGCAGCTTTGTAGGGATAAGGCAAACGATTACGTAAAAACTCAAAAAAATTCGCAATGAATTTTTAAAGCTGTGGGGGCCGTAACAGCAAGCCGGGTTTTATTATCGATATTATGGCTACTATCCTACTCAAAAGAATTTTAAAGTTTAAAATAAAATGCAAATTGATAGTCAAAGTCGTGATGTATTCTATGTTTCTGATGGAACTGCGATAACATGTGAGACATTAGGGCATGTTGTTCTGGGTCAGTTCCCCTTCAAAGCTTATGAAAAAACCTTTCCGTTTGTTGAAAGTGAGGACAAATTAACTGACTTGCTGAAGGAAATTGAAACTTCATACCAAAAGAATGGGATTAAACCACTGGTTTTCTTTTCCATCGTGATCCCAGAGTTTCGTCAACGCTTGCTCGATTCCAATTCGTACGGCTATGACGTACTAGAGAGCATCGTGCAGAAGGTGCAAGATGATATTCAGATGCAACCTAAGCCAAAGCTGCAACGTTCGCGTAGTGTAGGTCGTGACTCAGATAAGTATTTTGATCGCATTGCCGCCATTGAATACACCTTAGCGCACGACGATGGTATTACGTTAAAGGGCTTGGAAGAGGCTGACATCATTCTACTCGGTGTATCACGCAGTGGAAAAACCCCCACCAGTCTTTATATGGCAATGCAGTTTGGGTTACGCGTGGTGAACTACCCCTTCATTGATGATGATCTTGCGCGCATGAAACTGTTGCCAGAGTTTGAAATTCACCGCCATAAATTGTTCGGCTTAACCATCAACCCAGAACGATTGACCGAAATTCGAGAAAACCGACTCGCGGGGAGTGACTATGCCAGTAATGAGCAGTGTCTGCATGAGCTGCAAACTGTTGAAGCGCTGTTTCGCCGAGAAGCTATCCCATACATCAATACCTCTTCACTGTCGGTAGAAGAAATATCAACTCGAGTGCTAGAGCGCACAGGGCTTCGTCGTCGACTTCTATAGTACAGCCTTACAAGCAGCGGTTTATTGTCTATTGAATCGCTGTATAGGAAAGAGATGAGAGACCGATACCTAATCGGATTGAGGATGGTTCCGCACGGTACGTAAGTATGAATCTAACATCGATTTTAGCTGGTTGTGTGCGGAGAATTTTCTCGATATCAACATATAGAATTTGTGAGGCGACATATCAGGGATCGGTTTGGCTGCCAGACCATCAGAAATATAGTCAAGGCCCCAAATAGTTTTGATCCCGTCAATGATTTCAATCCAATTAAGGTAAACCTCACAGTTGCCTTGCTCAAGTCTGGTCAACACATCCTTGACAGAGTTACCGCCACGGATAATCTCATTAAGCCCAAAATCGGCGTAGTTGTAGCCATGATTGCCACATACTTTATATTCAGATAGATCGTTTATGTTGGTAATGTTGAGGCCTTGAGGAAAGCGCTGAGTTGAGTAGATGTAATAAGGGGTAATGCTGTAGTACCACTCGGTATAGATATAGTCTTTATCTCGCTTACTGTTGAATGAAGCGCTGACTGCTAAATCAAATTCGCCACTTTTCGTTCCTTTCAAACAGCGTGACCATGAGGTCATGGTAATTTGATAGCTGACTCCCTGCGCCATCAAGGCTTCGTTGAGGACATCAATATCAAACCCGTATGCCTCCTCATCTTTAACATAAGTGTAAGGCGGCCAATCAATGGCGTCACCACACACTCTGACATGAGTTAATTTCGTGTTGTGGGCATAGGCGGTGAAGCTTGCGAGTGTGATAACGCAGACCACGATGATGTCAGTAAATCGAAGCATTAGAAAGAGTTCCTCAAGCGCAATAACCTTAGTATAGATAAGGTTTGCAAACCTATCGAACTGCTTTATGCCGCTGGGTACACCATCGGGAAACCGAGTGTTGGGTGTGGGGTGATCAGTGAGTCATAGCCGTAAACTTGTCGGATTAAATTAGAGTTCAGCGCGCCCTGAGGGGGGGCATCGCAGACTACTTTTCCTTGGTGCAGCATGACCAGGCGATCTGAATATTGAGCGGCTAAGTTGAGGTCATGTAAGACAACCACCACGGCGGTATTAAACTCGTCGGCCAAATAGCGGGCGATTTTAAGCGTATTGTGCTGGTGGGCAAGATCGAGTGCCGAAGTTGGCTCATCGAGCATCAGGATTTTTTTGTCGCCCGCTTGATCGAGTTGAACCAACACTCGTGCTAAATGAAGACGCTGTTTCTCTCCCCCTGATAATGAAGGATAGAGCCTGTCGCTTAGGTGAGTGACTTCCGTCATCGCCATGTACTTGTCAGCTAAAGCGTGAGCTTGCGTGTTCGGTATGTTTAAAGGAATAGCTCCTAACTCGACGACCTCGCGAGCTAAAAAGGGGAAGCTGAGAGTGCTATGTTGAGGGAGCATTCCTAAGTGCTTGGCGAGTTCTGCTTGCTTCCAGTCTTTGCGTTTGTGGCCAAAATAGCTGATATCACTGTCGGAGGTGATTTCGCCACATAACAGTTTTAGCAAGGTGCTTTTACCCGCTCCGTTTGGACCCAAAAGTGTGGTGACTTCTCCAGCACGAATATTGATCGTGATGTCATCTAGAATCTTACGCTGTCCAAACTGAATGGAAATATGCTTCCCTGAAAGAACGACCTTACTCATCAGATGATTTTTCCTTTTTGTTTGAACAGTAAGTAGATGAAAAATGGTGCGCCAATCAACGCGGTCACAATGCCTACAGGCAGTTCTGCCGGAGCCACCACGACGCGCGAAAACATATCGGCAAAGGTGAGTAGTAAGGCTCCCATCAGGGCTGAGATTGGGAGTAGAGTGCGATGGTCTGGACCGGATAGCATTCGACCCAAATGGGGAATGACTAAGCCGATAAAGCCGATCATTCCAGAAACACTCACTGTTACGCCAACACCGACGGCGGTTAATAAAATAAGCTGACGTTTCAATCGCTGGACAGGGATACCGAGGTGATTTGCTTCCGCTTCACCGAGAAGTAGGGCATTGAGTGCCATGGATTTCTTGACGAAAACAAACATAAGGCCAACTAAAGTTACCACGCATAACATAATGCTACTCCAGTTCGCCCCTGCTAATGATCCCATAGACCACAGCGATAAATCGCGTAGCATCTGATCATCAGCGATGAAGTTCATAAAGCCAATCCCCGCGCCTGATAAAGCACTGATAGCAACGCCGGCCAATAGCATGATGGTGACCGATGTGCCCATTTTACTCGTGCCTAACTTGTAGACGAGCACTGTTGTTAAGGCTCCTCCAAGAAAGGCAAACACAGGCACAGCGGCAAAGTTCATAAATTGTGGGTACTGCTCGCTAAGATCGGCAAACAATACGATAGCTAGCGCCGCCCCCAAAGATGCCCCCGCAGACACGCCGATGATCCCTGGCTCTGCGAGTGGATTGCGAAATAACCCCTGCATTACGGTTCCGCACACTGCCAAAATCGCGCCAACTAGCATGCATAGGATGGTACGAGGAAAACGGATTTCATGAATGACTAAGTTGATGTGAGGGGCCAACTGCTCAGATCGTAACACTAAGCTTTGGACACTGTCCCAGAACCCAATATTCATCGGACCGACAGTGATAGATCCAATGGTGGTGACGACTAGCGCTGCGGTAAACAGCGAGATGATAAACGGTAGCGAAAGGCGACGTAACAACATAAATGCTTCTCGTTATTTGAGTAATTCGCTTAAACGCTCAGCTTCTGACAGGCTTTTTAAGCCTAAACCACCCACTAACGCATGCCCATTAATCTGGATAAACTGCTTGTTCTTGCCTGCGGGCGTTGCTGCAAGTAGCGGCAGTTTTTTAAGAATTTCATCTGCTCCACCTAGTGTTTTGTAGCTGCGGCCACTGACTAAAATGACGTCAGGCTGCATTTCAACGATAGCTTCATTCGACAGTGGCTTATACGAGCTCAGTTTATCGGCTGCTGGGTTGATGCCTCCAGCAAGTTCGATGATTGCATTCGGCGTAGTATCGCTGCCGGCCACGTTAGCTGGACGTCCTTCGTGAATAAGTAAGAACAACACCTTTTTAGCTGTGTTCTGTTGTGCTTTGTTGCTTTCTAGACTGGCAATTTGTGCCGTTACCTGCGCTATTAACTCGCTGGCTTTGTTTTGAGAGTCTGTCAGTTCGGCAATTTCATCGATGCGTTGCAACAACCCTTGAGGCGTCGACTTAGTGTTGACGATATTCACTTTAACGCCTGCTGAACATAGTTGGTCGAGTGTTGTTTGTGGTCCCATCTCGTCAGAACCGATAAGGCGGTTTGCGCCCAATGCCAATAACCCTTCAGCAGATAGGCGTCGGTGATAACCCACTTTAGGTAACGGCTTATCTGCTGGTAATTCACTGGTAACGTCAACGGCAACCAACTTGTCTTGTTGCTCAAGCGCAAAGATCAATTCAGTCACCGCACTACCTGCGCTGATAATGCGCTCGTTGGCGGAAGATGAGGTCGCCAGTAGCGATAAAGATAGGCCGACAAATGTCGTGAGAAGCGTTTTCTTATTCATATTGAACTCTATTATTTTGATTCTTCCGTGAGAAGCTGTGTGGCTTGAATCCCGTTTTCTTGTAAGAAGGCGAGAAGCTTAACAAGGTGCTGAACATCGGCGGTTTTATCTGCGCCAATCACAATTGACCTTTTGTGAGAGCGGTGCTCTTCTAATAGGGCGAGCTTAAAGTTTTCCCAGTCGATGTACTCTTTGCCATCAATTGCCCAGTAAGGTTCGGAGTCTAGAATATTGATGGTGAGAGATTGAGTATCGACCGCCGAGACCGCATCTGAGTCGGCCGCAGGTAAATCCACCTCGATAGAATCTAACTTCACGGCCGCGGTTAACATCAAAAACACCATCACAATAAAAATGATGTCGAGTAGGGGGGTGAGGTCGGGTGTCAGGCCAAAACGATTCTCTTCACTCTTGACCTTAATCATGGTGTCGTCTCAACATGAGGGCGTTTGTTGATTTGGTTATCTGGCGATACGTGTTGCAGGCTAATACCTTCAAGCCACAAGTTAACGTAGTTTAGAGTATGCTCTAGCTTTGCCATCACTTTGTCGGCCCAGAGCCCGAGCAATTGTGCTCCGGCGATCGCAGGAAGCGCAATCAACAAGCCAGCTGCTGTTGTTCGCATCGCTAAGCCTAGGCCATCAGCAAGATCATTCGGCGTAATGTTTCCGCTAGAAGCTGCGACGCCTTTAAACATCTCAATAAGGCCAAGCACCGTACCAAGAAGTCCAATTAAAGGACTGATCACGCCAATTAGAGTCAGTAAGCGTAACCCTGAGTTGAGCTGGTGGCGCTTTTCTTGTAGCCACATACCCGCGGCGTCTTCCCTTAGAGTTTTCGGAAAAGAGTGATGAGCAAGCACCATAGCGACGCCCTTGTAGAGCAGTGGTCGACGTGGAGAAAGTTGCTCGGCTAACGCTTCGATATCATTGCTGCGGGTTGGGCTGATATTACTAAGCTCTCGACGTATTGCTCGTTTACCGACGCCAAGACTAATAACAACTTGGAACAGACGCTCTGCGATAATCATAAGGGTTAGGGCTGAACAGATGATAAGAGGCCAAGCCATTAAACCAAGCTGTTGTTGTATTTGCTGTAATTGTTCCATTATCGATCCAACTTAAAACGAACTGGGATTTGCACGCGGTGAGCCATCTTTTGACCGCCAACCGTATGAGGGGAGAATTTCCATTTTTTGATCGCGTCTAGCGCAGATTTGTCGAGCATGGTTGCACCGGATGAGGAAACCAGAACTTGTTTCACTTGATGGCCATCTTCATCTAGCCATACCTCGTAAAGCGCAACACCTTCAACGCCTCGCTTTCTTGCAAGGCGAGGATATTTGGGTGCACTTGGACGGGTTAAAAATGAGGGTCTTTCAACCATAACGGGCTGAGCACTCGCACCGCGGTTTACTTGCTGTGGTTTAGCCTGCGGTTCTGACTCGGTAGGCTTTGGTTGTTTCTTAGCCATTTTTTCTATGGGCTTGTGTTCAGCTTTGGTCGCGGGCGTTTTCTTCGCTTTTGGCTGAGTATGCTTAGGCTTAACCTCAGTAGTCTTTTTCTTTACCACCGGTTTTTTCTTGGTCGTGGTGGTTTTTTTTACCGTCTTTTTAGGCTCAGGTGGCGCTATCTTCTGCTCGGGTTCAGGCGTTGGCGCTGCTTTAGTTACAGGCTCTGCTGTCGTCGTTGGTGGAGGCGGTGCAGTGGCGGCCTTAAAGTTGATGGAAACCGAATTGGACTGCGCTCCTGCGGGCATAGCAAAAGCTTTAGGCTCTTGCGCGACGAACACAAGCGCAGCATGAACGGCTAGTGACAGGCTACCTGCTATGGTGTATCGCTTGATGTTCACATTGTCCTCTGTCGACGATTTTCAATTCCAAAACGGGAGAAGATTATCACCCACAATGCAAATAAGATCAATTATCAATTGCATTATCATTATCTCCATCTTATGATCGAGTCCAGTTTTTGAGATAGCCATGTGAAGCCAGAGCGGACAAGCGCTGAAAGGGTTATTAAGTATTGGTTATTTATAAATTTGATGAATCTTTTGTAAGGGATAAACGACGATGCACCTCCTGCCATAGGGTGTGTGCTAGGTTTATGTATGACGGATGAAATGGAATGAACGATGGAAGCACTAAAACAACAAGTCGCTCAGTTGATTGAGCAAGAGCCGAAACTATTGCCCGCAGCAATAGCGGAAAAATTGAATGTATCAGAGTTTGAAGCCGTAGCAGCGTTACCAGAAGAGATGGTTGCGCTCGTCGGGGGAGAGCAGGCGCAGTCGATATTAGAAAGCTTGGTCGGTTTTGGCCCAGTCACGACAATTGTTCATTCTTTTGGATCGATTTTTGAAGTGAAGGCGCCATTCCCAAAAGGAAAAGTAGCCCGAGGTTATTACAACTTAATGGGCCGTGAAGGCGAGCTTCACGGTCATCTGAAACTGGATAACATTAAGAATATTGCTCTAGTCAGTAAGCCATTTATGGGCCGAGAGAGCCATTACTTCGGCTTTTTCTGCGAAGCAGGCAACAACGTGTTTAAAGTCTACCTAGGCCGAAATGAGAAGCGGGAGCTTATCGAAGAACAAGTCGCGACTTTTAAGCAATGGCAGAAAGAATTTAGTCATTAATCGATAAAAAATTATAGAAGAAGTCAGGAGTATTTAAATGGATCAACAAGTAAAACAAGAGCGACTGCAAGGACGTTTAGGCCCTGAAATTAAAGAGTTTCGTCAGGAGCGTCGTACGCTTCAATTAGCGACAGTTGATGAGAATGGTCGCCCGAACGTAAGCTATGCTCCTTATGTACAAAACCAAGATGGCTATTTCGTACTTATTTCCGAGATCGCGCGTCATGCCCGCAATCTACAAGCAAACCCAAATGTTTCTATCATGATGATAGAAGATGAGGACAGCTCGAAGCAGTTGTTTGCTCGTAAGCGCCTAACCTTTGATGCGGTTGCAAGCGTTGTCGAACGTGACTCTGAACAGTGGCAGCCAGTTGTTAACCAATTGAAAGATCGTTTTGGTGAAATCATTGATGGCCTCAGCCAACTGCAGGATTTCGTCTTGTTCAATCTTAAGCCAGAGCAAGGCTTGTTCGTTAAAGGCTTTGGTCAAGCGTACCAAGTATCCGGTGATGACTTAGTTGATTTTGTCCACCTTGAGCAAGGGCACAAAAAAGTCTCTAATGCATAATCAGAAACTTATTTAGTTGATCGTTGTTTCTAGGTAATCTAAGCCATACTAAAGGAGCCATAGGGCTCCTTTCTTTTTACTTATCACTTAGACCGTTGGGGGTAGAATGCGACCAGTTAGTAAAGATCACGGAGAAATCTGTTACCCGTTTATTTACGAAGATAGTCCAGTGTGTGATTTTGAAATTGCTGCTGACGAGCTATGTAGCCGCATTGGTCTAGTGCTGACAATGGAACTAGATGCGCTAAGCCGTGATATTTTAGGTCGCGTACAACCTAATGTGTACCATCTTAATGGCTCTGTTCGAGGCAAGCTTGCGATTGATGAAGCTCAATTGAAGGAGCTCTATGATGATTACAATGTGTTAAGGGAAAAGCTCGATGGAGGTTTCCGAGGTTTTGTCTTACCCGGTGGTCATCCAGTTTCCGCAGAGTTGCATTTGTGCCGGACTCAAGCCAAGAAAATTGTCCGCGCTCTTGTTGCTGTTGAACACTCTGGAAAGAAATCGCCCGCGCCAATTCTCTTCCGCTACGCCAACCTACTCGCGAATGTAATGTATGCGCTTGCCTCATATACCAATAACATTCATCAAGTCGAAGAAGTGGAATTTGTCAGTCGTAGTTATTGAATTTGATTGATACAAAAACGCTCCCTCAATATTGGGAGCGTTTTTACATCGATGGTCTAATCGTTAGAAGCTAGAGCCTGGCTGAGTTAAAAACTCGATTTCTTCAGTGGTGCTTGCTCTACCCAAAATCTCATTGCGATGAGGGTAGCGGCCAAAACGGTCAATAATCACTTTATGTTTGAGCTCGAAGTCATAGTTATTCTCGAGCCCTGGTTGGTTAAATAGCTCGACCGCTTGCTGGTGAATACTTGCTGACTCACTGTGCATGAATGGCATATAGAGAAAGCTGCACTCGATAGTGTTTAACTCTTTGTCCAGTCCTAGAGCAATGGCTTCTTGGGCGAGCGCTAAAGCAAGCGGGTCTTGGCTAAAGGCTTTGGCGCTATTGCGATGAATATTGCGGGAAAACTGGTCTAGAACAATGATTTCGGCCAAACGACCTTTTGCTGACTTCCGCCACGTTAATAGCTCGCACTGAGCGGCGCTGTCTAGCAATGCGCTGAAACGGGCCGTGATGGTTTTGTCTACCTCGCTACTGCTCACGAACCAGTCTTTAGGTTCAAGCTCGTTGAACCAAAAACTCAGCACGTCATTTTCTGTTGGTCGCTTACTCATTGGGCCTTCCATGTTTGGGTTGAGGTCCGTTGACTATGGATAAAACCAGCGCGTTTGGCAACCCCCTCCGCTTCCAATCCTAAATGGGCAAAAGCCTAATAAATAGACACTCACTCTTTATGGGTATTGGAAAAAGGAAAGTGAGGACTATAATCGCGCTCTCTCCATTTTTCTGAGTAGAAAAAGTGAATCTAGAAAGAAAACCAGATCGAGCGACCGCAATGCGTGACATCATTACGCAGGTGAAAAACACACTGCCGTTGTATGAATCAGAAACGTTTGTTTGTGGAAGTAAAGGTAGCTGCATTGGTTGCCCGAAAAAGTTACTCGAAATGGTTGATTCGGATCTCAGTTATTGGGAGTCTGCGCTCGATAGAGGCATTGCTCCCCAGTTTGACGAGATACGCCGTTTTGGAAAAATGTGCTCCAGCGTTAAACGAGCACTAAGCCGTAACGGACTGATTTAATTTCTTCGACCCCTTTAGAACTTTACTGCTCTGAACTAACTTTAATGTTAGGCAGCAGCAAAGGGGGTCGTTATATGACTCGATATGATTCGTTACGCAAGGTAATTGTCATATTTATGACGTACTTTGCGATTTCTCCAGCCTTTAGTTCAACGAGTGATTTAAGAGAAATTTCTTTCTACACAGAAAGCTATCCGCCAGCAAATTACATCGTTGATGACATCATTACTGGCTATTCTGTCGATGTATTGCTAGAGGCTAGTGCACTCGTTAATGAGCCCGTTACACTGTCTCAGGTCACGCTACAACCATGGGCTCGTTCATATCGAACGGTGCTAACCCATGAAAACTCAGTTCTATTTTCGACTACACGCTCAGAGCATCGTGAAGGTTTGTTTGATTGGGTCGGACCTATTCTTGATATCAGAGTAGTGGTCTTGGCCCGTAAAGACGCTAACATCCAAATCCAAGACCCACTCGAGATGGCCAACTACAGAATCGGTGTGATTAGAGATGACATTGGTGAGCAAAGTCTTCTTGCGTTGGGCATCCCAAGAGATTCTATGCAAGAAGCGTCCTACGTTACGGTATTAGCTGAACAGCTGATGAAAAAACGTATTGATCTCTTTGTCTACTCAGAAAGAGCGGCGTATTGGTGGTCGCGACAAGTCGGGATAGACCCCGATTTGTTTGAACCTGTTTATTTGGTCCATGAGGGACAAGTTTACTTTGCGGTTAATAAGAAGACAGACAAAGTCGTTGCTGAAAAATTGCAAAGAGGCCTCAACATGCTCAAGAAAACAGATGAATCTGGTAGTAGTCGCTATGAAGAGATCTTAGAAAAGTACTAATATGCGATGTCATCAAGCCAAACACAATGATTTGGCTTGCATGGATATATACGATGGTTACGTCTTTAACGTTTACTTAAGCGCTACTAAACTTTAGCTTTCTTAACAAAGTATGGATTATCAAACTTTTTAGGACTACCAAGCTCAGAGGCAACCAGTTTGTTCCACAGTTGTACGTCAAATTCGCTTTTGGGAATAGAAGGGTAGAGGGTTTCAACTTCTTCCATTGCAAATCTAATAAACTGCTTTTTCTTAATCTGGTTGTATTTACGCGCGACGCGATTGTGCTTTGATATCCATTCTTGCTTAAAAGCGAGTAAGCCAGGCTCTGCGACGTCTAGTGGTAATCGAGAAAGATAAATACGCTTATAAGAGACTTTACGGTCGAGCATTGTTCTCATGGCTGTCTGGATATATTTGCCATGATTGGTGATAGAAATGTCTTCTTTATCAAAAAGTTGAACACTCCATCCACTAGGGAAAAAGTTCGGCTTTCGGTACTGCTTGTTTCTAACATCGATAGCTTGGTGCATGACAAGATCGGAGGTACCGTTAAAGGTTTGTTGCCACTTACCGATACGAATCTGCACAGCAGTCGGTAATCGATAAATATTAGTAAATTTATCTTGTTCCATATTTTTATACACTAATTTTACGTCGATATATAAAAGGCAAAAAAGAATAGGCTCGAAAACAGGCGCCTATTTTAAAGGGTTGAGAACTATTCGACACAGTGTAGTGAAAAACTGTCTGACTCGCTAGTTAGTTTGGTCAAGATTTGGTTAGTTAATAGACGGCTTAGGCTTGCGTTGGTCACAATTCTTAGCAACAATCATTGATTGGAATAGCGAGCAAATGTTGGCCCTACCAACGCTTCGATAGAGCCAATATCACGTTAGTCGTAGATGGTAGGGATCGGCTGGCGTTTGTGTTGAGTGATTTTGTAAATATGCACTAAACGGTCGGTAACCTCTTGAGAGACTACTTTACCTTCTAAGAAATCGTCGATTTGCTCATAGCTAAGGTTGAGCGCGTCTTCATCCGCTTTCTGAGGGGCAAGTTCTTCAAGGTCTGCGGTAGGCACTTTCTTAACCAGCTGTTCAGGCGCGCCAAGTGTCGCAGCAAGTTCACGTACTTGACGCTTACTGAGACCAAACAATGGTGCCATGTCGCATGCGCCATCACCAAACTTAGTGTAGAAACCAGTGATGTTTTCGGCTGAGTGATCTGTACCAATGACCAAGCCGCCAACATAGCCAGCGATTTCGTACTGAGCAACCATACGCGCGCGCGCTTTGACGTTGCCTTTTACGAAGTCAACTTTAGCCTTGTCTTCGGGAAGTAGGCCAGTACCTTCCAGAGCGATATGACTTGCAGCATGTAAGCCGTCAACACCCGCTTTGATGTTAACCGATACAGAGTGCGTAGGTTGGATAAACTGTAGCGCCAACTGTGCTTCGTCTTCATCTTTCTGATCACCGTAAGGTAAACGAACGGCGATAAACTGATAACCAGCATTGCTTTCTTCATTGAGCTGGTTAACAGCAAGTTGGGCTAGGCGGCCGCAAGTTGTTGAATCGACACCGCCACTAATGCCGAGAATAAGCGACTTGCACCCAGACTCTTGTAATTTGCGCTTAATAAAATCCACGCGACGAGTAATTTCAAAATGAGGGTCAATTGATGGCAAAACGCGCATTTCGTCGCGAATCAGCTGTTCCATTATGTTTCCTTCCTGCAAGCAATATGGTTTAAAATTATGAGTCTAACTGGTGACTTTAACAGGTCTACCTCAGACCAAATTCTGAATCTTGAAGTGAACGTGTTAAAATCACATCTTTATATCATACCTCAATCAATAAATTAGAAAACTGTGATCGCGGTTTTCCCTGATAGTGAAGAACAACAATGAGCAAAATTGCCGTATTTGGTAGTGCATTTAATCCGCCAAGCCTTGGACATAAGAGTGTTATAGAGTCCCTAAACCATTTTGATCGAGTTCTGTTGTTGCCAAGTATCGCTCATGCTTGGGGAAAGCAGATGCTTGAGTACTCTGTGCGCTGTGAGCTGGTGGATGTTTTCATTCAAGAGCTCGTGGCCACAAATGTCGAACGCTCTACGGTTGAAGAAGATCTTCTTCAACCGGGAAGCAGTGTGACAACCTATGCGGTCTTGGATGAATTGCAGTCTCGTTATCCTGATAGTGAGCTTACCTTTGTTATGGGGCCAGACAATTTCTTCAACTTTTCAAAGTTTTACAAAGCCGAAGAAATTATAGAGAGGTGGCGCGTGTTGAGTTGCCCAGAGCAGGTGAAAGTACGAAGCACAGATATTCGTAATGCGCTAATTGATAAAAAAGATATTTCTAACCTCACAACCCCAAAAGTATGTCGCAAACTTGCCGAAAAAGAGTATTATTATATGGTCTAGTGTACGATATATAAGAGGCGTGAATGTCAAAGTGCGGATTGATATGGGGGGCTTTATTGCTGTCTTCTGTTTCAAATGCGTGTGAGATGTATGGCAGCAGCTCCAGTTCTCAATCAGTAATGTTAGGGCAGCAAGGTGTCTGTTTTTCTATACTTGATGGTATTGGTTATACCGCTAAGTCTATAGATTCAATCAGCAGCTATATGGCCAAGGACTCAACAGACTACTCTGCGTATTGGTCGGAATGGCTGTTACAAAATGACAGCAACCCAATTTTAACCAAGAGCTTATCTTCAAATTATATTGGTTTAGGCGTATGGGTTCCGAGCGAGCTTGAAGATCAACTTTCTAGTATGGATACGGAAGAGTGGATCAAAAGTCATGGCTTACAGCTTAGCCTTGGCTTTGGTGATATGAACACTGGTGAGCCTCGCATGCGATTCGATTATCGCTGGCATGAGGAAAGAAATGGCGACGTGATGATGCAAGTTGAAGTCCCGTTCTAACCACTTTTGACTCTTTGTTATAGCCGTAAGTTTACCCATTAGAAACTTGCTGCTGTTCTAGTCGCTCATAACTGTGACTAATTAACTGTTCTGGTGTTTCAGGTTTTGAAAAGTAGTAACCTTGAATTAAGTTACACCCCATTGCATAGAGCTTCTCTAAAGCTTCTTGATTTTCTACCCCTTCCGCTATCAGTTTGACCTCTAACTGTTTAGCTAATTGAACGATCAACCAAACTACGCGTTCAGCCGTTTCATTACTCAGCATGTTATTGATAAACGTCGAGTCAATTTTAATACAGTCAATGGGGTAGCTGTGGATGTAGTTGAGACTGGAGTAACCAGTGCCGAAATCATCAAGGGCAACGGTGAATCCAAGTAGGCGCAACTTGGTCAGAATTTTTTTGACTTCATCGGTTTGAGACAATAGTACGGTTTCCGTTAGCTCAATCGTGAACTCTTCTGGAGTGAAATTATAGCGTTGTATCGTGTCGATCAGGTGCTGTAAGTATCGTTCAGAATTGTTTAACTCATGGGCTGAACAGTTAAGTCCCAATTTTATTTTATGGCCTAGTCCGTTTTCTAGCGCAACTTTTGCCTTACAGGCAAGTTCAACAATACGTTCGCCAAATTCGACAATCAGTCCGGATTGCTCAGCAGCTTCGATGAACTCTAGCGGAGAGATCGCTCCGAGCGCTTTGCTGTGCCAACGTGCTAGAATTTCATAGTAATTCCATTGTTTTTTGTTTCGCTCGACAATAGGTTGAGCTACAACATAAATTTCACCATCGCTGATCGTTTCTTTTGCCAGTTCACTTCGTAGAGCGTCGATAATTAAGGCTCGGCGGTAGTACTGCGCACTTAAATGCGTGTCGTAACACTGCACATTGATATGCCTTGATTGCTTACAATCTTTGAGTGCCAAACTGGCGTTAAGTATGATCTGATCGGCTGTCACGTTTAGTCCTGCACTTTTGGCAAGTCCAATGCTGACACTGAATTTGATATTGTGTGCGGGATCTTGATAGCCTTTTTCAAGTTTGTTGATGATGGTGTGGCAGATTTCGAATGGGTCACCAGATAAGGTGATAAATGCAAACTCATCACCCGCTATTCGAAACGCTAAATGCTTATCTTTGATGGAAAGTTTAATGGTATTTGCAACAAACTTAATGATTTGGTCGCCGATGTAGTTACCATATAAATCATTGATTGATTTGAAGTTGTCGATATCGATATAAGCGAGAGTGAACGAGTCGATGTTCATCTCATTCAGGCGCTCGATCTTGTCAGATAAGTAACTGCGATTTAGCAAACCAGTGAGGTTGTCATGAGAAACCTCATAGCTAAGTTGGTCAACTAAGGTTTCTGAACGAGCAGATAACCACTTTGCCCTTAGGTTGTGAGTGACGATACTAGCAAAAAGCTTATGCGCTTCAACGAGGTGTTCGGTCTCGCCTGGTTCTATTTCATTATTGAATGTGGAAAGCAAAACGCCCAGTGTTTCTCCATTTGTCGCTTTCAATGGCACAGCGATGTAAGACTCGATGTTATTGTCGAAAATAAACTGTTCACTCGGGTGTCTGGAAGACGCTTGGTTTTGGCACAGTGTATACTCTTGATTAGACTGAATGACAAACGCCCATGTGCTACGACTCAATGGTGTATTACAGTGAGTTCGCTGCAGTCTTAAGTCACTAGCGGAGGCAAGTAAGACAGATTTCGGCGTAAATTGATCAAATTCAATCACGCAGGTGCAAAACGAGTTTGCATAATTGTGGAGCTCATAGGTCGCTTTGTTTAGCAGTTCGAGACCGTCCAAGCTTAATGTTTCGCCAAGTGTTTCCACACTTAGCGTATCTGGTACAGATGATGTCCTAGCCATATCGAGTAACTCACTATTATTGCGACTTATGTCACTTCTTTATCGGTTGGGTTACTCTTTAAATATGGTACTGGATGCATACATTTGCAAACTTAAATGAAAACTAATTGCAGGAGTAGGTCAAGCGGGGTTGATTACTGTGATTGCTCTTTAGATAGGCGTGCTTTTAAATAGTCCAAAAACAGTTTCGTTCTCGTGTGTTGGTAATCAAGTTTAGGATAATAAGCATAGACCAAAGCCTCATCAGCCGTGATACTCGGTAAGATTCGTTTAAGTGTACCGACTCTCAGCTCTTCTTTGATCATCACATCATTTGTCAGCAAGATTCCCATGCCACTTTTGGCTGCATAAAACAAAGCTTCAGGGTTGGTTGTGGCAAAGTTGCCGCTGAGCGATAGCTTTCTCCCATTGGTCAAAATGTATTCTCTTTGCGTACGTTCTCCCCAATTAAGCATATTGTGTTGAGCGAGTTGCTCGACGTTTTGTGGCTCCCCGTGTTGTTTTATGTAGTCAGGTGAGGCGTAAAAACCTGCTTTATGTTCGAAAAGAGGTGTCGCTTTAAAACTCAACGAATTGAGCTGTTCAATCTCTCTGCTAATGAAGAGGTCCAGACTGAGTGCTGGGAGTTGACCTGGAGTCGTCGTAATCAGCTGGATGCGGATATCGGGATACATCTTCAGGAAGTCATTAAGATATTGCACCAGAAACTTCGAGCCTACTGCGAGAGTTGCCCCAATTTTCAATAGCCCAACAGGCGTTTCTGAAACAGAGCGAGTTTCGTCGACAATAGATTGCCAGCCATCTAACTGAACCTTTGCGCGTTCATAGAACAAGGCTCCTGCTTCGGTTTGGGTGACAGAGCGAGTAGTGCGTTTTAACAGCTGCGCACCAATACGTTCTTCAAGCCAGTGGATACGTTTGCTGATCGCTGAACTTGTTGTGTTGAGCTTTCGCGCGGCCCCATTGAAGCTGCCCTCGTCTACAACACGAATATAACTCTGAACACTTTGAATCCAATCCATAACTCACTCTTATTGTTTCTTTGTAGGACTTAATCACTTTCCATTTTGCCATATTATCATTCAATCAGGACGCATATAAACTCCAATTAAAGATAATTGATTTAGGAGACGCTATGAAGAAAACCCCAATTTTATTAGCCATGATGATCATTGCGACAGGGCAGGTTGGTGTGAGTATCTATCTACCGTCTCTGCCGATGATCAGTGAATCTTTACAGGCCAACCAAGCTGACATCCAACTTTTAGTGACTCTATTTTTGGTCGGTTTTGGTGCTTCCCAACTATTCTATGGTCCACTCTCCGATGCGATAGGTCGCAGACCTGTGTTTATTATCGGCCAAGGTATTTACCTAATTGGTACCGTGATGTGCATTACTAACACGGACAGTTTGTCGATTCTGACGGTAGGCCGTTTGCTGCAAGGCTTAGGGGCGGGTAGTGCTTCTGTCCTCGGCCGTAGTGTACTACGGGACAGCTATGAAGGGGTTCAACTGACCAAAGCGTTATCTTATATCTCGGTCACAGCTTCCATTATGCCAATTGTTGCGCCAGTTTTAGGCGGCTGGATCTCATTCTACTTAGGGTGGGAGGCAGTATTTATGTTTGTTTTACTGTATCTGATTGCGATCTTTACACTCGGCTATTTCATTTTGCCTGAAACCATGAACTACGGTAAATCCCGTTTTAATCTTCGTAGTGTGATAAAGAATTACGGCCTGTTAATGACGAATAAGCAGGTGATCTCTAGCGCCTGCTATAACTGGATTAGTTATCTTGCGAGTTTGGTCTCTCTCTCTGTGATGCCTTTCATCTTGCAACATAACTTAGGCCTGACGGCTGCAGAGTATGGTTCGGTAATGATCATTCCTTCGGCTGGTCTTATGGCTGGCAGTCTTACGTTGAATGTACTAAATCGATATCTGTCGACGCGTCAGTTGATGACGCTAGCTATCTCAATTATGGCCTTGGCGGGAGTTTGGTTAGTCGCTACACCGGTCTCGTTGTTCAATCTTGTTTGGGCATTTACTTGGCTGACGGTTGCTCAAGGTATTTCGTTCCCGCTATCAATTAGCATGCTACTTGAGCCGCACAAACGGCAAGCAGGTTCGGTGTCAGCGTTATCAGGCTCCGTTCAAATGTGCCTAGCAGGTCTATTTGGAGGGTATTTGGTTGAATACTGGGTTCAGAGCCAATTTGCTATGGGGGTGTTCTATTTACTCGCTGCAATCACCATGGCTTATGTCCTCATTGCATCTAAGAAGGTAGCTGCTGCACAGCAAGAGTTTGCTTGATAGGCAGTTGAGGGTACAATGCCGGAAAAATTGACATACCGAGATAAAAACGATGGAACACAAAGAGTTTGAAACTTTAGTTAAGTCACTATGTGAGAAAGAAAACTTACCACAGGCACTAGAGCTGTTAAAAGCGTCTGAAGATGGTGAAGTGTCAGAAGCTGCACAGTCTTTATCTGGTCAGTTCGCGCTTGCAGAAGTTGACGGCGCGAAGCGTGTTTATCATGTGACAGTGCAAGAAAACGAGCAAGGCGAGGAGCAAGAGTTTGTTGAGCACGTAATGGATGAAGGTGAAGATGTGATTCGATTCGTTGCTTGGTTCTTCGACGTTATGTTTGATGTGAAGCGTAAAGATACGTACCAAGCGGCGGGTAAAGCCTATACGCAACCTAAACGCGCTTAATAATGTGATTTAGTTCTTGTTTTAGTGTTAAATGTGATTAAAATCACGCTTCCATTTTTGGGAGATAAACATGAATCACGAACTAGGCAATGCATACATTGGTCAAATGATCGCTAAGCAAGCTATGCATGAAGCACTTTATGGTAAGCCTAAAGCGAAGAAAGCCTCTTTCATCAAACGAATGATGAAGAAACTGGCGAAATAATCGCATAAGTGAAATGGATTTTTCTAATCTCGACGAGTCTCGAGCTTAGTCAAAAGCCCCGCTGAGAACAGCGGGGCTTTTTGTTTGGGCGCTACAATGAAACGACGTTATCCGGCACTGTGCTCAGCCCCTTTTCCTCAATCCATGCAGTTAGGTTATCAGCACCGCCAATATAATGGCCATCCAACCAGATTTGAGGCACCGTTACAGGGGTTTTCTCGCCGATGATTGCCTTAACTTCTGGAATCATTCGATACAAGGCCGCACTGTCTTTGACGACATCGTAATAGTGATAGTCGATACCAGCTTCATCTAAGATTTTCTTCGCTTTCACGCAGTACGGACAAGTGGCTTTACCATAAACAATATTGCCTTTAAGGGTGTCGTGCTTTGTCCATTCTTGAATCACCGACTGAACTAAGACTCCGCGGTTGAGTGCCTCGCCTTGGCTAACGACTTTACCTTCGACCATCAGGATCGGCGCATGCCAAGCGCCAACTTTTAATGGTTCCCACCAATGAGAAAGCCAATCTTTCACTTCCAACTCTATCGGGATGCCCGCCAATTCATTTTCAAAGGTATCAGCTAGGATATCTTTGGTTAGCGTACATTCACCACATGGAATGTTCACTTTAAATGGTCCCCAGCTACCAGCCCATTTATAGAGTGTTAGTTTTATTGGACTTGTCATAGATTGCTCTCCTTAAATGCCTATGACTAATTAGAACGGCGTCAGATGGCTTATCTTTCAGCTATTTTGATCTTTTTGTTTCCCAGCGAGTGATGAACGCGACAGAAGCAATAATGATAGCGGCGCCTAACCACAACCTTCCTGGTGGAACCCAGCCAAATACAGCCCAACCTGCTAATACGTTCAATGGCAGCTTTGCATGATCAAACGGTTGTACGAAAGAGGCATCTGCGACTGAATACGCTTTTACAATAGCCCACTGAGCCAACGCTGTCATTGCACCTGCAGCAAACAGAACTAGCCAAATAGTCCCACCGCTCGGCATTTGCCAATCAGGTAATGCGAGTAAGATATTAAACGGCGTGATCAAAATAAGAAGGTAGACCACCATCGTTGAAGGAGAGTCGTCAGAAGAGAGCTTTTTCACCATTAACGAATAGCAAGCCCAGAAGAAGGCGGCGCCAACGGGGAGTAAAGTCGCCCAATTAAAGTCTTCTGCCCATGGTTCAAGAATGATCATCGCGCCAACAAAGCCAGATAGAGTCGCCGCCCAGCGTGCGGTTCCGACTTTCTCTTTGAGGAATAACCCCGAGCCTACCGTGGCAAATAGTGGAGATGTCATCAGTAGCGCAATGCCTTGCCAAATCGGGACAGGGTAGGCGAGCGCCCAAAGCCAAAGTTGAATGCCGATAACAGATAGAAACACTCGGAAGACATGCATACCAAGGTGCTCTGTTCGTAAAGACTTGCCAATACCTAACGTTTTTAAGTAAGGAAGGATCACGACCAATGCAATGGCATATTGGATAAGGGCGACGGTGGTTGAAGATAGCCCAAAATTAATGCTGGCAACTTGTGCAAGACTGTTAACAATGGCAAACGCTAGCCCTGCGGTAAGCATCCAGCTAGCCCCTTGAATAGGGTGATGATTTCTGGTGGTCATGATGTAAGTGTATGAAAAATTGATAGTGTGAATCATACGACTTTATTGAAGTGAGATCACCTTAGTAATCTGAACTTGTTCTTCAATAAAGCCGAATGTGGGCAATTTCTTTATTGGTTGATTCGCCTTAGCGTTTTTTATTCAGTGTGTACACTGAAGCAACTACCAGAATAAGGCCAATAGCATGCCAAATCGTAAATAACTCATCGAGCACCATCACGGCAAAAACCGCGGTGATGGCAGGGCCGATATTGTTGGTTAGGCTAAGTGTGGTTGGGCTTAGCCTCGCCATGGCTGCAGCCATCAGATAAGAAGGTAGCACCGTACAAAAAATGCCGAGCAAAATACCAATGGTAATCAGCTCAATGCTCCAATCCGTCGGCGAGGCATCACTCAGTGATAGGTGAACAAGAATCGCAAGCCCTGCGCTGCCCATGCCAATACTGGTAAACATTGAGCTGCCTAAATGACCAATAAGCGGTTTACTCCAAACTAGATAGAACGCAAAGACCAACGCGGAGGTGATAGCGAGCAAACTCCCGGAAACAACTGAGGCCCCAAAGGCACTGAAGTCATGAAAGACAATAAAACCGATACCGACATAGCCAATCAGCGCGGAAGACAATACGGCCCGAGTTGGTTTACTGCCATACAACCCCCAACTGATCAGTACAACAAAAGTTGGGAAAAGGAAGATCAGTAGGCGTTCAAGCTGTGCTGAGATATGAGCCAGTGAAGCGATATCTAAAAAACTGGCTAGGTAGTAGCCCATGATGCCAATCGCCGCTGCTTTTACGCCATAACGTTGGACCTTGATGCGGTTTTCTCTGTGTCGGCACAAAAATAGGAAAATGAGCAAATACACCGGAAGCGAGCTAAAGGCTCTTAGCGTCATGATAGAGGTTGCGTCTCCCCCATATTGATAAGCAATCTTAATAAATATCGGTTTAACAGAGAAAAGGACGCAGCCCGCGAGTGCCATCAAAATACCAAATTGGGTGGCAGATGAAGTGCTTGAGGAGGCGGTGTGAGTTTTTTCGGTCATTCGTCTCGTATCCTTTTGAGAGTGGAGGCTACGAGAAAGCAAGGCTGGCTACGTTCTCGTAGCCAGGCGCAGTGTTACCTACCGGCTACAGGCATTGAGAAGAAGGAGCCAAAGGTAGGTAAACATAAAAGTCATAATCATTCCGATTGATGGTGAATTTTTAGACTATCTTTGTCGTGTATAAAATGCAACCGCTTGTTGTTAGCCTCGTTGCAATTTTAACTCGACTTGGTTCAGCGCATTTTGGTACATAGACCAAGCACAAATACCCGCTAAAATATTGCCGATAAACGCTCCCCAGAACAGGCCTTGGATGCCATAAAAATGCGACCCTAACCATAAACAAGGTAAGAAGAAGGCAAACAGTCGCAGCGCTGAAATCGTTAAAGCGGTATAGGATTTCCCGAGAGCATTGTTGATTGAAACCATTAACATACAGATGCCTAGTGGCCCTAAACTAAACGGTACAATCATCAGGTGATAGTTAAGAATGGACTCCACTTCTCCTTCACTGGTCATGAGAACCGCCAAACCGTTTGACCCAAGCCAAGTCGCGATGGCGATAATAAGTTGGAAACCAAGCACAAATTTGACCGCGATAGTGACCAGTTTTCGGATGTCGACAAGGTTGTTAGCGCCGAGCAATTTTCCGACCATTGGCGGCATTGACATGGTGAGCGCAAGGACGGAAACAATGGCGAAAAACTCGAACCTTGAACCAAGAGCCCATGCAGCAACCGCAGCCGTACCGTAGCTAGCCAGCAGCTTAGTGGCGAGCATCGAAGAGAGTGGTGGCAGCAATTGGCTGATCATGGCTGGCCCCATAATATTGCCAATGGAGCGAAGGCTTTTTACTACATTTAGGTCGCTCCAATCAAAGAGCATCCAGTGCTTATTCGTCACTTTCGGAGCGACAAACAGTATACCTAAGCCGAACGCGATAATGGTCGCAATTGCCGCACCGTTGATGCCCATATCGAAAGTGAAAATGAAAATAGGGTCGAGCACCAAGTTGAGCGCACTGGTCACCATCATCATGGTGCCCGGCAACATGGTATTACCATTAGCTCGACAGACACTGTATAAGAAATAGAGTACAGCACCAGTCCACGCACTGATTAACCAATAAACCCAGTAGCTATCAATAATTGGCAGTACTGATTCAGGGGCACTTAGCAGTAGTAGAATTGGCTCGCGGATCAAATAGATAATGACAGAGAACAACGCAACGCCCACGCTACCCATTGCGATGACAAGCCCCCCAAGCTGTTTGGCGTAGCGTTCTTGGTTTGCGCCAATCGCTTTAGCAATTACAGAGGTCGTTGCAATGCCTAGACCCACCTGAATACCGATAATGATCATTTGAATCGGTAAGGTAAAGCCTTGAGCCGCGAGGGGTAAAACACCTAGCTGCCCGATGAATGCACTGTCTACGAGTTGGAAGCTCATCAGTGACAGCACACCAAACAGCATTGGCCAAGTCATATTGAACAACTGTTTTCCGAGAGAAGGTGCTGAATCTTGTGTTGTTGAAGTCATAGCTGCTTTTTATTTAAGGTCTTTCGACTGTGCTTAAAGTTAAACCGAGGCAATTTCACCTCGGTTTACTATCGTTTGACATACATCGTAGCCATACCACCGAATTTCAAGGGGGTGGCTCAATAATCATGCGAAAGAGTTACTCTTGCTTAAGGTGATCTGCATAACCTTTTGGCGGTGGTGTCCATCCGCGCTCACCATTCTCATGGCGGTCTGATCTATCAGTTTGCATCGCTAACTTGATATGTTCTTCCATATGCATAAAGAGTTTGCGGTAGTTATTGTCGAAACGTTCGCCTTCAGAATCGTCCTCCCAGGCATGGTAGAGCCTATCGGATTTTTTGTCCTCAACACGCTTATATGCCGCTTTTTGTTTTTCGACATGGAACGGATGGAAATTCAACTCGCGCATTGCATGTGCGCCAAGCTCAAGCGATGAATGATAGGTTTCAAGCTCAATAATATCGGCTCCGGCTTGGCGAAGCAGGTAACCGTGTCCTCGGTCGAATGCACGAGCGAGGACCTTAACCTGCGGATAGGTATGCTTAACGTATTTTGTTAGTTCTACGCAGGTATCTCGGTTATCTATGGCGATCACAATCATTGATGCTTCCTCGATCCCTGCTGTATGCAGTAGATCTGGGCGGCTAGCATCGCCAAAGTAGGCCTTGGTATTGATTTGGCGAACGACATCCACTTGCGCAGCTTGTTGATCAAGGACGACAGTATGAACACCATTCGAGACGAGTAATCGGTTAACAATCTGGCCAAATCGGCCAATACCCGCGATGATGACCGTCCCTTTTTCCTCAATCGTGTCCGGTTCACGATCGTTGGATAACTGCTCAAAGCGCGGCAAGATCACTTTATCGAATAGAATGAATAAACCTGGGGTGAGGAACATAGAAAGTGCCACAACCAACGATAAAGTCTGCGCGATGTCTTGGGGGATAACATGGTTTTGAACGGTAAAACTCAGCAGAACAAAACCAAATTCTCCCGCTTGTGCAAGGCTGAGAGTAAATAGCCAGCGGTTACTGTCTTTAATCCGAAAAATAAACGCAAGCGTATATAGGACAGCGGATTTAAGAAGCATAACGCCCAATGTCAGGCCGATGATCAAGGCAAAATCATCAAACAAAATACCAAAGTTAATCCCAGCGCCTACGGTGATGAAAAACAGACCGAGCAGAAGACCTTTGAATGGATCAATATTGGATTCTAGTTCATGTCGGAACTCACTGTTTGCTAGGACAACACCTGCGAGGAAGGTTCCCAGCGCGGGGGATAATCCAACCAAACTCATCAAAGCAGCAATGCCTACTACCAGCATAAGTGCGGTTGCGGTGAATATTTCTCGTAGCCCTGAGCCTGCAACGAAGCGAAATAGGGGACGGCTTAAATAATGTCCGCCAACGACTAAGCCTACGATAGAAATAATAATAACGATTCCGTATCCCCAACTCGGTAAACCTGAGACAAGGCTTAGCTCTTCGTGGTGTTCTGACGCGGCTGAGACGGCAGATTGAGCTTGCTCTACCAATTCCGGAAGTGCGAGTAACGGAATAAAAGCTAACATTGGAATAACGGCAATATCTTGAAATAGCAGCACTGAGAAAGCGTTTTGTCCACCTTCTGTTTTGCTTAGTCCTTTCTCATTGAAGGTTTGTAAGACGATCGCTGTCGATGAAAGAGCGAAGATCAAGCCAATCGCAAGCGCAACAGTCCAAGGCTGGTCGAAGTAAAGCGCGATGACCATGACTATGGCAGCAGTACCGCCCACCTGAAGTCCACCTAGCCCGATTAAGCGATTACGCATTGACCAAAGCATCTTAGGTTCAAGCTCTAAGCCGACTAAGAACAGCATCATAACCACACCAAATTCGGCAAAATGTTGGATGGTATTTGTTTCTTCACCGACAAGGCCGATGATTGGGCCGATCACCACACCAGCGATAAGATACCCGAGTACAGATCCGAGCCCCAGACGTTTGGCGATAGGAACGGCGATGACTGCTGCCGCTAGGTAAATGAATGCCTGTAGGAAGTAACCGGTCATAGTTGTGCCTCTTTCGCTAGTGTGTCGACGTAGTGATTGAGTTTTTCTACCTTAACGGCTTGCTCATAATCAATTTGATCTTTGACGAGTGCTTTTAGAAGTTTCGTCCAATTCTCGACATGCGTGGTGACACGTCCATCTTCTTGAGCTGTGCGCGCGCCGAACAGTGCAAATGGCGCCAGATAATCCATACCTGTCAGACTTGCCATCTGCTCAAGCGGATAAAGTAATTCACGAATGGTGTAGTGGTTATAACCATCAGTTTGGTAAGCCTCAGCTTTACCTCCAGCAGAGAGCGAGCAAAAGAACTTTTTGCCATGTAGTGCATTACCTTCAGTGCCGTAAGCAAATCCGTATTCTAGAACGAGGTCTTGCCACTCTTTTAAAATTGCAGGGGTTGAATACCAGTAGAGTGGAAATTGGAAGATGATCACATCGTGATCTCGCAAGCGCTGTTGCTCTTTATCGATATTAATTTGATAGGTTGGGTATTCGTAATAAAGATCGACAACCGTGACGCCTTCAACCTTTTTGGCGGTATTGAAAAGGTGCTGATTGACTTCAGAACGCCCAGGAGAAGGGTGAGCAAATAACACGAGGACTTTATTGTTTGACATATCTTGTCTCGCTGGTTGATAAGTGTTGGCGGTATCAAGCTATTTTTACATAGCGCCGAGCTATTCATCAAAGAGAACTAAGGCTCAATGAGTTATTACATAGAATCAGTAATGCTTAGAAATGGTGGCTTCTAAATCACTCAAATGCTCGACAATGAGTGAGGCGTGAGCAGTGAAAGGCGTATGTTTTCCATGCGTAACGAGGCATGAAGGCATCGCCGCATTAAACGCCGCTTGCAGATCATAAAGGTAATCTCCAACATACAGAATTTCGCTAGACTCAAGCTTCCATTCATTGGCTAAGTAGAGCAAGGAATCTGGTGCGGGTTTCGGCGGAAAGTGTTCACGCGTAATAACATTGGGGATGGTTATTTTGTTGTGAGAGAGCTTAGTTTTAGTCGCTTCAGAGCAGTTTCTGGTAATGACTGCAGTGAGAAAATGATTGCTTTTAATAAAATTGAGTAGGGACTCGCAACCAGGCATGGGCTTAGAGCTCTCAGCGTCTTCTAGTTCGTGTTGAAGAACCAATGAATGAGCATTAGCTTGAGTTTTCTGACAGTCGATTTGGTCGATAAAAGAGAGCAAGTCTTGACTACTTGGACAGCCAAGCTGCTCCCTTAACCATTGAAAGTCCATGTCTGAGCTCACTAAGGTATTATCAAGATCAAAAACGATGGCTTTGATTTGAGGGATGTTTAGTGGCACGTGTGACATAGACTTTCCTTAGCTTATGCGAACTCTTGCTCCAAGTAAGCAACGATGTCTGACGATTCATACATCCATTGTACATCGCCATCTTTCTCGATTCTTAAACAAGGCACTTTCACTTTACCGCCACCCGCTTCAAGCTCTGAGCGATGTGCGTGGTCATTTTTAGCATCGCGTAAATCAAACTTTACCGATTGGCGTTTCATAGCGCGACGCACCTTAACGCAAAAAGGGCAGGCTTCAAATTGGTATAGCGCGAGAGACTGCGCTTTTGAATCAACAGCTTGTTGGTCTTCCGTTGAGCGTTTTACGCCTCTAGGTGAAAAGACAAAGTTGAGCAATAGAATAACTCGTCCTAAGAACCAGCGGATAAACTTCATAACAATCCTATTATTATATTTTAAGGTGACATTTACGTTACGCATTGTAACTGAGATGTGACCAATCTTAAACTTAGCTCAGCGTAATTTGATGTTTCTTACTGACTTCAATCCCTAACCGTTTCGCCAGTCTGGTTAAATTCGCTCGATCGGTCTTTAACTGGCGAGCCGCTTGCGCCCAATTAAAGTCCGCGTTGTTTAATGCAGTGATGATCATTTGGCGTTGATACTCTTCCGTTGACTCTCTTAAGCCTAATGATGGGTTTATTTCTGCCAAAGAGTGGGTCGCTAAACCTTCGCTAGGAATTGGCATGTCGGGCATGGAATCAAGTTCACCAATATCTTCTACAGAGATGGTAATTAGCTTGCCGCCTCGTCCTCTTGCCCGCGCTTTTAATGCTGCGCGATTAATGACGTGCTCAAGCTCGCGTACGTTACCAGGCCAGTTGTAGCGAGCTAACTCTATACGCGCTTCTTTACCCAGTTTGATTTGAACGATGCCAAGCTTTCTTCTTGCTTGTTCTAGGAAGTAGCCAGCGAGTAGAACAATGTCCCCATTTCGTTCACGAAGTGCAGGTACAGTGATTGGGTAGACACTCAAGCGGTGATATAGGTCTGAGCGGAATCGCCCTTCTGACACTTCTTCTTTTAGCTCACGATTTGTTGCTGCCAGCACTCGAACATCAATAGTTTGCACCTTGTCTTGACCAACAGGCTGGATTTCATTGTTTTGTAGCGCACGCAATATCTTACTTTGCGCCGCTAGGGGAAGTTCACCGATTTCATCGAGGAAAAGGGTACCGCCATCAGCAAGAGCAAATTTCCCTAAGCGAGACTTGTCTGCGCCAGTAAAAGCCCCTTTAACGTGGCCAAATAACTCACTCTCTACTAGATTTTCAGGTATCGCTGCACAGTTAACGTAAACCAGAGGTTGTTTTTTGCGGGGTGATAAATGATGAAGGCTGCGCGCAACCAGCTCTTTACCTACACCCGTTTCACCGTGGATAAGAATATTGAAATTAGAAGGGGCGACGACTTCAATATCCGCTTTAAGCGCTTGCATTGAATGGCTGTCCCCAATGATTTCACTGCCGTCTCTGTCCCACGCCTCTTCGTTGAGCTCTTCGAATTTTTGTTGAGTTTGCTTGGCTTGTTGTTCAAGTTGGCTTACCGCAAGAGCGACTTTCAGTGTTGAAGCCGCAATCGCAGAAAGTGCTTCAAGACTGCGAGTTGGAATTTGCTCAAAGACGCCAGGAGTCAAGCTGTCTAATGTCAGAACACCAAGCAGCTTGTCGGCGTAGAAAAGAGGTAACCCCATGCATGAGTGCATCGGTAAGTCACCTTCGTAGTCCAGCAGCAGGTTGTCGAAGGGATCAGGTAAGTCAGAATCGGCGTCGAATCGGATAGCGCTCTTAGACTCACAGATGAGTGCAAACCGAGGGTGCTCAGATATCTTGAATCGGCGGCCAAGGGTATCTCTCGTTAACCCTTGAAGAGCAAGTGGAACCAAGGTGTCTCCCTGCAGAGACAGTAGCGCAACACAATCACATTGGATCGCTTTACGAATGGCATCGAGCAGATTGTTGAATCGGTCTTGATCGTTGTCCCCGCGAGCAAGGCCAATGGTCATATCGATGAGGGTAGAAATAGAAATATCTTGCATGGCTTATGATGGCGTACTGGAGCTATTAAACGTTGATTTAGAATTAAACACAGTTTGAGAGATATTTCAAACTCTATGAGTCAATATGACTTGTTGTTTGTGTGTCGAAATGACATTTAATTGACTGGAAAGTGACGAAAAACCAGTGTTTTACAAGGATATTAAAGTTGGCACCGTTCCTGCAGATGTAGGCACGCATAATTAAAAAATTAATGAGGAGTAAGTCTCAATGCTTAACAACCAACATATTGAAGTCGTTAAAAGTACCATCCCACTACTAGAATCTGCAGGGCCTGCATTAACTCAACATTTCTATCAAAGAATGTTTTCTCATAACCCTGAACTTAAAGACATCTTTAATATGACGCATCAAAAAACAGGCCGCCAAGGCGTGGCTCTGTTTGAAGCGATTGCGGCATATGCGAAAAACATTGAAAACTTAGCGGCTTTGACCTCTGCGGTAGAGCGAATAGCGCAAAAGCACACCAGCTTTAATATTCAAGCTGAGCACTACCAGATTGTAGGTCACCACTTAATTGAGACACTGCGTGAACTAGCAAGCGATGCATTTACTCAAGAAGTTGAAGAAGCATGGACAGCCGCGTATCTATTCTTGGCGCAGATCTTTATTGATCGCGAAGGTGAGCTCTACCTACAGCGCAGACAAGCTGTTGGTGGTTGGTCAAATGCACGTTCATTTGTGGTTTCTAGTAAAAGAGCGGAATCTGAATTTGTCACGAGCTTTGTACTGACTCCTGAAGATGGTCAAGCGGTATTAGATTACCAACCGGGGCAATATATCGGGATTGAGTTGCAGCCATCAGCGGGTGAGAACAACGAGATTCGCCAGTACTCGCTATCGCAAAAATCAAATGGGGTAGATTACCGAATCTCAGTTAAGCGCGAAATTGGTGAACATAAAGGATTGGTTTCAAACCACCTGCACGATGACGTTCATGAAGGTGACACGGTAAGCCTATATCCCCCTGCAGGTGACTTCTTCTATCAAGAAAAGAGCCAACCAGTTGTCTTGATCTCGGCAGGTGTGGGTGCAACTCCGATGCAATCAATGATGCAGACCTTTGCAGCTAAAGACAAAAAAGACGTTACGGTTCTCTATGCTTGTAATAATGCAGCGCAGCACACCTTTAAGCAGGAAGTGTCCGATCTTGCACTTGAGCATAATTGGCCAACGTTTATTTGGTACCTAACTGAAAGCACCGCAGATTTCTCAGGCCAATTAGATGTCACTTTAGTTGCCAAAGAGCTGCCAATTGAGAATGGCGACTTCTACTTATGTGGACCAGTTGGTTTTATGGAATCAGCAGTGAAGCAGCTAGAGAGTGTCGGCGTCGAACGTGAACGTATTCACTATGAAGTGTTTGGACCTCACGCTTACTTATAATTAACCGACTATAGGCCCTTCGAAGTTGAAGGGCCTTTTTGATCGTACTCAGTTTGAAGTTAGCTAAATAGCCTTTTGAACCACTGGCTCAACTTAGATGGAGTTCTTGCCGCAATAGGAGAGCGCTCGTTTCCGAGGTAGAAACTTTCAAGAAACTGAGTGCGCAGTTCTTGCGTTGATGCCAACGTCGTCGTTGAAAGTAACGTTGCAGAATTGAAAGCGTGATCATTCGCTAGGCTAAAGTCCATTCTTAAATAGCCTTGGCAATAGAGCCACAAATGCGTCACCAAAGCGAACTGACGGCTACCAAGCTCTTCGAACTTATGGGTATGCTCTTTGCCTAGATTCTCATCAAAAACCTTACGCATCGCTGCTGCTGACTCAGATTGAGACTCGATATGACTTGTCTCTTCAATATGAGCCTTAGTCAGCACACCTAATAGGTGCTGAACAGGGGCGATGTCTGGCTTTCTGCCGCATGCGCGCTTAAACAGAGCATTGTGCTTTTCAATAAACAACTCGAACGACTTTCGATCTGACTCAATGGTAGAAAGAGAGCCAGCTTGAATGTTGTTAAGCTGTTGCTCTAGCTCAGTCATTAGATTGCAGTTGCTCTAAGGTAATTTCGAATGAACCTTTATCAGAGTCGACAAACAGACTCTCGCCAGTAATCATGACTGACAGATCCATACTGCGCTCGATTGTTTCAGAGAATGCTTCAATGCTTGCAGGGTCAAAACGGTAGATATTGGCTTTGTACTGGTGAACCTTGTTCTTGGTCTGTTGCCACCAAACATCGGATTTGCTGTTGAAAGAGAACACATCAACGCTTGGCGCAAGACGGCAGGCTTTCTTAATGCGGTCTAGTGATGGTTCGCCAATGTCGACCCAAAGTTGAATCTGGTCGTCCAAGGATTTCACCCATAGGTCAGGCTCTTCAGTGGTTGATAACCCTTTCGTCAATGCCAAGTCGGGCTGCCATTTAACGCAGAACGCCAAAACACGAGCCATCATTCGAGGTACAGTTTCAGATGGGTGCTGTGCAACAGTCAGCTGCGTAGAATCATACAGGTCGCGATTGGTATCAGAAAGCGAAATGCGGAACTTATAAATAGTAGGTTTGAGAGCCATAATACTTCTTGTATATAAAAAAATAGCCAGCGTAATGCTGGCTATTGTAAAACTTTAGTACTTAATAATTAAAGTACTTTGATGTTCTCAGCTTGAGGGCCTTTTTGGCCTGTAGTTACAACGAACTCAACTTTTTGGCCTTCAACTAGAGTACGGAAACCGTCACCAGTGATAGCAGAGAAGTGAGCAAAAACGTCTGGACCGTTTTCTTGTTGAATGAAGCCGAAACCTTTAGTTTCGTTAAACCATTTTACTGTACCAGTTACAGTGTTAGACATAATGTATATCCTTGATAGATCATGTAAAAGCCATACGGCATCGATAGCGTGGAAAAGGAGATTGCTATTGCGCACGACGTTACGACAGACATCAACACATCTAACGGAACGGCGAAAGTAAACAAGTACCGTTTTCAAGCTGACAATTAGTCTAAAGAGACGTGCAACTAAGTCAATAACAATAGAGCCCTTTTGACCCTAGAATCATGGGTTTTCATTAGAAATTTGCGCTAGGTATACTTTCGAAAATTTTGATGATTTATCTATAAGTAGTGTAACATTTGCCAAGCTGGTTTGTGATAGAGCGATTCGAGGTTAACTTTGAAGCGTATTCAAGCAGACATTAGCATCAAATAAACTGTGGAGGCCGTATGGCAAAAAAGAAACGTCCTGCTGAGTTCAGTGACGATAAACCGGTGATCGAAACCGAATTTGGTCGAGGTCAAATAAACGATAACGCGCTTAAAGCGGTGGTCACAAGTAAACTGTTTAAAGTAAGAGTAGAGAAGGCGAAAAAAGGGAAAGGAAGCTATCAACGCAACCTAAAACATAGAGGCAAAGAGCCCTATTCAAAAGCCGCTTAGATAGCGATGTTTGAATAGGGCTCTTTCATTATCTGGGCAAGAACTAGCGTTCGATCTTCGGCGAGTAAATGGAGTACGCGGTAATTTGTCCCGCGACGATGGCGGAAAACATAAATAGGGCAGACAGCCCGATACTCGGGATCGGAAGAATGGATTGCTCGAATACCGATTGGCTAGCACTGACGAGTACACGACTCCCAGGCACCAAAATAATAATCCCTTGAACAATATAGATAGAGCCCGTCAGGTCCATCTTCTTGGCTACCCATGTGCCGTACAGAGTGATTAGTACTGTCGTTACCCAAGTCCCGACAACCCAACCACTTTCAAATCCTAGGTAGAAAGGACCCCACATACCCAGTATGGCAACCGGAATGCCAAGTACGATATCTTTAGGTCTAGCATTAAAGATGACTCCCAATGAAACTGAGATCAAAAATAGCCCGGAAATGTGTAACCAAACGGGCACTTCGTTGGTGTAACTAAACGGCTCGGCTTGGCCCCATATCGATTCCCCAATGTTCAAGCCCATGACGATACCGACAAATAGCTTGATCAGTGACAAGGCACTTTGACCAAGCAAACTTGTACCAGAAACAAGATCATTAAAGGCTAAACACTCCAGAGAGTTAGCGATCGATAGCCCGGGCACAAATAAAACAATGGCAGCGATACAAAGTGCCCAGACCGGAATCTCGGCGCTGGTGCTAGCGAAGAAAGCAACCAGGATACCAGTCAGCAAAGCGGCGATGAACTCAGCAGCGATTGAGCGACGCGCACGGAGCACTTGCTGTGTTCCCCAGACGATAAAGCCAAGAAACACCGATATGAAGATCGCGTCCATTGTCGAGCCGACCAACATTAGATAAGCAGGGGGGATGCCCATGTTCGCCAGTGCAATGACCCATTTTGGGTAACCTGCTGGCTCAGGAACAGGTTCAGAGCTGGGCTGATTGATGCGAATAATCGTGTTGGCGAGCAAACTGAGGTTAATCGATGCAGGCTGGTGGCGCTTCATCACCACGGCATTGTTATCGTCAGGGAATTGATAATTGACAGTGGTAGGTGTCGCCTGGATCATCAGATCAACACCATGCTTTCGAGCATAAAACTGCGTGTATTTTTCTAGCTTGTAAGGCGCACAGCCACATCGGTGTAAGGTGTCGCCAATTTCGACGATCTTACGAATTCGGTACTCTGAAGGCATGGTATGTAGCACATAGGAATTTGTGACGCAAAGGTATCAAACCGTAGATTGTGATTCGAGATATTATGGGGTGAACAGTGGTCGAGCTCACACTAATTAATTAACGGGAATTTCACGTACCCTCGCAATTATGGAAACTCTGTTTGCAAAGCCGCACTTCATATAAAACAGCGCACATTAGGCGACAATTATCACAAAATTTAATTTATTTTCAATTGTAACCATTGTTACCTAAATGTAACTGGTGGGGCTAGTGATATTGGTCTTTTTACTCTAACCCCCTGATGAAAAGATGCTAAATAAATTAACCTCTTAACAATGTTTTTACATTTAGGTTGCAGGGAAGTTTTGGTTAATAATTAGACAAAATTAACGCTTGTAATTGGTACAGAAAAGGCGAAAATAACCGCAAAATGAGTTTGCAAAAATGAAAGGAAGCTTTTCCTAACTTTGAAGTACGAGGCGATGTATGAAGCTATTTCTAATTTTTATGGTGTCGATTTCCGCAGGTGTTGCATCAGCAGACCACCTTCATTCATTCTTGCTTGGTTTGTATATTGCGTCTCTCGCAGTCGGTAGCTGTTACTGGCTTGCTTTTAGAAGCAGCCGTTTCCCACAATTAGCATTGGTTTTACTGCTGTGCGGTTTCTTCGCTAAAATTGCGGTGACCGTTGTTGGTGTCTCGTGGGGATTGTCACAAGATTTAATCAGTTCTCCATTTATATTCTCACTGTCTTATTTGTTCTTCTCTATTGTGGCCACCTACGTATGGTTTGCTTACCGAGAAAAACTGATGGCAAAGAAAGACGCGCTTCTTAAAGCAGCGTAACGAAAGTGAAATTTCTGAAAACCAGCGGTTAATTCGCTGGTTTTTTTGTTCCTAAATTTGGGAACTGAGCATAAGAATGTCGATAATTCTTATGGAATGGTAACGATTGGTTTCAGAGCCGCTGAATCTTACCTCTTCTTGTCTATACTGAAGTGGATTATAAACCTACTCACAGTGAGACGTCGCATATCATGACAACGCGTTTTCTAACAGCAACAGCGCTTCTTTCGACTATTTCTCTCTCTTTTGGTGTGACGGCAGCGCCAACAATTATTCCTGATCCGCCAGCGCTTGGTGCGAAAGGGTATATTTTGATGGATTACCATACTGGCGAAGTATTGGTACAAAAGAACTCAGAAAAAAAACTTAACCCTGCGAGCTTAACCAAATTGATGACCGCCTATGTGGCAGGACAAGAGGTAAACAGCGGTAACATTGCATTAGATGATCAAGTTCGTATCAGCCGTAATGCTTGGGCGAAAAACTTCCCAGACTCGTCAAAAATGTTCATAGAAGTGGGTACTGATGTCCAACTGATGGATCTTTACCGTGGCTTGATTGTGCAATCTGGAAATGATGCCAGTGTCGCAATCGCTGAGCATGTCGCTGGCAGTGAAGATGCTTTCGTTAGCCTTATGAATAGTTGGTCGCAAAAGCTAGGGTTAGCAAATACCTCATATACAAACCCACACGGTTTAGACAGTGACGGCCTGTATTCAACGCCTTACGATATTGCATTGTTGAGTCAGGCGATCATCCGCGACTTACCCGATATTTATCCGTTATATAGTGAAACCGCTTATACCTACAATGGCATTACTCAATACAACCGTAATGGTCTATTGCGTGACCGCAGCCTAAATGTAGATGGCATGAAAACGGGTTACACCAGTGGGGCAGGCTACAGTTTAGCAACCTCTGCAACTAGCGGAGACATGCGACTTATTTCGGTTGTAATGGGCTCAAGTAGCGCAAAGAGCCGTGAGTCAGAAAGCAAGCAGCTCTTAAGCTACGGTTTCAGATTCTTCGATACGATTGCACCGACTAAACCGACGGACACATTAGCAGAAGCCAGAGTGTGGATGGGAGAAACGGATCATGTTGCGGCAGGTGTCGATGAAACAGTTCTGCTCACGCTTCCTAAAGGTGACGCCAATAAACTGATCGCAGAAGTAGAATTTACTGGTGAACTTACGGCTCCAATTCGCAAGGGTGACCCGATCGGTAAAGTAATTTATAGCGTTGAAGGTGAAGAAGTCACGAGTGCGACTTTAGTTGCCCAGCAAGATGTCGAAGAAGGTGGCATCTTTAAAAAGTTGATGGACTGGCTGAAACGCTTAGTTTCGAGTTGGTTCTAAGTTGGAAAAGTGAGTAAAAAGGCGAGGCTTTATACCTCGCCTTTTTTATTAGAACTTATAAGTAGCCGCTAGATACCAAGCACCTACTGATTGATTATAGGTTTTGGTTGTTGTGTAGTAACCATTGTAAGATGGGACGTCAAGCTCATAGTTATCTACTTCGTATGCAGTACGTAGTGACAAGCCTTGAAGTTGAGCAGGAGTAAACTCAAGCCCTAGACCTGCGCGGATGACACCACCGTCATCAGAAAAACCACCCGCTTTATAATCCACCGAACCTAAACCAATCGTTGCGAACGGACGAAGGCCATTATCAAAAGTGTATCCAAGGTTAGCGGCCACTGTGTAAGTTTTGTGTTCAATTTTGCCAGCATCAATGCTCTGACCATTTAGTGGGTTGTGGAGCTTAACGTTGGTATCGCCGTAGCTAGTAAATTGTGTTTCGATGCTAACGATGCGGTTAAACGCATAGCCAGCGATGAGTTTGTATGAATTGTCCGAGTCTGTTGAAACTGCCACAGGTAATTCATTCAGTAGTCCATCATCGTCAAAGTCTGTTGTACCAACACCTGCACCTAAATAGAAACCAGAATGTGGATTTGCACATGCAACACTAGAGAAAAGGGCAGTAACTAAAAGGAGTTTTTTCATTGTTTAGAGTCTCGATGTGAATGAGGTTGTTTTCGGGGCAGACTCTATAAAACTGAGAATTTTAGGCTAAACAAAATTCAAATAAAAAACACACATTATAAAATTGTGATATTTATATTTTTCTAAATTGAATATAAGTTGTTGTTTTATAATGTATACGTGTAAATTCATGCCAACTTACTACTCTTGATTTATAAATATAGGTAAGTAGACTGTGCCACCCTATAAATTATCAGCCAATCATATATCGGCTGTAGCAACGAGCATTCTTGAATGAGTTGCTAAGGTTAAACAGCAAGGTATAGCGATCCAATGAAAGCGATTCAGTTCTCTTCACTAAAGCTAGAATGCGAAACACGAACATTATCTAACGGCTTTGGTAACAAAGTTATCCTACGACCGTTGCCTTACGAAGTGTTGGTGTTCTTGCTACTCAAAGGCGCTCCGGCATCTCGCGAAGAGCTGTTTGAAAAGTGTTGGGGTGGCGCTGTTGTCACAGACCAAGCATTAACCAACGTCATCTCAGATCTGCGCCGTCATTTCTTTGTGTTGAACGCCAAAGAGATCAATATTCAAACCATCAGCAAGGTGGGCTATTTCCTTGATGTGGAAGTAGAGGTGATTGAGGCGTTGGAGCCGGTTCAAACGATTGAAGATACCACCGATGTTGAGTTGAACCCTTCAGTGACGCCGTCACACCAATCACAGGAAATGGCCAACCATGCTCCTAAGCGTGACATTAACTTCAAAGCGTCTTACCTGTTGGTTTTTGCTTTGATAGCAATGATAGCGGCGACCTTTATCTTTGAACCTTTTAAACCGCGCTCGCCGTTTACTGATCTTTCCCAATATGTACAACTGCTGGATGGAAGTCCTACGTTCTACCTTATGGATGGAACGAACGGCAGTATCGATAAGGCGTTTTTAACCGAGCAACTTGGCAAGGCTTCATTAGCTAACTGTTCTGCTGATGTCTACATTCGGGTTTTTCCGTCTATTTACGAGCCAGGTGTGATTGCGATGACGGTTCGATTGAAGTCTAAAACCAGTGCTCATTCCCACGTATTCCAACACTTTAATGTCACGAGTTTAACCCTGGCAGAGTCGGTGCTGATGGCGTTTGATAACCCGGAGGTAAGATGCGAGTTACAATAGGTGCATTGACAGTTATCTTAATCGCAAGTGTGATTTATCAGTGGCAGTTTGCGAGTTACAATTTTTCGGGTACACATTGGTTATGTTCTGAATCGCAGTCTGGCTTTACCTCTGAAACCTATCGCCATTATAAAAAAGTTGCTGAAATCACAACCATCTATTTCGATTCGAAGGAGAGTGTGACCTATTTCCAAACTGGCACGTTAGTTCATCAGGATGGAACGGAAAAGCCTTATGAACTGATGTTAACCGCTGACAGCGAAACCAACGGCAATCAGATTAAGCAGACGTTTACACGAGTGGAGTGGAACTTAAAACCGGAACATTCGTCACTCTTTATTAGAGATCAAGACAGCTTAGTCGGCTACAAGTCTGATTTAAGGTATGAGGTTGATGGTAAACAGCTGTTTCTGTACACCCAAGCGGGCAGTGAAGACGTAAACATTGCTTGCCATAAGTCATAAGAAAACGGGCACAACGGTGCCCGTTTGAGTATTTGAAGAAGCGGCTTAATGACCAGCAGAGAGTAAGTCTGGGTTGGTAACAAGATTGCGAACACCATGAGCATGGTCTTCATCGAACTCATTATTGGCTAACCATTGTGCAACTGAGGCAATGTCTACCTTCGCCACTTTTGGTCGCACGCTCCAAGTCACTTGCAGTGGCGAAGCTTGCTCATTGTAGCTAGGGCCGGTTGTTGAGCCTGCATATTGAATCGGCTTACCAGTATTTGTTGGGATATTTAGTGCTTGGTAGACACCACTTTTCATCTCCACCTTGGTCAAATCAACGAAGTTAAGCGCATTCGTATCATTAACGATCACAAACACCTGAGTTTCTACTCTTAGTTGCGGGTTAGAAATGGATTCGCTTAGACATGAGCCTAGCGTTGGCCCCGGTTTCACCTGCGCTGTTGAATGAACATAATGCAGTTCGATAGTATCGCCTGGCTCTAGCTGTCCATGACCTTTAGCGCCAATGGCCCCTTTAAACGGCTTAAGTTCAGCGTCACTCAACTTACCGTTATAGACATAGCCAGTATTGTAACCTTTGCCATCGCCATTACCGGCGTAGGAATTAAACTCCCCACCTTTGTGCTCAGCATTTTTATGGAAGTGGATATTGCACAAGTTCATTTGCGAGTATTCAGGCGCTTGACCAAAGTAACGGGTATTGTTACCAGCTAGGTTGTCGATATCGCGTGGAGACTGAGGACCAAACCCTTTCCCTTGAGTATTTTCAGCAAGTGCAGCACGTTGCTGTGCGATAACACTATCAGCAACATCATGGCTGTTTGAGGCTTGAACCGCTTGCGGAGCAATCACAAGAAAAGAAGACAGAAGTAAAACCTTATTCATACACAGATTTAAACCTTTGGTGAGTTTGTGAAAGAAAATGAATATATCGGTGTTACTAAGTTGCGTGCAGACGAAAAATGTCAGGCTTTGTGAGGTTGAGGGTTTGATTCCAATAATTTGTAGCGGGCTGAAAACAAAACAGCGGATGCATTGGCATCCGCTGATATTGCTTCATAAACAACGATTAATTTACTTTATTCCAAGCATTGTTCCAGTGAGAGCCAACTCCTGGTTCGAATTGAGTAGCACTAGGAGACCATTGAACGCAGTAACCTGAGTAAGGGAACTCTTTACATTGGTAGATAGCACCGTCTGACGCAAGAACCTTCGTACCAGCTGTATACGTCTCTAGACCTTCAGGGAAGACAAAATCATACTCACCAGACGGCGGTGGAGTCTGTTCTTCGACAAGGTGGAAGTCGAGTGTATTTTGCTCAATCACATTACCTTGCTGATCTTTAACCACGACAACCAACATATGGTGGCCCGGTTCTGACTTAGATAGCGTCATGGTTGCTGCTTCAACTTGACCATCGCTTAGCTCTACAGAATGCGAAGATAACGGCTCACGGTGATGGTTGTAGACTGTCATTTCAGTATGAATATCACCGGTCGCTTCAAGAGTTAAATCCAGCTGCGTCGCGTTATCACCAATGATGTATTCAGACTCTAGGCCGTATACCTCTAAGTTATAATCAGGTTCAGGTGAGTCGATCTTGTAGCCAATCTCAACGCTTTTTAATCCAGAGTCTTGTTTAAGGTAGATTGGGTTTGTGCCGTAGATTGGAGTGAACGTACCTTCAGCGCTTAATTGACCTGCTTGAAGCATTGATTGCTCTTGATTGATCTTAGCTGCGAGTGCGTGTGACCAATTGTTCGCGATGCCTTGCTCTTTTGAGTCGATGATAAGCTCTGTGCTGTACGAGACATTCTCACCATTTTGGTCGAATACACGCGTGTATACAGAGTCGCCAACATTTAGGTCTTGGCTTGGGTAAATTTGCCCACCTTGGTTCCAGTCAGGTAGTACTGGGCCGTCGCCTTCAAATTTAACGTCAATCACGTTGTAGAAAGACGCTGCAGTATCACCGACATCCCATACCGCTAAAATAACTTGGTAACCTTCACGCTCTGGCACATTACATAGGTGGCTAACACGCTTTGGTGGTTGAACCATACCGCCGTCAACCGTACAGAAAGGGTTTAGATCAAAAGAGTCACGAGCCAGTGGTTGGTTAGGGTTCCAATCGGCTTTAGTGATGTAGTATTTCCAGTCTTTAGTGACGTGGTTAGCTGTAAACGTCCATTCAAAGTACTGACTACCTGACTGAATAGGGCGCTTAACCCAGCGATCCGCCGTTTGCTCATCTAAAGCCGCCGCTAAAGCAGATTCTGCGCTGGCAATTTTACCGTCGCGTGGACCAGTTGCAGGGAAGCCATCTGGGCCTTCGACACTTTGTGGTTCATATTGAATCGCACCACAGTTGGTGTTCTTCTCATTGGTATCATTAGCTGGGAACTTACATAGTGCAACTCGACCTTCTGCTACACCATTTTCGTAAGCAGAAACGTAACCGTGACCGAAGCTTGCGCCACTCACACTAAGCAGTGCTAAAGCGATAAGAGATTTATTTGGAAGTTTGTTCATCATTTGTCCTGTGTTGATTTTATGACAAAAAAGATGACACTAAGGCATGCTTAAACACTTAGTCTCAAACTAAGTGGCAACCCCGCTATCATAGGTACGATATGTACCGACAGACCGGAAGCTTTGCGTCTTATCCTTTCGAATAGTTTGCCAAAAGTGCCGCTATGTATAGGCAGGCGAAATGTAGTTAAGCTTCCTTATAAAATCGATGTGAATAGTTTGATTGTGGAATGGTCTTCTCGAATTCCTACATTTCCGGAAATTTATCTTGCGAAAATGAAAAATTAACACTGCTTAACTTATTGAATATGTAAGCTTTATTGAGCTTATGCATTTGAATGGTGAATGCATTTTGCTGTTAAATAAATTTCGTATAAATGCAGTCCGTTGCATTTTCGTAAAACAAACTGCTGACTTTGGCTGACTCAGATTTGACAACGTTAAGCCTTAAAAATTCGACAATTCAGCCCGTCGATTTACACAAGGATTTATCATGGAATTTTCTGAAAAGGATAGAGAGGTACTCTATCAAACTTGGATGTCGCAAAAGTCGAAAATGCGCCTTACCCAAATGGAATTTGCGAAGAAACTAGGTATGAATCAACTGGCTTTTTCTCAAGTCTTGCGAGGCGAGGCTGAACTCACAATGCCATTTGTCACCAAATTCTGTCGCTTACTGCAGTTAGAGCCAAATAATGTTGTCCCTTCCCTTAAAGAAAGCCATAACAGTGGCGCACCAAAGGTCGTTTACTTACAAAGCCGAATGACGGTTGATGGTGAAATCCAAAATGCCTATATAGAAGGCAATCAGGTCGTGGTGGAATACGCGCATCACGTCCAATCTTCTTAAGTGAGGGAAAGTGCCGATTAGTCGTGATGTAAAGACGTAATTAACTATTGGCTAGCAAGGTTAGGTGTTACTCTAAATAGTTATGAAAGACTGTAGAGCAGAACAATGCTAGAAAAAGAGAACCTAATCAAGCTGGCAAGAATGCAAATGCCCTTTGGTAAATACGCAGGAAGAGTACTCATTGACCTGCCGGAAGAGTATTTACTGTGGTTCGATAAGAAAGGTTTCCCAGAAGGGGAGCTAGGTGATTTGTTGAAGCTTTGTCTAGCGTTAAAGATTGAAGGGCTTGATACCGTTGTTAAGCCTTTAAAGCGAATGTAGCTTTTCGAAGTAACGGTAAGCCCTGAATTGATAGGGTGATCTTTTAGCTAAGGGAGTCAGAACGTTGTGTTCTGACTCATATCAGCAGTAACTCATTGAATAGATTGAGCTGCCTTTAAAAGAAGCTGATTAAAGCTCTCTGGCTGTTCTAGCATTGGAAAGTGCCCAGAGTCCTCAATGAAGTAGATGCTATAGTTTTTGATGTGCTTTTTGTTGGCTTTAGAATCGGTCGGCCATAAGCGCGCATTGACTAATACAACAGGCACATTGATACTTTCAAACACGCGATACGACTCCCCTGTGATGTACTGCCCCAAATAATGGCGGAACTGGTTAAGGGCGATACCTTTTGACGCAGAGGCCATATCTTCAGTTGCCCATTCCAATATCACAGGATCAACGTCTGCCGGGAACGCATTTTTTACAAACTCTGTCATACCAGTCTGAAAGTCTTCTTCAAACGGTTTGATCATCATGTTGAGATCAGCCTGCGTCAAAGGCGCGGCCACATTTTGCGAGGTATCGACACCGATAATGCCAATGACTTCTCTCGGCATCAACTTTGCGGCCTCTGCTATCACACCACCGCCCATGGAGTGACCAACCAAAATAGCGTTGTCGATGTTTTCTTTCTTCATTACCGCTTTAATGTCGTTGGCAAAAGCGGACATAGTGTACTCTTTTCGGTTGAGCGATGAGTTGCCGTGTCCAGCCAAATCCAGCGTGACTACCTTGTATTGGGATGAAAAGAAGTCAATTTGGTTTTGCCATAAGCGGCTATCCAGACTCCAACCGTGAACTAAGATCATAGCGGTATCGCTATTCCCAGTTACGCTATAGGCAATTTTTTCTCCATCGTCTGTGCTCGCAACGCCGTATCGGGAGCTATCGAGCGGTTCAGCTATGCTGAAGCCACTGAGTGCTGACAGTACGAGAAGTAGGGTGGAAAGAATAAATAGCTTTTGAGTGTTTCGTTCATTCTTGAAATTCATAGATTGACCTTTTGCTTGGAAGTGTTTGCGGTTATCCGAATCAACTTAAGTATTGTAGAGGTTGAATCGCTTGCGGTATCACTGCTAGTGGTTTTCGCCATTGGAGCTGTGTGGGCAAGGGTATACTCAATCATCTAGGTGCGGACTTTAAACTATGAACCTATAGACAGGTCAACGGTTGATGTGATGTTGCCATGAAAATAATGGGTTGAGTAACTCCGCCAAGGTCAATAGGCGAGCTTGGTGATTTATCGAAGCTTTGCCTAGCGTTAAAGATTGAAGGACTTGATAGCGTTGTTAAACTCTTAAAACGAATGTAACCTGCAGAGAAAAGCCCAATTCTTATTTAAAAGATTTACTATGAATTTTGATATCAATACATTGAAACACCACCAACTGGTCGAAGATGGTCAACTAGAGGGGTGTTACATTCATCAGCCTGCTCAGGGTAGCCAGCAAGACGACAAAGCTGTCTTGGAAGAACGCCAAGCGCTAGAAAAGATGGGGTACAAGGTAGTGCAAGTTAAACCTAAAGGCGGAACAACCACGTTCGCCGAGGCGATGCAAGAGCTCGCAAAGAAGACGGGGCAGCAGCCTAAGTAGTCATCATATCCCACTTTATCCCGCAATATCATTTGTCCTCATTTAAAAGAGTCAGGTTAGGCTGACTCTTTTTTGAGGTCTATTCGTCTAAAAGCTCAGGTTTAGGACACTTTTGATATTTTGAATAAGGTGGGAGACAAAAACTATACCTATCCTTTGCTTCCAGCAATTCCTGATCTGTTAATTCTTTGCTAATCGATGTTGCCAATGATTCCAGTTTTCTATTTTGGGCCGATGCAGCAATTGCCCAAATATATGCGCTTTGGTAATTCTGCTTGATAATGCTACCTCCCAAAAACATCCGGGATAGATCTTCTTGAGCTTCGGCATAACCAAGTATTGCCGATTTAGTACACCACATTACTGCTCGCTCATAATCGACTTCAACTTCGTGACCATTGAAGTACATATGACATAATTCTCGTTGTGCGTGAGCATTCCCACTCATTGCCAAAGCACTGTATTGAGCAAATGATAACTGACTAAGGCTGTTGAAATTTTGCGTACCTTCATAATCATTTTTATCTGATGACTTTTTAAACCACTCCAATGCCAACTGCCGATCTTGCTGGATGCCTATTCCGTCTCTATACATTATTCCTAAATAATTTGCTGCTCTGCCATCTCCATTTTCGGCTGCCTTACGATACCAGTTTGCAGCAATAACATAGTCTTTTTTAACCCCATGCCCTTTTTCATACAAGCGTCCAAGATTTCTTTGTGCTGGAGCATAATTCTGGTCAGATGCCTTCGTATACCATGATATTGCTTTTTTATAGTCTTTCTTAATACCAATCCCATGCATATAAGCGAAGCCAAGGCTATCTTGAGATGGTGCATAACCTTGCTCCGCGGCTTGGCGGTACCAGTAAGTAGACTCGATTAGTTTATGAAATTTGCTATTTGGATACTGATATATCCATCCAAGACTGTCTTGAGCAAAGGTATTTCCTTGTTTTGCCGCTTTTAAGTACCAGTACTCGGCTTTATCGTAATCTTGTTCGACTTCACTTCCATATTCATACATTTGCCCTAGCTGGGATTGGTAACTAGCATTACCTTTTCTTGCTCCAACACTGGCCTCTTTGAAGGAAACAGTGGGCTTCTCATCATTATTGAACACTACTTCCTTTTGCCATCTAGCGGCTACCCCTTTATCTTTATTTATCGTGGTACAAGCAGACAGCCAAACAACAATGCAAAGTGAGAAAAGGAGTTTTTTCATTACAATAAATCTTCAAAATCATTTAGTTAATGATGAACTATATCACTAGCAAGACCAAAATTCGCGTACCTCAGTAAATTCCATTCCAGATGCGAAATCTCAAATTAAAGTCTGATCGGAGGTACTAGATACTTTTAGTGTAATGCACGCTCCTGTCTTTGAGTGCGGTAGAAATGATTCTAAGAGGGGTTACTTCGGATTATTGAAACTACGTCTGCACTACTAGTTAAGGGTTGTTATGTTCTTGGTGTGAAAGTGGATAGTTTGTTTAAATACCCAGCTTATATTTAGCTTTTTTGTATCTACAATATTTCAAACAAAAATCTATTCACTAAAATCGGGTATCAAAGCACTCGTTTTGGTGGGTAAAGACTCCTTTCCCCGTTATGTTGTGAAGCCGCCATCACATTTGAATATTCGTTTCAAATTAAACGTCATATTTTAAACGCTGTATATTCATTTTTTGAGAATTAATACGCTCTTTGTGGGGCCATTGGAAGTGACAACTTCAATTGTTTGGATAATTAGTCTTGCCCTGACTAATTATCCAAAGAGTCTAAGATTGCTAGTGAAATTGAATTTTGAAACGCATCACACTCGTAAAAATAACCTTGAATTACCATCAGCTCACTTAGAAAGATAAGTCCTAAATAATAACTATCAAAATACCCTACAAACCGATTATAAGGATACCTACCATCATGAGCGGTAAGATCATCAAGCTATCTCGAAATACTGACCAAGCGCCAATCAATGCTCTTTCTACCCAAAGCGTTGCTTTCTCTCATTACAACAATATCTCGGCGCAACTACCGATTGACCCGAAAAGCGGTGAGTTGGTGATTGGCGACATCAAAGCGCAAGCAGAGCAATGTTTTGCAAACATCAAATCTATCGTAGAGAGCATTGAACATGTGATGGATGATGTGGTTAAGGTCAATATCTATCTTAAAAATATTGACCATGTAGACGCTGTAAACGAAGTGATGGCGATGTTCTTTACTGAGTACTTCCCAACTAAAACAGTGTCTGCAGTGGCTGAACTGCCAAACAGTGATGCACTGATCCAGATTGACGCTCTAATCTCTAACGGTGAAGGTACCCAACCTCAAGAACCATGCCCTTTGATTAAGCAGGCAAGAAACTGCGATAGCGTGACTAAAAGTGCGACATCGACTCATTCGGTTGCGTTCTCACACTACAACAACCTATCTGCGCAGCTGCCAGTTGATCCTACTACAGGTACATTGGTTGAAGGTGGAGTTAAGGCTCAAACCGCACAATGTTTACGTAACCTAAAGACTGTCTTAGAAAGCATTGATGTGCCGTTTGACGATATTGTAAAAGTTGGCATTCAGGTAACAGATCTTGCCGATATTGAGCTAGTGAACGAAGTGTACATGACCTTCTTCCCTGATTCGGCAATTGCTCGCAGCGTTGCTTATGTTCCAGCGCGTTCTATCACACAAGCGGCGGGTTTACCAATGAATGCATTGGTTCAAATTGATGCGGTGATTTCTCATGGCGATGGTACGCCACCACAAGAAGTAGAAGATAGACATGGGATCGTGATTCGCGCGAACAATACAGACTTAGCGCCTATCAGTGAGCTATCAACACAGACGGTTGCTTTCTCTCACTACAACCATATTTCAGCTCAGCTTCCAGTGGATGTACAGACTGGACATTTAGTTGAAGGGAATACTGGTGTTCAGGCTAAGCAGTGTCTAACTCACATTAAATCCATCGTCGAAAGCATTGGTCATGAAATGGATGACTTAGTGAAGGTCAACATTCAACTAACCAATATGGCAGACTTGCACATGGTTGATGAGGTTTACACTACGTTCTTCAATGGCAACCTACCTGCTAGAACAGTGATTGGTGTTGAAAAGGTAGCATCAGGCGCATTGATTCAGATTGATGCGGTTGTTTCGAATGCTGAAGGCACACCGCCGAAGAAATAAGCAATCTAAGATAATTGCCTAGTTTAGCGCTGAATAGCCAAGGATTTGGACTTAGTACTTAGGTTAGAGCAGTTATAAAACGATAAAGAAAAAGGAGCCAACAGGCTCCTTTTTTTGTGTTGGGCTTAGTGCTTGCGCTTAGGACCATTTTTTACAAGGTCTTGGCCAGTTTGGAATACTTCTTCAGTTACCCAGCGGCCTAATATCAGTTGGTTGTTGTCGTCTAATACAGCGACAAAGCGGCGACCATCGGCATTACTTGTTGCCAATACGATACCTGCCGCATTGTTTAGACCCAGCATGCCACTTTCAACAGCCACTAGAAACGATTCTAGCTCTTCCAAATCCGAAATAATTCGGTCGTCATTAATCATCTTGATGTTCTCTTGTTTCTGCTCCTAGCCAGCAAGGAGCGACCGCAAATTGCAGACTACTTTAACGATCATAGTGATGAATTACCATATCTGCACGGCTATGAGTTAAGCAATCGACACCATTCAATCCGTATTTTTTCCATTCACGCCCTAAATTGTCCGTTTGTCGCAATCATCAGCGTGTTGTTTTTCTCCGGAGTATTGTTACAGCATCAAAACGGACAAGGACAGATTCAGATGAAAACCAATACATTAGCTAGTCTATTCACACTAAGCCTATTAACAATGACACACGCGTTTGCCGCACCTTCAGAAGCGATTATTGCTCAGTACAATTTGGCCGCAGAAGGGGACGAGGACAAAGTTGAGCTCGTTTATCAGCAGTTGGATCAGCAGATAAAAAGTGACGGCGCAGATCCACTCAGTTTGGTTTATTTAGGCAGCACTCAAACTCTGATGGGTCGTGATGCGTTTATGCCTTGGAATAAAATGAAATACACCGAGCAAGGTCTAGCGACAATTGGTAAAGGTCTCGATTTACTGAATACGCAAGCTGAGCCATTAGAAGCGCAGCAGATTCGTCAGGGGTTACCTGAGTCGTTATTGGCGAAGTCCATCGCAGGCGTAACGTTTACCTCGTTACCCGATATGTTTAACCATTTTGACCGCGGTTATGACATCTTCCTAGAACTTCTTTCAGATGAGTCTTTCTCCGCTCAACATTATGATGCCATCTCTTGGGTATACATCTACGCCATTCAGGCTGCTATACGCGCAGAAGATAAGCCTCAAGCACAGAAGTGGCTCGCTGAAATGCAAGCGCATAATGCTAATCACCCTATGACGATTCAAGCGCAAGCTATTGTTGATAAAGCAGCTTAAGGGGGCGTTATGATTCAGTTTAATCAGATTAGTAAGCAGTACCAAATGGGGCAACAGCAAGTCGCCGCCCTCAACCAGGTCAGTGGTGAGATCAAGCAAGGTGAGATGGTTGCCCTATGTGGTCCTTCAGGTTCAGGTAAAAGTACGTTACTCAACATCTTAGGATTACTTGATATGGACTATCAGGGAGAAATCTCATTATCAGGCAACGCTTATCCAAAGGATCCTAAGCAAGCGGCATTGCTACGTCGAACCCAACTGGGTTTTGTGTTTCAAAAATTCAATCTTGTTCCGGTGATGACAGCGTGGGAAAACGTGGCTTATCCGTTGATGCTTAATGGCTATTCAGTCCAAGAACAAAAAAGGATGGCAAGCGAGCTGCTAGAACACGTTGGATTGGCGGAATTTAAAGATCATCGACCAGACAATCTATCGGGCGGCCAACAACAGAGAGTAGCGATTGCAAGAGCCTTAGTTCATAAACCACAGCTAGTAATTGCTGATGAACCCACAGCCAGTCTAGACAGCCGCACAGCAGGGATAGTGATTGATTTGATGAAAAACTTAGGTCACCAAATGGGCACGACATTTGTGGTTGCCACCCATGATTCGCGAATGGCTTTGCACTGTGACCGCTCGATAGATCTTGTTGATGGCCGCATAAATGAGGAGGCAATCAAATGGGCAAGTTAATTCCAGATTCACTACGCATTGCCTTTCTCAACCTGAAGAGAAACGGGCGCCGTAGCACCTTATCAATCTTGATCGTAGCGATTGCGATTTTTGCTCTTACATCGGCTGGTGGCTTCGGTCTTTATACTTATGACTCGCTGAAAGAGTCGACTGCTCGCGATACCGGTCACTTAACCATCAGCCAGCCAGACTACTTTGAAAAAGATGAAGAGATGCCGCTAGCCAACGGATTAGCTGGCTCAGGAAGTATTACCCAGCAGCTAATCGCCAACGAGCATGTTCGAGGTGTGCAGCCAAGAATCGACTTTACCGGTTTAGTTTCTAATGGCAGTAAATCGACCATCTTTGTTGGCATTGGCGTCAATGAACGAGAGTTCGATATGAAAGGGCCGTTCCTCGATGTACGTGAAGGAAAAACATTGTCGAGCCCTCAATCATCACGTTATGACCCGAGTGAGCCTGAAGTCATGTTGGGTGTCGATTTAGCCAGAAACCTAAGTGTGCAGCCGGGTGACTGGGTTACATTACTTGCGACAACCAGTGATGGCGCGTTAAATGCGTATGACTACAAAGTTCGTGGTATCTACTCAACAGGTGTGCCTGAGCTCGATAAGCGTCAGTTGTATATTCACGTGACTTCGGCGCAAGAGCTGTTGTCTAGCGATAAAGTCAGCACCTTATCTGTGTTCTTATTCGATACCGCCTTAACTGACAATATGCAATCTTGGGTAGAGCAAGCATTGGCTCGCGTTGACTTACCACAAGCAGTTGAAGTGACGCCTTGGCAAGAACGTGCCTTCTTCTACACCAAGGTAAAAGACTTATATGACCGAATCTTTGGCATCATGGGCGCGGTAATGGCGATGGTGGTTTTCGTTGCACTTTTCAACACGATGACGATGTCGGTGACAGAGCGCACTCGTGAGATTGGCACACTGTCAGCGCTTGGAACCTACCCGCGAGAGATTGTTTTAGGCTTTGTCAGAGAATCAGCCTTGCTCGCTTTAATTGGGTCAGCCATAGGTGGGCTATTGAGCCTGTTAACTAGCGGACTTTTGATGGTAGTTGATGTCCAAATGCCACCGCCGCCAGGACGCAGCGACGGCTATCCACTTAACATTTATTTTTCTCCTGAGTTATTTGCAGCCACGGCGCTAGGTGTATTGCTGATATGCGTTGCTGCTGCATGGTTATCGGTATCAAAAGGCGTTAAAAAACCAATCACGGAGGCACTTATCTATGTTTAATCGAATTAAATCTCTTCTTGTGTTGAGTGCTTTAGTTACCTCGACTGTGTATGCGAATGATGTTGAACAAATGGTGAAAAATGCCGATCAATTTCGCTTGGAATCTAAGTCGGCCAAAGTGGTTTCATTGGTGAGCTTGTATCAGAACGAACAGTTAGACAAAACTCGTCAATACAGCGTTTACACACGACCAAACCGAGAGTCTCTAGTTCTGTTCAAGTCGCAAGTGGAAGCGGGGCAGAAAATGCTGATGCTCGGTGATAACTACTGGCTAGTGATGCCGAAAAGTCGCCGCCCAATTCGCATTACTCCGATGCAGAAGCTGTTAGGTGAGGCATCAGTGGGTGATATCTCAACGCTAACTTGGAGCGAAGATTATCAGCCGAGCTTAATCACAACTGAAATGGTTGAATCTGGTGGGCAACAAATCAAAACCAATCAACTACAACTGCAGGCGACCACAAAAGGGGCCAGTTACCACCGAATCGATTTGTGGCTCAATCAATCGAATGACTTCCCCGTCAAAGCGGATCTCTATCTACGCTCAGGGAAACTGGCCAAACAAGCTTGGTTTACGGCGGGGGAGCGTGACGGTCAAACTCGCGTTGTTGCGATGACCTTACTTGATCAGATTCAACCTGCGAAAAAGACCGTAATTGAATATCAAGAGGTGACAGAAGCCGCGTTAGATGACAAGTACTACAACCCAGCTTATTTAACTCGTAACGCATTGTCGGAGCTATAAATGAAAATCAAAGCAGCGTGCGTCGCTGGGCTCATTTGGTCCGCTTCAAGCTACGGGCAAGCAGTGACATTCGATTGGGATTACATGCTAAGTGCCAGCACGACAACCCATCGCGACTCGCAACTACTGGGCGCAGCACCAGCATCCAATAGCCAAGCGGTGGATGCGTTGCTTGATGTTCAGTTTGAGGGTTACGGAGTCACAGGCTTAGTGGCACTGAAAGCCAATGATATCTACCACTCAGATTCACAACGCTCATACGATGATGAGTTGATTGTTCAAGAATTGTTTTGGCAAGGCAGTCTGTTTGATAGTGCGGTTGACTTTACTCTAGGCAAAGTGCGTCTCGACTGGGGAGTCGGTTACGGCTATCGACCATTAGATGTATTCAAACCTTATCGACGTAATCCGGTCGGTATCCAAGTTGAAGAAGGCACTGGAACCATGATGGCCTCTTACTTTGATATGGCGGGTGAGTGGTCATTGCTTTACACCGATTCGAGTTGGACCCAGCAAGAAGGCAGTGAGTTAGAGCAAGCTTCGGAGCAACAAGGGGTCGGCCTTCGTCGCTACGCTTTATTGGACGATTCTGAGTGGCAGGCACTGGTTTACTATGATGACGTTCGTGAAGGTTTAGTCGGCGGCTCTGTGGTAACAGTGCTTGATCCTGCGTGGTCGGTTCATGGTTCAGCGCTTTATCAAAGAAAATACTTGGGCTATCAACAATCGTCATTGTATCAACCGGTATCACTGGAGACAGAGAATAATGGTTATCAAGCATTGATTGGTTTGAACTGGGCTAATGCTATCGGAAATAACGTCATTTTAGAGTATTGGTATGACAGCAGAAGTTGGGGAAAAAGCGACTGGCAGAATGGTTTTGAACGAGTAGAGCAGTTGTCAGCGACTCCGGTATCGGCTTCACTGGCTAACTCTTATGCGCAAGGCCTAAATAATGCCAATTTAGTTAAGCACAACATCATGTTTCACTGGTCGCTCGACTCAAGCAGTTGGAGTCAGTGGGACTGGTCTGGCGACTGGTTATGGTTAGGTGATCTAACGCCAACGCTTGACGTGCTTTACTCACCTCAAGATCAAGGTGTCATCGCCACCCAGTGGCTCGAATATTCTGTCTATGATTCCGGTTCAGCGTCGTTTGTTACTGAATTTGCAGCACGTTTTATGACAGGTGAAAGTCGCTCTTTGTATGCAAACTTACCTGATAAGCGTATGATTTTTATAAACCTAAAAGGGAAGTTCTAATGGCAACACACAAAAACGCAAAGTCTGACGTGGTAAAGAGCTTTGGCTACACAGCCGCATTTTGTGCTGTTATCGCCCTTGTGACTCAGACCATTTGGCCAAGTGCTTATATTGAACACCTTGTGATCAGTCTCGGCTATGGTTTTAGTTCTGTGGTCGGTTCCATTGCCATCAGTCGCTGGAAGCCAGAGCTATCAACAAGGTATGTTAACTTTTTCTCGCTAGTGATTGCGATGGTCATCGGGACATCCAATGCTTACTTTTGGCTTAATAGTTACGATAACTTCAGTGAGCTAAGCCAGTTAAAACCGGTGGCAATCTTAGGGCTGATTTTCACTATCACCTGCTTTTCTTACTTTTACATTTATGAGCAAAAGCTGCTCGCGCAGAAAGAGTTAGAGAAAGCTAAGCGACTTCAATCGGAGCAAGAAAAAGCCTTAGTGTTAAGTCAGCTACGCCAATTACAAAGCCAGATCGAGCCGCATTTCTTGTTTAATACTTTAGCCAACGTTAATGCCTTGATAAGCCACGACCCAAAAGCGGCGCAGCATATGCTCGACAAACTTACAGAGCTGCTTAGGGGAGCGGTAATCAATAGTCGCCAAGAGAGTTCATCAATGACTGCCGAGCTTAACCTTGTTGATGCCTATTTAGCGATCCAGAAGATTCGTTTAGGTGAGCGTTTGGAATATCGAATAGATAATCAGTTGACTGAGCCAATGCCACTCGCGCCTTTGCTTATCCAGCCTTTGGTAGAAAACGCGATACAACATGGTATTGAACCTAAAGTCGACGGTGGAGAGATCGAAATCAAAGTCTCACAAAAAGAACAATTTGTGTGCATAGAAGTTAATGACTCTGGGGTAGGATTAACGCAATCTACGAATAGCAGTGGTCACGGTATTGGTTTACAAAATACCCGAGAAAGAATCGGTGCTTTGTATGGGGAACTTGCTGAGTTATCGATAAAGCAGTCCAATTTGGGTGGTGTTCAATCGTCGATTTGCATTCCGACTGAGAGCTTACGAGTATAGGAACGAGAGTTATGGTTGATAAAGGATATCGCGCAGTTATAGCAGATGATGAACCATTGCTGCGTCACCACCTTAATAAGCTTCTTGCTGATGCGTGGCCGGAGCTAGAGATCGTTGGTTTAGCGAAGAACGGTCAAGAAGCGCTTGAGCTCATCGAGCTGCATCAACCAGAGATTATATTTCTCGATATCAAAATGCCGCAACTTGATGGCATGTCAGCGGCGAAAGTCATCGCCAAGAGTGGCAGTGAGGCGCAAGTCGTTTTTGTCACAGCCTACGATGAGTTTGCATTACAAGCGTTTGAAGCCAACGCGGCCGATTACCTGCTTAAACCTTTGTCGGAACAACGCCTTGACCAATGTGTCGCTAAGCTTAAACGTCGCCTGAATAGTCAGCAGGCGCAACCTTCTCAGCCTGATGTCTCTGCGCTTATCAATCAAATACAGCAACTGAGTAGTCAAAATACGCCGAGTTACTTGAGTTGGTTACGCGCCAGCAAAGGCGATGATATCCATCTAATTGCTATATCCGATGTACTCTATTTTAAAGCGGAAGATAAATACGTCTCTGTTTTTGCTAAGAGTGGCAGTAAAACAAACGAATACCTGCTAAGAACCTCACTAAAAGAGCTGATGCAGCAACTTGATCCCAACCAATTCTGGCAGATCCATCGCTCAACGATTGTGAATGTTTCGGCGATAGAAAAGGTCAAGAAAGTGATTACCGGCAAAATGGTTGTTATGGTGGGTAATGAAAAGCTCCCCGTCAGCCGTGCAATGCAGAGTCAATTTACTAACTTATGGTAGTTAGGGAAACAGCCACCAATAGGAAAGCCGCCATGAAACAAGCCAACAAACTCTATTACGTCTACGACCCAATGTGCTCTTGGTGCTGGGGGTATAAACCCGTTTGGACGCAAATCATGACCTCGCTGAAAGATAAACTGGTAGTGCAGTATGTGGTGGGCGGTTTAGCACCAGACTCGGACGAGCCAATGCCTGAACCAATGAGAGAGCAGATCGCTTCTTATTGGAAAAAGATCGAAAACTACCTCGGTACTGAGTTTAACTACCAATTCTGGACACAATGCACACCTAGACGCTCCACTTATCCCTCTTGTCGTGCGGCATTAGCTGCCCGTAAGCAACATGCAGAGCGACAAATGGTTGAGGCGATTCAAGCGGCATACTACCTAGAGGCGAGAAACCCAAGTGATAGCGATGTGCTTATCTCAGTAGCGGAAAAAATTGGTTTAGATGTTAAGCAATTTGAGCAAGACTACTGTTCGCCTGAGCTCAATCAAGCACTTATGCAAGAGCTGAAGTTTGCTCGTAGTATCGGTGGGAATAGCTTTCCCTCGTTGTTTCTACAAACTGAGTCTGGCATTGTAGAGCTACCAATAGATTATCAATCTGCCCAAGTGACCCTTGAGCAGATAGAAGGGTTGATCTAAACGCGGATATTAAGCTGGGAGCGCTAAGCAGAGAAATAGGGTTGCCATTGGCGTAAAGTGCAAGGCAACTCGTCCTTCTCCCGCTTGAACGATAAGCTGGCAATCGCATTCATTGAGCTTATCACGCATGGTGTAGATACCGTCTTTTAAGTGCCACTCTGCGATGAGATGCTGAGGTATATTCAACGCCAGTTGGCTTGCCTCTTGGTTACTAAAGTTAGTGGCTATTACGAGTACTTGATTGCCATCTGAGCGTGCAAAGGCATACAGTTTGTCCTGCATATGAGCGAAGTTTTCATAGTTAGCCGCATACAAATCATGATATTCCCCAGTCAACGCTGAATGGTTTAACGTTAGGTTAAGCAGCGTTTGATAGAACTCTCTTAGCTGTGTCTCACTTTTGCTTAATAGACCGCCATCGAAAGCCCCATTGTTCATCCACCTTTGATGCGCAGGCACGCCAATGTAATCGAAAATCGATGTTCTGGTTGGGAGTCCAAAGCCTGCATTTTCTTCGCCTTTTTCTCCGACTTCCTGACCAAAGTAGATCATCGTCGGGGCAGAAGATAAGCACGCTGAAATCAACATCGCGGGCTTACCGTTTTCGCCACTGCCTGCAAACTCAGAGCAAGCAAGTCTCTGCTCGTCATGATTATCTAAAAAATGCAGCATGTGGTGTTCAATATCGCGCAGTTGATATTCGATTCGGCCAATCTCTGCGGTTGAGGCCTGGCCGCGAATAATGGCTTTTAAGCTGTCGTATAGGTCGACCTTATCGTAGAGGTAGTCCATTTTTCCAAGCTGGATATAGTCACGATACAGCTCAGGTTGGTAGACCTCGGCCATTAATAACGCGTCAGGCTGTTGGTGCTTGATGGAGCTATTTAGGTAACTCCAGAACTCAACGGGCACCATCTCTGCCATGTCGTAGCGAAACCCATCAACCCCTTCTTCTAGCCAATAGAGAGCGATATCGCGAAACTTTTTCCACGAATCAGGCACGGATTTATCTAACCAAAACTGATAGTGCTGCTGCGCAGACAGATCTCCAAACTCTTTCGGTAGAGCATCAAAGTCTCTTGTGCCGTCAGGTTTCACACCATAGTTGATCTTAACAGTCTCATACCAATCATCATGGTTCGGTTTGGCGAGTCGAGAACCATTACCTGTCCATTTTGCTGGGAACTCAAAGTAGGGATCCTTTAGAAGAGGGTGCTGTTCCCCACCAAGCGGCGGAAACTTCGTTAGCGCATCGGGAAGCTCAAATGCCTGCTGCGGAATGTAGTAAAAGTTATTGTCTCGATGATATTCAATATCAGTATTGTCAGTCGCGCCAAAATCATCGACCCCGATAGGATTGTTTAGTCCTTGATACGCGCGCGCGACATGATTCGGCACAATATCGATGATCACTTTCATGCCCGCATCATGGGTACGCTTGATTAAATCAGCAAATTCTTGATTTCTTTTCGCCGGGTCGTCAGCTAAATCTGGATTAACAGAATAGTAGTCTTTCACCGCATACGGCGAACCAGCGCGTCCCTTAACAATGCTAGGGTGGTCATTGCTAATGCCGAACTTTGAATAGTCATTAATTAATGCGTGGTGAGGAACACCAGTATACCAAATGTGGGTGATGCCAAGTTTGCGTATTTCATTTAATGCAGTGTCGGTAAAGTCACTGAATTTGCCTACACCATTTTCCTCTAGGGTGCCCCAAGGTAAATTGACTTGCTTTTTATTGCCAAAGAGTCGGGTAAAGACTTGATAGATATTGTGCTTTTTCATCAAATTTAACGTTAATAAGGCTGTTAGATTTAGGCTAGTTTAATAGGCAGAGGGTTAACTCATCCCTAGCTATCAAATTTAGGGCGTAGTATTTGAAAATGTGAGCTTGGTTGTATCGACGGAGGGGGGCCTTCTGGCCCGACACCACACCACGAGATGATGAAGGAGTACATCATTCCTACATTTTTGTCTGCAAACTAGTGTGACGTTACCGATTCTACTGGGCAAAATCTCACAGAATCACAATCTCTGTGAGCACTCTTTCTTATGGGGTTCGTTGTTAAGTAGTTGGTTTTACATTTGTATTTGCTAATTCTTTGGTTTTTTTGCTACGAAAGTTAACTTTGACAGCTGTGGGCAACTTCCTAAGCTTAAAGAGGTACAACGTCAGCTGAAAAGGAGAACATAATGGCGAAATTCCAACAGGATATTCCCAATCGAGTCACTGTTTATCATGATGATATCGACCAAGAGAAAGCATTAAAAAATGCCATGTTGCCTGAGAAACCACGCTACTTTAATGGCTCACCAACATACGAAGCGTCTAGCGTCGATGAGTTCAAAACCAAACTCAGCCAGATTGGAATGTCTTTTGATGGATAAGGCTTAACGAACAAATAAAAAAGGCAGCACGAAGCTGCCTTTGTTCTTTTATGTTGAGCGAGTTATAAGCTCAAGGTGCCATTTAGGTACGTGAGACCATTTTCAACATCTTGACCCAGCAAAACAGGCCCATCTAAATCGACGATTTCTGCTCTTGTCGCAATGGGCAGGGCAGCTTTCATTGCTATTGATGTGCCAAGCATACAACCTACCATGATAGAGAAACCTAAAGCGCGAGCTCTGGTTTCTAATTCAAGTGCCTCGGTGAGTCCACCTGTCTTATCGAGTTTTATATTGATCATTTCATAACGATCAACAAGCTCGGAAAGGTGCTCTGCGGTGTGGCAGCTTTCGTCGGCGCATAATGGAATCGGGTGCGCAACATCGGCCAACTTAGAGTCGTTATCTGACGGAAGTGGCTGCTCAATCATCGCAATATCGTATTGAGTGAGCATCGTAAACAGTTCATCAAGGTCTAACTCTGCCCATGCCTCATTAGCATCAAGAATAATTTTACATGTTGGCGCTGACTGGCGCACCGCGGCGACTTTCTCTATTACTTGTTCAGCATCAAGCTTAACCTTTAGCAGGGTCGCGCCTTGCTGGGCATATTCTCGGGCTTGTTTAGCCATTGTTTCTACATCGCCAATCGACACTGTCATTGCGGTCTCAATTGTGGGCGAAATGTCGAAAAAGGGTGCAGGAAACTGACTTTGTTCCATTTGAGCAATAAGCTGCCATAGGGCGCAGTCGATCGCATTTCGAGCAGCGCCAGCAGGCATCGTCTGTAATCGCTGCTTAGCTTGGAAAGGCGACATTTTTTCTATCTCCGGAATCCAAGCGGAGATTTGTGCCATGACGGACTCGACACTCTCACCATATCGTGGATAAGGCGTACATTCTCCGATTGCTTGCCACTGGTTATACTGGATGGTCACTCTCACAACGTGGCAATGTGTGCGTGCACCGCGCGATATGACAAACGGCGTAGCGAGTTCGATTAAGTGGGAGTGAGCCTGTATTTGCATGAACTTTCCTTAGTAAGATGACAATGCATCCGCGATGGACTGGATACCAAAACGAACTGGATCAGTAACAGGGACTTGGTATTTCTCCTGCCAATCTGCACACAATGCTTGAGCTTCTTGCTCATTGACCGCTGAGGTATTGAGGCTGATCCCCGCGAGCTTGACGTCTGGATTGGTTAAACGTGCCGCATTTAGATTCGCTTCGATGCTATCGGAAATAGATGGCACCTTACAGTGTGGCAGATGACGTATATGAGCGCGGTTCAATTCATGACATAAAACGAGTGCATCTGCTTGTGCACCGTGCAATAAACCTAAACTGACGCCAGCAAAAGACGGGTTAAACAATGATCCTTGTCCTTCGATAATATCCCACTCATGGTCATCGAAGTTTGGGCTAATGGCCTCAACCGCACCGGAAATAAAATCGGCTACAACAGCATCAATTGAGATACCAGCGCCATCAATCAAAATTCCAGTTTGTCCTGTCGCTTTAAATCTAGCGTCTACTCCTTTAGATTGCATCGCTTTTTCAAGCGCCAACGCAGTAAACATCTTGCCTACGGAGCAATCTGTTCCGACGGTGAGTATTCTTTTTCCTTGGCGTGGCTTACCATTGCCGACAGCCAGCGGCGCATCGTAATGACGAACGTCATGTAAACGGGTGACCCCCGTCGCAACGAGTTCCTTAAGCTCTGGGATTTCGCTTAGGCGAGTATGCATTCCCGAAGCAATTTCGAAGCCCATTTTGGCTGCCTCGATTAAGGTGTCACGCCAAGTTTCAGGAATGACACCACCGGCATTAGCAGTACCAATCACCAAGGTCTTTGCCCCTAAGTTCTTGGCTTGAACAAGGTCTAGTTCCTTAAGCCCTAGTGAGACAGTCTCGTCTGTAAGTCTTAGCTGGCCAACGCAGTAACTAGGTCGCCAAAGTGCGATTCCTCGTGCTGTTTTTGCCGCAATAGGGTCAGTGACGTCGCCAAGAAAAAGTAGATAAGGTTGAGCAATAGACATAAGCATCCTTGTTGCAAAATAGGTGGTTTTAGACAGCCTATCTTGCGTTGGAAAGCGCGACGAATGCTTATATGTGATTAGGGTATAACTTTAGGTTATAGACTGGCTGAGTTGGTCAACAAACCACTTTGCGGCAATGCTCAGTGGTCGATGTTCGGCATGCAATAAAGAGACGGAGACATTAATGGTCGGCTTCAGTCGATGTCGATTTACTTTGTGTTGGTATTGGCTTGCGGTCCATGGGTCGACAATCGCATTACCCGCTCCCGCAACGACCAATTCTGCTGCGGCGCTGTAGTTTCGCATCGTCACTTTTGAGTGGTAATTAGGGTTGAGAGCATGAATAGCTTGGTGGAGATGCAAGCCAAGTGGATCTCGGGTGTCTAGGCCGATCAAGGTGGTTTGTGATCCGAGAAGCTCGCTCAATGTCAATGCACCACTCAATGTACTAGAGAGCGGTGTTAGTACCTCAAGCTCAGTATTTAATAAGGTTTTCTGGACAATAGAAGTAGGGGCTTCGTCACCAAATCCGATCGCGAGGTCGAGTTTGTTTTTAAGTAGGGCATCAGATAACTCGTCACGATTAGCTGTCGAAACTTCAATGGTATAGTTTGTCTCGTGGCAGATAGTCGCGATAAGCGGGGCAAGTAACCCTGCCGCCAAGATCGGTGGAGCTCCAATCATCAGATGTTTCTCACCGGCTTTAATCTTGTTGGTTAAATTTCTAAATTGCCCAAGTTGCTGATAGACCTTTTCTGCCTCCGGTAAGAGTAATTGTGCTTCTTGAGTTGGTACTAAACGACCTTTTACTCGTTCAAATAGAGCAAAGCCCAGCTGAAGCTCAGTATGTGATAGCACCCTAGTGACATTGGGTTGCGACACGTGCAGTTGCTTTGCAGCTCCCGAAACCGTGCCTGTTTTCATTACCGCGTAAAACACTTCGAGCTGTCTTAGGTTCACTGGCGATCCTCAATCTCTATTTGAATGCCTTTACTCTAATGGAAATCAGCGATTTAAAAAAGAATGTGAGCAAGCTGTTGATCCCTCTAGCCGTCTCGGCCTTACTTTTCTTAAACGTCTGCCTTCCCTGTTCGTTTATAAAGTCGACTGGATTTTTATCATATAAAAGCCACACTTACTGATATATCAGTTAACAGCAAACTTTTGAACCACAATAACTGAGCTCAGGGTGCACGAATAAGGATTTGAGTCATGCGGAACTTAGGATTTAGAAAACTACTATTGATATCAATTGTAGGGCTAGTTGTCGTCTCGGTGTCGGCGTCTAGCTATATCGCTTACGTTAAACAGAAAGCAAGTTTGGTGGAGTTAATAACTAAGACCAATAAAGACTATGTAAAAAGCGAAGCAGAGCAAATCGCGGCTCAATTGAATGAAAAGGTCAACGGCCTTGATAAGTTGGGGCAGCATTTTGACAATAAGCCTATCACCGGGACCGCAGACGATTTTATTGAACTCACTCATATCTTTTCTAAAGCAATGAACTTAAACAGTTCGGTGGTGGCATTTACCAATGGTGATGCTTATTGGAATCAAACTGCTAAAACTTGGCCTAATCACAAGTTCGATGGGGATGTGACGACAAGAGGTTGGTACCAACTCGGTAGACAAAGCTCCTCTGCGGCGATTTCTGAACCCTATCAGGGAAGCGAGGGGGACGTTTATTGGGTGTCGATTGTGCGTAAAACATTAAGCGGTATGATTTCTGCGGACATGCAACTGGGTTTCTTAAATGACATCGCTAAAAATGCTAATGAGATACCAGGGGCTGTCGCGGTAATTCTTAATCACGATACAACCGTGCTCGCTTCATCGATCAATGAGGTAAAAGCAGGCACTAAAGCCGACAGTGTCGATTGGCTAAATACCGTTGCAAAGCAGGTGATTGGCAATGTTGATTCTGTGTTTGATGGTTCGATAGGTGACAAAGATGAGCTGTTTTTCTCTCACCAAGTCAAAGTTGCGGACAAAAACTGGTATTTTGTTATTGGGATTGAAAAAGCCGTCGCGTTTTCTGCGCTTACTTCTGCCAAACAAGCTGCAATAACAACCGCAGTCATTGCGACCGTCGTCAGTATTGTTCTTGCTTTGATCATCATGAACATACTTTATCGCCCAATCCTTGTGTTGAAAGAGACCGTTATGGGACTCAGTGAAGGTAATGGTGACCTAACTCAACGCATTGAGGTAAAAACTCACGATGACCTTGGCCAGATTTCTGAAGGGGTCAATGCCTTTATCGCAAACCTCCAATCCATGATGCTTGAAATTAGTGAGGTGACTAACCACCTCAATGAAAATGTTGATCGGATGAAAGATCAGAGTCAGAGAAACAGTGTGATTCTTCAAAACCATGTTCAAGAGACGGAGCAAGTCGTCACCGCGATTGAGGAGATGAACTCTACCGCCGAATCAATGGCAACCGATGCTGCGAATACCGCTCAGCTGACGCACAAAGCGAGTGAAGCAGGCTCTGCGTCAAAAGATACCGTGACTCAAGCACAGAACAATGTAAATGAGCTAGTGGAAGATGTAAGTGTCGCTTCTGAGAACGTGAATAGCATGGCCTCAGAGACCGATGGTATTAACACCATCTTAGGGGTGATAGGGGATATTGCGGAACAAACCAACTTGCTTGCATTGAACGCGGCAATTGAAGCAGCAAGAGCGGGCGAGCAAGGACGAGGTTTTGCGGTGGTTGCTGATGAAGTTCGTAACCTTGCAAGTCGCACAAAAGCCAGTACCGAAGAGATCGAAGCCGCATTAGCCAGCTTATTAAAAGGCAGTCAGTCGGTTGTTGATTCCATGGACTCGACAAAAGAGAAGTGCGCGCAGACTGCTGAGGGAGCAGGAGAAGTGGCAAGCAGTCTTGATGTCATGACGGACTTTGTTACCGACATTAATGATCTGAGTACACAGATAGCGACGGCTGCGGAAGAACAAAGCAGTGTGACTCAGGAGCTGAGCAGAAACATGACTGCGATTAATGACATCGTTGGTGAGCTTGATGCCAATGGTCAAACAGCACTAGAAGAGGCTCAAGCCATATCGGATATGAATCACACCCTCACATCGATTGTTGGGCGATTTAAGCTTTCTTAGAGCTGGGACCGATATGCTTCAGATCGAGATAAACTCAATGTTTTGTGAGCTACATCTTCATTCGTCCTTCTCGCTACAACCCACTTGGTGCTACCCTGAACCTCAAGTTAACTTAAGGAACGGTATTTAAACTTGCAGGGAGGTGAGAATGGAAATGAGCGTCGGTGAAGTCGCAAAACGCGCGGGAGTAAAGGTCTCAGCACTGCACTTCTATGAGCAAAAAGGATTGATCCATAGCTGGCGTAACCAAGGTAATCAGCGTCGTTACGATCGCAGTGTATTACGGCGTATTGCGGTTATTAAAGCCGCGCAAGAGGTTGGTTTGACCCTTGAAGAGATTGTCGACTCTTTGTCGTACTTACCCAAGCATCACGCGCCGAACCGCAAAGAGTGGGAGCAGATGGCATCAGGCTGGAAAGCGTTGCTTGAGCATCGTATTCAACAGATGAAAGCACTACAAGAAGATCTTGGCGGTTGTATTGGTTGCGGCTGTTTGTCGATGGAATCCTGCGCAATATACAATCCGCAAGATATTCGCGCGGAAACCTTTAAAGGCAAAACCATGCTCACTAATCCAGAGGAATGGTCACAAGGAGAGAGCGAACCCGAGCAATAACGGCAGAGTGATGATGCTAAAGAAGTTGCCAAAAAGTACCATGGAAGCCACTTTTGTCGGTTCAATTTGAAAACGTTCAGCGAACAGATAGTTCATCACCGCTGGAGGCAACATGGTAAACAGTACCATCATTTGTAATTGCATGGTTGGTAGCGGAATAAAGAAGTAGATAATGCTAAATGCAATCGCTCCGGTGAAGAGTGACAAAAGAGTGGATACAACCCCAACTTTTAATCCACTTAGACGCATGTTACACATCTGAGCGCCGAGCGAGAGCAACATAACGGGTACCGCTGCTTGGCCTAATAAGCTGGTTGCTTCATAAAGTGGCTTCCACACACCTACACCAGACAGGTTGAGCAGTAAGGCGGCGGAAGCAGCAAGAAAAATCGGCATTCTTATAATCTGTTTTATTGGGTTTCCTTCACTAAGTAACGCCAGTCCAATACTGATATGAAGACAGGCAGACACGACAAACAATAAGACGGCAGGGGCAAGAGCCGTATCGCCAAATGTGTAGGTGAACAGAGGTATCGCTAAGTTGCCGCTATTGCGGAACATATGCAAAGGTGCCCAAGCTTTAAATCTGACTTTCATGGCATAACAGATTGGCACCATCACCAAACCGGGAATCAACACTGCAACAATCGATGCACTCAACAGAGGTACTTGTTCAGTATCCAGTGGCATAGCAACTAGCGATGAAAACACCAGCGCGGGAGTAAACGCATCCATATTGATTCGGTTGATGGGTTTAAAGTCTGGTTTCAACCAGCGACCTACCGAAAAACCGACAGCAATCAAGGCAAAGACAGGGAAAAGAATACCGACGACTTGTTCTAACATGCTGACCGTAAAGAAGTGTTTATGGGGATTGGTTGTTCCAAGTTAACGGATTCTTGGCCAATTAAACAGCGAAAACATTCCTGTTGTGTTGTTTTAGTGACGTTGAGACAAGAGCCGATATGCTAGTTGCACATCGACTGATATCAAAAGTGGGAGCACTAGTCTTGTTGGCGATACTTATGCAATAAATCAATCGGGATATGGCAATAGTCATCAGGACAGCGCGTCAGTCGGTCTTGATGCTCTTGATCGCTTTTTACGTAGTTGAGGAGCGGCTTAACTTCGACGGCGATTCTGTCGCTATCTGCTCTATTATCGATATAGTGCTGAGCTTGTTGGAGGTGTTCTGCAACCCGGCTGTAAATACCAGTACGGTACTTCTCTCCGACATCGTCACCTTGTTTGTTAACACTGTATGGGTCAATGATCTCAAACAGACAGTCCATGAGTTGTTCTATGGAAATGACACTCGGGTCAAACTGGGTACGCACGCACTCAGCGTAGCCATCATAAGGGGCGTTAGTGATATTACTCTGACCATTTGCTCGGCCCGCTTCAGTTTGAATTACCCCTGGGATGTGTCTCACAAACTCCTGTACACCCCACAAGCAGCCACCTGCAATATAGATTTCTTCCAATCTTCTACCATTTTAAGGACGATTAATTGATGTGTGTATTAGAGCAGCTCTTACTGTTAAGTAACAGAGTTAAGATGATTGTCCTCCTCGAAATAAGCATTCTCTAACGTGGAAACGTACCGAATAATGTGACAAAGAACATACTTTTAGTGTGTATATAGGCTGTTTCTATAAATTAATGAGTTTCTGATGCCAGATTACAAATCGATAGTCTAAGTTTATATGTGCTAGGTTTCTTATTGTTGGGGTGTGTAGAGTGTGTCAATTGTGACTAAACCAAAGTTGGCCTTTATAGTCTCTGTATTCGTGCTGTCTACAGTCGCCTGGGGCGTCTTCCATAAACATAACGAGATGCAGTACCCGCCATCTTCTCAAATCAAGATCGGGGTGTCACTCACACCACTTTCGTCGCCTTTTTTGGTAGCGGAACAGCTCGGTTTTTTCAAAGACTTAAACTTAGATGTGACACTTTACCCGTGTTCTAGTGGTGCAGCCTGTACGGAATTGATGATTGAACGAAGTGTGGACTATGCGACTGCTTCAGAGTCCGTTGTTATGTTCCAAAGTTTCGAACGAGATGATCTTTCTTTACTCGCGAGCTTTGTTGAATCAGACAACGACTTGAAACTACTAACATTAGTACCTTTTAAAATCTCAGGTGTGAAAGACTTAGCAGGCCGGAAAGTGGGGGTGGTGAAGGGGACGGCGAGTGAGTTTTATCTTGATTCCGTTCTGATCAGCAACAATGTTGAAAAAGCCTCAATCGATAAGGTGTATCTTCAGCCTCATGAATTGGTTCCGGCCTTATTATCGTATCGTGTTGAAGCCATATCGGCGTGGGAGCCAATGGGGTTTCAAGCAGACCTTCTCTCTGTCGCCGAAGTGACGAACTTAGGGGTAAAAGGTATCTATCAACTCTCCTTTAACCTTATTTCTCGCTCACCATATCTAGAGTTTGTTGACGATGAGCCCGTGCGATTGTTGCAAGCTCTGGAGTTGGCGATTGAATGGATTAATGCCAATCCCGACCAAGCACTCAAGATGATAGCGGCTCGCTTAGATATCCCACTCAACCAAGTGGAATGGTCATGGGAAGATTATTTGTTCCGCCTCTCCTTAGGAAACTCATTACTCTCAAATCTGCAACTACAAGCTCGTTGGGCGATAGAAAGCAAATTGGTCAATGCGTCTCCGCCGGATTTTAGGCAAGTGTTTTACAGCTACCCTTACCAACAACTGCTTGCGCAAAGAGATTAGACTATGCTGGATTCATTGTTTAAGAAGATGTTTATCCTATCAACGACAACCATGATGTTGACGTTGTTTATCGTGATTTCATTTTCGAAGATCAATACTCAGCAGAACATGACGAAATCAGAGTTGGATAAAATTATTGATCTACAACTTTGTGTCGATTTAGTGAGGAGTCAATTGTGGGTCTTTAAACAGTTCGGTGATAAGCCGAGCTTGGATCAAGTCGAACTCGCTCAAGCAGAACTGGATACAAAACTAACGGCATACAAAAACAGCAATATCCAGTTGGAAAATATCCAGCGTATGAACCGAAGCTTACATATGCTCATCGTTCAAGAAAAGGATTTGAATCCAGTTTTGGAGCAGAGTACAACCTCCATTGCGGCAACAAACATCAATGCAAGAAGCTTGCTCCATTCACGCTATAACATGATTGTTCAGAACATGACGGAAGAGCTCGCTTATGTCCATCAAGCCGTGCTAAACCGTAATACCGAGAATTTGAAGAGTGTTATGTCTACTGCGGCGGCTTGGTTAATTATCTGTTCGATTCTGGTCAGTGTCACCGCATGGCTGATCTTATTTAGATTTAAGTCGGGCGCAGAAGCAATGAAAAAAGCGATTATGGGCTTGGCTCAGGGGCACCTAGATACGCAAGTAGAAGCGGTTAAAATGGATAGTGAGTTTAGAGTGATTGCAAGCTTCTTCAATCAAATGACGGTTTCGCTACGCCAATCAACGGTGACGAAGAAAGAGCTTGAAGAAGAGGTGCTTCGTCAGACTCAGCAGCTTAAACATAAACAAGAACAATTAATTTTCTTGTCGGAACATGACCCACTTACAAATCTTGTTAATCGCCGCGCGTTTGATAGGCAGTTAGAGAGTGCGATAGTTAAAGCTAATCGAACCGAGTGCAAACTGGCGTTGATGTTTATCGACTTGGATGACTTTAAGTGTATTAATGATACCTACGGTCATGATGCGGGTGACTTTGTCCTTATTCAAGTCGCTGAGCGTTTGGAAGAATGTATTCGAGAGTCGGACTTTGTTGGTAGGTTAGGTGGGGATGAATTTGTTATCTGTCTCGACCTTCTCAATGACTTTAGTATCGTATCTTCCAAAGTAGCTCAAATTGAGCAAGCGATACGCGAACCAATCACTTTTCATGAGCGCACGCTACAAGTCGGAGCCAGCATTGGTGTGAGTCATTTCCCCGATCATACTAAAAATATGGATGCACTTATTTGCCTTGCTGATGAAGCGATGTACAACGCGAAAAAGACCAAAGATGAGCATTGTGAAGAGAGGCAACGTCAATGCTTAGGCACAAGCTTTGACCAAAGTGAGAACGTGATTAATCTGGTATGGCAGAAAAAATAGATTTCACATCAAACCACTCGTTTTATTACTTAGTAAAGCAGTAAGTGTAAATTTCGCTTAACACCCCAAACTCGAGGCATTTAGGCCCATTTCTCGACATTTTTATCAATTATCCGCATCTTATGCGTGTTTGATTCACATCAACTTTTAGTGAATCGTAAGGGATAGGAAGTCTAAAATGGATAAAGAACATAGCCTACGCGAGAACATGCTCGCGTTAATCTTAGGTAGCGCGCTTGTGTCGCTCGGCGTTATCTTCTTCAATAAAGTCGGTCTTTTAACCGGTGGTACTGCGGGTCTTGCCATCTTCTTAACTAAAGTCAGTAGCTTTAGTTTCGGTCAGATCTTTTTTGCGTTAAATCTACCTTTTTACATCTTATCTGTGGCTCGTATGGGCTGGCGCTTTACGCTGAACACCTTTATTGCCGTGACCATTGTTTCATTCGCGGTAGATCACTTACATCATGTGATTGAGATTGCGCGCATTGACCCACTCTACGCTGCGTTATTGGGTGGAGGGATGATTGGAATCGGCATGCTGGTTATTTTCCGTCACAAGATGAGCCTAGGTGGCTTCAATATTCTTGCGCTGTTCCTTCAAGAGCGCTACGGGATTCGAGCAGGTAAAGTTCAGATGGCTTTGGACTGCACTATCGTTGTGATGTCGCTGTTTGTCGTTGATGTTCACCTGATTCTGTTATCGGTACTTGGCGCCGTGGCGACAAACTTGATATTGGCAATGAACCACAAACCGGGTCGATATCAGCCTCAGGCTACCACTGCTTAGAGTGACAAAAGTCGAGTTAAAAGGCTTAGCATCTTGCTAAGCCTTTTTTGTCTAACCTTGGTTTAGCGTGAGATTAAACGCTGTTAAATCATTGGGTTCAATATAAAAGCCATCCTTACAAGGGGCATGCACGGTTCCCCCCATCTCGATGTTAAAGTATTTAAATACGTTCTTGAAAAATCCGTGGTAGATGGGACAAATCTCGGGGCTTGCAGAGCTCGCGACGACGTGTCCGAGCTTTCCTTCTAATTGGCGTGCCTTCGGTTTTAGTTCTGCTACATCAAGAAGTTCTGTCATACGGTCAATTAATGCCTTCATTGGTGCTGTGACAGAGTGCCAATAGACGGGAGAAGCAAAGACCAAGTGCTCAGCGGCCAGCATTTTCTCAACCAGCGGGTAAAAGTCATCGGTAGGATAGTCGTTATTGTAGTTGTATGGGGTGATCGCGAGTTCATCAATATCAACTACTTCGGCAGGGTGATGTTGAAAAAGCTCAGAGACCAGTTGAGCAGTATTTCCTTGTTTGTTGGCGCTTGAGAATAGCACTAGAGTTTTCATTTGTTGTCCTTTCAATATGAGTTCGTTGAAGGACTATAAACCCCCAACCTAGGTTGAGGTAAAGGGGTAATTTAAAGCTCTTTGATTAGATCTCGCAAGGATTCAATATGTAAGGTACCTTCTGGGAGAGTTGTATTCTGATGGTTGAAAAACACCGTGTTTAAACCGGCTGCTTTGGCTGGAGAGATATCTTTCTCTAAGTTATCACCAACCATAGTGACATCACTTGCCGCTTGACCAACAGAATCAATGATCGCCTGATAGAATTGCGGATCTTGTTTCTCTAATCCTAGATTGGCTTTACAAAAATAACCGCTGATATAAGTGTCTAGCCCGACTCGTTGAAAGGCTTGTTGTATCTCAGACTCGCTCGAATCTTGAGCACTGGTGGCAATGTAGATAGTTGAAGATTGGCTAAGGTGTTGTAGTGTTTCTTCGGCTCCTTCGACGGCTTCGACATGCGGCCAAAGGTACATTTTCCCTTTTTGGCTAGCGAAATCGATCATCAATGTGTTTCCCCAATCGAACAAATAGACCTTACTCATAGAGACTTCCTTGTAGTAAAAACAAACAAACGCGATCAAACAACCATCATATTGCTTCAAAACCCATCAAACAAAAGAAAAACGCACTTTTTTGTTTGACTCTTAAGGCTCAATCCGTAAAGTATGCAGCGAACGCCGCGGTGGGTAACTAAAGCGTTGAAAGAAAAGGGCGCCTTGGCAGAGTGGCTATGCAGCGGATTGCAAATCCGTGGACCTCGGTTCGATTCCGGGAGGCGCCTCCATTCTTTATTAAATTTTAGATGGTGTTTATTGTTCTAAACGGCATCACAAAGAAATTTGTGTGCCCTGGTGGTGGAATTGGTAGACACAAGGGATTTAAAATCCCTCGACGTTCGCGTTGTGCCGGTTCAAGTCCGGCCCGGGGCACCATCTCAATTTAGCTCTAAGAGCAACCAAATAATGGCGCCTTGGCAGAGTGGCTATGCAGCGGATTGCAAATCCGTGGACCTCGGTTCGATTCCGGGAGGCGCCTCCATTATTTCGATGAAACCAGCCTAGTGCTGGTTTTTTTGTATCTGGGGTTCAAGTAAATAAAAAGGCCACCTGCATACACAAGTGGCCTGTATTTGAAACTCGGTGATCTTAGAAGTGAACCCTAGTCTCTGTATCTTCGGTAACACTTAAGCCGCTATCCGCAGCATGGATAATAAAGTTACCTGTTAAGCCTTCTTCGGAATCGTTGTTAGCGGTACATGTATAGCCGACTGAGTATGTTCCCGGTTTTACAAAACCAAACTCATACTCGTGGGTGACACCATCATCATCTAGGGTAACATTTGCAGCAGTAATCGGTGCGACCGTCCCAGAACCAGAAAAAGAGCCCATCTCTGCTTGTGTTACATCGCCTTCATATAAGTAAACAGCGTGGCTGTAGGAAGGTGAGGACGTAGTATTCTCACAAGCTCCCATTGTACTATCGGCGACATTACCGCTAATTTCTCCAGTTTCAGCCGTGTTAACGAGCGAAACGGAAGTACGTTGAATTGTATAAGCGTTTGATGAGTTCTTCGGCTCTTTTAGGCCGCGACGTAAATCAAACTCTACAACGTAGTCATTGTTTTCATGATTTACGGTAAAAGTATCATTGAAATAAAGAACACCTGCATTATCGACCGAGCCAACGCCCTGAGGACATTTGCCTTCACCTTTTACGGTTAAAGGTGTGCTGTTGCCTGTGTTCGCTTCAACGACATAAGAAGGGAAAGTCGGGTGGTCGCCGTCATTTGCAAATAGACACAGTTTGTAATCACCTGTTGGGATGTTTTGGTTTTCAATCAGCTCTTGAGCCTCGCCGCCTTGGAAATTAAGTAGGTTGACACTTAATGGGATAGGGTCTTGGCCATCAGGAAGAGGATTGCCATTGTCGTCAATGAGATTCCCCTCGTTATCCTTCTTGTACACATCAAACAGAATTGGAGAACCTTCTCCTAATGGCAGAAATGCCACTTTGCTATAGGTCACCACAACTTCTGATACATTGTCGATTGGTGCATCTGACACCGATAGTGTGACAGGTGTGGTGTCTGTTGAAGAATCACCTGAATTACACCCAGATAGAACAAGAGCAACAGAAGCGCTCAGTAAGCCGATCTTGATTAGTTTCATATTTAACGACCTGGTTAGTTTTGATGGCCGCGAGTATACATACGGTATAGCTAAAAATAGTGAGCGATAAGTTAATAATAGGGGGGGGGAATGTCAGGGAAAAGTAGAGAAAAGTCCTACATTGATGACCGTTCCAACTCAGAGAGCTGGAACGGTGACTTCAAACATTAGACGGCCAAAGGCATCTGATCATTAGATGGGTCGTGTTTACGGTATACACGAATCAATCCGATTAACGCTAACAGCGACATCATTAACATCAGTGCTCCAAGCGGCATTTGGTTTGTCGTTGGAATAGCTGAAGCTGCGAGTGTCGCTAAGCCAGCGCCAAGGTTTTGCATACCACCGAGTACTGCGCCACCTGTACCTGCATGATAAGGCAAAGGAGAAAGCGCACCTGTTGTCGCTGCAGGGAACAAGATACCAGCACCCAAAAAGTAAATTGTTGCACCGCCAATTAACGTTAATGCGGTTGTTTGTCCCATTAAACCTGGAATAAGCACAATCAGTGAACCCGCCATGATAGAGAATAAGCCAAACATGAGTGCGCTTTTCTCATTCTTTTTCGCTGCAATGATGCTAGACAGCGCGGCACCGACTAAATACCCCGGAATAGGCATTACAAACAATAGGCTTACTGTCGTTGCAGGCAACTGGAGTACACCACCAAGCAGTACGCCCGCAGCAGCTTCGAAGATTGCGACGCCAGAGAACGTTGCAACTAAGCAGATTAAGTAACCTTGAAAACGGCGATCCGATAATACGTAACGGTAGCTGTCAGTAACGCGCTCGTAGCGGCGGTTTTCTTTTGGCAATGTTTCTTTAAAGCTGGTCATCATAGTGATCACAACAGCAATACCAAACAAGGCTAAAAACATGTAGCTAGAGCGCCAGCCAAATGCTTCAGATAAGTAGCCACCTAATACAGGTGCAATCAATGGTGAAAAGATCACACACATGCTAATTAGGCTATTTACTTTATGCAGTTCGACGCCAGAGAAAACGTCACGCGTTAATGTACGCGACATTGCACCGCCACACCCGATACCAAGACCTTGAATGAAGCTACCTGCAAGGAACCATTCGTACTGATGTGCGAATAGGGCAATGAGCGTACCGACTATATAGATAAATAGACCAACGATGATAATTGGTTTGCGGCCCAAGCGATCGGACAGCGGCCCATAAACAAACTGCGATAGGCCGTAAGGGATTAGGTAACACGCCATTACTGCTTGCAAAGCGGCTGGTGATTCCAAAAACTCAGTCGCCATGTAACCTATAGAAGGTACATACATAGTCTGAGTCATTTGACCAACAGCAGTCAAAATAGCGATCAAGAATGTTAATTTAATGACTTGGGAAGACGCGGACATTTCCAACTACACCTAAATTTAAAGCGCAAAAACGGCTAGCTTTGCGGTAACAAAGCTAATAAATAAAATATAAAAGGGAACTTTCAGGCGCGAGATATTAGAGGGACTTGGAGATGCGTGCAACGAAAAAGTGTGATCTTACGCAGGATAAATATTTTGATTTTGGATTAGAAAAACTAATCCAAAATCAAATCAATGAAAACGCCAATAATTATGCGGTTGGAAGCTTTGATAAGCACTTTCGACACAGGCAAGTGCTGTTGCTTGGCAAAGATGAAGTATCCCTTTTTTCTATTGAGAAACACCAACAAGTCTCTTTGCCTTGACTAATATCGCATTGGGCTGGCTCTTGGCAAGACGGGCATGTGTGACTTGAGATTATGCCACTCAGCTTATTGATTGCTTCTTCGCGTTCATCATCAGTGATATTACACCAGTTAACAATTTCATCCATCGTCCGGTGGCAACCGCTGCAGATGCCTTCGTTATTTTTGCATGCCGCAATACATGGTGTTTTCACTTTACATCGCCCATCTTCATTAAACTTGATGGGAATATACCTTGATTGTTTATACACGGCAAAGAATGACTAATAAGTTACTTCTCAAAACTCGGTGGTTGGTACTGAAGTGAACGATCTTGTTTCATAAAAATGTTGCTGGCAATAACACTACCAACACTAATTAGGCCTAGAGCTAGCCAAACGGTACTGCTTGGTTGCTCTGAGAATATCGGCATTGCGAGTAAAGTGGCAATTGCGGGCGTTGCTGCGCCAAAAGCGGCGGTTCGTTCTGCGCCCAACACGGATATGGCATGCAGGTAAGTGAAGGCAGCGATTAATCCAGCTCCCACTCCTTGAAGCAGAGTGTGGCCCAATAATTCCTGTAACGGCCAAGAAGAAGGCTTAGTCGCCAATAGGTGGCTGTCTAACGCACCTGTGACAGTTAAGAGAAGTAAGCTGCACAGCGACATTAGGGAAACGAGACCAGACGTCACAAGTGGGTTTAAATTAGAGACTCGCGCACAAATCGTAAATACAGCCCACATTGCACTGCCCGTCAGAAATAATAGGTGCCCCTGCAATAGCTGCGGTGATGGGTTGGTGATGCTATGAGATAAAAATGTTCCGATGCCAATGATGACAAGACTTAGGCCAAAGATACGATGGGCGCTAAGAGGTTGTTTGAACAGCATGATGGCAATGCCGGAGACAAATAAGGGCAGAGTGCCAGGAATGAGAGCACTACCATCAGCGACGGGCGCAAAGCTCATGCCTGTTCCAGCGACAAAAAGATACGGTAAGCCGCTACCAATAAACATCCCCAGAAGGTAACGTTTAGGCACCGCAGCGATGATGCTACGCGACTTAATCACAATCGGAAGTAGGACAAGGCAAGGGATCACAAAGCGCGTGAAGGCGATATCAGATGTCAGCAGTTCAGATTGAGCTCCGCTGCGTAGGGAGAGAAAAAATCCAGACCACAGTAGTAATGTGGTTGCCATTGCCAAATATCCAGAAATCATGATCATCCGTGAGTTATGTTTTAGTTCTTACTATTATGATGCGTAATCTAGGGTTAAATCTGGCAATATTACTTATGAAACTAATAAATATTGGTGGTAAGAGCTAATATTTCCCATCAAGGAGATAGAAACGTGCGGAACGGGATATGGATAAAATAGATAAACACATTTTGAGCCTGCTTCAGCAAGATGCTCGACAATCAACAGCGGACATTGCTGATAAAGTAGGTTTGTCAGCGTCCCCTTGCGCACGAAGAATAAAGCGCTTGGAAGAGTTAGGGATCATCGCCCATTATCGCGCCAGCTTAAATAAAGAACTGATCGGTGTTGGAATGACGGTTTTCGTTGAAGTAAGCCTCAACAATCACCAAGCATCGAGTATTGATGAGTTTGAATTTGCTGTGAGAGAAATGGATGAAGTGATCAGCTGCCATGTTGTATCTGGCGCGTATGATTATTTGTTGGAGGTGGTCAGCCACGACCTTACAGGGTACGAGTCATTCACCCGTAAGCTACAACGGTTAGAAAATGTCAAAGACATACACACCCATTTAGCGATTCGCCAAGTGAAAGGGGAGAGTGAGCTGCCTATTTTTAAGTCGAACTCGCGCGACTGATAGTACCTTGCTCACAAAGTTCGAACGGAGGCTCTATATGGTTTACGTTGACAGAAGTGCGATCTCTACCTTGATGTTTTGATTGATACAGCGCTAGGTCAGCACGTTTCATCCACTCTTTTATCTCTTCGAATGGTTGCGATTGAGCAATGCCGGAGCTAATGGTCATGGATAGATCTTGTGGGTATTCTGCCTGGCGAATTTTTTTATTCAGTCGATTCATCAAGGTCAGCACTGAATCTTGTTCTTGCCCTTGCACAACCAGCAAAAACTCATCCCCACCAAGCCTAAACAGTAATTCTTCGTCACTCGTGTGAGCTCTGATGATGTCTACGATACGAATAATCACTTTGTCACCGACATCGTGGCCGTAGTGATCATTGACAGACTTAAAGTTATCAATATCGATGATGACAATACACGAACAAGGGTGCTTCTTGAGAGTGCGAGTGAGGATTGTTGGTAGTTCATGGCGATTGTAAGCGCCTGTCATTGCATCGGTGACGAGCAGACTTCGGAGTTCTTGTTGAAGATTACGAATAGCGCCCACCACCACATGAACGATAATCGTGGTAACGATAAGGGACAAGAGATAACGAATGGTCACCGTGAAATCTTGATGCATAAACGCAGCAAAACCTGCCGACGAAATTAAAATGAAGTTAGTGACGATAGCTTCACTTCGGGGCAAGAGAAATATGATGCTAATTATTATTGGATAGAGCCAATAGGTTGCGAGAGTTCCGAATATTTTGATTGCCAGAACGGCAGACATGACGATAAGGGCAAGCGGAATGTAATGCCCTAGCAAAGATTTCTTGTTGTAGATAAGCGCAGTGATTTCAAGTAGCAAGGAAATTTCAAAAGCAAGTAGTACCACGCCAAGCATGATCTCCCCAATCAGAATGTTTTTAATTCCAAGGGGGATGAAGACCACTAGGGTTATTGAAGCGATAATCTTAAGTACTTGCTTTTGCTGCTGTACATCGAGAATCGCTTCATCATTTAGGTTTTCTAATCTGCTTTTTGTCATTCATGACGCCTTTTTAGCGCGTGGAACAAAGAGGGCTGTTACCTAAATAAACGTAAGCGTAAAAACACAGTTAGGCAAATAAACTATAGGACTACTCGGGCTTAGTAATACTGCCTAGCTCTAGCACCGGAGCCACGTCGATGTCTTCGGCGTTCATCATTGATGAGATGCGCTGTACTGACGAAAGCAATAGAGACTGCTCCCACTCTTCGAGTCGTTGGAACTTAGTAATAAAGCTTTGCTGCAACGGTGTTGGAGCGCTATTTAGCAATTCTTGGCCTTGCTCGGTAAGGTAGGCATGGACTTTGCGCTTATCTTTACTGCTGCGAACACGCTGAACTAACCCGTTACGCTCTAAGCGATCTAGGATAGTGGTTGCGGTCGCTTGGCTCATATTTGTATGGTCAGATAACTGTCGAATAGTGACTTCCCCTAACTCACGGATCGAGCGCATCAATATAAGCTGTGGGCCTGTCAATCCTGACTCTTTACTTAACTTTTTAGAGTGTAGGTCGATTGCTCGAATGATTTGGCGAATCGATATAAGGACTTCTTCGTGCTTTTCCAATGCGGTTCCTTTATGAATTAGTGATGAGAAGTAGGCGAAAATACATCAAATAGATGATGAAAAAAAGCCTCACACAAAACAAATTTGTGGTTAATGGGCACCTGATTGGTATGTAGTTCGTTAAACTTACTTAGAACACGAACGTTATTGTTGGAATAGTGTATAACGCATTGTTGATTATTCAATCACTGGTGTGGCGATTTTCTTAAATATGGCGAAAAAACAGCTTATTACTGGAACAATACGACAATGAGCGTACAATAATGAGAGGTGTATCAGGTTATTACATTTAGATAATCATTTTCAGCTCTAATGATTTGTCTATTGAAGGCTGATACTCAAACAGGAAAAATGCTAGAGAGGAACGATGACTAAAGGCATAGACAAGTACAGTATCGACAGCACCGATTATACAATTGGTCAAGATAACGTACAGAAGTGGGGATTTGACGTGCATAATCCGGTATTCGGATGGAGTGCAGGTCTAATAGCAGTTTTCTTAATCGCCGTTTTGGTTATGGATGCTGAGTCAGCGAAAGCGACGTTAGATGGTATCAAATGGCAAATCATAGGTAGCTTTGACTGGTTATTCATATGGTCTGGTAACATATTTGTTATCTTCTGTTTAGGTTTGATCGTTTCGCCACTAGGCAAAATTCGCCTTGGTGGTACAGATGCGACAGCCGATTACTCATACGTATCATGGTTATCGATGCTGTTTGCAGCGGGTATGGGTATCGGTCTAATGTTCTGGAGTGTTGCAGAGCCTGTCGCTTACTTCACTGGTTGGTATGAAACGCCACTGGGTGTTGAAGCGAATACTCCTGAAGCGGCTAAGTTGGCACTTGGTGCAACCATGTATCACTGGGGTCTACACCCTTGGGCAATTTATGGTGTAGTCGCACTGTCATTAGCATTCTTTGCTTACAATAAAGGCCTACCACTTTCAATCCGTTCAATTTTCTATCCAATACTTGGCGACCGCGCTTGGGGCTGGGCTGGTCACATCGTTGATATTTTGGCAGTACTTGCAACACTATTCGGTCTTGCGACGTCGCTAGGTTTAGGTGCGCAGCAGGCTGCGAGTGGTATTCACCATGTATTTGGTATTGAATCAGGTCTTGGTTTACAGATTATCGTTATCACGGTAGTGACGCTGCTAGCTGTTGTTTCAGTACTCCGTGGTATTGATGGCGGCGTAAAAGTGATCAGTAACATCAACATGATCGTGGCCTTCTTACTGCTGATCTTAGTTGCGTTGATTGGCTACGCGATTGTGCTTGGTAACATTGGTACGACACTAATGTCGTACATTGAAAACTTAATTCCTTTAAGTAACCCGCATGGCCGTGAAGATGAAGCTTGGTTCCAAGGTTGGACTGTCTTCTACTGGGCTTGGTGGATCTCTTGGTCACCATTCGTGGGTATGTTTATTGCGCGCGTTTCTAAAGGTCGTACTGTACGTGAGTTCATCACAGCAGTTCTTCTAGTACCAACGGCTGTAACCGTACTTTGGATGTCTACATTCGGTGGTATGGCGATTGAGCAGGTTATGAATGGTGTTGGTCAGTTAGGTTCAGAAGGCTTAACGGACGTGTCACTAGCAATGTTCCAAATGTTTGATGTATTGCCATTTGGCTCAATACTATCAATCATTGCGGTTATTCTAGTGTTGGTATTCTTCATTACGTCATCGGACTCTGGCTCGCTAGTTATTGATAGTATTACCGCGGGTGGTAAAGTTGATGCACCAGTGATTCAACGTGTTTTCTGGGCATTCATGGAAGGTGCCATTGCAGTTGCGCTTCTTTGGATTGGTGGTTCAGAAGCAGTACAAGCATTGCAAGCCGGTGCGATTTCTACCGCACTACCGTTTACGATTGTTCTACTGCTGATGTGTGTTAGCTTAATTTTAGGTATGCGCACAGAACGTCGTTAATCTAAAAGACATATCTAATACGCTTAGAGCCAGTCAGTTTTCCTGACTGGCTCTTTTTATTACGCGTTTTCAGACATCGTAAGTGAAATAAGTCTGATCATGCTGAGTGTTGACTTGTCGTTAGATCTCGATGGTTTAATAGGTACCAACGTATTCCGTGGTGAACCACCCACATCACAAGCGTGGTTAGGGTTACCGCAACAAAGATAGAACTGAATCGATATAAAATCGAAAAGAACGCGTCTTTTTGTTCTGGTACAAGTGAGGTTGTTAGAGGTACCGCTAAAGCAGACATGGCTGAAAACGCGATTGCGGCTTTCGCTTGGCCTTTAGTGAGCCATAAGCAGAACGGTGCCATAGCAATTGTCACGGCCAACCAAAAGAGCAAACCGTGACTGAACCAGTTGCCTAATATTAACTGCACTAGCATGCCGGCAAGACAGCCTAATGCTGTACCAATGATACGAATTTTTGCCATCGCTAACGAACCGGCCAACGTCATCGGTGTAAGAATGATCAAAATGGAAGCCTGCGCCGAAAGCGAGTCATAAAGATCGGCGACTTGGAAGACCACGAAAGCCGCCATTGCCACCACCCAGCCCATCGCAACTTGGCTAATATAATCGATATCGCTTTTAACTGGGGTGCTCACCTCTTGTTGCTGAATAGCAGACTCTGGTTCTGGGAACAGCCAGTAGGCAAGGGCACAAACAACAATATTGCCTAAGGTAATAACCCATAAATTGACGTTAAACTCTTCTATGTCGATAAAGTCATAGCTGGCGAAATTGAGTACGATAGAGCCGACTAACAGACCCATATAGCCAAATAGATAAGTTTTCGGGTTCATCATAGCGATGCATTTGAACAACATCATTATGCCCACAGCAACAAGCATTAAACTCGGGTGGAATTGTAAATACTCAAGTATAAAGGTTGCTTGTAATGTGGTCCAAAGCGCGGATAAACAGACCATTAGTAACAATGGCCAGTGGAAGTGATCCATACGACCCAAGACAAATAATGGCAACATCATCGCAAAGAAGCCGTAAGACCAACCAAACACCATGCTGAGTGCTAGGCCAAATGAGCAACCGAACCAAATTCTCATCGCTTTCATGAACGACCCCTAGTAGATGAAGTGGAACCAGCTTGCGATATGAATTTGTACCTCAGCCATGAAATGCCAAAATGGATTACTCTCTGGGTACAAAACGATAGTCGCACGAGATCCTATGAACAGTGCTGATGGTAAAGCCGCTTCGCTGTCTAGGTTGATGCGTGTGCGCTGTGCATCTCGCACCCAGCGATTGTTTACTTCGACTTTTGTTAGCGCACCATTAGGCGTTTGTTGGGCTGTTAATACCCCATAATCTTGGCTTGCTATGTCAAATGGATACGTCTCACCAGGGTAAGCATCAAAGGCCACCACCGCTCGATAGTCATCAGATAGCTTTGCGACCGATTTTTCTCGAAAATCCGCGGTTACCCACAACGAACCTGTTGGAACAAAGGTGATAATCGGCATATTGATGTTGGCCATGCTGCCTATTTCAAGCTGTAAGTTGGTAATAACACCATCACTTGGCGCAATCACTTTAGTGTTGCTGACATCAAGTTGCGCTTTTTCCAATCCATTTTTAGCGAGGCGAACCGCGGTACTTTGACCTACTGACTCGCCCAGTTGTGCCTCAATCACTTTCAAACTCTGTTTTTCTGCCTTAAGTGCCGCACGGGCAACTTGGTTTTGCGCATACGCGGCATCTAAATTTGATTGAGAGATGACTTTTTGCTTTGAGAGCTTTTGTAAACGAGCGTACTCACGATGAGCGTTGTCGTAAGTCGCTTGAGCACGGGTAATGTTCGCCAGTGCAGCTTCACGTTGAGAATAGAGTGTCGCTTCTTTCTCATAAGCAGATTGAAGTGAGAGCTCAGCTTGTTGGAGAGCAATTTGATATTTATGCGCATCGACTTGAAATAGCACGTCGCCTTCGCTGACCTGCTGATTATTTGCGACGAAAATATCGGTGACTTTACCCGACACTTCAGGCGCTAACTGCACCACATAGCCTTGGACTCGACCTTCTGTTGTGATGGGGGCATGGCGATCAGCAGTTGTGATGTAGAAAAATAGAGCAATGAATAGGACAATTAGTGTTCTCATCCAACGCTTGAATTTGTGATCAGCCGTCATGTTAGTTTCCGATATATTGTACAAAGAGAAGAGAATTATAGAGAACTTGGTCACATTTCAGTAGAATGGTGATACTAACATGAGTGACCTAAAAGTAGGACAATGAGCGTAAGTCTTGATGATATCCATTTGTTTAGCCAAACTGTAGTGCATGGTGGTATTAGTGCTGCCGCAGCGGCCAATGATATGCAGCGGTCTAAAGTGAGCCGTCGATTGCAAGAGCTAGAAAAAGCGTTGGGGTGCCAGTTACTGATTCGAACGACGCGAACGATCGAATTGACGGAGCATGGCAACCGACTGTTTGAGTTGGTTGAAAAGCCAGTCGAGCAATTGCAGCAAGGTTTGAGCGTGATGAAAGAGCATCAAAACGAGCACGCTGGCAAAGTGAGACTAGCGATCCCATCAGCGTTAATGAGCTCTGCGGCGTTCAATGCCATTATTAATGAATACACGCGGCGCTTTCCAGATATCACCATCGAGATTGAAAGCCACCAAGAGAGTGTTGATCTTCGGCGCCAGGCTTTTGATCTACAACTGTTACCTAGTGTTGTTAAAGTGACAGATGATAGCTATGTGCAGTTTAGCTTGCTGCCATATCGTAGCCACTTTGTTGCTTCTCAGAGCTATTTAGATTCGCACCCTACGATCGAAACGATTGAAGATTTGCAGCAGCATCGTTTACTGACTAATCGTTATAATGTTGCTTTATTAGGCCCGAACCTTAGCGCGGCACTTAAATCGGATGATTTGAATCTATTGCGTTCGATGGCAATTGCGGGAAATGGCATCGCATTATTACCCCAAGTTCATTCAATGCCAGCGCTCAAAGAGGGCAGTTTAGTTGAAGTGCTTCCGCAGTTTACGCATCCAAAACAGCATCTGACTTTAATTTACCCATCTGCGTTGTTCTTGCCGAATAAGGTCAAAGTACTGATTGAAATGTTTCGTGCGTATTTTCAATAACGTGTTGATGATGAAGCTATAAAAAGGAGCCTATCATTGGCTCCTTTTCAATTCATCACTATTGCTTACGAAGTTGGTAATGCTGTGCTAGATCACCTTGAATGCGTTCCCCATTCATGTCGAGCATAAATAGGATATTTTCGCCGACAAAATAGTGGTTAGCGCCACTTTCATTTTCTAGTGTGATGGTATTGCCTTGATCGTTCCAGCTTAGCTGACCTTGTGATTCAAAAGTGCCATTTTCTTTACCGAGATAGGCTTGCTGGATACTGTAGCTGCCATCGTGATTAAGCGTGATTTTTGTCTCGATACCTTGGCAGTCAGCACAAGGAAGAGTGCCGATATAAGTTCCATTCCAATCAAGGGCAGTATTAGCGCTGTGTCCATCATTGCTCCCAACTTCAACGGCAGACGCTACCGCCGCGGCTTGCTGTGTTTCATTCGCTGAGGGTGTTTGCTCATCCTGACAGCCTGCCAAGATAAATACTGCACTAGTGATGAATAATAGGGCCTTTTTCATTGTCGCTACCTTAAGTCGATGCGGAAGCCTTTATAGTAGCGAGGGGGAGATTGCCTTAGTCAGAAATTGGTAAGATATTGATGAGGTCAGAGTGATTTATTCGGAATAAGAGTTCAGCCTAGGTAGCCGTACAGGAGCTTCGCTCTGCGCGCCATCTAGGCTGATTGAGAGAGTCCACCTAAATCCAAAGTTTGCCAATTGGCATTTTTCGTTCGTAGTGATGGGCGAGTTGTGCTTGAAGCAATTCCGCCGTTGCAACCGCGTCTGTCAGCGCATGATGGGGTGTATATTGGGGCAAACCATAACGTGATCGGCTTGCGCCAAGACGAACGGAAGCGGGCTTCTTACCAAGTATTTTGTTAAACAGTCCACCACTTTGTTTCTGCTGCAGTTGTGTCTCGATATGCATGGTATCAACGACGGGAAACTCTATCCCTTCCTTAATTCTCGCCATCAAAGCTTTATCAAAAAATTCTCGCTCAATGCGCTGATAATGCACAACCATGATTTTACCTGACATCTGCTCTAATACTTGCTCGTAAATTCCAGAAAGATCGGGGGCATCGAGCACGTCAGAGTGAGTAATACCGTGGATAACCACCGATTCTTCGGCCAGTTGTTTACGCGGTCGTACTGTCCAATGCTGCGCTTGGTTGATAAAGATACGATTAAGGTTAAAAGGAACGGTACCAATCGTGATAATGTCATCGTTATCGGAATCGAGCCCGGTAGTTTCAAAATCCATGGCAAGAAACTGCACATCCTCTAGTGGCGTGTTCGGGTCTGGCACCCCTGCTTGGTAATAATGTTTCAAGCTAGGATTCTTAATCACTTCTACCTTGCGACTGAATTTGGCTGGCCAATCGATCGAGGGAGGCGACATCAATTTATTAATCATTCATGCCTCACTTAAAGTTATTGCTAGCTTGATAACGGAACTTTAAGAAGTTTTGCGCATTACTCAAAATTTGGAAGGCATCTTTCAGGTTACGTCGTTCGAAATCAGAGAGGTTCTCTGGCTCGATGTTGTTATCGGGCTCAATTTCATTTTCGACATCTAGGGCTTGGTGCCTGATACGAACCATTGAAATAAACTCAAGAGCATCGCTTAAATCACGCGCTTTGCCTTTCGGCAGAATACCTGCCTCATGAATATCATCTAATCGCTCAAAGGAGTTCTTAGAGCGGGAGCCAACAGCTAAAGCGTGAACGCGGATTAAATCGGCGAGTGGTGCAGTACCGCGGCGTTTAAGGTTGATGGAGTTTTTGTGCTGGCCATCTTTTTCCATCACGAAGTCTTTAAAGAAACCGAGCGGAGGGGTTCGGTTCATCGCATTTCGTGCTAAACAAGCTAAGAAGCGGTTGTTTTTACGTGCTCGTCTTACGATGAAGCCATTGAGTTGCTCAGCCCATTTCAAGCGGCCATAAACGCCCTCAAGGTCAAAGAAGATAGAAGCGTTGAGCAGCGCTTTAGGGTTTGGATCATCAATCCAGTCGGCGAAACACTCTTCCCATTCTGTTCGAGTCATACGCCACTCTGGGTTTGTTGCCATAATGTCGCCGGTACAGTAGGTGTAGCCACATTTGTCTAATCCATCACAAACAAGTGCTGACAGTTTCGCGAAGTAGGCATCGTGTTCTTCTTTGACGTAAGTGTTATCAAGAATAATGGCATTGTCTTGGTCTGTGACTAGTAGTTGTTCATCACGCCCCATAGAACCTAATGCAACAAAACAATACGGGACGGGGGGCTCACCCAGTTCCTCTTCTGCAAGTTCGATAATGCGTTGCTTGAAGCTTCTACCGATAACCGACATTGCACTGCCAACCATGTGAGAGTTCGCGTCTTCATTGACAAGGCGGACGAAACTGTCTTTAACTTGTTCCGATAAGGCCGCTAGCTCTTCGATGGATTGCTGTTGGAAGATACTACTTACTAGCAACAGTGAGTTTTGAGACTCATAGCGAACGATATCGGTCGCCTCAATAATACCAATAGGTTGCTTGTCTTTGAGCACTGGAAGATGGTGTACGTTGTAACGCAGCATAGTCAGCATAGCTTCATATACGTACGCGTTGTGATCAAGTGAAATGACTTCGGTGGTCATTACACTGGACACTTCATCATTAGGATCTAAACCTTGGGCGAGCACACGAGTACATAAATCTCTGTCGGTGATGATACCGACGAGAGGATTGTTGTCATCTTCATCATCGTCAGCCACTTCTGGATCAATAACGAGCAGTGACGACACGTTCTCTTCGGCCATCTTGATTGCGGCATTTTGAATCGACTCTGTTTTTGGAATCGATGGCGCTTCGGTTGTCAGTAGCGTGCGTACTTTAGAAGTCGTTAAATCATTTTGTTCATTACTATTTGAAACCGTCTGACGCAGGCGTGCATTATCTTCTACCTCGACGAAATCGGCGAATGATTCATGATTGTCGTACAGCTCCTGGAATACGTCTGCAGGAATACAATAGAGTAGGCTGTCTTTGGTTGCTTTAGCAGGAAAACGGACTTTATTGTTGGTTAACAGCCCCATCTGACCAAACAGTGCACCTTCATCAAGGCGGTTGTATAGTTCGCCTTTACGACGATAGACTTCAATGACGCCGCTTCTCACCATGTAGAGATCCTGAATCTCATCCCCAAAGTGGATGACCGGAGTATCTTCACGATAGTAGGAGATCTCTACGTGTTCAGTCACGTAGTTAAGGACATCATCTTCTAGTTCGTCAAATGGAGGGTGTTGGGAAAGGAAGTTTTTAATTTCCAGTAGCTCTGCTTCCATGAAAAATCCAATTCTTCGAGGGTGTTAGTTTCATGGTACATGATCTTGACGTTAAGTTCATGATTTGTCCACGTGGCAGAAAGAAAAGAGGCTTAACCTGACAAGCTAAGCCTCTAATGATAGAAGGTAGGGTGTTATCTCGTTGTTAACTCAGACCAATGATGTTTCCATGGTCATCAAGATCTAGGTTCATGAATGCGGGTCTGTCAGGTAAACCCGGCATTGTCATAACATTGCCGCATAGCGCGTAGATGAACCCTGCGCCAGCACAAAGCTTAAGTTCGCGAATATGAACCTCAAAGCCACTCGGAGCGCCTTTAATGCTGCCGTCGGTAGAGATAGAAAGGGGCGTTTTTGCCAAGCATACTGCTAACTGATCGTAGCCATGGTTCTTAAGGTCCGCGAGCTGTTGTTTAGCTTTGTTACTAAGGGTAATGCTTGCGGCACCGTATCCTGCTTCCGCTACTGCCATCAGTTTTTCTTCTGTCGTTTGCTCAAACTGATAAAGAGGAGCAAAACGATTTTGACCTTCACACTGAGCCATGACTTTTTCGGCTAATTCAACGGTGCCAGCTCCGCCTTTTGCAAAGCCTTCACTGATCGCTACTTCAACGTTGTTTGGCAGTGACTCAACCAACTCTTTTAGCATTTGAAGTTCTTGCTCGCTGTCTTGTGGAAAGCGGTTAATTGCGACAACCGCAGGCACGCCATATTTATTGACATTGTTGATGTGCCATTTCAAATTTTCGAATCCTGCGGATAAGGCGTTCGGATCAGGTTCAAATAGAGAGTCGGGAATCGCTTGGCCTGGCTTTAGGTCGTATAACCCTGAATTGGCTTTGAGTCCACGCAGCGTCGCGACAATGACCGCGCAGTCTGGCGCTTTGCCTGAGACTTGCGCTTTGATGTTACACGCTTTTTCAAAGCCCATATCTGAACCAAAGCCACCTTCGGTCACCGTGAATTCACTTAGCTTGGTGGCGATATTATCGGCAATGATTGACGAGTTACCATGAGCGATGTTCGCAAATGGCCCAGCATGGATCAGAGTAGGAACACCTTCAAGGGTTTGCATTAACGTTGGCTCAATGGCTTCCTTCATGCTGACCGCCATAGCTCCTGCAACCTGAAGATCTTCAGTGGTCACAGGCTTACCGTCAGTATTGTAAGCAACAACGATATTGCCAATACGCTGCCTCAGATCTTTTAGGTCTGTTGAGAGTGCTAAGATCGCCATAAGTTCTGATGCCGCTGAGATATCAAAGCCATCTTCACGCTCGTAGCCATTGATTAACTTACCTGGCTCGTTGTGACCGACGGTTACCATTCGTAGAGCGCGATCATTGTGGTCCATGACGCGTTTCCATATGACACGTTTTGCATCGATACGTAGAGCGGTTAACCCACTACGAGCTTCAAAGTCGTCATAACCATTGCGCTGCTCATGGTAGATGCGAGCGTCAATCGCCGCCGCCGCGAGGTTATGAGCGGCAGTCACAGCATGAATGTCACCAGTAAGATGCAAGTTAAGCTCTTCCATAGGAGCGACTTGCGAGTAACCGCCGCCTGCCGCGCCACCTTTGACACCAAATACTGGTCCCATTGACGGTTGACGGATGCATGCAGTGACGGAGCGATTAAGTTTAGCGATGCCTTGAGCTAGGCCAATGGTCGTGACGGTTTTACCTTCACCTAATGGGGTAGGAGTAATTGCCGTGACCAAGATGAGTTTGCCAGTGTCACATTGCTTTAAGCGCTTGAGGCTAGCTAAAGAAACCTTTGCTTTGAATTTGCCTTGGCTTGCGTACTCGCCTTCAAGTAGTCCAGCTTTGCTAGCAATCTCTGTGATAGGTGACAGTGGTGTGTTTCGACAGATATCAATATCGGACAGCATAAAACCCTCGAAGTAAGCACGAATTAAAGTTAAGCAAACGTTTGCGTTGAGATGATATCGGCAAAAATATCTTTGTAAAGTAGGCTGAGGCAGTTGGTTGTCTCTGTTGGGGGATTATACGTTGTACACCTGATCCAAATCAAAAGAATCGTACGCATTTTGAATAAAACACGCGGTTTATTCAGAATTCTGCCGATAGAAAAAGCGCCCATGGACGGGCGCTTTCTTGGTTAAATTGTGGTGTTAAAACCAATCGTCTTCAGGGAAGATCTTCCCTTCTGGAGCGTATGGATCATCATCAAAGGGGTGTGCCGCTTTACTTCGCAAGCTATCCAGTTGATGTTCAAGCATTTGTACGGTGTCGTAATCACCTTCAGAACATGCAACGTAGATCTGTTGCTCCAGTGCTCTAATGCTATCGTCGATACCCATAGAAGCCTCCCTATGCGTTGTTGCGCTTTATACTGTTCTACCTATTCTCAAATCTATTGTAGTCAAGCAGGCCGAATTCGATAGGTTGATTTTCCTTATACCATGCATGCACTTTGTCACTGAATGGCCAGAACTCATCAGAGCTGCGTCTAATTGCAAAGGTATCCAACAACTTAACGTAATCTTGCTCTGTCTTAATCTTTTTCAGCATATCGACCAGTTTTGGAATCTCCTGTTCAGATAGAGATAAATACGCCGCAGGGTAGCTGCCGATCACTCCGCGTACTAAAGTCAAATCATCATTCATTGGATCGCGATTTCTTTCTTCATCGAACAAGCTAGAGATATTGGTGTGCGCATTGTTATGAAGTAGCGTAAACAATTGCACCTCACCTTGTTCGGAAGTGATCATCATCATCAGGATCTGGGGGATATAAACTAGCCCTTCGCCTTTTATAGAATCGATTGAACCCAGCAATTGCTCATTCTTATCGCTAAAGCCCGTTTGTTCGATCTGATAGTGGCTAGTCAATATCGGGCTCATTTTGGTTTTGATGATGTCGTAAAGCTCAGATTTAGGATCGTCAGTTTGATAAGGAATCTGAGTTGGCTGATCGAACGGCTTAACATTACGTTGTAAAAAGTCACTCATTTGCGAGCTTTGATTTTGATACCAGCTCGATTGCTCTTGGTGACGAATGTCTCGTGGTAGGAGGGCAACGAAATTACTCTCACCTTCTAGGCGTAAGAAGTCCATAAACATACGAGTGATCAATTGATGACCAAAGTTGCCATAAACATCAAAGCCAGCCACTAATAGATAGTGAATACGTTCAATCAAAGCGTAATCGAGGATCCATGCAGTTTTAGGTGGTTTACCGATCATCCCTTGAACGACAGAGGCACTATCGAAATGTCTAAATACGGTTAGCGCGGCATTATGATTGGTCCCATTTCCTGTCCAAAGTATGTCCGTGTTTACGTACTGTCCACCTTCAAACCATTGGTTAATAAACTCTGACTTCGCTTTCAAGTAGCGTGCCTGCTGACGAGAGTACGACACCCAATTTGTGACGGGTAAGGTGTTACTTTCTAGCTCACCGGGTAGTTTCAAATTGTCGGCTTGTGAGCGATAGAACTCGTTAATTTCAGGAAGGTTAGCTTTATCGGGGTCAACAAAGAACACCCAAAAACGGTCGTTGATTACGTTTAGCGCAAGCTGACCGCGACAAACAGGGCCTTTGATAAATGCATTGATGGTGTTCTGCGCGTTATCAAGCATAAACTTGAATCGGGCATTCACTGGCAGTTCGATAAATGCCGTCATCGGGTTTGCAGCGATCTGTGGCTCATAGCTAGGAAGTTGAGCGACAGAGTAGCCTGCATCAATAAACCACTCTCTCCAGTTGTTCATTCTTTGTTGATTTAAAGCAAACGGCATATGTGTTTTATCGACGATAGTGCCTTGCTCTGGAATCAGACGATAGTAGACGCGATTAACGCCAGGATCATCGTATGGACGCCTTGTCGCAATACGTTTAACAGGCTCGCCCGGAGGAGTGCTTGAACGAACCAAGGTAAAGAATCGAGGTGTCGCTTCATTTAAATCCGAGAAATAGAGATGCGATAAGAACAGATGCTCGTAGATGTAGCGAGCCGTCAGTTGAACTTTACGAGAGCCTTTATTCAGCATGGTTTCGTATTCATTCACTAATTCCTGTTGCTCAAGCGTTAATGGGATCTGCGCGTTCATGATGGCGCCATTTTTCAGCCAATCCATGAGCGTTGAATACTCATTGCTCGCTAGGTTTGGCATACCATAAGGCATTCCCCAAGTCGGGTAGTCTTGCGCATATTGGTCATATTCTTCGATAGTTGGGCATACCTGACTGCGATCAACCGCGAAATCGAAACCTTCTAACTGAGTTTGGTCAGGTAAAGGGTGCGCTTCTTTTTGCTCAAGCATACGAGCAATAAGGCCAGCTTGCATATTGGCCGTTGGGTTTTGAATCCGTTCATTGAGAATTGGATGAAAGCCAAGTTCACGCCATTGCTCTGTTGTTTCTGCGTCTTCAAATAGGCGACTTGGTGTTGCGGCAGTTAGGCGAGTACCTTGATAGACAAGCTCTTTACTTGCCCCGCGGTCTATGCCTTCTACGGAAGACATCTTCAACTGACAAGGAGCGTCATAACAGGCATGACAAACAACACAGCGATTATCAATAATAGGTTTTACATCAGTTAAGAAAAAGTCACTCTGCGGGCTGCTTAGTTCAGCGCGACGTTCGCGGACTTGTGGTTCGCCGAAAAGTTGATCGTAATTTAAACCTGCATAGGTTGCACACCCGGAAAACAGGGTGGCTATAGCTAAGATAAAAAAGGTGCGTAAATTCATAACTATAATGGCTCTATTTATTGATTTTATGTTGCAAGAGAAGAATAGACGTTATTGTCAATAATACACCATTCATGAATTTGGTTTAAGTCACGTTTTCTCGCACTCAAGACAGTGAGTCATTGATTAGTATCATGTTGTTTCCTACGCAGACGTGACGTAACAGACGCTGAAATTGACGCTAAGGCGGTGAAACTGTTCTATCCAGCGCCACTGGTTATCTTGCAGTTTGTCACCGGGACCTTTTACTTCGACCCAATGGTAATCCCCATCCTTAAATAGCATCAAGTCGGGCATACCATTTCTAAATAGCTTAAGGTCTTGCAGCATTACTTTGAAAAGCTCGGCGATTAATTGTTTTGGCATGGATTTGATACAAGCATCGAGCAGCGTTTTACTAAACAAAGACCAATGGACAAAAGGATTACTCAAGCCATATTTCTGCGCATACACCGAGCAGAGATGGTCAAAGCCATCATGTTGAATAGTGTGTAAGGCTTCATCAATCTTCTCTTTTCGCTTTGTAATGAAATCCGAATGGTAGAGATCCAAAGGGCGATGTTGATATTGGTTGATGAATGCGCCTTCAACCGGAGCAAAGAGCACATCCCAAAACGCAAGGCCAAATAGGCCATTGAGTAGTATGTTTTCGGCATAGAAAACTTGGTAGCCCTGTTGCTCAAAATACTCTTTTACCGCGAGTTCAACTCTCTGTGAAGAAAGGTCTAGATCTAAATGGTATTCCGATAATACAGGCTTCTTCTGCCTTGGTATTTTTTCACCTTGCTTGCGCTTCACGCGCTGTTTCAACTTTTTAGCTACTTCGAGCTCAGCAAGGTCGTGCGGGTGCTGTAATATTTTTGTGACAACGTCACTCATCTTATTTATGTCATTGAGCTTATCGTAGATGCGAACCAGTCGTTCTCGAGCAGGGGGAAGTGGGATCTGTTTAAACCAGTAGATAGAATGCTCGTACTGCTCTAGGCGCTCAAGGTCACGAGCAATGTCATTAATAAGATGCTGCCTTTTTCGTTCAATGTAATGATGCCCTATCTTATGGGGAAGTGATTCTAGGAGTGTGAGCAAGTAATGAGCATCTTTACGATTTCCTTCGGCGTATTGGCTTTGTATATCCGCAAGCATCAATAACTGGTCTACTTCACGTCGAGCGGTAAAGAAGCGTCTTGTTTTACTCAACGGGTAGCTTTCAAATTGATGCAGCCCTAAATCATCCAATACGAACTGGCTCAAGTCTTGATGGGTATTGGCGAAAAATAGCGTGAGTAACAACGAGATAATTTGCGGGTTGCATAACTCAATGACATCAAATTCAAGTGATTTGAAATCCGAGTAGGGCTGTGGCGACAACTCAGCAACGAGTTGTTCTTTATTCAATGATTTATTAAGCGGAGTAAACAACGAGACTAGCTCAGCTTTGGTTAGTAACACCCGCCCAAACTCTTGCTCAGATATTGACGAGTTAATTGCGATAAAGCTACTCAGTTCTAGCTGTTTAAGTGCGTCAGTTAGGCTAGGAATTTCATCATATTGGAGTTTGTCTGAACGAAACCAGTGTCCTCTGCGTGAAAGCAGCCTAACCAGCAAACATTGCGCAGAGTGTTCGAGTTGGTCAAATTGGGTGAGCCATTCCAATTCTGATGGTGAGAGGAAGTCAGGGTACCAATCGAGAGTGTGTTGCGTGAGCTTTTTAAAGTTATTGAGATAGTAATCCGCAGCAAGGTCGATAGAGTCAGACATAGGTTTTCAGATACAAAAAAGGCCTAACCCTTAGGTTAAGCCTTTCTCATAGTAATTCAATCTATTAAGCGTGCTTTAGCTCAGCAATTTTCGCTTCAGATAGCGGCTTAGTGATGAATGCAAGTACGATACATACTGCCATCATTACAGCTGATACTGTGTACGCTAGGCCGTAACCTTCGCCTGCAGTCATAGAGAAACCAACCACTGCTGCACCGATTGCACCACCGATACCCCATGCAGTGTAAAGTACACCGTAGTTAGTACCGTAGTTCTTAAGGCCGTAGAATTCCGCTGTTAGAGTAGGGAATACTGCTAGAAGCGTACCGTAACCAATCGCAGCAATTGCTGTACCGATGATTAGCGTGAATTCAGTTTGGAATGTAGCAAACAGAACCATGTTGATGCCCTGAAGCACGAATGCTAGAAGCAGAGTACGTACGCCACCAATTTTGTCTGCAAGCATACCTGCTGCTACACGACCGCCTGAGTTAAATACCGCTAGGATAGACGCTAGGTAAACCGCGTTTGGTAGGTTTGCCTGTACGCTTGCGATCGTTGTGATGTTACCGATGATCATAAGACCAACAGAAGCTGCGAATGCGTACATGATCCATAGTGAGTAGAACTGTGGCGTTTTAAGCATTGCTTTCCAAGTTAAGTCTTCAGACTTCTTAACCGCTTTAGGTGCTTGGCCTTCTTTTACTTTAGGTTCAGCTGGCGTGTAGTCTGATGGTGGGTTGTTGATTGTCGCTGCTAGAGGAACAGCAATCGCTAGGATACCAACACCAAGAACTAAGAAGCTCGTTTGAATGCCCATGCTGTCGATCAATGCAGAGGTTACTGGCGCTAGGTAGATAGCCGCAAGACCAAAACCTGCTGCGATGATGCCATTAACCATACCTTTCTTCGATGAGTGGAACCACTTCATCGCAGAAGGAGAAAGACAAGCGTAACCAAAACCGATACCCGCACCAGTGATAACACCAAATGTGATGTTTAGCATCATTGGAGAGCTAACAAAGCTAGACGCGATCATACCTAGACCTGTAAGAACAGTACCTAAGATCAGGATAAGGCGTGGGCCCATACGGTCTTGAAGAATACCCGCAACAAGAAGACAGATAGAGAATGTGATAGTTGCAGTCGCGTAAGGCGCTGATGCTTCAGCTGCACTCCAGCCAGACTCAGTCACTAGTGCTTTGTTAAATACACTCCAAGCATACAGGATGCCAAGACACAGGTTGATACAGAAACCTGCTAGCAGGATGCGCATTGCTTTATCAATCTTGCTCATTTTTCTTCTCGTTTGTCCTCTAAAAAGAGGATGGGTTAACTGGCTATTTTTTAAAAATAAGTTTGCGTTTATCAACATAAAGCGCAATGGGCGCGAATTATAACCAATTAAAGTGTGATTGGAATCTCTTTTTAAACGAATACTGATATTTTTTTAAATTGTTATTTTTCTGTGTCAGATTTTGAGTGCCCGACGCGGCTGGTTTGTAACAAAAGGCTAGGGAGTCAATAAATTCGCTGTATTAAAAACAGGCAAATAGGATGAGTGGCAAATAAATAGGAGGGAGCACAAAAAAGGGCACATCGAGATGCGCCCTGTGAGGTGAAAGAGTGTATTTGGCGTTAGTTACCAATCAGAGCAGGGATACCTGGCAATTGCCCCACAATCGCAAGTGAACCCACACAAATAACGAATGCCAATCCAGGAATTAGGTATTTATCTTTTGCTGATAGCTCTTTTGCACGTTCATGGTCGCCAATTAAGCCCATATTATCGAGCAGCATGGTCGTTGCCCAACCAAATACTGGGTTAACGAATGCACAAGCAAAGATACAAATACCAGCACTTAAAGAGTCTTTATGCTTATGGATCATCTGCATACCTGCTTCAAGCAATGGCAAGAATACACCGACGATAAGCGCGACACGCAGAACAGGCTCCCACATAGCAAGATCCATTGGGTAGCCAATAACGGCGGCTGCGATACACATAATACCGGTGAGCAGTGCACCCCCTGGGATAGGACGTTTAGCGATCGCCGCAGGGATCATATAAGTACCCCATGAAGACGCTAGGTTACCACCACCAAGGAAAGAGCCAATACCCTGACGAATTGATGCAACCATCATGGTGTCATCGACATCCATAAGCACGCCTTTTGCGTCTTTAGGGTAGTTCAGTTCTTGGAATACACGGTGACCAAGGTAGTCAGGTGACCACATCGCAACAGCGAGCAAAGCAAATGGCGTTACGGCGATGAAGTGCTCCAGATTTGGCCAACCTAATTGCCAACCTGTATCTTCACCCCACCAGTAGAACGGACTAAAGTGCGGAAGACCTGGTTCAGTAGTAAAGGCGAAATCTGCCCCTAATACGTAGGCAACAATACCAGCGATAAGAGAACACAGCGGGATAGCTAGCCAGCGCTTATTAATTTTAGCTAGGTAGGCATAGACGGCTAGGGTCACACCAATGACGGCAAACGAGATATAGCCTTGATCAGTGCTTGAAGCCCAAGCTTCGGTCTTATTAATTTGACCAATCAGACCGACCGCCCCTAGATAGATGAGTAGACCGCCCCGAACGCCAACACCAGTGAGAGTCATCAGCTTTGAACCGCCCTTGGTATACGCGAGGATAAAGCCGAACATACACACCATGATGCCTAAAGCCAGCGGGTGTCCTCCCGCAGCGGCAATCAAGGGTATCAATGGAATCATCGGACCGTGAGTACCGGCTAAGTTAGAGTTTGGGTTCAAAATGGCAGAGAAAAGGATAACAAATAGAGCGCCGGCAATCAGGAGCTCATAACGGACGTTTTCTGCGACAAATTCTGGAGATAAGCCAAACTGCGCGGCAAAGACTGCAACCATCGCGGTTACCATAACCACTTTACCGATCGTTGCTGCGAGTGCTGGTACTAAGTCTTCAAGCTCAACACTGTAATCGCGTGAAGGCAAGTGGATCCCCCAACGACGAAAGCTCATGATCTTAAGATCGTGGTTTAGAAACTCTTCTCGGCTATCAAATTCCTGCGCTTTACGGCGCATATCCCTATAAAAGGTCTTACTTTTGTTAGACATCGTGTCTTCCTATGTAATGTACCGAAGTTGAACCATGTCAATTAGGGCTCCGCTTTCGCTTGGTATACTAGCCTTCGACCAGTACGAGACGACATCCCAGACGCTACCAAACATCTCTATCTTATTGATAAAGAGGGAAAACATGGCTTTTCTTCGGTGATGAAAACAAGATGAACGACTCGTCACCTTGTCAAAATTCGAATCAAAACAATGGACACATAGTAGGAAAGTGGCAGTTTATAAATATTGATTTGAATTAATTAACGGGTCTGCACTATAGGTGTGGTGATTGGTGGTTAATAAAAATGCAACGCACATCACGTTGTGAGTATTTTATCAATATGATGCTAGGTTAAGTGAAACTGAATGAAAATTTCTGAACATGCAGATCGTACTGAACGACTATTTGGTGTACGTGGCGAAGACATTCACCGCTGGATCGATGGCTTTTTTGACCATAATGGCCAAGAGCATGGTGAAACCATGGCAAAGGAGCTCGATTTTGATCCGTACTCTCACCGCCGCTTTCGTCACTGTAAAGAAGCACTTGCTGAAGCAATCAAGGAATTTGGTAGCAAATACACCAATCAACAAATTCGCGATGTTTTTGAAGCTCATATACGTGATGATTACCATGGATACTTACCTAGCCGAGCTGATTTTGAGAATGGCTCGTTTGCCGCGAAGTACCATGACGTAGACCAAGATGAGACCTTAGGTGATGTGCTGGATGAAACAGAGCTTGCTGATTACTTCAACGGGTTAAGCCGAGAGAATGACGAACCGAGCACGCCTTTGAGTCAGTTCAACTTACGCATTATCTTGCCTACCATCGCAGCTATCGTCCTATTCATTACCGCGATTGTTTACGTGATTCTTCCTCTTGTTGAAAACTCAATGATGAGTCAAAAGCGTCAGATGCTGCAAGAGCTGACCTCGACAGCGGTAAGTGTGATTGATAGCTACGTCGCTCTGGAACAGCGTGGGGTCTTAACCTTGCCAGAAGCACAACAAAAAGCGGCAATGGAAATCAAATCCATGCGCTATGGCCCTGAAAATAAGGACTATTTCTTTATCACCGATATGCAGCCGAAAATGGTTATGCATCCTTATCGTAGTGATCTCACCAATCAAGATTTAACTCATTATGTCGGTAATGACAGCGGTCGTTCTATCCCTGTCTTTGTCGAAATCACCAAACTCGTCAGAGCATCGCAACACGGATTTTTAGAGTACCAATGGCAATGGAAAGATGACCCAACCATCACCGCACCAAAAATGACCTATGTTGAAGGAGTAGAGGAGTGGCAATGGATCGTCGGAACGGGTGTCTATTTTGATGACGTTCAGCACGAAATAGATAAACTTGAAGGGACTTTATTCCGTATTTTTGTCGCAATTACGCTCGGGCTAGTGGCGATTATGCTATACGTGATTGGCCAGTCAAAGGTGATAGATCGCCGAAAAAAACGAGCAGAACTCGCATTGCATGAAGCGAAAAACCGCTATAAAGCCTTGGTTGAGTCGTCAAATGAAGGTTATATCCTAGAAGCAGACGGAAAAATCATCTTTTCGAATAGCCGCTTACATCAACTACTCGGTTATACCGATACCGAATTGAAATCTGGGTCAATTTGGCAAGATCTGTTTTCCGATTTACCGCAAAACAGCCGTGTACTGCGCCATTTAATCAAGCTATTTAATCATGAGACTGAGCCTGCTGAGTTTGAGGCTCAGATCGTGACCAAAAGTGGCCGTACCATCGATATTATATTGAGTACGTCACGTATCTTTTTGTCGGAAAAGCTTGGTCATGTCATTTCATTTCGCCCAATTGTGCGCAAAATTTACGGTGGCAGCTTTGGCTCGGTAAACCCTACGTCAGATTATCAAAAGACCAGTGCCAGTATCGTCGTTGATATTGAACAAGGTCAGAGTCACAGCCACGTTATTGAGTCATTGAATCGATTGACGGACCTAATCCGTGAGATGATCTCGGCCGGAACTCGTCCAGATTATTTACGGCGTTTGATTGGCAGTACCTATGACGCTGCCATTTGTCGGTTTATTGATTTAACCATTGAAGAAATTGGCGAACCTCCAGTGCCTTTCTCTTTCCTATCCTTTGGCAGTAATGCGCGCCACGATATGACGCTGTTCTCGGATCAAGATAATGCGATTGTATTTGAAACACCGGATGATCAAGACCTAAAAGCGATACGTCGATACTTTTTACACTTGGCCGAAAGAGTGTGTGCAATGCTCAACCAAGCAGGCTATAGCTACTGTGATGGCTTGATTATGGCCTCTAACCATCAATGGTGTTTAAGTGAACAGGAGTGGAAGCACAACTTCACCCAATGGATTGAGCAAGCAACGTCTGACTCGATCTTGGAGCTTAATGTGTTCTTTGATATTCGCTCGACCTACGGCGAGGGCCGCTTAGCTGACAATATTCAAACCCATATACAACATAAGCTTGAAGATACGCCTAACTTCTTACCAACCTACGCGCAGCACTGCTTAGCGCATCAAGTGCCTACACTGGATGAGTTAGGTTCTACAGCCATTAACCTGAAAGAGTGCCTAAGGCCAATTGAACTCTTTGCCCGTCTGTATGCATTAAAGCTCAATATCAGAGAGAGTAATTCGTTATCACGCTTGAAAGGCGTGCTTACTGCAGGAGAAACGGATCCTAAAGTACATCGAGAAATGGTCTACCTGTTTGATCATATTTGGCAGCTACGCTTTATGAATCAAATCATTGAGTACAGCGACCTTCGTCAAGTCAATGATCTATTGCCACTCAATGACTTAACGGTTATTGAACAGCAGTTGTTTAAGAACGTGCTCAACCGATTGTCACTGTTTCGTGACAAAATTAAGGCTGACTTTGAAATAGATGAGCTTCAGTCGTTTATTCGTTAGAAACCAAAGTGGAACTTACATGGCGTTATAGTTAGGCCCACCGCCTTCTGGTGGACGCCATGTAATGTTTTGCGATGGGTCTTTTATGTCGCAGGTTTTACAGTGTAAACAATTGGCGGCATTGATCTGAAACTTAGGTTTACCGTCAACCTCAATTACTTCATAAACCCCAGCCGGACAGTATCGCTGGCTCGGTTCATTAAACAGTGTCATATGACTGGAAAGGGGTAAGGCCGAGTCAGTCAAAATCAGATGACAGGGCTGATTTTCCTCATGGTGCGTTGAAGACAAATAGACGGAAGAGGTCTTATCAAAACTAAGCACACCATCGGGCTTATCATAATGTATAGGCTTGCAGCGTGAGCGTTCATGAAGGTTAACGTAATCAGCCTGAGGATCTAATAAGTTCCAAGGCGTAGAGCCCCCACTTAAACGTTGCCACAGGTTTTGCTCAAATGTCGCGAGAGCACCGCCCCAAATTGGCCCGAATTGATGAATAGCACCCGGAAAGTTTCGATGTTGATTGAGTTCTTGATACAGCCAAGAATCGGCAAATAGAGAGTGGTAATCAGGTTCGGACTCTTCTTGGTAAAGCGCGGTAAATATTGCTTCGCCAGCTAGTAGCCCTGACTTCATCGCGGTATGACAGCCTTTGATCTTGGCTGAGTTGAGTGTGCCCGCGTCACAGCCGATAAGTAACCCGCCGGGAAACTGTTGCTTCGGCAGTGAAAGCAAGCCACCTTTTGCCAGAGCGCGCGCACCATAAGCAATGCGTTCAGCATCTTTTAGAAAGGGAGCAATGGATGGATGGTGCTTAAAGCGCTGAAATTCTTCAAAAGGGCTTAAATAAGGATTGTGGTAGTTAAGGTCGGTGATCAGGCCGACGGCAATCAGGTTATCTTCTAAGTGATAAAGAAAGCCACCACCATTAGCTTGGGATTCGGTTAGCGGCCAGCCAGCAGTGTGAAGCACTGTGCCTTGAGCGTAGAGTGGCTGGTCATCACTGACTTTCCAAACCTCTTTAATGCCTAGCGCGTAATGCTGTGGCTGAGAGTCGGCAGCCAGATTGAAGTTCGCAATCAAGTTTTTGCCGAGGTGGCCCCGAGCGCCTTCGGCAAATACCGTGAATTTAGCATTCAGTTGAACGCCAGCTTGAAAGCCACTTTTACGCTGTCCTTCCTTATCTAATCCCATTTCTGCGGTGATTACGCCACAGACTTGGCCAGACTCGTCATAGCAGACGTCACTGGCTGGGAAACCCGGAAAGATCTCGACCCCCATTGTTTCAGCTTTGTCGGCCAACCATTGGCATAGTTTGCCGAGGCTAATAACGTAGTTACTTGAGTCATTGTGTAAAGAGCTAGGGCTTAGAAACTTAGGCACGCCAACATGATTGTGTTTACTGGTTAGGTAGAGTAATTGGTCACTTGATACTTGGGTTTGAACCGGAGCGCCTTGTTCTTGCCAGTCAGGGAACAGCTCATCAAGTGCACGAGTTTCAAATACGGCACCAGACAATATATGTGCACCAACTTCAGGCCCTTTTTCAACCACACAGATAGAAACAGGTTGGTCGCGTTGCTTAGAAAGTTGTGCAAGTTTACAGGCTGCAGATAACCCTGCAGGGCCAGCGCCAACAATCACCACATCAAAGTCCATACTTTCTCGTTCCATCTCTCTTCGCCTAGTTCGGGTGAACAATATCACTAAATATAGTTACAGTTGACGTAAACGTAAACTTTGGCATGTCCTCATCGGCTAAATGAATGGGAAGGAACGAACGCGTGTTTCGTCCGTTTCAGGATATATAGCATATTGACAGTTATAGGGATAAATATTCCCTCTGCGTTAATTGGATCGAAAATTAAATAACTAAACAATCGATACAGAGTGGATGTAAGAATTTTTGAAGATTGCTTATAACGGATTGACTGGAAATGTATAAAAGAAAATATTCTTCGTTAAAATTACTGATTATGATTCAATATTACTACTACTGGGCGCTCCTACTTTTGTAGGAATACTTCCACATCTATATTCTTTAATTCCTATTACTATGTGTCCATTTTGTTTTGTAAAATGAGTTGGACTGCGTCGAAACTAGGTTAGTAAAGAACAATTGATGAGATTACAACTAGGTCTTGAACTGCCTTGATTCTATTTATTTTTTATAAATGAAGAAGCAAATATTTAATTGTTATAGTGTTGGTAGGGACATCAAGTCTGATAAATGCAATGTTCAAGTTGTTGAAATTTAAACGTAATTAAATGGTTGGACACGATCTCGGGAAAAAGAGCGCATAAAAGTCAGCCTGAATTAGGCAACAAAGCTTATATGACCATATAATTAAGATTAATAAGGTGAGGTATTGTGAGATTAATATTAAAGTATTGTGCTGGAGCTGCCTTTGCAATTATTTTGAGTGGTTACTCATATGCGGACAATATATTGGTGGTAGAAGAAGGGACGTATTTACGAGCTGTAATTTCATCGTTGCAAAATAATGGTCACACAGTTACTAGGCATTCTGGAACTAGTTTACCAACTGTTGACTTATCTGTATATCAAGGCATTTACTATGCAAGTCTAAGTAGTGCATTAACGAATACTGAAGTCTCGGCGTTAGTTGATTACGTCAACTTGGGGGGGAAGGCGCTGTTTTTCTTCGGTGATCATCAGAACTCTGGAAATAGTAGTGCGGCTCAATTTTTAACTAACTTCTCGAACGTGACGGCGCCAAGTCTAGGCTCAGGGCAGAGTGCTTCTGTTTATGATAGATATTTCAATGTAGGTCAAGAGCTAGATTCAATTGCCTACCATACCTTTTCTAATATAGGGTCTGGAACGCTTACGGCTTCTGATAATAATGGGCGAGCTGTTGGGGTTCTATTCTCGAACATAGGAACTGAGTTATCTAGCGGGGTAGGCTATTGGATGGATGCCTCTGCTGGCAGCACCGCAGGTAATTACAACTATTTTGATGCTACCTATAGCGAGTTACGTTCACCAGGACCAGACTCTGATGGAGACGGTGTTCCTGATATTGTTGAGCTGAGAGATGGAACCGATGAGACTGATGGCGCGTCTTATATAGACTCGGACTCTGGTGGGGTTCCAGACTATACCGAGCAATTTACATTTTATCCAGTGACTGACCCGTCAGATAGCTCAGATGATGATATGGGAAAATACTACCTTTCGTTGCCTGACAATGATGGGGATGGGGTTCCCGATGCAATTGAAATCCAACAAGGTACAGATCCTAACTCAAATTCAAATTACTTAGACTCTGACAACGACGGCGTCCCCGATGCAGTTGAAGTTATCGAAGGTACTGACCCAAATGATGCTACCAGCTTTAAAGATGAGGATGACGGTGGATTGCCAGACTATCTCGAAAAACAGGCAGGGTTAGACGCAACGAAGGGCGATGACGATTTCGGCCAAGATACAGACGGTGACGGCATTCCTGACGGCATAGAAATACTAGAAGGTACAGATCCAAATGATGCCTCAGATTCCAAGGGTACTGACAGCGACGGTGATGGTGTCCCTGATGTTATCGAAGTGCTAGAGGGGACAGACCCAAATGATGCAACCAGCTTTAAAGACGGTGATAACGGTGGTCTACCTGATTACGTAGAGCAGCAGTTAGGGCTAGATGCAACCGTTGGCGACGATGATTTCACCAAAGACAGTGACGGTGATGGAGTGCCCGATGGTGTTGAGTTCTTAGAAGGCACAGACCCGAATGATGATACGGACTTTAGCGGTACTGACAGTGATGGTGACGGTGTTCCGGATGCAATCGAAATATTAGAAGGCACTGATCCAAATGATGCAACCAGTTTTAAAGACGGTGATAACGGTGGTCTACCTGATTATGTAGAGAAGCAGTTGGGGCTAGATGCAACCGTTGGTGACGATGATTTCACCAAAGACAGTGACGGTGATGGTGTGCCCGATGGTGTTGAGTTCTTAGAAGGCACAGACCCGAATGATGATACGGACTTTAGCGGTACTGACAGTGATGGTGACGGTGTTCCGGATGCAATCGAAATATTAGATGGCACTGATCCAGATGATGCGACCAGTTTTAAAGACGGTGATAACGGTGGTCTACCTGATTACGCAGAGAAGCAACTGGGGCTAGATTCAACCGTTGGTGACGATGATTTCACCAAAGACAGTGACGGTGATGGTGTGCCCGATGGTGTTGAATTCTTAGAAGGCACGGACCCGAATGATGATACGGACTTTAGCGGTACTGACAGTGATGGTGACGGTGTTCCGGATGCAATCGAAATATTAGAAGGCACTGATCCAAATGATGCGACCAGTTTTAAAGACGGTGATAACGGTGGTCTACCTGATTACGCAGAGAAGCAACTGGGGCTAGATGCAACCGTTGGTGACGATGATTTCACCAAAGACAGTGACGGTGATGGAGTGCCCGATGGTGTTGAGTTCTTAGAAGGCACAGACCCGAATAATGCTACGGACTTTAGCGGTACTGACAGTGATGGTGACGGTGTTCCAGATTCCATCGAGCAGCTTGAAGGAACAGACCCAAATGACAAGAAAAGTGTGAAAAATAGCGATGGTGGGACGCTACCCGATTATTTAGAAAGAGTACAAGGTTTAGATCCACTAGATAATAGAGATGATCCGCTGCCAGTAGTAATAGACGTTGTTCCCCCAAAAAATGAACTTAGCACCGTAACAGTAGGGACTAACGGTGGCTCAACTTCGATTTTTGCTCTGGGTTTGTTGGCGTTACTGTCAGGCGTAAGACGCTTTAGAGGAGCCAAATAATGCAAAAGAGAATGATTTTTTCTTTACTCACAGTGGCTTTATTTTCGTCTTTAGCTTGTGCTTCGACAGATTTCTATACTGGTTTAGGATTGGGCATGTCTAATTTAAGCCCAGATATCAACCAACAAGAACAAGATGACCAACGAAAATTTGCTGGGACGCTATTCTTGGGTAAAAATATTGGCAGTTATACGGCTTTAGAGGGTAGCTATAGCTATTTGAGCAGTTATGATCTCAATGACAATGATGGTGCTGTCGAGTACCAAAACTACGGATTGAGTGGTTTACTATATTGGCCTTCTTCGTCGAGTGAGTGGTCAGTATATGGAAAATTGGGTGCGAACTACTTAGATGCTAACTTTCAAGGTAGTGCTGCAAACCTAAATGTGGAACATAAAGTGAGTTTTGCATCAGGCCTAGGTATTCGTTGGAACTTGAATGAGAACTGGTTTGCACGACTTGAGTACAATCTCTACGACAGTGATTATTCAGCTGCGTTTATTCAGGTTGCGCGTACTTGGGGTCACAGTTCTGAGCAAGCCCAGTTGGTTGAAATACAAACTGATTCAGTAATAGAAGAGCCGATGGTTACAGAGCAGCATCCACAATCTATCACTAAATCAGAAATGTTTGACAAAGTCACTTTAAGCTCTGGGCCGTTTGATTCAGAGAGTAGTGAACTTAACGAGTCATCTAGCCAACAGCTGTCGCAGTTAGTGGCAACACTAAAAGAGTACCCTGAGGCTAAAGTTGAAGTTGTGGGGCATACAGATTCAACAGGGTCTTCGTCTTATAACCAGGCACTTTCAATACAAAGGGCAACAGAAGTGTCCAACTTCCTTGAAAGTGAGGGTATTGATTCAAGCCGAATATCCATTGATGGTCACGGAGAAACGCAGCCAATTGCGCCTAACTCTACTTCACAAGGACGAGCTAATAATCGCCGAGTTGAGGTTACTATTCCTCAATTTGAATTCGTGAGGAAGTAAAGCAAACTAAATCAAAGCCGCTGATAGTCAATATCAGCGGCTTTTTCATTAATGAACGGTTGGTAAAGTTTCAATCAGTGCCTGGCCTCTAGTTGACGTAAACGTAAACTTTACTAAGCTCAATTTATTGGATGGTATTTCGGAGAGTACGATGAAAGTTATAGTAGCGATTAAGCGTGTCGTCGACCCTTATGTCAAAGTTCGGATTAAGTCAGATGGCTCTGGTGTCGAAACCGATAATGTCAAAATGGCGATTAATCCATTTTGTGAAATCGCGGTTGAAGAAGCGATCCGCATGAAAGAAGCAGGCGTAGCTGATGAAGTTATTGTGGCTTCACTGGGCGGTGATGAGTGTCAGGAGCAGTTACGTTCAGCATTAGCTTTGGGCGCAGATAGAGCGATTCACGTCTGTGTTGACCAAATCTGCCAGCCACTCAGCGTCGCAAAAGTGCTGAAAGCACTAATGGAGAAAGAGCAAGCGGGTATCGTGCTGCTTGGGAAGCAATCCATTGATACTGATAACAATCAAGTGGCGCAGATGTTGGCGGCGTTAACTAGTCTACCTCAGGCGACGTTCGCCTCTAAGTTAACCGTTGATGGCGATAATGTTGAAGTGGAAAGAGAAGTAGATGGTGGCTTAGAGCGGCTTAAGTTAGCGTTGCCGGCGATTATCAGTACTGATCTACGTCTCAATGAACCGCGCTATGCGTCTTTGCCCAACATTATGAAAGCCAAACGTAAGCCAATGGAAAGTGTGACTCCTGACGAGCTAGAGGTTGTGATTGAAAGCTCTCAAACCATTATCGAAGTGATGGCTCCTCCGTTGAGAACTTCTGGCGTTATGGTGGCAAGTGTCGATGAGTTGGTTGATAAGTTACGTAATGAAGCTAAAGTTATTGATTAGGGAGGCACTATGAGTAACCGAATCCTTATTGTTGCTGAACATGATGGTAAAAGATTATCTTCAGGCACATTATCGGCCATAGAAGCGGCGAGCCAAGTGTCGAAGCATGTTGATAGCGCGCCGTTAGATTTACTTTTGATTGGTGACATATGTGACGACCTCGTTCAGGCTTGTATCAACTTACCGCGACTAACCAAAGTTGTGGTGATCTCGGATCCAAGGCTAAGCACTCCATTGAGTGAGCGTCTTGCTCCGATGATTGCCGCTATGGCAGATGCCTATTCTCATATCCTCACTTCGGCGAGCTCTTTTGGTAAAGATCTCTCACCAAGAATTGCTGCGCTGCTCGATGTAGGACAGCTTTCTGATGTGATCGCGATAGAAGCCGCTGACACTGTGATTCGACCAATCTATGCTGGTAATGCCTTAGCTAAGGTATCTTCTCAAGATGCAATAATCGTTATGACGATTCGTGAATCAGCGTTTGAGAAAGTCAGCAGTGACGGGGAAACGAATGTTCCTGTGGAAGCCATCGACGTAGATGTGCCATCCATTTATACCGAGATGGTAGGACAAGTGGTGACTGAAAGCGCTCGTCCTGAGCTTTCTGCTGCTGACGTGGTCATTTCCGGAGGTCGCGGTGTGGGGAGTAAGGAAAATTTCGCGATGGTTGAAGCGTTGGCCGATAAGTTAGGCGGCGCGATTGGCGCTTCCAGAGCCGCAGTGGATGCCGGATTTGTCACCAATGATCTGCAAGTTGGTCAGACGGGTAAAATTGTCGCGCCTAAGCTCTATATTGCGATTGGTATTTCTGGGGCGATACAGCATTTAGCGGGCATGAAAGACTCTAAAGTGATTGTCGCCATTAACAGCGATCCAGACGCGCCTATTTTTGAAATTGCCGATTATGGGTTAGTCGGGGATCTATTTACTTTGCTGCCAGAGTTTATTGAAAAGATTGATAGCTAAGTGACTAGATTAAAAAACATAAAATGAACGCCGAATCGATGATTCGGCGTTTTTGTTTAGCGCTGTAAATGTTCGACCAGTTTTTTGGTAAATCTTGCTGCTTCGCCGCCGGTACAGGCCCGATGGTCAAAGGTAATCGATAGCGGCATCACTTTGATTGCAGTTGGCTTGCCATGGTCCATTATGACCCGTTCAATGATTCGACCTGCGCCGACGATCGCTACTTGAGGGGGGGAGACGACCGGAGTGGCAAATATCCCAGCAATCGCGCCAAAGTTGGAGAGGGTAATCGTCGCATTTTGCAGGCTTTCTCGGCCAATCTTACGCTCTCGAATCCCTTTGACGGTTTCATTTAGCCAGTTTCGAATATCGTCATTGTTAAAGGTTTCGGCATGTTTAAGCACCGGAACGTATAAACCGTGACTGCTATCGACCGCGATACCAATATTGACTCTACTATGTACACACCTTGTCATCGTTTCTGCATCAAACCATGCGTTCATCGCAGGCTCTTGCTGACAGGCATAAACCACCGCTTTAATTAATCGGCCGGAGATATCTTCAGAACTTGACCAGTTAGCGAGGCTTGCCTCTTCAGTAATGGTGACCGCGGCAACGTTATGGTGAGAGTCTGACATGGTAGACACCATAGTGCGCCGCGCCCCTTTAAGAACCTCTGTTCCTGGGCTTTGTTTACGCGCCTCAGTGTAAATGTCTGCATCGGTGACCATCCCATTGGCTCCACTACCATGAACCGTATTCAAGTCGACGCCAAGTTTCTTTGCTAGTAACCTTGCAGAAGGCAGTGCAGTGACCAATTCTTCATTGGTTGGATTGTGGGTACTGCCAATCCAAAAATCATCGACATCCACTTGGTGTGTCGTGTGCGAGACATTACCGACCACTGTTGCTGCATCGGTTTTATTACTTTGGGCTGATGAAGTTGAACCCACTAACTCAGGCTGCTCTTCAATTTCAAGCAATAGCGCACCGATATTGATGACATCGCCGGCTTCGCCATGACGGCTAATAACGACACCAGAGTAGGGCGCGGGAACTTCCACAACTGCTTTGGCTGTTTCAACCGTTAATACCACTTGGTCTAGCTCGACACTGTCACCAACCTTAATATGCCACTCAACAATTTCAGATTCGGCGAGTCCTTCACCGAGATCGGGTAATAAGAATGTTTTCATTTCCATCCCTCCACGAGCTCTCTAGCAGCGAGTACAATGTCTTGTTCTTCAATCATGAAATAATCTTCGTTTCTGTAATAAGGCATGATGGTGTCCATACCCGTTACGCGCCGAGGAGGGGCTTTAAGTAAACACATCGCATGCTCGGCGGTGCGGGCCAGTATCTCTGCGCCAACGCCGCAGGTTCGACTGGCTTCATGGACAACAAGTAGACGTCCGGTTTTCTCTAACGAACGTAGAATGGTGTCCATATCAATCGGCTTGATACTGGCGAGATCAATCACTTCGACTTCTATCCCTTGTGAGGAAAGCGTTTGTGCTGCTTGCAAAGATTCAACCACACAAGCTCCCCAAGTTACTAAGGTAATGTCTCGGCCTTTGCGCAGGGTAAAACACGTATCGAGTGGGAGTGCCTCTCCGCTGTCGATAACGTCAGATTTAACAGTGCGATAAATACGTTTGGGTTCAAAGAACATCACAGGGTCGTTACTTCTGATAGAAGCGAGTAACAAACCGTAAGCTCTTTGAGGAGAGGATGGGATGACGACTTTAAAGCCGGGAATATGAGCAAACAAAGCCTCAATACTTTCAGAGTGGTGCTCTGGTGCGTGTATACCGCCACCAAACGGAGCGCGAAACACGGCAGGGCAGGTTAATCTTCCGCGAGTTCGGTTTCGCATTCGCGCTGCATGACACATCAAGTGTTCCATCGCTGGGAAGACAAACCCTTGGAACTGGAACTCTGCGATTGGTCGTAAACCTTGAGATGCCATACCGACGGTTACACCGCCAATTAGCGCTTCAGCTAGCGGTGAGTCAATCACTCGTTTGAGGCCAAATCGTTCTTTAAGGCCAACGGTTGCTCTAAAGACCCCACCATTATCACCGACATCTTCGCCAAGCAGCACCACTGTTGGGTCTTTATCCATCTCATGATGTAGAGCTAGGTTAACCGCTTCAACTAATGTCAATTCAGCCATGTTTGCCTCCCTGCATTCGCATCGCTTTGTTGATCACTTTGTCGCGCTGTTGATTGAGTTCCAGTGGAGATTGCTCGTAAAGATAATCAAAGGCGGTTTCAGGGGCTTGTGGGGGCAGGTTCATGTAATGCTCAACCGCGGTTTCTACTTGTTCTTTACATGCTGTCAGCCACGCTTGTTCCTGCTCATCACTCCAAGCGTTCTTTGCGACAAGGTAGGCTTTAAGTCGAACAATGGGTTCGTACTGCCAAGCCTCGGAAAGTTCGTCGTTACTGCGATAGCGGCTTGCGTCATCGGCAGTAGTGTGATCACTTAGGCGATAGCTTATCGCTTCAATCAGCGTTGGCCCTTTACCCTTTCTAGCTCGGTCGAGAGCAGCCAGTACACAGTCGTGTACAGCCACAATGTCATTGCCATCGACGGTTACACCCTGAATACCCGCGCCTTTGGCTTTATCTGATAGGAACTCAGCAGCGGATTGAAGTGCTCGCGGAACGGAAATCGCCCATTGATTGTTATTAACGACAAATACCAATGGAAGATTCCAAGCGCCAGCGCAGTTAATACTTTCTAGGAAATCACCTTTCGACGTAGCGCCGTCGCCACAAGTGACGAGTGCAGCGTGGTGTTGATGTTCAATTTTCAGTGCCGCAGCGACACCTACTGCATGAGTGCATTGGGTAGCAATTGGAACGCAAAATGGCAAGTCACGGCAATGTTCCGGCGATTCACCATCGCTTGGTGTGACATGAAAGTCACTACCGCGTTCATCCCCGCCCCAATATTGAAGATTTTTTTCCATTGGGATGCCTCTGACCCACATAGCGGGCATATCGCGGTAGTAGGGGACGAACACATCTCTGGGGTGCATTGCATGGCCGATCGCCACGCCATAGGCTTCTGAGCCTAGGTGCGAAGGGTAGGTCCCTAGCTTACCAGTTCGTTGTAAGGCGACCGCTTTGTTGTCGTAGGTTCGGGTTAGTACCATATCTTTATAGAATCGCACTAACGTTGATAAATCTGCCCATGCTGGTAGCTGGTTAACTGACTCTCCTTGAAAATCAATAAACCGTAGCATCGGAAGTGTCTGAACATTCATTACTATCTCCTTGATATTGCAAAGGTGGATCGCACCGATAGCAATCTTGTTTGGCCCGCTGTTCATGTTTCGAACGCGCACCAAGATAGATACCTAAACTTCATACATCTTGTAACGCAAATTGAAATAACCTACTGACTGCTTGTTAGTAACGAAAGTTTTTGTCTGAAAACCTCCGATAAAGTAGCGAACAATTTCAAAAGCGTTGGTTATGTATAAGTGTAACCAAAATGTTAAAAATGGCTAATAAGCAGAACGAAATAGAGGGTAGCGGGTGGAACTTGCGAGAAAACATCTGGAGGATCATTCTAGTTTTTGATTTCAGCTTTGACGAAAGGTAGAGCTTTATACTTATGAGTGATAAATCAGCAAAACAAAGGTTTGTTTGATGCCAGTGAAAAAATGACAATAAAAAAGCAGCAGACCGTGGCCTGCTGCTTGTTCTTAGTAATGATTGAGCTTAGTAATGATTAAGCAATGCGCTTAGGATTACTCAGGCTGTTGCGTTAGTTTGCCTTCTTGCTGAACTTTGTACACTTTACCTGCGTTGAAACGCTCTAGGTAGTCAGCTAGGTCGCGCTTAACTTCTGGTACAAGAATGTAAAGACCAACAATGTTCACTAGTGCCATTGCAAAGATCATTGCATCAGAGAAGTCGATAACTGGACCTAGGTTCATAGCTGCGCCAATCACAACAAACACACAGAATTTAACTTTAAAGATAAGCTCTGCTGTTTTGCTCTCACCAAATAGGTAAGTCCAAGCTTTCAGGCCGTAGTAAGACCAAGAAATCATAGTAGAGAACGCAAACAGAACAACGGCGATTGCAAGTACATATGGGAACCAGCTGATTGCGCTACCGAATGCTGCTGAAGTTAGTTCTACACCTGCAAGGCCAGTATCTGTATCTAGATAACCAGTGATGATGATAACTAACGCTGTCATCGTACAGATAACAACAGTATCGATGAATGGTTCTAGTAGTGATACGAAACCTTCAGACATTGGCTCTTTAGTTTTAACTGCTGCGTGAGCAATAGCCGCTGAACCAACACCTGCTTCGTTCGAGAACGCTGCACGTTTGAAACCTTGGATAAGAACGCCGATTACACCACCTGTAATACCTTCACCAGTGAATGCACCGTTGAAGATTGCAGCAAATGCGTCATCGATTCGATCGTAGTTCATCGCAATGATGATAATTGCCGCACCAACGTAAATAGTTGCCATGAAAGGAACAACTTTCTCTGTTACTTTCGCGATTGACTTGATACCACCGATGATCACGATGCCGACAATAACTGCAAGAATAAGACCAAATAACCAGCCTTTGTCAGCGAAGAAAGATGCATCACCACCTGTTACGCCAACAACCTGTTTGAACGCTTGGTTTGCTTGGAACATGTTACCGCCGCCAAGTGCACCACCAATAGCGAATACAGAGAATAGAACCGCAAGAGTACGACCGAGAGCCGCATTGCCGCGCTTTGCCAAACCTTTGCTTAGGTAGTACATAGGGCCGCCAGATACCGAACCATCAGGGTTGGTATTACGGTATTTAACACCCAGAGCACACTCTACAAATTTACTCGACATACCGAGTAGACCTGCAAGGATCATCCAGAATGTCGCACCAGCGCCACCAATCGAAACGGCAACAGCAACACCAGCGATGTTACCAAGACCAACCGTACCAGATAGTGCAGTAGTTAGAGCTTGAAAGTGAGAAACCTCACCGTCAGCTTTTGATTTAGGATTCGAGAACTTCCCCGATACTAACTGAACCGCGTGTTTGAATCCGCGAACGTTAATAAAGCCTAAGTAGAAGGTGAAGAAAGTTGCTGCAACAACTAACCAAAGAACGATCCACGGCACCTGTACGTCTGTAAAAGGGAAGGGAATAGTCGAAAAGATCATTCCTACAAATGGGTTAACGATAGGTGCAACGACTTCGTTGATTTTGTCATCCAAAGTGGATGCTGCAGCGCTACCTGCAAATAGACTCGCCAATACGGCCAGCGATATACGCTTTGTCATGCTTTTCCTGCCTGTGAAATAGGTGTTTATATTATTAATATTTATATGAAGTTGTGTTTTGTTACATTTGTGTAACCTTGCCTATTATTCATTTTATAAATATCTAAGCAACATCATTGATGGAAAATATGATCCAGCGAGCAATTCTAAATTTAGCTAATTGATGTGTAATTTGTTGGCATTAATCACTGAAAAACACCTAATGTAATGGCGTATATGACTGCCTGTTGTTTTAATTAATGGTTTTATCTATTGATCTCGGCTGTGACGATAACACTAATTGATTACTCATTAACCATATAAACATGATGGAAGTGGGGGATTAAGTAGAGATAGATATTATGCTGGTTGCGTATAAATTAAGCATCTTTTACTACGCGGTTGATTGTATGTTAACCAGTGAGTTTACAAGCGATGATTTATTCATCTGTAGGAATAAACCCACCTAAAAACAGAAACTTAACACAGTAAACTTTGTGTAAAATGTTTAGTAAGAATATGGATTTAGAAATATTCAGGAGTATTATCTGCCACCTCAAATAATTATGGTGGTAAATTATGAAATCTAACGTGTTGAAAGTGGCAATTGTTGCTGGTTTAGGTCTAACTTCGTTAACAGGTTGTATGGGTCAAATGGCAACAACTGGTCTAGTATCAAAGTTCAACCTAGAAGTGGTTGATAACCGTTACGCTCGTGAAGGTATGTTCCTACTTCTTTCTCCAGCATACGGTATTGCGGGTACAGTCGATCTATTCGTGATCAACGCAATTGAATTCTGGACAGGTACTAACCCACTTTCAGGCAAGTCTCCAGCTGTGGTTGATACTCCAACTAAAAACTACATCAAAGTTAACGGCAGCTTAGACAGTTCACTAAAAGACGTTCCACTGTCAAACAACTCTAGTGTTGATCACGCTACTATGCAGCAGATTGACGCGAACACAATGCAAATGGACATCACGTACATCGACGGTACGCAAAAAGTACTACGTGGTGAGAAAGCAGAAGATAGCGTTGCGTTCTACCTAAATGATGAATACGTAACAACAGTTTCAAATGACGAACTGACTAACTACGTAGCAACAACGAACATCTAATTATCCTAGGCCTTTATGCGCAATGTATGAAGGCCTTTTCTTTTTCCTCTCTCTTTTCTCACGTTTTACCTCTTCTATTACTTTCTTCCTAAAATTTAGCTGTACCTCGCGTAAAACGGCACTTATAACTAAAGTTTAGAAAACGTGAATAACAACTATTTTACATAGTTGTAATAGCAGTTATATTGGTGCCGAGCCAAATATTAGGAGTTAGATGGATGAAACTCACGATATCAGGGAAGTTACAGCTAAGCTTTCTGTCACTTGCAGTACTTTTTATCGTTTCCGCATTTTTTACTTTTCGTAGTGTTAGCACGGTTGAAACCCAAACGACATCATTGCTTGATCGTGATTTGCCGACCGTCGATGCGGGTCGTACACTTCAGCAATCTATTCACGCAACAGTATCTTCTTTAAGAGCATACATGCTTTTGGGTGGTGAAGAGTCACTACAACAAACTCAGCAAGATAACCTCACTCAGGCGATTGACCGTGTCGAGATTCTGCTGATTTCTCTCGAAGAGTTAGTCGATGAGCAGAGCTATCAAGAGATCGTGGCCAAGTGGGCCGCAGTGTCTCAATCGCTCAGTGACATATCAGAGATGAGCCATAGTGAAGAGAACCTGCCCGCGCATGCTCTGTTTATTAATGAAGCCGCGCCTATCGCCGAAGTCGCATTAGACCAACTTCAAGGTTTGATTAATGACGAAGCGGGCAATACTGAAGGTGGAGAGCGTAAACGCTTGTTTAGACTGTATGCTGACAGCTATACCTCATTGGCCAACGCGCTTTCATCTATGCGTGATTTCTTACTTTATGGCAAACAAGAGCATCTTGATAAATACCAAGATTTTTTAAAGTCCCACGCGAAGTCTGTTGCTGAAATCGACTCTAAGGTCGCTTTATTGTCGAGCAGTGACCAAGGCTTGTGGTCGTTGTTTAAAGAAATGCAGCAGCTCTATTTCCCTTTAGCTGACCAAGTCGTTGCTCAAAGAAAAGCACCAGATTGGAATTTGGCGAATCAAAAAATGGCCAACGAGTTAGTGCCGGCAGTTGAATCGTTAGACTCAAGCTTAGAAATGGTGATCAATAAGCAGCAAGCGTTAGCGGATCGTTCAGGAGAGGGTATCTTCCAGTCAGTGAGTACAGTACTGCAATTGCTTATCGCCTCAATTGCTGTAGTGGTCGTAGTATCAGTCTCAACCGCGCACTTTATGGGCAAGAGCATTGGCCGTCGAGTTTCTGTTATTTCCAAGAGAGCAGAATCTATTGCTGATGGTGACGTGTCACAATCGCCACTGGCCGTTGAAGGTAGCGATGAACTGGCGAGTCTTACTCACTCTATTAATAAGATGAACGATGAACTGGAAAATATCGTCAAAGGCGTAACGAGTAAAGCCAATACGGTCAGCGGCAGTATGAGCGAATTGCTCAATGCGAATGCTCAGACGGTGACTCAAGTAGATAGCCAAAAAGCGACCATGGATCTCGTTGGTCAGCAAGTGGGTGAAGTGAGCCAGTCCGCAACAGATACGGCGCATCAGGCTGAGCAATCGGCGGCTACATTAGCTGAATCAAAAGTGCAGATCGAAGCGGGCTCGAAGGCGTTAGATCTAAACAAAACCACGATTGGTACATTGCATGACACGATCGGTAAAGCCAGCATCCAAGTGGATGCATTAAGCAAAGAAAGCGAGGCAATTGGACGCGTCACTGAAGTGATAGAAGGACTTGCTGAACAAACCAATCTTCTGGCGCTTAATGCTGCGATTGAAGCCGCACGGGCCGGAGAATATGGTCGAGGTTTTGCCGTAGTGGCTGATGAAGTGCGTATGCTCGCGACAAGAACTACTGAATCAACGACTGAGATCAACAATATCGTTAACGCGATTCAAACGTCGACTCAAGCGGTTGTGAGTGAAATTGAGAAGAGTAAAACGTTAGCCGAAGAAGGGGCAACCCACACCGAAGAGGCCTATGGAACACTGAGCTCAACCACTCACCAAATTGAAGCGCTCAACCAACAGATGCAAGATTTACTCAGTTCTGCACAGCAGCAATCGCATGCAACCGCAGAAATTCAATCTCTTATGGGACAAGTGATTGCTTCAGTTGAAGGAGTCGCAGAAATCTCAAACTCGTCAGCACAAATATCCAGTCAGGTGCGTGGACAAGTAGAAGAGTTGAATGGTGAAATGGCTCAGTTTAAAACCAACTAAACGTGGTTTGCAGAGGAATTATTGATAAGGCTCTCATATCCAAATTCAAGCGCTCTTAAGTATTGATATTTATACTAGACTTGTACAATAACAATATAGAAGCTCAAGGAGTAATACCTTGAGCTTTACTATTTATAAAGGTAAGTAGTGAAACGAATTTTTGTCAGTTTTTTCATCTTGATGTGCGCGACGGTCTATGCGCAAGAGCCTGAATCTAAGCAGCTCATTGTGGCAAATTCTAAGGCATGGAAACCGTTTTCTTTCATTAATAGTGACGGCGAGCCTGACGGTATCTTAATAGACTATTGGAACTATTATGGTGAAAAAAACGATGTGGAAATAGAGTTCCTATTGTTAGATTGGCAGTCTTCGTTAGATGCAGTCACTGAAGGTAGGGCGGATGTTCATGCGGGTCTGCTTTGGTCTGAAAACCGTGAGAGTTTTTTAGATTTTGCCCCGGTCATTATGTCTATTGATACTCAGCTATATATAAACCAAGAGTTAATCGGTATCGACTTGGATGAGCTTACCTTTGGTAAGCATGATTACGTCGTTGGAGTCGTAAGTGGCGGTTATGAAGAAGAATTTACTCGTCTCCATTTTCCTCATCTTAAGTTAAAGAACTTTGCCAATAACCAACAAATGATCGACGCGGCCTTTTCTGGAGACCTTGACGGCTTTGTCGCTGACTTACAAGTCGCCAACTTTTATCTATATAGCCGTAAAGAACCCAAACGATTCATCGGTGTACGCCACTTATATTCCGGGGATCTAATGCCGGCAGTTAAAGACGGTAACACGGAACTTCAGAAACAAATAACTGTGGCGATAAAGCAATTAGACTCTAAAGACACAGAGAAAATTTTTAACCGCTGGATGTACGTCAATACTGTTTACCCTGAATACCTTACCCACCTGATAGTTGGTGGTCTCCTTCTTGTGGGCGGGACATATATTTTTGTTTTACGTATCTCTGTTAAGCGAAAAACCCAAGCCTTAGAGCTGGCTAATAAGTCGCTCAAGAAGCTGTCCGAAACTGATCAGATGACAGGTATCAGTAATCGACGACACTTTTTCAATGAACTAAAAGTACGGATGAAACAACCAGGCTCAATTGTGATTATGATCTTCGATATCGATGATTTTAAGAACATCAATGATAGCCATGGCCACAAAGTAGGCGATCGGGTAATACGCAGTGTCGTTGGCGCGACCTCGAATGTGGTTTCGCACAAACATTTGTTTGCACGAATCGGAGGAGAGGAGTTTGTCGTTGTTGCCAATAACCTTAGCTATGAAAGTGCTATCGCTCTTGCCGAGAATATCTGTACATCGATACGCAGCGTTAAATTACCTGAAGATGATATCGAGAAGATTACCGTGAGTTTGGGCTGCGCATTTTATAGTAACAACGAAAATGATATTAACTTGTCAACCGCCGATCATTTGATGTACCAATCCAAACAATCAGGTAAAGACCAAGTGACTGCTCAGCGTTATTCATAATCTGCGTTAAGTGAAATCGATGATAAAAACAGCATACTTTAGGTAAATTGATGCTTAGTTCACCACTTAGTTCAATTGACGAAGAAAAGGCTTTTCTTTTCAGTCAGATGTGGCATATTGGTCAGGTCTTCAAGACGATGCGTACTTCGTATAATGGCTATTACCTCAGCCTTCCAAGCTGATGATGCGGGTTCGATTCCCGCAGTACGCTCCAATCCTTTCTTGCTTTCGTCGCATGACCATGTGACCAAGTCGCTCACGAGATGTTTGTAGCACTCGTTTTTCTAAGTTTTTCATTCCTTCTTTAATTTGAAAATAATGTCTCAGAATTCTATTCTATGGCTTGGTCTTTAATGTAATTCTCTTATTTCTTCACTCAAATCTATCTGCCTTTTTACTCGTTTACACGATGCATTTATATGCCAGATTTTTATAATTCAAACGCTAGTTTGGTATGAAAATCACTTGCCGTCAGGTTATTCCTACTCTTGCTCTAGCGCTTTCCTACTTCAATAAATTCTAACAATAGTAATATTAGATTCGAAATTCATTAATATTTATTACGGCATTGTTATATGTATAAAGCTAAGGCTGTTTTGTTTGGTTGTATCGCGATTCTATCGGGGTGTGATAATTATGATGGGAAGGCACAATTTAGTTCGAGTGGGGAGTTCGTTACTTCGTTACCTTCGAATTCTGTTCCAGGTGACCTTTATCCAGTCTCTTTTATCGCAAAAGTTGATAGGAAGCTGTCAGCTGACGCTAACTCATTAATCTATAAAGATAATGTTGAGGTTCAATCATCTGAAGTCGACTGTTTAAATGAAACCGTCGAAGGGCAGTATATATGCGCGATTTCTTTAAGAGTTACACCGCTTGCTAACGGTCCTGCCTCAGTAGAATTAGATATTGAAGGACAGAGGTTTCTCAATCAAACCTTTGTAACTCAAAGTGCTGTTATTGGACATATGCATAGCAATACTCTGCAAACATTTAACTTTCAAAAAGACAAGTTTGAAGCAGGTAAATCGCACCCAGTGGATTTGGTATTCACAAATATAGGCAGCGAAGTTGCTAATAATATTGATATTTCCTCGCTCTTTGAGCGCAAATTAACAGATGTTAAATCAACCTGTGGCACCTCATTAGAAGCAGGAGAAGGATGTTATATTCACGGTAATTACACACCTGAAGCTACAGATGTTAATGGGGTTAAATATAGCTTGACTTACGACGAAGGAGAGCAAGTAACTGTCGGCGCAAAAAATGTCTTAAATAAGGAACGCTTGGTTGGCAGAGTAATTAGAAATCTCCCTTTCAACATTGCGAGCAGTACCAGTTATGACGTTGAGTTTAGATTTAGTAACTTGGGCACAGAGCCAGTTACTAATATTCAAACCCAATTACTTGCGCCTAGTGTGAGTGAAATTCGCTTCGATGAATGCCAAGACAGTGCCTTAGCTGTTGGTGAATCATGCGCAGTTACCGCTTCGGTTGTTGGTGATGAAATAGGAACACTTACCGCTTTAGTTGGCATTCAGGGTGATAATGGGGACAGTGCCTATGCTACCGTGGTGAGTAATGTAGTTGAGTCTCCAATTGTTGCACATGTTGAGCAAGACCTACCGCAGAAGATGGCACTTGGTGCTGCATATGACTATCTGGTAACTTTCACTAACCAAAGTGACAGCCATGACGCTACAGGTGTGCGTTTTGCTCATTTGTATCCGGAATCTTACAGTATACATAGTAATACTTGCGTCGACTCAACCTTAAAAGCAGAAGAAAGTTGTCATATCTCTCTCACGACGACAGCTGAATCAACGGGAATTCAACACTATTCAAGTTACTTGATGTTCGACCAAGGGACAGCTGTAATATCCAGTTCGACATTATCCCGAGCTTCGGAACGTTCACTACATAGCGTTATTGATCTCGATTTTCCTAGCAATATGTTACTGAATCAAAGCTACCCGTTTCACGCAACATTTACAAATAATGGTTTAGTGGACACTGATTTAATATCTATTACTTCAATGACAACACAAAATGTTTTGATCAACAGCAATACATGTGAAGGAGAAATACTTCAACCCGGTACTTCTTGTCAGTTGAGTGGTGAATACTACACGACGCAATTAGGGCCAGTCCGATTAGAAGGAAACCTAAATTATGGTCCGAATCTTGATGAAGCGTTCAACTTTTCGAGTGAAGTAGTAGCCGTTCCAATTCATGGTTCAGTAAAAATTGGGTTACCTCAAAACATTGGTTTGAATAACACTTATCCAATTTCGTATGTATATCAAAACTTAAGTGCGGTTCACGACGCGAGCATGGTCAATGTGACTTTATCAAGCACTGCTCCTGTCCATGTTGCCACCAACACTTGTGAATCAAAAACGATACTTCATCCAGGTGAGGAGTGTGAGATTTCAGGAGAGTTTACGGCGACTCAACAAGGGTTGCACCAATTCCAATCTTCTATGACTTATAAAGAAGGTAATGCGGTTAAGATTAATAGCTCTGCCATAGTGAGTGATGTTGTCGTTTCATCTCAAGTAGAAGGAAGCTTGCCGATAGTAGGTTTAGGCCAAACTTATCCAATCCGATATGTTTTCAATAATGAATCGATTGTTGAGGCGAGTGGTATCCAAATATCACATAGTGCAAACCTAAACATTACATCCGATTCGTGCGGGACAACATTAACTGGTGGGGGGCAATGTGAAATTGTCGCTGAATATTCACCTTCAGAAAATGGCCAATTCGTACATACGCTAAATTTTGATTATGTCGAAGGGAACGAAATCGAATTAACTCAACCGGTTAAGGTTGTCGATGCTATTGCTCTTGATGAAGTGGTATATCAAGCGGGTTCACTGAGTCATAGCTTTGATGCTGCCGATCATTTTAACTATGCTTCTGATTATGGCTTTACAATATTGACTAAATTACAAGCTCTGGATATTTCGGGGAACCCAGAAAGCGTAGTACACGCTAAATGGGGAGGGACTGAAATGGATATTGAGTTGACACCAAGTGAGCCAATGACCTTTACGGGACATCGTGTAAATAATTGCTCTACAAGAAGTATGAATTCAACCATTGGTTGTGCATCTGGGAAACTGTCAAGTTTAAGGCTCACTCTTAATAGTGATAGCTTTAATGCGTTACCTAGTGGTGAGCAATCAGGAGTGATTTATATTACGTTGACACAATCAAACAATACTCATGTAGCAGTGTTTGGATTGCCAATACGGGTGATCAAGTAGTATATAATAGTATAAAGGGTAGTATTCTACTGATGCTGCCCTTTATCGGCTATGTTGCTCAATTAAGAGAGAAGACATACCAGCCCCATTGTATTAATTCAAATTCTTTCGAAGAGCTCGTCCTACTTCTACAATTTTCTCCAAATTAACTCCAGTTTCAATTCCAAGTCCATGACAAAGATAAACCACCTCTTCAGTAGCGACATTGCCTGATGCGCCTTTAGCATAAGGGCAGCCGCCAAGTCCAGCAACGCTAGAATCTATAGTGGAAATACCCATCAGTAACGCTTGATAGATATTGGCGATCGCTTGTCCGTAGGTATCGTGAAAGTGGACTGCGATACTTTCTTTAGGGCACTGGGCTAGAACGGCTTCAAGCATGGTGGCCACTCTCAATGGTGTACCTGTACCAATGGTGTCACCGAGTGAAATCTCATAGCAGCCGATATCGAGCATTTGCTTAGCTAGGCTGGCAACGTGTTTTGGATTGGTTGCACCATCGTATGGGCAATCAATGACGCAAGAAAGGTAGCCTCTTACCCGAATATTGTGCTCGCGTGCTAACGCTATTACAGGTTTAAAGCGGTTTAGGCTTTCAGTGATGGAGCAGTTAATATTTCGCTGGCAAAAGCTTTCAGATACAGAAGAGAAGACTGCCACTTCATCGACTTGGGATTGAATCGCTTGTTCTAGCCCTTTGATGTTAGGAGTAAGGGCTGAGTAGCTAACATTAGCTGCGCGTTGGATGTACTGAAATACCTGTTCAGAGTCCGCCATTTGCGGAATTTTATTGGCTGAGACAAACGCTCCAGACTCGATATGGCGAAGGCCAGTTTGAGAAAGCCGGTTGATCAGTTCTACTTTGACATCAAGCGGAACAGTTTTTTCGTTTTGCAGACCATCTCGGGGTCCAACTTCAACAATTTTGACCGACTTAGGTAGGGCAGAGACTATTGATTGAGTATGACTGCTATCCATAGTTCACCTACTTAATCCAATTAGGCGAGCGCTTATCGAGAAAAGCACTTAAACCTTCTTGGCCTTCGTCAGAGACTCTTACCTCAGCAATGAGTTCGCTGGTGTAGCGCTTTAATGGGCCATCAACCACGACTTGCTCGCACCTTGCGCAGAGTCTCTTGCTGAGCGCTAATGCATGAGGAGCAAGGGCCAGAATATTAGATATCCATCGTTCGGTGACATGATCAGTCTGCTCCTGATTGATTATCTGATGGGTCAGATCCAATTCGAGAGCACGCTGAGAGTCGATCAGTTCCGCGTTCAGCATATAGCGCCTTGTTTGCCTGATACCAATCGCTCTAATCACATAGGGCGCAATAGTGGCAGGGACCAGCCCAAGTTTTACCTCACTGAGACAAAACTTGGCATTCTCATGAGCTATGACCATATCGCAGCAACAGATTAGCCCGAGCGCTCCGCCAAATGCACAGCCATTGACGATGGCTAATGTTGGGTGAGGAAAAGTGTCGAGCTTTTCGAGTAGGGTTGCCAATTGATAGGCGTCATTCTGGTTATCTTCTTTACTTTTTGTGACCATTGAACGCATCCAATGTATATCGGCACCCGCTGAGAAGTGATTACCATCGCCAGTTAGAATTAAAGCTCGAACATTAGCATATGAGGATAGGGTATCTAACGTGGCGATCAATTCAGAAATCATCTGGTCATTGAACGCATTCGCGACGTCAGGGCGATTCAGACGAATGTGAGCAATGCCAGATGCGTCTACATGGTAATCTATGGTCTCGGTATCTGAGGATGAGGACATGATAATCACCTACATTCTAAATATGCCAAACTCGCTGTCGGCAATGGGTGCATTAAGGGAGATTTTTAACGCATGAGACAAAACATTGCGCGTCTGTTTAGGGTCGATAATGCCATCATCCCACAAGCGAGCACTGGCGTAGTAGGGGTGGCCTTGGGTATTGTATAGGTCCAAAATTTCTTGTTTAAAGGCTTGTTGCTGATGCGGTTGCCACTCGCTTCCTTCTCTTTGCATCACTTGGTTTTTTACTTGGGTTAACACACCAGCAGCTTGCTCGCCGCCCATGACGGAAATACGCGCATTTGGCCACATCCACATCATGGTTGGATTATAAGCTCGGCCGCACATGCCATAATTGCCAGCGCCATATGACCCGCCAATAATGATGGTGAACTTAGGGACGTCAGCACAGGCAACGGCCATGACAAGCTTTGCGCCATTCTTAGCGATGCCGCCTTCTTCATACTTTTTGCCCACCATAAAGCCGGTGATGTTTTGCAAAAATAACAAAGGGATTTTGCGTTTCGCGCACAGCTCAATAAAATGCGCGCCTTTTTGCGCCGACTCTGAAAACAAAATGCCATTGTTAGCGACAATACCAATTAAGTCACCGTTGATTCTTGCGAAGCCACAGACCAAGGTTGTGCCAAACAGCGCTTTAAATTCATCGAACTCTGATCCATCGACGATACGGGCGATCACTTCTCTAACATCAAACGATAATCGTAAGTCAGAATTCACAATACCGTATAGATCGGATGCATCGTAATGCGGAGTTAAGCCGTTGTTTTTGGAGGTGGGGATTGAAACGTTACTGCTGGATATGGCCTGCCTAGCAAGCTCTAACGCATGAGTTTCATCCTGCGCATAATAGTCAGCCACACCAGACTTACGGCAGTGAACATCTGCGCCGCCGAGCTCTTCATCCGTCACGACTTCTCCCGTTGCGGCTTTTACTAACGGAGGGCCAGCGAGAAAGATAGTGCCTTGCTGCTTAACGATGATGGAAACATCGGCCATTGCAGGAATATAAGCGCCACCTGCGGTACATAAACCAAGAACCACAGCAATCTGAGGAATACCTTGAGCCGACATCCTGGCTTGATTGTAAAAGATCCGACCGAAATGTTCTTTGTCGGGGAAAACGTCTGCTTGATGGGGTAGGTTAGCCCCGCCAGAGTCGACTAAGTACACACAGGGAAGCTGGCATTGTTGAGCGATCTCTTGAGCTCTTAAATGCTTTTTCACGGTGAGAGGGTAATAGGTCCCCCCTTTGACCGAAGGGTCGTTGGCGATGACCATACAATCGATTTGTTGAATCTTGCCAATGCCTGCGACAACCCCTGCGCAGGGAATATCATCGTCATAAACTTGCCATGCAGCAAACTGAGCGATTTCTAAGAAGGGGCTATCCTTGTCAAGCAGCTTGGCGATTCTGTCGCGCACCGGTAATTTCCCTTTAGCGCGTTGGCGCTCGATGGCTTTTTTACCGCCGCCAAGCATAATCTTTTCGAGATCAGACTCTAAGATTGAAACCAGTTCCGACATCGCTTCAACGTTCTTTTGATAGAGCTCAGAATCAGGTTTGATTTTAGTTTTTATTATCGGCATCGACATATCCTTATCGCGACTCTTCAAACAGCTCTCGGCCAATCAACATGCGGCGAATTTCGGAGGTTCCTGCGCCAATCTCATACAGCTTGGCATCACGTAGTAGCCTTCCGGCTGGAAACTCGTTGATGTAGCCATTGCCGCCAAGCAGTTGGATCGCATCGAGCGCGAGTTGCGTTGCGAGTTCGGCGCAATAAAGGATCGCGCCTGCGGCATCTTTGCGTGTGGTCTGTTTGTTGTCACACGCTTTCGCAACGGTATATAGATAGGCACGTGCGGCGTTGGTGCGGGTATACATATCGGCGACTTTCGCTTGAACTAACTGGAACTCACCGATTGAACGACCAAACTGTTTGCGGTCATGAATGTAGGGGATGACGATGTCTAAGCAGGCTTGCATGATACCGAGAGGGCCAGCGGCGAGAACAACACGTTCATAATCTAAACCGCTCATCAAAACTTTAACACCTTGATTGAGCTCCCCTAGGATGTTTTCTTTCGGCACCGGGCAGTTGTCGAATACAAGCTCGCAGGTGTTTGAGCCACGCATACCTAACTTGTCGAGCTTCTGCGCATGGGAAAAACCAGAGAACTTTTTTTCAACAATGAAGGCGGTGATGCCATGGGAGCCTTTGTCTGGTTCGGTTTTGGCATAGACAACAATGACGTCAGCGTCTGGACCATTGGTGATCCACATTTTGGAACCGGTAAGCAGGTAATAGTCACCGTTTAACGTTGCTTTAAGCTGCATGCTGACCACGTCTGAACCCGCATTAGGTTCACTCATGGCAAGTGCACCTATATGACTGCCATCAATCAATTTGGGCAGGTACTTGGCTCTTTGCGACTCGTTCCCATTACGAAATATTTGATTTACACACAAGTTAGAGTGTGCACCGTAGCTTAAGGCAACAGAAGCTGACGCTCGGCTAATCTCTTCCATGGCAATGACATGGGCAAGATAACCCATGTGGGCACCACCATATTGCTCATCAACAGTAACGCCGAGTAAACCCATTTCACCGAACAAGGGCCAAAGCTGATTGGGAAAGGCATTATCTTGGTCGACTTGGCTGGCGAGTGGGGCGATGTTTTGTTGAGCAAAGCCATGTACGTGTTCACGTAATAGGTTGAGCTCTTCATCTAGCCCGAAATTGAGCGAGGTAGTTTGCGATAACATAATGCCTCCGATAGTTCGGCTGTGACAACATAATAGAAGACATTAATAGTGGTTGAGTTAGCTAGCTTTACGAGTATCCAGCGCTTGTTCACAGCGCTCTCTTGCAATTTTCAAGTCGTCTAGCATACTTTCTATGTCTTCCATTTGGCGCTTCAGCAGCGCTTCCTTTTCATCAATGATCTTCAGCATTTCAGTGAGCTGAGTCTCGCCTTGATGGGTATCGTATAGTTCAAATAATTCACGTATTTCGGCCAGCGAAAAGCCAAGTCGTTTGCCCCTAAGAATCAACTTAAGGCGAGTTTTATCGCGGCGGTTGTATATACGCATAGTGCCTTTACGTTCAGGCTGGATCAGTCCCTCATCCTCATAAAATCGGATGCTTCGAGTCGTAATATCAAATTCCTTGGCGAGGTCGCTAATCTTGTATTTTTCCACTGAACTACCGTTCCTTTCTTCTGGGCAATAGGGTCGATCGTCACGATGAATTTATCTTTTGTTTCAAAGTTGACGTTTACGTAAATGTTAGTGCTATGCTTACGTAAACGTCAAGAAATTAAATCTGACCACAAACGACGCTTGGTAAGGACAATCAAGGTAGTAACAGTACTTTGCCAAGCTGTACGCAACGTCAAAGAGGGCGGAGCATGGAACAGCAAGAAGTATGGATAGTCGCGGCAAAGCGCACGCCGATGGGCAAGTTTCAAGGGGCGCTGTCTAAAATGGGCGCGCCACAACTTGGTGCTATCGCCATCGGTTCGGTTGTCAAACAATCAGGTATTGCACTTGATGTTATTGACGAGGTCCTGATGGGCTGCGTGCTTCCGGCAGGCTGTGGTCAAGCACCTGCACGTCAAGCGGCAATCGGTGCAGGTCTTGCTGATAATATTCCTTGTACCACAGTGAATAAAGTGTGTGGCTCGGGTATGAAAACCGTCATGCTTGCCTACGACATGATTAAATCAGGTTCGATTCACTGTGCGCTCGCTGGTGGTATGGAGAGCATGACTAATGCACCTTATTTGCTCAAAGAATCGCGTAGCGGGATGAGAATGGGGCATAAGACCACATTCGACCATATGTTTTTAGATGGATTACAAGATGCTTACGAAGGCGAGTTGATGGGCGTCTATGGGCAAAAAGTGGCGGACCAACTTGGGTTTACTCGTGAACAAATGGATGATTGGGCAACACGATCCGTTGAACGAGCGCTCGCTGCACATCGACAAAAACTGTTCCAAACTGAAATCATCCCAATTGATGTTACTGACGACCTCGCCCTTGACTACGACGAGCTTCCCCCTTCAATCGATAAAGAGAAAATTTCCAAACTCAAAGCTGCATTTGCTCACAATGGGACGATCACCGCTGCGAATTCGAGTGCAATCTCAGATGGCGCAGCAGCCTTGATGGTTATCGATTCAACTGCGGCGAAGAAACAAGGATTAAAACCGTTAGCGATCATTAAAGCCCACGCGAGTCATGCAAGGAAGCCGAGTGAATTTGCGGTCGCCCCTGTTTATGCCATTCAAAACCTCTTGGCTAAGCTCGATTGGGAAATCGAAGAGGTTGACCTTTGGGAGATCAATGAAGCCTTTGCGGTGGTAACTCAGATCGCGATACAAGAGTTACTAATCAGTCCCGATAAAGTGAACGTGAAAGGTGGCGCCTGTGCATTGGGCCATCCTATAGGGGCGAGTGGCGCGCGGATTTTGACGACGCTTATCTATGCGTTACGTCAACTGCAATCAATCGGCGTCAATGGTGACGCAGCGAATAGGAAAACGATGAAAGGGATAGCGGCTATTTGTATCGGTGGCGGGGAAGCCACGGCGATAGGCATTGAAATCCCTTTATAAGGTAACTAGAAAACGGTAAGGAAATCGCAATGACACAACTTGTCCCTTTATTTATTGGTGGAGAGTTCTGCCAATCTAATAGTGATGAATGGCTCGAAGTGACCAACCCTGCTAACAATGCCGTCATCGCAGAGCTTCCGTGTGCGACGAATGACGAAATGGAGCGTGCTATCCAAAATGCGTACGATAGTTTTCTCACCTGGAAGGACGTCGCCGTGTCAGAACGGGCTCGGCTGATGCTGAGATATCAACACTTGTTGAAAGAACATCACGATGAGTTAGCAGAACTCCTTTCGAAAGAAACCGGTAAAACAACCATTGATGCGAAAGGCGATGTTTGGCGCGGAATTGAGGTCGTTGAACAGGCGGCCAACATCGCAAGCAACATGATGGGGGAAACGGTCGAGAACGTCGCAACCGATATTGATAGCTATTCGTTAATCCAACCGCTTGGTGTTTGCTGTGGTATTACCCCTTTCAATTTTCCTGCGATGATTCCATTGTGGATGTTTCCGCTGGCGATAGCGGCTGGTAACACCTTTGTACTGAAACCTTCTGAGCAGGTGCCTTTAACCGCGATGCGTTTAGCTGAACTGTTTGAGCAAGCGGGAGCACCAAAAGGCGTGTTACAGGTTGTTCATGGTGGTAAACCGCAAGTGGACTATCTCCTTGCTCACCCAATCATTAAGGCGATCTCTTTTGTTGGTTCTGTACCGGTCGCCCAATACATTTACCAAACCGGTACTTCTCATAATAAACGTGTTCAAGCTTTTGCTGGTGCGAAAAACCATATGGTTGTTATGCCTGACGCCAATAAAGCTCAAGTGTTGAGTAATTTAGTGGGCGCTTCAGTCGGTGCTGCAGGTCAGCGCTGTATGGCGATCTCCGTCGCTGTTTTTGTTGGTAGCTCGAAAGAGTGGATTGGTGAACTCGCTGGGGAAATGGCCAAAGTAACGCCAGGTGCTTGGAATGATGACAAAGCAGGCTACGGGCCATTAATCAGTAAGCAAGCGAAAGCAAGAGTGGTCGCCTTGATTGATGAAGGCAGGGCGCAAGGCGCGAAATGTGAGTTAGACGGTAGTCAATGCGCCGTTGATGGCATGCCGGATGGCAACTGGCTTGGCCCAACTCTGTTTAGTGGCGTCACGACGGATATGTCTATCTATCAGCAGGAGATATTTGGACCCGTATTGGTGTGTCTAGAAGTGGAAACCTTAGAAGAGGCCATCGTCCTTATTAACAACAACCCATATGGCAACGGCACCTCGATTTTTACTGCTAATGGGGCCGCTGCGCGAAAATATCAGCATGAAATTCAGGTTGGTCAGGTTGGTATCAATGTGCCAATCCCTGTGCCATTGCCATTTTTCTCTTTTACTGGTTGGCGAGGTAGCTTTTACGGCGACTTACACGCCTATGGCAAACAGGCAGTCAGGTTCTATACCGAAACGAAAACCGTGACGGCACGTTGGTTTGATGATGACATTCCAACTGGGCCCAATATGACCATTCAGTTGCGATAAGGGGCGGGTATGGATTTCGAACTAAATGAAGACCAAAGGGCTTTTGCGGATATCGCAGCTCAATTTGCGAGAGATAAACTCGCACCAATGGCTGAGGAGTGGGATCAAAAGCAAATCTTTCCTAAAGAGGTGATTCGTGAAGCAGGTGAACTTGGTTTCCTAAGTCTTTATACCCCCGAAGAGCAAGGCGGCTTAGGTTTACCAAGGTTGGATGCATCAATCATATTTGAACAACTGGCGATGGGCTGCACTTCAACAACGGCATTTATGACGATTCACAATATGGTTTCTTGGATGGTCGCAAGTTTTGCGAGTGAAACCGCCCGACAAACCTATTGTGAAAAACTGATCACGGGCGAATGGCTAGGGTCTTATTGCCTTACAGAGCCTAACGCGGGGTCTGATGCAGCGGCACTCGTAACCAGTGCTCAGCAAGTCGATGATGGTTATCTCATTAATGGTTCGAAGGTGTTTATTTCTGGGGCGGGCGAGACTGACGTTTTAGTTGTCATGGCAAGAACCAGTGATGACGGTGCAAAAGGGATCTCAGCGTTTGTCGTTCCGGCAACAGCACAAGGTATTAGTTACGGACGAAAAGAGCCGAAAATGGGTTGGAACTCTCAGCCAACTCGGAGCATTAATTTCGACAACGTAAAGATCCCCAAAGACCACTTATTAGGCGAAGAAGGCCAAGGTTTTGTATTTGCGATGAAAGGGTTAGATGGTGGCCGAATTAACATCGCCACTTGCTCAATTGGCACCGCGCAGCAAGCGTTAAATCAAGCGACTCAATATCTTAAAGAACGAAAACAGTTTGGTAAGCCTATCGCTCAGTTTCAAGCACTGCAATTCAAGTTAGCAGACATGGCGACCGAGTTAGTTGCGGCGCGTCACTTGGTGCGCCTTGCTGCAAGCAAATTAGATAGTGGTGACACAGAAGCGACAGCTTACTGCGCAATGGCTAAGCGATTTGCCACCGACGTGGGTTTTAAAGTGTGTGATCAGGCATTACAGCTTTATGGAGGCTATGGTTATATCAAGGAATATCCAATGGAAAGGTATTTCCGAGATGTGCGTGTTCACCAAATTTTGGAAGGCACCAACGAGATCATGCGAGTGATCATTGCGAGACGATTGCTTGCTGAAGGTGCACAAATTTTTTAGGGGAAAGAGCGATGACACAGCAGAACAGTTTGGCGTTACCACATGAAATAAATGGTCATGTGGCGGTGGTAACCATGAACAACCCACCCGCCAACACATGGACGAAGCAAAGTCTAAATGAGCTTAAGCAACTGGTTCACGCACTCAATAATAATGCTGACGTATATGCGCTAGTGATTACGGGAAATGGGACAAAATTCTTTTCAGCGGGGGCAGATCTTAAGTTATTTGCATCGGGTGAGAAGAACATTGCATGGGAGATGGCCCAAGCCTTTGGGGAAGCCTTTGAAGCATTGTCTGCTTTTCGAGGTGTTTCCATTGCAGCCATCAATGGTTATGCAATGGGCGGAGGGTTGGAAGTTGCTTTAGCGTGCGATATTAGAATTGCTGAGACTCAAGCTGTCATGGCATTGCCAGAGGCCAAAGTTGGACTTTTACCCTGTGCAGGAGGCACACAAAACCTTACGGCACTTGTTGGTGAAGGTTGGGCAAAACGAATCATTTTGTGCGGAGAGCAAGTCGATGCCATAAAAGCCCACTCGATTCGCTTAGTCGAAGAGGTGGTCGATCAAGGTCAGGCGCTCGAAACCGCTCTAATGTTGGCCCAAAGCGTTGCTAATCAATCCCCATCCTCAGTTACTGCGTGTAAGTCTTTGATTCAAAATAGCCGTACAGATCCAATTGCTCATGGCCTAGTTAAAGAACGTGAGCTATTCATGCAGCTATTTGATACCAAAGATCAAAAAGAGGGGGTGAATGCCTTTCTCGAAAAACGTCAGCCAAATTGGAGCAATAGTTAGCTCTAAGGAGTAACGATATGAGTGATACCGTTCATTTTGTTGAACTGCCTTGTAGCGGTAGCCCTTATAAAATTGGCGTCGTAACTTTACATAACGAAGCTTCATTAAATGCCTTAACGCTCGATATGTTAGTCAGTTTAAAAGCTCAACTCGAGAAGTGGCATGAGGATGACACGATTGTTTGTGTTGTGCTTGAGGGCGCGGGTGAAAAGGCATTCTGCGCTGGTGGTGACGTACGCACCATGTTTAATGTCATGCAAGGTTCTAACCCAGATGAAATCGAGAATTTCTGCTCGATGTATTTTAGTGTCGAGTATCAATGTGACTATCTGATTCATACCTACTGCAAGCCTATTATTGCATGGGGCCATGGCATTGTGATGGGCGGTGGTATGGGGCTTTATATGGCATCAAGCCACAAAGTTGTCGCGCCAGACTCCAGATTAGCCATGCCAGAAGTTTCAATCGGCCTTTTTCCCGATGTGGGCGCAACGTGGTTTTTGAACCGCTTAGATAGCGGAATTGGGTTGTTTTTGGGCTTAACCGGAATGATGGTCAATGCGGCGGACGCGGTTGAGCTCCACCTGGCCGACCATCTGGTGCTAGAAAGCCATAAAGAGAGCTTTGTTGAGCAGTTGCAAGTCGCAGATTGGGATTGCGTAGAAGATACCTATGAAGTGGTGACTGAGCTACTGGAGGGATTCGAAGCTGAGATAAGTGACCAAAAGCCCGAACTTCAAATCATGCCTTACTTTAATCACATCCAACAAGCATGCGCTGCCGATGATGTACTACATGTAACAGACAATATTCTTGCTTTAGCAGGTGATGCGAAATGGCTTAGCAATGCAAAAGCGAATTTAGTGTCTGGTAGCCCAATTACGGCGCATATTTGCTTTAGGCAGATGAACGATTATAGCGACTTATCGTTGGCAGAGTGTTTCAGATTAGAGCTGATTTTAGCGGTGAATTGCGCCCTATTAGGAGAGTTTCAAGAAGGGGTTCGCGCGCGCCTAATCGACAAAGATGGTCAGCCCAATTGGAGGTTTGCCAATATTTCCAAAGTAGAACCAGAAGCTATCGATAAGCTGTTTGTATCGATATGGGATCAAGAGTCTCACCCACTGGTCAAATTAGGTCATTACTAGAGGCCATAGCTAGATAGGCCAAACATCACATAAATAAGTGAGAGGATAACGTTATGGGGACGGTAGCATTCGTTGGGTTAGGTAATATGGGCGCACCAATGGCGCGCAATCTGCTTTCTGCGGGTTTCAAGGTACAAGTCTATGATGTCGTAACTGAAATGGCTCAAGAACTAGGGGCATTTGGAGCAATCCCTTGTGCTTCAATCGAAGAGGTTACGCGTGGCGCTGATACAGTGATTACCATGCTGCCTGCGGGAGAGCATGTTAGAGCGGTTTACCTATCCGATGATGGTATTTTGGACCATGTTAGCGGTGACACCTTGCTTATAGATTCTTCGACGATTGATCCAGAAACGGCGAGACTGGTTGGTCAACAAGCCGGTGGAAAAGGGATCAGTTTTACCGATGCGCCCGTTTCTGGCGGCGTTGCTGGAGCGAAAGCAGCGACGCTGACCTTTATTGTTGGCGGCAAAGAGCAAGACTTTTCTAAGGCGGAACAAGTCCTGCGTCATATGGGCAAAAACATTTTTCATGCGGGAGACGTGGGCTCTGGGCAAATGGGAAAGATCTGCAATAACTTAATGCTTGGTATTTTGATGTCGGGAACTTGTGAGGCGTTGAATTTAGGCATCGACAACGGCTTAGATCCAAAAGTATTGTCCAACATCATGCTTCAAAGCTCAGGGAGAAACTGGGCTCTTGAGCTCTACAACCCTTGCCCTGGCGTGATGGAAAACGCACCTGCCTCCAACCAATACCAACCGGGCTTTATGAGTAAACTCATGCTCAAAGACTTAGGTCTTGGGCTTGAAGCGGCTACGAAAAGTCAATCGTCCGTGCCAATGGGGGCGTTGGCTAGAAACCTATACGCTTTCCATAACATGAACGGTAATGAGGAACTCGATTTTTCTAGCCTGTTTGAGTTCTATCAATCGCAGTCAAAGTCATAGGAGAAACGCTATGAACTTAAAAGAAAGCGTCATCGCGATTACGGGGGCAGGACAGGGATTAGGGCAGATGATGGCGGTAACGCTCGCCCATGCGGGGGCTGAGCTAGCATTGATTGATGTGAATGAAGAAGCGCTGAAAGTGACTCAAGATCAGTGCCATATGCTAGGGGTCAAAGCGCTGACCTATAAAGCGGATGTCACCAATGAGAATGAGGTAGAGCAAACCTTTAGTGACATTGTCACTGATTTTGGTCAGTTGGATGGACTGGTGAATAATGCGGGAATTTTACGTGATGGGTTATTGGTCAAGGTGAAAGATGGTCACATTTCTAAGATGTCGTTGGAGCAATTTACCTCAGTGATTGATGTTAACTTAACCGGTACCTTTCTCTGTGGTCGAGAAGCCGCGATACAAATGATTGAAACCAAACGACAAGGGATGATCATCAATATTTCCAGCGTAGCGCGAGCAGGGAATATAGGGCAAACCAACTACGCGGCATCTAAGGCGGCGGTGGCGACATTAGCCACCACTTGGGCTAGGGAGCTCGCAAGGTATGGCATTAGGTCTGCTGCGGTTGCTCCAGGGGTAATAGAAACTCCGATGGCTGCGCAAATGAAACCAGAGGCCATAGAGCGCCTTGAAAACATGATTCCTGTTGGCCGAATGGGTCATACCAACGAAATAGCAAGCACAGTGAAGTTCTTGTTTGAAAATGACTACGTAAATGGCCGTGTCATTGAAGTTGATGGTGGAATAAGAATGTAACTCAGATGGCAAATCAACATAGTCTGAAAACTTAGAATAAAAAAGTTTGATTCTCGTCGAAAAGTTTAGATTTTGTGCTTACACTTATATCACTAAATGCATATTCGTAGGTTAAAGCCAGAATCTACGGGTAGACGTATAAAAGAAATATTTGTCGCGTTGGTTGGCGATTTTCCTCAATTAATCATGACGGAATAGGATTTCCGTCTGAGGTTATCGTTATGAAAATTGCAACAAAGATTGTTCTCGCTTCGACGTTATTGTGTACCTTAGCGGTCATAGCAACCGGGACAATTGTCGGCTGGCGTTCTTCGGATTTGTCAGAGCAGGCATTATATCAACGCGCAAATAGTCAACTGATCTCAATTAGAGAAATCAAAAAAAGTGAAATCGAAAGCTACTTCAAACAGATTAGTGGTCAAGTCGTTACGACCGCGAACTCTGTGGGAGTACAAGGAGCGATCACGGCATTTAGCGAAGGATTTAAAAACTACCCCGTGGAAAGCGTGACGGATAGCGATGTGTCCATGCTACGTAGCTATTATCAATCAAGCTTTGGTGCGACGTACCGGGATTCTAATGGTGGGGTTTCTGCTGGTGAAATGCAAAAGCTAGACAGTTTGTCAAATCAGGCCTTAGCGTTACAAGCGCGCTATATTGGTACTAATCCCAATCCTCTGGGCGAAAAACACCAATTGATGAGTGACTCTCTCAATACCGATTACGATAAAGCTCATGCGATGTATCACCCTAGTGTCAAAGGGTTTCTAGAAGAGTTTGGCTATTACGATATCTTCTTAGTCGATATGCAAGGTAATGTTGTGTATTCGGTATTCAAAGAGCTCGACTACGCGACAAACTTAAACACTGGACCTTACGCGAATAGCGGTCTTGCTAAGGCGTACAAAAATGCGCTCTCGTTGTCTCATAACCAATATCATTTAGAGGATTTTGCGCCGTATTTCCCATCTTATGAAGCGGCGGCCTCGTTCATTGCTACGCCAATTGTGCAAAATGGTAAAACATTGGGCGCTTTGATCTTCCAGATGCCTGTTGATGAAATCAATCTAATCATGACGTTTCACAAAGACTGGGAAAATGAAGGGTTGGGTTTGAGCGGCGAAGCTTATCTAGTGGGGCAAGATGGCCTATTACGTAGTGAGTCGCGCTTTTTGATTGAAGATCCTGACACCTATTTCACAGCCTTACAGGCTGGAGGAGTGAGCTCAAATATCGTGAATCAAATTAGAGATAAGTCTTCCGCGATTGGTCGACAACCCGTCAATACTCCCACCTCAAAAGCGTCATTAAAAGGTCAACGAGGCTCTGATGTGATCAGTGACTATCGGGGCATAGATGTACTATCCGCTTATTCTCCGGTTAACGCCGCGGGACTCTCTTGGGGGATTATCGTTGAGATTGATAAGAGCGAAGCGCTTGCTGATCTAAGTTCATTAATCAGTTCACTAGCGATTACCGTGATCACTAGCATTGCGGTGGTGGTAGTGGCTGCGGTTCTTCTTTCTTACTTCTTAGGTAACAGTATTGCTCGCCCTATCAAAGTTGCCAGTGATAAGGTACAAATGATCAGCAAAAACAATGACCTTACCCAACGCCTTGAAGTGACAGGGAAAGATGAAATGACGGATCTTGCGGTCTCTTTGAATGGATTATTTACCCATTTACAAGACATTATCGGTAAGTTTGCTCAAGCAACCAATAACCTAAACAGTAATACTCAAAGTATGGCCGGGAACATGAATAGTACTCGTGACGCCGTGACCGATCAGAATAATCGAACAGAATCAGTAGCGACAGCTGTAAATGAGATGAGCGCATCGATTTCTGAGGTAGCACAGTTTGCTATTCGAGCCGCCGAGTTTGTTAAAAACGCCAATGATACGGGTAGTGCTGGTGTTAAAGTGGGTCAAAATCTGGGTAACGAAATATCGAGACTCGATTCGGAAATGCAGACAGCGGTTTCAGCGATTGAACGATTGAATACGGAGACGAACTCAATTGCTGAAGTTCTTGATGTGATTCAAGGTATCGCAGAGCAGACCAACCTATTAGCACTTAACGCTGCGATTGAGGCGGCAAGGGCAGGCGAGCAGGGGCGTGGTTTTGCGGTCGTTGCCGATGAAGTTCGCTCACTCGCTGGTCGTACTCAAGCATCGACGGAAGAGATTCGCGGTAAAATTGAATCACTTCAACGTGAAACGCAAAGTGTCTCGCAAAGTATCCAGAGCGCCAATACCACGGTTTCTCAAGGGGTGGTCACTTGTGATGAAAACACTCAAATGCTAGAGCAAATCGTTTCGATGCTCGATCAACTCAATGAGATGAACGTACAAATTGCCGCTGCCACAGAAGAGCAGAAAGCGGTAACGGATGATATAAGCGGTAGTATTACCTCTATTGCCGATGCCTCTTCCGCGGTCTCGGTACAAATACAAGATGCAGACGATGTATTACAAGGTCTGTCTAGCGAAGCGGAAAATCTAAACGGAGAAGTGACACAGTTTAAGTATTGAGTAAAAGGGCTTTAAACGAAGATAACGGGTAATTGTGGGAAAATCTGACAAGGCGCTTTTTTCCGTTGGCCAGTATCATAGACTCGACAAAGATTTATCGGAGTATATGAAAAATGGAATTAAACAACTTCTTAGCAACTTTGTCAGAAACACCGACTGAGATTCAGTTTGAAGATACGATGGCTGTAATTGAAGCGAACTATGAGTTTGTACCGACAGCTTTCGTCAATGGTGATACCAGCAACGAGGCGAATCAGAATAATGGTTCGTGTAAAATCTTCGCCTTTGCTCGGCTAAAAGAGCTAGAGCAAGCATCCACTCTAGCGTGCTTTGGCCGCTTCTATCGTGAAGATGTACTCGGTAACCCAGACGGTGATGATCACGCGAATATTCGCAACTTCATCAAGTATGGCTGGCAGGGCATTAAGTTTGAAGGTGATGCGTTAGTCGCGAAAGCATAGAACAGCGCTAGAAACTCTAAGAAAAAGCCAGACATTGTGTCTGGCTTTTTTATGTCGAACGGATACTTAGCTGACTAGATTTCTTCGTGTTTGTGGACCAATCCGAAATCAGCCAGTACTGCGTAGGCGGCAGGGATCATAAACAACACCAATAGTGTTGAGGCGAAAATACCAAACACAATTGAGATGACTAGTGGTTGAATAACCTGCGCCTGTAAGCTGGTTTCTGTCAGTAACGGCAATAGGCCAGCCGCAGTGGTCATCGAGGTTAGAAATACCGCTCTGAAACGTTCTCGACTCGCTTTGACTACTGAGTCATGCACGCTGTCACCATCATCGACATGGTGCCGGATGTATTGCACCAATAAGATTGAGTCATTGACCACGATACCTGCTAGCGATACAAAGCCCATCATACTCGGCATACTTAATGAGTGACCAAGTAAGATATGTCCCCAAACGACACCAATAAAGGCGAGGGGAATCGCTAGCATGACCACAAAAGGTTCTAGGTAACTACGGAACTGGTAACTGAGTATGGCAAATACGCCAAATAGTCCAAGCAAAAAGCCTTTACCCATTGAAGCTCCAGTTTCCGCAGCGTCTTTCGCTTCACCTTCAAAGTCGAATCTTAGCCCCGGATATTTGGCTATTAGCTTAGGCGCCTCGTCTTTTTGGAATTGGGTGATTACCGCGGTCGAGTTGACCTTGGTATTATCGGTATCACCAAATACGCTGATGGTGCGTAAACCGTCGATACGTTGAATACGAACATAGTTACGTTGGAAATCGAGCGTTGCTATCGTTGCTAACGGAATTTGGCTACCGTCAGGCATGATAATTGGGAAGTTGGCAAGTTGCTGCAAATCACCTGCTTCCACTTTGTTCAAACGAACCTCAATCGAGATATTCTCGACACCAATCTGAATCTCATCCGCAGTTTGACCGAAGAACGCGGCGCGAAGTTGATTGGCAATAAGCTGACCATTGATACCGTAAACTTCTGCTCCCGGACGCAACTTAACGAGCACTTCTTCTTTACCCATTCGCATGTCATCCAACACGCCGTGGATACCATCGAACTCATTCAAGTACTGCTGAATATCAATCGAGGCCGCTTTTAGCGCGTCTAAATCATCATGCTTAGCGCGAATTTCAATCGCACGTCCACCAGGTCCCATGGTTGGCTGCTTAAATACCAATGAAATTGGGTCAGCAAGTTCACCAATATCACTCCGCCATGCCGAAATGAAGTCATCAATTACCGTGTTTCTACTTTCAGCGCCCAGTAGATCAAGTCTAACAGTAGCAATGTGCGGCCCAGATTCATTGGCATCGGCATTCGCATTGAACTGACTGGTAATATGCTGAACAAGTTGAGTGCCATTTTCGAATTCTTGACTCCATTGCGCGTCAAGCTTTTGGGCTGATGCAACAATTCTATCCACGGCGGCTTCTGTTTGCGCCAAAGAAGAGCCCGGGGGAAGTATGATTCGCGCCTCAGCAATATCTCCGTCGAGTTCGGGAAAAGGTTGGAACTTAAGTAGACCGCCTGCAATGGTAGCTACAGAGATTAAAAGTAGCGCGACAACGCCACCTAAAAATGCATAGCGATACTCGACCACTTTCTCTACGGCGTTAACCAGTGTGGTATTACGGAAGTTTTCAAAGCTATCGAGAAGTTTCTGTTTAAATTTAGCGGGTGGCTTTTCGCGTTTCTCCTTGTGTAAAGAGTGAGATAAGTGATTAGGCAATATCAAAAACGCCTCTACCAAGCTCAGTGTTAGTACAAGGATCAATACTTGGGGGACCGCTTTTAGCACCGCTCCCATTTCACCTTCAAGGAATAGCAAGCTGCCAAATATACACACTGTAGTTAGGAAAGAGGAAATGACGCCGGGCAAAACCTTTTTCACGCCTTTAATGACTGCGTTATCGACGTCTTCTCCCCGATCAAGGTGGGCGGCGATGGATTCAGCAATCACGATCGCATCATCCATCATAATACCAATCGCCATCAGCAGCCCAACCAGCGACATAATGTTGATTGAAAGCCCAAGTTGAGCCATTAAGAATAGCCCGCCGAGGAAGGCAACGGGTAGACCTGCTGCGACCCAAAATGAGTAACGCAAGCTAAAGAACAGCCACATGGTCGCAAAGACTAAAACAATACCTTGCCAACCATTGCGAACCATCATGGTTAAACGATCCCATAACACCGAGGAAAGGTCGTTGGTGAGCTCAAGCTTGACACCTGTAGGCGCTATTGCTTGCTGATCTTCGACGAATTGCGACACGCGATCTTTAATACGTAGTGCATCATCTTCTTTATTTTTACTCACTTTGAGTAACGCTGAAGGGTGACCATCGAAAAGAACTTTCTGTTCGTCCAGTTCAAAACGGTCGGTAATTGTCGCGATATCGCGTAGGCGGATAATCGAGCCATTAGGCCCTGAGCCGACGACGATGCTTTCCAGTTCTTGAGGCGTGGTGCGGCGCTCATCAAAACGGATCAGGAAGTTTTTGTCAGGTGTCTCTACATTACCGCTCGGCAGTTTGATGTTTTGGCGACCAATTTGGTCAGCAATATCACCCACGCTTAGCCCAAGTTGACGCATGGCTTGAGTATCAAGTTCGACGCGAAACTGATGGTCAGAGAAGCCAGCAACATCAACCAGAGAAACATCATAATCAAGTTTTAACGTTCTCTTAAGCTGTTCTGCGTAGGCTTTTAGTTCAGGCCATGTCGTATCAGCCGTGATGGCAACGTCGACAACAGGCTCGTTCCAATCTAACTCTTGGACGATTGGAGATTCAATCTCTTGAGGAAAATCGTTGATTGAATTGATCTGAGTCTGAACATCAATCAGCATGCGGCCGATATCCGCCCGTTCATTAAGTTTTAAGATTAAACGTGCGGAACCTTCAATCGCCTCACATTGAGTTTCTTCAATATTGGCAAGGCCATCGACGGCATCTTCCATGCGAACACAGATACTTTCCTCTACTTCTTGTGGAGAAGCGCCAGGGTAGACGACACCAGCCATAATGTAAGGAGGATCGAATTCAGGAAACGTCTCACGCTTAATATTTGTCAGTGAGGTTAAGCCCAATACCAACAAACCAAGCATCAATAGGTTGGCAGCGGTGGGGTGCTTAGCAAAGAATCGAATCATTGCGCGGACTCCTCTGTGCTAGCCTCTTTGAGTAACATGCCGTCAATCGCAGGCAGTAAGTCGTTTAAGATCAGCTTGTCGCCTTGATTAAGTTCTCCGTCAATCACGACTTGGTTGTCCCTACGATATTCGACATCAACAGTCTTGATAGCGAGTGTGTTATCGGACGCCATTAGATAAATCTTATTGCCGTGAAGAGCGCGCTCAGGAACCACCCAACTTGGATTGGCTTGGCCTTCTATTGATGCGCGGACGAACATACCATTGACCAATGGGGGAACAGAGGTCGGATTTAAACTGCGATAATCTTGCTCAATTTCTAAGATCACCCCAGCGGTGGCTTGATTAGGGTCGACAGTTTCACTAATGCGGCTTACTTTGGCGGGCCAGCTTGCTTTCAAGTTACCACTGCTTAGTTCGATACTCGCCTGGATTGATGATTTATTCGGTTGAGGAATCCCAGTTTCGTCACGGGCGAATTCACCCAAGCTCGATGCGAGAGTTTGCATGTCATGAATTGATAGTTGTGCTTCCACTTCCATTACATCCATACCGTGGCCTGTTACCATGGTTTGTTGCAAATTCACGACTTGGTTTTGTTCGATTTGAACGTCTGCGATACGTAAGTCGTATGGCAGAGTAATGATGGTTTTTTCCAGTGAGCGCTGAGCTTCATCAACCTTGGAAGTGTTCACTTTAACCAGAGCTTCTGCGACGCGTTTTTCATCTGGCATGAGGCCAATTTGATTTTCGATATCTAGAACCACTTTACGTTGCGAAAGCGCACTTTGTGTTTGCTGATCAACATCGGATTGGGACGTTAGCCCTTTCTTACGCAGGTTTTGTTTTCTTTCCAGCTCTTTATTAGCGATAACGAGACGGTTTTTCTCGATTTTTAATGTTTCTTTAAGGTTTGATTCTTCTTGGGTAAGCTTAGCCAAAGAGGTTTGCGCAGACTTTAGATCGGCTTGAGCTTGCACCAGCTTGAGTTCGTAATCGAGAGGGTCAATCCGCAAAATCTCGGTTCCGGCTTTTAGTATTTGACCTTTCTCAAGCAATGGATGGCGATAAACGATCTTACCGGTGACTTCCGATATAGCGCTCCATTCGACCTTTGGCGTGACCTTACCAAAGCCAATTGCAAGGGGGGCCATGGCCTTGAGTTCGAGCGGTATGGTGTCGACGAGTCTCGCGCGATCACCAGCAGGTTTAACAGGAAGATCGGGTTTTAGCTTAACGGCGATAATTAGTGTCACGATTCCTACAGCAAGCGCTGGAAAAAACAGTAGTTTCTTATTTATTTTCATTATCGTTAATCCTGCGATTCAGTCGGTTGTAAAAAACCGTGGGTCATAAGTTTGATGTTGTGTTCGAATAACTGGTTTAGGAACTCTTCGTTGAGTTCAATGCCATGGATGGCAAGCATTGCTGGTGGAGCGATGAATGGGAAGACCATCAGGCTAATGTAGGACACTTTACACAGCCGAGGATCTACATCAGGACGAACAATTTCGCTCTCCACCAGTCTCTCGAACATAATAGACTGCATTGGCTGGCTGACGTCCATAAACACTTTTTCAAGTAGCTTTCGCTGAGTTTCGGAGCTGTCCATATTCATGACTTGGGCAATCAGTCGAGGGAAGAGTGGAATTTTGATCATTTCGCGATAGTAGGTGCGCATAATGTCGAGGAAGTTTTTCTGCGAGCTGTCTTTGACTAGGCGTTGCATTTGAATCTTCATCGGTTCGATGGTTTCTCGCAGCATGGTCTCAAACAGGCCTTCTTTATTGCCAAAGTAGTAACGAATCATCGCGACATTGACACCAGCGTTGCTTGCCACTAACCGGGTAGAGACTTTGTTGTAGGGCATAACCGTAAATAGATCGCGTGACGCATCGATAAGCGCTCGTCGCGCGTCGATGTCATCACTGGGACGTCCGGCTTTCCTCGCCATATTCATACCGTAGTTACTCTCGTTTATTAAACGTATGATTAATTATAGAGTGATGAAAATATCTTCGATATAACAATTATTAATCACTATTTAATCAAGTGATTAATTAAACGCGATTAAAGGTAAGAAATGTGATTTGTGACGTCAACAGAACTGATAAAGAAAAGCCCGCGTAGTAGCTAATTACGCGGGCGAAAAGAGACAACAATTATTGTCGCTATTTGGAGATTGTTGGTCCAGCGTCCTTATCCAGACTGTTACAAGCTATTGTACTTTATTACTAGCTCTTTATAGCCGTGTAACCAATGAACAACAAAATAACATTTTTATGAATAACGCATAAACAACGAAAAACGGAAAGATAAGTTGCATTTATGAAATGAATGAGTCATGACGAGTTGAATCGTTTACGCTATGCCAGAGCAAGAGCGATTCAACAATGGTCTAAATGTCGTAATCGGAGTCGATTTTAGCGTACTTACGAGCTAACTGGTCGATAGGAATAGGGCGTTCGATCAAATAGCCTTGGAGAAGGTCACAGCCATACTCAATCAACACTGCTCTCTGTGCTTCAGTTTCAACACCTTCAGCCACAACACGCATATTTGCTGATCGTGCGATTGCAAGAATCGCTTTAACAAGAGAATCACTTTGCTCTGAGCTCAGCATTTTATCGACAAATACACGGTCAATCTTAAGTTCATCTAGTGGCAAGTTGCTAAGGTAGCTGAGTGAGGAATAACCCGTACCAAAATCATCAAGTGAGACGGTGAATCCAAGTTCTTTGACTTGATTAATGACAGGAGCAACTTTAGGTAAATCATTGATCAGAACGTTTTCAGTGATTTCTAATGTGATACGACGACTGGGCAATTGATGCTTATCGGTAATGCTTTGAAGTTGCTGGATAAAGCCGCTGTACATCAATTGCATTGGTGAAATATTGATGGAAAGGATCAGCTCTGAATCTGGTGACGGAAAGACTTGCACAAATTCTTCACAAGCTTTGTTGATAACAAACTCGCCGATTCTCCCAATTAGGCCGATTTCTTCCGCCAATGAAATAAACTCAAGTGGTGATACTTGGCCCAGTTGAGGGTTGTACCAACGCAGCAAGCTCTCTACGCCGTACAATTCCCCAGTCTTAGCATTGACCTGTGGTTGGTAGCTAACAGTCAATTCTCCACGATCAATTGCTTCTCTGAGTTCTCGTTCAAGCAAGAAGTCGTACTGAACTTGCTGATTAATCGAACTATCAAAGAAAAGTACATCACCTTTTTGACGCGCTTTGGATTTGTATAGCACGATATCGGCTTTTGAAATCAGCTCTTCTGGATCATCACCGTCAGACGGGTACATAGAGACGCCAATTGAGCAACTGGCGAAGATCACCTTGCCGTCGATGACAAATTGTTGTCTGAATACATTTTTTATCTGCTCGACTTTAGATTCTGTTTCACTGAGATTCTTAAGGTTAGAAAAGCAGAAGATGAATTCATCTCCACCAAAACGGGCTACATAGTCATTTGGACCTAAGAAAGCATCAAATTTCTTACCGATTTCACTGAGTAACCGGTCCCCTGCGCTGTGACCATAGAGGTCATTAACCTTTTTGAAATCATCGAGATCGACAAACATCACTGCAAGTTGGCAGCACTGCGCGGCGGACATTTCAATACCGTTAGCGATATGTTGATGGAGTAGCGAGCGGTTAGGTAAGCCAGTCAACTCATCGTGGTTGGCAAGATATTCCAATTGATCTTTGGTGCTTTGAAGATTTTCAAAGTCGTAATTGATGCGTTTTTCAAACTTCTTAAAGCGATTGGCTATTACGCGACTTAAGGAATAAGAGAAAAGGGCGACAATCACTGTTGTTATAATGCCGATGAGCACCAACTGTTGCAGTGTCTTTTGCTGTTCTTCTTCTGAGGCTGCTTCACGTTCATTAAAATAATGCTCGCTAAGCGCGTCATACACACCGGCCCCAATTGTCCAGCCCCAGTTGGGTTCTTTAACGACATAACTTGTTTTTGAAAGACTTGATATATCGTCAGGGCCCGAGTTGGCGATATAATTTACGAATTGTTTATCCGCTTCCATGATACGTTGCGACGCTTGCTGGTATTGTTCATCACCAACAGCAAAGGTATTTTGTCCAATTAACGATTCATTAATGTGAGAAAGAATGGTGCCATCGCTTGCGAGAACGAATACATAGCCGTAGTCACCAAATCTAAGGTTTCTAAGCCACTTTAAGGACGTCTGTTTAATGTCATTTTCAACATCGACAACGTAATCGCCCGTACCTATAAACCAATCGTATGGCGCGAAGTACTTACCAAAACCGACTTTTTCAAACTCTTTATTACGGTTCTCTGGTTTTACAAACCACCAGCGATAAAAGGCTTCATCATGCTTTTTAACTTGTTCACCCATCTCGCGGACAATATAGCTACCACGGACATCCTTAAAATCCCAAAGTGAAGTGCCTTCGACGCGCGGAAGCAGAGGGTGCATAACATTGAGTCCATCTGTTTTGTAGATGAAAAAATAGCCACGCCCTTGATTAAAACGGATATCTCTCAAAGCGTCAGTAATTAACTTGGTGACTTGCTGTTCCGGAAGATGTTTGTTGCTTTCGTAGAGGCGTGTTGCGATTGCATGCGCCTCATAAATATGTTCTTGGATCGTGTCTTCCAATTTGTCTTCTACTTGAGTCCGAGCGAATTGGATCTGCTCTAAGACATATTCGACACGATTGGTTAGCGTTTCGAGCCGACGCTGTTCATAGTCCTGTTTTAGCGAATTAAGTTCTTCGCGTGAGGTAAGAATGGTATCTCTAACGGTTAGGACAACCCATAGCAATGTAAATACGGCGACTATGGTGGCAGGAGCATAAGTAATGAGGTTAAGCAGTTTTTTGTCTGTTAGCTTAGTCATGCCGCTCCTTGAGGGACCTTAGAAAGAACAATAATTATAGCGGCCATAACTTTAGAACATTGAACTATTAACGGGATTTTATAAAGTTCCGTCAAAATATGAGAACCCAACATGTGCAATTGGTTGCTTCTTAAGGGGTTTATCTAACTTGAATGCCTCTCTGTTATGTTAAGACCATCAAGCATGTCCTGCAGACGAGGGATGTGTTTAATCAATGCGGAGCGTATTTTCTTCGGTTCGACTGGCTTGGTTAGGAAATCGTTCATTCCGGATTCATAACACAGTAATTTGTGTTCTTTCATGACATTAGCTGTGACTGCGATGATTGGAACTTGGCAACGCCAATCATCATAACTGCGTAGCATTCGTGTCGCTTCGTAACCATCCATAATTGGCATATGACAGTCCATCAAAATTGCGTCAAATTGGTATGTTTGACAAATGTCTATGGCTTCTTGACCATTATTGACGATGGTTGTATTTACGTTTAGTAGATTGAGCATTACGCTAATGATCTGCTGATTCACTCTAGTGTCTTCGACGACTAGAACGCAAATGTCGCTATCGACTTGTTCATTAATCAGTTTAATTTCATCCTGAGAATACTTTTCAGTGAAGCTAATTAAATTCCGTTTAACCGGAGGCGTATTTTTCGCGTCGATGTTGGTGATGTGCATCGGAATAGTGAAGTAGAAACTACTACCAAGCCCGACTTCACTAGTTACTTTCAGTTCACCCCCCATCATCTCGACTATTTTTTTGCTGATAGCTAACCCAAGACCCGTTCCTCCATACTTTCTTGTTGTGCTGCCATCCGCTTGCTGGAATTTCTCGAAGATCGATGAAAGATTGTCTTTGTCGATGCCTATTCCCGTGTCTTTTATCTCAATGTATAAGTGAGGGTGTTGTTCAATGTGTAATGAGTTTACTTTTAGTTCGATATGACCTTGTTGGGTAAACTTAAGTGCATTACCGATTAAGTTATTCAACACTTGCTTAAGCCGCACCTGATCGCCTTCAATTTCGTTGGGTAAATTCGGCTCGATATTACATTGGAACATGAGCTGTTTCTGTGCGGCCCTGACGCTATATTCGTTTGATTGTTGGTGGAGCAACTGGCAGATATCAAACGGTTCGTTGCTTAAGGAGAAGTGTCCCGCTTCTATCTTAGAGAAATCGAGAATGTCATTAATGATATCAAGCAAGGTACTTGAAGAGCTTGTGAGTATATCGAGGTAGTTTTTCTGAATATCACTCGGACTTGTTTCTTCTAAAAGGGTGGCAATTCCAACAATACCATTCATTGGCGTACGAATTTCGTGGCTCATATTCGCGAGAAACTCGCTTTTTTTGATATTGGCGACTTCAGCTTTTTCTTTGGCTGAGTTGAGTTGTTGATAATTGATTTCCAATTGTGCAATACAGGCGTTGTATTTTTTTATTAGCTGAGTGATTTCATCGTTGAACTTGCGGGAGCGTCCTGTGATTTTATTGGGAGTAAAGCCTCCTTCAAAGTCTGACATGGCCCGGGAGACGTTTTGGATTGGCCGAACAATCATGGTTAACACGATATAAAGCAAACCAGCGACGATGAGACCGGTTTGAAGCAAAGTGATGGAAAGTAGCCATAAAAAGTCACGCCACAATTGACTGTGTAGAGGTGCAATGTCGGTCTCTATGGTAAGTGTGCCGATCGTAAACGTTTTATCACCAAGTGAATGGCTTATTGGCCATTCATGTATGATGATATGGTCACTATCGACACTTCCTGCTGAGGCGATAACCTTGGTACCGTCTTCAAGTTTGACGGAGTCTACGTAAGGAAGTTGATAGATACCTTTGATTTGAGTATTCAGTTGCGCAGTGTCGACAACCCATAGACTAGCACTGACGCTAGCGAGAAAGCTCTCTTCCAATTGATGTAGTTTTTGATCAATGGAATCTAATTCTGAGCGATAGCCGTGATAAAAATTTATTCCGGCAATGATTAGCGCTAATACTACACTTACCGTCACGGTAGCGATGACAAGTTGTTTGGCGATACCCCAGTTAAATTGTTTCATCACTTAACAATCCATATCAAATGTGCCTTGTTGCTTATAAATAGCCTAGTATTAATATCGAAAGAGTGGGAAGAAAAAATACAAGGAGTTCGTAGTGAAACGAGTTAGGTTAGTCAGTTCAATGATTGCGATGCTATTTAGCATTAGCTCCTACCAATCAATCGCCAATGATGTTGTTAACTATTATGTGATTGCGGGACAAGCGCAACCTTTCCAAATTGAGGAGCAGGGGAAGAATCACACAGGCATTGTCTCTGACATCATTGCTGAAATATTTACTGGAAGTGGTTATCAACTTAACTACCACACCTACCCATTTAATCGAATGATTTCGACACTGGAGTCTGGCGGTGAACAAAACTGGATCACGTATGGAAGTCCAAACTGGGGAAGAGTACAGTCAGAACATCTGTCGGATTTACCCATCTATAACGTGAAGCATGCCTTGGTGACTAGTACCAAAGCGCCTTTTCATTACAACGATTTTGGCTCAATTAAAGGTAAAGGCCTAGTACTACTGTTAGGCTTCGATTACGCAGAATTGACGCCGCATATCGAGCAAGGTGACGTTAGCGAAATTCGGGTCAAAAACTATGAGGCGGCATTTAGTATTATAGAGAGGCTGCCGAGTGATACCGCATTTGTTGAAATGGAATCACGCGTGAAATACCACTTAAATCGACTAGGGTTAACGGAACAGAACTTTCGTGTTGAGGCGTTTAGTGATGTGATTGCGGAATACCCGATTCATTTAGCATTTTCTGGTGAAATGAAGCCTGAGATTCGGTTGTTTATCAATCAGCGTTTAGCTGAAATGAAAGCCAATGGCTCGTTGGAAGAGATAATTAATCGGTACATCTGATCAACCTGAGCCATACTTTTAACACAGTTTTTTACAAGGTGGACAATTGTGAAAAGAGTGTTGTTATGGCTTGTGGTCTTTGCTCCGGCGGTATCTTGGGTCGCGTTGTCATTTTATGAGACGACATGGTGGGTAGAAAATATTGTTGCATTTCCAGCACTATTTTTGATCGCCTACTGGGCCATGGGGGCAGCATTATTGCTGTTTCGCCACTGGTTTGCCGCCATAACTTGTCTGCTGCTGTCTTCTGTGTTTTTCATGTTGGCTCCCAAATCCCACCAACGGCAGGTTAGCAATTGCGTAAATCCAATCACCATTGCTCAGTACAATCTTTATTACGCGAACGATGATGTGAATGCATTTATTAATTATCTAATGTCGACACCAAAGGATCTCGTCGTTCTTCAAGAGGTAGCCCCCGAAGTGGGGGAAAAGCTAAAAAGTCTCAATGATATTTATCCCTATTACTATGGAGGTCAGGAAGGAATTGGGTACCCTTCAAGTCAGATGATTTTGAGTCGTTCGCCGTTAACTGACATGTCTGTTTATATGACGCCAGATCAGCAGGCGATCATTCGTGGAACTTGGCACCCGAGTAAACATATTGCGATGACTCTCGTCGCTGCTCATCCTCCTTCACCAAGGACAAAACCCTTGTGGTATCGTCGCAATGCATTAATACGTACCATCGAATCGATTAACGAGATATACCCCTCTGATGAGGTGTTGGTCGTCGGTGATTTTAACTTATCTTCTGTCAGTTTAAGGTTTGGTGCGCTTTTTCCAAGTTACCAGACGCTTCCTGTTGCAAGCTGGCCAAATTGGGCCAGTGACTTCAAGACCCCTGATTTTTCAATGATTGCAATTGATCATCTGTGGCTTAAATCGGCGGCGAGTGGTCGGCGAATATGTGAGCGGCGTAGTGTTGCAAGGCCAAATGGTTCTGACCACAAGATTGTGATTACGCGAATTGGCTATTGATATTGATTCGTATTCGGTGTGAGAATGTTGTGATCTGTTTGATAAGGAATACACATGGAACTGACTCAATACACCGATGAACAATTGTGGGAAATTGGCAACGCGTTAATGGATAACCTAATGCAGGCATCAACAGAAATTGATCACCAAAGTCATGTTCAGGACTTTACTCAACGCTTAAGTGACATCGTTCAGCCAGAATACTTTGAGCGCGTAGTGAAGAAGTACCAGCAAGAAAAAGGGCTGTTTACTGCGCGAACTCCAGTTGATATTTTTCGACGTGAAAGCTCAGTCGCATTTGTATGGAAACAAGGTTTCAGTCTGGCAAAAGGGGAGTTTGTCGCTGAAATGGTCATGATGAAAGTTGATGGCCGTTGGCTGGTGGATCATGCCGCCGTCTTTTAAGTTGCAGTTAGGTTAACCACTCGATAGAATCGCCGCTCCTTTCACAGCTGTAAATGTTTGAGGACATATGAATAGCGCGCAAATTGCAGCGTCGTATTCTGTAGTAGCAACTTCACCGAAACGTGAAGTGCTACTAAGAGAAACAATGGCGCTAGCAAAAATGGCTTCAGTAATCGCACTGCCATTTTTGCTATTGTCTCTGGTTTGGATCTAATCCAGAGCACACAGCACAGGGATGTGTGCTTTATGCCTCTATGGTTTAAGCTTCAAAACCTTATCGATATCTTCAGCGCTGTGGCGTTCTGGCACTTGTTCCCATTCTTCTCCCCACGCTTTATTCACGATGCGACCACGCTGTACCGCTTCACGAGCTTCGATTTGCTCCGCCCAACGTTTTACATTCGTATAGCTATCGACATCAAGGAACTCAGCAGCGTCATACGCTTTACCTAATACTAAGTTGCCATACCAAGGCCAGGTCGCGATATCAGCAATAGAGTACTCATCGCCACCAAGATAGGTAGTTTTGGCAAGTTGCTTATCGAGCACATCTAACTGGCGCTTTGCTTCCATTGAAAAACGGTTAATTGGGTATTCAAACTTCTCTGGTGCGTAAGCATAGAAATGACCAAAACCGCCGCCAAGGTAAGGAGCTGAGCCTTGAAGCCAGAACAACCAGTTCATCACTTGGGTCTTAGCTTTTATGTCTTTCGGCAAGAAGTGACCAAACTTCTCTGCAAGATAAAGTAAGATGTTACCGGACTCAAACACATTGATAGGCTCGTCGCCTGACTGGTCAACGAGTGCTGGAATCTTAGAATTTGGGTTAATCTCTACAAAACCTGAGCCAAACTGATCGCCTTCGCCAATTCGAATAAGGTAAGCGTCATACTCCGCTTCTTTTACGCCAAGTGCCAGTAGCTCTTCAAGCATAATGGTGACCTTTTGGCCATTTGGAGTCCCCATCGAATGTAACTGAATTGGGTGTTCACCAACTGGAAGCGCTTGCTCATGACGAGCACCAGAATCTGGTCGATTGATACTTGCCCATTGGCCGCCATTCTCTTCGTCCATTTTCCATACTTTCGGTGGTACGTATTGGTTAGTCATTGTTATTCCTTATTCCGATTGATATCAGGCTAGGTTGAGCATTTATAAGCAAGCGTAAAACTTAACTCAACAGACACTTATTACAGTTGGGATGAAATCAGCGGTTAAAAAGGGGGCTAAGGAAATTTGTATAGAACGCTTGGTTATTGAAAATGGAGAATGGATATAAGAAAGTTCTAATATACGGAGAAGAAGCTTGGAGTTACCAAGCTTCTGAGTCGATCAACGATGGGTTTGCTTTAGGTGTTCTAAAACCGCATTAAGAGAAGGAAGAATAGAGTGCCCAAGTTGGATGACTTCAGGACTTGGTTCAACTAGGTCAGGAATTTGGAAAGTCATCATCGTTGCGCCCACAGCACTAATGACACCATTATTTGAGTCTTCGAAAGCTAGGCATCTATTAGGTTCGACCGCCAGTCGTTGTGCTGCTAATAGGTAGATCTCAGGATCGGGTTTACCATTTGAGACTTCACAACCACAGGTGACTGAGTCGAAATAGCCAGAAAGGTCAGATAACTCCAGTTTTTTCTCAGCGATATCTTTATGCGTGGAGGTTGCAACGGCAGTAGGGATATTGTTCGATTTTAGCCAAGTAAGCAGTTCGACGACACCTTCCTTCACTGGGATTGCTTGGTGTTTGACAATGGCTTGGTAGTTCTTTTTCCATTCGTTGTGCAGTCGTTCTAGGTCGTCACCGTAGGCGTCGCGGAAAATCTTCTCAATCCCCGCAGAGTTTCTACCAATAATAGACAGATAAACGTCTTCGTAGAATGGCAGTTCTTGAGTTAGACAGGCTTGCTTAAATACTCTCATACAGACTCTTTCTGTATCGAGTAAAAGGCCATCCATATCGAATATCGCGGCTTGATAGTTCATAGTTACAACTTGAATAGAATGAAAGTACATCGATTTTGTCATATTTTCCCTAAAGCTAATAGGGGGAAAGTTATACAAATCAACAATCTACCCTTTGCATTAATTAGCCTGGCAAATGGGTACACACTCATTTACATGGTTATGCTCAATTTCGGTCAAGAAATGATCTGGGTTAATAAATTATAGCCCCATGTCCTTATAGTGCATTGCAAAGTCAATTCCTAAAAAGGATTATTATAATGAAAAAACTCTTAGCACTGGGTATCACAGCAGCCATTTCAGCACCTGTAATGGCAGAACATTCAACGATCGATGGTATGGATTTTGGTCCTCTCACGCCATTAGTTGGAACATGGAAATCAGTGGAAACGGGTGGGGTGGATATGTCACCAGGCCAGACTGACTCTGCGGTGGGTAAAGGTGGACCAGCCGTAACGCCTTTCTACGAAGTGATGACGTTTGAAGTTGCAGCTGACGCGACCAATGCCAGTGACCAGTATTTGGTTGCACTCTACTACAAGCAGGAAGTGTTCCGTAAGGCGGACGATTCTAAATTCCATGATCAGCGCGGTTACTTGATCTACGACCAAGAGAATCAGATTGTTTACAACTCATTTTGTGTACCAAGAACGACATGTGTGACAGCGGAAGGTCCGGCAGGCAATACAATGATTCTTAAAGCATCAGTTAGAGGCATTGCTGAGTCTGAATATATGACAGCCAATGCGAAGACGACAGACTTTATTATCAATATGAGTATCTCTGATGATACGTTAACTTATTCACAAACAACGAGTTTGGATATTTACGGCAAGCCTTTTGCTCACACTGACACGAGCACATTAGAAAAAGTGAAATAATGTCTTTTTAACTGCCAATAGATGCGATACAAAGCCCCTTTATGGGGCTTTGTTGCTTAATGCACTCTTCGCTTATTAATTTGTCGTCCAATGTTTAGTACACTCGGGTGAAAACGATAAGTAATAAATTTTGAGGGAAAGAAAGTGCAGAACAAAAAGGTAGCGTTTGTTGGTCTAGGTGTTATGGGTTACCCAATGGCGGGCTTTTTAAGCAAAACAGGGTATGAGACAAAGGTTTTCAACCGTACTAAAGAGAAAGCAGACAAATGGGCAGCAGAATACGTAGGACAGGCATGTGAAACGCCAAGCCAAGCGGCACAAGACGCTGATGTGGTTTTTGTTTGTGTTGGTAACGATGATGACGTGAGAAGTGTAGTGTATGGTGAAGCGGGCATTCTGTCTTCTCTAAAACCGGGCGCGGTATTAGTTGATCATACAACGACATCAGCAGAGTTAGCGGTTGAGTTAGCTCAGGCTGCGAAAGAGAATGGCAATACCTTTATGGATGCGCCAGTGTCTGGTGGTCAAGCAGGGGCGGAAAACGGCGTATTAACTATCATGTGTGGTGGTGAGCAAGCTATCTTTGATGATATTTCACCGATAATGGATGTGTACGCGAAGCAAATGACATTGCTGGGTGAAAATGGTCAGGGTCAGCGTTGCAAAATGGTTAACCAGATCTGTATTGGCGGCATTTTACAAGGTCTCAGCGAAGCCTTGTTACTGGCACAAAAGTCGGGATTAGATGTTGAACAGGTGGTAGAGACATTAAAACATGGCGCTGCAGGGTCATGGCAGATGGAAAATCGCGCTGTCACTATGTCTCAAGACAAATTTGACTTTGGTTTCGCAATTGACTGGATGCGCAAAGACTTAGGGTTCTGTTTAAAAGAAGCAGAACGTGTGGGCCTAGAGCTTCCATTAACGAAAAAAGTGGACGAGCAGTACGCTGAGCTACAAGAAGATGGTTTTGGCCGCATGGACACGTCCGTACTCATGAAAGCGGTTGCGAAAAGTCAGCAGTAAGCCGACTAGTAAAAAATAAATAGTTCTTTGGTATCAAATAGCTTAAAGAAGTTAAAGGTATCCATATCTAACTCTCCTTGAACTGAGGTTTAAATAAAGAGGCGCTCATATGCACCTCTTTTCTCATTTAAGTGCTACATAGTTAACCCTAGTTGACGATTGGGATGTTTACCAATGACAACTAAAGATTGACCTGTAATTAGTTCAAATCGAAACGGTCAGCGTTCATTACTTTGCTCCATGCTGAGACAAAGTCCTTAACGAATTTCTCTTTGTTGTCATCTTGAGCATAAACCTCAGCGTATGCGCGAAGAATCGAGTTTGAACCGAAGACGAGGTCTGCACGGGTCGCAGTCCATTTCTCTTCACCTGAACGACGCTCAACAATCGAGTAAGAGTTACGACCTGTTGGCTTCCACAAGTAACGCATGTCTGTCAGGTTGATAAAGAAATCATTGGTTAATGTGCCAACTTGGTCGGTAAACACACCATGCGCAGTATTCGCGTGGTTAGTTCCTAGTACTCGCATACCACCAACAAGAACCGTCATTTCAGGTGCTGTTAGTCCCAATAGTTGTGCATGGTTAAGCATCAACTCTTCTGGTGTTGCAGAGTAATGCTGCTTTTGCCAGTTACGGAAACCATCAGCGATTGGCTCTAACACTGCAAATGACTCGATATCAGTTTGTTCTAGTGTCGCATCACCTCGTCCTGGAGAGAAAGGCACTTGAATCTCGAAGCCAGCCGCTTTCGCAGCTTGTTCAATACCCAAGTTACCTGCAAGAACGATAGTGTCCGCAACGCTAATGCCAGCTTCAGCAGCAACAGCTTCTAGAGCCGATAGAACCTTCGCTAAGCGTTCTGGCTCGTTACCTTGCCATTGGCTAAGTGGTGCTAGGCGGATACGTGCGCCGTTTGCGCCACCACGTTTATCTGAGTTACGGAATGTACGCGCGCTATCCCATGCTGTTGCCACCATGTCGCTAACAGACAGACCACTTTGAGCAATCTTCGCTTTTACTGCAGCAACATCGTAATTCGCATTACCGCTTGGTACAGGGTCTTGCCAAACTAACTCTTCTGTTGGGATATCTGGACCGAAGTAGCGGCTTTTTGGACCCATATCGCGGTGAGTTAACTTAAACCAAGCGCGAGCGAACGTTTCAGAGAAATACTCAGGATCGTTGTAAAAACGGTCAGAGATCTTGCGATATTCAGGGTCAACGCGTAGCGCCATGTCAGCGTCTGTCATGATTGGATTGAGACGAATACTTGGGTCTTCTACATCAACGGGCTTATCTTCTTCTTTAATATCCATTGGTTCCCATTGCCAAGCTCCTGCTGGGCTCTTACGTAGCCACCAATCGTAGTTAAGCAGTAGATAGAAGTAGCCGTTATCCCACTCGGTTGGGTTGGTTGTCCACGCGCCTTCGATACCGCTAGTTACGGTGTCACGACCAATGCCGCGAGCGCTGTGGTTATTCCAACCTAGACCTTGCTCATCAATGTCAGCACGTTCTGGTTCTGGACCAAGTTTAGATGCATCACCGTTACCATGTGCTTTACCAACTGTGTGACCACCTGCGGTTAATGCGACGGTTTCTTCGTCGTTCATACCCATTCGAGCAAAGGTTTCGCGCATGTCTTTCGCAGTTTTGATTGGATCAGGCTCGCCGTCTACACCTTCAGGGTTTACGTAGATTAGGCCCATCATTACTGCGGCGAGTGGGTTATCTAAGTCACGCTCTTTAGAGTAACGGCTGTTCTCGCCACCACTTTCTTGTAACCACTCTTGCTCCGCACCCCAATAGATGTCTTTTTCTGGGTGCCAAATATCTTCACGGCCAAAGGCGAAACCAAAGGTTTTCAATCCCATTGATTCATACGCCATGTTACCGGCTAGAATCATCAGATCGGCCCAACTGATCTTGTTACCGTATTTTTGTTTGATAGGCCAAAGTAGGCGGCGAGCTTTATCTAGGTTACCGTTGTCTGGCCATGAATTTAGTGGAGCAAAGCGTTGGTTGCCGGTATCGGCACCGCCGCGTCCATCACCAATGCGGTACGTGCCGGCAGAGTGCCATGCCATACGAATCATCAAACCGCCGTAGTGTCCCCAATCGGCAGGCCACCACTCTTGGCTGTCTGTCATTAGGTGTTTTAAGTCTTGCTTTAAGGCTTCAACATCAAGCTTTTTGAGTTCATCTTTGTAGTTAAAGTCTTCGCCCATAGGGTTAGACTTCTTATCGTGTTGATGAAGGATGTCTAGGTTAAGCGCATTTGGCCACCACGCGACATTTGAAGTATTAGCAGAGGTTGCTCCGCCATGCATAACCGGACATTGACCGCCGTTATTTTTTTTATGTTCCATGTGTTGCTCCTAGAGTGTCACAGCAAGTAAGTAGTGTGAGATAAGAACCACGTCTACAGTGTGGTCTTTGCTGTACTTAGAATAGGAGCTTTTCGCGCTTTTAGAAATCTGGTTGTAGCTATGTTGTCGATAGGTATTTTCTATCATAATTTGGCAAGAGAAATGAAACAGGAACAGAGGTTTGGGCGAAAAAAGGAGAGGGGAAATAGCGCTGCCATAAATAGCAGCGCCGAAGGTTTAGCTATACTGAACTTCTAACTGTTCTGCTTTTTGCCAAGCAGCATGAGTAGTGAGTTGTTTGGCGTATTGCGCGATATTCGGGTAGCGTTTCATTAGTCCGAATCTATTTAGAGCCTCAACAATAAACGACATCATGACGTCAGCGCCGGTTAACTTATCTGCCACGAAGTAACGCTTACCCTCAAGCGAGTGGTCGACATAGCTCATCACTTTATCAAGCTCAAGTTCTGCATAATCAGCAAGAAAGTTGGTTGGCGCACCATCTTTAGCGACAAATATTTTTAGAAGGAGTGGCAGTGCCGCTGAACTTTCAGCGAAATGTAACCACTGGATATAGTCGACGTATTCGTCACTGTCTCGGTTTGGAGCAAGACGTTCAGGCGCATATTTGCTGATCAAGTACTCTGTAATTGCACCAGATTCAGTAATCACTCGACCTTGATCTTCAATTACTGGTGACTTGCCAAGTGGGTGAATGGATTTGAGTTCTGGTGGTGCAAGGAAGGTCACGCTGTCTCGCTGATAAGGAACGATGTGGTAATCCACTTCCAATTCCTCAAGAAGCCAAATAATACGCTTAGAGCGAGATTGGTTTAGGTGGTGTAAAGTAATCATGTATAGCTCCTATACTGGCTCGTTAGTTTTGACGACGAGCTTGCCAAAATTCTTGCCTTCTAACAGACCAATGAACGCTTCGGGAGCGTTTTCTAACCCTTCAACTAAGTGCTCTCGGTAGTGGATTTTCCCTTCTGACAGCCATTGGGTCATTTGCGTTGCAAACTCACTATAGCGATGGCCGTAGTCGTCAAAAATTATGAAGCCTTGCATCTTGATGCGTTTAATCAGCAGTTGCGCCATCAGCATAGACATACGATCTGGCCCATCAGGCAGTGAAGTTGCGTTGTATTGTGAAATCAAGCCACATAGTGGGATACGAGCGCCAGTGTTTAGTAATGGCATGACGGCATCGAATACCTTGCCACCTACGTTTTCAAAATAGACATCGATGCCGTTATCACACGCAGCAGCAAGCTGCTGTGCGAAGTCTTTTGCTTTATGGTCGATACATTCATCAAAACCGAGTTGCTCTTTCGCGTAGCGACATTTTTCTTCACCGCCCGCGACACCAATCACTCTGCATCCTTTTAACTTACCAATTTGGCCAACCATTGAACCCACTGCGCCTGTTGCTGCAGCAACCACTAAGGTATCACCTTCTTTAGGCTGACCGATGTCGAGGAGGCCCATATAAGCGGTAAAGCCAGGCATACCCATGACGCCGAGTGCGTAGGATGGGTGACTAGGGTTCATGCCCATTTTAATCAGGCCTTCACCGTCAGAAATGCCGTAGTCTTGCCAACCAGTGAACGCTAATACCCATTCACCTTTATCAAAGTTAGCGTGATTTGATTCCATAACCTGACAAACTGTACCACCGACCATGGTTTCGCCAAGGGCAACGGGATCAGCGTAAGATTTGGCATCGCTCATTCGACCGCGCATGTAAGGGTCTAACGAAAGGTAGACACTGCGCAGGAGCATTTCGCCCTGTTGTGGAGACGGAACCTCTGCGTGTTCTAGGCGAAAATTTTCAGGTGTTGGAGCGCCAACAGGACGTGATGCCAAGACAATTTGGCGATGAGTTGTAAGGTTAGACATGGTAATTATTCCTTATTAGACCGGTCGTCTAGTTAATGTTTGAAAAAATCCCGTCCTCAAATGGACGGGAGATTTAACGATTCAATGATTATTCACTACGAACAAATTATTAGCTATTTGTGCCTAAACGCTGCTTAGTCGTCGCTAGACACAATTCAAGATGAGATTGGTCTTGCATCAACTTGTTGAGTAGGCTTGCTCCAAGCCATTGTTGATAAAGCTGGCTAGCAACCTCGTGGCAATTGAGTGGGGCAATAGAGCCGTCATCAATACCACGTTGCAGCGTTTGTGCGAGCGCTTGAATTATAAGTTCCGCACCGTTGGCAAGTGATACGCGCATGGTATCGGAGAGATCAGAAACCTCAGCACTTAACTTAACAACAAGACACTTGTTGGCGTTGCATACGCCGTTATCGAATGCCAACCAACGCGAAAAATAGTCGAGCAGACAGTCACGACCATTCATCTCTGGCTGGTTGAGTACTGATTGGATACGAGCCAAGTAGCTGCGGACATACTCTTCAATCAAGGACTCGCCGAATTGCTCCTTCGACTTGAAGTAATGATAGAACGAGCCCTTTGGTACATCGGCAGATTTCAACAGCTGAGCCAAGCCCACGGCAGTAAAGCCTTTCGTCACTATCAATTCATAGCCCACATCAAGAATATGCTGACGTGTATCGTTTGTTTTATCGTTCATGGATGGCACTATAAATTAAATTAGACCAGTCGTCTAGTTGGGGTGAAGAGTCTGCAAAAGCAGAAGTTTGTGTGGGATTAAACGATTATGGATTATCTTTAGCAGGCAGCGTTGGCTACCTGCAAAAAGGATTCGGGTTAAACAAGCTCGTAGCTGATTTCAAATAGTGTGTCTGTGTTAGGGTAAATTTCTCGGATCAGTGTCTTAAGCTTTGGCAGTTCAATGTATTCTTGTTCTGCGTGGAACTGATTAATATCGTCATAGTGCAGTGGCTTGACTGATAAGATCTTTACTTCACATACCTTTTGATCGGTTTCAAGTGTATAGACCTCGACCGTTGTCCCCGGCACGTAGTGAGACTCAGACTCGTCTCTGATAGTGATGGTTTTCTTCCCAGACGCGACTAATGGCGTTAAAAACTCGAAGAAAGTAATTTTAGTTGGTGCTTCCATTGCGTTACCTGCTTAGATTAATGAGTGAAAGCTCTAGATAATAGGAGTCGCATTTTAAATGAGTCACCGCACTTTAGAAAGCGTTACTGAGTAACTGCGGCTAGAGTATCGATAGACAAAGCGATTCGAGTTCCTTTGTTCACTTCACTTTTTACATCAATCACCCCTGCGAGCTTTTGAGTGCAGATATTGTACACCATATGCATACCAAGACCTGTCCCGCCTTTGGCTCTAAGGGTGGTAAAAAATGGTTGGAAGATTTTCTTTTGGTTTTCAGGAGAAATACCGACACCATTGTCTTCAACGACGATACTTAGTTTGCCATTCTCTTCGCTGGCATTAAGCATGATAATTCGCTCTTGCTGAGCATTCTTACCAACAAAACCATGCACGGCACTATTACTGATTAACTCTTCTAAGACACATTGCAGAGAAATAGGAGGCAAGAAGAGCTGTAATGACTCTTCACAATTGATGTCTACATCGATCGATTTTGCTGATAACGTGTTTTGTACATGCAGTACCGCGTCATCAAGGATTTGCTTTAAGTTGATGGCTTTTGCTTCTTCTGCGGTCATTTTTTGGTTGATCTGTTTAAGCTTGCTGACTAAAGAGACCGAGCGATCAACATTGTTGACGATCATCTCCACACATTCGTTGGCGACTTGAAGAAACGTGTTTAGATCATCGGTTGTAATGGTTTTGTCTGCAAATTTATTGGCAACATCATTAAGTTGTTCGCTGAGTAAGGACAAGCTAGTGACGGAAATGCCAAGTGGGGTATTTAACTCATGCGCTACACCGACAACCATTCCTGTAAGTGCGGACATCTTTTCCGCTTCCATCAGTTGATCTTGTGTGCGCTTGAACTTTTCAATCAAGGTTTTAATTGAATGCTCACTGTCCTCGAGCTCCATTGCCTTATTCTCGATTTCATCTTCTACTTCATTGATCAAGCTTCGTAAGCTGACAATCATCGAGTGAAGAGAATTCGCCATAATGTCTTTGTCGCTGCTTGGTTCGATATCAATGTTGGTCAAATTGCCTTTAGCAACGTGATGGAGAATTTGTATATTTGACTCCAACCTGTCCATCAAATGATTAAAGGAGACGGCAACGTCACCAGCCTCTGTACCTATTTCGACCGGGACACGTTTAGAGTAATCTCCATTTTTGCTTATTGTTTCGATGACTTGGAGCGTTTCTAGCCAACTCATTTTGACGCCATGCTCTGATACATTAAGTCCGAGGCGTTCCGCTTGCTCGGTGACACGATGTATCTTGAAATACTTGAGTAAGTAGAAACAAGCGTAGGAGTTGATCGCGGACCAAAGTAATATCGCCACTAATCCGATCATCTGTATCGTTGTTGGCCAAAGTGAATTGAATTGTTCGGGAGAAGTGATTGTTGTCCCGACATAAAAGGTGCCGATAGTGCCACAGAATAAATGGACAGGAATGGCTCCTACGGGGTCATCAATGCGTAACACGACCAATAGCTTGTCACCGAAATAAACGGTAAGAGAGGCAAGTATCCCAAGCAAAACGACATCAAGAGTACCGAATAAATCCGCGCCGGCAGTGACGATAACTAAGCCACCTAATACGCTATTGAGGATCACAAACACGGGAATATGTCGGGCACGGTGAACAAGAACCAAAGAGACAAAGCCTGACACGACGCCGCACATCATGGTGTTAAATAGGACTGTCGCTACCCGTTCGTCAAATCGATAAAAGCTACCGCCATTAAATCCCATCCAAGCAAACACCATCAAAAACACGCCGATGGTAACTAGCGTATGGTTATAGGAAGGGATCTCATTGACTTGCTGATTACTCATAAATCGGTCTTTTCGTGGCCCGATAACGATGGTTCCTATTAAACCGATCATCCCTCCAACAACATGTACGGTAGCGCCACCAGCAAAATCATGGAATCCAAGTTGAGATAGCCAAGAGTTTGGATTCCATGTCCAGTATGAAACCACAGGATAGGTGAACAATCCGATCAATGCGGACGCGTAGATATAACCACGAAAGCTCATTCGTTCTGCTACGCAGCCTGAAACAATCGTTGCCGCTGTTGCCACAAACATGAGATTGAACATTAAGACAGGCAACTGAGAGGTTTCTGGTGGGAAGGTTTCAAAGGAAAAAAGGGAGCTGCCTTGAGCGAAGTGAAATCCGACAAAGACGTAAACGATCGAAACAACAAGGAAGTCAGCCATGTTTTTCATCGCGACATTGACTGAGTTTTTGGCTCGAACACACCCGGTTTCGACGAGGGTAAAGCCAGCCTGCATAAATAAAGCAATACACGTGCAAGCTAATAACCACAGAAGAGACACAAGATCAGTCTCGGCCATACTTACCTCTTTAGTCTTACATCTTACCTAACAGTAAGCGTAGACGATGTAATAAAAATGCTGAACAACCTTGATGTTAAATGTGAAACTTTAGGGTAAGGAAATAAAAGCTCAAGAGTTAGACGTCGAGGGGCGAAGGATAAGAGAAGATTGGATGACTGCCGACGAATGGCTCGTCGGCAGGGAAGGTCGGATAACCGTGTGATCAGTTATTGAGCGGTACGCTTGTGTTTTGGTACATAGTTCAAAATAGAAATCGGCACAGGTTTGCGAGGCTCAAATCCTTCAACTTCACGGCGTTCAAGCAAGTGACCAAGACGGCTCTCAATCATGCATAGGTTCTTGAAGTTATCTTTCGACACAAATGAAATGGCTTCGCCTTGTGCATCGGCACGGCCTGTACGACCAATACGATGGACGTATTCATCCGCAGGGAAAGGAAGATCGTAATTGATTACGCGGCTTAGTCCTTCAATATCAATGCCTCGGGCACCGACGCCAGTCGCAATCATGTATTTGATTTTGCCTGCTTTGAAGTCTTCCAATAGCTTAGAACGGATCGCTTGGCTGCGACCACTGTGGAAGGCTTCAGCTTCAATACCACGCTTTTCAAGCTGGCTCGCCAATTTAGCAGCACCGTGCTTAGTTTCGATAAAGATCAGTGCTTGATCCCACTCGTTTTCTTTAATTAAGTGGCTTAGAAGTGCAGACTTCATATCTTTATCAACGGTGATTAACCACTGTTCGATGTTTTTCTTCGACGCTTGATTTGCTGCAATTGAAATCTCATACGGGTTGTGAACAGCGGTTTTTGCTAGGTCACGAACCTTGTTCGAAAGTGTCGCGGAAAACAGCAGATTCTGAATGTCCGTTGGCAAACGATCTAAGATTTTATTGATGTCTTCGATAAAGCCCATGTCTAGCATGCGGTCTGCTTCATCAAGGACTAATATTTCGACTTCTTCAAAATAGACTGCACGTTTGGCATACATATCAAGTAAGCGCCCAGGAGTCGCAACAAGGATATCTACACCTTCGATCAGTGCTTGTTTCTGAGGTTGTTCGTCAACGCCACCGTACATTGCCAAAGAAGTCAGGTTCAAGTGTTTGCCATACTCTTGGACTTTCTGCTCAACCTGAATCGCTAGCTCGCGAGTTGGGGCTAAGATCAGCGCACGGATACGCTTTTTGCGTTGGGTTTCACCTTGCGATAGCTTTTCCAAAATTGGTAGGACAAAACTTGCTGTCTTACCTGTACCGGTTTGGGCCGCTGCAATCAAATCTTCGCCGTCAAGAATGACAGGGATAGCTTTGTTTTGAATGTTGGTCGGTTTGTCGTAACCAAGTTCAGAAATAGCGGTAGTGATAGGTTGGCTTAAGCCGAGTTTTGAGAATGGCATGTTTACACTCTGGATCTAGATGAATCAGGGGAGTTTCACCCCTTAGATGACGCAGAGTGTAGCATGAAGTCGCGAGTGTGATTAGCTTTGTTTTTCTAGATACCAGTTGCCCTTACATGGGCCGTTAGTCAGATACCAATTACCTTGAATTTTATGCTTACCCAGGGTGCCTTGGAAACGATAGTCCCATTGACGATTGGTGGCATACAGGACGAGCTCATCGCTGTCTTGGTTGATCCAGCCTTTCAGTGAGGTGCCGTTGTACGTTAATGTAAATTTAGCCAGTCCACCTTCAATCACGCCGGTGATTGTTGTTCTCTCACACAGGTTATTCCCTGTTACGTCAATGCGCCGACCAAGCCATTCACCATCATGAAGAGTAGAGACAGTAAAGTCTGGCGTTTGCGGTAGTTTAGGGAAGGAGTCTGGGTTACTCGAGCCAAATAGACCCGTTTGCTGGCCATAAATAACAAACAGTCCGAAACCAATAGCAATTAACCACAAGCCTTTCTTTTTCATAATGGTATTAGTCCAAAATTTCGGTGGTGATGTCAGTTTTTACTGAGTTAGCGATAAAGCAATGTTGGTGGGATAGGTGGTGCAACTTTTCCAACTGCTGACGGTTAGGTTGCTTCTCGCCTAAGAACACGACCTTTGGACGCAAGGTTATCTTAGTCACCGATGTATAGCCGTGGTCATCTTCTTCCATGATACCCACTGCATTATCAATGTAGCTTTCAATAACATAGCGCTGCTTGGCTGCAATACCAAGGAAGGTAAGCATGTGGCAACTCGAAATCGCAGCTATGAAAGCTTCTTCTGGATCGACATTTTCTTCTACAGAGAGGGGGACAGGAACGACATGGGGAGAGGAGGAAGCAGGGACGATTACGCCACCATCAAATTCCCACGTGTGGCCACGGCTGTATTGATTGTCATTGAAAGGTTCATGCTTTCCTTTTTGCCACTTTACTAACGCAGAATAGCTCGACATATAGACACTCCTTGAATCTGTTTTGCCATGCTACGGCTTTCGAGGGGCCATGACGAGATATTACGTGCAGAGGCAGAGTAAAAAGCGAGATAGGTCTCAGCAGTGATAAGCCCTTAGTCTAAACGAAGAGCTTGAACTTATAGACTTTTCCCTGAGAGGCTAGATTTCAAGAGTGGGAAGTGGGGCACTTATTGTTCTGCCCACGATACTGTAAGTATTTCGACCTGATTGTTTCGACTTATATAGCTCTTTGTCGGCAAGATTACACAAAAGATCGAAACCAATATGATTGCTTCCAATGTGCATGAAATTTACCGCCCCGATAGAGAGGGTCAAAAGTTGGCTACATGCAGAGCGAGGGTTAGACAGACTCAGTGACTCGATCGACTCTTGCAAGGCGACGAGCTTATTCTCTATTTCCTGTAGCGATTGGTCGTAGCACAGTATTAAGAATTCATCTCCACCATAGCGAAATAGGTGGTCATTGCTGCTAGAGAATGTATTTTTCATGCGAGCTGCTACTTCAGTCAGAGCGTGGTCGCCCATCTGATGCCCATAAAAGTCATTGAAGCCTTTGTAGTAATCAATGTCGATCATGATGACCGCTAAGTTATTATCTGTACTTGCGGCCTGTAGCGTTAGTTTTGGACCTATAGTATCCAACTGGTAACGGTTGTACAGCCCGCTCAGTGGGTCAGTCTGTGAGAGCACTTCAAGCTGCTTATTAACTTGCTGGAGCCGTTGTTTTTGCACATGGTTTTCGAGTGCGATGGCAATAAAGCTTGCTAATTGTTCGAATAGGCTACGATGGTATTGCTGATACTGATCCGCCAATTTGTGTTGGATAGAAAGTACGCCGAGCACACGTTTGCCGAGTGTTATTGGAGTTAAGATGATCGACTGAACGGGCTTCGAATTATTCCGGTGGATGCTTTCCACCTTGTGGCGTTCCTCCGTTGGTATCATGACGTCGAAGGACTCTTCAACAATATGATTGAGATGAACGGTGGTATTGGTTTGTACCACATAACTACCGACCGAATATTCGCAGTTACAGTCTATGGATGTGCTGTCGACAAACCCATCGCGATCGTAAAAATAGTCATAGCTCAACACCTGAGTGCTGTTGTCATATAGCGCGATACCAAATTCATCCGTTGGAAAAATTGCGCTAATTTTATCGAAGATGAACGGTAACTGTGGCTTGATACAGTCTGAGGTTGCAATATGCTGACCGATTTCAGTAATCAGGCCGATGTACTCTTCCATTTGTGCTAACAGTAAGCGCTCTTGCGCAGCAGTGGATTGCTTTACGTTGCTTAAAATCGCCGAATACTCTTTGTCTTGAGAGCGTTCCAACGCTGCCTTTGTAGCCTTGATTAGAGTATCTTGTAGAGCAATGACCTCAGACTGAAGATTCTGTTTCTCAGCGAGACGGATTAAGGTGCTGTACAAAATTTCAAAGAAACTAAAATTACTATTTGCGTCTATCTTTGATGTCAGTTCTCTACAAACTCGCTCAGCTTTCTCATCCAAGCCATGCTTTTCCAAATACTGAGCATAGTAGACAAGGTTTTCTTGGCGGTTATGGGTATCAATGACCAATTTGAAGAGCTCTTCAGCTTGGTCAAAATAGTCGAGAACCGTGTTTAATGGAAAGCTGTCACTTAGTGCCATGACTTGGGCTAAGTAGCCGTTAGATATCGCTTCGACGCGGGTATTGTTAGCCGAGTGTGCGATGTGCTTGGCTTGCTTTATGTATTCTACTGCTTGAGTCGATTGACCTAAATGCCCGAGTGCATAACCCATGTTGAGTAGGCAAATAGACTGATTGACATGATTACCAACGGCACGTGCACTTTGTTCTCCGAGTGAGGCAAGCTTTAGCGCCGACTCGTATTGCTTTAAGCAAAGGTGGAAGTCGCTAATATTGGTGTAGGCGAAGGCTCGATAGTTGTTATCAAGAAAATGCGCATTGTCTAACACATAGCTGTAGAGGTGATGAGCGTAGTGGTAGTCTTCACGATCAGCGTAAATCGACCCCATTAAAATGTGAACGTGAAGGCTTAACAGCTTATCCGTTGATGTGCAGTGACTTAAGCAAAGATTGTATTGCTGGATGGCATCATCAAGTTGATCTAGCCTGTCATGGCGCAGCCCAGCGAGAAAGTGCTTGTGTGCTGGTGGGAGAGGGAAGTCATTTTCGACACAGATATTTTCGATAGCGCTTTCAAGGCGTAGCAAACCCTCTACACCATAGTAGATTTGCATTTGTGCCAGTAGTGCTTGAATTTTATGTAGTGTGTCTGATGACATCTCAACTCCTTTATCGGAGTTGAGATTATATGGTATGGGTGACTGAATTGTAAGATTTGCACAATAAAAGATATTTGTTGTGATCAACAACGATTCTTATTGCGTTTGGCGTGGAGTCTCTAAAACTCCGAATCAACTTGGAAAGTGAGTCGTTCACCACTATAGGGGTGATCAAATTCAAGGCGCTCAGCATGCAGATGAAGTCTATCTGCTTTTTCACCGTATAAGGTATCTCCAACCATAGGGATATTGAGCCCAAGGTGGTGGGCACAGTGAACACGCAGTTGATGCGTTCTCCCTGTCTTAGGGTATAGATATAATTTCGTTCGGTTATCGATAGTAGAAATGGCTTCCCAATGGGTTTCAGCAGGTTTGCCATGTTCATAGCAGACTAGTTGGCGAGGGCGATCAACGGGATCGCCACGCATTGGCAAGTTGATATCACCTTGCGTCTCTTCGACACTCCCTTCAAGTAGCGCAACATAACGCTTCTTGACACTACGTGAGATAAATTGTTTTTGTAGACTCTTGTTGGCACGCTTGGTCAGAGCAAACACCAGTAGGCCTGATGTCGCCATATCGAGCCGATGAATGACAAAAGGCCCTTCAACGTCAGGGTAGCGCTGTTGCAAGCGAGTATATGCCGAATCAGTAATGGTTTTACCCGGCACAGACAATAGACCTGAAGGCTTATTGACCACCACCATCGATTCATCTTCAAACAGAATTTCGAGCTCTTTGTCTTCCGCCCAGTTCTCTTCTAGTGGGTTATCATCAACCAGCATGCCTTGCATCATGTGGCCAAGTATAGGCTGACATTTGCTGTTACAAGAAGGGTAGAACTTCGCGTGCTGCCTAATTTCTGATTTTGGAGAAACGCCCCACCAAAATTCCGCTAAAGCCAACGGCTTAAAACCATGTTTAAACGCGTAATGTAACAGCTTAGGCGCGGCACATTCACCTGCACCGGCTGGTGGCGTGGGTGTTGCGGTTGGTTTAAAGATCGCTCTTAACGATTCTTGCTGGCCGTTAGCATTTAAGAATCGGTATTGTTCGAATAGCTTGTTTTGCAGCGTATTGGACATCTGTTTACGTTGCTCTTTAAGACGTGTCAGATCGTCTTCAAGAACATTCAGTTCTGATTCAACCTCTGCAATCTTGTTGTCCCATTCGAGCTTGAGGTATTTAAGAACGTTCTTTTCGGCAACGCTCTCTTTACCAAGTTCAGCGAGCAGTGCATCGACCCCCGCTTTGTCGAGCGTTTGCTCTGCTTCTTTTCGACGCACTTTTCGCTCTGCTCGGCTGCTAATCATCTGTGCTCGATGAGCTTGTTCTTCTGCTTGATATTGGTCTTGTGCTGTTTTTAACGCTTGTCTAAGCTGCAATAGCCTAGGTTCGTATTCGCGCGATTTTACCTGGTCACTAACCTGAGTTATCTCTGCGAGTTCAGAACGGAAAAAGCTCTGTTCTGCCAGCATGTCAAACACAGGTGGAACAAAGCCCGCTAGCAAGTTTGAGTCTGCGATTTTGCCAGAGAAAGCCGACAAGTAACCAATGTCACCTTGCGGAGATTGGACCAACAACACGCCAAACATTTTCCCCGTACCTTGGGTTGAATTATCCAGTCCAAAATCGTGCTGCCAATCTTGCTGGTGCGTTAGGTATTCTTGAAGCTGACTCGCCGCCAAGACACACAGAGGGTGCGCTTGATAATAAAACGGAAAGGTGAACTTTTCGGGTAGTGAATAGGTGGAAATATCAGTGTCGAAGCGGGTAAACAGGTCGTTAGGGTGGTGCATATAACTATTCACAACAGGTAAAATCAATTGGGCGTGATTTTACCTGTTTGTAGTGTGATTACTAGAGAGAATATACCTTAGCGAGTGTAATCTGCATCAACACTGATAAACCAATGCTGGACAGTGCCATCTTCACGCTCTACCCAAAGATCATTATCAAAGTGTTTGATGCGACCTTTCACCGTCAAAGAGAGTTTGTTTTCGTCGGTGGTTTCGAACTGGATAAAAGGGTCTGATGTAATTAAGAAAGGTTCAGCGTCTTTTACATCACCATCACTGTCAATCAAGAAGAAATGATTGAGCTTTCCATCTTCTGGTTTGGTTGAAATGGCTTTGTAGCCAACAATCTGAAAGCCATTACCAATCGGCTTACTCAATATTTCACTGCTGAGTCTGACGTGTGTTGGGATAAACACCCAAGCAAGAAGCACAGAAACGGCAGAAACAATGGCACCGATCGAAAGGATAAGTTTGGACATAGCGAGAAATTAGAAAAGCGAAACAGAGCGCTACTCTAGCACAAAGTGTCACTATAAATGTGATCTTGATACGCTTAACGGTCATTGTTGTGCTATTGGATGGAGTTTTAACCAATCTCTAAAGCATGTGGCAAAATTGTCGCTTATATTGAGGGCGAACCATGGCTAATTCGAGTACGAAAATTTGAAAAATCGTTTTGACCTCAACCTATACCGCTTCTTGTCACTACTTCATCGACACCGCTCTCAAGTTAAAGTCTGCCATGACTTAGACATAAGCCGAGCGACGTTTAATCGCCACCTGTCAGATTGCCGCGATAGCTTAGGTGATGAGTTGTTCGTTGTCTCTAAGGGCGTGTATACACCGACTTTGTTTACTAATCAGTTGATTGAGTATATTGATTTGCCTCTACAACAATTAGAGCAAGTGCCATACGCCGCTAAGCGTTTCGAAGGCGCCGAGTCGCAACTTGAATTTCTCTTCTATGTCGTGAATCCAATAAGTCGACTGATTACTGTCCCACTTATTAATGGGTTAACCACGTCTGAATCTACGCCAAAAATATCGTTTGTGGATTGGTCGTTAGATGGCATCGAATTTCCGAAACCGGAGACTCTGGCGGTTGGTATTGGAGGCTACCCCAATGAGTTCAACGACCAGTTGCTTGAACGTAAAGTTGGCTCAGTTGAGCTGTATGTCTATGTGAATAAAAACCACCAACTGGCGAAGCGTGACAAATTAGAGCTTCAGGAGATTGCTGGCGCAAAAACGGTTCGAATTTCGATGGGATCATTTGATAGCAATACCTACTATGAGCGTATTCGAAAAAGTGTCGGTATTTCATTACAGCAACCCCTTACGGTCGCCTCATTAGGCAGTGCTCTGGATTGTGTTGCCAATGGTGAACATGTGTTGGTGTGCTTTGAAGTGGGCAAAGATCTTCCTGAAAATGTAGTAAAAATTCCGCTGCATTTAGACAGTGAACGGATGCATTATGATGTTGGTATCCATTATCATCGTGTTAATTATCAGCATCCGGTGATGCACAAGATAGAAGAGCTTATTCGCCAAGCTTTGACTTCTCTATAAAGATAAAAAAGGCAGCGTCTATATAAACGCTGCCTTTGGTGCATTAAGGAAGTGATTAGTTGACTAATTCAATATCCCCAGGCTTCCAACTCTCGTCGTACCAAGCTTCTTGAGGTCCATATAAGCGGAGAATACTAAACCAACCTTTGCCCGGCACGGTTTGAATCCAGTTTGAGTCTTTTCCTTTTGGTGCTTTTGGTCCGAAGTACAAGGTTACAGATCCGTCAGCATTTTCAATGAAGTCATCACGTTTATTGTTCTTACTTGGAAACGGTTGACTGGTTTGCAGCTCAGAGCGCGTTTGTGGATCATAAGCTACCACTGACCAGAAGTTTTTAGCCGGAACATTTGCCGGGATGTTTAGCTTGTACGTCTTGCTGCCATCTAAGAACTCACCATCTTTTGAGGTGTCTACTAATGCGTATTGGGAGCCTTTGTCGATCAGCTTAAGTGCCATTGCAGGGGTATTCACTGTCGCAATATAGAAAAAATAGGTTCTCGCATCTAAGTTACGTCCGCCTTCACCTTCATCGATTAACCACTGGTAGTCACCACCGATGAAAGCGGTCTTCCATTGACGGTCATCGTATTTATAGGCTGACTTGTCACGAGGTTGAAAGTAGAGAGCTCGAGCCGTCGCGTTACCAATTGCGACACCGTCTTCTAGTATTTTTTGCATACGTGCATCTGGCTCGAATGGCTTATTCTTTTGTAGGCCAATGCTCGACATCAAACCGCGCATTTCTGGGTCAATAAATGCAATAGGCTCCTTATCGAGCACAATTTTTATTTCATCGTAAAAATGTTCGTCGTTGGCATGAATGGTATTGAATTCTTTACCACTACCAGACGTGAACTCCATTTTTGGTGGATTCGCTTTGATTGCTAACGGGTAGATCTTTAACTGACTCTTATACGCATTGATAGCGGCATCAGGCTTACCATCTTTTAGGAAGCCACGAGCAATAAATCAGTTGGTGTAACTTGTTGATTGGGAAACGAAGTAACCTTTAGGGACTTCGCCTTCATAGCCTGGAGGTAGAATGAGGTATTTTCCGCCTTTACCTTTGTCAGGGCCGACGACACCAAGGTCAGTCACAAAGCGGAAGAAGGCATCATTAACCGTGGTTGGTCCCATGCCCGGCGGTACTTCAATAACCGTTGGGCCGTCACGTTCTAAATCCAAAAATGCAGAGGCATAAACAGTGTCTGTATTTCCTGTTAAGAAAAGCGGGTTTGAATCCATCAGGTTATCAAACAACATGACTTGATTTGACTGGGTGATCCCCATCTCTGCGTGTCCAAGTCTAATTGCTTCTAGGGACGCCATTGGGATCGCGTTGAGGAACACTTCCGTTGCTCTGATCGTATCTAAGTTATCGTAGATTTTTTGACTAGTTTCATCAGTGGGAACACCATCTTTAAATTGTAATGAGCCAATGCTGGTTTCAACATGATCTGGTGTCATGATGCTCTCAGGAATGTCGGTGTTATAACTACTGTTAGCCGCGACGGAATAGCCAGAGAAAGCGAATACAACCGAAAATGCGAGTGCTTTTAAAGGAGTCTTTAACATGGATTTACCTAATTGGTTTTGGACAGTGACTTCACTTTAAATGAAGCCAGCGAACAAAGTTGATAATCGGGAAGCTCAGAAATGAGCATAGAACGATTCAATTAGTTTGCGAGTTGATTGCAGCCTCTATTGCATATCTGTAATAATGACCGCAAAAATAGCACCTAATATTGCAGAGTGGGTTATGGCCAATTGGGAAGGGGTAAGTGAATTTGTTGGGGTCGCAGAAACCCAATCATTTACCGCAGCAGCAAATAAATTAGACACCTCCGTTGCTCAAATCAGTCGACGAGTGTCGGCGTTAGAAGAACGTTTAGCGGTTAAGCTCTTTAATCGAACAACCCGTAAAGTGTCGCTCACGGAAGCGGGGCAGTTGTACTATCAACAGTGTAAGCACTTGGTTGAAGGTCTTGAATTGGCTGAATTAGCCGTGACCCAAATGCAATCAACGCCGAAAGGGCTACTCAAAGTGACTGCTCCTGTGACTTATGGTGAGCAGCATCTTGCGCCATTACTGCACCAGTTTTTGGAGCTCTACCCGCAGGTTAATCTCGATTTGATGCTCACTAACCAAAAGCTAGATCTAATTGAGCTTGGTGTTGATGTAGCGATTCGCCTTGGTCGCTTACAAGACTCAAGCCTTATCGCCAAGCGTTTATCGAGCAGACAACTCTATGTATGTGCTAGCCCTGATTATTTAGACCGATTTGGCGAGCCTCATACGTTATCGGAGCTAAGTAACCATCAATGTTTAGTAGGCTCTGTAGAGTACTGGCGTTTTAGAGATACGAAAGGTGAGAAGTCTATGCGAGTGTCAGGGCGTATTCACTGTAATTCTGGCTACGCATTGTTAGATGCCGCAAAGCGAGGCTTAGGTTTGGCGCAGTTGCCTGATCATTATGTTCAGGAAGCGTTAGATACGGGTGAGCTGGTGGAAGTTCTGACCGAATACCGTGATGAAAGAGAAGGGATATGGGCGCTTTATCCGCAAAATCGTAACCTGTCACCAAAGGTGCGCTTACTGATTGATTTCTTGGCGGAAAAACTAGGCTAGCAACAAGGGGGAATTGCTCCCCCTCAACTGCTTGTTTTATGCTTCTTGCTCTTCAGCATCTTGGCGTTTGATCACCTTATGACCATCTTCTGCTACGCCTTGTTTCCAATAACTACTGATGTAGATATTTTCGCGTTCTACCTGCTTTTCGTTTCTGAAGTATTGGCGTAGTGCGCGCATCGAATCAAACTCACACGCGCACCAAACAGAAGCACGACCATTAAGCCATTCTAGCTGGCGCGCAGACTCAGAGAGCTCGTCTTGTTCAAATACCCAATGTACAGCAAGTTGCTCTGGTGCGTCTAAAGGTTGAATGTCTTGCTCAGAAATGACCTTCACGACCGCGTAGCCTTTTGCATCACGGGGTAGTTGTTTGATCTTGGCTGATAGGGCAGGCAAGGCTGTCATATCCGCCGTCATAAAGAACCAATCAGCCTCAGTGTTCATATCTTGAATCGCCCCAGGACCTGCAATAGATATCGTGTCACCAACGGCTGCATCCATCGCCCAACGCGCAGCGAAGCCGCACTGTAGATCGTCGGTAATATGTTTGACAAAGTCGATTTCAATTGAGCCCGCTTGGGCGTCAAACTGACGAATAGTGTACGTGCGCATAACCGGTCTGTCGTCAGGGCTCATTGTCGATAGATCGGTAGAGCCTGACGGGGTAAACAACAGCTTGATGTAGCTACCTTCACAATTCGCGGGAAACTCACGCAATGACTCTGATTGGAAAGCAATTCTCTGCATGTTTGGTGTGATGGACTCAGTAGCAATGACAACAACTTGCTTAGGCGATGGCTTTTTCATATTACAACTCGATAATTGTTCTTGTTCGCATTTAGATTATCAGTAGAACAAGAGATTGAATAGCATCTTTAAACAAATTTACATTACTGACTGTCTAGATCATCGGTAGAGTGGATCCAACCAGCAAAACTGCCATCGAAATATTGAACGCGCGAACACGGAATGAACTGGTTAACCAGCGTTGTAATTCTCGCCCTGCCAGAATCCAAAAGGTGCCTGATGGGTAGTTAACCAACAGAAACGTCAGTGAAATAATACCTAGTTCAAACCAACCACCGCCGTTGCTGTATAGCGTGACTGAGCTTAATGCCATCGACCAACCTTTTGGGTTGACCCATTGAAAACTGGCGGCACCAAAAAAGCTCATTGGCTTAAAGTCATCGACATCTTTTGCGCGACCACTGAGTGCGATTTTTGCCGCTAAATAGACCAAATAAGCCAAACTGATGTACTTGAGAATGGTATGAGTTAGAGGATAAGCCGTGAATACTGACGATAAGCCCAACCCAACGATCAGAACCATAAAGGCAAACCCAAAAGCGACACCACTCATATGGGGAAGGGTACGCATATAACCGACATTGGCACCGGAAGTCATCAGCATTAAATTGTTTGGACCGGGTGTAAATGTAGAGACAAAAGCAAATAGCACCAGTGCGCTAAGCTGTTCGAATTCCATAGTGATTTCCTTATTAGTTCAACAGACGCAAGATAATTGCGTGAAAAAGGGTGTTCTGACCGGTCACGTTTATAGTAGGTGGAATTGTGAGCAATTTTGTGCTTTTATTCGAACTCTAAACGGAAATTACGCAATAAAGGGTATGTATGGATCGGTTCGACGAAAGAATATTGCAAGAGCTTAAAGTAGACGGAAGAATCTCCAATGTAGAGCTTTCAGAAAGGATTGGTTTGTCCGCCTCCGCGACCCTAAGGCGCGTTCAAGAGCTAGAGAAGCAGGGAATAATAAAAGGCTACCGGGTACTGATCGATAGCAGTCAGCTTGGTGTTGGGTTCATTGCCTACGTCTCAATTGGGCTGTCGAGTCACCGAAAGCAATCACAACTAGAGTTTGAACAACACGTACAGTTCGTTGACGAAGTGGTTGAATGCCACAATATTACTGGCGCTAACGAGTACCTTCTCCGAGTAGAGGCCCGTGACTTACCGAGCTACAAGAAGTTTCACGCCGATGTACTGGGGGAGTGTGAACATGTCCAATCGATCACGACAATGGTGGTGATGGACTCCTCAAAAGATGAACGTTAGCAAATGAAGTGAATAGGCAGGCTAGGTAGCACTATCTGTAATAATTCATACACTTAATCGCCACCTAATCGTAATGGATTAGCAATTAAAGCTTAATGCTACCCCTCTAATTTAACTCGCATCACATAGTTCGAGCATTGAAGCTCATTATAAATGCAAGGTAAATAAGATGAAAAAAGCAGCGGTAGCGTCGGCAATATTTGCAGCCCTAGTATCAGGTTCTTCACTAGCAGCGACAGTTTACAAATCAGATGGCACAGAGTTAAAAATTGGCGGTCGTGCGGAAGCGCGCTTCAATATCTCTGACGAAAACGAATCCGCAACTGATAGCTCATTTGATGACAAATCACGTGCACGTTTTAACTTTGTGGGTAAAACAGAGCTATCTGACGATTTATACGGCTTTGGTAAATATGAAGCGGAAGTAGGTACAGACTCAAGCTCTACTATCAACAATCGCTACGTATATGCAGGATTCGGCACTAACTTCGGTGAATTCTCTTACGGTAAGCAAGATTCTGCGCAGGTTCAGGTGACTGACTTCACGGATTTAATGAACACGTTTGATGAAGCAGCAGCAGACCTTATTGGTGCAAACAAAGATAAGCGTGAGAACAACTTCGTTTACTCTGGTAATTTTGAAGCACTAACAGTTAAAGCAAACTACATCGCATCTGACCAAAAAGATAATGACAGCTTCGGTCTGTCAGCGGTTTACGGCTTTGATTTCGGTCTTGACCTAGGTTTAGGTTACACCACGCAAGATCAAGGTGATAAATCTGAAGATCAGGTCAACATCGGTGCGAGCTACAAACTTGACGCACTAACGTTGGCTGCAATCTACGGTGACGGTACGGTTGTTGAGTCCAACCAAGAGTTCGATGCGAACATGTTTGAACTTGGCGCTAAATACAAGCTAGGTAAAACCTCGCTGATTGCGGTTTACAACTACCAAGAAGTAAATAATGCAGATACAACGGATCACTTTGCGCTAGAAGTAGAACATAAGTTTAACGGCCACTTACGTACATATGTTGGCTACATGTTCCAACAGCTAGACAATACAGAAGACGAGCTACAAGCGGGTATTCGCTACGATTTTTAACTCGAACTGCCTGAAGTTCAGCTAATTGGCCAAGCATTGCTTGGCCTTTTTTTGTTTTGGGTCAAAGAGTCAGACACGCATATGATTTATAAAGCGGTTGCATATGGTGTTGTGGGCATATGAGCTTGCGCAAACGGTTAGTGCAAAAAATCCTGACTTTTTAAGGTGTTATTTGCCATACCAGCCATTAATTATGCTAGACTCCGCGCCCTTTATGTTGTGGGAATATTCCCAGATCAAGGATGAAATCAAAAAAACTTGATTGAGAAAAATAATGCAATTATCGCTTAAAAACTTGTCTATTCGAACGCAGGTGCTTGTACCTGTACTATTTACTACCTTCGCACTGTTCATTGCTTTATGGATCACTAAGAGTAATCTTGAGGCTGAGCAGAAAATTATCGCCTCAAACACCGATTCATTGGTGTTCTATAAAGATAAACTTGCCCATATAGATGACCAAGTGTATCCATTACGAATTAGTGCGGTTTATGCGATCTATGATTCTTCGCGCCGTAACGTTTTCCTCGGTGAACTCAAAACGGGCTTGGCAGAGATTCAAAAAGATCTCGATATGATGGCAAGCCGCGCTACCTTCCGTGATGATGTGAATGGCGTTCGTCGTTCTATTGAAAACTATGTCCAGTACTCTAATCGCGCTGTTGACCTATTTTCACGCCGTGATCAAGGAACTGTAAGCGAACAAGAGTACTCAAACTTCATCGCGCAATATCGTGATGCGGGTAACGAGATGGTTGAAAGCATCAATAAACTGTCTGCAAAGGTTAATGAATTTGCTTCAGCGGCGATGGATAACAGTGCAAAGGAAAACGCCAAAGTACAAAATCTGGCGATGATCCTTGTACTCTCTGTTCTAGCGGTTTCGCTACTGGTTGCTTGGGTACTGTCAGGCATGATCGTGACGCCAATTCAACGCTTACAAGAAGTGATGCGTAAAATTGCTGCTGGCGATCTATCAGTTCGTGCTGATGTCGACGGTGACAACGAGATTGCCCACCTGAGCGAAGACGTGAACCAGACGGCTGTTAAGCTTCATACGACAGTCAATGAACTCGCACGTATCAGTGAAGAAGTCGCTTCTGCATCGACAGAACTAGCGGCAGTAATGACGCAAGCTCAAGCAAACGCGCAGCAAGAGTTAGCTGAAATCGAACAAGTGGCTTCAGCGGTTAATGAACTATCAAGCACAGCAGATAACGTTAGCGACAATGCTCAGTTAGCCGATTCAACGGCACGTGAAGCAGACCAGCTTGCGAAATCTGGTTTAGATATCTTCGAAGAGAGTAACCAAGCGAGCGTTCAAATGGGCCAAGCGCTCAATGAAGCGGCGAGTGTGGTTCTAACGCTAAAAGAGCAGTCAGAGCAAATCAACGACGTGATTGAAGTGATCCGCGGTGTTTCTGAGCAGACAAACCTACTCGCACTCAACGCTGCTATTGAAGCGGCGCGTGCGGGCGAGTCTGGTCGTGGCTTTGCTGTGGTAGCCGATGAAGTTCGTATGCTAGCAGCGCGTACGCAAGAGTCTACTGGCGAAATCCAGGCGATCATCGAAGAGCTTCAAAAGCAATCTGGCCTAGCAAATGACAGCATGCAGCTAAGCCTAGAGATGTTAGAGAAGAACAACGAACTCGCACTGCAAGCCAACAGCGCGCTACAAGGCATTACTGAGTCAGTGACCAACATCAATGACGCTAACACCCAAGTAGCGACAGCGGCAGAGCAGCAATCGCAAGTGACTCAAGACATTAACCGCAATGTTGTGAACATGTCTGAGCTTGTGAACCAAAACGTTTCAGGTATTTGCCAGAGTGCGAGTGCAAGTAACGAACTATCAGCATTAGCAGAGAAGCAGAAAGCACAGCTCGCTTTCTTTAAACTGTAATTCTGTAAGCAAAAATGGAAGGCAGAAGTCGGCAACGGCTTCTGCCTTTTTTGTATCTTGAATAGCGCCAAGAACACTAAAACAAAGAAATTTGCACAAAATGGTCAAAAAACAACCGAACAGTTCGTTTTTTTACGTTGGATAGGTGAACCAGAAAGGGCAATTTAAACGTATATTTTGCTGTTTTGAGGGTGAAAGTGGTGTGTTTGGTCAATATTCTTTCAATTGCGAGACGAAAAGGATTGCGCAAACGTTTTACATGATTTGAGTTAAGTGTTTGTTTTTCAGTGGAAAGTGTTGAAAATTGAAGGCGTTGCGGTGGGCTAGGTATGCAACTTAACCGAACTGTATCACAAAAAAATTGAAAATATCAGTCTTGCGAGAATTAAATCGCGACCTATAATGCTGAAAACCGGAGCGTCTGCCAACGCTCCGGTTTTTTTGTGTCCGAAACTCAGTAAAGCGTCTGCCAACGTTTACCGAAAACGCACGACACGTAAATTTGATTACAGGAAAATTTATCATGCGTATCGAACAAGAACTTAAGTTAGGCTTTAAAGATGTACTATTCCGCCCGAAGCGTTCTACTCTTAAAAGTCGTTCTCAAGTTGAATTAACCCGCGAGTTTACATTCAAGCACAGCGGCCGTCAATGGTCTGGTGTACCTGTAATCGCTGCGAATATGGATTCGGTAGCAAGCTTTGAAATGGCAGCTGCACTAGCTGAACACGGCGTTATGACAGCAGTACACAAGCACTACACAGTAGAGCAGTGGGCTGACTTCGTTAAGAACGCAGACAAGAAGACACTAAACAATGTATTCGTTTCTACAGGTACGTCTGACGCTGAGTTCGAAAAGACTAAGCAAATCATGGCGCTATCTGAAGAGCTAATCTTCATCTGTATTGACATCGCGAACGGTTACTCAGAGCACCTAGTTGAGTATGTAGAGCGAGTTCGCGCAGAGTTCCCGAACAAAGTTATCTCTGCGGGTAACGTTGTAACTGGCGACATGTGTGAAGAGCTAATCCTAGCAGGTGCAGATATCGTTAAAGTTGGTATCGGCCCAGGCTCTGTATGTACAACACGTGTTAAAACTGGTGTTGGTTACCCACAACTTTCTGCAATCATCGAATGTGGTGACGCAGCACATGGCCTTGGCGGCATGATCATCGGTGATGGTGGCTGTTCATGTGCGGGTGACGTTGCTAAAGCATTCGGCGGCGGCGCTGACTTCGTAATGCTAGGCGGTATGCTAGCTGGCCACGAAGAGTCAGGCGGTGAAGTTGTTGAGCAAGACGGCAAGCAGTTCATGAAGTTCTACGGCATGTCTTCTCAGTCTGCTATGGCGAAGCACTCTGGTGGTGTCGCTAAGTACCGCGCAGCTGAAGGTAAAACTGTTCTTTTACCATTCCGCGGCACAGTGCACGATACAATTTCTGACATCCTTGGTGGTGTACGTTCTACATGTACATACGTAGGCGCAGCAAAGCTTAAAGAGCTAACTAAGCGTACGACTTTCATCCGCGTACAAGAGCAAGAGAACAACGTATTCGGTAAAGAGTAATCTGACGATTGTTCCAATACTATGAAACAAAAAGAGCCGCTATTTGCGGCTCTTTTTTTGTTTGGAAGCGCCAACAGCGATTGAAGGGTTTAAGTTGTGGCGTTAAAGAGCTCAAAGCGAGAGTCTTATCGGACTGAAACGCCACAAGTCATCCCCCGAACAACTAAGTAATATTTGATATATAAATATATTTAGCACATCATTCTGTATACTCATCACCATATTCAATGAGAATTTAAATAGAAGATTGGTCGTGGACTTTGGGCCGAATTATAACCGCTTCTTATTCGTTTTAATGCAATTGGTATCGCCCATCAATGCCTCGTGCTCTTGGAGTGACACGGATATTGATGAGGCTGAGACTGAGTACTTTCAACCAAGTAAGGTCCAGCTTAGTTTCGAAGTAGTGAGACTCTTTTTGACATGTGAGAAACGGATTTGAGAAGGATATGGTAATTGATAAACGATCTTGAAAGTGTCGCTAGTTGGCTGATTTTATTGTTTATTCTCATAGTTCGGTAAGTTTGGGGATTATATTTTAAAAATATCTTGGGATATTCAATTTTATCCATATAATACGCACCCATTTTTATAAACACCAAGCTTATGATGTTTGTTTTTATTGTATGAAGGAATTGTTATGAGACCTAAACAGGGTGTATTAGCATTGTTGTTAATCTCTGTAACGGCAGTAATTAGTGGTTGTTCCTCTAATAACACTAAGGGTATGCCGAATCCCCTTGATTCATTGAAAAACCTCAATGAAGAGAATCAGCAAAGCATTGAGAAAGTAACCTCGACCAGTGACGATTCTAAGAAAAACGAGCTAAAGCCTGACTTGAGCAAGCCGAAAGAGACGAACGATTCTCCTCGTTCAGTAAATCCGCCTGTTCAGAAGCAACTGAGCCAAAAGGGTTTAACTAAAAAAGAAGATAAGTTAAACCAAGAACAGAAGAAGTCTTTGAAAAGTCCAAAGCCTGATTTGCCAAAACTGGATCTTAAGCAACTGCCTAATATCCCTAAATTACCCAACCTGCCAACGCTGCCAGAGTTATTAGAAAAACCAGTGGAGATCCAGGCGCCTCCTAGCTTTAAACATCCTCTAGTCTCAAGCGAAAAGTTGTACTTTATGCTTGGTGAAGATCAAAAAGGTAATTACCTATATGCCGAAGGTCCAGTGGTCGAGGGGGCTTACGATGACTTCATCAAGTATGTTCGTCACTTTGAGTCTCGTGGGATACACCTTGACCGTTTCATGATGCACAGTAACGGAGGGTTGCTAAACGAAGGCCTAAAAATCGGAACGTATATTCATGATAACAATTGGACGACAGACGCAGATGCCAATATTCAGTGCTATTCGAGTTGCGGGATGATTTATGCCTCTGGAGTGAACAAGCGAATGCAATCCGGTGCGAAGGTTGGCTTTCATCGCCCTTACTATTCAAACAAGCCTGATACACCAGAGTTAATCATAGAGGTATATCAAAGCTACCAACCATACTGGGATTACATTCAGGGAAATGAAAAATTGTATGACCGCTTTATGACCTATGATCGCAACGAAATGTATGTATTAGACGCCGATACTATCAATAATTACATGCAATCTGAAATTTACTAAATCTTAAACATGCAGATTGTCAGGGGGACGATCTCATCTGTAACACTTGTTGGAAATACTATGAACATGCAGAGTGCTGCTATTCACCTAGAAAATATTAACGAAAAGCCATACCGTAAATATCCTATTCTATATGGCACATTATGTGTGATGGGTTTTTTAATCATCACATTTAACGTTATGGGTTACGACACCTTGTTCCACGCAGAGCCATGGTTATCTTGGGTCCCTGTAACGCCGTTTGGCTTGTTACTTGGTTTTGCTGAGATTGCGGTTCTTGCATATACGTCTGCCGTATTTAACAACTGGTGCAATACCGGGTGGCTGCAAAAAGCGGTGACCTGGGGAATTATCGTTAGCTTTGCAGCTTTGTGTTTTGCTGGTGTGAACGGTTACTTACAAAGCCTATCTACCGCGGAGATTGTGAAAGCTGAAGAGGCAAGAAAGAGAACCGAAAACAATGCTTCTTACGTGACTACTCTTGAAGCTGAAGTGAAGAACATTGAAGCCACGATTGCACAGTCAATCGCTCAGATTTTGCCCCTCAGTGAGCAGATTGAATCAAAGAGCCTTCAAATCAAGCAACTTCATGAACAAGCCAGTGAACGTCGTCAAAGTTCAATGGTTTGCGATGAGGTGAAAGACTGTGCAGATTCGGTGGCGGCTTTCGTAAACCAGGCCAAATTATTAGAAGATGAGGTGATGTTTTTAAACAGTACACGACAAGATTACCAGTCGAAGGTATCGAGGTTAGAAGCCTATCTTCACGAGGCAAAAAGTCAGCTACGCGACGAAAAAGTTAAAGACCGTGACACCATCAACGAATTTGCAGGCACTGAAACGGAATATGAGCTGAAGAAACAGGCTTATGAGTCCAAAGTGAGCGCTATTTTGGCCTTTTTTGGTCACAAGTCTGACGATCCTTTCAACTGGTTTATCGGTTTTGTTAGTTTCATTATCTATCCCGTATACCTAGCTCTGAATATGTTCCTGAACTTCCAGTCCCCGGAAAACCTAGCTCATCGTCGGACGAAGCAGAAAGAAAAAGATCAGCGAAAGAAAACCAAGCGCGTTCACTCGTCACTTCGCAATCGCTTGTTGAAGCATATTCTCAAAACACTAATGGTCATGAATCAGCGAAACAAACGTCACAAAAAAGTACAGGCGCATAAGATGAATAATCAAGGGATCATTCGCAAGCTCTTGAAGTATCTGCGAGTGTGGTCTGCCAGACGAACTAAATTGATCCCGGTTGAAACTATCGTCGAGAAAGAAGTCGAGAAAGAAATAGAAAAAATTGTAGAAGTTGAAAAAATCGTTGAAGTGGAAAAAGAAGTGCCGATCTATGTGGATCGCGTGGTACCTGCTACTCATGAAGTTCCTGTTTACGTTGATAAGGTGGTTGAAGTGGAAAAACCGTACTACATCAAAGAGCCGGAAGTCATCATTCATGAGCGTATCATTCCTGTGCCAGAGTCGATCACGGGCAAGGAACTCGAGGAATTACTGAACAATGCGTAGTATGGATTTAAGTAGCTTGAATCAGTTCAAGCGAAACAAGTATCTCAAACCTGATGATACGACAACTGATCCTGAGGCGGGGACTGAAAAAGATAATCAACGCGGCGATAGTCTAGAAACAGGCGCCGTTGTCAATCCAAGCCCGACACCCAACAGAAGTAATCCTGTCACGACGTATTACCCTAAGACGGGTAACGCCCCTCATGTGAGCATTGGAGGCGGGGAACCAGACGTTGGTCAAAAATCTTTGGGCCCACCTGTTGAAATTATTTATCCACCAATAGGTAACACCTCCAATGAAAAACAAGGGAAAGGTGATGTAGCTTCTCGATTCGTGCAGGGTGATGAGATCGCGCCAGGTGCGGTTCCCAGCCATGATAAAAAAACACAATATGAGCCTTTGAACCGAGTCTCTAAAGCTGAAAGAATTAAGAATCTTGTTAAGTTGTTGATTTATATTGTCTTGTTGATTGCGGTGATCCTAGCTTGTTTTGCGGGTTTGTATCGACTAGCGAGATGGGCAATTGAAGAACCCACCATCATCACTAAAGAAGTCACGGTTGAGAAAAAGGTTGAGGTCACTCCCCCTGAATGTACCCAGATCCGCCGTGACGGCAAAATTTTCATGAACTGTGATGGTGTAAAAATTAATGGTGCTCCATCGATTGAAGAGTCTGGTGTTGAGAATGTACCGGAGCTTCTTTAATGAACCTGAGTAGTGAAGTGGTATCGACAATGGTGGGTTTATCCATCTTTGTGTTGTTAGGGTTCATCTTGGCCTATTGGTTGTTCACTTGTGCTATGAAACAGTGGCACTACATCAAAAATCTGGAGCCATTCTATGAACAGCCTAATTCGTACAGCGTCAGAAACCATAGTGTGTACATTATTAAGGTTGAAGGAGAGAATGACCCTGATCGTGTCTATGTTGGCGTGACGAATAATTTCGCTAGGCGACTTAATGAACACAAAGAACAACTAGAGCGAGGTAAACACAAAAACCATAATCTTCAGGAAGCTTACGAGCAGGGCCATCGCTTTATGATGCATCGTTTAGGTAGGGAGTACACCAAACTTGAGGCATATGGAAAAGAACACCAACTTCGCCCTCGGTGGAATATGGGGTTTAATATAGCCGCTGGTGGGTTAAGGGGCATACATTACTAATGAGCTTATTCACTTTTCCATATTATGTAATGATGTAGCTAGACATGAATTCGGTGAAAATATTCTCATATTGAGGTGCTCGATAGACAACTTTGCGATTGTGTACAAAGCAAGAGAACAACGTATTCGGTAAAGAGTAATCTGACGATTGTTCCAATACGACAAAACATTAAGAGCCGCATTTAGCGGCTCTTTTTTTAGCGAATATCAATAAAGCTGATTACTAGGCCGCAGCCTCATTTTGTTGTACTTTTCCGATAGCTACGCTTTCACGGTACTCCGCAGCTTCAGCTTTCATGGTCCAATGAACATCTTGAATACCATGTTGCTCAACCGCTTGCTTAACTTCAGTTATCGTCGTACGGAAGAACTCTTTACGAGGGTTAATCTTGTTTACTGACTGTTGATTGAATCGACGATGAAGTTCATTCTCTAGTGCAGGAGCGTCTTCGCTGAAAATCATAGCATGAACGTCAAATGAGAATGGAACAGAGGCATCGCCCAGTTCTTTAACGCGATCCATCGGTTCTAGTCGGCGAGTCATACCTATCTTGAATACTTCTTCGCCAAAGCTGCCGACGTTACTTATAACATAGACATGGCCGCGGCGGGTTTGCTGCGCCATAGAAAGTGCACGTTGTCCTTTCTCTTCTGCTTCTTGTAGTTTACCTTCCAATTCTGCTAACTGAGCTTCATACTCTGCTTTTTGCTCGTCACTTGCTTTGCTCAGTTCAGCTCGAGCTTTCTCAAGAGCTTTTTGAAGCATCTTTTCTTCTTTCTCGGCTTCTTTACGAGCTTTTTCTGCTTCTCGAATAGCACGTTCTTCTTCGCGAATTTGTGCTTTGATTGCCGCTTGCTCATCTTTCTCGATCTTTTTTAACTCAAAAGTGGCAACCGCCCATTTAAGTTCAGTTAGGCGAGCATCTAAGAACTCTTGGTTAATTCTAGCATTACGAAACGGAGCTCCGTTGTGATTAACTAGCGCAAAAGCATCAATGATTTCTTGCTTAATTTTACCAAAATTGTCGTGTTTCACTTTTGCCAAAGCACTATCCACTTTACCGTTGAAAGCGTCGACAGCGAAATGGATTGCATAAGTTTTTCGGTGTGCTTCTACATAGTCACATGCACCAGCGTGACCCTCCTGAACCATCGTCTTGACACGCTTACGGGCTGCTTTTAATTCTTCACCTGCGTCTTTATGGCTAAACTCATCTGCTAGGTCATCCAATACAGAATGGTTCGGAATGATGTAATCGTCTTTGTAGCCATCAATAGTATTACGCATTGCACGAATAGCTTTTTCATAGGTATCCGCTTTTGCTTTCGCTTCGTATGCATCACCCGCAATTTCCTTAGCTTGTTCTTCCGCATAGCTAACGACCTTATTAGCCTCTTCACGTGCTTCATTTTTTATTAGTTCAGCTTTGTCTTTTGCCTCACTAAGCTTTTGGCGGGTTTCTTTGCGAAGTTGTTCCGCTTCTGCATAAACGCCTTCTGCCTCGAGACGGGTAGAAGCCGCCTGTTCTTCAGCCTCATCGAGCAATCGCTGTGTGTGTAGCTCCATATCGATGATTGGCTGATATTTGCTTAGCAACTGGGCCTTTTCATTTTTAAGCCTACTTTTCTCTCGATTTACTTGCTTGAGTTGGTCTTCAAATTCTAGTTTTCTTTTTTTAGCCTTATGGTAAGAGATTGCTAAAAGGAGAAGTGGCAAACAAAAGATAATAAGCGCAATGAATGCGGTTGTATTCATAATTTACACCTAACCAATATTAGTTATTTTGTTGTGGTGGATTGAGCGACTTCTGCGAGTTGCCTGATACTATCCATTCTGAATAAAACGATACTAACGACAATAATTGCTAGTACGTCTAGTTTAATAAGTTGCCTCATCTATTAGTCACTCTGTTTGTGTACAGTTACTCGCCTAGCTGATTGAATGCCTTGCTGTGACATTCAATCGGAAAACGTTGTTTTAGAACCAATCTCATACGAATGAGTTAATAAAAAGGCTAATGAGGCATAAACCTTACCTTAACTGTGGATTATATATTTAATGCAATTAGTTGTGTATATGATTTGTGCGAATCAAACCAAAATATGAGGAAGGGCACTACCTGCAGATCGTTTGATGATTGAAATGATCATCGGCAATGTGAACGCCATATCCCACATCACTAGGTGCCTTGTTGAGCAGGTGTCTGATTTCGATCTAGTGACATCGACTGTCGCGACATAGAAATGTTGTGTACATACAAAGGCCGAGCAATTCGCTCGGCCTTTTTCGTTTGTCTCTTAGCGTCTGGTGTTATTCGATTGGAGAGCAGAACTGTTTTGACTTGAGTGCCACAAGAGAGCAATCGACATTTTGAACAATGTTCTCTGCGGTGTTGCCAATCATCACGCCTTGTATTCCCGTACGAGCTAATGTCCCCATCACTAATACATCGACATTTATTTCCTCAACACAAGTCGGGATCTCGTCGTCTGCGGTACCGTGCAGTCGGTGCAGGGTAATATCACCGCCAATTTCCGCCGCATCTACTAATGCTTGTAGCGCTTCTGAATGTTGCTTCTTCGCTTGAGAGATGTGACTCTCAAGCTCTTGTTCAGAGGCTTTAAACCAGACGTTATCTGTCAGGTAGCTTTCCAATACGTATTCCCAACAAGAGATGATATGAAGTTGGCTGTCACAATTATCAGCGATAGAGCGGCTTAGTTTGAGCAGGTCAATGGATAGCGCGCGTTCTTCGTCTGAGGTTGCATTGGGGTTAACCGCAACAGCGACTCTTTGCTTGATGCTTGGCTTGTCTGATGGTCGATTAAGCCATACGGCACAGGGGCATTTACGCAGCAAGCTCATATCAATTGCGCGCAGGCCTTTAGCGTTGTTTTTACTTCGCTCTGCATCTTTGAACACAAGATCGATTTTGTGTTTTTGAATATGACGAATTGCTTGAATATCCGGCTTTTCTGCGGTAACTAACTCAACAGGCACATCCAGATCTTCATTGGTTAAGTGATGGTCAGAAAGGCTAGTATTAATTTGACTTTGCAGCGACTCTAAAAGTGAACCTTCGTAGTGCTCCTGGTATTCTTGCATATCACTAGGAAGGTGAGGGCAAACAATGAGGCCGGCCAATTTGGCTTTGTTGCGCCAAGCCAAACGGATCGACAAATCGAGCGACTGGTTGTTATCCATTACGCCCTTACTCAAGAACAGTATGTTGTTGAATTTTTGCATAAACACCTCCTTGTACTTCAAGTTTTGACGCTAAGCGATGAAATTTCCACTTTAATTCAAAACTTAAAAACAGCTAGGGTGTAAAGGTGTTAGCTAAATAGAATGCTCACTCTTAAGCTCGGATAATGAGTAAACAAGTTATTGTGACTAGTTGTGCTTGAATGATTGCGTATCGCTCATTTCAGTTAGGCCTAAGTTGGCTTCGTTACTTATATCCGATAAGTTATAAGGATTGTTACACGAGGCCTACCACGGATGCACGACTTAAACGCTTTACATGTCTTCCTTGCTTTGATGCAAACCCATTCAACACAACGCGCGGCGCTTAAGTTAGGGCGGTCACAATCATACGTCTCTAAGGTCTTGGCTCAGCTGAGACAAGACCTCGGTGACCCATTGTTTGTGCGTGAGGCCTCTGGCTTAGTCCCGACAGATTACGCGCTAGCCATCGAACCAAAGCTTAAGAACGCCTTAGACCAATTAGATTTGGCGCTAGCACCGGAAGGCTTTGACCCCAAAGACTTAGATAAGATAACCATACATGTAGCCGAACCGTATTTGGTGAAAATTGGTAAGCCCTTAATCAAAGCGATTCGTGCACAAACCGATGCGGTCATTGAACTACGACAATGGAGTGAACACAGCGAGCCGCTCATATTGGAAGAGCAGGTAGACGTAGGGTTACATGTCTTAAGTGATAAACCGCAAAGCTTTTATCAAAGGAAGATCCACTCAGGCGCTGGCTACTTTGAAGGTAATCAATCTGGCGAGTATGTGAAGTTCATTATTTCAGGCGTCAATGAACACCAAGACCATTTTAAAGCACTCGAGCCCGATTTAGAGGCGGGAATCATTGTTGATAGTGTCCACCTTATCAACCAGTTAATGGATGATTATTTTACTCTTCGATATGAGCCTTATTACGATGAAAAACAGCATTGCCCACTTAACTTGGATGTTGCACTCATTTGCAAATCATCGCTCCGTTCAGCAGCCAAGCAAAAATGGTTAATGGAACTCATCGTGCCTATCGTCGATGAGTGTATCGTACCGGCAAAGTAGGCAAAAAAGAAACAGCGCCTTGGAGTAGGCGCTTTTCAGGTTTTATAAAGCCGATAGGTAGGACTTGTAGGCTTTGAGTCTGACTGTAGCCGCACCAATGATATCCATAAAGCCTAATGCCTCATGGGGTTTCTTCGCCGATACCCAGCCTGAACCTGTTGCACCAATAGGGACGTTGTAGCCTTCTGGCTCTTCAAATTCAATCACAATGGTACGTCCATGGCTGCCCATGTTATTACCTACGTGTTGGCGTACGTGTTGGGAGCCATTCATCACTGACACTCGTGCTTCACCTGTGCCCGCCGTTAAACTATGCACGCGACCACGGAAGATTTCGCCAGGATAAGCATTCACATAAAATTCAGCAAACTGGCCAACTTCAATATTGCGGTAGGTTTGATCGGCAATGCGCATTTCAACGAATTTCTTGCTGGTATCGTAGAGGTGCATATTGCCTAGACGTGTGCCTTCAACAATATTCGCAATCGATAGCTGACCGTCAAAAGGCGCGCGTACTTCACGGCGATCGTTTTGCCATGTTGCTGTGGCGATTTGTGCTTCGACACTTAAGATTTGCGCATTAACGGCAGCAATCTTCGCGTCAGTCGATTCTATGCGCGTTCGTAAATCATCACGAGCAGACTCTTGGGCAAAATCATTCAGCTGAGTCAGTCTATCGAGTTGCTTTTTATCGTTATTGATTTGATGAGTTAAAGCCAGTATTTCTGCTTGTGCGGCATCTTTTTGTGCATTCAGACCGTCGATTTGAGAGGACGTGTCTTCAGTGCGTAAGGTGTAAATCAAATCGCCTTGATTGAGCATTTGGTTATGCTCAACGAATACTTGTTCTACCTCTTGACCAACTAACGGGCTGAGTACGGCATGAGGCGCTTTAACGGTGGTACTGTCGGTTAAGTCAGCCGGTGACCAGAAGCGATGGGCGGTGAACAGCGATAGGGCCAAAAGAGCACCAATACCAATGATTATCGCTGCGTTTTTCAGTGTCCAACGTACTACGCCTGTTTTAACGAGTAGCCAACAAATAAAGACATAAGGGAGCATGATCTCTTTCATGGTTTATTCCTCTGACTTACTAATAGGGTGGCGACCGTTGCGGATGATGTTCGAGACCTCTGCGGCTAATACATCCCAACGAGCAAAAGCGATGATGATGGCCAAAACCCACCATGTTTTGTCGATAAACAGACCACAAAGGGATAGGGCGAAGACGATCTGTGTGTGAGCACTCGACATTTTCGCCGCTCGATGGACGGCGACTTCGTGCAATTGCCACAGAAGATAAACGACGTAAACCAAAATCGCGACGGTGACAAAGAAGATAAAGCCCATGAAGACTTCTGAATCCAGTAGCCTCAATATCGAAGGATAACCATTGGAAAAATACTCTTCCGGTAGGTCTTTACCATGCACGGTACCAAGTTTGGACAGCAGCACCGATGCACCAACTAAGGTGAACAGCGCAAACGCGATTTTAAATACGCTAGAGAAAAATGTTGCAGCAATCCTTTTCAGCTTTGTCTCCGTTCCTGGAGGTGAAATGGGTAGATTCGTATTGGATGACATAAATACAGCCTTCATTATTGCTTTAGAAGAATGATAAAGGCTGGCGAGTGTAAATTTGGAATAGTCGAAATTCCGTAATGACACAATAAAGGCTGAAAAGGCAGTCAGGCCAATGAATGTCGTAGCCTGTTTTGTGTTAGGCGTTCAAATTGGAGGGAGGTAGGAAATGCTTGGAGGATCGCAAATATCAATATAATGAATGACTCATATATAAGATTGTTCGCTGTTTCAATATGTTCGGGCAAAAAGTTGCTATTTTAAACTAGTTGGAAAAGGCTAAGGGAAATAGACTAATGAACGTCAGAAGAGCAATCCTACCAATTCACGTCCATTTGACGACAGTGATTATATTCGTTGTTGTGTTAGCTTCAGGGACGCAAATTTGGTTAACCAATAAGGGGTTGTCAGAGCTACTTTTAGAAGCCAATGGCAAACTATTCTATCGCATTGCAACAGAAACACGACATCAATTGAATCAACACTATAGTACCGCATTTACTATGATTGGTGCCTTTAGGAAAAGTTACGCAATCAATTCATCAGAAGTCGATGTACGAGAAAAAGTGCTGCCCCAAATTGTCCATCTTCTAAAAGAATCTCCCCATGTATCTTCCTATTCGTTTTATTATCCGTCCGGTGATTTTTTCTCCGTTTCAAGAGTAAAGAATCAGATGATGGCTAGGCGTTTAAACGTGGATAGTAGCGTCAAAATTATAATTGCTCACAACAATAACGGTACGGTTCAAATTCGAGGGAGCGATGAACATCTTACGCAGTTTACGGAGATAGATGCCAGTAAAGTTATTTTATATAAGTCGCATAGCTGGTTTAGTGATGCGCAAACCGAAAAAAGTTTAATTTCCTCACCGACGCTTTTGCCTATATCTGAAATGGTGGGGGTGAATATCTACAGAAAGAATGATAACGGGATCGTCATAACCGCTGAGGTATTGTTGGAAGATATACACAGCTCATTGACCGATACACTTACGAATGACTCTTCTATCCGCGTTCTATACAACGATGTTGGCCAAGTATTTGCCTTCAGTGACAGGCTCGATGCAAACATACCGTCAGCACTGCTAACCGATAAATTAGATGAACTACCAAACAAGGTGGCTCTTTATGCGATTAATAAGAACCAAAGAGATGGAAAGCTTGGTTTGTTCGAATTTGAAGGAGAGAAGTGGTTTGGTCAAGTAGTGACGTTTCAGCCGTTACAGGGGCAAACATTTCATCTTCTCATGACAGCTAAGGCTGCGGACCTTTTTGACAATGGAGCCTTAATCAAAAAGCAAACAATCTACACCTCGCTAGTTGTCTTACTACTTATACTACCTGGCATATTTGCCGTTTCGGTGTATATATCAAAACCAATAAAACGAGCAACGCAGAATGCGAAAGACATTGAAAGCTTCAAGTTTGATAAAGATGATAAGACTCCACACAGCTATATCCGCGAAATAGAAGAGCTTAATCAGGCTCAGAGGTCGACACGATCCACCATTAGCCAATTTATTTCTTTGACCAATAACATTGCTAACAAAGAAAACCTCGATGACATGCTTAGTTTAGTTTGTCGTGAGACCGCAAAAGCTGTTGAGGCGAGTGGAGTATTATTGTATTTGCATGATACAGAGAATGAAACACTGGTGCCCAAATATGTTTGGTATGAGGGTATTGATGAGAGTCAAGCTGTTGCTCGTACACTCCCTGTGTCGGAAGCAAGAAAAGTAATGAATGAGCTATTTGTTGCGAACAAAGTGGCCATATTTAATGCAGAGGATATAGAGAGACTTGATGTTCCTTGGGATAAGAGTCGAGCTGGAAAGGTCATATGTATTCCACTTATGGATCGTTCAGGAAGTGTCATTGGATCGTTTGGGGTACTTTATGAAGGGGATAACGCTCTTGAACGTTATCAATCTTACGAAGACTACCTACACACTTTGCTCGGTTTTACGTCAGTTACAATAGAAACTCACGATATGATGGATGCACAAAAATCATTACTTGATTCATTTATTCAGGTATTTGCAGGCTCGCTCGATAGGAAGTCTCCTTACACTGGGAATCATTGTCAGCGTGTTCCTGTAATAACCGAGTGGTTAACTCAAGCTGCGCAAGATTCTCAATATGGAGTCTTTAAAGGTTTTAGCTTGACTCCGAAACAGTGGGAAGAGTTGAAAATGGCAAGTTGGCTCCACGATTGTGGAAAGATTACCACTCCGGAGCATATTGTTGATAAAGCGACGAAACTGGAAACGATTTATAACCGAATTCATGAAGTGCGGATGCGATTTGAGGTTATAAAAAGGGAAAAAGAGATTGAGCTCCTTAAGGCGCAGCATGGTGAGCTTACGACTGAACACTTGCAGCAACTAGACGCGCATAATGTTCAAGTAAATAAAGACTTTGAATTTATCGCTGAACTTAATTTGGGAGGCGAGTTTGTTGATGATGGTGATATTCGTCGGTTACATAAGATCGCTGAGCAAACATGGACGAGAACATTAAGTAAAACGGCAGGGATATCTTGGGTTGAACAGCAAAGGAGCCAAGAGCAGCCGCCGTTACCAACTACTGAGCAAGTGTTGGCTGACTTACCCGAGCACCTTGTCCCTTGGGATTTCGCTCGGGTTAATGATGAACGTTTTACATTGAAAGCAACCGACTATCAAGCCAATCTAGGTGAACTCTATAATTTATCGACGCGCCGAGGAACATTAGCTGACGAAGACCGGTTTATTATTAACGATCATATTATTCAATCCATAAATATTTTGGAATCCTTACCGTTTCCTAAACACATGCGTGATGTAGCTAAAATTGCTGGTGGTCATCATGAAAAGATGGACGGTACTGGTTATCCGATGGGGCTGAAGGGAGACGAGATGCCATTGACAGCTCGCATCATGGCAATCGCTGACGTATTTGAAGCACTGACGAGCACCGATCGTCCTTACAAAAAAGCGAAGACTCTATCCGAATCAATTAAGATAATGAGCTTTATGGTTAAAGATGGACACCTTGACCCAGACCTATTTGAGCTGTTTTTATCCTCTGGTGTCTACATGCGTTTTGCCAAAGAATACATGGAACCAGAACAGCAGGACTCAGTTGACTGCTCGAATTATTTAAGAGGTAAGGTGTCAAAAGAGGAAGTTTGCTAATCTCAGCTGTTCCGAAAATATATATGAAATATAAAAAAGCCCCGCTATACGAGCGGGGCTTTTAGTTATCGAGATGCAGTGATTAAGCTAGAAGCTCTTTCGCTGTGTTCACGACGTTTTCAGTCGTGAAGCCGAACATCTTGAATAGCTCACCTGCAGGCGCAGATTCGCCGAATGTTGTCATACCGATGATCTTGCCACCGAAGCCAACGTACTTGTACCAGAAGTCAGCAATGCCAGCTTCAACAGCGATACGAGCTGTTACGTCTGATGGTAATACAGATTCACGGTACTCAACGTCTTGCTTGTCGAACGCATCAGTTGCAGGCATAGAAACTACGCGTACTTTCTTACCTTCAGCCGTTAGTTCCGCCGCTGCGTTAACCGCTAGCTCAACTTCAGAACCTGTAGCAATAAGGATAAGCTCTGGCTTGCCTGCACAATCTTTCAGGATGTAACCACCCTTCGCGATGTTAGCTACTTGCTCTTCGCTACGTTCTTGCTGTGCAAGGTTTTGACGAGAGAAGATAAGAGAAGTAGGGCCATCTTTACGCTCGATTGCTAGTTTCCAAGCCACTGCCGACTCAACTTGGTCACATGGACGCCATGTGCTCATGTTTGGCGTTAGACGTAGAGAAGCGATCTGCTCAACCGGTTGGTGAGTAGGGCCATCTTCGCCAAGACCGATAGAGTCGTGCGTGTAAACCTGAATGTTCTGAACTTTCATCAGTGCAGCCATACGCATTGCGTTACGAGCGTACTCCATGAACATTAGGAAAGTTGCACCGTATGGTACGAAACCACCGTGTAGCGCAATACCGTTCATGATAGCCGTCATACCGAATTCACGTACACCGTAGTGGATGTAGTTACCCGCTGCATCTTCAGCAGAAACAGACTTAGAACCAGACCACATAGTTAGGTTAGAAGGTGCAAGGTCAGCAGAGCCGCCTAGGAATTCTGGTAGCATAGCGCCGAACGCTTCTAGTGCGTTTTGAGACGCTTTACGTGAAGCGATGTTTGCTGGGTTCGCTTGAAGGTCAGCAATGATTTGGTTTGCTTTCTCTTCCCACTGTGCAGGTAGGTCACCGTTTACGCGGCGTTTGAATTCAGCTGCCAGCTCAGGGTGTGCTGCTTCATAAGCTGCAAGTTTCTCGTTCCACGCTGCTTCCTTAGCTGCGCCTGCTTCTTTCGCGTCCCACTGCGCGTAGACATCTTGCGGAATTTCAAAAGGACCGTGCTCCCAACCTAGTTCTTTACGTGTAGCTGCAATTTCTTCAGCGCCTAGTGGTGCACCGTGACAGTCGTGTGAACCAGACTTGTTTGGTGAACCAAAACCGATGATAGTTTTAGTACAGATCAGAGTAGGGCGTGGGTCTGCTTTTGCTGCAATGATTGCTGCGTTAATCGCTTCAGAGTCGTGACCGTCTACCGCTGGAATTACGTGCCAACCGTATGCTTCAAAACGCTTAGGCGTATCGTCAGAGAACCAACCTTCAACTTCACCATCGATAGAGATACCGTTGTCATCCCAGAAAGCGATTAGCTTACCAAGACCTAGCGTGCCTGCTAGTGAACATGCTTCGTGAGAGATACCTTCCATCAGACAACCATCACCCATGAACGCATAAGTGAAGTGGTCAACGATGTCGTGGCCTTCTTTGTTGAATTGTGCTGCGAGAGTCTTCTCAGCCAGCGCCATACCAACAGCGTTTGTGATACCTTGACCTAGTGGGCCAGTTGTTGTTTCGATACCTGGTGCGTAACCATACTCTGGGTGACCAGGAGTCTTAGAGTGTAGTTGACGGAAGTTTTTCAGATCGTCGATTGATAGCTCGTAACCAGCAAGGTGAAGCAGAGAGTAAATCAGCATAGAGCCGTGGCCGTTTGAAAGAACGAAACGGTCGCGGTCAGCCCACTCTGGGTTTGACGGGTTGTGGTTTAGGTGAGAGCGCCAAAGAACTTCAGCGATGTCAGCCATACCCATAGGTGCGCCTGGGTGACCAGAGTTTGCTTGTTGTACACCGTCCATGCTTAGTGCACGAATAGCATTAGCTAGATTTTTGCGATCCATAATAAATACCGATTAATAGATTGTTTCTTAGAAAGGATGTTAAGAGGGGAACGCAAACGTTCCCCTCTAGAAATTCTGTTGATTAAAGCTTAGCTTCAATCATTGCTTCAAGTTTGCCTTGGTCAACGGCGAAGTTGCGGATACCTTCAGCAAGCTTCTCAACTGCCATTGGGTCTTGGTTGTGATCCCATAGGAACTCAGCGTGCGTCATTGCAGCAGGGCGCTCTTTAGCACCTTTAGAGTCAACCAGCTTCTCTACGACTTCACCTTCGGCCGCTTCAAGTTCAGCAAGAAGTGCAGGAGCGATAGTTAGACGGTCACAACCCGCTAGCTCTAGGATCTCGCCGATGTTGCGGAAGCTTGCGCCCATTACTACAGTGTTGTAGCCGTACGCTTTGTAGTAGTCGTAGATGCTAGTTACAGACAGTACGCCTGGATCTTCTTGAGCTTCGAAGTCACGGCCTTCTTTCGCTTTGTACCAGTCCATGATACGACCAACGAATGGAGAGATTAGGAATACGCCAGCTTCAGCACAAGCACGAGCCTGAGCGAAAGAGAATAGTAGAGTAAGGTTACAGTTGATGCCTTCTTTCTCTAGGATTTCAGCCGCGCGGATACCTTCCCAAGTAGAAGCCAGTTTGATAAGGATGCGATCGTTAGTGATGCCCGCATCGTTGTACATTTTAACTAGCTGACGTGCTTTCGCTACGCTGCCTTCCATATCGTAAGATAGACGAGCATCTACCTCAGTAGAGATACGGCCAGGGATAGTTTTTAGGATTTCTTTACCGATGTTTACCGCTAGCATGTCACAAGTATCTTGTACTTGTTGTGCTTTATCAGAGCTTTGCGCTTTAGCGTATTCAATTGAAGCATCGATTAGAGGTGCATACTCTTCGATTTGAGCAGCTTTAAGGATCAGAGAAGGGTTAGTTGTTGCATCTTCTGGCTGGTATTTTTTGATTGCATCAATTTCACCAGTGTCAGCTACTACAGTCGTTAGTTTACGAAGTTGCTCTAATTTGTTGCTCATTCCGATCATCCTATTTAATAAGCCGTCATACCACGTTAGCTGATATGACTTGTGCAATTGCAAGCGTGGTGTCGATCTCTTCAAGCAATAATGATGCTTGTGAAATCAACGAACCCGAAATTTCAGCACCAGAGCAGATGTTGTGAACATTTGCTCTCATGTTGAGTAAATGATGGGTCCATAATTATATCATCCACCCAGAATGTCAATTGGTTAAACAGGGATATGGTGACATTCATCAAGGATTTTTTAAGGTCAGATGTGTGATTGAACCAATTAAACGTTTGCCAAGCTATATAAAGGCGTGAAGGGGATTTAAAGAGAGTAAAATCGCGCATGAGAATTTGTATTGCACGTGAGCAAATGATGGCAATAATTGCCACTATGACATATGCTACACCCTTGAACATATGTTACGTGCTGTTTATAGATTAGGAATGCTGTAGTTATGAGTAAGATTCACAATGAGATGTCTGACGATAACACCGATCTATTGACTGAGATTTCAGTCGCGTATTACCAAGACGGTGCCACTCAAGAAGAGATTTCAAAAAAGTTCTCAGTATCGCGTGCCAAAGTAGGGCGAATGCTCAAACAAGCTCGGGATGAAGGTATTGTCGAAATCACGGTAAAGTATCACCCGGTATTTAGTGCCAAGATCGAACAAAGATTGATTGAACGCTTTGGTGTCAAACGAGCATTGGTCGCTATCGACCAACCAAGTGAAGAGCAACAACGCCTCCAAGTCGCGGGTTTGGTGTCTAAATATATGGCGAGCTCGATTCAAAACGGCTCAGTCGTCACCGTCGGACAAGGGCGAAATGTATCAGCGGTTGCTCATCACGTTGGGGTTATCCCCCAGCGCGAGGTTAAGTTTGTCTGTGGCATAGGAGGTATTCACCCTCGCGGAGGCATGTTCAATGCTGACCATATCTGCCGACAATTTGCTAAGACCTATGGAGGTACATCGGAGTCTTTGTATGCTCCCGCTTATGCTGAGAACCGTGAGCAAAAGATGGCATTTATGCAAAATGCGACCGTTAAGCAGACATTGGATTTGGCGCGTAAAGCAGATGTGGCGTTAGTCGGTATTGGCGATATGAGTGAAAACAGCTATATGGTCGATTTAGGTTGGTTCACTGCTGGTGAAGTTGTTCAATCTAGAATGCTGCAAGGCGTAGTCGGTGACTTTGCTGGTTATGACTTTTTCGACATACATGGCGGTACAGCCAAAACGGTAATGAGTGACCGAGTGATTGGTCTCGGCATTGAAGAGTTTCGACCAATTGCAGAGGTAATCGCAATTGCTGCAGAAAATAGTAAGCCACTTGCTTTATTAGGTGCACTCAGAACAGGCGTGATCGATGTTATCGCCACCAGTGTAAGTAATGCGCTGACGGTGCTTAACCTCGATGAGCAAATGAAATAGTTAATCACCGAGTAATTAGTGGTAGGTACTGCACTTACCACTAGTAATAATAAATCCTTATAGCCTCATTTTTAAATCTTATAAGTCATTGATAGTATAAGGTTTAATTATCTCTCTAGAACAAATCTTGATTGGTTGATATTCAACTAAATTGATAGAGTCACTCCTCTTTAACCAGCCATAGCAGATTGTTAATTTCTGCTAAGCACAATGGATTACAATTATGAGGATAAAACGACTCTGTCTTACGGCTGCGCTTGCTTGTGCATCCGTTTATGCACACTCAACCACGCTTCCCGCACCAATCTGGCATACAATGACCTTGTCAGACGGTAGCAGCAAAGAATTACGCCTTATGGGGTGGGAGGATCTGTTTTGGTACCAGGACCACGAAGGGTTCTTATATATTCAGGGGGATGACCTTGAATGGTATTTCGCTGAATATGACTCTTCACAAGAGCAAGGCGTTATGAGCTCAACGGGAATATTGGCTACTAGGGGGGCGATACCACCACAGCAGTCAAATATCGACAAGGTAAACATCAAACCAGCCTACCAGTCACAATCGTCACATCAGCCGAGAGCAAACACCAAAAGCAAATCTACCGCGTATGCTCAAGGAAGAAGCTTATCATCTGCGGCCTCATCAGGGAGTGATGTCACTAACCAACCTCTGTTGGTAGTACAAGTGGGCTTCAGTGACGTAAAAATCGAAAATGATTTTACCAATACGATCTTTGGCCAGAATCAGCAAAGTGTTCAGGACTATTTTCTAAAAAACAGTTATGACACGTACAAGGTTGTGCCAGCAAAAGAAACTCAGGGTACTGCCAACGACGGCATAATTGATGTTGAATTAAATATTGCTCATCCTAATTGTCATTCTAAAACAGACAGCACTTGCCAAACCAAGCTCAACAACGTGTTCACGAAGGCTTATGCCGCACTGGATGGCAACTTCGATTTGTCACAGTACGATGATGACAAGAATGGCAGTATCGAACCAAGCGAACTGTCAGTAATGTTCGTTTTTGCTGGTAATGATAAATCAAGTGGTACCAATAAAACGCCAACCATTTGGCCCCATAAATATGCTCACTCGACTGTGACGATTGATGGTAAGCGAATCTCTTCTTACTGTTTATTCGCTGACTACCAGCATGATAACCAGTCAGCAATGGGAGTCATCGCGCATGAGCTAGGCCATCTAATGCTTGGATTGCCTGATTTGTATTCCTATAAACATGATGGTTCTATCGGTCATTGGGGGCTTATGGGAGGCGGGAGTTGGGGACGTAAACCCGGTGATACATACTCTGGGCAAACACCCGTAAATATGCTTGCTTGGAGTAAAGAAGCGGCTGGGTTTATTGAACCACGCGCTTTGACCGACACCGGCTCAGTAGATCTAAATACAGACAAAGGTGAGAGTGTCATTTATCTGGATCCTCACTTGAAGCAGTATGGACCGCGTCTTTACGTCGAGAATCGTCGCAAGAACCACTATGACCGAGCGCTAAAAGGGGAAGGTCTATTAGTTACCGCGGTAAATATCGACAATCACTTTAACAGCACTGGACCTATGCAGGTACAAGTGATGCAAGCTGATGACCAAGGGCTACTCGAAAGTGGACGCTCATCTGGTGATAATGGGGATGTTTTTCCTGGTAGTGACAATGTCACAAGTCTCAGCGATAGTTCCTCTCCGGCGTTAACCAATGTCACAGGGGGAAGACCTACTGAAATTGAGCTAGCCAGTATAACGAGTGATAGCGTAAGCGCCTCCTTCAATCTAACCATTCCAGCTAGTGCAGAAAAGTCAGCATGGGTCACCTCTTTTGGCCGAACTTACCCAAGCTATCAGACAGGAAACAATGTACTTGGTTTCGCGATTGATGTCGCAGACAGCGATCAGCGCTTAGTCGGTTTTCAGTTTTATGCCAAGCCGACCACTGTCGCGATGCCTATGTTTTATCGATTACTAAAATATCCTTATACCTCAAGGTTTGGTCGTGTGATTGTCGACGAAAGTAGAGAGGTAGTATTAGGACGAGGCGCTGCTCCTGAGAATGGCGGGCAGGTAATGCTGGATGCTCCTTTTGCACTCTCACAAGGTAGCCATCTTATTGTATTAGAGCTGGAAAATGGCACACCTGAATACTCAACCCAATTTCTTGATGCCTATCTGGGCGATGGACAGCGTAAAACCCAATACTACGGAACGTTAGCGGACTATAAAACTCATGGCTTAAACAATGGTTTTAGCCGAAATTTCCCGTTTGCTGCACTGTTTGAAGGTAACCAAACCACGCAAGGTTTAGCGGTAGATGACTATGTTCGCACACAGGAAGATACGCCGATAAAACTAGATCTGGCAGCAAATGACACTGGATTAAACGATAACGAACAGTACCAGATAGAAGTGACTCAAAGGCCAAGCCTGGGTCGAGTCGCTGGACAGGTTTACTATCCAAATAAAGATATGAATGGTCGAGATAAGTTTAGCTATCGATTGGTAGGCGACATGGGGACCATCACCAATGAAGCGGAGGTCAGTGTCGATATACTCGCAGTCAATGATGCGCCAAGTTTTACGGTTAAATCAAGTTCTGCTCGCTATATCCCTGGTACTGATGTCACGCTTTCTATTGTTGATTTGATTGATGTTGATTCCTCCACACTCTCTATTCGTTGGTCGCAGGTTAAAGGTAAACGATTGACCTTTTGGGGCGCTAGAGAGCGAGCGTTAACATTCCGATTACCGGAGAATACGGCTGCGGGAAGTCGTTTTGAATTTGTTGCTCAGGTCACTGATAACTTAGGGATGACAAGCCAACAAAGATTTCAATTTACCACCAAAAGCAAGGTAAGATCGCCGATGCAAAATAAAGTAAAGGTGGCTTATGAAGGCAGCATAAAGGTTGCGCCAAATGTTGATTCGCGCTTAGTCAGGATAGAGCTGTTATCGAATCCGGATCATGGCATGGCGAAAATCGTTGGTCAAACTATTGTGTATACTGCTCCAAGTAAACGAACGATGAGCATTTATGACCAAGTTTTTTACAAAGCATGGTTAGAAGATGGTAGTGAGGTTACTGGTAGCTATGAAATTGAAGTCGTTGCAACAAGCGGTGGCAGTGACCTTAGCTCAGACCCTACTGTCACAGAGGAGTCCTCAGGAGGGGGAATCTCGATTCTTTTCATTACAGCCTTGATGCTGCTTATAAGAGTTCGTAAGAACTAGATAACAATCATGATTGGGCGACATCTGTGTTGCCCATTTTCCTTGTTTTAGAAATAAAGTTCATATTTCAGTGTCAGTAGTGTATCAAGTTCGAAACAAAATGTTGCATAGGTCACAATAATGATTATTTTAGAAATGTAATAATTCGCAATAAGTCGCGCAATTTGATTACAATTAACAAACATTTGACACCATTCCCCCTGATTGTCCCGCTTTTGAGACCATTGCTCATCTGTAGCAAAAGTATCTACAACGAGTGCTTTTGGCAGCAAAAAAACTAAGTAAGAACTGCTCTAGAGCCAAAATTCTAACTTCTGTAGTTCTAATCCCTATCTCGTTCGGTTTCATTTATTTTACAAGATGCTGCTAGCAATAGTGTTGCTGAGTGTTTTTTGTATAAAACATGTTTATAGGATTATAAATATTGCTGTTTGTATCTATATGACACAATTGTTATTTTCAGCTCAATTATTTAGATAATTAAAAAAATAACAATAAACCGCAGCATCGAGGTAGTTTCGACTATGAAAACCGTCAATAGAAGTATCGACGTCAAATACCTAAGAACTTTTTCGCAGGTTGCCAAACATAAGAGTTTTACTGCAGCGGCTGAGTCGCTGTTTATGACACAACCTGCGGTTTCACAACATATTAAAAAGATCGAAAGTACAATAGGGGCAAGTATTTTTGATAGAAAAGACGGCTTTGTGCTGACAAAACACGGCCAAGTTCTACTTGAGTATGTCGATCAAACTATGTCTATGTATGAGAAATTATTTCACGACCTGGAGAGTGTGGAGTTACGTGATCAGTTTAAGATTGCAATCGCTGAGTCGTTTTGTCCTGATATGGTTGACAAGATCATCAATGAATTCAGAGCACTGAACAATATTGACTTAACAATCACCAGTTTTGCTAACTGTGCGTATCTGGATATCGATAAGTATGATCTGATTTTTTCGGTCAGTAGGCTTCCATACAGTAATGGTCGTTCATACCAACTCAATACTGTTAATTACGCTATTGCTCATTCGCATATGTTGGATCCTCAAGAGTGTTATCCGCAGCGCATAGTCTATTGTGACACGCTAAATCGCTCCGATGTTCAAGATATACTGAAACATCATGGGGTTGACTCTTGTTTTGTATCCAGTTGGGTTTCGACAAACTCATTGCGCCTGATTAAGAATGAACTTGAAACAAATGGCACAGTATTGATTTTTCCAGAATGGTCAGTAAGGAACCTTAATTGTCGTAAAGTGATCATCAATCAGAAGGTCAACATGTATGTATGGTGTAGTGAAGATGTTACTCATGAACTTGAAGAGTTAGGGGTAAAAGACAAAATTCAGGATCTGTTTGAGCTACGTGAAGAAGCAAGCATGCACAGACAAGAAACCGATTACATGCCAGCACTTACAAACTAAACAAAGAGAGTGCAGTAAACGCTACGCCACTAATTGAGATAGGTATTCCATAGGGAATACCTTTTTCAAATAAATTTGTCTTGGTCATCAAGCCAACAAGATACATAACAACTAATTGAAAACCACCTAAAAACCCCACCAAAACTAAGCAAGCGATGGTCAGTTCGGGCTTAATACCGATAGAAAATGCACACAATAGTTTGATATCACCAGCGCCGAAACCACCGATTAGCCATACAATAAGTAAAACCAAGAATATAATAGAAGTAATGGTTGCTGATTGGATGAAATATCCAAAGTAAAATGAAGCAATAAAGTTTGTAATAAATAATGATTTGCAAATTTTATTGGGTAATGTTCGGTGTTTATGATCGCTGATACAAGATTGAACCGCACAGACGATATTTATAATGACTACAGTAATTTCAATGATGTTATCTAAGTTCATATTAGAATAGTAACGCGGTAGTCAATATATTCAAAGTTAATGTACATAAAGTTTATTTATCACCCCATAAATAACACATCACCTTGTTGTGATAATAAAAAATTATAATCGTATAAAAACTTATAATTTGTTGTGATGGGTTTTGGGTGATTTAATTCCAACTGAAATATACACGGGCTAAGGCCAACATTTTAGAGGAACATTATGTACTACAAAACTTTAGCTAAGCTTGCAGAGCTTAAAATGAAATTTGAAGATGACATTCGCGGTGTAACTGCTGTGGAATACGCAATTATTGCAGTTGTAATGTCAGCGCTTGTACTAGCAGCATTTCAAACTGATGCGCTTAAAAATGCAATTACTGGTGCCCTAACTGCAGTAACTGACAACTTAACTACAGCAACTGGTAGTTAATTAATTTAATACACTGCTTTATTTCTAGGGGCGAATGCCCCTATTTAGTTACCACATAGACTCATTATGAATAGAACAATTATTCTTGTACTTGTTACTCTCGTTATTTTTTCTATCTTTATTTTTATAAACAATACCTATCTTTCTTCGACTGGTGAAGAGCAAGAAAAAGTTATTAAATCGGAGCCGAAAGTCGCCGTGTTAGTCGTGAGTGGCGAGGCGAAAAAAGGTCAAATAATAAAGTCCTCCATCCACAAATCGGAGTTGGTTAACTTATCACAAGTTGAAAGTGTAGATTACACTCCCAAGGATGAAATTCACATTGAACCAGGTGCGTTATTTAAACGAGATTTAAATCCAGGCGAGCTTATATCCCAAGAAGACATTTCAAACCCAGGCGATAGGGATTATATGTTTTTGTCTGTTAATAAGGGAGAGTTACCTTACTTTTACCACGTAACGGGTCTTGGAATTGTACAAACATTATCGCTTTATCCGGGAGACAAAGTAAGTTTTGTTTCTACAACCTCTTCTGAAACGAACTTGCTAGAAGATGGCTACGGTGATGTTGGAGGTTTGGTTAGCCGCGTAATTATCAGCGGAGCTAGGGTTCTTCAGGTCATTAAAGGTGAAGAAGACGAAGACGCTCAGGATGCTGAAGATAAGCAATATAGCATCGTCGTCGCATTGAGAATGCGTGATGTATTAAAGCTTGAAATGGCGCAAAAAGTGGGTGACGTCAATATTGTTCCTGCGGAGATTGAAAACCGCTATTTATCAATTCGTAGCAGTGACTTACTTGAGACACAATTTGGTGTCCGAGAGTTAAGAGGCCAAGACTAAATGATAGCAAATAAAACGAAGTCAGCAGCTCTGATATGTCTTATTCTTGCGTTACCTTCTTATGCTTCGCAATTGATGAGTTTAGATCAAGGAGCGGCTAAAACAATTAATCTAAAACGTCAGATTGCTACTGTTTTTGTCGCAAACCAACAAATCGCTGATTATAAAATAATTGATGACAACAAGGTCGTAGTATATGGCGTTGGTCAAGGTAGCACGTCTGTTATTGTATATGATCGCGGCGGAAACGAAATCTACAACGCTGAGCTAGTGGTAAATCAAAGCTTGCGACTGTTGAAGCAGACTATTATTGCGCGCTTTCCGGACGAAAACGTTGTTGTTTCGAATGTTGGTGACCAAGTGGTACTCGACGGCATAGTCAGTAGCGAAGAGGTCAAACAAAAAGTGTATCGCCTAGTAGGTGAGATGCTAAAGAAAGAACGCCGCAGGCACACTTATGAGCTAAGGGATGCAGATGGAGAAGAGTATGATGAATTAGACTATACCTCTCGCTTTACTTACGATCAGGTGATCAATCATCTTAAAGTTCTAACCACAGAACAGATCAATGTAAAGCTAACCGTTGCAGAAGTATCTAGTTCATTTTTATCCGAGCTGGGTGTTAGCTACAGCGATAGCGGTGAGCCAGGAAAATTCGTCAATAAACTGCTTGATTTCACAGCGCAAGATATTGTGTCGGTTATCTCTGCGAGTGGTGATGACAAGATTGGTCAGGTGCTCGCTGAACCTAACTTATCCGTGATTTCCGGAGAGCAAGCGAGCTTTCTTGCTGGTGGCGAAATACCTATCGCTGTGCGTGATGAAGACGGTATAAGCATTAGTTACAAAGAGTACGGTGTTAAGTTGGCCATGGTCGCGAAAGTGACAGATTCGGAAAACATCCGTCTTACTCTGATACCTGAAGTGAGTTCGATTGATGAATCAAACAAGACATCAACGGGCTTAATCTCTGTCCCTACATTAAGAACTCGACGAGCGCAGACGACTGTGCACCTCAAAGACGGACAAAGTTTTGTACTCGCAGGCCTATTGACTTCAGAAGAACGGGAAGCATTAACCAAAATTCCATTCTTGGGAGACATTCCAATTTTAGGTGCGTTGTTTAGTCATACGACAACAAACCGTTCAAAAACGGAACTGATTATCGTAGCAACGGTAAATCTCGTTGATCCGGTTGAATCAGAACAGGTCAAGTTACCAAGCTTTAAACGCACCAGCGATATCGAACGATTGTTGCGTATCGACCTATCAGAACTTAATGAGCCCGAACTCGAAGGAACCATAGAACAGGGAGGTTTCAACTAATGCGTTGGATAGTCATTTCCATGCTGGCGTTACTTAGCGTTGCATGTAGCCAAGTAGATACAACAAACTCAAGCGTTATTGAACAATTAGAAGAGCGATTGGAGTTTGATACCACCCAAGGTGACGACTCAATGGGACGAGCGGTCGCTTTCATTCGTGACGTTAAGAGGCGCCAACCGAAAGCCCGTTTTCTTGTCGAATACAAAACGGGTTCAAGTGAGTTTGTCGCAACGCTACACGGTAAGTTCAAAACTGAGGGCGTGGCAAAGGATAGATATAAAGTTGCCTTAGCCGAAGCGAATCAAGCCAAAAACATTTTAATTACTGCTAAGTACGTGCGAATTCAAAGTAGCGATTGTGGCGCAATGACGTTCAGCAAGAGAGAGACTTACCGATTTGGCTGCAGCGTTGAACATAATCGAAATATCAGCTTAGTTAATCCAATCACACGAGTTCAGTAGGCATGGATCTAGATATCTTATTTAAAAACTCGTCTTCGAAAGTGAAGGAGAGTGTCTCAGCAAAAGATCTTGTTGTTTCTGATGATGCTGAGTTTATTGAGTCTGTTAATGACTTGTACGCCATTGAAGGGTATGCGAAACCGATTGAGGTGTCTGACATCGAGAATGACAGTGCTTGGAATCATTCAGGGGTTAGGCTTAACCACGTAATATTGGACTTGCGTGGTGTGAGCAACATTGTTGATCAGACCTCGGAGATTGCAACACAATTAGATGTGACGATTTCATTGCTTGTTTTGTGTGATGTCGATTCGATTAAGCTACGTAACCAGGTTCATTCCCTTGGAGCTAATTATGTCCTATGGGATTCGGATCTTGACGGATTACTCGCGGCAATCAAGTCAAGCGATGATCAAGAATCCAGTGCTAAACGCACCCGAGTTGCTAAGCGTATTTTAGTCTTAGGAACAAAGGGAGGGGTCGGGGTTTCAAGTGTCAGTTCGCTACTGTGTCACTCACTGGCGGGGCAGGCTAATCTAAAAACTTTGCTGGTCGATCATGATTCTGGCGCAATGAATAGTGATATCTATCTCGGTGTTAAAGGTCATAAGCCTAAACAAAATAGTATCGACTTAAACCAAATTGATATCGATGACGCGATCGCCAAGACGTATGTTCATTCCGTGGTAGACAAGCTTGACTATCTGGTTTTAGAGAAGAACATCGCTTGTCTGTCCGACCACGCGACAACCTTATATAACTTGTCTAATCAACTGGTCGATCAATATAACTTCATCATCGATTCCGTCCCGCTTTCTTGCTATGAAGAGATTCATGATCAAGAGCTGAACGAAAAATACCACCGTATTTTTGTGGTGTGTGACCCGTCAGTCGCATCACTGCGTTCGTACAATTTGCTCAAGAAAAAGTTCGGTAAAGCTGAGCATGAGTTGGTGTTTAATCTCAACCGACCTGCAAAAGACTTTATGGTCACTCTTAAAAGTGCCAAAGAACGAATCCGCGCTAAAAGTAGCATCGACTTTTGCTATGAGCCGGCGTTGGAAAAACAGCTCATTCAGCAAGGCATCGGCCAGTTCATGAAGTCAAAATCGTCGGCGTCGGTAGCCAATATGGTCGTTGCCTTAACGGGTAAGAAGATCAAAACCAAATCACGTTTCTCACTGTTTAGAAAATGAATCAAATAAAAGAAATATACATCCAACTTAGAGATGAAATCTTTGATGCATTGGATGCAGCAACGCTAGTTGAAATTAGCACCCAAGAGCTTGAAGAGCAGTTAAAAGACTCAGTCAACATTCTGATTGATAAAAAGAAGCTGCAAGTGAGCTCTCTCAAACGTGTAGAACTTGTTAAAGCGCTTCTTGATGAGCTTAAAGGTCTTGGACCGCTACAAAAGCTCGTTGATAACGACGACATTTCGGACATCATGATCAATGGCCCATCAGACATCTTTATTGAGATTGGTGGCAAGGTCGAAAAATCTCCAATTCAGTTTGTTAATGAGAAGCAACTCAACACCATTGCAAAACGGATCGCTTCAAATGTAGGCCGTCGTATTGACGAATCTAAACCCTTGTGTGACGCACGTTTGCTAGATGGAAGCCGTGTCAATATTGTCATCCCTCCGTTGGCGATTGATGGCACTTCTATATCAATTCGTAAGTTTAAAGAGCAAAAGATTAAGCTTGAGAATCTGGTTGAGTTTGGCGCTATGTCGGTAGAGATGGCAAAACTGTTGTCAATTGCCAGCCACTGTAAATGCAATGTTCTCATATCGGGTGGTACAGGTTCTGGTAAAACCACGCTGCTCAATGCGCTGTCGGGTTTTATCGGCGAAACTGAGCGTATTGTGACCATTGAAGATGCGGCAGAGCTGCAGTTGCAAAAGCCACATATTGTTCGTCTCGAAACACGTCAGGCAAGTGTCGAAGGTACTGGTGAGGTTTCGGCACGCGAGCTTGTTATCAACGCACTGCGTATGCGTCCGGATCGCATAATCGTTGGTGAGTGTCGTGGCGGCGAAGCGTTTGAAATGCTGCAGGCGATGAACACTGGCCATGATGGTTCTATGTCGACTTTACACGCCAACACACCCAGAGATGCTATTGCTCGTACCGAAAGCATGGTGATGATGGCGACGGCCAGTCTGCCAATTGCAGCGATTCGACGCACCATTGTAAGTGCGGTCGATTTGATCGTACAGGTCAAGCGCTTACATGATGGTAGCCGTAAAGTCATGTACATATCAGAGATCATCGGTATGGAAGGCGACAGTGTCGTAATGGAAGACATCTTTCGTTACGAAGCAAGCCCAGAGATGAAAGACGGTAAGATCGATGGAGAGTTCCGTACCCCGGGCTTGTCGACCCGCTCAGTGATCTATGAACGAGCCAGGTTCTTTGGCCTTGAGCAGACGGTTAGGGAGATTTTCGCGTGACCTTATTATTAATACTTGCCTGGGTCGGTTTGGCGGTTTATTGGCTGAGTGTACGTACACGTCAAAATAGCAAACTCAATAAGCTAATTCAGATGGAAGCTGAGTTTGAGGGCGTAAAAGGAGTACGATCGGTTATTGACGCCCAGCAGTTTGAAAAAGATTTCAAAGCTCGCTTACGTCAACAATATAAAGCGATGGTAAAAGTCTTTCAGCCGCATATGCCGCTCAAACTGTTGGTGTTTTTCTCAGTTTCTTCAATCGCCATTTACACCATAAATGCCTTCTTTTTTCGCCAGGACTTCGTCACATGTTTAGTGATCTTAGAACCTATTTTGTTTGTGATGTTTTTTATCAAGCTCAAACAAAGACAGGAAGAGAAATTTAAAACCAACTTTCCTGATGCGCTAAATATTCTTAGTGGGGCGATCTCTTCCGGCCAAAGTATCGTCCATGCATTTGAATATGTGGGTAAACAACTCAATAACGAAGTAGGTAACGAGTTTAAATTTATGGCCGAACGATTACTCATCGGTGAAGACCCAGATGATGTGCTAGAAAGAAGTGCCACCACTTTTCCCTACTTGGAATACTTTTTCTTTGCTTCAACCATTCGCATCAACTTGAGTCGGGGTGGGCAACTTAAAGACGTTATCAACAGAATTAACCGACTAATGTTCGACTCCAGAGCGGTAGAAAAAAAGAAAAATGCGTTGACGTCAGAGGCGCGAGCATCGGCGAAGATCATTGCCTGCTTGCCGGTAATCTTTCTGGTGATTTTAAAGTTTACCAGTCCGGAAAATTATAGCTTCGTGATGTTTGAACCTGGTGGCCAGCCGATTTTTTACTACGTGTTGATCAGTGAGTTTATTGGCTTTGTTTGTATCTGGCTTATCTTGCGAGGTGTCAACTAATGAGTCTGGTAAACATCGCGCTTTGGGGTGTCGCTTTGCTATTCTCGTTGCTCGTCGCTGGGGGCGTGCTTAAAGCGTGGGACAATGCACGGGCAAACATTGCGACAAGAAAAATCATCGGCTCGACCAGAGAAGAACGTAAGCGGATTGATTTGGTCAAAACTGCACTATCTCAGTTTAGCTTCAACAAAGAAGAGACACGTAAAAAGCTCGTTGCGGCTGGGTTTTATAGTGATTATCTGGCCGATGTGTACTACCTGATGAAAATCATTCCCTTCACACTCTGTTTAGCTTTGATTGGTTTTGACTATTTCAAGGGCGAAACCGAGGTCGCCTTTTCATTGCTTTACCTGTTGGGCGCTTTAGGTCTGTTTATTATTGGACCTGATGCGTTTATCGCAAGCAGAGGTAACGCAAACACCAAACATATTAGTTCTAGACTGCCGTTTCTGCTTGATCTGATGAACGTCTGTGTTCATACCGGTATGACAATTGAGTCAAGCTTAGATTACTTATCCAAGGAGCTGGTGACCGTTGACCGCAATTTAGCTTATGTAGTTCGTGTCACTGTCGATCGCTCGCGATTGGTAGGTTTAGAAAAAGCCTTAGAAGAGTTTTATGACTTAGTGCCGACCAGCGAGTCACAAAGCTTCGTCATGACCATGGTTCAGAGTCTTCAATTTGGTTCCTCCATTGGACCTGTGTTAGCGACGCTAGCAACGGATATTCGTGAATTGAACATGATGGATCTGGAAGAAAGGATAGGAAAAATGGGGGCCAAAATGTCTATCCCGCTGATTGCTTTCATCATGGTACCTATCGTTGTACTGATTGCCGCTCCAGGTATTTTAAGGATGTTGATGTGAAAAAATTAATACTTTGTTCGCTACTGTTAACGGGCTTTTTAGCAGGTTGTACAGCAGTGAATACCGAGCTGCAAACCAAAGAAAAGTTATTGATTGGTTCAGGAAATGACCAGCAACTGATTGAGTTTTACAAAGCAAATTTAAAACTCGAACCGATTTATAAAGCCAAGCTTGTCGATCTCTACTTGTCGCAAAAAGACATTAAGTCTGCAGAGTTGTACAGAAATACCTATACAGAAGACGATTTGGAAGAGCCTGAGTTTATATTGACCAATGCTCGTCTTGATTATCAGAAAAAAAACTATTCTCAAGCCTTAGCCAATCTGGATTTGTATCTGGATGAAGGTGGCGAAAAGGGTCAATTCCATCTGCTCAAAGGAAAAATATTGGCTCAGCAGAAGCGATTCTCACAAGCGATTGAGCAGTTTGAAGAGAGCAGAAAGCAAGGCGCGTCAGACAGGGAAGCGGGCAACAATATTGCGGTGGTTAAGATGATGCAGGCTGACTACCTTGGTGCGACAGATACTTTGTACGATTTGTACATCGCAAGTCCAAGCGATAAGAAGGTCCGTTCGAATCTGATAATTTCTTCTGTAAATGCTCAACGTCCCGATATTGCGTTGGAGGTTCTTCGGCACACTAACAGTGACGAGCAGGCGCGAAAGCAACTAGCGGCATTAATGCGCTCAATCAAAAAGAACAAAAGGAGCAGTAGTTCAGTGAGTCAGCCAACAGTAAAAACGTCCGTTAAATCGTTAGGCTCGGGCGCAAGTTTTGTAGCGCCAACCAATAAGGTGAGCCATTTGGTTAGTGGCAGTGAGGTTCAACAAGCGAAAAGTAGCATCGTTGGCTCAGAGCTTGATCCAAATAAACTCAAACCGGGAGTAAGGCCGATTTATCGTGTTCAGGTGTTAGCGACTTATACCGCGATACCATCCGATTTTCTTAATTACCTGCAGACCAATTATGGAACCGTCTATTCGTACACCCACGGCTTATGGAAGCGTTATTGTATTGGAGAGTTCGATGATTTGAATGAGGCTAAGACTTTCCTTGGCAGCTTAGATATTAAAGGTGCGTTCGTGGTTGATTACACCAAGAAGAGGTACGTGCGACTATGAAGCGCTTTAAGCAGAAAGGCTCTTTAACCATAGAAGCGGCAATGGGAATACCTCTGTTTTTAGCCATTATCTTTGGCTGGGTCGAGATTTGTATCCTCACGTTCAATATGAGTATGACGGATCACGCTTTAACCACTGCGGTAATGCGCACCAAAAAAGCCGGAGACTCAAGCAATAGTAACAAGGTTAATTACGGTCAAATGATCAAAGATGAACTCAATAAAGCTGGTGGGGCTTTATGGAGTAACGGCGTAAAGCCTGGCAGTGTTCAGATCCGGGTCGACTACTTTAAAGATTACGGCGGTTTTTTAAAGTGTACCGATGCTTACCAGTCATCTGAAGAGTGTCCTGATAAAAAAGATCAGCCGGAAGATATGGCTCTGGCGGTATACAACCTTGAGTACACCTATGATCCGCTGGTGTCGATTTGGTTTCCTGACATGGTAATCAAACGAGAGGTGATCACCATTCAAGAGTACGAGCGTTGCTCGTTTAAAGTTGGACGGGGGGCTGGTTGTGCGAGTTAAACAAACAGGTTCCTTTGCTGTAGAACTGGCGTTAGTGCTGGTATTTGCCTCAGGCTTATTCTTGGTTGTGGTGAACTACATGTTGGCGATCAACAAAAAAGGCCAGCTCGATAGAGCAGCGTATTCAATGGCAACCATTCTGGCAGAAAGAAAACAGTTGTTTAGCGCAGATCTAGATATATGCGCCGGAGACTGCCGCAAAACGGAACATGAAACCTATTCGATCGCGTCGGCGTCGTTGAAGCGAATGATTCCCAATTTTGAAAAATCTAAATTGGGCATGCGTATTGATGAAGTTCGTCTTCAAGAGACCTTGCTTCCAAGCGGAAAGATTCAATACAAGCGAATCCAGAAAACACTAACTAAAGGCGCAATCCATGGTTGTGATTTCCCAGATATGAGCGACATAACTAAAGATAAGGCGGTTGAGTTGCTGCCTGTGACTTCGCGAGGACGAAGACTGCCTTTGTATCAAGTCTCCTTGTGCTATGAAATACCAGTAAATCTAATCGGCGTGGCAAATGGTGAAATGCTTCGCTTGATCAGTACTTCTTACTCATTTGCGAGGGTCTGATATGCCAACGATCAGGAAAAATCGAGGAGTAGCAGGAATACTCTTTATCGGTCTGCTACCTATCATGGTCATTTTCATGGCTTTTTCGATGCAAATGTCACAACAGATGTTGGCGCATGCGCGTGTGTTAGAGGCGGCAGAAGTTGCCAGTTTGGCTCTAATCGCAAGTCCTAAGGAGTCGGAAGACGATAATGTCAAATATGCACGTCAGTTAGTGGATAGGTATGTGGTTGATAATATCAATGATGTCGACGTTGAAGTCTACACGCGTAAATGTGAGTACAAAGATGGTTGTGTACAGGCTAGCGGTGAGGTTGCGCCTTTTAGTGATTTTGTCGTAAGCGCGAAAGCTGAACATAAATCGTGGATCGCGTACGAAGAAGCGGAGCTGAAACCAGAGTTTGAAGTCGCAGGTAAGTCCGTGACGCGCAAATACCTTCCCCAACCGGTTGATGTTTACTTTATTGGCGACTTTAGTGGCTCGATGACAGGTCACTGGAAAGGGGGAAAAACCAAGCTTGATGTTGTTAAGCAAACCATCGAGCGCGTGGTGGAAGATATCGCAGATTTTAATACCGAAGAAAAAAGCCGTGTTGCGTTATTGGGATATAACCCGTTGCATGTCAAACAGAGCGGAACAGTATATTTGAATGCGTACGGCTATCGCAGATCTTGGCCGAAAAAAATCGCTTACGATTATGCTCGAGGGACCAGCGCGCAAACAGTGGCAAAAATGTTTGATCCACCAAGCGTATATTCGCGAGTGCAAGAGTATGTTCGTGGGATGTCACGTCTCGACGTTGAGAACCTTGTTGTGAATAACGACCGATTTGTCGACTATTACAAGTTTTACGATATTCCGCTCACAGAGGATTACACCCACTTTAAAGCTCGACTGGCAAGTGCTTGGTTGGGCGCAGAAGGGGGCACCTCGTCATGGAATGGAATTATCGCTGCTGCCCAAGAGGCAAATAGAGCAACCAACATCAACCCTGAACAAGTATTTATCGTCCTGTCAGATGGTGCTGACAACGATACTAACTATTTACAGCGACTGGTGAATCAGGGGCTGTGCACAAAGCTACGTTCAACCATATCCGCTAAAAGGAATCGATTCCAAAGCAAAACAGGCAGCGCTGGTAAAACCAAAGTGACGATGGGCGTTATTGGTGTGGACTATCGGGTGAAAGAATCGGATGGATTTGGGGATTGCTTCGGTCGCAAAAACATCTATCACGCCAAAGATGGTGATGACGTTTACAAATACATTCTAAACCTAATTAATGAAGAAACAGGAAGACTTAAGGATTAACATGAAATACCCAGTAATTATTACTTCACTTTTACTATCACCGCTGGGTTATGCGAACTGCTTAGGTAGCGTTGATGAATACATAACATCAACTACCTTGGTCTCTTCTCATACTGTAAAAACTCAGGTTAGCGGGCATCTAACTCAGCGTGAAGCGAAATCCGAAAACACGCTGTTAAATAGTGGCCGGGATGTGGTTCATTCTGAGGCTGCAGACGACGTATGTTTCTACGATAAAGAAACACAGTCTTTGGTGCTCAACTACGGTATAGATATTTACAAACTGTCTCCTAACCATAAACAGGTGCTAGAGCAGTACTTAGGCTTGGTAAACAATACCGCTAAGATTTACATCGAAGGACATGCCGATAGTCTAGGCGGTGAGGGATACAACAAAGCGCTGTCTGCTCGTCGAGCTAAGCAGGTCGCCAAGTATCTTAAAAGCGACTTAAAGCAAGGAAACAGAATCGTTGAACATGCCTATGGTGAAAGCTCGCCTATTTGTAACCTTGAGCAAAATAGCGCGACTGGTTGCAATCGTCGTGTTGTTATCACCATTAAGTCGTGATGCGTTGCTTAATATTTGCTTGTTTTTGTATTCTATGGGCGATGGCGATGAGTGGCGCCCTGTAAATGATAAACAGCCAGCTTTTATAGCTGGCTGTTTTTACTTGGTTGCCGCAATAACTGAGACATTGTGCAATAACAATATTGCTATTTACTGCTGATAGGTAAGTCGCTATCGGCGCCCCATTCAGTCCATGAGCCATCATATACCGCAAGATTGGTATATCCACTTAGTTCGGCTGCTAATAAAACGATACAGGCGGTAACGCCTGAACCACAGCTAAACAGAGTTTGAGATGCGTCAGCAGAAAGTGAGTGTTTCAAGATCGTTTTAAGTTCGTTGACCGGCTTTAGCTTGTGTTTGTCCATCAGTTCAGCGAAGGGCTGACAAACAGAATTTGGAATATGTCCGCTGCGAATGCCTGCGCGTGGCTCAGCAACTTCGCTATTAAAGCGTGCTCTTGCACGAGCATCCACGGTTAAACTCTCGCTGTTGTCTATTTGTTGCACAACATACTTAGCATCGACAAAGTACTCAGGGTTTAGCTTACCTGAAAAATTACCAGCGGCGCTCGCTACAGAATACTCTGTTCTGGTGTCAAAGCCAGCCGCCTTCCACTCTGTCAGGCCGCCATCAAGAATATACACTTCATTGTGTCCCATCGCTCGTAGCATCCACCAGGCTCTTGGTGAAGCGAAAGTACCACTGTTGTCATACACGACAATCACAGAATCGTTATTCAGTCCTAACTCTTGAGCAAGTGAGTTAAAACGTTCTTCGCTTGGCATCATATGAGGGAGGGAGCTATCAGGGTCGCAGAACACTTTGTCATAGTCGAAGCGGCGCGACATTGGAATGAAGTTGGCTTTATCCTTTTCAACTTCGCCCGGGATCTGAAAATCAATACTGGCATCAAGAATAACCAAATTGGGATCATTGAGTTGCTGATTAAGCCATTGTGGGGTAACAAGCGGTGACATACTTATTCCTTGTATTGTGATTGAAAGCACTTTATGACTGTATAGGATACATGGTCAGAAAAGAAACTCTGTTCTTGTTGAATAGTGACATGGGAATCTTTTGGGCAATCGATCTTTGGATCGGATTGAAGGAGTAGGCTTTGATTGTTATCGGTAACAATGTTGAGATAGCGCCGGTGCCCATCTAAAGATTGGGTTAGCGTTTGTGAAACAACCGTTCCAGTCACTGTTGAAGAGGAATTGGCAGGGAGAAACAAAAGAGTTGCAGCGAAAACAAGGCAAAGTAATAGCATAGCAGTGAGGAAAACTTTGGGATTATTCATCGATAGATAGCCTTCCTCACTTGCTAAACAGCTTAACTACACACCGGGCAGCTAGGCATCTTCATTAAGTTCATCTCACGCCATGACATACTCATCGCGTCGAGCATTAAGATTTTACCTTGTTTAGGCGTGCCGTAGTTGGCGATAACTTTAATCGCTTCCATAGCTTGTACCGCACCGATAATACCGACGACGGGTGCCATAACACCAGCTTCAACACAGCTTAACGCCGCATTACCAAATAGGGCGCTTAAACATTGATAGCATGGTTCGCTTTCATCTTGGTAGGTAAAGACACTGACTTGACCTTCCATACGAATCGCAGCACCGGAAACCAATGGTGTCTTCGACTGAAAACACAACTTATTTAGCTGGTTACGCGTCTCGACGTTGTCTGATGCATCAAGCACTAATGTGTGCTGTGTGATGAGTTCAGCGAGTTCATCATCTGACAAACGCTTATCAACCGTGTCGAGCTCGATGTGTGGATTTAACTGCTGCAAGGATTGAGCGGCAGAAACAACCTTCTTAACACCAATGTCGCTGTCGTGGTGGAGTACTTGACGTTGTAGGTTTGATAACTCAACAATATCGTCATCGATTAACGTAAGCTTACCAACGCCTGCCGTTGCTAGATATTGACTGGACGCACAACCTAAACCACCAGCACCTAGAATCAAAATCGAACTTTGTTTCAGTGCCTCTTGGCCTTCAAAGTCGAATTGTTTCAGGATGATTTGGCGGTTGTAACGCAGCATCTCTTGATCAGATAAGATCTCCAATGGCTGCTCCTAGTATAACGTTGAGTTAAACAGTTGAATGTTGACTGTTTCACCGACTTCTATGCGACCACGTTCACGCTCAAGTACCACAAAGCAATTGGCAAGGCTCATAGAGCGGAACGCACCAGAGCTTTGGTTACCGGTGGTTTCAACCACAAACTTGCCATCTTCAATAGAGTAGATGCCACGTTGGTAATCTGTACGGCCAGGCGCTTTCTTGAAGGCACTTTTTGTCATCGCTGGAATTGATTCAGGCGCTGTCCATTCACTGTGGCCAGCAAGTTTGGCTAGAAGCGGTTGTACCAGAACATACATAGTCAATACAGCAGACACTGGGTTGCCCGGAAGACCACAGAACCACGCGGTAGAAAGCTTACCAAACGCGAACGGTTTGCCCGGTTTAATTGCTAGCTTCCAAAAACCAATTTGCCCTAGCTCTTCAAGAATATCTTTGGTGTAGTCAGCTTCACCAACGCTGACACCGCCAGACGTCACGACCACATCAGCCAACGTTTGAGCTTGTTCAAACGTCGCCTTTAGGGTTTCTGGGCAATCAGGAATAATGCCTAGGTCAATCGCTTCACAACCAAAGTTTTCGATTAGAGGTTTAATACCGTAACGGTTGCTGTCGTAGATTTGGCCTTCTGCGAGTGTTTCACCTAATGGTTTTAGCTCATCACCAGTTGAGAAGAAAGCAACACGCGGCTTACGGACGACGGTTACATGGCTGATACCGAGAGTCGCGATCATTGGAATATCACGTGAAGTTAGACGAGCACCTTTCGCCAGTACCGTTGCACCTTGCGCAATATCGTCACCCATAGGGCGAATGTTGTTCTGAGGCTTAACATCGGTTTGATTGAATTGAATACCTGCATCGGTCACTTCGGTATTCTCTTGCATGATCACCGCGTCACAGCCTTCAGGGATCTTTGCGCCCGTCATAATGCGAATACAGGTACCTTGTGGCCATTCGCCATGGAACGGTTGTCCTGCAAATGATTTACCCGCTAAAGGCATAACATTGTTTTGCGCCAAATCTGCCAGACGCAGAGCGTATCCATCCATTGCTGAGTTATCAAATGGAGGGACGAAAATAGGGGATAGAATGTCTTCAGCTAATACGTAGCCAATTGCTTCGGCTAGGGGGAGTTGTAAGGTCGCTTGGATAGGTTTAATTGGCGACAGCATTTTTTCCATCGCATCTTCGATCGGCATCAAGCCAGGAGCATCACAGCAGCCCATATCAAAATCCTACTCTTTTATTATTGTCAGATAATCCGGTCACTTTACCACAGAAAGCCTTGTGCAATAATGACCTTCGATAAAATATGGGTGTAATTATTGATAAATCCGAGTATCCTTGTCTGCCATCCGAAAGGGGTAAAGTAAGAGGAAGTGGTATGTCAGGTCTTAGCGAATCAGCGAAGTTAGTTAAAGATGCGCTAGAGCAACGAGGATTAGAAACGCCAATGGCGCCTAATCAGTTCAGTCGAGATGAGAAAAAAGAGAAAATTCAACACCATATGCGTGAGATTCTTTCTCTATTAGAACTTGACCTTACCGACGATAGCCTTGAAGAAACACCGCAACGTATCGCGAAGATGTACGTTGATGAGATATTCTCAGGGTTAGACTATTCAAACTTCCCTAAAATCACGGTTATCGAAAATAAGATGAACGTGAGCGAGATGGTTCGCGTGAAAGACATCACCGTGACCAGTACATGTGAGCACCATTTAGTGACGATTGATGGCCGCGCGGCTGTCGCTTACATTCCTCGTGGCAAAATCATTGGCTTATCAAAGATCAATCGTATAGTTCGATTCTTTGCTCAGCGCCCACAAGTGCAAGAGCGAATGACGCAACAAATTCTCGTGGCACTGCAAACATTGCTAGAGTCAGATGACGTAGCAGTAACGATTGATGCAACACACTACTGCGTGAAATCACGTGGTGTGATGGATGCGACCAGCGAAACAACCACAACAGCGCTTGGTGGTATCTTTAAATCGAACTCAGCAACAAGACATGAGTTTCTGCACGGAATTCGATAGGGCTGAGTAACGATTCAACCGATTTTCAAACCGCTTCGTTATTGAAGCGGTTTTTGTTTTTATCGTTAACCGACTTTTGGTTAACACATCCTTAAAGGATAAAATTGTGACAACTTCATTTAAAACGCTGAACCTAAGACCTGAGCTGACTGAAACACTTGATAGCCTTGGCTACACAGAGATGACGCCAATTCAGCAGCAAGCACTGCCGATGGTATTGGCTGGCAAAGACGTTATCGGCCAAGGTAAAACGGGTTCAGGTAAAACGGCGACGTTCTCATTGGGTCTATTGAGCAACCTTAACGTGAAACGTTTCCGTGTTCAGACTTTGGTACTTTGTCCAACGCGTGAACTAGCGGACCAAGTAGCCAAAGAGATCCGTACGTTAGCGCGTGGTATCCATAATATTAAAGTGCTAACCCTATGTGGCGGTATGCCAATGGGACCACAAATTGGTTCACTTGAGCACGGCGCGCACATCTTAGTCGGTACGCCGGGTCGTATTCTTGATCATATGTCTAAGGGGCGTATTAGCCTTGATGAGCTAAATACCCTGGTACTGGACGAAGCGGACCGTATGCTAGATATGGGCTTTGAAGACGCCATTGATACCATTATCGATGCTGTTCCAGAAAAACGTCAGACACTACTATTTAGTGCAACTTTCCCAGACAACATCGATTCTTTGGCTGCTAAAGTGATGGTTAACCCAGAGATGGTTAAAGTCGAATCGACGCACCAGAAAAGTACCATTGAACAGAAGTTCTATAAACTGAACACAACAGAAGAGCGTGATGATGCACTAGAGGCTCTACTATTAACGCATAAACCAGAATCATCAGTTGTGTTCTGTAACACCAAGAAAGAAGTACAAAACGTAACAGATGAGCTTGGTCATCGCGGTTTTAGCGTGGTTGAACTTCATGGTGATATGGAGCAACGTGAACGCGAACAAGCGCTGACAATGTTTGCTAATAAGAGTATCTCTATTCTTGTTGCGACAGATGTAGCAGCGCGTGGTCTGGACGTTGATAACCTAGATGCCGTATTTAACTTTGAGTTGTCACGTGACCCAGAAGTGCACGTACACCGCATTGGTCGTACTGGCCGCGCAGGTTCGAAAGGCGTAGCATTTAGTTTCTACAGCGAGAAAGAAGAATACCGCGTTGCGCGTATCGATGAATACATGGATATTGCGATCAATGCATCAGAGCTACCTGAGAAGCCAGTTGAACGTGCTTTCTATCCAAAGATGCAGACGATCCAAATCTTAGGCGGTAAAAAGCAGAAGGTTCGTGCAGGTGACATCTTGGGCGCGCTAACTAAGCAAGCAGGCTTAGACGGTAAGAAAATCGGTAAGATTAATATCCTAGCGATGGTTTCTTACGTGGCGGTTGAGCATGACATTGTTAAGCCTGCTCTAAAGCAGTTACAAACTGGCAAGATGAAAGGGCGTAACTTTAAAGCTCGTGTAATGAAGTAATACTGAAGCGCGTTTATGAATACGTAGAACCCCGCCATTTTGGTGGGGTTCTTTCGTTTGAATGAGCTGAAATTAAATGTTGTGGAATAGGATTTCTAGCCTAATCGTGGCTTTGAATTCACCTAAACGGTCAGTGTTAGGTTCTTTAGACCAATTGTATTCCGGCGTTAACTCGTAAAAGAACCAAGGGCGCAGAATGTTTTGACGATAGGTGACCGACATATGTGTATTGGAAATATAATGGTACGGACGATTGGTACCTGTGGTACTCAATTGATAGTTTAGCGCTTGCTGGTCCGAGATATGTTGGTAGAGGGTAAGGCCAGAACCGAGCTCCCAACCTTTAATATCATCTTCATAGGTGGCGAAGTTGCTCCAGCGAAGTAAGAATTCAGGGCTAAGAGAGTAATCTAGGTCGAGCTCTGTTGATTCTCCCGTCAGCGTTTTCTTTTGATACACTTTTTGCGTCGCTCGCAGCAGCAGATCTTCAGAGAGCGGATAGGTATATCGGAAACGTGCTTCTGCGCCAGGATGAGCGGTGATTTTAAAGTTAAGACTCGTTCGTTCGCTGTTAAGCCAGTCGTATTGAAGGGCAAAGACATTCTCAGCCTCATCACTGCTGTTTGGGAAAAGGCCGAACAGGTCATCTTCATCATCTGATTCAATGACTAGTTTTAATCGCTTGGTTACTTTGGGTAAATAAAACCGCGCCTTTAAGCGTGTCTTATATTGGTAGCCTTCACCCTTGACATAAGAAAAGTCGTTTCGCCATCGGATCACACTGCCAGCATTGGCATCTTCATCTATACGCTCATCAACAAAGAAATTATCAAACCATATCGCAGGCTGACAAACGCGACTGTTTACGTAGTTAAAGGCGGTATCAAGGATTTGCGCTGAGTCGGGCTGGCTGTGACACGAAGAGTAATCGACTTCGTTTTCAGCCAAACAAGTAGCGCTTACAAATAAGAGTGGGAAAGCAATTAAACGCAATGGAAATACAACATTAGAGAACTTAGAGACCAGTATGGCGAGGATTGATTCGCTTGGTCAATAGCTAAGTTGATTAACAAATAGAAAGTGAAATGCCAATCGCAGAAGTGATTGGCATTTACGACGATTAAGACTGAGCGATTTGCGCGTATTGGCGTAGTAAGTCGGTTAACGTCGTTACCCATTCAAGCGCATTTTGTGGGCTCTGCTTAAGGATAACTTCGACGTGATTACAGTGAGTTTCTAACGGAATTGCACGTTCAAGATGGAAAGAAACAGTGTAAAAGTGCCACAGCAATAGACGCTGCATACGCAGAATGTTTTGCTCTTTGTTCTCTGACTCACTAAATAGAGCAGGGAGCTCACTGAGGGCAATCGCATTCATTCGAAGCATGGCATCAAACTGCGCTTCTTGCAGTTTATCTTCGTTTTCAGTTTCACTTTGCTCGAAAGTAAAAAGCTCCGTCATAGACTCTTCAGGAACAAGTCGATGAACCATACGAAGGCTAAGCTCTTCGAGTTCATCTCGAGGCATTACAGAGAGGGATTGATAAGTGTAATCGCGTTGCATGGTATTTCTCAGAGATGATAGTAGGGCGGGTATTCTAACGGCTCAGTCTCAGATTACCAGATATAGCAATTACGCTATAGGCAAAAAAATCCCCGCATGCCCGCGGGGAAACTTTATTGTTGTGCTTGCTAGGTTAGCCTATGACGTTGTTAGAGAACTTATTCTTGTCGTAAATCTCATTCCTTAAAACTAGAAGCTATTGATAACTTAGCCAGTAAATAATCAATATTTTTTCTCAAATACTCAAAAAGTGTGACGTCGATTCAACAAAGCTTCAATCAAATATTGCCATCAAATTTGTCAAGATGACGTTAAACAGAGGACTAGATTTAGTCATTTTGATTGAAAGATGAACGCTTGAACGTTTGCGTAAAAATATGTGATGAATATCTCACTTGTGGCGCTATACTTTCCGCCCGGTTGAGAGTAATCGCTCTACCAATACAAGCCGTCACACGGAATGGTGAATGACCCCACGGACAGGACCAGCTATCTATTCAATGCTTGTAGAGGTAATTTTAAATGAATGTGTTATTTGGCTTAATCGGTGTGGCATCTTTGCTGCTTTGTGCAGTGTTGCTATCAGAAAGTCGAAAATCAATTAACTGGAAAACAGTATCGCGCGCTTTGATGCTTCAGGTAGGCTTTGCCGCGTTAGTTTTGTATTTTCCTTTAGGCCAAGCGGCCTTAACATCACTAAGTGGTGGCGTTTCAAGTCTATTGGGCTTTGCCGATGAAGGGATAAAATTCCTATTTGGCGACTTAGCTAGCACTGGCTTCATTTTTGCGGTTCGCGTCCTTCCTATTATCATTTTCTTCAGTGCTCTTATTTCTGCCCTTTACTACCTAGGCATTATGCAAAAAGTTATCGAGTTTATCGGTGGCGGCATCCAAAAATTCTTAGGCACCAGTAAAGCAGAATCGTTAGTAGCGACAGGTAATATCTTCCTTTCACAGGGTGAATCTCCACTTCTTGTTCGTCCTTTCCTTTCTCGAATGACTCGTTCTGAACTGTTTGCTGTAATGGCTGGTGGTATGGCATCGGTAGCGGGCAGTGTACTGGGTGGTTATGCTGGCTTAGGCGTAGAGCTTAAGTACCTAATTGCAGCAAGCTTTATGGCGGCTCCGGGTAGCTTAATGATGGCAAAAATCATTGTCCCTGAACGCGATACGCCCGTTGATCAATCGGATATCGAAATGGATCAAGCGCAAGATAGCAACGTGATTGATGCCCTTGCAAGCGGTGCAATGAACGGTATGAAAGTCGCGGTTGCAGTAGGTACTATGCTTATTGCTTTCGTGAGTGTGATTGCAATGGTTAACACTGGCCTAGAAAGCCTAGGTGAAGTGGCAGGCTTTAGCGGTATTACACTGCAAGCGCTGTTCGGTTACCTGTTCTCGCCTTTAGCTTGGTTGATTGGCGTTCCTTCGAATGAAGTACTGATGGCAGGTTCATACATTGGTCAGAAGATCGTAATGAACGAGTTCGTTGCTTTCATCGATTTTGTTGAGCACAAAGCACTGCTATCTGAGCACACTCAAGTTATCGTTACTTTTGCACTGTGTGGTTTTGCCAATATTGGTTCTATCGCAATTCAGCTTGGCTCTATCGGCGTAATTGCTCCAGAGCGTCGCTCAGAAGTAGCAAACCTTGGTATCAAAGCGGTACTTGCGGGTACATTAGCTAACCTGATGAGTGCGTGTCTAGCGGGTATCTTTATCCTGCTTTAATCAATACCCAGTTTTCAAATATTAAGCCCAGAGTGAATGCTCTGGGCTTTTTTTGTTTTAGGTTGCTGTATTTGGTTGCTGCTTTGCGAACTACTGGTTTCGAAGCTGCTCGGTGATGTAATCAATAAATCCACGCAGTCTGGCTGGCATGTACTTGGTCTGCGGGTATTGCATAGCGATCGCGCCGTGGTAATTACTTTTAATCGTCCAATCTGACAAAACAGGCACGACTTGCTTCTGTGCGATGGCATCAGCAATCACAAAATCATGGAAAATCCCAATTCCTAGCGCGTTTTTTACACCGGTTAGCCGCATCTGGGAGTGGTTCACTGCGTAGCGGCCTGATACGGATACTGAGTGATATTCATCATCTTTGAAAAAGTCCCAAATATGGTCACGATCGTTTTCTGCTAGGTACAAACAATCATGCTGCTCTAACTCAGTTGGGTGCTCAGGCATTCCCTTTTGAGCGATGTAATCGGGACTCGCACAGAGTACTAGGTTAGTTTTACTGACTTCTCTAAGCACCAAGTTTTCATCAGGTTTGTCAGTCAGTTTGAACGCGACATCAATGCCATCACGGATAAGATCGATCTCCCCGTCGGCGACACGCAGTTTTAGCTGAATATCGGGGTATTTTTGTAAGAAAGGGACAACGTGGGGCTGCAATACGGAGTTTAGAAATGCTTCTGGCGCTGCGACGGTAAGCGCTCCAGACATCTCTTCATGGGCCGATGTTGAAAGCTCTACCGCTTGCTTGGCGGCATTAAGCATTACCATGGCTTGATCGTAAACTTGCTGGCCCGCACGAGTGATGATCAATTTACGAGTGGTTCGTTCAAACAACTTGACCGACAGTGATGTCTCTAGCCGAGTAACCAGTTTACTCAACGCAGAAGGGGTGACGTTCAACTGCTTCGCTGCTGCAGTAAAGCTACCTTCATCGACAATAAGAATGAAGCTGGCAAGATCAGGAAGTAGGGCGATGAGTTTGGTATTTTTCATAATCCGTTTGGGTTAATTGTTTGTTAATAATGTTATGTTGAGATTACGATCGCAGTTTGTTCTTGAACTGTACGATATGTTGAAAGCGTCGTAATAGTCAAAGGAGATGACTTATGCAGCAAGCCACTACGTTACTCGATCTTTGGTCGATGCTTGAAAACATCTTATTTGCCGCGCTGGGCGTATTCGCATTTTCTGTAATGACGCTGATGCTTCAAAATCGAGAGTAAACTCTATTCCCCACAATATGACTAGCCTTTTGTTGGGCGTACCACGGATAGTTTGGTCGCCCTTTAGGCTCAATTCCCTTAGGTGACAGCCTTTCATCTAACGTAGCTTACCTCATCCAAACGCTAATAATAACAACCTTTACATCACTAACCTGTGAGCTTGGTCATTAAATGTCCTTATTTGTGCCTGTGGTTCATTAATGTTTTTCCACTCGGTGGGATAATGAAAATTACGTGCTTGAATTACACTTAAGACATTAGATTTTTATCTTCAGAACTTGTTTGCAACTGCAAGGCTGAAGACGGGTAGCAAGTGATAACGACTTGCCAATAATAACTAGGAAGGAATTTGCAATGTCTTCTGCATTCTACAATCAGATCCAACAACAAATCGAAGAAGTAAAGGAAGAAGGCCTTTACAAATCTGAGCGCGTAATTACTTCTCAGCAGCAAGCCGCTGTTAAGATCTCAACAGGTGAAGAAGTACTAAACTTCTGTGCAAACAACTACCTTGGCTTAGCGAACCACCCTGCACTAATTGAAGCGGGTAATGCGGGTATGGACCAACACGGTTTTGGTATGGCGTCTGTGCGCTTCATCTGTGGTACGCAAGATATCCATAAAGAGCTAGAAGACAAACTATCTACATTCCTAGGCAAAGAAGACACTATCCTTTACACATCGTGTTTTGATGCGAATGCAGGCCTATTTGAGACCATTCTAGGCAAAGAAGATGCGATCATCTCTGACGCGCTAAACCATGCTTCAATTATCGACGGTGTACGTCTATGTAAAGCAATGCGCTTCCGTTACTCGAACAACAATATGGAAGAGCTAGAGCAGCAACTTATCGCAGCGAAAGAAGCAGGTGCTCGTCACATTCTTATCGTGACTGACGGTGTGTTCTCAATGGACGGCGTAGTAGCAAACCTTCCGGCTATCTGTGACCTAGCAGATAAGTACGGCGCGTTGACAATGGTTGATGACTCGCACGCAGTTGGTTTCATGGGTAAAACGGGCGCTGGTACACACGAGTTCCACAACGTTGTAGACCGTATCGACATCATCACGGGTACGCTAGGTAAAGCAATGGGTGGCGCGTCAGGCGGTTACACGTCTGGTAAAGCTGAAGTGATTGACTGGCTACGTCAGCGTTCTCGTCCATACCTATTCTCTAACTCTGTTGCGCCTGCGATTGTTAGCGCTTCGATCCGCGTTCTTGATTTGCTTAAAGAGAGCGGTGAGCTTCGTGAGCATCTATGGGAAAACGCTGCACACTTCCGCGCTCGCATGGAAGACGCTGGCTTCACTATGGGTGGTGCTGACCACGCAATTATCCCAATCATGTTGGGTGATGCAAAAGTAGCGGCAGAGTTCGCTGAGCGTGCACTTGAGAAAGGCATCTACGTTGTAGGCTTCTCATTCCCAGTCGTACCAAAAGGTCAAGCGCGTATCCGTACTCAAATGTCTGCAGCGCACTCACGCGAGCAGCTAGACCGTGCTATCGACGCGTTCATCGCAGTTGGTAAAGACATGGGCATCATCTAATTTTCGCAATAGACGGAAATAGATAACACAAGATCATTGATTCTCGCCCGAACGGTGGGCGAGATGAATTAGGTAACAATATGAAAATCAAAGCTCTTTCTAAGCTAAAGCCTGAAGAAGGCATCTGGATGACTGAGGTTGAGAAACCTGAAGTTGGCCATAACGATCTTCTGATCAAGATTAAGAAAACTGCTATTTGTGGTACAGACGTACACATCTACAACTGGGATGAATGGTCACAAAAGACTATTCCTGTTCCTATGGTTGTAGGTCACGAATACGTGGGCGAAGTGGTTGGCATGGGTCAAGAGGTTCGTGGCTTCGAGATTGGTGATCGCGTTTCTGGCGAAGGTCACATCACTTGTGGTCACTGTCGTAACTGTCGTGGCGGTCGTACTCACCTATGTCGTAACACAACCGGTGTTGGTGTAAACCGTACTGGTGCGTTCTCTGAGTATCTGGTAATTCCTGCGTTTAACGCATTTAAGATCCCTGCAGAGATCTCTGATGATCTGGCCTCTATCTTTGACCCGTTTGGTAACGCGGTACACACTGCATTATCTTTCGACCTAGTGGGTGAAGACGTTCTTATCACAGGTGCTGGTCCAATCGGTATTATGGCAGCAGCAGTTGCTAAGCACGTTGGTGCACGCCACGTTGTTATCACTGATGTGAACGAATACCGTCTAGATCTTGCGAAAAAGATGGGTGTTACACGTGCTGTAAACGTAATGGAAGAGAAGCTTGAAGATGTAATGTCTGAGCTTGGAATGACAGAAGGCTTCGACGTAGGTCTAGAAATGTCTGGTGTACCTTCTGCGTTCAACAGCATGCTAACCAACATGAACCACGGCGGTAAGATCTCTCTACTAGGTATTCCACCATCAGATATGGCGGTTGACTGGAACCAAGTGATCTTCAAAGGTCTTGTTATCAAAGGCATCTACGGCCGCGAAATGTTCGAAACTTGGTACAAGATGGCTTCTTTGATTCAGTCAGGCCTAGATCTTACTCCAATCATCACTCACCACTACAAAGTGGACGACTTCCAAGCAGGCTTCGACATGATGCGCTCTGGTATGTCGGGCAAAGTTATTCTTGATTGGGAATAAGAGAATTTAGGCTCTAAATAGCGAAAGGCGACAGGTCAAACTGTCGCCTTTTTTACATCTGTTTACGCTAAATACCCCTCGATTACGATGATTATCGCCACTTTGTCGCCATTCATTCTCTAATGGATTTAGGTAGACAGCTTGTATTAAATACGCTGGCGCTTTCGTATAACACAAAGCATGAACCGTCGGAGCAATAGCTAGGATAATGGCCCTATGGAGAGACTATTTAGAAGCCGAAAAACCTAATGGGTTCCGGCGACGGTTTACCTGACTAAAGCTCAGGAAAAGATAGACATGATCCGCCCCAGCAGTTTTGGATACCGAGTTAAGTGATTAGAATTACTAGCTAGGTGAACCATGACAACTAAAAAAACAGAATAAACATTCCCCAGAATTTAAAGCAGAAACCCTGAATCGAGCAGATAAAGTAGGAGTAGCTTCGGTAGCAAGACAGTCTTTTTACATGAATCCCAAATCTACGGGTGGCGGAAGAACTCGAAGAAAGAGACCAATATTTTGGCCCAAATTAGTTAGTTCAAATCGCCTAACGTATTCAAGTGGCTTAGTTTCTTGGATTCAAAACTGCATAACGATTCAATTTTCCCTTCTCGATTACCAGAACAAACTAGCTCTTACTGGGTTTGTTAAAGCTACTATTAAAACTCTATGCATAAATCATAAATACTATTTATGATCGATTGAATTTTATTGTCAGAATGATCAATTTAAATATTTGAATAAATGGGGGTTGTTTAGTGATCTTTTTAATTGTAAATGATTTTCATTGTAACTAATTTAGATGATAATGATTACCAATATCGTGATTGGGTTATTGTATTTGACTGAAAGAAATTAATTGTCTTTTAAATTGTATATTTAAATATTATTGTTTTTTCAAATTCAAAGGAGAATCTCTTGATATGGAAAAACAATTACCTTTAATTATAAATGGGAAAATAATTTCTACTGAAGAAAATCGATTTGAGATCAATTTTGAAGAAAAAATAGTTAAGATTGATTCCTTTAATCATGTTCATTTATCCCAGATGGTGAATCATGACTACTTAAATGATCTAAATATAAACAATATAATCAATTTTCTTTATACAACGGGGCAGCGTTGGAAAAGCGAAGAGTATTCAAGAAGAAGGGCATATATTCGGTCTCTTATTACTTATTTGGGGTATTCACCACAAATGGCGAAACTAGAAGCAAATTGGATTGCAATGATCCTTTGCTCTAAGAGTGCGCTCTACGACATTATTGATACCGAACTTGGCTCTACGCATATACAAGATGAATGGCTACCGCAGGGCGAGTGTTATGTGAGGGCTTTTCCTAAAGGACGCACGATGCATTTGCTTGCAGGCAACGTTCCTCTATCCGGTGTGACCTCAATACTGCGAGCCATACTGACAAAGAACCAGTGTATTGTCAGAATGTCAGCATCGGACCCTTTTACTGCCCATGCGCTAGCGATGAGCTTTGTTGATGTCGATCCAAATCATCCTATTTCTCGTTCCATTTCCGTATTGTATTGGCCTCATAACTCGGATACGACACTCGCTGAAGAACTACTCAGTCATATGGATGCGGTGGTTGCTTGGGGTGGGCGAGATGCCATTGATTGGGCGGTTAAGCATTCACCTTCGCACATTGATGTTTTGAAGTTTGGTCCGAAGAAGAGTTTTACCGTTCTTGACCACCCAATCGACTTAGAAGAAGCCGCATCGGGTGTTGCTCATGACATTTGTTTTTATGATCAAAATGCCTGCTTTTCTACTCAGAATATTTACTTTTCTGGAGATAAGTATGAAGAATTTAAATCAAAACTTGTTGAAAAATTGAATCTTTATCAAGAGGTTTTGCCAAAATCAAAGCAAAGTTTTGATGATGAAGCTTTATTTTCTATGACGCGTCTGGAGTGTCAATTTTCTGGATTGAGGGTTATATCAGAGCCGGGAAATAACTGGATGATAATCGAGTCAGAACCTGGAGTTGAATATAACCACCCATTAAGTCGTTGTGTTTATATCCACAAAATAAATGCAGTTGATGATGTTGTTAAATATATAGAGAAACATAAAACACAAACGATTTCTTTTTATCCATGGGAGTCTTCCAAGAAATATCGAGATGCATTCGCCGCAAAAGGAGTAGAAAGAATCGTTGAATCTGGGATGAATAATATATTTAGAGCCGGTGGTGCCCATGATGCCATGCGACCACTTCAACGTTTAGTTCGATTTGTTTCTCATGAAAGACCATATAAGTTCACCACTAAGGATGTATCTGTCGAAATAGAGCAAACCCGCTTTCTCGAAGAAGATAAATTCTTGGTTTTCGTCCCTTAAATAAGGAAATTTACAATGAGTAATCGATGCAAGACTATTGCACACGTGTTGCGCGTGAACAATGGTCAGGAAATTCACGTCTGGGAAACGCCCCCAAAAGAAAATGCACCTTCGAAACATAGCACTATTTTAATTGCCTCTGGTTTTGCCAGAAGAATGGATCACTTTGCTGGGTTAGCTGAGTATTTATCTGAAAATGGTTTCCATGTTTTCCGTTATGACTCCCTTCATCATGTAGGGCTTAGCTCGGGCTCGATTGATGAATTCACCATGACGACGGGCAAAAACAGTTTGTGTTCTGTTTATCACTGGCTGCAGACCAAGGGTACACAAAACATTGGTTTGATTGCAGCAAGTCTCTCAGCTCGTGTCGCCTATGAAGTTGTTTCTGATCTCGAGCTGTCTTTTCTGATTACCGCGGTTGGTGTGGTTAACTTGCGTGACACTCTAGAGAAAGCGCTTAGCTTTGATTACCTCAGTTTGCCTATCAATGAGCTGCCAAACGATCTCGATTTTGAAGGCCATAAGCTTGGTTCTGAAGTGTTCGTTCGCGACTGCTTCGAGCACCATTGGGATACCTTTGATTCCACTCTCGACAAAGTAGTCAATACCTCGGTTCCTTTAATCGCCTTTACCGCTAACAACGATGACTGGGTTAAGCAAGAAGAAGTCTATGACATGTTAGCGCATATCCGCAGTGGAAATTGCAAGCTCTACTCCTTGCTTGGGAGCTCTCATGACTTGGGTGAAAACTTGGTTGTGCTACGCAATTTCTACCAATCCGTTACCAAAGCCGCCATCGCAATGGATGGAGGTAGCTTAGAAATCGACGTTGACTTTATCGAGCCAGATTTTGAACAACTCACCACCGCCACTGTGAATGAACGTCGCTTGAAAGCGGAAATTGAAAGCCGTGCGCCAGAAATGGCTTAGGTCTTATCGCAATACCAACAAATAAGGAAATGTTATGAAATTTGGAAACTTCCTTCTCACTTATCAGCCACCTGAGCTATCTCAGACCGAAGTGATGAAGCGATTGGTTAACCTGGGCAAAGCGTCTGAAGGTTGTGGTTTCGACACTGTTTGGTTACTAGAGCACCACTTTACTGAATTTGGGTTATTAGGCAATCCTTATGTGGCCGCTGCACACCTACTAGGTGCGACAGAAACGCTCAATGTTGGCACAGCAGCCATTGTATTGCCTACTGCCCATCCGGTTCGACAAGCAGAAGACGTAAACCTATTGGATCAAATGTCGAAAGGACGATTCCGTTTTGGTATTTGTCGCGGTTTGTACGACAAAGATTTCCGTGTCTTCGGTACAGACATGGATAACAGTCGAGCCTTAATGGACTGTTGGTATGACTTGATGAAAGAAGGCTTCAACGAAGGCTATATCGCGGCGGATAACGAACATATTAAGTTTCCGAAAATCCAGCTGAATCCATCGGCTTACACACAGGGCGGAGCTCCGGTTTACGTGGTCGCGGAGTCAGCATCAACGACAGAATGGGCAGCAGAGCGTGGCCTTCCAATGATTCTAAGCTGGATCATCAACACTCACGAGAAGAAAGCGCAGCTTGATCTTTACAACGAAGTCGCGACTGAACATGGCTACGATGTCACTAAGATTGACCACTGTTTGTCTTACATCACCTCCGTCGACCATGACTCAAATAAAGCCAAAGAAATTTGCCGTAACTTTTTGGGGCATTGGTACGACTCATATGTGAATGCCACCAAGATTTTTGACGACTCTAACCAAACAAAAGGTTACGACTTCAATAAAGGTCAATGGCGTGATTTTGTGTTGAAAGGCCATAAAGACACCAATCGCCGAATTGATTACAGCTACGAAATCAACCCAGTAGGGACGCCTGAAGAGTGTATCGCGATTATCCAGCAAGATATTGATGCGACAGGTGTTAACAATATTTGTTGTGGTTTTGAAGCAAACGGTTCTGAAGAAGAAATTATCGCATCTATGAAACTATTCCAGTCCGATGTGATGCCATATCTCAAAGAAAAACAGTAATTAATATTTTCTAAAAGGAAAGAGAAATGAAATTTGGATTATTCTTCCTCAATTTTATGAATTCAAAGCGTTCTTCTGATCAAGTCATCGAAGAAATGTTGGATACGGCACATTACGTAGACCAGTTGAAGTTTGACACGTTGGCCGTTTACGAAAACCACTTCTCTAACAATGGTGTCGTTGGTGCCCCATTAACAGTGGCTGGTTTTTTACTTGGTATGACAAAGAACGCCAAAGTGGCTTCGTTGAATCACGTCATTACCACGCACCACCCAGTGCGAGTGGCGGAAGAAGCGTGTCTACTCGACCAAATGAGTGAAGGCCGTTTTATCTTCGGCTTTAGTGACTGTGAAAAGAGTGCAGATATGCGCTTCTTTAACCGACCAACGGATTCTCAGTTTCAGCTGTTCAGTGAGTGTCACAAGATCATCAATGATGCATTCACTACTGGGTACTGCCATCCAAACAATGATTTTTATAGTTTTCCTAAAATCTCCGTTAACCCACACGCGTACACTGAAGGTGGTCCTGCGCAATTTGTGAATGCGACGAGCAAAGCAGTGGTGGAATGGGCGGCTAAGCTAGGGCTTCCACTCGTGTTTAAATGGGATGACTCGAATGCGCAAAGAAAAGAATACGCCGGTTTGTACCACGAAGTTGCTCAGGCGCATGGTGTTGATGTTAGCCAGGTGCGACACAAGCTCACATTATTGATCAACCAAAATGTTGATGGTGAAGTAGCAAGAGTAGAAGCACGCGCGTATTTGGAAGAGTTTGTCCGTGAATCTTACCCAAACACTGACTTTGAGCAAAAAATGGCAGAGCTGTTGTCAGAAAATGCCATCGGTACCTATGAAGAGTGTACACAGGCAGCGCGAGTTGCGATTGAGTGCTGTGGTGCCGCGGATCTATTGATGTCTTTTGAGTCGATGGAAGATAAAGCGCAGCAAAGAGCGGTTATCGACGTGGTAAACGCCAACATCATCAAATACCACTCGTAACGTTTAACTAATGCGGAAGGGGCAGTGATGCCCCTTATATCACCATTCTTTTCGCGCGATAGCGCTAACTAATAGAGGCATTATATGGACGTACTTTCAGCGGTTAAGCAGGAAAATATCGCAGCGAGCACAGAAATCGATGACCTGATTTTCATGGGAGCTCCTCAGAAATGGTCATTGCAGGAACAAAAACAGCTGACATCTCGCCTTGTTAAAGGTGCATATCAATACCATTACCACAATAATGATGACTATCGTCAGTTCTGCCAGAGGCTGGGAGTCGAGGAGGAGGTGGAAGATCTCAACGATATCCCCGTTTTCCCTACTTCTATTTTTAAGTTGAAAACCCTATTAACACTTGGCGATGAAGAGGTAGAGAATCGCTTTACTAGTAGTGGTACTAGTGGCATCAAAAGTATTGTCGCACGAGATAGACTGAGTATTGAGCGACTACTTGGTTCAGTAAATTTCGGTATGAATTACGTAGGTGATTGGTTTGATCATCAGATGGAGTTGGTGAACTTAGGCCCTGACCGCTTTAATGCTAACAATATTTGGTTCAAGTACGTCATGAGCTTAGTCGAGCTCCTTTACCCGACCGCATTTACTGTTACTGAGGATGAGATCGATTTTGAGGCGACAATAGCCAATATGAATCGTATTAAACAGTCCGGTAAAACCATTTGTCTTATCGGCCCTCCATATTTTATCTATTTATTGTGCTGCTTCATGCGCGAGCATGGTCGAACTTTCAATGGTGGTCGCGATCTTTACATCATCACTGGTGGTGGCTGGAAAAAGCATCAGGATCAATCGCTCGATAGAGACGAGTTCAACCAACTTCTGTGTGAGACTTTTGCCTTAGAAAGCGCGGAGCAGATTCGAGACACCTTTAATCAAGTTGAACTGAACACCTGCTTTTTTGAAGATACAGAACACAAAAAGCGTGTACCGCCGTGGGTCTTTGCAAGAGCTCTGGATCCTAAAACATTAAAGCCACTTCCGCATGGCCAGACGGGACTGATGAGCTATATGGATGCCTCGGCGGTCAGCTATCCCTGTTTTCTAGTGACTGATGACATTGGCATCGTGCGAGAAGAAGAAGGCGATCGCCCGGGAACCACCGTTGAGATCGTTAGAAGAGTTAAGACGCGAGGTGTTAAGGGGTGTGCCCTAAGTATGTCTCAAGCATTTAAAGCTAAGAACGAAAGAGGCAATTGAAATGTTATGTACGATAGAAAAAATTGAGCCGTTAAGTGACTTGATATTCCGAGTGTTACTCAAGCCGGATCAGCCTTTTGAATTTAAGGCAGGGCAGTACATTAACGTCAGCTTAAGCTCTGGCTGTTTACCGTTTTCTATTGCTTCATGTCCTTCTAACGGTTCGTTCTTAGAACTCCATATTGGTGGCTCTGATATCAGCAAGAAAAACACGCTTGTGATGGAAGAACTCTCCAATTCTTGGGTCTGCGGCAATATGGTTGAAGTGAGCGAAGCACGAGGCGAGGCTTGGCTGCGTGATGAGAGTGTCAAACCTTTGTTATTGGTCGCAGGCGGGACAGGAATGTCTTACACCCTAAGTATTTTGAAAAATAGCTTAGAGCAAGGGTTTACCCAGCCAATTTACATCTATTGGGGTGCCAAGGATATGGACAATCTGTATGTGCATGACGAGCTGGTGGATATTGCGCTTGAAAATAAAAACGTTAGTTATGTGCCAGTCACCGAAATATCAACTTGTCCGCAATACGCTAAGCAAGGAAAGGTGTTGGAGTGTGTGATGAGTGATTTCCGTAACTTATCTGAATTCGATATCTACTTGTGTGGTCCTCGCAAGATGGTTGAAGTGGCTCGTGATTGGTTCTGTGACAAAAGAGGGGCAGAACCGGAGCAACTTTATGCGGATGCGTTCGCTTATTTGTAATCAGTATGAAGGAAAAGAAACTATGAGCTCAACGTCACTACTAGATGAGTTTGGCACTCCACTACAAAGAGTAGAAAGAGCGATTGAAGCTCTACAAAATGGCCTTGGCGTTCTATTAATGGATGATGAGGAGCGTGAGAACGAAGGCGACCTTATTTTCTCTGCACAGCATCTTACCGAAGCGCAAATGGCACTCATGATTCGTGAATGCTGTGGCATCGTGTGTTTGTGCTTAACGGAAGAACGCGCCAATTGGTTGGAGCTTCCTCCTATGGTGAAAGATAATTGCAGTAAAAACCAGACCGCTTTTACGGTTTCGATTGAAGCGAAAGAAGGGGTGACGACAGGGGTCTCTGCGAAAGATCGCGTGACAACGGTCAAAACGGCCACTTGTTTTGATGCTCAACCAGAAGATTTAGCAAGACCAGGCCATGTTTTTCCACTGATTGCGAAAACAAATGGCGTGTTGGCCCGTCGAGGTCATACCGAAGGTACGATCGATTTGATGTATCTAGCAAACTTAGTCCCATCAGGGATCCTTTGCGAACTGACTAACCCTGACGGAACCATGGCGAAACTGCCAGAGACCGTTGAGTTTGCACGGCGTCATGGAATGACAGTACTCACTATTGAAGATATCGTCGATTATCGAACGGGCATCGACCTGAAAAATGAATATGAGAGTAGCTTAGTGTGTGAAGTGAGTTGGTCTTAGTATTTAAAGTTGCTTTGTTTGTTCAGTCGCCTAGCTGACTTTCCGCCCTCATCGGGCGGTTTTTTATGTGCTCAGCCAAGTGAAACCGCTTTTTCCGGTTCCCAACTGTAAAGCAATGATTAGAATAGTGCCTTAAACAAATCACAGTATGATGTGAATAGCATGTTTGATGGTCAGAGTTGCGCTACCTGCTAGCAAAATAACGGCTAGTCAATGCAAATAAAAAGGGCAACCTCTAACTGAGGTTGCCCTTTTTGTATCGACGTGTTGGATGGATTAACTGTCGAATAGGTATAGATACTCGCCGTAACCTTGTTTTTCTAACTCATCGACGGGGATGAATCGCATCGCGGCGGAGTTCATACAGTAGCGCAGGCCCGTTGGTGCAGGACCATCTTTAAATACGTGCCCAAGGTGAGAGTCGGCAAATCGGCTTCTTACTTCGGTACGTGGGTAAAGTAGGTGGTAATCGGTTTTAGTGACAATGTAACCTTCATTGATTGGCTTGGTGAAGCTTGGCCAACCTGTACCAGACTTATACTTGTCAGTTGAAGAAAACAAAGGTTCACCAGTTACGATATCAACGTAGATACCGTGCTCTTTGTTGTCCCAATATTCGTTGTTGAATGCACGTTCGGTGCCTTCTTCTTGCGTCACGTAATATTGAAGGTCAGTCAAGTTTGCTTTGATCTCTTTATCAGACGGTTTGCTGTAGTTCTTAATGTTTGAAACCGCGTTCTTCTCATCAATCAATTGGCGTAGAGTGACCGGATTGTCTTCACGCTCATCACCGAAGATGTCATCTAAGTATTGGTCACGGCCAGACGCATAACGGTAGTAGTTGTAACGGACTTTATTTCGCTTGTAGTAGTCCTGATGGTAGTCTTCGGCAGGCCAAAACTTAGTGAATTTGATTAGCTCCGTTTTGAGCGGCTTTTTATAGATACCGAGCGCATCGATTTCGGCCATGAAGGTCTCAGAAATCTGCTTTTGTTGGTCAGTATGGTAGAAGATAGCAGGGCGATAGTGGCGACCTCTATCAACAAAAGAACCTTGATCGTCAGTCGGGTCAATGTGGCGGAAAAACTGATCGAGTACCTGCTCATAGTTCACCGCTTTAGGGTCATACTTTACTTCAATAACTTCTATGTGGCCGGTTTTACCCGATGACACCTGTTTATAGGTTGGGTTCTCAACATTTCCACCTGCATAGCCTGATACTACGTCTAAAACACCAGGCAACTTTTCAAGGTCCGATTCCGTGCACCAAAAACAACCACCCGCGAGCGTTGCGACTTCATATCCCTTTGAAGTTTTTGTTTTCGTCATATCACTATCTGCATTGCCTACAAAAGAGGCAAGGACAGCGATGGCAGCAATAGCTGAGAAGGCAAACTTAAACTTCGTTTTCATATCAACCTCATCGATTATGTATCGGTATTGAGTAATAAGAACGGATCTTAAAAAGAAAAATTGCACCGTATGTGAAGTTTTAGTCGATTAATTTACAAAACGATCAAAAACGGCGCCTTAAAGACGCCGTTTTTATTGATTATTTTATGTTGGGGAAAGTTATCAACCTAGAGCAGGCAACACACCCATAGTGATAAGTAACTGCGCGCCAACAATACATACACCGACTGTGCTAGTCACGGCGAGTCCAAGATTGCCGCCAATCACTTGGTAGTGGTTTTGTTCAGATTGAGCACGCACTTTCTTCACCATTAGAATTGGTAGGAAGATAGCTAAAACAACTAGGGCAATTGCCGCGTAACCTAACGCCATGATAAAGCCTTGTGGGTAGAACAAAGCGAAACCCATTGGTGGCAAGAAGGTAACAGCGCCTACAAGTACGCGAGAGTTACCTTTACCTTGCTTTTTAAGGCTATCACCCAAGAACTCAAACAGACCTAAACTTACACCTAAGAAAGAGGTAAGGAGCGCAAGGTCAGCGAATACACCAATAGTTTGGCCTAAGTTTGATTTATGAACCGTTGTCGCAAGCGTTGAAATAAGCGCGCTTAACCCTTGGTTATCTAACAGAGTAGATTGATTGACTACGCCTAGCGTTACCAACTGCCAAAATACGTAGATGATCAGTGGAATTGCTGAACCAATCAGAATGGCTTTACGCAGCGACGGAGTATGTCCATCTAGGTAGTTAACAATCGCCGGGATACTGCCGTGAAAACCAAATGAAGTAAAAATAACCGGAATGGCAGCAATCACTAGCCCTTGCTCGACAGGCATGCTCAGTAAGTATGATTCGGTGACGTTAGGCGCTAAGAAGGTCAGTACCATCGCCATCGCAACAATCTTAACTAAGAAAAGCACGCGGTTTACCTTATCGACCGTTGATGTACCGACTGTAACGACAGCAGCAACGATAAACGTGAACAGTAGGGTTGATGTGGTGTTGGAAACCTCGATTCCGGTAAAGCCAGAAATACGATCAGCGAACTGCGAACCACCACCAGCAATGTACGCGGCACACAATGCGTAGAACAAGAACATCATGGCGAAGCTTGCTACCCATTTGCCTTTTTTACCCAAAAATTTATTTGCTAAGGTGTGAAGGGTAGCATCCTGCTCAGCGTGTTGATGTATTTCAATCATTAGCAGTGCGGTGTAAGCCATTAATGACCAAAGCGCGATCATAATGATAAGTGATGTTGTGAACCCAATTCCAGCTGAAGCGAGTGGTAGCGCCAACATACCAGCACCAATAGTAGTACCAGCGATGATCAAAGTACTACCCAATACCTTTGATTTATCCATTGTATATATTTCTTTACGTTATTGTGGTGAAGGTTTAGTCATTTAGCCCGCTTACAGCTTTGTTATTGGACGAAATAACTATCTGTAACGGCATTATTCAAGATGAAGGGGATGATTTCAAGTGAAATGTACGGATAATTTACCAGTGGTGTAAAGTTGAGTTTACACATCTTGTGTGGAGCTCTTACGTAAACGTTTACTTGAGATATGATTCAAACCATAGCCAGTTTTTACTTTCTCCTTTCAAAAAACTGTCATATAAGTGGTTTAAAAAGGAACACAAGTACTGCATATTGGTACTAAGGCCTTCGCCGGTCTTGAAATAATGTTTTAAAAGGAGGTCAGAATGAGTGACCAAACAACTAACGAAGAATGCCTTGAGCTACTTGATGCGATGGAAATTGGCTTTGAGCTCTCAGACTATGAGCAGTCAATTGAAGAACTCGCAGAAGAGATCTTTAAATAAAATTCTTCGACAATAGAAACCACTGTTTTGGTGGATAACAGAAAGAGCCAGTGCAAATGCGCTGGCTTTGTGCTTTATACTACTAGGTAGTTATCAATAAACAGCGACTAGGGATCACCTTGAATTATCTTGCTCACCTGCACATTGCCGATCACTGTCAATCTAGTTTGCTCGGTAACTTGTTGGGTGACTTTGTGCGAGGGAATCCTGAAAGTCAGTTTTCGCCGCAAATATCCGAAGGTGTTCGGCTGCATCGCTTTGTCGATTCCTTCACCGATAGTCATCCATTGGTAATAGAGTCTAAAGGGCATTTCCCGCAAGGTGTTCGCCGTTTCTCCGGTATCGCATTAGATATGTTTTGGGATCACTGTTTAGCTAAACGCTGGTCTGAATTCCACTCTCTGAAGCTGGATAGTTTTTGCCAGTTTGCACAGCAGAATGTTGAATTGGAGATTCCTACTACTTTACCTGAGTCGTTTGTTCGCACATCCACCGCGATGTGGCAAGGGAGATGGTTAGAGTCTTATCAACACATCGAGAACATCGAGTTTGCACTGAGCCGGATGTCTAACCGAAGACCAACCATGACGGTGCTTTCACAGTGCTTCCCTTATATTGAGTCAAACTATCACCAGCTTGATGAAGTATTTAGTGCCTTCTACCCAGAGATACTAACCGCTAGCAAAAGATTCTGATAGAATCGTCGACCTTGCAATTATAGGTAATTTACATGTCGACCGATTTCCAATCTCTTGGGCTGTGCTCAACGCTTTTAACTACGCTTGAAAAGCTAAACTTTAAACTGCCGACTGAAGTTCAAAAGCACGCCATTCCTCATGTGTTAGAAGGCCAAGATGTGCTTGCTGGCGCTCAAACCGGCACAGGAAAAACGGCAGCGTTTGGCTTACCTATTATTCAGCGTTTACTTGAGTCAGAAACGACACGTGATATTCAAAGTAATGATGTACTGGCTCTTGTGCTTGTGCCGACTCGTGAACTAGCACAGCAAGTCTTCGACAACATTACTCTATATGCTCAAGATACAATTATTAAAGTGGTCACCGCTTATGGTGGCACGAGCATGAACGTGCAAACGCGTAATCTTGATCAAGGCTGCGATATCCTCATTGCGACACCTGGTCGACTTCTTGATCACTTGTTCTGCAAGAACATCAACTTAACCAAGACACAGTACTTAGTCTTAGATGAAGCGGATCGCATGCTCGACATGGGCTTTATGCCAGACATCAAACGCATCCTTAAAAGATGTAATGAAGAGCGTCAGACGATGTTCTTCTCAGCAACGTTTGATAAGCGCATTAAGACCATCGCTTATAAGATGCTCAGTGAGCCAGTTGAAGTGCAAGTAACGCCATCGAACAGTACTGCTGAAACCGTCAAGCAGATGGTCTACCCAGTGGATAAAAAGCGTAAAGCCGAGCTGTTAGCGTACCTAATTGGTTCACGCAACTGGCAACAAGTTTTAGTCTTTACCAAAACCAAGCAGGGCAGCGATGCTTTGGCGAAAGAGCTTAAACTCGATGGTATTAAAGCGGCATCAATCAATGGTGATAAAAGCCAAGGTGCGCGTCAAAAAGCGTTAGATGACTTTAAATCTGGTCAGGTACGTGCACTTATCGCGACCGATGTCGCAGCGCGTGGCTTAGACATTCAGCAACTCGAACAGGTTGTGAACTTCGATATGCCGTATAAAGCGGAAGATTATGTTCACCGTATTGGCCGTACTGGACGCGCTGGTAAAGAAGGTTTCGCGGTGTCATTAATGAGTCGAGATGAAGAGTACTTGCTTGAGGCGATTGAACGCCTATTAGACGGTAAGCTGCCTCAAGAGTGGCTTGAAGGATTTGAACCTAGTTTGATTGAAGAGGTTGAAACGGATCGCTCACCAAAACGCAAAGGTCGAAACTCTGACAAGCGCAAAATGAAGGCTAAACTTAAGATTCATGCTAACCGTGGTAAAAAGCGCTAAACCAAAGGAATGTAGGTGAACAGTAAAACGGATTTGACTGAACTTACATTGGCACTGCTCACTCTTGAAGATGCTGAGCAGTTGCTGATTTTCGAATCGGAAAACAAATCTTGGTTCGAGCAATTTATCCCTCCACGGGAACAAGACTTCTATTCACTTGATGGGGTTAAAGCTCACATTCAAGAGTTCCTACTCGAATACAAATGCCGTCAGTTGCTCCCATTACTTATCAAAGACAATAACCAAACCATTGTGGGACGACTCAATTTTTCAAATTTAGACTTTAAGAAAAAGAGCGCTCACGTTGGTTATCGAGTTGGTCAGCGATTCGTCTCTCAGGGTGTAGCAACACGAGCATTAGAGAGAGGAAAGGTCATTTTGAATGCCCAGGGAGTTGAGCGTTTATTTGCCTATGCCGAAGTAGAAAACAAAGCTTCGCAAAAGGTGTTGTTATCGAATGGCTTTACTAAGGTTCGTGTAGTGAAAGATTACGCTAAACTCAATGGCAGTATGATTGATTGTATTGAGTTTACATTAAAAACGGATTAATTAGGTTTTCCCTCGAGTTTGCAAAAAAGGCTCTCATATTTTAATGAGAGCCCTTTGAGTATTGGTCGCTATGCGTATTGAGCGACAAGCATTTCCCAACTTTTCCGCTGAGCGGCGAGGTCGCTCTTCATTTGCTGGTAGCGAACTTTTAACAGGGAACGTTCATATTTCTGTGTTAAGTCAGCACGTTTAGCTTCCAACATCTGCTTTTTCACGTCGTAGTAGTCAGACATTTTGACCATTAGCTCTTCAAATTCTTTGTTTAATGCCTCGTTAAGCAGCTTAGCGTTTGGTAGCGAACTCACGTTCTTAGACGCCGTGGTGAGCGCTTGTTTCGCTTTGGCCTTTTCAATCTTTAGCTTAGGTGTTACTCGCAGCTTTTTAGTTAGCCCGAGCCAAGAGCAGGATTTTATCAACCATTTTGTTGGATCGTATTGCCACCAGTAAATGCCATTGCGGTAGTCATTTTCGAAGATGTGGTGGTAGTTGTGGTAACCCTCACCGAATGTGAACACGGCCAAAACTCCGTTATCACGAGCGGTATTCTTGTCTGTGTATGGCTGTGAGCCCCAGATGTGCGCCAGTGAGTTGATAAAGAATGTAGAGTGATGGCTAAGTACTAAGCGCAATACACCAACGACGAGCAGCATGCCGATCATATCGCCGTAGATTGCACCTAGAAGAATTGGGATACCAAAGTTAGTCGCAATAGCCAGTGGAACATAGTATTTGTGTTGCCACATTACTATCTTATCTTTCTGTAAATCTCGGCAATTTGAGTAGTCAGTGTAGGTGTTCGCATTGTACTCACGCAGCATCCAACCAATATGAGAAAACCAAAAACCGCGTTTCGCTGAGTAAGGATCTTTATCGTTGTTATCAACATGCTTGTGGTGGATACGGTGATCGGAACTCCAATGAAGTGCACTATTTTGCAGAGCGAAGGCACCACCGATGGCGAAAAGTAAGCGTAATGACCAGTGCGCTTCAAAAGTTTTGTGCGACCACAATCTATGATATCCGGCAGTAATCGATAGGTTACAAAACGAAAATGCGACAACAAACCAAATAAGGTGTTCGGCGCCATAGCCTAATGTGATTCCATACCAAGGAACTACCACGGTAGCGACGATAAATGATGATAAAAAGATAAAAATGTTTAACCAAATCAGCGGTGGTTTACTAGAGCCAGACATGGTGATTTCCTTTCAGCTAACAGTTGTTCGCTAGAATATCAGCGTACACGTGTAAGTCAAACGGGATAATTCAAATTTATGAGGCGTAAAAGGGATATTTGGTAACGATTTGTAGCTTTTATAAGGGTGACTATGCATTACGAATAGGTAATGTTTCAGAATGTTTGGCTTTTAGTTAAATGTTTTATAGTATGAAGGGGTAAACAATCCTTACAGGAAGTAATAAGGTACTACAAATGGAATTGAAAGTAGCTGAATATAGCGACTACGAGCGCATTGCTACACTGCATGCAGAGAGCTGGAAGAAGTTTTACTACGGGATACTCGGTAAAGACTTTCTCGAAAATGATGTTCAAGATGAACGATCCGCAATTTGGCAAACTCGCCTAATTAACCCACCGTTTAACCAACATGTCGTGCTCCTTGAAGAAGGCGGGCTACTGTGTGGCTTTATTTGCGCATTTGGTAATCATGATTTTGAAAAAGGGACCATCATTGACGCTCTGCATATCGATCCCGCCTATCGAGGGCGTGGTTTAGGTGTGCAGTTGTTATCTGAAATGGCAAAGTGGATTGCACAGTATTTCCCAGACAATGGCGTCTATTTAGAAGTCATGAAGGACAATAAACAAGCGGTAGAATTTTATGACCATCTAGGCGGAAAGTGTGACCTAGAAAGGTTGTGGAATGCGCCTTGTGGCAATCAAGTCCCGGAGCTTGTCTACAAGTGGAATTCAGGGCAAGAACTACTAGATTGTGTGGCTAGTCACATTAAGTCTGGAACTGTAACAGCTTGATACACTTAAGCTGAGCGTCCTGATAATTCTCGGACATTAATTTGTAGACCGTTAGGTAGCTTTAGATAAGCCCATTTTTTTATTTATCTAACGGTCTATTCAATGAAAAAAACGTTACTCTTCACGGCACTTAGTAGTGCTCTTTTTCTCGTAGGATGCGGCGATAATACCCAAGGAAAGCAACAATTACCTGCCCAGCTCGTAGTAGCAGAGCAAGCTCAATTTACTCCTCATCAGCAGAGCAAATCTTACATCGGACGCGTTGAAGCTGTTGAAGATACCAATATCACTGCTCAAGTGACTGGCTATCTTAAAGCGAGACATTTTGAAGAGGGTGAGATGGTCGAAAAGGGCCAGTTACTCTACTCAATCGAACCATCATCATTTGAAGCACAACTCGCAAGTGCCAAAGCTGCGTTGGCTCAAGCAAGAGCGACACTAAAGAAAGCAGAACTCGACTTCGAACGTGGTAAAAACCTATTGCCTAAAGGCAGCATTTCTCAATCTGAATTCGATAACCTCAACGCTGCATTGCTAGGTGCACAAGCACAAGTTGAAGCTGGAAAGGCACAGACTCACCTTGCAGAGGTCAATCTCTCCTATACCCAAATTAAAGCACCGTTTTCGGGGCGTATTGCACAAAGTAAAGTAAGCACCGGTGATTTGGTCTCTCCTCAATCTGGCATTTTGACGACATTAGTGAGCTTAGATCCTGTTCATACCAGCTTTAGTATCAGTGAACGTGAACGTCTAGAACTTGGTATGGATAAGGTTAAAGGGGAAGGTTCAGCTGATGCAGTAGAAGTACAAGTGGTACTGGAAAATGGCCAACCGTTTGAACATTTAGGCAAGTTAGACTTTTTAGGCAATCGAATTGACCTGAACACCGGTACATTGGCAATGCGCGCTATTGTTGATAACCCTGACTATCGCTTACTACCAGGCCAGCACATTCGTATCGAACTACGTGAAAAACAACCGATGGATGTCATCGTCATTCCACGCCGAGCTGTACAAACTGACCTAGAAGGTAACTTTGTCATGGTTGTAGCAGAAGGAAACGTTGCAGAGCGAAGAAACGTTGAGCTTGGCAGACAATTAGAGAAAGGAGTCATTGTCAGAAGTGGTATCAATGCGGACGAACAAGTCATTACGCAAGGATTACAGCGTATCCGTAATGGTGTTCCAGTTCGTTTTGAACAGCCACAAACTGCTGAATAGAGAGGTGTAAATGTTAAGTCGTTTCTTTATCCAGCGCCCTAAGTTTGCGCTGGTCATCTCTATCATATTGACTTTGGCAGGGGCGATCTCGTTAGCGATCTTGCCTGTAGCTGAATATCCGAAAATCAGTCCGCCATCGGTGAGTGTGACAGCGTACTACACAGGCGCAAGTGCTGAAGTTGTTGAGCAGGCAATAGCGGACCCGATAGAAACCTCGGTCAATGGCGTCGAAAACATGATCTACATGTCTTCGAAAAGTGCTAACGACGGCTCGTATAATCTGAACGTAACGTTTGACGTTGGCACTGACCCTGACATGGCGCAGGTTAACGTACAAAACCGTGTGTCTCAAATTGAGTCTAAACTGCCTCAAGAAGTGCGTATGGTTGGTGTGACCGTTAAAAAGCGTTCGCCTGACCTGCTAATGGTACTTAACTTTTACTCACCAGATGGTAAGTATGACGATCAATTCTTGATCAACTACATTAACCTTAATGTGAAAGACCAATTGGCGCGCGTTAAGGGCATTAGTGAGGTTAGCGTAATTGGTGGCGGTGAATACGCAATGCGTGTTTGGCTTGATCCAGAAAAAATGGCTAACTTGAAGCTAACCACAAGTGATGTATACGGCGCATTAGCAGAGCAAAACGTACAGGTCGCAGCTGGCCGTGTTGGCGCAGCGCCGTACAGTGAAGCGCAAGAAGTGCAGTTCAACCTTGTAACTAAAGGTCGATTGGAAAGCGTTGATGAGTTCGAGAATGTGGTTCTACGCGCGAATCCTGATGGCTCTTCAGTTTACCTAAAAGATGTTGCACGCGTTGAGCTAGGTAAGAAGTTCTACGATGGTAGCGGTAAGTTCCGTGGCCAAGACGCGTCCATTGTTGCTCTGTCTCTACAATCAGATGCTAACGCATTGGAAAGTGGTAAAGCGGTCATGGAGCTGCTTGATAACTTAAGTGTCAACTTCCCTGAAGGGATGGCGTACGAGACCAGTTACGACACCACAGTGTTTGTCGCCGAGTCAATTAAGGGCGTAGTTAAAACTCTAATTGAAGCAATTTTGTTGGTGATTGCCGTGACCTACCTGTTCCTAGGTAGTGCTCGCGCAACACTAATTCCTGTTGTTGCGATTCCTGTATCTCTGATTGGTACGTTTGCGATCATGCAGACCACAGGTTTCACCATCAATACGGTTACCTTGTTTGGTTTGATTCTTGCGATTGGTATCGTAGTTGATGACGCGATTTTGGTAATCGAAAACGTCGATACGACAATGGCAAAAGATCCATCTTTATCACCGCGTAAAGCGACCTTAATCGCGATGAAAGAGGTGACTGGGCCAATTATCACCTCTACCTTGGTGTTATTGGCGGTATTCTTGCCAGTAGCGATGCTTCCGGGCATAACAGGGATCATGTACCGCCAGTTCGCGCTGACGATCTGTATTTCGGTTGTTATCTCTTCTATCAATGCACTGACGCTGTCACCAGCCTTGTGTTCATTGGTGTTGAAGCAGGGTGGTGGCAATACATCACGCTGGTTTACGGCATTCAATTCAGGTTTAGAGCGCATTACGGTGCGTTACGGTCAAATTGCGGGCTTCTTGGTTAAGAAAGCATTGCTTCTGGTGGCGTTCTTTGTTGTTGCAGTTGGCGCGGTGACATTCTTCGCTAAAACCACTTCAACGGCGTTTGTCCCACAAGAAGATAAAGGCATCTTGCTGGTTAATGTACAGTTGCCAGATGCAGCGTCGCTATCTCGTACTGAGGAAGTGACCAAGCAGCTTATCGATATGGTTGAGCAAGAGCCGGGTGTTGATGGTATTACCGTTGCTAACGGTTACGCATTTATGACCGGTGCAGCGGCATCTAATGGCGCGTCATTATTCATCAAGCTACATGACTGGGATACAAGAAATAGCTTTGATGGCGACCATTCAGCCAACGCAATTGCGCAGCGTATTAACGGACGTGCGGCGATGCAGTTACCACAAGCCATTGTCTTTGCCATGGGGCCACCGGCCGTTCCAGGAATGGGTGCTGCGTCAGGCTTTGAGTTTGTACTAGAAGATACGCTAGGTCGAAGCAGAACCGATCTTGCGATGGTGATGGGCCAGATGATTGAGGAAGCGAACAAGCAACCTGAAATTGGCTTCACCTTCAGTACATTCCGCGCCAACGTGCCTCACTACTATGTTGATATCGATCGTGAGAAAGCGCAGCAACTTGGAATTCCACTATCAAGTGTCTTTCAAACGCTACAGGGTAACTTAGGCTCGCTTTACGTCAACGACTTCACCATGTTTGGTAAGAACTTCCGAGTGACCATGCAAGCGGATGGGGAACACCGTAAAGGAATGGAAGACCTAGAGCGTTTCCATGTGCGTTCATCAAGCGGCGAGATGATTCCTTTAAGCACCTTAGTGAGCTATGAGCAAATCTTTGAGCCAGATGTTGCATGGCGTTACAACATGTACCGCAGTGCGATTATTCAAGGTCAACCTGCACCGGGATACTCAAGTGGTGATGCGATTGCTGCCATGGAGCGCGTCGCAGCAGAGATACTACCGCAAGGTTATCAATATGAGTGGACTGGTATGGCCTACCAAGAAGTTCTTGCGGGTAACCAAGCTATCTTCGCGTTTGCCCTCGCGTTGATCTTTATCTACTTGTTTATGGTTGCGCAGTATGAGAGTTGGACGATTCCGCTCGCGATCATATTGGTGGTGCCAATCGCGACCTTAGGTTCTTTCTTGGCTCTGAACTTAACAGGGACACCGCTGAACCTGTATGCACAGATAGGCTTAGTACTACTCATAGCGCTCGCGGCGAAGAACGCAATTTTGATTGTAGAGTTCGCCAAAGTAGAGCGTGAAGAGAAAGACGTGCCGATTGATAAGGCAGCGGTAGAAGGGGGTAAGCTGCGCTTTAGAGCGGTGAATATGACGTCTTGGTCATTTATCTTGGGTATCTTCCCGTTGATCTTTGCATCCGGTGCAGGACACGTGAGCCAGAACTCTTTAGGTATTTCCCTAATCGGTGGACTTTTGTGTGTACTCTTAGCGGGGACATTCTTAATTCCGGGCTTCTACGCCATGGTTCAGCGTAAACGCGAAAAAGCACATGGTGGCAATACCAAGCTGATTCCATTAGATGACGAATAGAACTAAATTAAACACCCAATAAACAAAACCCTAGCAAATCTGCTAGGGTTTTTCGTATCAGGGCGACAGTAAATCAGTATTTCATTGCCAGTCTAATCATACCAATAGCATTACGACGTTTTGAACTCGGCAACGGCATTATCCATATCCGCCGCTTGAGCTGAAATACCATCAACCTCGGTGAGACATTGCTGCGCAGATCCCATGTTACCTTCAGAAATGGTATTTAGCTCTGTGATTGAGTCACTGACTTGATTCATCACAATACCTTGTTCTTCAATTGCAGAGGCAATACGCTCGGAATTAGCCTGAATGTTGGTCATATCATCAATAATCTGCGATAAGCTACTATCCAGTGTTTGTGAAGCTTCTAAAGTCTGTGCACCTTGATCGTTACATTGGTCAATATTGGTTACCACCTCAGACATTTGGCTCTGAATCGCGGTAACAACTTTGGTAATTTCTTCCGTCGATTGATGGGTTCTGCTTGCCAGTGCGCGAACTTCATCGGCTACCACGGCAAAACCACGGCCTTGTTCGCCAGCCCGAGCTGCTTCAATCGCAGCATTAAGCGCTAGTAAGTTAGTTTGCTCCGCGATTTCTTGAATAATATTAACGGCGTCGCCAATTTTATCGACGTGATTATTTAGAGAGTTAATAGACTCTTGGCTGTTACCTAGAATGCTTGATAGCTGATCGATGTTGCTAACGGTTGTTTCTACGACTTTTCGGCCACTTTGCGCGTTGACGGAGGCTTGTTGAACACCTTCTACTGCCACAGCTGTGCTTTCCGAGATCTCATTGATGGTAGAAACCATTTCTTGCACGGATGTCGCCATCATACTGGTATGGTTTGCTTGGACGTGAAATTGCTCCATTACGTTTTGCAACTCACCATGCATATTTGATGTACTACCAGATAGCGCTGAAGACTTGGATTGAGTGCCTGAGATGAGGTGCTCGAATTTATCCAACAGCATATTAAAGTAGTTACCAATCTGGCTCAGTTCGTCGTTACGCGTTAAGTTCGCACGCAATGACACGTTGTTGGTTTTGGCAATTTCTTGGATCGCAGAAAGTAATGACGCGACTTGTTGATTGATCGTTCTTGATATCTGAAAAATAAAACCGAAGATAATCAAGACGACAATTGCGGTCATTATCATTTTTAGAGAAGCAAGTTGCTCTTTAGTCGCTTGGGTTTGCTCATCGAGTGCTTGAACAAATGATTTGAATTGTTTTTCAACTGTGTGAGATAAGTTACGAGTCTCACCCAATAACCCTTGGTTGTATTTAAGTCCAATCAGTGTATTTTGCTGAATGTACGCTTTTGCTGATGAAGTTAGGCGTTCAGCGTTTGGCGGTAAGTGCTCTGGAACGAAATTACCGGCGAGGACCTGAGTATTGAATTCAAAAAGCTTAACTAGCTGATCGCTTGAAAGAGATGACTTAATACTCGTTAAATCAGATAGATATTGGCCTACCAACTTGTCTTCTGGCTTAAGGCCTAGTTGTTCATAGGCTCGCACTAACTTATTAAAGCCTTGTTGGTAATTGAGAATATCGACCTTTAGTTGAGAACTAGAAGGAAGTGAGTTCTCGGATAAAACCGAAGATAGTTCGTTTTCTAACCCGAGGAAAATATCCATATTGCTGTTGAACTTGTCTAAATACTTCATATCTTTACGCAGTAAGAAGTCTTTTTCGTTTCTACGTAAATTCAACAGGCGTATTTCAAGTTTAGCGACCAACAAGCTCGCATGGTTCAATTGAGAAGTAGTTTGGGTAAAGTGGGTTGTTGCAAAAAGTACCGTTACAACCCCAAAAATGGCTACAACACCTAATGAATACAGTTTATTCTTGATATTCATGAGATTACCTTAGTCCGTTAAGTAAGCGATTTATAAGTATTTATAGTGATGTTAGCTGTTAATAATAAATATATCAATTCAATCACTATGGATGAAGTATAACGGCAATCAATGCTTGTATGTAAAAAAGTGAGTGTCAGATGTATAAAACATTAGAAATGTATCAAGGAATTATCTTTGATATGGATGGGACCTTGATTGATACGATGCCTGCACACCTGACTGCGTGGGCAAAAACTGCGCAGCACTTTGGTTTTCCTTTTACCAAGGAGTGGCTACATAGCTTAGGTGGAATGCCAAGTTATAAAATAGCCGCAGAAGTCAATGCAAAGCATGGTATGGTTCTTGACCCTCAGGCCGTATCACGCTACAAAATGGCGGCTTTTGCTGACCTGGATGAGCACGGAGAAAATATCGATTGTACAGTCAATGTCCTTAACCATTTCTATGGTCATAAGAAACTTGCAGTTGGAACGGGGAGCCAGCGTGAAAGTGCAATTCGACTACTCACTAAAGCAAAACTTATTGAGCGATTTGATGCGGTTGTTACGGCGACGGATGTAGAAAATCATAAACCTAACCCAGATACTTTTCTTAAAGCAGCGCAATTGATCGGGTTGGCAGCTAAGGAGTGCGTCGTATTTGAGGATACCCAGTTAGGGCTGAAAGCGGCTCACGCGGCAGGTATGGATTGCGTGTTAGTAGAGTCAGGTAAGTTAAAACATTACCCCTGTAAAACAGAAACAATGTGATATAAAAAAGCCGCTATGACTAGCGGCTTTTTTATTAACGATCCCAGTACGCTTCTTCTAGGCTATCTTCGCGCTCTGGTAGTGCGCGAGCTAGGCGAGGAGAGTGCTGAGTCAGTACTTCGTAACTTACACGGTTTGCATACTTACAAATTTGAGACAACGATGAATAGGTCAAATATGGCTGATCGTGCTTAGATGAGTTTGGAACGTTCATGTGGTGATGGCTGTTTGCGGCCATATCATGAAGCAATGCTGACAAAGCGGCATCGCCTGCACCATTGGTATTCTTGATCTCAAGCGGACCGCCAAGGTATGGGCCGATATGAGAGTATGCTTTAACTGGATTCACACAGTCAGAACGGCGCATCGCTCGGCTGAACTCATATTTATTGAATTCAGGGATGTTACCCGGTAACAAAGGCAGTTCTGTTTCACGCTTGGCTGATTCGTCAGTATAACCCGCCATATACAGTCCTACAGGGCCTGCAGTGCAAAGGACAACATCTACCCACTCTAAGGCTTTATCTGCTGCAAGAAGTGGATCTTTCTCACCTGTTAAGGCTTCACCTTCTTCTTCGTTCATCGCAACAATTGAGATGTTTTCTTTGATGTAGTCTTGCCACCATTTCGCATTGCCTTCGATGACCCATTTCGTACCCAAGGTAAGTACAACAGGAACATTCTTCGCCTTGGCAATTTCAATAGCACGTGCGACAGCTTGCGGCATTGGATCTTCTGGTTTACCACGCATTAGGTATGAAGAAACGACTAAAGCTGATGCTTTATCGAATACCTCTTCAGGAATGCTATCAGGACGAAGTTTGTTCATATGACCTTCGTTAATCGCAAACGTACGTTCACCATTTTCGGAAATCAATGTGTAGCAGCGACCAATTGAACCTTCGACCATTTGTAAATGGTTAAGGTTCATGCGTGAAGAAGTGCGGCATAGGTAACGGTAAGCGAAAGAGCCTACTTCAATATTGCGTGACATAACACCAAGCAAGACGGACTTGCTATCAGCAAGAACAGAGTAGTTATGAAGCGTGTTACCGATGGTGTCACCAGGGTATTGGTGCGTGATTAACTCACGTTCTACCAACTCTTTATAAAGAGCGTCAGCTTGGCACTCTTCTAAAACTAGTGAGTGTCCCTTACTCAGTTCGTATTTGGCGAGAAATTCGTCGTCTACTCGCGCTTCGATATCAACGATAGTCTGACCAACACCGACCACGATTGGGCGAAATAGCTTTGGCGTTTGCTTCATCTGATTGATGAGTGGATCACGAGCGTGAGTTGGAAAGTAGTGCTTAGATTTGCGCTGTCCGGGAAACTTCATGTTAAAAGTGGAGTTGGAAATTTTCCCGCATAATATCACATGTGTGAAAGATTGCTTTCATATTTATTACATAAAAAGGGGCCAAACTTAACTGTTTGACCCTTTAATAACCTATTTCTCGCCTTGATAAGCGCCATAAGCTTTTGTGCCCCAAAGTGGGACCGTTGAAAGGCTATGTTTGAAGCTGCCGGATGTCTCTTTGGTAGAATATGACAAGTACATCAAAGTCTGGTTTTCAACGTCGATAATACGACGAATCTTCATACTCTTGAAAAAGATACTTTTAGATTTCTTAAATACCACTTCACCATTTTTAGACTTATCAATATTCGCAATCATCTCTGGGGTGATCTCACCAGTTTGGCGACAAGAGATTGAGCTATCACTTGGGTCAGCTAGACTAAAGTCCGCTTCGATTGAAGCAACATGACAGGTAACGCCTGTTACAACAGGATCTTGCATATGGTTTAGTTTGATATCTTTCATCGTAAACAAACCTAGGCTTACATCACCCACCTCATCGCTGCTGTCACAAGCGGTTAGTCCTAGCGCGAGTAATCCGACTACTGCAGTTTTTTTGAACATTTTAACGAGTCCTTTGCCAAGTATATTTAGGTGAAACACAAGTAGCATATCAGCTTTTCTGTTTAGATGGGCAATATGTATGTAAAAGACTTGTGAGCTCAATGTGTTATCGAGTAAGCTTCAGCTAGTTATAGTACAAAGACAGGTTTAGTCATGACGACGTTGATTCCCCAAATTGCTCAAATTAAGAATTCATGGCTGTATCAGCAAATCGATGTGCAATTTCCTACCAAAGAAAGCCTAAAAGGTTTAGAGCTCTATAAACAAGCAGTTGCGACGCGTGAATATCAAGTAGTCACTGAACTACCAACCATAGAAACCCCATTTAGTCCTGACGATATTTTTCTTGTCGATTTCCACCGACTCACGGTGATGTTTGCCCTTATTCAAGCTAGCCAATGGCAAAGCGATTTTGAGCAAGAGATGATCGTTGAATTCCTAACCCAAATAATTTATTCAGAGCCTTGCTCATTGTATCTAGGGTTTCAGTCGGGCGAACCGGTTGCTGCTGCAATTATCACGAAATCTGAACAGAACGTGTTGATTTCTGACGTTGTGATCAAGGGGAGAGAGCCATCATCCACTGATTTTATCGCTGCTTTGCTCTCCAAGTTAAGCAACGAATTTCCTGCTAATATCGAGATTCTTATCGAAAAGTAATTCCTTTGTAAAAGGGTGATGCGCTCTAAAGTTCTGACTATAAGCGAATTACTAAGGGGTAAACTGTTAACTTCGTCATTTTAATTACTGTGATTTTTTTTATTATTTCTTAATGCGAATTAAGAAGGTAGTTTGAATGACTAAGACCAAGACTAATGCTCAATGTGTAATCTTTGATTGTGACGGTACGCTTGTCGATAGTGAAAAGCTTTGCTGCCAAGCCTTGTGTGAGACCTTCCGTCGTTTTGGAGGTACACTTTCAATGGAAGAGGCGGTTAGCCACTTTGAAGGTGGCAAGCTTGCCGATATCTTAGCCAGTACAAAACACCGCTTAGGCATCAATGTTTCTATAGATAAACTTGAACCCGTTTATCGAGACATCCTCGACGCTCTTTTTGAACAACAACTTGAACCCATGGATGGAGTATTCGAAACGCTCGAATTTCTCAAAGGTGCAGGTGTCGAATATTGCGTAGCGTCGAATGGTCCTAGCTTTAAAATTGAACGATGCCTAGAGCTAACCGGACTATTACCTTTCTTCAAAGGCAAGATTTTCTCAGCTTTTGATACCAATAGCTGGAAGCCTGAACCCGACTTAATTCTTTATAGTGCCATGAACATGGGATTCAAACTGCAAGAGTGTGTTTATATTGATGACACGCCAAAAGGTCTTGAAGCTGGCGTGAGGGCAGGAGTGAAAACTGTCCACTTAGTTGGTTTGAATAGTAAGAGCCACAAACTCGACTTACTTAAAATCAAAAACCTCAGAGAATTGAAGACAGTCTTAGTCAGTTAATGCATTGGCAATGACAGCAGTGGGCTGATGGACCTACATGCTGAAATATGTGGTATAGCGGGTTGGGTGATAACAATTGACTTAATGTCTTCAAAGAATGAGCCGCATTCTGCACATAACATTTTATCGTTGCTAGATAACAAATATTCTTCGCTGCCACAAAGTGGACAACAAAGCACATCATGCTTTGCATGGTCTGATTTCATAAATATTCTCCTAGCAGCGAAAGTGACTTTAATGTTGTTTTTTTATTATGTTGACAGGTTAACTATATACCTGAATCGTTACAATTCTATTTTAGTCTAATTCGCTATTTGGAAGCCCATCGGCGAGATGAATTGCAGAAATTTGAGAAGCAATTCATATATTGATGGAAGTGATTCTCAAAAACTCATGTGAACAACGTCACCTAGAATCAGTATATCGAGTAAGATATTGCTATATGCGGTGGTAGTAAGAGTGTCCATAAGCATCAACTAATAAAAAAGCCTGCATATCCGCAGGCTTTTTTAGTCATTCAACGCTCTAAGTACGATTGGCCAAGTAAGCTTCGTAGTCTGGAATTTCAATATCCACTTTTTTCTCAATTAACTCTGATTCGATAATGAATTTCGCCGTCGCACGGTTGGTCGCGACAGGGATGTTCCAAACACTCGCGATACGTAATAATGCTTTTACGTCAGGGTCATGTGGTACAGCATTTAATGGATCCCAGAAGAAAATCAATACATCGATTTTACCTTCAGAGATCAAGGCACCAAGCTGTTGGTCGCCCCCCATCGGGCCGCTGATCATACTTTTAATCGCTAATCCGGTTTCTTTACTCAGCATAGAGCCAGTGGTGCCTGTTGCGTAAAGGAAGTGCCCCTGTAGTTTTTCTTTGTTCTCTTTTACCCAGCGAAGTAACTCTGGCTTGCAGTTGTCGTGTGCAACCAAAGCGATATGTTTATTTTCCGGGAGAGTACGAGTCGTTTTTTCCATTTAGACTTCCTAATTATTTGTTTTCGTTATAGACGTAAAAAGTTGGTCGATATTCCGAAGGTGACAACGATTGTTCAATCACCTTTGGGTTCAATTTATGTGGTGTCAGTGGTTCGATGATAGGTGCCATCACTGGTTCATACTGCTCACCGCGCAGATAGCTCACTGCTTGCTGAATCGACAGGCGTCCCTGTAAAACCATTTTATCAGTAGGAGCAAATTCAACGCGATCTCTTAGTAAGCCGCGATAGACACCATGACTTAAATAGGTAGAGACTAGGCCAATATCGTCAGTTTTTCCGGCACTGCGAAGCTCACTGATTGCAGCTTCAATGGCGACAGCGCTACCAACGATATAATCGATGTCTGGGTTATCGATAGCAGATTGAACTAGGTTACGCTGTAACTCTTTGTCATTGTCTGCCCATAAGGTTTCTGTAATGTTGATGTCACTGTCTTTAATCGCAGCATAGAAACCTTTGATGACAGGCTTAGTACCACCACTCGATTTCGGGCCAGGTAAAAGCGATACGTTAGCGATGCCAGAACCTTTAGGGTGTTTAGATCTCAAATACTCGCCGGTGTAATAGCCCATCCAATACCAATCGACGCCAACTTCGCCTTTAAGATTGGTTTTATTTGTGTCATCAACTAGGAATTTATTGACGGTCGCAAACACTGGAGTACTACCGACATATTGGCGGAGTGAGTCATAAAACAGGTCAGGAGCGACAGTGCCCAAAATGATAGCGTCAGCGTTCCAACGAACACATAAGGATAAATGTTGGCGCTGCTTTTCCAAATTTAGGTAGCCACCTGCCTCTAGAACTCTTAAGTCAACGTTCTGTTTCTTTGCTTCGTCAACCATTCCGTAGTTGACAGATAACCAGTATGAGTCTTTTAAATGAGGGTAGATCCCACAAATTCTAAGCGGTTCTTGCGCGTATGCCTGATTGGCAAAAGCAATCAGTAGCAGAGCACTGAAGGTTGTAGCGCGCTTTTTAATAGCGGAGATCAAAGACATGCAGTATTTCGTTGGTAAAGGCCCTATAAACACTGCAAAATATACCGCATTATAGATGACTAAAGAAGTGAAGATTCATCGTGTTACTCGCTAAAGCCAGTATTGGTCGTAAGTTATTGTTCGCATTCTTGGCGATGGCCTTGCTGGTTTTGATCTCTGCTCTGATAGGTGTGTTTGGTTTTAGCTTTGTGGCTAAAACTGAGCGTAATGTAGTTAATTCAGCGATTCCTTCCATGATAGAAGCGCGTCAGGTCTCTGCGCTTAGTTCTAGGATCATCTCATCGGTGCAGGTTTTATCTAATGCGAAGAGCGAAAAACAGCGCCAGCAAGCTGGTCAGGAGTTGTTCTCACAGCTAGAAGCCTTACTGACGCACATCAAGCAGTTAGGCTCAGACTCGTTTGACTCCGAACTGTTAACCAAACTCGAGACGGATTTGCAGGTTGTCATCGATACGCTTGCCAAACTGGGTATTACCGTAGAAAAACGCCTGTTTCTAGACCAAGACTTGGTTGTGCGTACAGAAGAACTCCGAAAGCTTGCTCAGGAACTCGAACAACTGACACGCACACAGGTCTCTAATACGTCAACCATTGCTGTCGCTAACGTTACTCACATTTACGATTTGCTGTCCAAACAAAAGACTCAACAAGCTTACAAAGCGCTTGATACCTTAGTTGAAGTCGATTTGGATCTCTCCGAACGTCTTCATGAACTGCATCTACTCGCTTTTAAGCTTCTTAATCACATTGAAGAGACTCGTACGATTTCAGACATCGACCGAATCAAAACGATTCGGCAGGAGTTTGTGAGCAATTTGTCGATAATGAAACGTCGCGTACAAGCGGTTGAGGATCCTACGCGCTCGATTCAAATGGTTGACCTGTTAAAACAACTGGAAGAGCGAGAAGTGGTGTTTGATGTCTTGCTCAAACGTTACGAGAATGAAGCGCTTGCTCAACAATTGATGCAAAACACCTTAGATCAGTTTTCTACCCTGAATACGACAGTAAACAAACTGGTTGATGAATCAAACGCCGCAACCACCGTGGCCGTGTCAGAGTTAAAAACTACATTAGATTATGCGCAGCTTACCTTAACGATTATCACCGTCCTTGGTATGGTGATCGTCGTGTTGATCGTTTGGAAAGTCGTTTATGTCTCGGTATTAAAGCGTCTTGCTGAGTATTCTTCGGCGCTTTTGTCGATTGCAAAAGGTCAGCTTCAAGTCGATGTTACCGTTAAAGGCAACGATGAGTTAGCTCATATGGGGCAAGCTATCATTACTGCTCGCAACACTGCGCATGCGTTGAAAGTGGTCGCGGAAAGTGAAGCGAAGGCTAAAAGAGAGTTGCAAGAACATAAAGAGCATCTAGAAGAGTTGGTTACTGAAAGAACGCATCAACTTCAAAATGCCAACGTGCGTCTCAATGAAGAAGTTGAAAATCACGCACGAGCTCGCTCACTCGCCGAACAAGCGAGCCGAGCAAAATCGGCATTTTTAGCAACGATGAGCCATGAAATTCGTACGCCGATGAATGGAGTGCTTGGGACGGCAAGGCTGTTAAAAGATGCCGGTTTAGATAGCAAACAGGGATATTACGTAGATGTGATAAACCGCAGTGGTACAACACTTCTGGCTATTCTCAATGACGTACTTGATTACTCGAAAATAGAAGCGGGTCACCTAGAAATTCGACCTATCGACTTTAACCTTTACTCTATGGTTGATGATACTAAACACCTTCTGGATGGGCGAGCGAAAGAGAAGTCTCTCGAACTAGCATGCACGATTGAAAGCGATGTTGATAAGTTTTGGCGTGGCGACGTCACTCGCATAAGCCAAGTTCTTAATAACTTGGTAGGTAATGCGATCAAGTTTACCGATCGTGGCTACGTCGATATCTATGTGTCCCTCGATCCCGACCTTGATGGAAACGTTTTGTTTGAGGTCTCTGACAGCGGTGTGGGTATTAGCGAGCAAGAGCAGGTTACCCTGTTTGATGCGTTTACCCAGGCTACCGGGGGATTAAGCTCCAAGGGGGGCACTGGGTTAGGCTTAGCCATCAGCAAACGTATTGTTGAAGCGATGAATGGCAAGCTGTTAGTTGAATCTCATGTTGGCGAAGGAAGTCGCTTTTGGTTCTCAATTCCTTTAACCGTAGGACAAGCAGTAGAAGAGTCTGAAATCGTCTCGGAATGTAAGCTTAAAGCCAAGGTGTTATTGATTGAAGATAATCCGGTGAACTGCATGGTTGCAGAAGGCTTCTTAGAAAGTATGGGGCATACCGTCCAGACGGCGATAGATGGCAAACAAGCGAAGGGCTTGTTTAATGAGCAACGATTCGACATTGTTTTGATGGATATAAACCTGCCAGATTGTGATGGTATTGAGTTACTCGCTGAACTCAAGCAAGCAGAGACTCAACTCGGTATCGCAGCAACGCCTATGATTGCGGTCTCCGCTCACGTATACGATGAAGAAGTACAAAGTTATCTTGCTGCTGGTTTTGATGGGTATTTACCTAAACCACTCGATAAAGATGCACTGTGTGTCATTGTGCAAAACAGCTTAGATGGGCAAAAGCTTATTCTTGAGCAAACTGAATGTTATGAGGATGACAGTAACATGGAACAGAGAGCAATCATCGACAGCAAAATTATTAATGCCGATATGGAAGTGCTAGGCAAAGCAAAAATGCGAGACATTGGCCACTTGTTTAATCAAGGTGCGGATGAGATTCTTAAACTGCTGGAAAGCACCCATGATAATAACGGTGTGAAGCAACTTGCTCACAAACTCAAAGGTTCAGCTGGAAGTATGGGACTCAACGCTCTGTTTGATATTTGCCTATTGATTGAAAAAGATAGTGAGCCACTAACTTGTTATATCGACAACAAGCAGGCACTAATTCAATTGGTCCAGCACTCAAAACAAGCCTTAAACGAACTATTAGATTAGAGAGTTTTAATGTACGTAATAGAAACGACTCATTTGAATATGTGCCAAATCGCAGAAGCGGATTGGACGCTGTTCGAACGTTTGCATCAAGACGATGAAGTCATTCGTTATGCTTTCGATAAACCGTCTGTCGCTGCGATTCGTGAACGCTTCGAATCACGTTTACCTGAATGGTCTTGGCCGAGTCAACATTGGCTATGCTTAGTGATTCGTGAAAAGTTGAGCGGGGAAGCAATTGGCGTAACGGGTTTGTGTATTTCAGAGCAAAATGATCGTCATGTAGAAGTAGGTTATCTACTGCTCCCTGAATTTCATGGTAAGGGGTATGGAACCGAATCACTGATTGGCCTTATTGATTATATGACCGTGAGCTTCCCGATTGATACGGTAAACGCGATTGTTACGGATGGCAATATTGCCTCGTGTAAGGTACTCGAAAAAGCCGGCTTTTCTCTAGCGGAACGCGAGAAAGATGCGTACAAAATAGGCGAGCACTATTATGACGACCTTATTTATCGCTACCATGTTGAAGAGCCGCAGTACTAAACCAATACCGACAAGGTAAGCAGCGCTTGCGCCGTATAGTAGGTCACCATAATTACATGCCTTGAGAAGGCAGAACTACTGCGAAACCTGTCGATGGCTAACACTAAATCTGACGCGATAAATACAACTGCTCCAAGCGCTCCGTAGGCGGCGCTAATATAAGGGGAGGTAGACCAAAGGTCGATTGCCCCCCAAGCCATTATTAGAATAGCGATGCAGTAAACCGCAACCGGATACTTCATCTCGCCAAGTGTGGGTAAAAGAAACAAATAGACGATCACGCCAATCGCAAGTAGCAAGCTAAGTGTCGTTAAGCTAACGCTATTTACCTCATTAAAAAATGCCGCGGTATAAACAATATGGGCAAGGAAAAAAGCGCCTAATCCTTGAATGAATTTATCTTTGGGGTGCATCAGGAAGAGATCCCCGATACTAGAAAGAAGTAACCCTGATCCAATCAGAAGTGCATAAGTTTGATTTGCATGGCCTTCGAAAGAGAAGACCAGATAGGCCATCATGAGAATTGGCGTTGCTTTAGTTAGATAGAAAATCGTTCTATTTTTTCTATCAATACTCCAGATATGAACCAAACATATCAGGCAAATCACAATCCACATAAAACCTTCTCATATAAAAAAAGCAGCAATAGCTGCTTTTTTAGAGTAATGATTGGCAATCTGTTACGCAATAGCAGTCGCTAAGATATTGCGACTTTGGTCTAGGCTAATCGCCTGATTTTCACCTAATGCTACCATTCCATGCTGCTCTAATTGTGCAACTACTGCCTCGACAGCATCCTCTTTACTACCTTGGTATCCATTAAACTGGGTAGTAACGCCGAGTGATTGATAGAATGCCTCAATTGCATCGATCGTCTGCAGCGCAAGTGTCTCTGATTCTTTGAATCCAAACACATTCTTACCCATTTGCTCAAGCTTAGCTTTTTTCACTTCAAATTGATTACGCAGGAGTGAAGGTTGAACGATGGCAAGTGAACGGGCGTGATCAACTCCCCAAAGGGCAGTAAATTCATGGCCAATCATATGTGTTGCCCAGTCGTGAGGTACGCCAGAACCAATCAGTCCATTCAGTGCTTGGTTTGCATTCCACATTAGGTTTGCACGCCATGCATCATTATCACGATTTTCAAACTCTTCGCCTAATTGCTTTAAGTTCTTGAGTAATGCTTCAGCGTAACCATCCTGGACCATCGCGCCGTGAGTGTTGGTCAAGTATTGCTCACAAACGTGAACCCAAGCATCGACGATACCATTAACAAGCTGACGCTCAGGAAGTGTTTTCATGACATCTGGGTCCATCACTGCAAATTTTGGTTGTACGTGTGGCGTCATAAAAGGAAGTTTATCGTGAGTTTCTGCTTTAGTGATAACCGCGCCCATATTCGACTCTGAACCGGTAGCTGGCAACGTTAAAATCGCACCTAGCGGTATTGCCGAAGAAACAGGGTGCTTACCGATCATGATATCCCAGCCATCACCATCATAGTGAGACGCAGCAGCGACGTATTTAGAACCGTCGATCACTGAACCACCACCGACAGCGAGAATAAAGTCGATTCCCTTTTGTTTAACGATTGAAACTGCTTTGTCTAACGTCTCTTTGGTTGGATTTGGTTCTACACCAGAAAATTCGACCCATTCGTAACCTGCAAGCGCTTCGCTGACTTGGTCATATACACCGTTACGCTTGATCGAGCCACCGCCATAAATCACGATAACCTTGCTGCCTTGAGGAATAATCGAATTAATACTTTGAATTTGTCCCTGACCGAATTGGATTTGGGTAGGGTTTACATAACTAAATTTCATAGGGTGCCTTTCAGTTCAATGTAGATGCATTCTGAGTTTGTATTGTGCATATTAGTCTTGACATTGGGATCATAAAAGGTCAATTTCTCCAATTATGTTGCCTATTACTATAATTTTAGGAGTGCGAATGTCGTTAGCTGATGTAATGCAGAAATATGTAGAGTTAAAGCAACTGCATAATCTTGAAGGCATTTCAAAGACCCAAATTGATGGCGTAGTCTTTTATCGCAGTAGTAAAGGAAATAATCGCCAACCTTTTGTCTACCAGTCAGGTGTGATTGTTCTTGGGCAAGGACATAAGAATATCTATTTAGGAGACAAGCCAGTTAGATATGGTTCAGAAGACTATTTAGTTGTTGGTGTACCCATGCCTTTGGAGTGTGAATCGTTTCCGGAAAACGGAGAACCGTTGCTTGGCTTAAGTATCAGTATTGACCCACAGTTGCTTCATCGACTCGTAAATAAATTGGAATCATTGCATTGTTATAAGCCCCATGCTGAACGTTGTGTAGGGGCAGGGTTAGGCGCCGTAAAAATGGATGATGGAATGCTTGACGTCTGTACGCGAATAATGAAGGCATTATGCTGTCCGGTAGAAGCTGAAATCTTGTCTGATAGTTTGCTAGAAGAGTTGGCCTATCGAGCGCTTATGAGCTCAGAAGGGCAGGTGTTGTTTGATTTGGCACGTCATGATGGACACTACGCGCGTGTCGCAAAAGCGCTGGAGTTCTTACACAACAACTACCATGAAACAGTTACGGTTCAACACCTAGCTCAACAGGCAAACATGAGTGTATCGGCCTTCCACCAAGCTTTTCGGGATGTCACACTGGAATCGCCAATTCAATATATAAAGAAAGTGAGGCTTAACAAAGCGCGCGAGTTGATTCAGCTAGAGGGTGTGAGAGTCGGTGTCGCAGCGAGAAGTGTTGGTTACAACAGCACATCGCAATTTTCGCGTGAATATAAGCGTCATTTTAATCAAACGCCAACTGAAATTAATACAACGGTTAATGGATAGACACTAAACTTGTTAAAAAGAGGAAACTGGTTTTTACAAGTTTGCAGTGTTTTTTGAAAATTGTTTAAGTAATACTAAGAGAACAGAGAGCAAGTCTCTACAAGACCCCTATAGGAGATCTAGTCAATCTTCTAACCGAGCCCCTTCATCGATTTGGTGAAGGGGCTTATTTTTTTATAAGCAAAATAAATCAGTTATTAGTTATTGATGCAAAATAAGCGTCTCACTGTTGCAAAAGTGACACATTGATTTGCGAGTGAATTTGAAGTCTAACGATTTTGTACGTGTCTTTTTGCGGCTGTTATCTAATGTTATTTCACTGAGTAATTTAAGTTCGTGGTGATCTTTATTCCACTTTTTATTACGTGTAAACAATAACTTAAGGATAACGCAATATGCACCTATCAAAAAGGAATGCGAAAAAAAGAGTCTTTACGCTAAGTACCCTTAGCGCATCGTGCTTGATGGCATTCAATAGCTATGCGGCTGTTGATTGTTCGACGTTAGATAACTGGGAATCAACAACGGTTTACAATTCCGGTGATCAAGTCCAATACCTTGATAAGGCTTACCAAGCGAACCATTGGACTCAAGCCAATGATCCTGCTCAAACCGCAAGTGAATGGGGGCCATGGAAAGAAATTGGCAGTTGTGATGTCACTGGCGGCAACGAACTTCCTAGTGCAACGATTACTTCTCCTACAGCGTCAGATACCATTGCAGAAGGCGATGTAGTATCACTCTCTGCAGACGCAGCAGATTCGGACGGAACAGTCACCAAAGTTGAATTCTTGTTAAATGGCTCGGTAATAGCCCAAAGTACATCAGCCCCATATTCTGCGATTTGGACAGCAACATCAGGAAACCACAAGATTACGGCTGTCGCTTACGATGATAAAGGCGGGCAAAGTTTAGATAGCGACGTCAATATTGTTGTTAGTTCGGCTAACCCAGACAACGTAGCGCCGACCGTTGAACTTAATCTGTCTACAGCTTCAGTCGAACTGGGTAGTGTCGTCACTCTAACCGCTTTAGCAGAGGACAGCGATGGAACTATCGATAAAGTCGATTTCTATGTCGCAGGTGCGTTAGTTGGTACTGTTGCCACTGCGCCTTACACGCTCGATTACCCAACAACTCAATCAGGTAATTTAGCAGTCTACGCGAAGGCGACCGATAATTTAGGCGCGTCAACCGCCTCTGCATCTTCTTCTCTACAAGTAAACAGCGCGCCAACAGTAGCGACATGTCGTCCAGATGGTCTCTATCAAACTCAGGGCGTAGATGTTCCTTACTGTACTACCTATGACGAAGAAGGCCGCGAGTTGATGGGCGCGGATCACCCTCGACGTGTGATTGGTTACTTCACAAGTTGGCGTGCAGGTGATGATCCACAAGCGGCTTATCTGGTTAAAGACATCCCTTGGGAACAATTGACTCATATTAACTATGCGTTTGTGGGAATTGGCTCTGACGGTAAGGTTAATCTTGGCGACGTTAACGATCCAAATAATGCTGCAACAGCTAAAGAGTGGGCGGGGGTAGATATTGATCCTAGCTTGGGCTTCAAAGGTCATTTCGGCGCGCTGGCCACTTACAAAGAGCGCTATGGTGTTAAGACCCTAATTTCAATTGGCGGTTGGGCAGAAACTGGCGGGCACTTTGGTGCTGATGGAAACCGAGTCGCCGATGGTGGTTTTTACACAATGACCACCAATGACGATGGTTCTATTAATCACGCTGGTATCGAAAAGTTTGCGGCATCTGCGGTTGAGATGATGCGCACCTATAAATTCGATGGCCTAGATATTGATTATGAGTACCCGACCTCGATGGTAGGTGCTGGCAATCCTTATGACAAGGCGTTTATGGAGCCACGTCGTCCATACCTGTGGGCATCATACCAAGAGTTGATGAAAGTCCTGCGTGAAAAACTAGATGCGGCTTCAGCTCAAGATGGCGTTCATTACATGCTAACCATTGCGGCACCGTCATCAGGTTACTTGCTACGTGGTATGGAGACGTTTGATGTCACGAAGTATCTTGATTACGTAAACATCATGTCTTACGACTTGCACGGTGCTTGGAATGATCACGTAGGGCACAATGCGGCGCTGTTTGACACTGGTGAAGATTCAGAGTTGGCGCAGTGGAATGTATACGGCACGGCAGCTTATGGTGGTATTGGTTATCTGAATACCGATTGGGCTTACCACTATTTCCGTGGCTCAATGCCAGCAGGTCGTATTAACATTGGTGTTCCTTACTATACCCGTGGTTGGCAAGGCGTCACTGGCGGAACAAATGGTCTTTGGGGCCGTGCTGCACTGCCAGACCAAACGCAGTGTGCAGAAGGAACCGGTGAGGGCGAGAAGAACAACTGTGGTAACGGTGCTCTCGGTATCGATAATATGTGGCACGACCTAGACCCTAACGGTAATGAAATGGGTGCAGGCTCAGGCCCGATGTGGCACGCGAAAAACTTAGAAAATGGCATATGGGGTACTTACAGCGACGCGTACAACCTTGATCCTATTAACGATCCGACAGATCAACTCGTAGGTACTTATCAGCGTAACTACGATAGTGTGGCGGTTGCGCCTTGGTTATGGAATGCCGAGAAGAGTGTATTCCTATCTACTGAAGATGAAGCATCGGTGAGTGTTAAAGCTGACTACGTCATTGATAAAGAAATTGGCGGCATCATGTTCTGGGAGCTAGCGGGTGACTATAACTGTTATCAGCTAGATGCCAACGGTCAACGTACTAATGTCGACGTTAGTGAACAGGCATGTAAATCGGGCAATGGCGAATACCATATGGGTAATACCATGACCAAAGCTATCTATGATAAGTTTAAGTCAGCCAGCCCTTATGGCAACAAGATCGCGACAGGCGCAATTCCGGCTGAAGCTGTTGATATCTCCGTTTCAATCGGCGGCTTTAAAGTTGGCGATCAGAACTATCCAATCAACCCTAAAGTAACGTTCACCAATAACAGTGGCCAAGCTATTCCTGGTGGTACTGAATTCCAGTTTGATATTCCTGTCTCTGCGCCGGATAACGCAAAAGATCAATCAGGTGGAGGACTTACGGTCATTGCATCTGGTCACACGAAAGCAAATAACATCGGTGGTTTAGAAGGTACGATGCACCGTGTTGCGTTCAGCTTACCAAGTTGGAAAGATCTGCCTGCTGGTGGCACTTATGAGTTAGACATGGTTTATTACCTACCGATCTCAGGCCCAGCTAACTACACCGTGAATATTAACGGTGTGGATTACGCATTCAAGTTTGAACAGCCTGATCTACCGTTAGCGGATTTATCTGCCGGTAATGGTGGTAATAACGGTGGTGGTGACACTGGCGGCGGTACGGGCTCTGGGACAGTAACTGCATGGGAGCCAGGAGTGACTCAAGCGAAAAATGGCGACACGTATAGTTATAACGGCCAATGTTTCGTTGCTAAGAATAGCCCGGGAACCTGGGAAACTCCGACGCAATCTAACTGGTTCTGGGATGAAGTTCCTTGTCCACAATAGTTAAATTGATAGCTACACAGTAATAAAAAAGGCCTTGGGTAATCCCAAGGCCTTTTTCTCGCATGTAGGCTTATCTTAAGCAATGGAATCATTTTCAGTCATCGATAGTATCGACACTTTATTTCTTCCTAACGATTTTGATTCATAGAGTGCAATATCGGCGCGCTTATAGGTTTCGTCTTGGTGTGAGCAAATCTCGGTAAGTCCCGCGCTAACGGTGATGTTTAATTCACTTTCCAAGCTAACCGCGACGCGAATTCGGTTTAAAACGACTTCGGCTTCTCGTAGGTCAGTGTGTGGAAGGATAAGCGCGAACTCTTCACCGCCAATACGTGCAACAAGATCGGTTTCTCTTAATTGTTTTTCAAGAGACTTCGCAACTTGCCTAATGACAGCATCTCCTTTGTCATGACCATATCGGTCATTAACACGTTTAAAATGGTCAATATCAATGAGAGCAAGTACTGAAACCGCTTGATTTGTATAACGCTTAGTACGTGCAGAGTGGGCCTGCATTTCAGAATCAAACTTGCGGCGATTCCACAATGATGTCATGGAATCTTTTTCACTCAAGTCGCGCAGTCGATTCTCAAGTTCTTTACGATGTGAAATATCAACAAATGAAGCGACGTAAAATTGAATGGTGTCACTGTTGTGTTTTACAGTTTGGATACGCAGTATCTGCGTAATATGTGAACCATCTCGACGCTTATTGATGACTTCACCTTCCCATATACCTGTGTTTTCCAATTGCTTCCACATGTTCAAGTAGAATTCTTGCGAGTGTTTACCAGACGAAAACAGCGATGGCTTTTGGCCTTTGACATCTTCCAGTTCAAATCCGCTGACACGAGTGAATTCTTCATTAACTTGGATAATACGGTTATTTCTATCGGTAATGATCATTGCTGACATACCGTTCATCGCTGCTCGAGCAATTTTACTATCTAAGCTGTTTTTTTCGTGGTTGTAGTTCCAGGTAACGAAAGTAAAGGTCAAAAGTATCAATATGATAAGTATAAATATACCTTGTTGATATAGAACTCTTCGTTCATCTGAACTAAACGCTAACGCTTCAGAAGCGTCTGTTTTTAGAAATAAGGTAACTGCACTGATGTTATCACTGCTGCCCACTTGCGTTTTAGTGAAGGAGTACCAGCCTTGCTGATCTTTGACGGTCCCCGAATCAGAAAGCTGTATACCGCGCCACAATAGAGGGTATTGATTGGCTACATTTATATTAGCGTTTTCCTCAACTAAATGACCCATGATGTCATTGCCATTCGGGGTCATTAAGTAATAGCCCTGCGCGGTAACAATGCTAGGTAAGTTCTTAGCGTGATTTTTATAAGCAAGACTCTTATAAATTCTTACTAGGTCGAGGTTTGCGACAAAATACCCAAGTCGTTGACCATTAAAATTGAGTGGGTAGATGATGCGATACGTCGGCGTAAGTGGCTGTACTAATTCGCCATTCTCTTGTTCGAGGTCGATACCAAATGTACCCACTTCGCGATTTCCCAAAGCACGAGCATAGGTAAAGTAATCACGATGGCTCTTGTTTTGGAGGTTCTCTTCTTCGACCAGCTCAATAAAGCCATCTCCGCTATTCACACGAACAATTTCTTGGCCTTCCTGATCGAGAAACCTTAGTTGAGAGTAGTAGCCCTGTGTTCGCGCGATGAGTAGCCAAAAATCTTGTAGCGCTTCCGTATTAGTTTCGGTTGGATTAATTAGGGCTTGAAGAAGAATGTTGTTATGGGAGAGATAGCGCAAAGATTCAGACATCTTTTGCAATGAGTTCTGCAGCTCAACTTTTGCGTATTCAAGCTTATTTCGATTGATTTGTTCAATATGAAGCTCAGTTTTATCGTCGATTTGAGTAAACTGACTATAGAAGTACAGAAAAGGGACAAACGCCAATACGCTGAATACAGCAATTGATTGGAGTAGAAATTTGGAACTGCGTTGGCGCATTATGTTGGCGTAAACTTCAAATTAATCAGTAAACGGCGACTATACACATTTTTTATAGTATTTACTGTGAGCCTTGTTGAGTATATGTCTATTAAGTATGACATATCCTTTGTGATTGTCGTGTATTTGTTCAGCGTCTAATTGTGAAAAAAGCACCCGGAGGAGGTGCTTTTGATATTAGTGGGGGTTATGAATTACAGTGTTGATGCCGCAACTTCATTGGTTTTTGATTTACTTTTAAGGAAAGCGTAACTGAAACCTGTCACAGCGGTACCTGCAGCAATCGCAACAAGGTACATAAAGACAGGAGTAATCGCATTTGGAATTAGTAATACGAACAGGCCGCCGTGTGGTGCCATAAGTTTCGCGCCAAACAGCATAGATAGAGCACCTGTTAGTGCACCACCAACCATACATGCTGGGATTACGCGCATAGGGTCTTTCGCAGCAAATGGGATAGCACCTTCAGAAATGAAACATAGGCCAAGAACAAAAGATGCTTTGCCTGCTTCCTGTTCACTTTTCTCGAACTTATTCTTAGCAATGAATGTCGCTAGACCCATACCAAGAGCAGGGACCATGCCTGCAGCCATGATTGCCGCCATCGGCGCGTAAGTTTGCGAAGCTAGCAGGCCAACACCAAACGCGTATGCTGCTTTGTTTACCGGACCACCTAAGTCAAAACACATCATTGCGCCAAGCAATAGACCTAAAAGAACAGCACTATCAGAACCCATGTTGTTTAAGAAGTCGGTCAATGCGTTCATTACGCCTGATACAGGGCCGCCAACAATATAGATCATCACCAAACCAGTGAATAAGGTGGCAACAAAAGGAATGATCAGAATTGGTTTAAGTGCTTCCATCGATTGCGGTAGCGACACTTTATCCGCAAGGAATTTTGCTGCATAACCCGCGATGAAGCCCGCTGCAATACCGCCTAAGAAGCCTGCACCAGTTGAGCTCGCAAGCATACCGCCAACTAAGCCTGGCGCTAGACCCGGACGGTCAGCAATAGAGAATGCGATATAGCCTGCAAGGACAGGAATCATAAGAGCGAAAGCAGAACCACCACCAATTGTCATTAATGCAGCGGCTAGTGTGCCTTCTTCTTTAAACGCTTCGATACCAAACACGAAAGATAGCGCGATGATTAAACCGCCAGCAACAACGACGGGTAGCATGTGCGAAACACCTGTCATCAAATGCTTATAAGCACCTTTCTTCTCATCTGCGGTATTCGAAGCTGTCGAGCCACTGTGTTTATATTCAGTAGCCAGAGAGAAAGCTTTATCCATCTCTTCTGATGTCTTTTTAAGTGCTGGACCCGTTTTGGTACGGTACATCAGTTTACCGTCAAAGCGGTCAAGTGGTACTTCAATATCTGCTGCAATGATAACAAGGTCTGCATCCGCGATTTCTTGATCAGTAAGCTGATTTTTTGCACCAACCGAGCCTCGAGTCTCAACCTTAATTTGATGACCGCGTTTCTTGCCTTCTTCTTCAAGTGCTTCTGCGGCCATGAAAGTGTGCGCTACACCTGTAGGGCAGGCTGTAATCGCGACAATTTTCTTCTGTTCGTTTGAAACTTGAGCAGGGGTAGTCTCAATTTGCGTCTCTGATTTTTGTAGAAGATTGGCATGTTCGACCGCGTGCTGTAAAAAAGCTTTCGAGTCAGCTGCCACTTTTTCAATCGAAGCTGCATAGACCTTTTTTCCGATGAAACGGGTCGTATCGATTGTTTTGTCTGCTGCGATAATGACAACATCGGCTTGGTCGATCTCTTCAGCACTAAGGACTGAAGAGTCCATGACTGATGATTGACACTCAATTTTCGCGTCCCAGCTTAGTGATTTAGCCGCTTGTTCTAATAGACCCGCAGCTAAGATGCTATTGGCTACGCCACTAGGGCACGCAGTAATGATTGCTAATTTCATAATGGTAACCTTTGTTCCTTAGTTCTCGATATGAGTTGTTGCTAAGTCAAGAGCTTCGACTTGAGTCTTGCTCTTGATCTCATCCAGCTCTTGTTGGCTGGTTAAGCCCACGCCAACTTGACTAACAGCAAGTGCTGATAGCGCAGTAGCGAAGCGAATTAATGATTCTTTTGGTAACTCTTGCATATGACCCCAGCAGAGCCCTGCAACTAATGTATCGCCGGCACCAACAGTACTAACGACCTTCATTTTTGGTGGACGAGCAGAAATCCATTCACCTTCGTTAAGCCACATAACGCCATCTTTACCCATCGATACGACGATGTTGTCGATACCTTTGCTACTCAAGCTTTGCGCTGCTGACTTGCATTCGTCCGCAGTCGTGAGCTTTGTGCCGATGAAGTCACTCAGCTCTTCGTCATTGGGTTTAATTAACCACGGCTGAGCATCGATGCCCGAACGGAGTGCCGCTTTACTACTATCAAACAACACTTTCTTGCCGCGTTTACGCAACTCGGAAATCCAAGATGCGCACAGTTCAGGAGAGACACCGCCCGGTAGACTGCCCGCAAAGACAAAGAACTCATGATCTTCAGCAAGTGCGTATAAAGTCTCTTCAAAACGTGTGACATCATCTTGTGACACGGTCACGCCAGGGAAGTTGATATCAGTGACTTGCTCGTTTTTCTCGACCAACTTAACGTTGATGCGCGTAGCACCTGTAACTTCAACGAAGCGGTCTTTAACACCAATCTGGTCAAATAACTGATGAAATAACTCAGGGTTTTCTTTTCCTAAAAAACCAGTGACCGTAACGTTAGCACCCAATTCACTCAGTACTTTGGCAACATTGACGCCTTTACCCGCAGCGTGGAGGTTACTAGAGGAAACCAAGTTAACCGTACCCGCACTCAACATGTCGATAGAACCAGTTAAATCGAGAGCAGGATTAAGCGTTACTGTCACAACATTGTTTGTTTTAGCCATGAGATATCCTTAGCCTTCACCTAAGCCAGATGCGATAGCAATACCGATAGACTTAAGCGCGACTGCAGCGTCATCACCATCGGCACTAAACTGGAGTTGATGTCCGTTTTTGACACCAAGCGCAATCACTTTCATCAAGCTTTTTGCGTTCACTTCTTTGCCGTCACCATCTAAGTTTGATACTCGGATTGTTGCTTCAAACTTTTTCGCTTCTGCGACTAGCATTGCCCCAGGTCTAGCATGTAGGCCGTGTGTATTTTTAATCGTGAACACAGCTGTGTTCTCACTATTTTCTTGGCTTAGGTCACTGATTGTTTCACCGTTTAAGAGCGCAATAACTTGCTCCGTTGATGAGTTAATCAACGTTTCTTGTTTGTTCTCAAAAACGATTGATGAGAGGTTTTGCAGAATTGAATTGTGCGAACTGTTACATGCAGCAAATGCAATCAAAGCGCGAACAGGCGTGTCTTGTAGTGAACAATCATTGGCAGTGGAAACAAATGAAACACCTGTACGTGTGACATCTTTGTCACTGCCGACCAACCATAAACCCTTGCCAAGGTGAGTTGGGGATTTCGCTACGATATCAGCAACGAAGGCACTACCAGCGCAGCCGGTATTTTTTAGTAGACCAGAAGCAACCGCACTCATTTGAATCATGTCGCTCGCTGGGAAGTTTAATTGAACCAACGAAGCATCGAGTTCTGCTTCAAGTTGGGTTTCTCCAAGAAGTAGGGCAGCAATTTCAGCTTCAGACTTTGCTGCCTTAAGGGCTTGCTCTACACCGTCAGCGGACAATACTTTGGTTAGTTGCTTCAAAATGCCAAGGTGTTCATCTGATTTAGCCGCGATACCAATTGCAACGTAAACAGTGTTGCCGTCACCCCAATCGACGCCATTAGGGTAATGGTGAACTGCAACGCCAGTTTGTTTGACTAAGGGTCTTGTTTCGATTGTTCCATGAGGAATTGCAATGCCATTTCCTAAGAATGTCGAGTTTTGCTTTTCGCGATTGTGCATGCCCTCAACATAGCCATCATCGACCAGTTGATTATTAGTAAGGCTACGCGCAATGCTGCTGATTGCGTCGTATTTGTCACTCGCCGTTTGAGCAAGTGTAATATCGCTAGGGGACAATTTAAGCATGGTAGTTTCTCCAGCTTTCTTAAAAACATCTTAATTACGTTATTCGTAATCGCTTAAAACTCATTTGCTGAATGTAACTGAATCGATTCAGCAAAAAGGGAATAAATTAAGAATTCAGCCATCACCTTATTAACGACAATGTTATTGGTGGGAAGTGAGTCAAATAGGTGATTATTGTCACTCTATTGCTCTTGCTGAATCCTTTCAGCTTTAATACTGAATCGTTTCAGCTTATAATTCAACTCAGTCTAAGATCGTAAGTGGCGGATTATGATCCAGCGCACAATATAGAGGTTAGTGATATGACACTCGATGAAATTGCCCAATTAGCGGGGGTTTCAAAAACCACAGCGAGTTACGTGATTAACGGTAAGGCGCAAAAATACCGCATAAGTGAGAAGACTCAGCGTAAGGTAATGGCCGTCGTAGAAGAGCATAATTACCGTCCGGATCTCGCCGCAAGTACATTAAGAGCAGGGCATAGCCGTTCTTTTGGGTTAATTATTCCTGACCTAGAAAACACCAGTTACGCGCGCTTGGCAAAACTACTTGAGCAAAACTCACGCTCGGCAGGCTACCAAATTCTTATCGCTTGTTCTGATGATGATCCGGAAACGGAAAAAAATGTGGTTCGCGCCTTGGTAAGCCGTAAAGTTGATGCGCTATTCGTAGCGAGCGTTATCCCTGAGGCAAGTGATTATTATGTGAACCTACAAAATAGCGGAACGCCAGTGATAGCACTTGACCGTCCATTAGATGATGAACATTTTTGTTGCGTGATTAGCGAAGATTTTGGGGGCGCATTTGAACTGACATCATCTGTAATTAGTGACAATGTAACATCAATTGGTCTAATTGGAGCGTTACCCGAGCTAAATATCTCAAAGGAACGTGAGCTTGGCTTTTGTTCTGCCGCAAAGAATCAATCTATCAAGCCAATAATCGGCTATGGTGACCACTTCAATCGCGCTGAAGGAAAACGCGTATTAGATCTATGGGTGGAAAGTAATACGGTTCCAGATGCCATTGTAACGACCTCTTATACGTTACTGGAAGGGGTGTTAGACGTACTTCTTGAACGCCCTGAGCTAGCAGGAAAAATTAAAATTGCGACGTTCGGTGACAATCGATTGTTGGACTTCCTTCCGATGAAGATAAACTCATTGCCTCAGCAGTTTGAGCTTATTGCTGACAGTGCAATGGCGCTTGCTCTCAATGCGGCGTCTAAACGATACCAGACCGGTGTCGAACTCATCCCACGAAAAATTGTCGTTCGTTAATTAAAACGGATACTTTAAAGGCCTTAGCTAGTTCTAGCTAAAGCCTTTATCAACGAATAGGTCAAAGAAAGTGTCGAGGTTAGTATTGGAAGCGCACTGACATCGTTACTTGAGGACCGTATAGGCCGTTATTACGAGTTTCCGCGGAAAGAGAAAGCTGTTCGGTCGAATGGAAACGAATACCCGCGTGGAAAACAGATGAATCATCGTTACGACCAAGTCGGCCTGTCGCTTCTACTTGGTTTGTTAACCAAGCACGTAAACCAATGTTGAATTCAGCTTGAGTATTGCTGTCGCCACCGGCTTCTTCAGTAAGCTTGATTTGATGAATTAATAGTTGACCGTATACGTCTACAAATTGATTAACAGGGCCATTAAAGCCGATACCGCCTGCTAGGTCATAGTCACTGTCAAACTGGCTGTCTACACGGACAATAAAGTGGGAGTTATCAGTAAAGAGTGTACTAAATTCTGCCCCTGTCATTTCTGGACCAATGGCGGTACGCACTTCAAAGTAGTTGTAGTTAAAATTGTTTGCTTGAGCATTTCCGCTGATGCCTGCGATCGCTAAGGCACTGGCCAAGATGATTTTTTTCAAAAGTAGTCTCCGACTAACATTAAAGTGTAGATATAAAAATGGCTAGCAATAAGCAAGCCAATAATAACGTAATCGAAAGACTAATTCAGGCGATTTATAGTACTTGGATACGATCTACTTCAATTTCTGGGGTGTTTCCACCTTCATATTCACCGAATAGACGCAGCTTCGTTGTATGGTCAATAGGCTGAGTCATGTTGATATCGTCATCAAGCTCAACTTGAATCTCGCCTTTGCCATCAGAAAAGATAAACGTATCGCCTTTAACTTGACGGATAAGCTGGCCTTCAACAACAACATTTTTTTCGGTGAACATACTTGTGTCTTTTAGCAATGAATCAACCGTTACTACTTCCACTGGGCCCGTGTACTGCAGTGTTGTACGGTGGTGGTTGTCGCCGTCTTTTGCCATTGCGAAAGTTGGAGCTAGGATGATCGTTGCAGCAGTCGCTAAAATAAGCTTTTTCATTGAGATTCTCTCTGTTTTATTAGGTAATGTTTGTTTCGATGGTGCTATTAAAGCAGAGCGAAGTTGAATCTATGCTGAGCACAAGGTTCATATTCGATTCATCTTGTTGAGTCATTAGTAGAAAAACCGTTATTATGACAACCAGAACAACTATTTATCGAGTTTGAAACGCAATGCAGTCAACGTTAAAGGCATTAATGGTACAGGGAACGACCTCTGATGCCGGAAAAAGTGTTTTGGTGGCAGGTTTATGCCGTGTGTTAGCACGAAAGGGGATAAACGTCGCACCATTTAAACCACAGAACATGGCTCTAAATAGCGCGGTCACCTCAGACGGTGGTGAAATAGGCCGAGCTCAAGCTGTTCAAGCACTCGCATGTAATATTGAGTCAAGTGTTCATATGAACCCCGTGTTGCTTAAACCACATACGGATATGGGCGCACAAGTTATCTTTCAGGGTAAGGCGACCACAACCGTAGACGCAATCGGCTACCAATCTTATAAAAAAATTGCTCTTCCTGTCGTTATGGACTCTTTTGCGATCTTACAAGATCAATATGACACGGTGTTAATTGAAGGAGCGGGGAGTCCGGCAGAGATAAACCTGCGTGAAAATGATATCGCCAACATGGGATTTGCTGAAGAAGCAGATGTCCCGGTCATCATTGTTGCAGACATCGATCGTGGCGGGGTGTTTGCACACTTGTACGGAACATTAGCACTGCTATCAGAAAGTGAGCAACAGCGCGTAAAAGGCTTCGTTATAAACCGTTTTAGAGGCGATATTTCGTTATTGCAGTCAGGGCTCGATTGGTTGGAAGCAAAAACAGGTAAGCCCGTGATTGGTGTTTTACCTTATCTGCACGGCTTTGATCTTGAAGCTGAAGATGCGATTAACTCTGAACAGCTTACTGGAGAAGAGACCAAGCTACGCGTCGCCGTTCCTGTCTTTCCAAGAATCAGTAATCACACTGACTTTGATGCATTGAGGGTCAACCCTGATATCGATTTGCAGTATATCGGTAATGGTGAACGCATAAAAAATGTCGATCTAATTATACTCCCAGGCTCTAAAGCGGTCAGAAGCGATTTGGATTATCTACGCAGTCAAAAGTGGGATAAAGATATCCAACGTCATTTACGTTATGGCGGCAAAGTCATGGGCATCTGTGGTGGATATCAAATGTTAGGACAAGCGATTCATGATCCAAATGGAATTGAAGGCGATGCCGGTTCAACGGCTGGGCTCGGCTACCTAGATGCTGAAACTATACTGAAACCGAATAAAACGCTGACTAATGTAACAGGGCATTTGAATCTTAATGGTTCAGATATTCCTGTAAAAGGCTATGAAATTCATGCAGGTGTTACCGAGGTAAAAGCGAAGTCGCCAATTTATTTGCAGTCTGGGCAACCGGACGGGGCGATTAGTGATTGCAATCAAGTGTTTGGTACCTACTTACATGGTATCTTCGATAATCCAGACGCTGTTAATGATATTTGCCGCTGGGCAGGTGTTGATGATATTGCTCAAATTGATCACCAAACCAATCAGCAACAAGCCATCGACCGAATTGCAGATGCAATAGAGCAACATCTTCAACTCGATCTCCTTTGGCCAGAACTAAAAGATTAAATGATAAGAACTAGATTTCGCCAATTTACTGTTGGTATCGCCTCGTTGCTATGTTGTATGCCATTGTTTGCGGCAGAACAACTGCGTATCTATGCAGCCTCTTCAATGACGAATGCCGTCAATGAACTTGTTGAAGTATTTGAACGTAATGCCGACGTAAAAATCACCACCGTTTATGCTGGTACTTCATCGTTAGCAAGGCAGGTAGAACAAGGGGCTCCTGTTGATATTCTTATCGCAGCGAATACAAAGTGGATGAACTACCTTGTTGATAAAGGCGCGGTAATTAGTGACAACGTCACAAACGTTGCAACTAATGAGCTTGTGGTCATCTCTACTGAGTTAATTAAACTTGATGTAGCAAATGAAAGCTCATGGCAAGCCACATTAAACGGGCAGCGCTTGGCAATAGGCCAAACCAATGCTGTTCCAGCCGGCATTTATGCAAAACAATCGCTAGAGTCACTGAATGTTTGGTCACAGGTCAAGCAACAGTTAGCACCAACTAAAAATGTCAGAATCGCATTAACACTGGTTGAACGAAACGAAACACCACTTGGCATCGTCTATAAAACGGATGCCTTGTCGAGTCCTAAGGTTCAAATTGTGGCGACTTTTCCAGAAACAAGCCACGATGCCATTATCTACCCAATGGCAATGATGAACGAAGCGCCTACAACGCGAGACTTTACCCAATTTGTTCATTCCAAAAAAGGGCAAGAGATACTGAAAAAGTATGGATTTAACCAAGGTATGCGATAACGAATGGACATATTGACCGAGTACGAATATCAAGCGTTGATACTTAGCTTAAAGGTCGCCTTTTATGCGATTGTTTGGCTTATTCCCTTAGGGATAGGTTTGGCTTGGCTACTAGCGCGCAAGCAGTTTTATGGTAAGAGCTTCATCGACAGCTTAATCCATTTACCTCTCGTACTGCCTCCTGTTGTCGTAGGCTATTTGCTACTTATTTCGATGGGGCGACAAGGGTTTCTCGGTGAATGGCTATACCAATACTTTGGCGTTGTCTTTTCATTTAGTTGGAAAGGCGCTGTATTAGCCTGCATTGTGGTGGCATTACCATTAATGGTACGTTCGATTCGCTTGAGTTTGGAATCTGTAGATACCAAGTTGGAACAAGCCGCAGCGACTCTGGGCGCCTCTCCAATCAAGATCTTTTTCACGATCACGTTACCACTAACCATTCCCGGGATTATCACCGGTACCATGTTGGCCTTTGCGCGTAGCCTAGGTGAATTTGGTGCGACCATCAGCTTTGTGTCAAACATCCCAGGCGAGACACAAACGATCCCGCTCGCCATGTATAACTTTATCGAAACACCGGGTTCTGAAGCAGAAGCAATGCGCCTATGTATCATCTCTATCGTGATCGCCTTAGGTTCATTGGTCGCCTCTGAACAATTGAGTCGTGTTACGGCGCGTCGTTTAGGAGGGGCTAAATGAGTCATTTGACCATCCTGTATCGACAACAACTCGGCGAACTTGAGTTTGATATTGATCTGCAATTACCAGAGAAAGGCATTACAGCAGTCTTTGGCCGCTCGGGTGCGGGCAAAACATCTTTAATCAATGTCATTGCCGGATTAAGCCAGCCAAGTTCAGGCTTGATTCAAATAAACAACGCAACACTTTATGATTCAGATCATAAGATAGATATCCCCACATTTAAGCGCAACGTCGGTTACGTTTTTCAAGATGCTAGGTTATTCCCTCATTACAAAGTTAAGCGTAATTTGACATACGGAGTTAAAGCTCACGATAAGCAGCATTTCGAGCAAATAACAAACTTACTCGCCTTAAAGCCGCTACTCGAACGATACCCCAATCAGTTATCCGGTGGGGAAAAACAGCGCGTTGCTATAGGCCGAGCATTACTGTCGAAACCCGATATTCTTTTGATGGATGAACCATTAGCTTCATTGGATCTACCCCGTAAAAGAGAAGTGATGCCATTTCTCGAACAATTGGCGCTACAAGTTGAAATCCCTATTGTATACGTCTCTCATAGTTTAAATGAGGTGCTAAGACTTGCTGACCACTTAGTTATCATTGAGCAAGGGAAAGTGGCCATTGCAGGCCCAATAGAGCAGGTATGGGCATCGAAGGCGATGCGGCCTTGGCAATCCTTTTCTGAGCAAAGCACACTATTTGAGGGCAAACTCATTCGTCATAATGAACAGTACGCTTTGTCGCAAATAGAGTTAGCTAAAAACATTGCGCTTTGGGTTCAACGGGTCGATGGTGACATTGGTTCATCAGTGCGTCTGCAGGTAAGAGCCAACGATGTCTCTTTGATGTTGGAAGAACCAAAGCAAACCTCAATCCGAAACATATTGAAGGGAACGATTACTCACATAGAGACGCAGTCTCACGGTCAAGAAAGGCAAAGTGTTTCAGTCACAATTGAGCTGGCTGAACAGTGTCATTTGAATGCGACAGTAACCGCTTGGGCACGGGATGAGTTACAGCTCAAACAAGGGATGAGTGTCTACGTTCAAATCAAAGGGGTGAGTGTGACCCAAAAAGATATTGTTTTATCCCATTAAAAAACGCCGCATATAGCGGCGTTTTTCTTTTTGCTTTGAATTACTTAGCAAATACGTCCGTGAAGTCACGTTTAAGAATTGGATCGCGGCGTGCTTTTTTAATTTGTTTCACCATGTCTTTAACACAGTTATGTAAAACTTGATCAAGCAGCTGAGCACGGTACTCTTCTTTTTGCTCTTCAGTCATCTCTTTTGGAAGATCTAGAGTCGGGAACTCTTCCATCACATTCAAGCCGGCAAATGCTTGGCTTACTGAGATAAGTGCATGGAACTGCTCAAAATTGTCTAGAACGTTTTGAGCGCTATTAGGTAGCTCGTTCCAAGCTTCGCGAACAGCTTCTTCGGAAACATCGTGGATTGACGTCACCATGTAGTGCATTGCTTCTGGTACTTCGTCAAACTCGATAACTTGACGCAGTTCTGCAGAAACTTCTGCCAAATCTACTTTCGGTTGTTCTGATTGATTAACGTCAGACATGTTTATCTTCTCTTATATGTGTATATGACGGCGTTATCGTAAAAAATTGGCGCCAAATGTCAACCTTGGATGGAGGATTATGTCATTGTGTAGTATTTTTAGTCTAAGCATGTGATTTCTTATTAGTTTTGATCAAATGCCTTTTTCTTATTCGAGACTCTTTTATCAAACCTTGGAGCAATAAGAGTGGATGTACGCGGCTCTTCTATGAAAATACTCCTAGTTGATGATGTTCAGATGGAACGTATTCAACTGGCAATTCGACTGAAACAACTTGGTCATACAGTTGAAATGGCTGATTCGGGTCATCGTGCGCTTGAGCTCTATCATGATTTTGAGCCAGATCTCATTCTGCTTGATGTCTCTATGCCAGATATGAACGGATTCGAAGTCTCAGCTCAAATTCGCAAACAGTATCCTGAATGGGTACCGATCATTTTCTTAAGTAGCCACAACGAGCCATCAATGATCGCCAACGCAATCGAGGCAGGGGGGGATGATTACTTAATCAAGCCCGTCGACAAAATTGTCCTCAACTCTAAATTAATTGCCATGCAAAGAATCGCATTTATGCGAAGAGAGCTTAAGCAAAAATCCGCTGCTCTTGCTAAGGCCAATCAAGAACTCGAACAACTCGCACAAGAAGATGGTTTAACCAAGGTCAAAAACCGACGCTTTGTCGACCAAAAGCTGCAAGAGATGATCTTACTTCACGGACGTCATGAGCTGCCGTTAAGCGTAATACTGCTCGACGTTGATAAGTTTAAGCTCTTCAATGACAACTATGGCCACATTGAAGGCGACAAATGCTTAATTCTATTGGCTGAGCTCTTAACTAAGTTATTTGTTCGCAGTGGTGAAGTCGTGGGTCGATACGGGGGCGAGGAGTTTGTTGTCATTCTAGGTTATACCGATCAAGAGAAAGCCATCAAGGATGCTTCACGTATACAATCAGCGTTAACCGAGGCGAGCATTCCTCATGAGTACAGCGAAGTGGCGGACATAGTGACAGTGTCACAGGGTGTATTCACAACTATCCCTAGCGGTAAAGAGAGCATCGAGCAAATCTATGAGCTTGTCGATAAGCAACTCTACCAAGCGAAACTCGCAGGCCGAAACCAATATATTAGCGTCAACCAATAATCATCAACGATTGTTTTAGTCTTAATTTTCAAGTAACTTACTCTAATTGCGAATGAATTTGGATTATTGATTAGATGGTAACGTTTAAATCTTGCCGATACCTAGGCTTGTCGTTAGCGTGCTTTTCACCCATTGCTTTAGCTAAAGGCAACCCTCACTTCCAAGATTATTTAGAACAAGCTTTTTCCGCAGCAATTGTTCTGACAGACAGTGATGTGTTTACCGTTGGGGTACACGACTTTGACCCTAATGATTGGTTTAATCTCGATAATGAAGATATCGGCTCACAAGAGTCCGTCCAATTACGCCAACAAATCGCGGTATCCACACTCCCATTTACAATAGATCTCAGTGATGAAGATGCTGTTAACAAGCATCAGATCTTCACACGGTTCTCCATACTTGGCTCGCGCCAGGACTTCGAGATTAGACCCTCTGACGCACAAGACTTCCAACATGAGATTGTACTTGGTGCATTTACTGCTTATCGATTTCGTTACCAGCTATCAGAGCATTGGGTACTCACTCCGGGTATCGGTATGCACTTGCAGTATTTTAACAATAATCACGAATACCGGAGTGACTTTTCAAATGAGTACGTCAAACCAGCATTAGACAAGGTTATTTTCAACACTGACGCCTGGGCGGCTTCTATCGAACCTCATGCTGAGCTTAAGTATAATAAACCGACAAACTGGGGAAGTTGGAATGTCACGTCTTCATACCATTACTTCCACGGCAAAGGATGGGGTGAAGCCAATTACGGTGATGTGGGAAGTCCTGAAGGTTGGTATATGGCCAATGGTATCGAAGCCTACTATAACGTGAGTAAGCTGGGGCGCTCTGTACAATCGGTCTACAGTAGCTTTAGACGCATCGACATAGGCGGAGACACCAGTACTCCTCTAGGGACGCCTTATTATTACGAAGGCTCGGTAGGGTGGCTTATGACTCCACCATTTGAATCTGATTTCATCGACAATGTAGGTATTGGACTGAATATTAACTATGGCAGCAATCTAAAAGGGGGTAGCATCGTTTTATTCTTTAACCAAATTGATTAAATAATACAAACTCGATTACGACCCGCTTTCTTCGCTTTGTAGAGAGCATTATCTGCAGATTTCATGACTTCAGCCACCTTCGACGTCTCGCTACTATCCGCCACGCCAATACTAATAGTGACATTTACTGTGTCACTTGCTTTTTTAACACCCCGCTTTTTACACCCTTGCTTGTCATCTTTAGGGCGGGCGTCTTGGTTTCGTAATACCATATCGTAGTTTTCTATCGATGTACGTAGCAACTCTAAGTGATCTTGCGCTTCATCGGCATACTTGCCTTTAAACAGCACTGTGAACTCTTCGCCGCCGTAGCGATAAACCTTTGCACGACCGCCAACGAGAAGCATTTTAGATGCGACAAGCTTAAGAACCTCATCACCCGTATCGTGTCCGTACGTGTCATTAAACGATTTGAAATGGTCTATATCCAACATCGCGATCGTATAGCGACGACCTAAGTGCTTAAGATCAGACTCAAGGGCAAGACGTCCCGGAATTTCGGTCAAAGAATCAGTAAAAGCAAGCTCATAACTAGCGGACAGTAAGTAAACCAATAGCAAAACACCAGCCAATGAGAACATGGTGCTGGAAATGTGGGCAATATGGAAAAAGACAAACGTTGTTGATGCCAATAGAGTGGTGGAATAGATAACAACATCAATGATACGATTTTTACTCAATACGCAGATAGCGAATAACAGCACCATGGCAAGTGAGTAAACCACAAGGATGAACGGTAATTTTGACACTTCAGGTAAGACAAACAAGAAGGTTTCATCGATATTGTCAAAGCCACCATCATAAAAATAGCTGAGTATCAGATAGCACCAAAACAGAAAAAGTGACAGTGTAGCTAAATAGATGCCAAATGAGCGGGAAAACAGCGTTGAATCTCGGAAGGTAAAGACAAACAGTAGTGCAATTGGTAACAGAGCAGCAAGCAATGACAGCTCCAATATCGTTGTACCCGAAGAGAGTGGAGTCTGTAACCTAGCTTGAATGACCCAGTATGACAGCATCAAGGCGCACGCAACCATGGCGATACGACTTTGTTTAAATGCGTTAGCTAATACGATGGTAATCGCAAACAAGATGAAAGGAAGTTTCGATACGATACCTAGGTTAGATTGAGTCAACAAAATCACGTTATTCATGCCAAAAGCAATAAACGTCAACAGCAAAAGAGGCAACGCAATACGGAACCAATTAGTTGTGACGATAGAAAACGACATGAAACCTAGCCTAAACGAATGAATTATTGATTGAACGCTTGTTAAGAATACTTTTATTTGATGAATTTCCAAGCTTTTTACTAAACTTATCTATGAAAAGTGCGGGCATGGATAAATTGCGGACAAAAGTTGATGATAGTGTGCGCAACATTTAGTATCAAATGAACATTTCATCCATACTGTAAAGTAGCGCGTCATCTTAGAAGGAGCTAGGGCACATGCAAATAAGTGTTGATGTACATAATTATATGGAGACTTTGGTGGGGCAGGTATTAGCAACGCCTGAGTTTGTTGAAAACTTTGATCATGAACAGTTGGCAGACCTTGCTTGCCTTGCGTTAAGTCAACTTAGACCTGTTTACATTAGACACGATATCGACTTTCTATCGGCGCTTCCTGAAGAGCGACTTGTTACCCTAAAAGAATACGCAGAAAGCGCAGTAATAGCCGCTAAAAGTATGATTATTGATGATCGTCGTAAAGATCGAAAAGATGATATCCCAGTTATCTTTAGTAAACAGAAATTCGACGATGACATTGAACTAGAGTGGTTCGAAAGACCAATTTTACAAAAAGAATGATAAACCAAGGAGTCATTAGTGGGACTGTTTTCACGTTTGTTCGGCGGAGCAAAAGAGCAACCTAAGGTTGAAGTAGAGCCAGTAGAATACAAAGGCTATCTCATCTATCAAGAAGCACTATCGGAAGGTGGGCAGTATCGAATTGCAGGGCGAATTACCAAGCAATTTGATGATGAAACCAAGACACATCGCTTTATTCGTTCAGACGTACTTCCAAGTGAAAACGACGCGAATGAGTTTATGCTCAAAAAAGCGCAAATGTTTGTCGACCAAATGGGTGACAACATTTTTCAATAGATCCATACCAATTTGATAAACATCATAAATTTATGAGCCATTAGTCGTTATGCTGATGGCTCTTTTGTTTATGTAATGAACGTAATTCTTTGTTTTTATGATGAATTATTGCTTCTGGTTAGACCTCTTACAACTTATGTAATTCGTTGTTGAAAAACTAATTAAACAGCATGCAGACTCATTACCAATAGTTATATGTAATGATATTTTGTGTTTTTCTTACAAAATGCTTGAAGTATCTCTAACCGTTGGATAAAAACAGAACAATCATTGTTGCGAATAGTCAAGGAATAGCTAATGCAAATTGGTGTGCCAAAAGAAATACTCGCCGGAGAAACGCGAGTGGCTGCGTCGCCAAAATCGGTAGAGCAGTTATTAAAACTAGGCTTCGACGTTGTCGTTGAAACAGGCGCTGGGGAACTAGCGAGTTTCGACAATTCAGCATTTGAAGCGTCAGGGGCAAAGATTGTTACGACTGAAGAAGTCTGGCAATCAGATCTCATCTTAAAAGTGAATGCACCTCTGTATTCTGAAGAGAGCAATGAAATTGCCCTGCTTAAAGAAGGTGCCAGTCTTATCAGCTTCATCTGGCCAGCCCAAAATCCAGAGTTAATGGAGCAGCTTTCTAGCAAAAACATTAACGTAATGGCAATGGATGCTGTACCGCGTATTTCGCGTGCTCAGGCTCTAGATGCGCTATCGTCGATGGCAAACATTGCTGGTTACCGCGCAGTCGTAGAAGCAGCTCATGAGTTTGGCCGATTCTTTACAGGTCAAATTACCGCTGCAGGTAAAGTGCCACCAGCAAAAGTACTTGTCGCTGGTGCAGGTGTTGCAGGCTTAGCCGCTATCGGTGCGGCGGGAAGCTTAGGTGCTATCGTTCGCGCATTCGACGTACGCCCAGAAGTAAAAGAGCAAGTTCAATCAATGGGCGCTGAATTCTTAGAAGTAGACTTCAAAGAAGATTCAGGTTCTGGCGATGGCTACGCAAAAGAGATGTCTGATGAATTCAACAAGAAAGCGGCTGAACTTTACGCTCAGCAAGCCGAAGACGTTGATATCATCATCACTACAGCGCTTATTCCAGGTAGACCTGCTCCTAAGCTGATCACCAAAGAGATGGTAGACAGCATGAAAGCGGGCAGCGTGATTGTTGACCTTGCTGCTGCAAACGGCGGTAACTGTGAATACACGGTCGCTGACCAAGTTATCACGACGGCAAATGGTGTTAAGATCGTTGGCTATACGGATATGGTTGGTCGCTTACCGACTCAATCCTCTCAGCTTTACGCAACCAACATTGTTAACCTACTAAAACTCCTGACCAAAGAAAAAGATGGCAACATTAACATCGACTTTGAAGACGTCGTTCTACGTGGCGTAACAGTAGTGAAAGAGGGTGAAGTGACTTGGCCTGCACCGCCAATCCAAGTATCCGCTCAGCCAGAGCAAAAACCAGCAGCGCAACCTGTTAAGCCTGAACCAAAAGTTCAAGAGCCTGTTTCTCCAGTTAAGAAGCTAGCAGCACTTGCCATCGGTTTAAGCGCTTTCGGTTGGGTAGCATCTGTAGCACCAGCTGCGTTTTTATCGCACTTCACCGTGTTTGTACTTGCTTGTGTAGTAGGTTACTACGTGGTTTGGAACGTAACACATGCGCTGCATACGCCACTAATGTCGGTAACGAACGCTATCTCAGGCATCATCGTAGTAGGTGCACTACTGCAAATCGGACAAGGGAATGGGGTCGTCTCATTCTTATCTTTCATCGCCGTACTTATAGCAAGTATCAACATTTTCGGTGGTTTCACCGTGACCAAGCGTATGCTTGAAATGTTCCGTAAAGACTAAGGAGTACAGGGAATGTCTGCAGGATTAGTACAAGCAGCTTATATTGTTGCTGCATTATTCTTCATATTGAGCTTGGCAGGATTGTCTAAGCAAGAATCAGCAAGATCGGGTAACTACTACGGCATAGCTGGTATGACTATCGCGCTGATCGCAACGATCTTTGGCCCAGACTCAGAAGGCCTTGTTTGGATCATCATTGCTATGGTTATTGGTGGTGGTATCGGTATCCATTACGCTAAGAAAGTTGAAATGACTGAAATGCCAGAGCTTGTGGCAATTCTACACAGCTTTGTTGGTATGGCAGCGGTACTGGTTGGTTACAACAGCTACCTTGACGCGCCAGTGATTGCCTCTTTGAACCCTCAAGAAGCGCATGCAGCACACGTTATTCACTTGGTTGAAGTCTTCCTAGGTGTATTCATCGGTGCTGTAACATTTACAGGCTCTATTGTCGCATTTGGTAAGTTACGTGGCGTGATCTCATCGTCACCATTAAACCTTCCTCATAAACACAAATTGAACCTAGCGGCAATCGTAGTTTCTACGCTACTTATGATCTACTTCGTCAAAGCTGACGGTAGCATGTTTGCTCTTATCGTCATGACACTTATCGCATTTGCATTTGGCTACCACTTGGTTGCTTCAATCGGTGGCGCGGATATGCCGGTAGTTGTTTCGATGCTTAACTCATACTCTGGTTGGGCAGCAGCGGCAGCAGGTTTCATGTTGGCAAACGACCTATTGATTGTTACAGGTGCACTAGTTGGTTCTTCCGGTGCGATTCTGTCTTACATCATGTGTAAGGCAATGAACCGCTCGTTCGTTAGTGTAATCGCAGGTGGCTTCGGCCAAGAAGTAATCATTTCTGATGATGTAGAGCAGGGTGAGCACCGCGAAACTTTCGCAGAAGACGTTGCTGACATGCTTAAAGGCTCAAAATCAGTCATCATCACTCCGGGGTACGGTATGGCAGTAGCACAAGCTCAGTATCCAGTACATGAGATTACTGAGAAGCTACGCGCGCAGGGTATTGACGTTCGCTTTGGTATCCACCCAGTTGCTGGTCGTCTTCCTGGTCACATGAACGTACTACTTGCAGAAGCAAAAGTACCTTACGATATCGTACTAGAGATGGACGAAATCAATGATGACTTTGGCGAAACAGATACTGTTCTGGTTATCGGTGCAAACGACACAGTAAACCCAGCAGCACTTGAAGATCCAAACAGCCCAATCGCTGGCATGCCAGTACTTGAAGTTTGGAATGCGAAAAACGTTATCGTCTTTAAGCGTTCTATGAACACGGGCTATGCTGGTGTTCAAAACCCGCTGTTCTTTAAAGAGAACACGCAAATGCTATTCGGCGATGCGAAAGAGAGCGTAGACGCGATTTCTAAAGCGCTCTAACGTCACCTTCCTAACTAAGAAGCCAGCTTTATTCGCTGGCTTCTTTTCATTTATCCGTATTATTTCTGACATTGATATCACATTTCAGTTTTATCTTTTTGCGATAATGTTTTACTCTAAATCTAACTCACTGATTTATTGAATTTTTGCATTGATTAAAACGACGATAAAAACACTGTCAATCTCGTTGATACTACTAAGTGGTCACGCGTATTCAGAGTCATTACCAGAACGTATTGACCAGTTCGTCGATCTTTTTGATCAAGAGAAAGCGACTGCCTCGTATGATATTCGCAGTCTACAAACAGATTACCCGACACGCCTACTGACACCTGAGTCTATGTTGCCTCAGACTTCTGCGTATCCATTAAAAGATATCCAGAGGCTTTACCAACTTGCCAAAAACTGTACTGGTAAATTACCCCTAAGCCCGCTAATTACAGAACCGCTGGTATATACACGCGCAATGTGTAAGGGTAATAGGTTAACGAACAAGTGGTTCACCCGTAGTGCATTAATACACCCGGGCGGTGGTACGTATGCGAGTCGCTATGTTGATGTTTATCCAGATAGAAAGGATGAACTTCAACAATACATGCATATTAAAGAACGTTCTCTAGCGCCTGACTCGACATTGCTAGGCCGCTTACAACGCATGAATGAAGACGCTATTATTGCTCTCATTTCAGGTTCGAGCATGTTTATTGAACGCGATGAGCTCTGGCTGAGACAAAGTGATAATTATCTGATTTTCCCAGAGCACATCTGGAAACGAAATGTTGAAACGGCAGGGTTGTCGTTTACCCTTCGTCAAGAGTCGAGCAGCTGTTTCGTGCGCAGAGGCAATCTCTGTTGGGATGCCAAAGATCATTCAGATCTATTACGCATGAGTATGGTGGCGCTTGTTATTGCCAACATTTTTCTGGTGCTAGGTTGGTCGGTATACCGCTGGAATACCAAGCGACAAGAGATGAAAAGTCGAATGCTCATCTTACAGATTCTTACGCATGAGCTTCGCACGCCAATTGCCAGCTTATCGTTAACTGTAGAAGGGTTTAGGCGAGAGTTTGAGCAGCTACCGGAAACGGTTTATGATGAGTTTCGCCGATTATGTGAAGACTCCAGACGTTTAAGGCAGTTGGCGGAAGCGAGTAAAGACTACTTACAATCAGACAATAAGCCGCTAGCAACTGATTGGGTTCCATCAGTGAAAGAGTGGCTTGAATTTAAGATTGAAGAAGAATTCAATAACAATATCGAATTCGTTATCAATGAAGATATTGCGGCCAAACTTAATGTATATTGGTTAGGCACGTGTATAGACAATTTAATTCGCAATGCTGTTAAGTACGGCGTTGCGCCTGTGGTGCTAGATGTCACCACTTCTAAGCAAAAGATTACGGTTAAGGTGATTGACCAAGGTGAGCTGTCTTCAAAAGATTGGCGTCAGCTCAGAAAACCTTTTGTAAGTAAAAGCGGCCTTGGTTTAGGCTTAACCATCGTTGAATCAATGGTCGGACGAATGGGCGGTAAAATGTCTTTAGTTGGTCCACCGACAACGTTTATTTTGGAGATACCCTGTGAAACAGACACTGCTTCTTGTTGAAGACGACAAAAACTTAGCTGATGGACTTCTAGTGAGTTTGGAGCAAGCGGGATACGAATGCTTCCACTCAGAAACCATCGCTGATGTCGCTCAGTACTGGGACAAGGCAGACTTAGTGATTCTTGACCGCCAACTACCAGATGGTGATTCAGTAACGCACTTACCTGAATGGAAGAATATCAAAGAGGTGCCTGTCATTCTTTTAACGGCTTTAGTTACCGTAAAAGACAAAGTCATGGGCTTAGACGCAGGTGCGAACGATTACCTAACCAAACCTTTCGCTGAGGCGGAACTGTTTGCACGTATTCGAGCGCAACTTCGTGCGCCAGAGGGAGACGCTATTGACGATAGCAAAGTCACCACTGAACACTTAATTATTGATAAAGCGACACGCGAAGTTCAATACAAAGACGAAGCGATCACGCTAACACGTACTGAGTTCGATCTACTGCTATTCTTGGCGAGTAACTTAGGTCGAGTGTTCACACGTGACGAGCTGCTTGATCACGTTTGGGGCTACAACCACTTCCCAACAACACGTACAGTAGATACACACGTACTACAGCTACGTCAGAAGTTACCAGGCCTCGAGATCGAGACGCTACGTGGCGTTGGCTATAAAATGAAAGCTTAATGTTTAGAACAGCGACATTAATTGGTGCACTATTATTGAGTGCACCTCTTTCAGCCGCACAAATTCCGTGGTTTGAAAGTAACTCACCTTTAACTCAAGCGCACAAGCACCTGCTTGATGGCGATTTGCCGGGCATGTTCACCTCGTTGGTCGAAGTGTGGCAACTTGAGAAAAATGAAAGTCTTATCCCGCACCTCAACGACCTTTTTCTACAATCTCTTGAAGTTGACTGCGGCAAGGGGCTTGATAACAAATCTCTCCCTGACTGGATAAACAGCGTCGTTATTCGTCGTACTGAGATCCAAAGCCCGGGTAGGGATTCTTACCGTGCAATCGTTGAAGTCGGTGCGAGCAAAGAACTCAAAGAAATCTCTTTAACACGTTGGGTGTCAAAGGTGCTATCTACCGATACGACGCTCACTCAATTGTCGAATGAAGGTGAAAGCAAGTTCACTCGATATATTAAGCGCTACAACTTGAACAGCCGTGTAAAAATGGGCCTTTATCGTGTCGATATCACCGCAACGGATGAGACCTCGTGGAGTTCGTGGTTGTTACTAGGAGAGCCTAAGGCGAAAGTATCTGTTCGCTGGAACGCCAAAGCGCAGTGGAAAATAGAAAAGAATGCACTCTTAAACCGGCATTGCCCACTTCCTAAGCTAGATACCGAAATATACGATTATGTCGATGGTACCTATAGCCAAGTGTGGGGTGAGAGCTACGATTCCGACTATCCGACCTCATTAGGTAATATCCCCGTTGAGCCTGGACGGTACGTTCTTGCCGTTTCAATGAAACATCAACGCTGGCAAGGGCCAATTATTGTAGAGCAATCACAAATAATTAGTAAAACGTATGATGTTTCAGTGGATGAATAGCTCAAGTTAATTCACAATATGTCGATATAAACACATGGAATAGAAAAAGTTTATACCGATATGGAAAATAAATTAAAACTCTTATCGCTGTCTATCATGTTTGCTGCGTCATCCGCGTCTGCGGCAAACTATGCGATCGAAGCCCGTGGCGATGCAATGGGTGGTGTTGGCGTTGTTTCAGCAAACTTTCTAACCGCTCCTTTTTACAACCCAGCACTGACTGCAATTTACCGTCGTAACGACGATGTTGGCATGATCACTCCAAGCTTCGGTTTGTCATATAGCGATGAGCATATGATGGTTGACGATCTCGATAAAGCTGCGGGTCTAATTGATCAGGCGATCGGTGGGGATTATTCGAATGTTTCTGAACTCGAAGGTACTTTAGATGCGCTAAATGGCGATATCGCTAAACTTGAGTTTGGTGGTGTCGTCGCTTTTGCTATCCCAAACCGCTATATAGCAGCGAACGTTTTCGGTAAAGCCTACGCAGAATCTTTCGCACAAACCGATATTTATGACGGTGCGAACAGTGGTATTGATCCAGCTCTAAACCCAGCTATCAATGCAGAGTTAAGCGCAGTTAACGCTGTCGGTGTAGGGGTAACTGAAGTTGGTATCTCACTCGCCAAGTATCAAACTTTCCTTGGACAGCATATATCGTTCGGTATTACACCTAAGATCCAACGAATTTATACCTATGTCTATTCAGCAAATCTAAACAATTACGACATCAAAGATGTACGTGACAATGGTACAGGCGAAACCATGTTCAATATGGACGCAGGTTTCTTATGGTTCCATGGACCGTTTCGTGTCGGGTTCTCTGCAACAAACCTTATCTCACGTGATATACAAACTATTGAGCTTGCAGGCTCAACCGTTACATCAAGTATTGATGGTTCACAAAGCCGCACGTTTGATCCTGTATCTTACGCATACCAAATGCGTCCACTCTACACAGTGGGGGTTGGCCTAGTTGCAGACTACGCAACAATTAGTGTTGATTACGATCTTAATGAAGAAGAGCGCTACACTAATTTTGATGATAATACCCAGATGCTTCGTGTTGGTGGTGAAATTGACATTATGCGTCAATTAAAACTACGCGCAGGTTGGAAACGTAACCTTGCCTATGATGACTTAGATGACACCGTTACCGCAGGTATTGGTTTGTCACCGTTAAATCTGTTCCAACTAGATATCGGTGCAAGCTACACCAATGAAAACTCAATGGGTGCTTACGTTAACTTCTTAACCAGTTACTAAGCAACGGGGTAGGTGATACTAGCCTAATCGCACAATTCGTAATATAGTCGGCTCCTAATAGTTAGGAGCCTTTTTTATGTTTGACGATTTACCGCCACTCTCACACAAAGAACAACAGAAAGCCGTAGAGCGCATCCAGCAGCTCATGGCAGAGGGCATGAGCACAGCCCAAGCAATCAAAGTTGTTGCGGAGCAAATTAGAGCTGAAGCTGCAAAACAATAACTGAACTCAAAACATTAAAAAGAGCAGGGTACTGCTCTTTTTTTATGCCTAAATTTTAACGCGCACTATAACAGTACAAAATAGCGCACTGTTCTGTAGCGTCACAGCCGCTACCTTCCTAACGCCACTCAAAACCAGTAAAACATTCATTTGTAATAAAACTGAAAGTCAGATCAAAACAACCAATCACTACCACTAAATAACCACTTATCAATAACTTACAAAAGCACAAAACACTACCAAGAATAACCCTGAAAGTTGATTTGTAATTTAATTACATGCCTGTAAGTTTTCGGTGTGAGCACTTACTGTCAGCCAGTGTAATACTCTGCGTGGTTATGGCGTAACAAAAATGAGCGATACCGGAATCGTTTATCGAAGTCGTAATTAGAAAATCTTCAAAACTAAGAAGTGTCACCTGAACATGGTGGGATTGATGTGCTAACCTATTGATTATTCGTTTTCATAATCCAGGGTTAGGAATAGACATGGTTACTAATAAGTGCAAAACACTGGCACTTGCTGCCTTAGTTTTAGCTGCGCCAATCTCAGTATCTGCTCAAACTCAAGCTGTATTGGCTGAATCAATCGCACTACCAACATTGAGTGTCTTAAGTGGTAAGCAACTTAAGTTATCTTTGGCGGGTGTAGAGTGTGGTCAAAATGAATATTTCACGGATAGCGCAAACGTCAGCATTCTAGCGAACGGAACTCCACTAGAATTCATCCGTACTTGTCATGATTCGGTCTTAGCCTTCACGCCAATTAACCGCAGCGAAAACACTCTATTCGTGGAGATTCTATTGAAGAATCGAAACCTGAATCTAAGATACATGGCAGGCGCGAGATCATATGCCTATAACGATTGGCAGTTGGCACCAGTAAAAGAAGTGCTGAAGTAGGTGACAGTGTCACTCAATATATCCCAAGTCCACAATCCAAAGTGGATTTGGGATATAGATTCCAAAAGATACAGCGCACAAACTTATTCCATTCTCCTACATAAAAGCATCTAACTAAATGGTGTTCGCTCCAGCAGTTTTAGTCGTGCCGTTCAACCAATACCTCTGCTTCTAAACTACTTCCTTACGTCGTTCTGATCTAATTCTAGTGCTGTTTTTGTGCGCGCTATGGCTAGACGATGCTGTAAGTGCAAAGGCCGCAAACAAAATGGCCAACTCAAGAAGGGGTTACACATTAAGAGGTGGCCGAGTTGTGAAAGCCACCACGACTCGAAAATGCAGGAAAACCAAACTCAGACGCTAAAAGAAAACGCTCAAAAGGGCGGTTTTTTCATGCTCACTCACACACTATTAAACAAAGTGCACTTAAAATTCTGAAGTGAATCATAAATCTTTCAATTATTCAGTAGCTTAATGTGGTTTTAGCAAGACATATAGATTAGCATGCTTGCGATTAGAAGGACTTATTACCGCGTAATTGGCGTTATGTTCTAGGAGCAAAAATTGACTAAAATTAGCAAAATTATAGCTTTTGCAAAGGATAAACGAGTTCTAATAGTAATTGGCCTATTAGCTTTGGCAATAGCCCTCTTTTTTGAAGCTTTATCGATCCATAATGAAACTTTCTACAAAGATTTTGTAGTCGGTAGCTTGTTCCCCGAGATTATTGGGGTAGTTGCAGAGCTTCTCTTTGTATACTTAATATTCAGTTATATAGATCACAACAGGCATCAACGTAGTATTTTAGAGAATGAAAGGCGTTCACGTTCTTACCTGAGATTTTTCATCGTTGACTTACTACGAAACGAACAGATTTTGAGTCGATGTATCGAACTAAACTCAGACTTTAAAACGTTTAAAGGTGACCCTGAAAAGTTTAAATTTTACGACTTTGAGTCTGAGTTTAATGGGAAGGTTATCAATACATTGAGTACCGTTGTACAAGAGTGTGAAACCGAATCAGTTTGTAACCATATACGGAATCACGTGAAAATTGATCTTGGTGCATTTCAGGCTATGTTGCCAGTAGTTTCTAAAGTTAGTACTTCACACTTTAAGCTGTGGCAAAGAACTTTATATTTCATGTCTATGATTGCGAGTGGTGAGAGCACGATTGGTAATACTAAGAAGGTCCTAGCAAGAATCAGGTCTTTCGACAAAATTACTGCTCGTCAGTTTGTTATTAAGCAACGTACGTAAGAGAGTAATTTCACAACGCTTGGCATTTTTACTATGTGTTGAATTTGTGTTTAAGGCTTAGTACTGAAGCTTCGACACACCTTAATTGGACGTTATTAAACCAAAGGGGAGTTATGGGAAATCCAATTATAGCAAATGATCCAAACAAGCTCGTTTGGCTTAGGTTGAAACAATTAGCAAGTGTAGAAGTTTGTAAAAACCTTATTAAAGATAAATGCAACAGGCTTGGCCACACATTAACAGAAGAAATAATTGCGCGAAAATCTGTAGGCTTAGCTTCGGCGGTTGATTCCGCTCTTGGATATTGGCAGGAAAAACCAACATCTCTAAACTCTTGGGTTCTATCTCGATACTATGCTTTGTTACAACTAACAATTGCTGAACAAGTTTCTAGTTCTTCTAATCAAAGTGATTTGGCGTCTGTTCAAAAACATACGGAGCAGGGGCATGGTTTAGCCATTTGGCTCAAGGGCATCGAAAATCCGCTAGATTATCGTATCTATGGTTTGAAGGGCGGACATTTTTATTCGTATGCTAAACACTTAGGCTTAGCTCCTAAAGTGTGGTCTGCGGACAAGCGTGCAAAAGACGACTCTGACTTGAAAAGTAGTCCAAGTATTTCGATAAAGGAGTTATTCCAATTCATTCCTGAACTTGAGCCCGTACTTTATTCGTTTATACAAGAGTCTTCTTGTTGTCTGCATATTGGACACTCTTCGGAAAATAGTCGATATGAGGAAGAAATCCGCACTCAAAATATGGAGTTGGGCCTATTTAATTGGGATGTTCCAAAGCGTAGTTTTACATATGTCGACATATATGAAAATTTGGACAACCCAATTAACTTAGAGCTTATTTTGAGTACCAAAATCCCCTTGAATAACATCAGCGTCACTTCGAATGAATGTAGCTCAGAAGGCGCTATTTATACGGGCACTTTAACCCATGAAAAGGGCCAGCTATGGTGGTCTGAAATTGAGCATTATAAATCAAGTTTTACTGGTTCAATGTTTGTGTCTCCAATGTTTGGGCAAGTGAATGATGTCGTTGTTAGGCATTTTTTCTTGTTGTATGGTTTAAGTATATTAGTTCGTTATACTCCTGATGTTTGGCATGAAATTAAAGCAGGATCATACGATAATATAGGCTCCCTTATTGAGTATTATTTAACAACTTTTGAAGAGGTAATACCTTTACTTATGCTTGATCGAATTACGGGGAAAGTGCATAGCACAGCACAACCAGGATCTATGCAAAGCCTGGTGTAATGATTTTATAACAATCATTTAAGAGTGTTTAACCACGCTTGGCATTTTTGGTGTGTGTTACGTTTAGTGTTTACGGTGTTCAAGTTTAGTTGTGTGGTCGCATCGTTCACACCTTCATTGGGCGTCATGTGTCCACTCAGAGGTTATCGAATGTCATTAAATATTCATCAAAGATGTAAAGAAAGATTAATTGAGGTTATTGCTGAACACCTAGGGAATGTCCTAGTTAAAAACAAGATATTTATTGAGCGTGCATCCTGTATTGGTTTATTAGCTGCAGAGTCTATCTTGCCCCATTCAGGAGATATAAAAGAAACATTAAAAGACTCAATAGGCGAGATTCCAATATTTGATTTTGTGTATGAAAGCCTTTCTAGAGAATTAGCTGAAAACATTGTATACGACTCAACTTTACCATTAGTAAAACTTACTGATATTGAGGGCTATCAAGACGTTGTCGAGATCGCTACTCGACTAGTTCATGAATTTGACAGTTTGCCATGGCAATACACTTTCAGTATTGAAATGAATAGTGATATGGCAAAGTTGCTCCACGAAAATATAGGTGAATATGAAGTATCTGAAAATATGACTATTCGAAAGTCAGACGCAGACTTCTCATCAACTTACCCACCTATGTCAGGAATTGAAGAAAGAGACAAATCTATTTCGAATCGTGGATTGGGTTTGCTTTCGTTATTTACAGAACATTCTTGGAATGATTCAGGCGCTTTTCTACAAATAAAAAATAACGGTTTTGTAGGGCAATATGGTTCCGCAGAAACGCATACACAAGTAATAGAAAAATTAAAATCATTTTGCGGGTTGGGTATTGCCCTTAGACTTTTTAAGATCAATCCAACGTATCGTTCTACCCCTACAAAAGCAAAGTTTTACATTCATAAAGCTGTGCATGATAACTGGATAATACTAGATAAGCATGAATTGGATTATGATATTTCTGACACGTTTCACGACTTGGTCATCCATGACTTAGATGGAGTACTTGATACTCAAGAAAAGAAGACTTCACGGGTAAATCGAAGATTGAGGGAAATAGGAACGGTTTTTTCGTGTGGGAACCTATCAAAAACTCATAAGTTGCTTTTGGCTTGTCAGTGGTTATTTGAAAGCTATAGCGGTAAAAATGAACTGCTGTCCTTTGTTCAAACAACGATTGTTATTGAGATTCTACTGGGTGACAAAGCTTCGTCAGAACAAGTAGGGTTAGGTGCATTATTAAGAAATCGTTGTGCATATTTGATAGGAGTGAGCCAAACGCAACGAAACGAAATATTAGATGACTTCCAAAAAATATATGATGTTAGGTCCAAAATTGTGCATGGCGGAAAAAGTAGACTGAATTACATCGAACGTGGACTTTTAGCTAAATTACAATGGATGTGTCGAAGAGTAATCCAAGAGGAAGTGAAATTACTCTCTGAAGACGAGAAAAAGGACACATAACAAGCATAGCGCGTTTATAACGTTTAATTTTAAATGTCATTCAACTAACCCAAGGCTATCGCCACTTTAAATGCGCACGGTTATTCAAAAACAGATAAAGCAGCACGTTTTTCTGGCTCTATTTATCGAAGGTTGAAACCATTCAATCACTGGAAATTCATGGCGATATCAGCTTATCACCATAATCGGCTAAGGCTTGTTCAAAGACGGTCGCGTTTGCACTCGCTGTGATTAGAAGTGCAAAGAGTAGGGAGCTATAACGTCGCACGGTATGCACACCTCCAAAATTCACCTTCTTCTCCATGAGTCTGCCAGCTTAACGGCTCCGCAATACCATTGATTCGCCCTTTGACGATGGTATTAACAGACGTCAGCACCTCAGAAAATTCCACCCAATCATACTCAGCAATGTTGATGAGCGTTTCCGCCGGTTTCAGTTTCCCCAAAAACAAATCAAACAACGGTAACGCACCGACAGAATAAGCGAGCATATTACCATTTTCTATAACGGCTTTAATCTCACCAACCAACCTGACTCTTAACGTATCGAAACTGCATTATTAGAATGACTGTGCATTTATACAGACATTCTAGCAGTTTGGTTCAGACTTAGAAATCAATTGAAACCTCAGCGTATCCTCGTACCAATCCAGCCACAGCACACGGTCGATATCTAAACGAAATCGCTCCAATATGGTTTCAACATAACCGCGATATTCACAGCACATTGCATGAACAACACAGTCTTGCGTGACACTGTCACTTTTCAATGGTCGATATTCGCGGCCATATCGAGCTTGAACAGCCGCGTATGGTGACTCGGCTTCGACCAGTGCGTAATCGTACCAATTCGACACGCAATACAGAGATAACGGCTTGTCCATGAAAGATCCACAATGATGGGTATGAAAATAGCTTAACCACGCAGCGCGTGTGCCACAATTGAACTTACTCGCGAATCCTCGCTATGCCGACGCACTTCGCAAATTCTTTTCTTCGTTAAGCATTTAGGCAAATTTTTACCCAGCGGTCTTCGCTGATAAGATAATGTCGTTATCATATGTGCTATACAGGGAGAGCGATATGTCTACTCATCCAACAAGCCCAGAGGGTGTGTCCGTCGATGCCAATATGGCCTATATTCGACGGGAGTTTGGCACGCTTGTGGGTCCATTAGACTATCACTGGTTTTATGAGCAAGTCAGAAATAAAGGACCTTGGGATTTCAAACAACGCGGGTCATTTGAAGATTTCGGTAACTTTCATTATGGTGCTGTTGGCTATGCCGGTGGTATTCCTGAAAGCGTCTTACTGCGTGCAGCCGGTTGCGCTCAGATGAAAGCAGGGACGTCATTGGATCGTTGGGGCGACTGTTGGAGCTCGCCACCGTATGGTGATGACCCGAACGATCAGCGATTTATTAAGCTAGGGATAGAGTATGCAAAAAATAAAGGTTATTAGCCTGATTGCGCTCGGCGCGATAATAGCCATCGCGGCAAGCGAGTTTCTTAAACCAGAGCTTGAATTGGATAAACAGGTGTTCGAAATCCCGATCTCAAAAACCGTCTCAGTTGAAGGTTTTCGTAACAATAGCGGTGGCGCTACTGTCGGCTTTAGATACTATTACTACGTCACTGATGCGAATCAGGAAAGGCAAAAGCCGTTCTTAGTGACAGACAGCCAGAAGCTAGACATCAAAGTGAACAGTGATACATCGTTTTCAGTGTCCGTTGACAGCAATATTTACCAGTTTACCAATATGGTCTGGGTAGACGATGGCGAGCAACTCACAGCACTCGATATTTCATTAGAGGCGCACAGACCTTAACAAGCGATCACAATCAAGTCCGCCAAAGCGCGGGCTTTTATTGGACATTACTATATTACCTTCACACGAGTTAGTGCGCATTATGTATATTATGGTAAATAACATCAATAAACAAAAGAGCACAATGAAGTGCTCTATTTAAACTAGCCTGCTTTCGCTTAGTATGTTGTCTAATTCAACATAATCGCATTTTACATAAAATACCTAATAACTAGTTTGATAATCAGAGATTAACAAACCTGTTCTTAGGTTTAGCCGCCGGCTAGCTTTACTGTGTGACCTTTCTTTTCAAGGTGTACTTTGATCTTGTCACGAACATCGCCTTGAATTTCAATTGTGCCGTCTTTTACTGAGCCACCACAACCACATACTTTCTTAAGCTCTGCTGCTAACAGCTTTAAAGGAGCATCATCCAAATCTAAGCCAGTGACTATAGAAACGCCTTTACCTTTACGTCCTTTAGTTTGACGCGTTATACGGACGATTCCATCGCCTTTTTCACGCTGTGGCTTTTCTTCTTCAGGTTTGATTCGACCTACATCAGTACTATATACAAGAGTCATAAGTGTTATTTCTTCTGTTGCTGTTCGGCTTTTTGCTTAGCCAGCAAGTATGCCTCTATATGCTTCTGTATAGCAAGTTTTCCGCCTTTAATAAGACGGCCATTGAAGAAACAGTACCAACTATTCGCGTCACCCGTGTCGTTTTTTAGCGTATAACCGTTAAAGTTCTCCTGTACAGGACTTCCGGTCTGCGTTTTCTTTTCAGCCAACGAGCTAAACTCTTTAGGATCGATGATCGAAGCCGTATCGCAGAACCAATCGATACTTTTCTTCACAGCAGCCATGCTGCCTGACAGTACGTGGTTTTTGATTTGAACTTGCCAAACTTCCGTTGAATTTCCAGCAGTTTTGAGGACGAAGCCTCTGTAAGTAGCAGCAGCCATAATGATTATTATCGTTGTATTAGATTAGTTTAATAATAATTGTAAATTGCTCATTATCAAGTATATTTGTTATACATTTATTGGTTATAGTGCGTATAAATGAAGAAAATCGTTCGCGTCATCACATGCAAAGATGAAAAAAATCAGTTTCTCTCTAAATTTTCCAATCCTATCGAATTGGAAGATATCAATTCTCTAACGGATAACTCCTATTCTCATAACTCACTGTTAGCTATGAGAAAAGATTGGAACCTGTTCAGTGAGTTTTGCCAAAGCAAGCATGTGCGCCCTATTCCCGCATCATCGACGGCTGTTCGATTATTTTTGGAACGCGAAGCGCAGAAAAGAAAATATGCCACCATTAAGCGTTACAACGTCACTATAGGTTTGGTTCACCGTATTCTTGGTATTGCCGATCCAACCAGTACACAAGTGGTTCAATCCACGTTATCTCGCCTCAGGCTCGAGAAAAAACACGATGCAACCTCTGCACAACCCTTTACTCTCAAGCACTTAAAGATGATTACGCAACGTCTTGAGCGTTCGACTAAGTTAAAAGATAAGCGTGATCTTGCCATTTACTACGTCATGTTCGAGTGTATGCTTAAGCGCGGTGAACTTAAAACACTATCCCATCAAGATATTATTGATGATCAATACCCGAGAAAAATACTGGTTGGCCAAGAGACATATACCTTATCTGAATCTGCCAGTACCTATCTAAGTAAGTGGGTTTCGGCCAAACCTAGTTCAGTCGGGCCACTTTTTTCCGCGATAGATAAGCATGGCGTTACGAGTGTAGAGCTATTAGATGACTCGTCAATCTTTCGTATATTGCGCAACGCAAGCAAGAAGCTTGGTTTAGACGTTCAGTTTTCCGGTCAGTCGTTACGCGTTGGCGCGGTTGCTGATCTTGCGAAAAAAGGGAAAAAAGTGAGGGAAATCCAGCAATATGGTCGCTGGCAGAGTGCCGCTATGCCTTATCACTATTTAGGTAATAAGGCACAGGCAGAAGAAGAAAAGATTGTCTTTAAATCAATTAAGCCTTGGACTTAAATCGATGTTTTTACGCAGTTAGCTAGAAATGCAGCAAAACTATGGCCGTTGTTCTCAAGCATTTTCGGGAACATCGAAATCGGCGTCATTCCTGGGAACGTGTTGACTTCATTTAAATAGATCTCACCGCTAGGCGTTAAGAAGAAATCAATTCGAGATAAGTGACGCAGGCGCATTTGCGTGAACACTTTTTCTGAACTCGTACGGATCACCGCCAACTGCTCGTCATTTAAGTCAGTCGCGACCACTTTAGTTGTAGAATGACTTTCCGTGCTGTATTTCTCTTCATAAGAATAGAATGCATCTTCCGGCGCAATAATTTCACCAGGTGCTGTAATATGCAGTTCACCATCAAGTTCATAAGCCGCGACTTCTAGCTCACGAGGTTTAACTGCTTGCTCAACAAGTACTTGGTCTGAATAGCCGAAGGCATTGTCTAGTGCAGCTTGTAGTTGTGATAATTCCGTTACCTTGTAACAACCTACTGATGAGCCTTGTCGTGCAGCTTTGACGAAGACACTTCCCCATTTTTCAAAGGCCTGCTCGCTTAATTCGTAAGCTTGTTGGCTGTTCTCAGAAAGGAAGATATACGGCGTATTCGGAATGCCTAACGCGTCATACCATAACTTAGACGTGATCTTGTTAAAGCTATTTGTGCTCGCTTCAGGGCCACAACCTAAATAAGGAATGCCCGATAGCTCAAGCATCGATTGGATGTCGCCAGTTTCGCCAGGAAAACCATGAATACAAGGAACAACAAAATCTAACTTCGTCTGCTGAGAATCAGTATTCAATGTACCTGAATTGCTGTCTAAATACGCAAGGTCGCCACTGTCGGTGTACCACCCATCTGTTTTCATCTCGACGCGAACAACATTAAATTCAGGCGTTTGTTCTAGCTGAGATTGAAGGAAATTTGCAGAAACGAGTGATACTTCATGTTCAGATGAACCACCACCACAAAGAAGAAGAATTGTCGTATTAGTCATTAATCGATCTTTCCGTGACACAACAGAGGGATTAGAAAAACATGATAATCAAAAGCGCATACAGTTACACGGTTTTCACAAAGAATTTCTCAATTTGGCTTCTGAGTGCTTACAATTTAGGCGTAAAAAAAGGGGCGATAGCCCCTTCTTATAAAAATGGTATTAATTCAACTTGTTCAAAGTTGGGTATTGAGAGTTCTTGATTGCATCAATGCTCTTCACAAACGGTTTCAATGACTGGAATTCAGATGGAAGTTCGCCGATCGCTTTTTTCGCATCAGTGCGAGTTGCGTAGTCACCGTAAAGCACTGAGTACCATTTAGTGCCGTTCACTACTTTGTAGTTTTCCCAGATAGGTTGATTGTCGCGTGGCAGTTTACGAGCAAACTGGTCAACCTTAGTTTGAGAACCAACAGCAACCACTTGGATAGTAAAACCGTAACGAGGGTTCATCGCTTGCTGTTTAGCGGTAGGGGGAATAATCGCGACAGCTGGTTTCGCTTTAGCCTGCGTCGTTACTGCCTGTTTTTCTGGAGTTTTAGACACATTAACAACAGCAACGTTGTCTTCTGAAATGCCGTTGGTCATTCCCTGTTGTGATACAACTGGTTGTTCAACCTTAGCTGTTTTGTAATCCTCACGATAGCTTTCTGAGCTTACATCGGTGACATAGTCACTCGACACACATGCAGAAAGCACCACTGATAAGCCAACAATCGCAATTTTTTTCATGAAATTTTAAATGCCTTAACTAGAAATTACTGTAAATCATGCCGTTAGAAAGGAAGAGAATCAACCCAACATTCTAATTATATATCAATACTCTGTGACGGATGGCACAAACTTAACCAGCGCCCGAGTGATCTGATTAAAACAACACCAAAATCTATGAGTATTTAACCATTAGGTTCGCTAGGATGAGTGTTGTCGCTGTATTGGGAGCATGAGATGAGCAACTTGAACCAACTCTTTAAACCTCGTTCTGTCGCTGTTATTGGTGCATCGACCAAACCGATGCGAGCCGGCAATATCGTCATGAAGAATTTGCTGCATGGTGGATTCGAAGGAGCGATCATGCCCGTCACCCCAAAATACTCATCGGTCTGTGGTGTGCTCGCCTACCCATCGGTTGAACAACTGCCAATCATTCCTGATGTCGCCATCTTATGCACACACGCAAAATACAACCAAGCGCTATTTCAGCAGCTCGCTGACAAACAGGTAAAATCGGTTATTGTCCTCTCTGCCGATATGCATTTATCCAATGATGATGGCGAAAGTATCCAGTCAGCCTGTCTTCAAATTGCAAAACAAAGTGGTATGCGGATACTTGGCCCCAACAGTTTAGGGCTCGTATTACCTTGGGTAAATTTCAATGCCTCGTTCTCTCCTGTGACGGCTGAAAAAGGTAAGATCGCCTTTATTTCTCAATCTGCTGCGATGTGTACAACCATTCTCGATTGGGCAAATGACAAAAACATCGGCTTTTCTGCGTTTATCTCCTTGGGTAATGCTCTCGATATCGACTTTTCTGATCTACTTGATCATTTAAGTACTGACACGCACACCGAGGCAATTTTGCTGTATGTCGATACGATCAAAGATGCGCGACGTTTTATGTCTGCTGCTCGTGCTGCCTCACGTAACCGTCGTATATTGGTTCTAAAAGGTGGTAGAACGTCCGCGGGTCGCCTTGCTGCGAAAGCACATACGGGTGGCGATGATACACTCGATATTATCTACGACTCCGCTATTCGCCGAACCGGTATGCTACGCGTAAATAACTCCCATGAGCTATTTGCAGCGGTAGAAACGCTGACACATTCGGTGCCTCTTCGTGGTGAAAAACTTGCCATCATTACCAACGGTGGTGGCCCTGCAATTATGGCTGTCGACACACTACTTGAACGTGGCGGTAAATTAGCACAGCTCTCTGATGAAACCTTGGATAAGCTCACGACGCTTCTACCCACTAGTTGGAGTTACAACAACCCTATTGATATGGTCGGTGATGCCGATCAGTCCCGTTACGTAAATACACTCAACGCGCTGATGGATACCGATTGTGCTGATGCAATTTTGATTATGCATAGCCCTTCTGCCGTCGCGCATTCAGAGTTAACAGCCAAAGCGGTTGTTGATGCGATTAAAGCGCATCCACGCCACAAGCGCTTCAATTTTCTCACCAACTGGTCTGGCGAACTCACCGCTAAACCTGCCCGAGATATTTTCACTCAAGCAGGGATTCCCACTTACCGCACGCCAGAAAGTGCGGTCGTCGCATTCATGCACCTTGTCGAGTACAGACGTAACCAAAAGCAACTGATGGAGACGCCGACTACTGCAGAACCAGTACACATTGCCGAGTTGAAAGAGGCGAATAATTGGATAGAAGAAAAGCTACTGGATAAAAACACAGTATCACTAGATACTCATCAAATTGGTCCATTTTTGCGCTGCTTCAATTTCGAAGTTTTGCCTACTTGGATTGCATCAGATTCGAGCGAAGCCGTTCATGTTGCCGAGCAAATTGGCTATCCAGTCGCGGTAAAGCTTCGTTCTCCTGATATCGCCCACAAATCTGATGTTCAGGGCGTGATGCTTAACTTGCGAAACAGTACTGAAGTCGCCAACGCCTCTGATGCAATCTTAGATCGTACCAAGCTCTCCTATCCTTCTGCTCATATACATGGGCTATTGGTTCAAGGGATGGCTAAGCTTGCAGGTGGTGAAGAAATTCGCATCAAAGTTAAACATGACGATACCTTTGGTCCGGTAATCTTACTGGGTCAAGGCGGCTCTGAATGGGATGAATCTCTAGACGCGGCTTCCGCATTGCCTCCGCTTAATATGGCTCTGGCCCGTTATCTTATCGTTAGAGCAATAAAAAATGGCAAGATTCGTCCACAGAAACTGCCAGAGCCAATGGACATTCACGGGCTTTCTGAATTACTGGTTCGGATCTCTCAGATGGTGGTAGATTGCCCTCAAGTACATGAGCTGGATATCCATCCAGTACTCGCTAATGGTTCCAACTTCACCATTATCGATGCTGATTTAGTCTTGAAACGATATGAAGGTGATGCACAACAAAGATTGGCGATTCGCCCTTATCCCGTTGAGTATGAAGAAATTATCGACCTAAAAGATGGTGAGCAAGTGTTGCTGCGTCCTATCCTACCGGAAGATGAGCCACATCATGCTGACTTTATTAATAATGTCTCGAAAGAGGATCTCTACAAGCGATTCTTTAGTGATGTCGGCGAATTTAATCATGAAGCCTTAGCCAACTTGACTCAGATTGATTATGACAGAGAAATGGCCTTTGTCGCGGTTAGTCAATCTCGTCCTGGCTCGCCAATCATTGGCGTGTCGCGTGCTTTGATCAACCCTGAAAACACTGATGCAGAATTTGCTATTTTGATCCGTTCTGATCTTAAGGGTAACGGCTTAGGTAAGGTGCTGATGAATAAGATAATTCAATACTGTCGTCACAAAGGTACCTTACAAATGTCTGGGATGACGATGCCAACCAACCGAGGCATGTTAATGTTGGCTCAAAAGCTCGGGTTCGAGTTAGATGTTCAGTTTGAAGATGGCGTTGCAGATATGCGCCTTTGCTTAACGGAATAGATTAAGGGGAGCCATTGAGCTCCCCTTATTGCTTATACTTTTGATTGCTTCTTCCAGTGCTTCATCAAGTATTGAATACACCAAGATTTCGCTTCGCCAATCTTATTACGTTTCCACACCAGTATGATGTCGATAGGCTGAGGTTGGGTTCCTTCAATCTGTTTAATTACACCTTCTTCAATCAGCTCTAACGCTAATTCCTTCGGTAACGTACCAATCCCTAAACCTAGTTTAAGTGCATCAACCTTGGCTGAAAAGTTACTCACGGTGAGTCGAGGTTGGCGCTGGGTAATGTTAACCGTCAAGGCAGGTTGCTCCCTTGCCGTGTCTGCGATGGCAATGATTCGATACTTTTCACGCGCCTCTTCATCAAATTCACCGACACGCTTATGCACATAGTGATCAGCCGCCGCGACCCAAATCATTTCCATTGTGCCAATGGTTTCCGCTTTCACATCTTGGGGCAACGTATCAATCCTTGGCGCGACAAGTAAGTCAGCTCGGCCATTATTCAATGACTCCCAACAACCGGCGAGAATCTCTTCCTGCAGCTTGATGCGTGTCGAGCTCACATTGCCGAGCTCCGCGACTAAACTGAAAAAGTTTTTAACCGGAATAATGCCATCAAATGCGAGCGTAATATCAAGCTCCCAACCATTGGCTAGCACACTGGCATCGTTGACCAATTTCTCTGTCGCAGCAAGGATATCTCTTCCTCGCTCAAGGATAAGGCGCCCTGCTTCTGTAAAGTTCGCTTTATGTCCGGAGCGGTCAAATATCATGATATCGAGGTCTTGTTCGAGCTTTTGAATTTGATAGCTCAACGATGAAGGCGCTCGGTCAAGTTCATTTGCTGCTGCTGCGAAGCTTCCTCGCCTTTCTATCGCATCTAATATATGAAGCGCTTCTAATGTTATTGGGCTCTGCACAACTGCTTTCCTTATCTATAACCACTGCGAATAGCGTGACACACATCACGCAACACAGGTCTTAATTGAACCTTTACAAATGTTAAATAAATGATTATCCCACTGTAATTTAAGGAATTTATCTTAATTTCGACAAACATGGCGTACGAAAACCAACAAAAACGCCAATGCAAACAATAGTAATTATCATTTAGATCCAATAGAATTTCCCCGTTCAACGAAAACCTATATGGATAAAAGGTAATAAACATAATGTATAAGAAATCTCTACTGTCAGCTTCAATCGTTTTAGCGCTGACGTCAACTGCCTCCGCCGAAGAATATGCCCTATTTGACGAAGTTGTGGTCTCTGCAACACGTACCGAGCAAAGCAAAGAAGACGTAGCTGCATCTATTGACTCATTTTCTTCAGAGGATATCGACAACTCTCTTTCAAGCGATTTAAAAGATGTTCTTCTTAACACTCCTGGCGTTGATGCGACGACTTCTGGTCGCTTCGGTATTTCAGGCTTCAATATCCGTGGTATGGATGGTGACCGAGTTAAAGTTGTTGTGGATGGTGTTCAACAAGTTACCCCATACAATTCAGGCGGCGGCACTCAGGCAATCTACCCGAACACAATTGAAGTGGATACCCTTCAAGCGATTGAAATTAATAAAGGCGCTTCATCGACCCTTTACGGTTCAAATGCTTTGGGCGGCGTAGTTGTTCTTAAAACTAAAGATCCTGAAGACTTCCTTGTAACTGACGGAGATGAGTCTCGCTTTGGGATTAAGTCATCTTACTCTTCAAGCGATGAACAGTTCAAAAATACGTTAACCTGGGCTATGCGTCGCGGTGATCTTGAAACCATTCTTATCGGTACCTATGCGCAAGGTCATGAAACAGAAACCTATGGTGATGGCGCTGATGTAGAAGGCGAAGATCGCGGAATTTCAAACCCTGCTGATAAAGACATGAGCAATATCCTTGCAAAGGTCTACTATCAGTTGAACGAACAAAACCGTATCGGCTTGACGTACGAACGCAACAATCAAAACTTTGAAGAAAATAAGCTCAGTGGTAATTACACTTCTAGCCACCCTATGTTTGGCGACATTGTTACGTATGACAACTCAACGTCTGATGATGAAACTTTACGTGAAAAAATCGGCATCAGTTACGAGCTGCATAGCAATAACGTCGCTTTCGATACCATGGCGCTCAATCTAAATTTCCAAACGACCGAAAGCACTAACGAGAACTATGCTTTAGTCACTGACCATCTCGGCATGATCGGTTACAGCGGCGAGCGTACACGAACACGTTACGCCGAAGATGAAACTGTCCAGTTCGATGCGCAGTTCGATAAAGTGGTTGCCTTAAGTCATTCAACTCATGAGATCACTTACGGTTTGAACTACGTAAATACTGATTTCTCATTAAACAACGTAGATTACTTCCATGACAATGGGACTTCTTCTCCGGGCGCGACAAATGTTCCAGACGCGAAAATGGATCAATGGGGTCTATTTGCACAAAACAACATTTTCCTTCTTGATGAACAGCTAGTGCTTAACGTAGGCCTACGTTACGACGCTTATGAGGCTAACCCGTCTACAGATGATGGTTTCACGACAGAGCACAAGGTAAATGAAGATGATGCATTGACTGGCAAGGTTGGTGCGGTTTATCACTTTAATGATCAGTTAAGTACCTTTGCACAAGTTGGTCAGGGCTTCAAAGCGCCTAGCGTAGAGCAACTGTATTACGAGTACGATAAAGGTTCTGACTTTACACCAAACTCAGACCTTGAAGCAGAGAAAAGTACATCTTACGAAATCGGTTTCCGTGGCAAAAATGAGTTCGCTCAATTTGAGCTAGTTGGCTTCTTTAACGACTACAAAGACTTTATTTCCACAGAACAACTACCAGAGAAGACTCCAGGTAAAGAACACTTCACATTAGTTAACTTAGATGAAGTTGAGATCAAAGGTGTTGAATTTAGTAATGTATTACTTCTAGATCAGATGTTTAGCGCTCCTGAAGGTACATACACTACCTTCTCTATTGCGTACGCTGAAGGTGAAGACAAGAAAACTAGTGAGAAACTGACGTCTGTAGCACCTTTAACATCAGTTATTGGCCTTGGTTATGACAACTTTGAACACAAATTCGGTGGATTGGCTACATTGAAGCTGGTAGCAAGCAAAACGGATTGGCCAACAGAAACTTATGATTATGAAGATTCTGCGGGATATGGCGTTGTTGATATCACAGCATATTATCAACCAATGACAGATCTTACACTGCGAGCAGGTCTGTTTAACGCGTTCGATAAGAAGTATTGGCAGTATGACAACTTTACGGTTGATTCTAGTGCTAGCGCGGCTTCATATAATGATCGTTACTCTGAACCGGGCCGTAACTGGGGTGTAAGCTTAGATTACCAATTCTAATTATAGCAATAAGTCCAAAAGCCAGCTCAATGCTGGCTTTTTTACTTTTATCGGCATAACGAGTTGATTATTAGGCTATTAAAAACAAAAAAGCTCCCATTTAAGGAGCTTTAATCATTAACATTTGCTAAAAAGAATATAAAAAATGGAGCAAATGTGAGAATTACTTAGCGCTAGCCATCTCTTTTTTTACCATAACAGCTGCTGCAACGATAAAAGTGATGATCAGACCTAGTTCCATTGTGTACCTCTGAGATATATTTGGAAAAACCGAAGATTAACTGCGGATATTCTAACAGCTTTAAATAACATTGATAGCTCTTAACACGGTTTTTACGTATTTTATCGATTCAGATCAAAATTAACCTTGAGTGCTCTGTTATTTACACTTTCTGTATCCTTTTTAATCAGCAGGTTTGCCAAAATAATATTCTAGAATGCCACTATTTCATGGTCACTTTTCCACCGATTATCTTGTAAGCAGGCGTTCCCCGAACTAGCGTGTCGCGAGCAAATTCACCGCCACACTCGGGGCAAAAACAGGGCGTTTTCGTGAAATCTTCGACAATACGCTCTTTAAAACACTTAACCAGAGCGCCCTTGCCTCCTTTACGGTACTTAAATAGCTGCGCTTTACACTTAGCGCAATAGATATTGACCGTTTTACTTGGCTGTTTCTTATTGGGTTTCGCCACTACTCTGTCCCATCGCCGTCTGTCAGAAGCTGAGGCTTGACCCACACCTTACTAAAATCAAACCAACCCAATGCGTTGCATTTTGCGTTTTGTAATGAGCCACATTGATCTTTACTGACCCCTAACCAACAGTGAAACATCGGTATCAGCTGCATTTTTTCAGCTAACGACTTACCCAGTGCTTTTGAAGGAAACGCTGAGTTCGGCGTCGCTTGCCAATCTCTTACAAGCTGAGCCCAATAATCAAAGTCTTCTTCTTTACTAAGAGCGGCAATATCACTGTAGTTAAGTAGCCACCCTGCTAATGCATCATCACGGTTGGTTGATATACCCATTGGCTTTAACCATATATCGATAGAAGACGTGTCTTCCACAGTTTGATCGTAGGTAACCAGGTTAACGCCTAACCCATCTTGCTTGAGCAATGACTCTATACATTTAACCAGTGTTGGGAACATTGGGTGTTGTCCATGGTAGGCAATAGTGACAGTGCGATATGACGGCGGAGACGTGTAACCTTGTTTTGTATGGTGATACCAACCCGGCTTTAAACCATGGGCGGGCAAGACACCGAGCTCAGCCAATTTGTCTTGTGGGAGTTGCTGGAACAGATTCAGTGTAGTCAGTTTTTGGCTAAAATAGTTTGCCCAATCGTTAGTAGCAGCCAAACCATCCTTACGGTTGAGCATCAACAACGTACAACCCGGGTCCAATTCAACTTCATCAGAAAACTCAGCCGTCTCTGGTCGAACAGGATTAGCGAGACTCGGAAAAACCATCGATGAGTGCGATTCATCAATCACCCAAACTTCGACTCGATCCAACAATGGTCTAAAACCAAAATAGCCATCAAACGCTTGTAAAACCAATCGTTTTTGATCGTTTTGCACAATACGATAAGGGCCAGTGCCTATTGGAAATTCATCAAAGTTATCTGCTCTGCTTTCTATCGGCAGCGTGATTTTTGCGCATGATTCAGATAACAAAAGAGGTAATTTATAGTCCGCTCGTTCAAGATGAACATCAACGATCAAGTGACCAGGTGACTCAACGCGTTCAATGTGCGAAAACAGCGTCTTTTGCTTTAATGCGACTAAACAATCGAGGATGTTTTCAACGGTGAGCAGATCACCATTGTGGAATCGCACACTCGGGCGAATGTAAAAGCGCCAATGTGTCGCACTGACCATTTCCCATGTATGAGCAAGATCAGGTTGTAACTGCTCTTGTTCATCAATACGAGTTAAACCACTAAAGATTTGCTGAGCGATATGCAGTTCAGAACGTCGCATTTGATCAAAAGGGTTTAGGTTCGAAAGCGGTCGATAGTATGGAAGGCGCACCACTTGCTGCCCTTCTTGGTGGACAATACCAAGATACTTTTCAACAACTTGTGCTAGTTTGGCACTATCATGATCAAGCACCTTTAGCGCTTGCCCTATTTTGCCTTCTTCTAAATATCGTTTAGCTAGGTTTTCGCTAACGTCAGCTCGGCTTCTTTTAAAGTTGAGTTGAGAAAGCTTGCCGCGCCCAGGAGCAGGATGCCACTCTAGCCACCCTTCTTCTTCCATTTTGTTGAGTACGATTCGCGCATTACGGCGGGTACAAAATAGGATTTCGGTAATTTCTTCTAATTGAACTCCGGAGTCTTGTCCTTTGTAGTGTTCAAATAGGGTTTCAAACTGAACTCTTAGGCGGGGGCTACTCATAAAGAGGAAATCTCACTAACATTGATATGTTAATGAGTTTCCTCATTTATCTAGATAGGATCAAGTGCTAATTAGACTATTGAATCGCGATGCTCGTTTCTTGTGCGATTTGTTGAAGCTGATCTTCGTTATCTAGCTTAATCGACCACTTTGTCTCACTGCCGTTCGCGGCTATGACATTCGCCCCACGTCCAATTAAGGTAATTGCATCGATTTGAGACTGAAGCGTCACCATAGACGCGGATTCAAGCTTTACGACAATTTCATGTGGAGTAGCAATGACCTTCCCCGCACTGAAATGAATTACCATCACTTCGCCTCTTTACGTTGAGTTGTCGACTTTTTGTTTTTAACCGCAATAGTTAATCTGCTGGTGCAAACAAGCCTTTCACGATCATCGGTAATGTTTATTTGCCAAACTTGCGTAGAAACGCCTAAGTGAATCGGCTTAGCTGTCCCAATTACATGGCCACTGCGCATTGAACGGACATGATTGGCATTGATATCTAACCCGACACAATAGCTCCCTTCAGCCACACAAAAATTGGCAGCAACAGAGCCTAATGTTTCAGCCAATACCACTGAAGCTCCACCATGTAGCATGCCCAATGGCTGGTGGGTGAACGAACAAACCGGCATGGTTGCCGAAATATAGTCATCTCCAAATTCGGTATAAATAATATTGAGATGCTCTATCAATGTATTTTGTGACGTTTTATTTAGCACTTCAAGATCAATGGGGCGTTTCCAAATGCTCATTTATATTTCCAATCGCAACTACAGTTAACAAGGATTGTAACCTAATGTTATGATTTACCTAATTAGATTCTTGCATTTGCAATAGGGAACTCAATGCAAAAGTGGTTAAAGCTATCAACTGTCATCACAACACTCACCATCGCGGCTTGTAGCGCGTCTCCAACTGGACGTAATCAATTGTTGCTGTTTTCTGATAGTGATATGAGCAGTCTAGGTGCGCGATCTTTTGATCAAATGAAGAAAGATCAGAAAGTCAGCACAGATGCTAAGACAAACGCCTATGTACAATGCGTCACTCAAGCGATCACTAAGCACGTCCCGCCTCAACCCGGCTTCAATCAATGGGAGGCTGTGGTTTTTGACAGTGAGCAAGTCAATGCTTTTGCACTACCTGGCGGCAAGATTGGCGTTTATACCGGGTTATTAGATGTTGCGGTCAACCAAGATCAGTTGGCTACAGTTATAGGCCATGAAATCGCGCACGTCCTTGCTGACCACAGTAATGAACGCTTATCTCAGTCTCAAATCGCCAACGCAGGTCTACAAATTACCAATATCGCGTTAGGCTCATCAGAATACGCTCAGTACACAGGTGTCACGATGGCCGCTCTGGGCCTTGGCGTACAATATGGTGTATTAATGCCTTATGGTCGAACGCAAGAATCAGAAGCGGACATTGTCGGATTAGAGCTGATGGCGAAATCTGGTTTTGATCCTAACCAAAGCGTCGATTTATGGAAGAACATGGCTAAAGCGTCAGGTGGCCAACAACCACCGGAGTTGCTCTCTACGCACCCTTCCCACAGTACGCGTATCCAAGATTTAAAAGCGAAGATCCAAAGTTTGCCAAACTACAATACGACACGGCCAAATTGTTCATAAAAGAAAGGGAGCGTGATGCTCCCTTTTATATTTCGTTAAGTACCTAGTATAAGCAGTGGTAGCTGCAGTAATTGGTCCCCTGTCGACGCAAAGAACCAAATAATACCAATCAGCGATGCTACCAAACCGACATACCACACCGCCGAGATAATTTGCCCATATCTGTCTAGTGGTAACAGATGGCTATGGTGACGACCGCGCCACTCAATGACAATTTCTAGCATGCCCATGATCAGTAGGAATCCAAATAAAGTGAGCCCTAACGAATAGCTAAGTACCACTCCACCAGCCGCTGCCGCGGTACATAGAATGATTCCCGCAACGCTGTTCATTGAGAAGCTGATACTTTTAAGCACATGTCCGCCGTCGAGCGGTAGTATCGGTAGCAGATTGAATAGGTTTAAGAAGGCGTTAAATACGGCCAAGCCTGCAAAAAACATCTCACCGGTAATTAGGTAGACGATCAAAAGGATGACCGACAAGATCAAACCAAACATCGGCCCCATAATCGAGATAACAACATCTTGCCAACGTGTATTGATCTTTTCATCACTGAGCGCCAAACCACCTAAAAATGGCACCAAGTAAATTCCTTTTGTTTTCATGCCAAAGTACTTCATCGCCTTAACATGGCCATACTCGTGAAATACCAAACAAGCTATCAGCGCGAGAGCAAACTGAAATGAAAACAGCCATGAATAAGCTGCGAGACTCGCCGAAGCTAGCACCACTTTAATCAGCTTGGCACTCTTTAATGCCTTCATACCTAAAGAGACTAAACCAATTAAGCTGAAGCGTTTTTCAGGCTCTGGTGGCGTGAACGGCACCTGCTTCTCAATGTCTTTGGTATCACGGCTGCCCTGTTGGATGGTCTCACCATTCACTGATGCATGGAAATCAATAGTAAAAGGTTGCCAGATTAGAGTCGTTTCAAGTTTACAAACGAGTTCTTGCTCTCCACTCATCAAAGTAAATTGATGATGCGAGTTATCGCCACGCTCTGAATTAGCATCAAGCTGTGAGACCAATTGGTTGTTCCAAAATAGTTGCTGCCAACCAGCCATAGAGCCTTCTAGACGAAGCGGCTTACCTAAAAATTCAATCGAGAGAAGTTCCAACGCTCGTAACCTATTAATTTGATATAAAGACGCCGTTGATTATGCCTATCCTGACTAACTAGGTAAAGAAATTGCTAACAATGTGACAATGTCACACAAATTAAGCCATTGATGGGGCTTATTTTGTTTACCTTTAGTATTCAAAAGTCAGAGTAAAGCAATTTTATATCAGTTAAACCTTTGCTATTCGGTATACCCCTTTCTTTTCGATGGATAAAGTGCATAATAGCCGCGTAATTAACACCTAACTAATGTGAGTCCATTATGTCTTCTGAAGCTACTATGCTAGAACGCTGCCAATCAAAATGTGAATTATGTGCTGCTGATGCACCATTAACCGCTTATGCCGTTCCTCCGCACAGCCACGTGACAGTAGATTACGCCATCATGGTATGTGACAAGTGTCTAGGTGAAATCGAAGAGCCAAAAGACATCAATCACTGGCGTTGCCTAAACGACAGCATGTGGAGCCAAGTTCCTGCTGTTCAAGTAACTGCATGGCGCCAACTAACTCGCCTAAACGCTGAAAGCTGGGCGCAAGATGCGCTAGACATGATGTACATGGAAGAAGATCAGATGAACTGGGCAATGACTGGCATGTCTGCTGACGACAAACCATTCGATTGCAACGGCGTTGAACTTAAAAAAGGTGACGACGTAACGGTAATTAAAGACCTACCAGTTAAAGGCACTAACCAAGTCATCAAGCAAGGTACAGTTATCCGCGGCATCAGCATCGGCGACGACCCTAAGCTTGTTTCTGGTAAAGCGAATGGCGGCCAATCTATGTACGTTATCGCTGAATACTGCCGTAAGAAGTAATCACAAGTTACTTTCGACAGATATTAAGAAGGCGCTCAGTTGAGCGCCTTTTTTGTTTTCACCTGATTACTACCAGCCGTTCATTACTCCACCAGCAGCAATCTACCCGTTAATGGCGAAACTTGAACTGCTCCATTAACAGACTGAATGTTGATAGTCTCACCCGTCATTAGATCAACAAACTCTGTTGATGATTTGATACGTGATAAATCCACATTAAGCGTACGCTGGCTTTCGCTGGTATTCAGAACGTAGATAACCTGCTGCTGACCATCCACTTTTAGATCGGCATACAGAGTATCATCCAGCCATAGGTTTGTTCTTTTACCATTGAATAGCGCTGAATGCTCACTACGAACCTTCATCAGCTTAGCGACGTATTGCTTGAGGTCGCTTTGCTCCGGGCTAAGAGTCGTCGTCGTAACGCCTTCCACTTTGGCACTTGAGCGAGCGACGTGGTCATCACACATTCCCTGACTCACACAATCTGATGTAACTTTAGCGGCAAAGTTTTCAACTTCATCACCAATTTCCTCTCCGTAATAGAAGGTAATTGGGCCAGAATATGCGGCTAAGAAACTGTACGCAGCTTTATGACGTTGGAAGTAGTCACCTAATCCACCACGTTGAATCAAGTCGCCGAAGCGTACTAGATCATGGTTACCAATCATTAAGTTTGGCATCGCATGATAAGGCGCTTTGGTTCTAGAGTTCCATTCGGCATCGAGTGCACGTGCATTGCTCTTCGCGCCCGACTCTTCTACAGCAAGAGCCTGAACCAATCCGTAACGTAGCGGGAAGTTAAATGCAGATGAAAGCCCTGGTTTAGCGTCGCTGCCATAGACAGTGCTAGTGATTTCATCAGCACTGCTCCATGCTTCACCGACCATGTAACCCAATGTACCCCACTGTTTGCCTGCTAGAACGTTTTCCATAGATGCAGCTTCTACCGCAGTGCGGATATTACGCCAGCTATCTAGGGGAACTTGGTACGCTTGGTCCAGTCTCCATCCATCAATCCCATACTCTTTGATCCAATACGTGGCTACTTCTGTAAAGAATGCTTCACTTTCGGCGTTTGGATAAATGACATATTGACCCGGGTAACCTGACGCTTTTCTTAAACTAGGCACCTTGCCTGTTGGTGAAGGCTTGGCACCATTGATATTGGTATGGCCAAACACGCCGTCTAAGAATACATACAGTCCTTTTGCGTGAGCTGTATCAATCAACTCTTTTAACTTCTCGTTCGTGCCGAATTTAGGGTCCACATTAAAGAAGTCACATGCAAAGTAGCCTGTCGCATCGAGTTTATCGTCTCCTCCTTGTCCGGCACATGAATCAAACACAGGCGTCAGCCAAAGCGCATTCATGTTGAGGCTCTTGATATAGTCAAGACTATCAATGATCCCTTGAAGATCCCCTTTATGATGCGAGTTACCATAGCCTACGCCGTAGTCGTGGTTTGAATCACCATCGACAAAGGACTCAACCATGACTTGGTAGATGCGTAAATCACAAGCCGTGTTGTTGTCACTGTAACATCCATAGTCGAGGCCAGTATCTTTCACCGCAACGATGAGAGAAGACTGATCTTTGGCATGTAAACTAAAGTCATAGACACCTTGGCTGGTAACCGTCACTTTAATATTTCCATTACCCGCATCTTCAAGCGTGACCGAACCATCTGCTTGAATGAATGCACCAAAGCCAAGGTTTACCGCGCTCCAATCTGCAGACGCCAGTTTGAACTCATACACACCAGGGGTTAAGTAGCCATTAAATGTGTAAATGCCCTCGCCTTGGTACTGCATTTCATTGCTGGTATCCCATCCGTTCATTGAGCCACGAACATAGAGCTGGGTACTTCCATAAGGCGCAACATCAACAGGTTTGTTGTCAACAACTAGGCCTTCACCCTGTTGACCGGTTTGTGGTAATACAAATACCGCCGCGGTCAGTGGTGGTACGGTAAAGGTTTCATTGGTAAAACTAGCCTGCTTAACTACGTCATCAGTCGAGTTTTTAAGCGCACTATGCAATTCAAAGCCTTGCGCGCCATTTATCTTGATACTCTGCTCAGAGGTGTTGGCATTGATCAACACAAGGATCGCATCATTGTTTTGGTCTAAGTCTGCACCAACTGAAACTCCATCATTGACTGACATTGCAATCAAACCCGGTAGTGCGTTGCTTCCTGTATTACGGAAACGAACTCGATCGACCACCTCTTGCTCTGATACCAACTTAAGCAGAGGTGTAGATGCGCGCACTTGCAGCAATGCTTTAAATGCGCTGTCTGTCCATTCGATGTCTTGTGCAGAAGCGACAGTGTTTGGATTGCTAATCACTGATTGAATTGCGTTCCAATTAGCTTGATCCTTGTCTGCGCGCGGTAAGCCGATATTCCAGTTATTGGTTTGTTTGCTGAAATCAACTTTGTTGTACCAATCACCACTGTCGTAGCTATCTCGTTCCATTGACTTAGAACGAAGTAACTCAGAACCCATATGCAGGAATGGTACGCCTTGGCCTAACATCACCGTTGATAGACCCACAATCTGCATTCGTGCACGTTGCGCAGAGGTCATATCTGCCGAGGCTTTGTACTGGTTAAAGTCCCACAAGGTTTGGTTATCATGCTTAGATACGTAGTTGATCGACTCTTGTGGATCGAGTGTATAGGCTGCGCCTTGACCGCCATACTGGTAGTCTTTGCCATATACCACGCTGCCACTGTAAGTCTCTAACGGGTAGTTCTGTAGGTTGCCTGTCATACCGTAACGAATCAGATCCATTTTCGATTTCAGATCTTCATCAAAGCGATCTCCGGCATTAGCAAATCCTGGGGTTTGGAGCAGTGCGTCACCACTATCGAATGGCCCACCGCCACGAACGCCATCGCGAAGTCTATCGTTATATGTCCCAATCCCCGTGCCTGCCATCGGCCATTGTGTCGCGTTTTCGCCGCGCTGACCGTTAGCAACCTCACCGAAGTTCCAGCCTTCACCGTAGAACCAAGTATCTGGGTCAACTTGCTTCGCTTTGTCGTAGATATGTAGCATGCTTGACTTCATTAAGTGGCCCATCAAATCAAAACGGAAGCCATCTATCTTGTAGTCTTGCGCCCACATCATGACGCTGTCAGCCACTAACTTCTCAAACATGCGGTTTTCAGAAGCCGTATTATCACAACAAGTGGAGTTCTCAACTGCGCCAGTCATTGGGTTTAAGCGGTGGTAGTAACCCGGAACCGTTTTATCGAGTACCGACTTGTCGTAAAGACCCGATGAATAGGTATGGTTATACACTACGTCTTGAACGACACGGAAACCCATATCGTGAAGCTTCTTAACCATTTCACGATATTCGCGGATACGATCAGTGCCATCTTTAGAGACCGCATAACTGCCTTCCGGTGCACTGTAGTGGAAAGGATCGTAGCCCCAGTTAAATCCATCTAAAGGTCGAATATCCGCCAGTAACGCTTGGGCTTCACCAGTAGTTGGATCGGTCTGCTCAAGTAGCGATAGAATTGTCGCACTATGGCTTGTTCCATCTTCACACAGTTTTGCTTTCGGATTAACAGAGCACAACTTACCGACCGTATCGTTAAGATTCACAGTTTTAGACTCATGCTCAGGGATAGAAGCTAAGTCATAGCTTGGCAGTAAATGAATCGTCGTTAAGCCCGACTCTTTTAATGACTTAAGTTGCTTAACGCTATCACGCTCATCTTCTAAGAACGCGGTGTACTTGCCGTTTCTCTCTGGCGTTCCTAGTTTGTCACTAGCACTGAAGTCACGGATATGTAACTCATAGATGATGTGATCTTCTGGGTTTTCGATTTCTGGGATATCGTGGCTATCCCAGCCATTTGGCTTAGTACGCGCCGAATTTAAGTCCACAAGCTGCGAATGTAAGCTATCGGTACTGAGAGACAATGAGTAAGGGTCTGTGCTCATCATCCATTCCACATGGTCCGTTTTCGGATGGTAAGCTTTGACGCGGTAGCGATAGAAGATGTTCTCTAACGCCGCACTTCCTTGATAACTCCAAACACCAGTATCTGAGTTTAGTGCCATCTTAATCGGCGACTCTTGAACAAGTGCTTTGTCATTATCGTATAGATAAAGCTCTACATCTTGAGCCGTTGGTGCCCAAAGTGCGAAGTTTGCTGTATCACCCTCAATCCAACTACCGAGCTTCGCTTCGTCAGCATCGTTCGGACCACTGGTGTACAGGACATCAATAATACCTGGGATTTGAACACGCGTTGCGACAAGTGGTTGACCTTGTTCATCGAGTGCTACGGCAATTAGCTGCTGTTTGAGTAGTGCCTTTGCTTCTTCAGCCGTTGCCGCTAACTCGAATTGAACGCGACCTTTCAGATGAGGAAACTTGGCATTGTCGACTACGCCAGCTAACGAGAGTTCATTCTTAGTAAACTGCTCCGGTTTACTAATATCTCCAGCACCAGCCGAAGTGGACCAAAGTTGATAAGACTTCGCTTTTGAGTGATCAAACCAAGCGAAACTATTAAGATCTAACCAATGCGCCGCAGCACCAGATAACTCGACGAGGGTTTGTTCATCAGGAGAGTATTTAAGCGTAGAGCTACCATGTGCAGTGTAAAGCGTATTGCCTTTAGTGAACTCAAGTTTTAGATCATCGCCACCAAGCGCTTTGTCATTTCCTTTATGAACGATAAAGTTCATACACGCGCCATGCGCATCTTTGAGCGCTACAGTAAATTTCGCGCCATATTCAGGGTCAATCTCCTGCCAACTCAATGGATTGCCCCAATCAACACCATTGAGTGCGCCGTCGCTTACTGCATCACAGCTTGCGTTGTTCCATAGGTGTAAGCCCCAATCTGCGTAGTTACCATCATCACGCTTATAGTAGATAACGGCTTCTTGGTATGCTGGCGCTGGTTCGGTTGAGGTGTTATCTGGGCTCTTAGGATTTGGATCGATGGAGTCTGGAATGCCGTCTCCATCATCGTCACTCGATGCAAAGTCTCCTAAGCCATCACCATTGGTGTCCATGCTTTCGAACTTATCTTTTGGAAAAGCATCACTGCTATTCGGTGCACCATCGCCGTCGAGATCTTGATCTTCTGAATCCGCAATTCCATCGCCATCATAATCATTTGGCTGACTCTCTGCCGAGTATGGGTCGCTGCCTAAGCGCTCTTCATCTATGTTGCTCCAGCCATCGCCGTCGATATCTGAATCTAAGCTGTCTGGAATCTTATCGCCATCAAGATCGTTTGGCTGGCTCGCTGAGTCATAAGGGTCTGTACCTAAACTAAATTCTACACTATCAGCAAAGCCGTCGTTGTCATCGTCTAAATCTTGATGATCACCAATGCCATCTTGGTCACTATCGGCAGATTCTTGTATATCATTTGGGAACAGGTCCACTAAATCTGCAACGCCGTCACCATCGGTATCTGTTGCGACAACGGGCTGCCCGCTCCCATCTATCATTAAGGTCACGCCTTCTAAACGGCGATTACCCTGCTTTTTCTCTTGGCCTAAAACCTTAGCGCCAAACTCGACCGTTTCTAAAAGGTTTTCTAACCCGCTTTCTTCAATGTTATCTGGTAAAACTTGGCTCAACGATTTTGCGGTTCTCGCGACTAGAGTTTGTCGGTTCTCAATATAATCTGAGTCCAAATCTAGCTTAGGTTGCTTTAGCTGACGTCTAAGCTTACTCGTTGCTCTTTTTTCACTCTTACCATCGAGCATTTGCAGAGAAACATAGGTAGAAAGTGGCGTGATATAGCTATGCTCTGCTGGTGCAAGCATCAAGTAATCTCTTGTTGCTGTGACTCCAGGGATATCACTATCTATTGAAATACCGCGCTGGACATGCGCGATGAGGTGTACGTTGCGGTCTTGTTTCGATAAACCACTGATATCGATAACCGCGTATCCAGTTTCATCTGTGGTCGCAGATGGTTCGTGGTCATCCTGCTTATAGTTGCCGTTTACGTCGAGCCACACTTCGGCGCTTTCAAGGTAACCGTCCATCACTTGCACTTCTAGTTGGTCATTACAACCTGCTAAAAGTCCAAGCGATGCCATGGCAATGCTGAGTTTTGTTAGCTTGATGTTCATTGTTATATCCATTCTAAATTCACGTTCTGAGGCTGAACTCTTTGATATAGAGTCAAAAACCCTCAACTTGACGTTATATTTGGATGTAGAAATAACACCTCATCCTATGCAAGGTCGCACATGGGCGTAGATCAAAAGGAGTAGATTGAGTTTTGGATTTAAGCTCACACAGATGGAGATGAATTAGATCGGAACATTACACTGTTTTGCCACATAGGGTGAGACAAGCAACACTTTGTAGCAGTAGAGCGATGGCGAACTGTAGGATTACAACAAAGTGCCTCAATTATGAGAAACATGATCTTGCGCCTGTCAGCGATTAGATTGCCATCGTGATCACGTGCTCAACAACGCCCTATTTCATTTCCTACCAGCATAAAAAAACGCCAGCTATTTCTAGCTGACGTTTTTAAATCTGCTCGTTCGAATTAACGATATAGGCCGATATCTTTCTGCATGTGACCAGACAAATCATTTGCGTAGTACGCGCGTGGTTCGCTGTTGTCTGTGAATAGAATATCTAGTAAATGAGCAATCAATCCTTTGAAAGAAACCGCGTAGGTTTTTTTATCCATAGAGATAGGTGCGTCGATAGTACCCATTTGCATTGCTTGTGCTGCCATGATTGCCTCTCTATAAACTGGTGTAATTCGTTTTGTTGAGGCAATAATAGGCAATATTTATAGGTTCAAAAAATGACTATTTTTGGTAATTCAAATTACTTTTTCTAATGAAACAAAGCGTTAACACCGCACTTTTCCGTTTATGCAAACAAGAATCGAAATAGCGCATTGTTAACCACCCAAAATGCATTTTTATTTTATGCGCAGTTATTACACCTGCTTTAGATCACAAATATTTTACACATCTGAACCATCTAAAGCAGGAGGTCAATCGCAAGTTAATTAGTTTATTTATCAGCAGTTACTGTGGTTTCTGACAAACTATTTCTTTGCTTAATGATTGAAGCGATTACCGCCACTGTCATCGTTGCCAATAGCACAAGTAATGATAATGCTGTTGGGATTTCCCAAGCAGAACCCACTAGCATCATCTTGATACCGATAAATACCATGATGAAAGAAAGCGCAGGTTTGAGGTAGATAAACTTATCCATCATCCCTTGTAGTACAAAGTACAGTGAACGTAGACCTAGTAACGCAAATACGTTTGCAGCTAGGACTAAGAACGGCTCTCTTGTTACCGCAAAGATCGCAGGAATAGAGTCTAGAGCAAACATCACGTCCATAAACGCGATCACAGCAATTACGATGAACATTGGCGTCGCGATTCGCTTACCCTTTTCTACGATCGTCAACGCATTACCCGCATAGCTCTCGGAAACCGGAACGAATTTGCGAATGATACGTTCAGGCAATGGATTAATCTCGTCTTCGCCTTTATCTCGCGCTAATTGAATACCCGTCCAAATCAGGAACGAAGCGAATATGTATAGAATCCAATGGTATTGAGCAAGGAGCTGAGCGCCAACGGCAATCATAATCGCACGAAGTATGAGTGCACCAATCACACCCCATAGCAACGCTCTTGGGCGTAAATGCTCAGGCACTGCATATTGATGGAAAATAATCGCAAACACGAACAGGTTGTCTACGCTGAGGGATTTCTCAAGCAGATAACCAGTAATAAACGACAATGTTGCTTTTTCTGCTGTATATTCGCTCCCAGGAGCGTATACATCCCAGAATAGGTAAATAGTAGCGGCAAATAAGAACGCGAGCGCGAACCAAAATAGACTCCATACCGCGGCTTTTTTGATCGTTATCTGCCCACCACGAGTTTGCCAAATGTCCAAAGCAACCAGCGTAAGCGTCAATAAACCGAAACTGAAGTAAGTAATTGGGGTCATGTATCCTCCAAAGGCGGAGGGATCGAGGAACTTAAGATGTGTGACGATCCCTACCGCAAACAAACTCATTACCTAGCGTTTTAGCTAAGTAACATTTGATTACGTTGGTCTCGTCGAAATACGTACAACTGAGCGATTCAGTGTACATACTTATACTTACCGGATAGAACGACGTCTAACGAGATGACGATAAGTAAACCAGAGGCGACTACTCCCCAAACAAGGCGGATTTTATGCCTGAAAATGCCATTCGTCTATAAGAAAATCAAAAAAGGAGCAAAAAATTACTCCTTTTTTAGCGATGCTATTGGTTTGGTTGTTTTAACGCTATACACCACCAATAGGAACAAAGTAGACAAGTGCAGACCATACGCTAATCCAACTAATGACGACGGCTACATCAATCCAATCTCGACTCCACATAATACCCCCTGAGTATTATTCATACATAGCATGAACCCAGAGATTATTTAGCAACCTTTATGCCATTGTCTTTTTTGTTCACTGCGTTGGTCGCGGTTAAGCACACCTGGCATTTTACTAAGTAACTCAATAAAACAATCAGCCATGGAAACAGTTGTGATTAACCCTTCCCCTTGCATGTTTAGAATCGCTTCATAGCCTTCTTTGCCCTTCATGGTATAAGCCGACGATGTCCCTGTATAAATTTTATTTGATTCAACAGGTTGCCAAACACCAAGTGCATCACGAATTTCCATCTCTTGTACTCTATTACCTGCTTTGGCTTCGTAGACATACTTAAAACGAAGGTTATTTGTGTATGGGTAAGAGCCGTCCCCGGTACCATCTACGCCATTGTTTAGAGCATTATTAATCGCGCCTTCGATGATAAGAGGCAAGAACTCTCCCTTGATCTTATACACGCCGATTGGAACGGCAAATGGCAGCAGTTTTCCGGCAACGTCTGCCACCGAAACATCACCGGCATTAAGTGAGTTCCTAACGCCACCAGCATTATGGATGGCAAAATCTACCTGATGCCCCAACTGAGTCATTTTATAGGTAAAAGATTCTGCGACCAATGGCGCGAGTTGGCTAGGCCCTTGTTGGTCTGGAACGCGAACATGACGCAGTTTTTGGTTCGCAGTGGCGATGATCTCTTTTTGTAGAGTTCGTACGCGCGAGATATATTTTTCTTCAAGTATCGATTGTAGAGCGCGGTCTTTTTTACATACCACCACATTCGGATGGTTATCAATAAAGTTTCTTGCCAGTTGGTATGGCGTTTCGCTGTGTGTTTGGCTCATGCTAGCGTCGATAAACAGACGTCGCCCTAATAGCAATTCGTTTTTGCCATTGAACGTAGCCACAGAGCCATCACGATTAAATTCAATATCGCAGTGGCCAAGACTCAAAGCGTGATAGCCTGCCTGTACAACATAGGTTTGGTGGACCTTTACGCCGTAATCATCATCTTTGACTAACCCTAAACTACTAAAGTCACCCTGTAACCTATGACTGTGTCCACCGACAATAACGCTGATACCCTCAACGTGGTTCGCTAGGTCTAAGTCTGCGTCATACCCCATGTGGCTTAACAGAATAATCTTATTAATGCCCGTTGCGCGTATTTGCTCCACGGTGTGCGTCGCTGTTTCAATTGCGTTGATAAATGGCGTATCAATATCAGGGTTGGAGATATCAGCCATCTTATCGAGCGCTAAAGAGAATATCGCGACCCTATCGCCATCAACTGATTTCTCAATCCAGTTTGCTGCTTTGGTTGTACTGTTGTAGGCAATAACACGCGGGTTATCATCAAGGCGAATCGATTTGGATTTTAGTTCGTTTGAAAGGTCCCAATTACCCGCAAGTAATGGAAATTCGATTTGTTGAGCAAACTGTGCAACAGGTTCATTACCCATATCGAGTTCATGATTTCCTAGTGCCATTGCATCAATCTTGAGGCTATTGAGCAGGGTGGCGTTGGCTTCTCCCTTAAATAGGGAAAAATAGAGCGTGCCTTGAAAGCAATCGCCAGCATGCAAAAATAGCAGTTCTTTGTTTTGTGCTTGCGCCTCTTCACGCAGTTGACCGACCCGTGTCGCTATACGTGCAAAACCACCGGCGCTGACAAAGGGAGAGAGTTTTTCTCCGTTTACCTCAATGGTAAGTTGCAGTGACGTTGGTTCGAAGTATGAGTGTGTGTCATTAATGTGCGCTATTCTTAGCTTTGTCGTTTTGTTATTTTTATCTGTCATATTCATCTCTCTTTTCACCCACATCCTACCGCAACCAATGTGACAGATTCATTATATTTCACACTTATATTAAACATGGCGTTTCATATACATCGATATCTATGAGCGAAATCACTCAGTTGCAGTCGAAATACAATTCACACTTAATACGAGTTTGTGAGCTAAATGTCTGCTATAACAGGAAAATTCTATTATGCTTAATATAGAAGCAGCGTAATGGAGTGATTCAATGAAGCTTGAGCGAATCGAAATTTCTGGTTTTCGCGGAATCAAACGTCTATCTATTGCCTTTGATGAACTGACCACTCTGATCGGGGAAAATACTTGGGGCAAATCATCACTATTGGATGCGCTTTCTGTCGCGCTCCCACCGGAAGGTGAGCCTTACAATTTCGAAATGGCGGATTTTCACGTCGACTATTCTGTGTCACACCCGCAAACTCAACACCTGCAAATCGTATTAAGCCTTGTTTCAACAGATAAAAACGAGATCCACTCGGGTCGATATAGAAAAATAAAACCGATCTGGGTGCAAGACAGCAATGGCACAAATCGCATTATTTATCGATTAAGCGCATCAAGAGATGGCTATGATATCGTCACTCGCTATTCATTTCTTGATTTTCAAGGCACGCCTTTACCTCTTCACCACTCAGAAAAACTTGCTCAAGAGTTAATGTCCCTACACCCCGTTATTCGTTTGAAAGACTCGCGTCGCTTTGAACGGCCCATTAATAATACTAAAGATGTTAATGCCAGAGTTGAGAAGCGAATTGATAACACCTGCCGACGCTTAATGGCGATTCCGGGGCATGTCAACAAAGGCGAAATGAGAAGTAGCCTAAGCTCGATGAATGCACTGGTAGAGCACTATTTCTCTTTCAAGCCCAATGTTCGGACTAACCTTCGTAAACAACGTGATGGTATTTTTTTCAACGCCTCACCGGGTAGTAAGAGTATCTCTGAGGTGGTTGAAGAAACCAAAGATAAGCAGACACGGCTACTCTTTATGGGATTACTTAATGCTTATTTACAGGCCAAAGGTCCAACAACATTAAGACGATGTGCCCGGCCGCTGTTGATCATTGAAGATCCTGAAGGACGTTTACACCCTACTCACCTTGCTCGCGCATGGGGTCTATTGCAACTATTACCTATGCAGAAGATTCTCACCACCAACAGTGGCGATCTATTAGGGCAAGTTCCACTGCATAGCATTCGTCGCTTAGTCAGGCAGTCTGATCGCACTATCACCACTTACTTATCAGACCAAGGGTTAGGCCTAGATGAATTTCGTCGTATTGGCTTTCATATACGATTTCATCGCTCGGGTGCGTTGTTCGCTCGATGCTGGCTGTTGGTTGAAGGTGAAACTGAAGTTTGGCTGTTTAATGAGCTTGCTAACCAGTGCGGCTATAACCTTGCCGCCGAGGGTGTTCAAATCATTGAGTTCGCGCAGTCTGGACTTAAGTCGTTAATAAAAGTAGCAAAAGCTTTTGGTATCGATTGGCACGTAGTTACTGATGGTGATGCAGCAGGTAAGAAATATGCCGCGGCAGTAAAAGCGCAACTGGGCAATGATCAAGAAAGGCATCGCTTGACCGAGCTTCCTGATCGGGACATTGAACACTACCTATATAACAACGGTTTTGAGGAATTTTTTAAGAACATGCTGAAGATCCCACTCGATCATCCTATTCCAGCTAAAAAGGTGGTGACTCGAGTTCTTAAAAAGTTTGCGAAACCCGACTTAGCATTAGCGATTGTTTCCCACTGTGAGAATCAAGGAGTCGAAGGTATTCCGATATTGTTACGCTGGACACTGAAACGGGTCGTGACTATGGCCAACGGCAACACATAAAAAAAGCGGCATCGAATTTATCGATGCCGCGTATCAAAAATCGGTGATACAAATCAATCGGGGGTAGTCCAAACTGCCCTTTTCAAAACAGCTGAGACTTATCAAAGGTTACTAACGCGCCTGTAGACTCGCATTAACCTGAGATTGCTTTGACTTTTGATATAACCACAGTCCACTGCTCTTCATTAGGTAACCAAAAATACCACCTAAAATCAGAGAAGGAACAACAAGCTTCCAGTTACCATCAGCCGCAAACGTAGCGCAAGAACCGATAAACGTACCTGGTATGTAAGCGAGCCACGACTGCTTTGCCTGAATACACATAAAGAAAGCAACAACAGCGGTAATGACATAACCTAGGATCTCAAGCGAAACGAATTGCGAACCATGAATAATCACCATCGCCCAGAAAACGCCGCTCATATTGGTTATCAAACTTACTGATAGGCCTTTAAACCCATCGTTCGGTGATGCAAAGTAGCTCGTGCAGCCAAGGAACCCAGCCCATGATAGTAGTCCAAGTGTCACAGCTATCCAGCCCCAAAGCCCAGATAAGATGCCAGTAGTCAGGGAGATTGCGAATAAAGTGCTCATTACGCCTCGCTCAGTGTGTGGTTTCACACATCAAAAGTACAAGTAGGCATCTTAGAGAAACTCCACTCGCAATCACACGTCATTGATCACACTTTGAATTCATATTTAATCATTCATTTCACAAAACATGTGATGCAATCGATATTTCAACAGAAATGGGTAATAACAAAATTACCAATCAGAGCACTGATGGCTTGCCCTTCATCATTCGAGCCCCTTCCCGTTTAATACATTCAACAAGCGGGTTTTCAACCATATCGGCACGCCAGATGAAAGAGAGCGTTCTTTCCATTTTCAATTCAGGCACATTTAACGCAACCAAATGACCACTTTCAATAAAGCGTTCAACGTCAAGGTACGGTAGACAAGTGATGTATTGCCCGTGTTCAACCATACTGCGAAGTACTGGCACGTGTTCGTATTCACGCCACACGTCGAGATCTTCGATGAAGTGATTGATTGAGCTGTCAAATATCATCCGTGTACCACTACCGTGCTCGCGCAATACCCATTTCGCTTGTTCAAGTTGCGCTAAGCCGACCTTCTCTTGCTTGGCAAACGGATGATGGGCAGCTGCAACGACGGTTAAATGGTCTCTACACCACACCTCTTGATGGAGGCGGTTGTCATCACAGCGTCCTTCAATGATTCCGAGGTCATATTTATAATCTAATACGCCTTCAATCACACTGTCGGTACTTTTTACCTTCAGTGAAATTCGCATTTCGGGAAATGAGTTATCAATAATACTGATAAGGTCTGGAACAAGGTGTTCCGCAGGAGTCTGACTGGCACCTAGTTTAAGGTGTCCACTGAGCAAGTGCTGCTCGTAAAAGCCCATCTCTATCTGCTGGGCGTCTTGCAATAAGCGTTTCGCTTTCGGTCTTAGCCACATCCCCCAATGCGTTAACGCCATCTGCTTGCCTTGGCGTTCGAATAAAGGTCGCCCCAGCATCTTTTCTAATTGCGCTAACGACATACTTGTCGCTGATTGAGTTAAAGCTAACTTATCGGCAGCAATGCTGACACTTCCGGTATCGGCAACAGCATCAAACACGGTCAGCTGTTTTAATGAGTATCGCATAGGACTCCTATCCTTATGTATTGCATGAGTTTTACACCATTAAAAACTCTACTAGTTACATATCTATCATCAATGATACGCAAGCCGTTTCATTCTACCTACTCCCATCCCTATATCAATATTTTTGATAAGGATTTTAAAAATTATCAATTTTACCTCTATCTCTTCGATACATATTCTGAATGGGCAGTCACGAAACGTAACTGTACTTTTAAGGAGATTACTTATGACGTTCACATTCGGGAGTGCGTATGACATCGGCTCAAACGAATAATCAATACTTTTCGCCTATGGAAATGATGGCCGAAGCTGAGAAGTTCGCATTAAGCAAAGCGAAGAAAAGCAGCGGAATGACATTGAGCTTGGCGATCATGGCGGGTGCCTTTATCGGCTTAGCATTTTTGTTCTATATAACCGTAACCACAGGCAGTACCGACGCAGGTTGGGGGCTTAGCCGATTGGCAGGAGGACTTGCCTTTAGTATGGGCTTAATACTTATCGTCATTTGCGGCGGTGAACTATTTACTAGCTCAGTACTTTCAAGCATCTCTTGGGCAAACAAACAGATCAGCTTCACCAAGATGCTATCAATCTGGGGCAAGGTTTATATCGGCAACTTTATCGGTGCCATGTTGCTACTCACTATTGTTGCAGCAGCGGGTTTATACCAGATGGATCATGGCCAATGGGGTTTGAATGCGCTCAATATCGCGCAACACAAACTTCATCACACGCCACTGCAAGCATTTGCTTTAGGTGTGCTGTGTAACTTGCTGGTTTGTTTAGCTATTTGGCTGACATTCAGTAGTGCGAATGCCCTAACAAAAGCAGCGATGACGATTATGCCCGTAGCGATGTTTGTATCCAGTGGCTTTGAGCACTGCGTAGCGAATATGTTTATGGTGCCACTTGGCATCGTGATTCAAAACTTCGCGCCTGATTCATTCTGGCAACAAGTTGGCGTCAGTGCTGCGCAATACTCTGACCTTAATATTAAGCAATTCCTGTTTGCGAACTTAATCCCTGTAACCTTCGGCAACATTGTTGGCGGTGCAGTATTAGTTGGTCTTGCCAACTGGGGAATTTACCGCAGACCGCAACTTAAAGCAGCGAATGTTCGCACTATTACAAATACAACTCAGATTAATTCGGCTAAGGAAATCACCATGAACAACAACATCACCGCTAAACATGTAATGAACAGCAACCCACTCACTCTACGCGCAGAAATGCTTACTCCTGTTGCTATTGATTCTTTACTTGAACATCACCAAATCAGCGCGCCAGTTTGTGATATTGAAGGTCGCTTAGTTGGGTTCTTCTCTGCACATGACGTTATGGTTGACCTTTGGTGCCAAGACTATCTTCCGGCTAAGGATCAAAAAGTCGTCGACATTATGGCTCGTGACGTGGTTGCGATTGATGCGAACGACAAGCTTGTTGATATTGCAGAGTTTCTTTGTATCGATAAAGAGCAGCTTTACCCAACAACAAGCATGGGCATTGCGACGCAACTTACGACTCTATCTTTAGAAGAACGTGCTAAAGCGATGAAAGTAAGCAAACCACATGTACTGCCAGTCCTAGACAATGGAAAGCTTGTTGGTGTGATTACAAGAGAGAATGTTTTGGAAGCACTACGCCCTATCTACGGTGAGCGTATGAATATTGTAGAAACACAGCGTGAACTTGAAACAGCATAATAATACTAAACGCTAACAACGCTATGGCTCAGAATTTGGTCGGGAAATAAGTCGCTTGACCAAAACGCCCCCAACCTAGGTTGGGGGCATTTTTGTTTTTACTTCTTGATGCCTTCGACATGCAGTTCCATGTCAACATAGCTTGAAGTGCCCATTACCGCGATATCAAAATCAGCAAGCTCTAGACGAGTCGTACCGATAAAACCAGCGCGCTCACCACCCCAAGGGTCTTGGCCTGCACCGATAAACGTCGCGTCAATAGTAATTGGCTTTGTTACGCCATGAAGATTTAGGTCACCGTTAACCTCTAGTTTGCCTTCACCCTTGTCTACAACACTTGTACTTGTGAAGGTTGCAGTAGAGAACTTAGACGCATCAATAAAGTCTGAGCTACGAATATGTTTGTCACGTTCTGCATGGTTTGAATCTAGGCTTGTTGTGTCTACATTCACCATTACTTTTGATGCTGATACGTTTGCAGGGTCGTATGAAAACTCACCATCAAATGTATTGAATCGACCTTTGATGAAGCTGTAGCCCAAGTGACTTACTTTGAAGTTCACTGAAGCATGAGCACCCTTTGTATCGATCATGTAATCCGCCGCGCTTGCACCAAATGGTAATGCCATCACCATTGCTAATCCGGTAGCAAATAACGTTTTTTTCATTTTGAAGCTCCTATCATCTTGCGTAGCGTGTTGTCTTTATTAATAAAGTGGTGTTTTAAAGCTGCTATAGCATGGACGGCAGCAATAATAATTAGCGCCCAAGCTGCATAAAAATGGATCTGTCCAGCCAAATCTGCTTGACCTTCAATCAGAGCACCAAGGCCAGGAACAGTAAACCAGTCAAAGACATCGATTCCTCGACCATCTTCGGTAGAAATAAGGTAACCAGAGATCGGTAAGGCAAGCAGAATTACATACATGACAAGGTGAGCCAGTTTCGCCCCAACCACCTCATAGCTTTTCCCTTCAACTTCAGGTGACGGCGTAACAAATTTCCATACAAACCTAAATAGAGTCAAAGCAGCTAATAGTACTCCAATAGACTTATGCCAGTGTGGCGCAGTTCGGTACCATTCACTGTAGTAGGAAAGATCAACCATCCACAAACCAACCGCAAACATACCAATGACAACTATTGCGGATAGCCAATGAATGGCGCGCGCAAATACATTGTAGTTTTTTACTTCTGATTCCATTTGTAAGCCCTAGTGATTAAATGACTCTTGTTATTATTTAGAGTACATATCTCTTTTTCGTTGCAACAGATTATTTACCATTCTTTACATTAGTGAAATATTCTTCACTCGATGAAGTCGTTCAAAAAATTTGAAGAAACTTTTTTGGCCCGTTAAAAATCACTTGGCTGTTCTATTTCATAGAGCTCATCGGCAATATCAACGATCTTTCGCTGCATAATCGTCTCTGCATCGGACAGGCCCTGATTGTAAAAAGCGGGACCAAACTTATTGGTAATGAAATCAAGCAAGAAATCAGCATCAAATTGACCAATCTCCACATCAAGCTCATCTTCTAGGTAACGTTGCAGCTCGCGCGACATCGCTTGTTTTTGTTGTGACGTGAATTCAATCTTCGACATAAACCCCTAAAGCTCCTCATATTTTAATCGATTAAGTGTAACGAAAGTTATCATACGCGTGTTACGCTATTCGCGCATATTGCTCATTATGGAGAGATGGATCTTGTTATTGGATGTGCTAGTTCAGAGTGTTAATGAATTTCAGGCTGACTGCATGGTGTTGTGTGAAAAGCACTACCCAACGATTCACAATAAAGGAATGAGCGAACACCATTTGGGGTTGGCGTTTGCACGTAGGCTATCTAGAACCTTGAATGAGTTTGGCCACGATTATGACTACAAACCCTTAGATACCCCTCAAGCGTCCGATCTCCCACATCACTATCGCGTCAGTTCAGATATTGGCACTGTCTGGATCTTAACTTCGCACCTTGTAAGTGCCGGGCCTTCTTGCCGTAAAAAGCTGTTTAAAACAGTTGCGCAGTGGCAAGAAGAATATGGCTTTGCGGTTCAACCTAATGACCTTCTGCTATTACTTACTGATCACTGGATTACGCGTAGTAAACAGAGTCGAGAGTTACTTCATTGGTGGACGGGTGAGCTTCCAGATGAAATTGATGAATACCGCACTCAAGGTATCTCTCTGTATGAAAGCGAATCTCAACTGGCTTTATCACTCGAAGAGCATTTCAAGCTAAGCCCTTACTTTGTTAAGTTTACGCACCCTCTAAAAAGAGCAACGGATCGTCAGCTAGTCCGTAAATACATCCAACTTTACTCAGTCATTCAATTGAGTTAACCCCCTTTGAGCCTCCCCTAGTTGGAATTCAACGTTGTTTTCTCAGTCCAGTCCTCAAATTACGCTTGCAGTACGACTTTCGTCATTGGGAGGATGAGAGGCTCCTCCCGAAATGGACGCAAGATAGCCCCCCTTACTACCATTTCGAGTTAAAAAAGATAAAATCTTACGGCTTAATGTCTAACTATCAACTTAATCATCAACGTAATTAGCTGAAATTTAATATGGTATTGCCAAGTCTTTACCGAAATGAAATTAATTCTTTGAGTTAAGGTGTCATGGATATTGACAAATTTATGTCATAGTCAATATCATGACATAAGTTTGCATCACAGCGTTCTGAAAAGTGCATTAGTCAATAGAGGTCGGAAGTAAATATGATTCTCTCAACGCAGCAACAGTTTGTTGACTGTCTTTCTATCAATGATGATTTCCAATATGTTGGCCAATACAAGGAACTGACTCTACATAGCGTTTTTCAGCCCATCTTTAATACTGCCAATCAAATCATCGGTGTAGAGGCGCTAGTGCGTATCCGTCATGCGCAGAATGGCTGTGTCAGACCAGATCTCTTCTTCCATTCCGATGAGACCTCCTTCGATGACAAAATCAATGTTGAGCGATTAAGCCGCGTTATTCATATTCGAAACTTCTCAAGGTCTAAATATCGACATTTACAGCTCTTTTTGAACGTGTTGCCTTCTGCTGGCGAGTATCTAGCGCTAGAAAACATCGATACAAGCTTGCTTGCCCAACGATTGCGATCTTTAGGGATCAACAACAACCAGATTGTAATGGAAGTCGTTGAACTTGAAGCTGATAATGAACAAAGCCTTGCCAATGCGATGAGAAAATTGAACGACAGTCAGTTTAATATTGCAGTTGATGACTTCGGTGTTGAGGCATCAAACCGTGAACGTGTTGAACGACTTAGACCGAATATTTTAAAGATCGATCGTTCGTTATTGCTTTCTTATATGGATGGCGATCAGTTCGCTTTGCTTTCTGGATTGAAGCTAGCGAAAAAATTAGGATCTCTTGTCGTCGTAGAAGGCATTGAAACGCAAGAGCAGTTAACGGTTATGCGCTCACTGAACGTTGATATGTACCAAGGATATCATCTAGCCATGCCAGAGCCTCTTGAGGCTGTATATCGCGATGAATGCAATGATCTCGCGTCACTTGGTGACCCAACCTCTATCTATATCGGTTCGTCTCGATAAGTTGAGCGTAGAACGACCATTTCCAAAGATTTGATCTATTTAAAACTTCCTACGGCTCCCTTTGCATTATATTTAACATCTGTAAAACCATATAAATACAAGATGTTTCACTAGATTTAATACCTAACTCATTTTATTGCTCTAGATCATCGGAAGCTCAACTTAGCCTCGTCGGACAGCATAGAATTCTGTACATTCTTTGTCATAGTTTGAAACAGTTTCTTTATATTTTTTATTAGTTGAGGATATTTCTATGCTGGAACTCTTAATCGGGTTAGCAGTGACGGTTGCCGTCGGTTACTTCATTGTTAAGGGCTACAAACCAGCCGGTGTTCTACTCACGGCAGGTGTGCTACTTCTTATTTTAACGGGCCTTATTGGTCACACCGTTCTCCCTTCAAAAGTAGCCTCAACCGGTAACCTTTTCACCGACGCGCTAGAATACGTAAAATACATGCTTCAGTACCGTGGTGGCGGTCTAGGTATGCAAATCATGTTACTTTGCGGTTTCGCTTCTTACATGACTCATATTGGCGCAAACAATGTCGTTGTTAAGCAGTTTTCTAAGCCTTTATCTGTTATCAAGTCGCCTTATGTCCTGCTAGTTGCAGCTTATATCGTTGCTTGTCTTATGTCTCTTGCCGTGAGTTCAGCTACGGGTCTGGGTGTACTCTTGATGGCGACACTATTCCCAATGATGACAGCAATGGGCATTTCTCGCCCTGCAGCAGTCGCGGTGTGTGCTTCACCTGCAGCGATCATCCTTTCGCCAACATCAGGTGACGTTGTGATCGCAGCAGAGAAATCAGGCCTAGACCTTGATGTCTTTGCGGTACAAACCGTATTGCCGGTTTCTATCTGTGCGATCATCGTAATGGCGGTTGCGGCCTTCTTCTGGAACAAGTACTTAGATAAGAAAGACAACTCACCAATGGAGCGCGTCGACGTTTCTGAGATCGAAGTAAACGCGCCCGCTTTCTATGCTGTACTGCCTTTCCTTCCAATCATCGGTGTATTTCTATTTAACGGCCGCACTATCCCTGGCCTGAAACTCGATATCTACACTATTGTTGTACTATCTATCTTTATTGGTGCCCTAACTGACTTTGTCGTTAAACGCTTTGACGGTGAAAAGACGCTCGCGGATCTTGAATCGTGTTATCAAGGTATGGCGGATGCTTTTAAAGGCGTGGTAATGCTATTAGTCGCTGCTGGTGTGTTCGCTCAAGGTCTTATGTCAATTGGCGCGATCGATAACTTGCTGCACCTTGCTGAAACGGCCGGTGCTGGTGGTATCGCTCTAATGCTTATCCTCACTGGTCTAACAGTTGCTGCGGCGATTGCAACAGGTTCAGGTAACGCACCGTTCTATGCTTTCGTTGAACTAGCGCCTTCTTTGGCTGCGAAGATGGGACTAAACCCTGCATTCCTAATTATTCCAATGCTACAGGCATCTAACCTAGGTCGTACTATTTCACCAGTATCCGGCGTTGTGGTTGCCACTTCTGGTATGGGTAAAATCAGCCCGTTTGAAGTCGTAAAACGTACCTCTGTACCTGTAGTATGTGGTTTGATTACGGTTATCTTTGGTACCTTAGTGCTTGTTCCGATGACGGCATAGTATCTATATCTACCCATACAAAAAGGGAGCTCGTTTGAGCTCCCTTTTTATTTGTTGCTAGCTAGAAGATCACTTCATCTCACCATAGCGCTCTAGGTAAAGTACTGTTGCTGCAGTACGTGACGGTACCTGAAGCTTCTTGAGAAGGCTCTTCATATGTACTTTAACTGTCGACTCCGAAATGAACAAAGTATCTGCAATTTGTTTGTTTCGCAGGCCTTTCGCGACTTCTTTCAGTATCTGCATTTCACGATCAGTTAGCTCGTCAAATACACTGCTTGTGTTTTCACGTTCAGCCAAGTAAGTTGCCACTTCTTGACTGTATGCCTTGTTACCGCGTAACGAATCTTTCAGTAAATCAATCAGTTCATCAGGCTCTGTGTCTTTAAGCAAGTAGCCATCAGCGCCTGCTTTAACGATCGCTTCGATATCTGCTGGGCTATCTGAAACCGTAAGGATAACGATAGTTGCATCACATTCATCGGCGCGCAAAGCGTTAAGTGTGTCTAAGCCTGACATCCCCTTCATATTTAAATCGAGTAGAATTAGGTCTGGTTTATGTTCATGGTTTTGGGCGACAGCATCCGTACCATTGCTTGCTTCGGCAACGACTTCGAACTCATCTTCGAAGCTTAATAACTGATTGATACCACGTCGCATTAATGGATGGTCATCGACCAATAACACTCTACACTTTGTCAATGTTTGAATCCTTAATTTTTGGGTACTTTAAATAGACCGCACAGCCTTGATTTTCACTCGCTGTGATAGTTAGCTTACCGTTAAGCCTTGAGGCACGCTCTTGCATGATACTCAGTCCGTAATGATTCGCTTTTTCTAATTTAGTATCGAAGCCAACCCCATCGTCTTTTACTGAGACTTGGACATGAGTTTCTGTTTCGTCGCACTCTATTTCTATATGTTTCGCTTGCGCATGTTTTATCGCATTGGTTGCCGCTTCGCGTATCAGCTGTAACAAGTGTACTTGCTGGTTTGTCTCAAGTTCAATAGACGACAACTGGTTATTGAGCTTGATCTCCGCATCAGTCTGATCGGAGAGCTGCTCGGTCATACTATGAAGTGCGGTACCAAAGCTACCTTCTTGAATCGACAATCTAAACGTCGTCAGCAATTCACGCAATTGCGTATAAGCCGCAGACAACCCCGTATCCAGTTCCGCCAACACAGGTGAAGTTTTCTGTAATGCCGGTGAATCTGGTAGCTTGCTCATCCCTCTTTTTAACAAAGAGACTTGTATCTTTAAGTATGACAACGCTTGCGCTAAAGAGTCATGCAGTTCGCGGGCGATTGTCGCACGCTCTTCCATTACAAGCAGCTGTTCAGCTTGGCGCTGGGCTTGGTTATAATATACCGCACGCGATAAGATCTGTACAAAGTTGTCAATCAATGCTTGATCTGGACATGGTAGCGATACCTTCCAATAGAGCGTTCCAAGCTCAAGACCATCTAAAGCGAGTTTCTGACTACTACAACTCTTTTTACAGTTTCGACACGCCTCACCTTCAGAGATCAAAATAGGTTTTTCACCTACTTCATTGATTTCCAGTCTAGCGGCAGAAATACCTTCTAAGCTAACAATATGTTTTAAGATTGCTGAGAAGTTATCTTGCGTAATTCTTGAAGCCGTTAGCTCTTGTGAGGATTGATATAATACACGCAAGGAATCATTAGCGTTTTGCAGTTTGTGGGTTTTTTCGTTGACTGCTTGCTCAAGACCTCGATAAAGGTTGCCTAAATCACGCGCCATGTTGTTGAACGCTTTGGCTAACACGCCCATCTCATTTTCGCTAGAGATATTGAGCTGAACATCAAATGAGCGAGCTTGAATTTGCTCACTTGCTAGAACTAATGAGTTCAAAGGAGTGACGACATGTTTACGCGTGTAGTGCACAACAAAAATACTGATTAAGAGAACGAAACCTAATCCTAAGCCCCCAACCCAAGCGAGTGAGATCAACTTGGTTTCCGAAAAGTCTTGCAGCTTAAACACAAACGCATCGATTTGGTTAACAAACCCTTCTACTAGCTCCAAATAACGATCTCTATCGTCTCCTTTAAGGACCAGTTTCAGCTCGTGCCAACGAGTGATCAAACTGTAGTAATCGTGGGTGATGTCTTCAGGTACTACCCAATGTTGTAGCGCCTTCATTGAAGGTGAGTAAATGGAATGCTCAAACATCACAATATGAGATTCATAATCGTGAGATTCAGACTGTATATCATACGCGAGGCGATAACTTTGCATTCGCATCGAACCTGCGACGTTAACCGCTTCGGCATCATTTAAGCTAGACGCCAACATGAAGATCGCGAAGCTTGTCGTCGCCACTGAGAGCAACAAAATGCATATCATTGCCTTAGCAATTGTCGTTGTTACTGAGCTTTTCACATTCTTTAACATGTGATTTTTTAACACCTTCAAACAAATTTGTTGTTTACATACTAAGCTTATAATCAATTAGCGCGACAATATGTGATCACTTCGCTGTAAGTTTATTGATCTAAAACAACTTTCATCGGCAATTACCCCCTAGGGGGTATTTATCGAAATATTTCAAAAACTACAATTTATATATGGATAAATGACAGGTTATGAACAATCATTTATCCAAGATTACAATAGCTAACAAGTTTGGGTGAGATAGTGGTAGACCTATCCAAAAGACGCTTTTTTTCAAAACGTACAGTTGACGATAATACTATCCGTTTACCGTGGCTTGCAAACAGCACTCAATTCACCGAATTGTGTACTCGTTGCGGAAAGTGTACTGAAAATTGCGAAACGAACATCATTGTTAATGGTGACGGTGGTTATCCTCAAGTCGACTTCTCACGTGGTGAATGTACTTTTTGTTACGGATGCGCTCAGGTGTGTCCGGAGTCGTTATTTGAGCCTAAACAAAATAACCCTTGGAATGCTCAAGCAAGCATATCCGAAGGATGTCTAGCAAAGCAAAATGTCGAATGCCGAAGCTGTGGTGACATGTGCGAAACCATGGCAATCCAATTTAAGTTAGAAATCGGTAAAGTCGCACAACCGAACATAGACCTTGATGAATGTACAGGTTGCGGAGCATGCGTTGCAGTGTGCCCTACTTCATCTATCAATGTGAGCAAATTAGTATAAAACGGAAGTATCCAATGTCACTGAATGAAGTGCATATTTCTAGCTTAATCGTCCATTGTGCTCCAGAGCATTTAGCTACGATCAAGTCACAGATTGAAGAGATTGATAACGCAGAGATATACGGTGAGAGCCCTGAAGGGAAAATCGTCGTTGTAATGGAGACTGAGAATCAAGGTTTCATTACTGACAATATCGAAGTAATCAACAACTTACCAAACGTTTTGAGCACTGTTTTGGTTTATCACCAAATAGAAACTGAGCTTGACGAAAACGAATCACAAAATAAAAACACTGGAACTCAACATTCCCAAACCGAGGGTGAAGTATGAAGATGACAAGACGAGCGTTTGTGAAAGCAAACGCGGCAGCATCAGCAGCAGCGGTCGCAGGTATTACATTACCAGCTTCAGCTACTAACCTGATCGCTAGCTCAGACCAAACTAAAATCACATGGGATAAAGCGCCTTGTCGTTTTTGTGGTACGGGTTGTTCTGTTCTTGTAGGAACGCAAAACGGCAAAGTCGTTGCGACACAAGGTGACCCTGAAGCACCAGTCAACAAAGGCCTTAACTGTATTAAAGGTTACTTCCTTTCTAAGATCATGTATGGACAAGACCGTCTAACTCAGCCACTTCTTCGTATGAAAGATGGCAAATATGATAAAGACGGCGACTTCGCTCCAGTTTCGTGGGATGTTGCTTTCGACACAATGGCTGAAAAGTGGAAAGAAGCGCTTAAGAAGCAAGGTCCATCAGGCGTTGGTATGTTTGGTTCTGGCCAGTGGACAGTAATGGAAGGTTACGCTGCCGCTAAGATGATGAAAGCAGGTTTCCGCTCAAACAACATCGACCCTAACGCGCGTCACTGTATGGCATCCGCGGTAGGTGCATTCATGCGTACTTTCGGTATCGATGAACCTATGGGCTGTTACGATGACTTTGAGAACGCGGATTCTTTCGTGCTTTGGGGTTCGAACATGGCAGAAATGCACCCTGTTCTATGGACTCGTATCACTGACCGCCGTCTTAGCCACCCACATGTTAAAGTAAACGTACTGTCTACTTACTACCACCGTTCTTTCGAGCTAGCAGACAAAGGCTATATTTTCGAGCCACAGACAGACCTTGCAATTGCTAACTTCATCGCTAACTACATCATCGAAAACGATGCCGTAAACTGGGATTTCGTTAATAAGCACACTAACTTCAAGCAAGCGACAACAGACATCGGCTATGGTCTACGTGACGATGATCCGCTTCAGAAAGCAGCAGCAAACCCTAACTCGGGTAAAATGTCTTCTATCTCATTTGAGGAGTACAAGAAGTCAGTTGCGCCTTACACAGTTGAAAAAGCATCTGAGATGTCTGGAGTTTCTGAAGAGCAACTTATCGAGCTTGCTAAACAGTACGCAGATCCAGATACAAAAGTAATGTCACTATGGACTATGGGTATGAACCAACATACTCGTGGTGTATGGATGAACAGCTTGATTTACAACATTCACCTACTAACAGGTAAGATTGCGACTCCTGGTAATAGCCCCTTCTCACTAACAGGCCAGCCATCAGCGTGTGGTACTGCACGTGAAGTTGGTACGTTCGCACACCGTCTACCTGCAGATATGGTTGTTGCTAACCCTAAACACCGTAAGATTGCTGAAGGTATCTGGAATATTCCTGATGGTGTTATCCCACCAAAACCGGGGTACCACGCCGTTCTTCAAGACCGTATGCTTAAAGACGGCAAGCTTAACGCTTACTGGGTGATGTGTAACAACAACATGCAAGCGGGTCCAAACATCAACGGCGAACGTTTACCAGGTTACCGTAATCCTGAAAACTTTATCGTATGTTCTGACCCATACCCAACAGCAACCGCTCAAGCGGCCGATCTCGTTTTGCCTACAGCGATGTGGATCGAGAAAGAAGGTGCTTACGGTAACGCTGAGCGTCGTACTCAAGCTTGGTACCAACAAGTTGGAACTGTTGGCGAAGCAAAATCTGACTTATGGCAGGTTATGGAGTTCTCTAAACGCTTCAAGATGGAAGAAGTTTGGACTGAAGAGCAACTTGCTGCTGCGCCTCAATACCGCGGTAAAACCATGTATGACATGCTATTTGCTAACGGCGTGATCAATAAGTTCCCTATCGAAGAAGCTCGTGAACTAAACGACGATGCACACCACTTCGGTTACTACGTACAAAAAGGCCTTTTCGAAGAGTATGCTGCATTTGGTCGCGGCCATGGTCACGATTTAGCACCATACGATGTTTACCATGAAGTTCGTGGTCTTCGCTGGCCTGTAGTTGATGGCAAAGAAACACTGTGGCGCTTTAAAGAAGGCTCAGATCCATATGCGAAAGCAGGTTCTGGTTGGGACTTCTACGGTAAGCCAGATGGCAAAGCGCTCATTATCTCTGCTCCATATGAAGCGCCACCAGAAGCACCAGATGCTGAGTTCGATATGTGGTTATGTACTGGCCGTGTTCTTGAACACTGGCACACAGGTACTATGACTCGCCGTGTACCTGAGTTGTATAAAGCGGTTCCTGATGCTGTGTGTTACATGCACCCAGCAGATGCGAAAGCACGTGGCATTCGCCGTGGTGACGAAGTACTGATGGAGAACAAACGTGGTGAAGTACGTGTACGTGTTGAAACACGTGGCCGTAACCGCCCACCTGAAGGCTTAGTATTCGTACCGTTCTTTGACGCACGCATTCTTATAAACAAGCTAATTCTAGACGCAACTGATCCACTGTCTAAACAGACAGACTTCAAGAAGTGTCCAGTTAAGATCACTAAGATCGCTTAAATATGAATGCTCTGGCTGCCCTCTTTAAGGGCAGTCAGAATCAAGAATTTGGCCATTAGGCGGAGAATTAATAATGAAAAAATTTCTAATTGCACTGTTATCTGTTGGTGCTCTTATCAGCGGCGCTGCCGTTGCTGAAATCGAAAACCCTGGCGGTATCGGTGGTCTTGAGTCTTTACGTGGTGCAAGTGAGCTTGAAGCAACTCGTTCTGCAGATGACTTTAAAAAGTTCCCACGTGAACAAGTACTAGACAGCAGTTTTGTCTATCAGCCACCACTGATCCCACATAACATTCGTAGCTACGAAGTGTCTCTAAATGCAAACAAATGTCTAGCCTGTCACAGCTGGAAAAACGCAAAAGAGATGGGCGCAACTAAGATCAGTGTCACTCACTACGTAAACCGTGAAGATGCTGTACTCGCTGATGTATCACCTCGCCGTTACTTCTGTCTTCAATGTCACGTTCCTCAAGCAAACGCAAAACCGCTTGTTGAAAATGAATACAAGAGTGTAGATGCGCTTAAATAAGCACACGTGAGTAAATAAGAGGCTACCTATGAAATTATTGAAAGCGTTTTGGAAGAGACTAGCAAGTCCAAGTAAAGCTGCCGTTGGTGTGGTTTTATTTATGGGCTTTGCCGGTGGTCTTCTATTCTGGGGCGCATTTAACACGGGTATGGAAGCAACCAACACAGAAGAGTTCTGTTCTGGTTGTCACGCACCTATCGTCGAAGAGATTCAAGAAACGATTCACTATTCTAACCGTTCTGGTGTTCGTGCAATTTGTTCAGATTGTCACGTTCCTCATGAGTGGACAGATAAGATCGTACGTAAAGTTCAGGCATCCAAAGAGCTTTATGCCCACTTTATTGCTAAGACCATCGACACCCCTGAGAAATTCCAGGAGCGTCGTGCTCACTTAGCCGAACGTGAATGGTCTCGTTTGAAGAAGAATGACTCTCTCGAGTGTCGTAACTGTCACCAGTTCGAGTACATGGATTTCTCTGAGCAAAGCACGCGTAGCGCTAAGCAACACTCTACTGCCCTTGCATCAGGTGAGAAGACCTGTGTAGATTGCCATAAAGGTATCGCACACAAGCTGCCTGACATGCATGGCGTCGAAGGCTGGCAATAAGGACACTGAATTATGAGTACATTAGAATCTGTAATTTGGCATATCCTAGGTTATAGCGCTATGCCAGTAATTGTTTTATCCGGCTTCGCGGTCGTAGCTGCCATCTGCGTTTGGCTACTTTCGCTAAGTAAAGATAAAGAGGTTTAATTGACTCAACTTGAGTCATTACACTTATAGCGCTTTTTCAATTTTGCCTATTTTGTATCAAGCGTAAAAAAGCCACCGTGTATACGGTGGCTTTTTTTTATTATGCTTAAATTAAGCTTCTGGATAACCTTGAGGGTTGTTTGACTGCCAGCGCCAAGTATCAGCAGTCATCTCTTCTAATGAACGCTTAGCTTGCCACTCAAGTTCGTTCATCGCCTTAGCAGGGTTTGCCCAACATTCGGCAATATCACCAGGGCGACGTTCTACAATCTTGTATGGCACTTGCTTTCCAGATGCAAGTTCAAACGCTTTGACCATTTCAAGCACACTTGAGCCATTGCCTGTACCTAAGTTGTAGATATGCAATCCATCTTTACGCCCTACTTTCTTCAGAGCGGCAATGTGGCCGTCAGACAAGTCCATCACATGGATATAGTCACGAACACCTGTACCATCAGGCGTTGGGTAATCATTACCAAAAACAGACAGAAACTCACGACGCCCTACTGCAACTTGCGAAACGAAAGGCATCAGGTTGTTTGGGATACCTTGCGGATCTTCGCCCAGTTCACCACTAGGGTGAGAACCGACAGGGTTAAAGTAACGCAGTAGCGTAATGCTCCAATCCGGGTTCGCTTGCTGAAAGTCAGTTAAACACTCTTCCACCATAAGCTTGCTACGACCATATGGATTAGTCGCACTGGTAGGAAAATCTTCCGTGATAGGCACAGATGCCGGATCACCATAAACAGTCGCTGAAGATGAGAAAACCAACGACTTTACGCCTACTTCGCGCATCGCATCCACAAGAACTAACGTACCATTTACGTTGTTATCGTAATATTCAAGCGGCTTCTCAACCGACTCACCGACCGCTTTTAGACCTGCAAAATGAATTACGGCATCAATGTGATGCGTTTCTAGAGCATCCTTTAGTCGCTCTTTATCACGAATATCACCTTCAATAAAATGCGGTCTAACACCAGAGACTTTCTCGATTCGCTCAAGCACTGAAGATTTGCTGTTGTACAAGTTATCGAAAATAACAGGTTTCATCCCTGCTTCAATCATCTGAATACAGGTATGGCTACCGATATAACCCATACCACCAGTTACTAGAACATTCATATTGCTAACCTTTTGAAATCACTGACCGTATAATAAAGAAGTGTTACTACAAAACATAGGCCATAATTGCCTCAAACAGCAAAGTTAGCTTTGGTTGATGACATATCGACCTTTTCCGCTACTTTTCGCTTGATACATTGCGGTGTCGGCAGCTTTAAGCCACTGATCTAAATTCTCACTCAAATTAGCGGAATAGTGAACGCCAATACTCGCACCAACCTTAAGAACTCGCCCTCTATAAACGATGTCGCGCTGAATAACGTCGATCAGCTCTTCGGCAATCGCAGATATTTTTGTCACCGTTGTTTTGGTCACGAGTACAACAAATTCATCACCAGAAAGTCGTGCTACCAAGTCATGGCTTGTAAACATGGATAACAGGCGCTCTGCGACTTGTTTTAACACTTCGTCACCCGCGTCATGACCATACGTATCATTGACCCCTTTAAAGCCATCCAGATCAAGGTACAAGAGTGCTACGCCTTCGTTGGTATCACGTTCAATCGTTAACGTTTCATCCAGTACTCGATACAGCTTGGCACGATTGGCCAACCCCGTTAACGAGTCATGGTGCGCTAGGTACTCTAGCCTTTCCATCTCTTTGAGATTAGACAGATCTGAAAGGATATAAACGTAATCGTAACTATTGATACCTTCGGTACTGACAATGCGCGATACCTTAACAAACATCGGTACCTTGTGACCTTGTAAATGTTTTTCCCAGATCTCACCTTGCCACTGGCCGTATTGCTCCACAGACTCTTTTATTTTGGGTATTAGTGAATAAAACTGTTGCCACTCAAAGGAATTTTCGGCTTTCTTGCCGAGTAGTAACTCCTGAGTATAACCAAGTAAGCGTGTGACAGCAGGATTAACCATGGTAATCACATCATTCTCATCAGTAACAATAAGGCCATCTTGGCTGTTTTCAAACACACCGGCCGCCAAACGCTGACGCCTTAATGCTGCTTCGACTTCGGTAATATCTTGAATTGCGAACAGTACTTGACCTACCTTGCTTAACTGCGTGGAACTGATGTTTAACAATTGGTGGTTGTTAAACACATCCATGACCCAAACTTGCTTATCCGTAAACTCCGAATGGCGATGAATAGCATCCGAAATAACTGAGGAGTTTCCCTCATTGACGATATCAACCAGTTTAGTCCCTTTAAGGTAAGCCGTTGTACAACGGAACAAATCGCATGCTGCAGGGTTAAAGTGAATAATCTCGCCACGAGAATTGACAACAATTAGAGCATGCTTAACCGTTTCAACCACTTCATTGGCGAACGACTTTTCTTCTTCAAGCTTATCTAACGTGAATGCAACCTGCTGCTCACGTTGCTTTAACCGATCAAGCATGGTGTTGAACGCCTTAACAAGGGCGCCAATTTCATCATTTGCCGCGGGTAATATATTTAGCCCAGTTTGTTTGCGATCGATAAAAGAACGCATACCGACATTAAGGTTATATACCGGCCCTAAGATGTACTTCTGAACCGTCATGTACAGTACGAGACCCGCAACTGCCAATAACACGAAAAACAGTAAACTATTGAGCAAAGCATGAGTGTACAAACTATCGAAAGAGGCTTTGGAGATTGTCACCCTAAGATTGGCAATAACTTCTTTTTCTAACTCTACGGGAACAAGTAAAAAGATGTATTCATCACCAATTGAATAGCTATTCAATGCAATTTCTTCGCGCTGACGTTCAGTGGGCACTGGAGCGACTGCCCCATCACGTTCATACATTGCAAAGAGCTGGCCATCGGATGTATACAGTTTTACTCGGTACACTTCATCATCTGCTGAAAAGGCATCAAGCACCTCTGTTGCGCTTAGACTATCACTGAAGAGAATTGCTGCTTGTAGGTTGTAGGCAACTCCTTTCGCGAGTATGCCAACTCGATTAATTAAGTTTTCTTTCTGAGTTTCAAAAGAGTTAAAGAAGGAATAGCCTTGAGAAACAACAAAAATCAGCCCGGTAAACATAATGATCGGTACGATCAGTTTACTTTTCAAAGAGAGGTCAGTAAGGAGCTTCATTGTTTACCTCCTTCAATCTCAGCAACACGTAAAAAGTTCGATGACAATCGGTATCCAGAAATGTTGTTCAAATTCACCTTGGGTTTTATTTTCCCTTGTTTTTCTACGAGTTCTATTGCACCACCATCACGAGTAAATTGTTTCATTCCACCAATGGTCACCGTCCCTTTAGGTACGCCCTCCAACAGGTTAAAATTACTGCGCTCACTGATATACAACACGTCACAATCTGCGTTTGTAATATTGAGAGGTTTATTTCGTACCTGTTTTCCCCGAGTTATTTGTACAAGGATTTTTTGAATTTCTGAGTCATCAGCAACACAGATATTAATTCTGTTCATCTCTAACTCTTTATCCCACTGGATGAACGTCACTATACGATACAGATAAACGGCCTTAACTTGTTCTGGGGTATACTTTGACCATGCAGGCGTGGATAGACCAAACACAACAAATAAAATAAGTAATCTAGACCAAAGGCGATTAATAAGCATGACTCACCCTCAGCGCGACACTTTGTTCCTGTTTATAACGCCCATACGCTTCTTCATAGTAGCCTTCCCCCTCAGCAAGGTTTTTCACTAACAGTTCGACCAGAGGTGATGAAGGTGTATTCTGCCAACCTAAACGGACATCAAGAGCAAGAAAGTTATCAAGTTCGGACTGGTTGCCATAGTCAATTGATTGGCCTCTCAGTACCATGTCAAACTCAACTTGGTCGGTAATACTCCACAAGCTCTGCATAGAGGCAATGTGTTGAGAATCGATAGAGAAATAATCAATATCACTACCATTACTATTGCCGGAAGACTGCCAGTCCTGATCGAGTGTTAAATAACTATAGGCTCCATATAAAGCAAAGGTGTCGGTAATCACCCAATGAGCAGCGACTTCGACGCCGAACGAATCCACGACATAATCTGAGTTAGATTGATAAACATCGATCTGATAATAGTCGGGGTGAACACCCACGTATTCCTGGCCAACAATATTGTCATACTGACTGAAATAAATCGTACCATCGAGTTCAAAGTCGAACGCAACATGGCGATAGCCAAGCTCATATGTGAGGACACTTTCAATTTGTTCAGATTCGTTTGATGAGGAGAGCGAATAGAAATATTCATACTTAGTAGAGTCAGTAGAACAATCTTCTCCAGTTGGACAGTAGGTCCCCGTAGAAATAAATGACGAGTTGGTATCCATATAAGATGGCGCTATCGCACTACGCCCTATGCCCGCCCAGATGCTATTGGTATCATCAAGGCTGTATATTGCACGCGCTTGCGGTGACAGCTCTACCTCATCATTTTGTTCAAAGTACTCCGCCTTAGCGCCAATAACAGTAGTAAATTTTGAGGTCCAAGATGCAGTGTGTTGGAGGAAGACATTCGCGATACTGTCTGACGCAGAATCTATATTGTACAAACGAATATAGTAATGTGAATCATCAAAGTCATAGCCTTCCAATTGATGATAGAAATCAAGGTGAATAAAGCGGTATCCGCCCCCATAAGTAATACTATGGCTATCGTTTAGTGCAGTAATAAAGTTAGCTTCGGCGTCAACAGTAAGGTACTTTCCGGGCGCATCGTACGCTGAATCATGGTTTTGTTGAAACCAGAGACGATAATTGCTGTCTGTATCTGTAGAAAGCTGAACAGATTTATCGTACTGGGCGTAATATGAGTAACTATCTATCTCTTCCGTTTCAGATTGGATGTCGGTGTAATAACCATTTTCATAACTAACCTTGAAGATGTTTTCATCAAAACTCGCTTGTTCTCCCCCAACTCTTAAGCTCCAATCATCAACCTTTTCAAACACCATTCCTGCTAAATGGGTAGTCCATCTCGTCGGGTCTTTAATTGGATCGCGTTTAATTGACTTGTACTTATAGAATGCACGAGCATAAACATCATCGGCCAGTTCGAAACCTTGACGAACCCCTAGATTATACCCACCATATTGTTCATAAGTTGCCGTAACTAAACCACCCTGAGTTTTCTCTGCTGACTTAGTGACGATGTTGATCACACCGTTTTCAGCATTACCACCCCAGATCGTTCCTGCTGGACCTCGAAGCACCTCAATGCGCTCAATGTCTTCAAGTAGATAGTCAATTTCCGCCCAATAGACACCACCGTAAACAGGGCTATATAAACTGCGACCATCTTGCAGAACCAACATCTTATTAAAAAGACCGCCATGAAAGCCACGACTCGAAACGGTTGGCTCAGTAGCAGAGAAATGACTCACCCTTAACCCGGGAATAAGCGCTAAAGCTTCAGCGATTGTTTTGACTCCACTACGCTTAATACGCTCCCCTTCAAGAACATAAACGGCCGCGGGTATATCCGTCAGCTTTTGCGAAAACTTTGAAGCAGTTTCCATAGTCACATCGAGCATAGAAAGTTCTTCTAAACTCATCGACATTAGATCTGTAAGATCATCATTGGCGTTGGCTGAAAAACAACACAGTGTGGCAATCGATGATATAAACGTTCTGTTGACCATAGCTAAGCCTGATACATTAGATATTGCTATTATTCCATCTATCATTATCAAATTACATACAGAACATCATATTTTTACTATTTGTTAGGCAAATAATGAGTCTGATCACTGTTTGTATTCCTCAATTGAAAGATGTTAATAAATACCTCTTACATCGGAGCAACGCTTGATGAGTAAAAGCACAACTTATTTAAACTGTGATATGGGCGAAAGCTACGGTTCATGGGAAATGGGAAACGACCCCGCCGTGATGCCACATATTGATATGGCAAATATCGCATGTGGATTTCACGCAGCTGATCCCATCATCATGAACAACACCATTCGACTCGCTGTCGCTCACGATGTAAAAATTGGCGCTCACCCTAGTTACCCCGATCTTCAGGGGTTTGGGCGCCGTAGCATTCCGATGTCAGCTGAAGAAATTACCGCAATGATCATTTATCAAGTGGGCGCTCTAAAAGCCTTATGTGAAAGTCATAATACTGAAGTGACTTATATAAAGCCTCATGGCGCACTCTACAACGATATGCAGACTGATCTAACGGTTTTCGAGGCCGTGGTTGATGCCGTCGCGAGCTTTGAACTTCCGCTCATGACATTAGCCATTACCGACAATCAAGCGCTCCTCGATATTGCTGATAGCTACAATGTCCCTCTTTTATTTGAAGCTTTTGCCGATCGACGGTATCAGGCAAACGGCCTACTTGCACCACGCAGTATACCTGATGCTGTGATTCATAACCGAGACGATCTACTCAGTCAGGTACAACAAATTATCCGGTATAAAAAGGTCCGTACCATCGATGGATTTTTGATTCCTCTCGAAGCTGACACAATTTGCGTCCATGGAGACAATGAAGAGAGCATTTCAATGATTCAAGCGATTCGAACCTTGATTAAAGCAGAAGAAGGTGTTGAATGAATATAGAAACTTCCATTGATCCCGTCGCAGAGTGCTCGATCTTAATTAAATTCAATAGCGAACCTTGCGACCATCTATCTTGGGTCATTGGTCAGATTAGCCAACACCTCAGCAATCAACTCGGTCCATGGGTTATGAACGTAACCCCTTCTTTTACGACAATCTTGATAGACTACCTTCCCCATCGCATTTCAATTTTCGAATTCGTTCCCTACTTGGAACATCTCGTCACCCAAGCGTTATCAGAACTGCCCGATCATCACAGTTCAACTATGATTGAGTTACCTGTGTTCTACGACATCACAGTAGGCCCCGATCTTGATCTTTATCAGCAGCAAGGCATTGATATCAAAACGGTCATTGAAGCTCACCACGACCAAATCTATACCGTTGGCGCGATAGGCTTTACCGCAGGGTTCGCATTTTTAACCAACGTTGATGACCGAATACGCTTGCCACGTAAAGCGAGTCCGAGAGTAGCACTACCGAAAGGAAGTGTCGGTATTGCCAACAACCAAACAGCTATTTATCCTTGTGAAAGTCCGGGAGGGTGGAACATTATCGGTAATTGTCCAATAGATTTGTACCATCCCGATACGTCCCCTATTTTGCCTTTCTCGATTGGCTGTCAGGTCAAGTTTTATCCCATTGGTTTAGAAGAGTTTAAACAGTTAGGCGGACAAGTTTCGGAGGGCTGGCAATGAGTAAATCCTATTGTATTGAGGTCATTAAGCCAGGACAGCAGACACTAGTCCAAGATTTTGGCCGTTTTGGCTATTCGCATTTTGGTATTGCTCAAGGTGGGCCTATTGATGATTATGCTTACAGTTGGGCAAATCATCTACTCGGTAATTCCATCAACGCGCCTTCACTTGAAATCACGCTCGGACAAGCTGAGTTTCTCTGTCATGCGTCATGTGAAATGGCAATCGCAGGCGGTGACCTCAATGCGCGCTTAGACGGTAAACCTATCGAGAACTGGTCAACATTCAGGGCGCTCAAAGGACAAAGTCTCACTTTTGGATTACCTAAAAATGGACTGCGTGCTTACTTAGCCATTAAAGGTGGGTTTAGCATCCCTCAGCAACTTGGAAGTGTTGCTACTGTCAGCCGAGATAAACTTGGCGGCATAAGCCAAGGCCACCCTCTTGCGCTTGGTGACGTACTCAGCTTTACTCCGCATCAGATTTCGTCGCAGACCAAGCAGATGACCTTTCGTTATAAACCAGACTACGACCTGCCACTTGAGCTACGCCTAATCGAAGGTTATCAAGTGGATGAATTTAATCGCGATCAAGTAGATTTACTGTACAAGATTGAGTTCGAGGTAAGCCAGCTCATTGATCGTATGGGTTATAGGCTGACAAATGGAAGCATTCAAGTACCAAGTAAAGAGTATCTAAGTGAAGGCATTGCTCTAGGAGCGGTACAAATTCCACCAAATGGTGAACCCATCATTTTACTTAACGATCGACAGACTATTGGCGGATACCCGAAAGTGGGCTGCGTCGCCAGAATTGATTTGCCAAGACTGGCGCAAGCTAAACCCGGTCAGAAAGTGCGTTTTGTTAAAGGTGACTTACTAGGATTGCAGGATGTTTGGTCGCAGTGGGCACGCTTCTTTGGCTACTAAAGATATGAGGTGGTGAGTACCACCTCTATTGTTTTACACCATAGTAACGTGCAAGCCATTCTGGATAACCCCTTTCCATCGCAAGTTGAACAGCTTTGCTCTCAACGTCTTGATGAGTCAATGCCATACTGACAGGATGGAGCTGCTCAACAGATTTTCCGCCATACTCATACAGTTCCCACGTATCAACGAGTTTGACTGCCGCCTCCAACGCTGACGACCCTTTTACCACTTCAACGCGCGCGTAATGTTCACCTTCAAATGTGACATCCGCTGCTCGCAAAGTGTCGTCTTTACCCGGAATTTGTTGAGCGCCAAATAATGGAGTTCCATATTCATGTGCACTTCCATATGTAGGAACAAAACGAGCCATATGATTGATAGCGCGCCGACTGCGGTCAATGATCACATCGTCGTTCCAACCCTTTTTGATTTTCTTGATCAAACGGTTTGGCAGCAACGGCTGAGAAGATTTCCCCTGCGTCGCGACAAGACCATCCTCAAATAAGGTAATATCCTTCGTCATACCATGTAGCTGAAATATACCATTCGGATAAGGCGTCAACTGTGCCATACCATTCGGCGTCCCTCTTGGCCCATGAAAGATAACTTCAGGCCACAGTTCATCGCATGAATCCCATTGGGTCACGTAAGCCGCTTTAAACTCAACTAAACGTTCACGTGGTTTATTGGCTAAATCATCGATTGCCCCGGTTTCATAGCCACATGCATTCACTAGGTAATCAACCTCTGTGATCTTACGCTCGCCATTACTCGCTAGGTATTCAATCTTCCAACCATCAGATTGCTCTTCAACACCAACCACTTCAGTATTCGTGAGCAACTGGCAATTGGGCATTTTCTCTAAGGCAAGCGTCGCTGATGCAGCAATACGAAAAACACTCCAGCCATGCTCTTGAACCGCAACCACGGGGAACTTTAGACCTTCGAGGTCAGTATGCTTGGCAAATGGAATCATCCATTCATCGATAGTTTGAGGGTTTGCTGGCTGAGACTTTGTCGCCAGTGCTTCTAGATCCTCTTTACTGTAAAAACAATAGTAGTCATTAGGTTCACCAAGGACTTTGTTCGCACTATCAATTTTCACTAGCTCAGCATAACACTTTTGAATCGTAATCAGCCGTTCGTAAAGCTCTTCAGGGCTTCCGCCATCGCTGTAGGGAACCGCAATGACGGTTGGTCGATGGTTAATCGTATTTGGATATAGACGAACCGTTTCGATAGATTGCTTGAGCAGCTCAATACACTGCTCCGTATCAATCTCTCTGTACAAATTTCCACCAGCATGTAAATGACAGATGGGAGGACCGCTCACCAAGCCAGCCCCTTTCTCAATCAAAGTGACGTTTAGGCCAAGCTCAGCTAGGTGTAATGCGGTAGTTGCACCAGCTATACCACCACCGATAATGGCAATTCTAGTGTGCATCGCGTTGTCGTTATGAGGTTGCATTTATGTCGCTAATCCTTTCATTCTCAGGACATTTTACTGTTTATACACGACGAATAAAATCACATTTTTTGCAGGGTGAAATGAGACAATTTCACAGCGAAAAAAATCAAAAAAAAACTTGACTGATAAATTGAGAATTTTGAATAAATCACCACTGTGAATAACAGAACTCGCCAACGCTTTTATAAACTGGGGCTTGCCGCCGATTGAAGTTATCTACAGGCCTAGTTATCCAAAACTTTATCCACTGTTTTTGTGGATAACTAAACATCTAGGCCTGTGAGTATTTAGCTAAACGCTTTATTTACAGGGGTTAACAGCCGTTTTATAAGACTGTTCACAACTAATGCAAGTGTGAAAAACGTGCCACTAGGTAGTGCAATCCAAAGCAGTTGATGAAGGTTTGGGGTTAACTCGAACCCATATGACATAATGGCGCCAACAACCAGCTCTGAACCAATAATTGCAATAAAACTCGCCACCAAGGCCATCAACCCATATTCTGCCCATATGGTTTGTTGTACGCGCTTCCGGCTCGCACCTAAGGTCCGATATAACTGTATCTCGTCTTGTCTTTGACCCAAACTCAATCGTAGTAGAGTAAATATCAACAATAAGCCCGACACCACACCGATTGCAGCCAAAAGGGTAATTGACCAAACTATTTGTGACAGTAGCTGCTGAATCTTCTCTCCCATTACTCGTATATCCATCAGGCTCACGGTTGGGTGCTGCCTAGAAAGCGCGTTCAGTACTTGGTCGTTACTTTCCTCAACTCGGAAACTCACTAAATACGTCGCCGGAATATCTGCCAGCACATCAGGAGTGAAGATGAAATAGAAGTTGGGTTTCATATCCCGCCACTCGACATTTCTTATCGAATTGACGCTTGCGGTCACCTCATGACTGTTAATAACAAAGCTAAGTTCATCTCCCACGTTTAAGCCGAAATCGCGTGCGACATCGGCTTCAACGGACACCCCACCTTTTTGGCTCCAATCGCCACGAATGATTTCATTGTGATTTGGATTAGCGTCAGCAAACGTAAAGTTAATCTCTCGCCTTAGAACATCAGACCCTTCTTCCCCTTGCGCTTGTGACTTGGCATCTTGCCCATTTATGTTGACCAAACGTCCTCTAATAATTGGGTAAGCGTCTGAACGTGCAATGGCGTTGTCATCAAGCACCTTCAAATAGGCATCTTTCTCATAGGGCGCAATATTGAGCGCAAACGCGTTTGGCGCATCTGCAGGTAAAGTTCGTTGCCAATCGGTCAGTAAATCAGTTCTCACCAACCACATCGTAGAGAGCAGCATCAGTGATAGTGCTAACGCGCCAAATTGTACCCCGGTCGCAGATACCGAGCGGTTAATTCGACTTAACGCTAACTTAAATGCCGTATTTAACGGCACCTTCGCCAGTAATCGAGTAATCACAACACTGATTAACGCTAACAAAATAAATAGCGAGACCATGCCACCAAGAACTATCCAAACGAACAGGTTGTCATAGTAGGTGATCAACATTGGAATCACTGGCACCAGAATCAATGCAAAACGACCTAGTCCAACTTGGCGCTGTTCACCCTCTTGCATCACATTCACAGCACTGACATTGACTAAACCGATTAGCGGAATACCCAACGCAGGCACTGCAATTAATATGCTGGTACTGATCGCAATCAGGGCCGGTTTAATGCCGTAGCTAGGTAACGGATTAGGTAGCAGGTCGACTAAAGGGATCCTCAGCAAAAACTCGAGACCTATCCCCAATGCAATTCCGATCACTACAGCCGTCACCAATAAGATGGTGACTTGCGTTATCAGCCAACGCGTTACCCAAGCTTTACTCGCACCTAGGCTTTTTAGCATTGCGATAGTCTTACGGCGTGTGGCGACATAATGCTGACAGGTCAATACGAGCGTTGTCGCCGCCATGATCACAACGATGGCGACGGTTAAGGAGAGATATTGCTCGGTGCGCTGAAATACTTCATTGGTGCGACTGGCACTATTTTGATCACGCCAACGATCACTCGGCGTAAGCTCAACATTTTGTTTAAGCTGCTCAATAACATCACTATCCCCATTGAGGAAGACGCTATAACGAACTCGGCTGCCGAGTTGAATCGCGCCAGTTTTGTCCAAATCAGCAGAGTGGATAAACGCAGATGGCATTTGCTGAAATGGGTTAAAACTCAGACCCGGCTCTTCTAAGATACGCCCTGTAACGACGAAATCCGCATCGCCAACCGTGACACCGTCACCAATAGTGACATCAAGTTGGTTAAACAGACGTTCATCAAGCCATAGTTCGCCAGGCTTAACTTTGCCAAACACGGCCTGATCATCAGTTAGCCTAAACTCCCCTTGCAGCGGATATTGTTCATCAACAGCTTTAACAGTAATAAGCTTCATGCCGTTATCACTAAATGCCATTGTGGCGAAACGAGTTTGAGTGGTATGGGTTAACGCGTAAGATTCAATGAGTTGTTCAAAAGACGCATCTATTGGATTTGCTGACACGAAAACCGTATCAGCCGTCAACGCTTCTTTTCCTTGCTTTACGACTACCTGCTCCATACGCTCAGCAAGGGCACTCAAAGCAAAAATACAGGCCATAATCAAAACAAGAGCAATGGTCACAGGCCAAAGCTGCCCTTGTTTAATCTCACTTAGGCTCCAGCGTATAAATCGTTTATTTAGCTCTGCTTTTTCCTCAACAGCCATTATGACTCCTCCAACTGCCCAGCCGTCATTGTGAAAATACGGTCACAACGCTGGGCCAAGTTTTGGTCATGAGTCACGAGTACTAAGGTCGTACCATGTTGTTTATTTAAATCGAATAGCAGTTTGATGACGTTACTTGCGGTTTGTTGGTCTAAGTTACCCGTTGGTTCATCTGCAAACAGAATTTTGGGCTCAATCATAAACGCTCGGGCTAAAGCAACTCGTTGCTGCTCACCACCAGAAAGCTGTGAAGGTGAATGGTTAACTCTATGTTCCAGGCCAACGGACGTAAGGAGCTCAATCGCCCTTTGCTTGTTTTCCGCTTCGCCTTTTAGTAAACAAGGTAACGTCACGTTATCTAACGCACTTAAGCTAGGAATGAGCAGGAAACTTTGGAAAACAAAGCCAACAGATTCACTGCGTATCGCTGCTCGAGCTTCATCGTCTAAGGTGTGGAGCGGTTGTCCTAAAAGGTCAACTTCACCTTTTGATGGTGTATCTAGCCCAGCAAGAAGTGTCATCAGTGTCGACTTTCCTGCGCCAGACGTACCAACGATCGCAACACTCTCGCCGGATTTTATGTCTAGGCTCACATTATCAAGGATTGTTAATTGTTCCTGATTAGTAGAGACTACTTTAGATAATGATTCTGCTTTAATTACGGATGTTTGCATGTTTCGACGACTTTCCTTTCTAGTTCTAATTCTTGTTCTAAATCCTGCATACAGTAAGACGCTAATGGTATTCGGTGATAGCTTAAGTGCCGGATACCAAATGCCAATCGCCAAAGCGTGGCCTTCTTTATTACCTGCTGACCTAAAGAGTAAAGGCCAAACAGTTACTGTAGTGAACGCGAGTATTTCTGGCGATACCACTGGCAATGGTTTGGCTCGCCTGCCTAACCTTCTTGAGCAACATCAGCCAGACTATGTTTTGATCGAACTTGGGGCCAACGACGGTTTACGTGGTTTTCCACCTGGGCTAGTTCAAAACAATCTAACACAGATCATACGTTTGATTAGAGAATCGGGGGCAAATCCTCTGCTGATGCAAATTCATGTCTTACCCAACTATGGCAAACGTTACACGGAAGCCTTCTCTGCCGTCTATCCCTCCGTGTCTCAATCCCTTGATATTCCTTTACTGCCATTTTTTCTTGAAGGCGTAATCATAAAGCCCGAGTGGATGATGGAAGACGGCCTCCATCCAAAACCCGAAGCACAAGCTTGGATATCGAACTTTGTTGCTGAGCAGCTAATTAATCACCTCTAATTGCCCTAGCTCAATAAACTTTACAAAGCTTTACGCTAATTTAATTCGTACGCTTTCTTTTAAAGGAATAACTATGATTATCAAATCGGTAATAGATGGAGTAGTTGCTCGCACCGCTCACCCACTCGGGTGTAAAGAAGCAGTGCGCCAGCAGATAGAATATGCTGAATCATCTCAACAAATTGTCGATGGTCCAAAGCGTGTTCTTATTATTGGTGGTTCATCAGGGTTTGGCTTGGCTTCACGTATCGCCCTGACCTTCGGCGGTTCAAAAGCGGATACCATTAGTGTCTCGTATGAAAAAGGCCCTTCTGAAAAGGGCGTCGGGACAGCAGGTTACTATAACAACCACTATTTTAAACAGTTTGCTGAACAAGCTGGCCGAACAGCGATTAATATCCAAGGTGATGCCTTTTCTCCACAAACCAAAGCTCAAGTTGTTGAAGCGATAGAAACCTATTTCGAGGGTGAAGTAGACCTTATCGTCTATAGCGTCGCGAGTGGCGTTCGCCATGAATCTGACAACCTATGGCGTTCAGTTATCAAACCAATCGGTGAACCTGTCTCAGGAACAACACTGGTGCTAGAGACCGACGAGTGGCAGGACACAACTTTAGCGCCTGCGTCGGCAGAAGAAATTGATGCAACAGTCAAGGTAATGGGCGGAGAAGACTGGGAAGCTTGGATTGACGCCCTAATTAACTCTGAGTCTATTGGTTCAGGATGTAAAACCATTGCCTTTTCATATATCGGCCCATGTGTCACTCACCCTATCTATCTTGAAGGGACATTAGGAGCAGCCAAGGCAGATTTACACCAAACCAGTCATTCACTCAATCTAAAACTCGCCAATTTTGATGGCGGCGCGTATGCAACGGTTTGTAAGGCTCTTGTGACTAAAGCGAGTGCTTATATTCCTGGGTTTAGTCCTTACATTACCGCCCTGTATCAAGTAATGAAACAGAAAGGCACTCATGAAGGTTGTATTGAGCAAATGCAGCGCCTGTTCACGACGAAATTATACAACGTGAGCCCTGTTCCAGTTGATAACGAACGCCTCATCCGTATCGACAATCTAGAGCTAGATCCTGATACCCAACGCGAAGTAACGGCGTTATTGGCTCAACTTAACGAGTCTAATTTTACGCAACTCGCTGATTACGAGGGATTTAAGCAAGAGTTTATGAAACTAAATGGCTTCGGATTCGAAAACATTGACTACTCGAAGAAAGTCGATATTGATAGTTATGTAAAATAAAGCCTTTGATTTAAAAGATGTCTTATTTTTGATACAATCATTCCACAAAAGCCTCTAAGTGTATCTTAGGGGTTTTTTTTATCATTCTGCTCATGCATCCTTAACACTATCCACACGATAAGTGGCTTCATCATAATTATACCGACTATTATTAGATTAATGAGAGCAAGGAAGGCTCTTATTGATCAAATAGCTCATAGGGATTTTGTATGTCCAAGCTGAACACAAGTAACATGATCGTTCCTGACGAGTTAGCTTCAGGGTGGCAAGAAATAGTAAATCTATTAGCAGAAATCATCTCCGTCCCTGCAGCTCTGATTATGCGTGTTCATCAGGATCATATCGAAGTATTTTCCGCTAACAATAACCGCAAACATCCCTACCATATTGGCGATACTGAAGCATTAGGCCACGGCCTCTATTGCGAAACCGTCATTAATGAAAATCGTCAGTTGTTAGTCCCTAATGCCGCAATAGATGAACAGTGGTGTAATAACCCCGATATGCGCTTTGGGCTCATAGCGTATTGTGGATTACCACTACAATGGCCCAACGGAGACCCATTTGGCACCATCTGTGTTCTCGATGATAATGAGAACCACTTTTCTGCAACCTACCAACAGCTACTCAACGCTTTTAAACTCTCGGTTGAAGCTCAATTGACGACGGTTTATCAAAACCATCACTTACAACAGCTAAACTCTGAACTCGAATCTCGGGTAACGACTCGTACTCAAGATTTGGTCGACTTAAATTACTCACTTAATCAAGAAATTGATAAACGTAGAGCGGCTGAACGTACGATTCGATATCAGCAAAGACACGACCTTGGCACTGGTTTCCTTAACCGGGTCGCGCTTGAACAGCACACCAATCGGCTGCTAGCTACAATAACACCCCACTCAAAACATAAAGTGGGTGTTATACATATTGGATTTACCAATGGCCGCCGTATCCAAGCCAAGCACGGTTATGCGATGTGGGAAAATATTCTGATTGAGTTTAAACAACGTCTCATCTCGCAGAGTAACTATAAACTGATTACTGCACGCCCTAGATCAACTGACTTGGTTTTTGTATTTGAATCCAATCACCTTGATGAAGACATTAATTTGTTAAGCCGTGAATTAGTCGAGGTGAGCCAATCTGCTTTTTATCTTGATGGTGAGAATCTCCACTTGCATAGCTATATTGGTATCGCCAGTTCGGATGACACTTCGAGTTCCAAAACCTTGTTAAAATACGCAGCGGGGGCGATGCAATCCTGTAAAGACTCAGGGCATAAGTTTAGCTTTCATTGCCAGCACATCTCGGACACACAAAAAAACATCAATCAATTAGAAAGCTACCTATTGCAAGCGGTGCGTAACGATGACTTGTTGCTTTACTTCCAACCTAAGGTTTCACCAAAAACGCATAAGTGGATTGGTGCAGAGGCACTCATTCGTTGGCGCCACCCTATCCTTGGTGACATATCAAACGAAACGTTAATTCACTTGGCGGAACAAAACGGCCTTATCTTTGAAGTAGGCAGTTTCGTATTGCGCTCTGCCATTCAAAAAGCCGCCGAATGGAGAGGAAAAGTTCAAGACTTTAAAGTGAGCATCAATGTCTCTGCCGTTCAGTTGCAAAGCCCTCAGTTTACGACGCAAATAGAAGATCTATTGGCAGCCTATCAACTGCCCGGCGCTTACATTGAACTTGAGATAACGGAAAGTGGATTGATTGCTGATGAAGTTGTAGCAAAGAATACATTGCAGTCATTAAGTGATCTAGGAGTGACGTTGTCACTTGATGACTTTGGTACAGGCTATGCTTCATTCAATTATTTGAAGAAGTTTCCTTTTGATGCCATTAAGGTAGACCGCAGTTTCGTTCAGCAACTCGACACTAGCGAAGAAGATAAAGAAATTGTGCGTTCAATTATCAGTATCGCAAAAAAACTCGATCTCGAAGTCACGGTTGAAGGTATTGAAAATCCAGACCATGAAGCGTTTATCGTCAGCGAAGGCTGTGATGTTGGCCAAGGCTATCTTTATGGTAAGCCTATGCCCTGCGATGAATTTGAGAGCCATTTGATCAATCAAAACTATCGACCGGAACATTATTCTTATTCATCTTAATAGATAATCAGTAAGGCCTTTACTCTCAGGCGTACGATTCCTATAATCCTCGCCTTTCCTGTTCTCAATCAGTGACCCCTCTTTATGGACCAACTTACCGCGACCTTAAAAAAGATCGAAAAGCAAAACTATCGTGCATATCAGCAAATCAAAGGCCAATACGATTTTACTGACTACACATTTTTTATCGATTATGTACAGGGCGACCCATATGCCTCTGCATCACGTGTAAGAGCAGTAAGACCTTGGTCTGTCACTGGCCTCGCTTGGTTACGCGACCAATCAGATGCCTACCAGATCGCTGCGCGCGACTTCATTGCTCGCAGTTTTGCTGATTTCGCGAAACAGGAACAAAGCATTGATATCGCATTAACGGGCCAAACCGTGCTCGATAGCACAGCGGTATTATTTACTGAACAAGGGATTGAGCTTCGTTTTAGAATCAACCTACCTGCTGAAGGTAGAACCGTTCTTGGCAAGAAAACTGACAACATCTTAACGTTTCATCTTCCTAAGTTTATTCGTCGTGCAACCTTGGAGCGCGAGTTAGACAAAGACGCATTGATTAAGCATTGCCAAATCGTCGAAGACCAAGTAGCCATGCGTAATCAACTTGATGAAAAAGGGCTGATTGCATTCGTGGGTAATGGTTCTGTTCTACCACGAATCGCAGGTAACTGTGACCTACCGATGAAAGATGCGGTGACTTTCAGCGCTCCTAAATCGCTTGAAGTTTCACTGACAACCCCAAACCAAGGGGAAATTATCGGTCTTGGTATTCCAAAAGGCATCACATTGATCGTCGGTGGTGGTTTTCATGGTAAATCAACATTGTTGAATGCCATTGAACGTTCGATCTATAACCATATTCCAGGTGATGGTCGCGAATGGATTGTCACCAATAATGAGGCAATGAAAATCCGTGCGGAAGATGGGCGTTGTGTTCATAACCTCAACCTGTCTAACTATATTAATCACCTGCCAATGGGCAAAAATACTGCCGATTTTTCAACTCAAGACGCTTCTGGTTCTACTTCACAAGCAGCTTGGCTACAAGAATCGATTGAAGCTGGCGCACAAGCAATGCTTATCGATGAAGATACATCTGCGACCAACTTTATGATTCGTGATGAACGCATGCAGGCACTGGTATCTAAAGGTGACGAACCGATTACTCCATTGGTTGATCGTATTGGCCAATTAAGAGATGAGCTAAGTATCTCAACTGTTATTGTTATGGGTGGCTCTGGTGACTACCTAGATGTCGCAGATACGGTTATTCAGATGCATGATTACCAAGCTGTCGATGTTACAGAGAAAGCTAAACAAGTGATCGCTCAGCACCCTACTCAGCGCGCTAATGAAAGTGAATCACTGTTAGAGACGTTTCCTCCACGTCAATTAAACTGCGCTTCATTGCAAAAAATTCTCGCTGAAGGTAAATTTCGAATCTCCGCTAAAGGAAAGGATTCGTTGCGCTTTGGCAAAGAGTTTGCGGATTTAAGTGCCTTAGAGCAATTAGAATCAACGAATGAGTTACAAGCGATTGGTTGGGTTTGGTTCCAACTGGCACAACACCCGGGTTGGTCAAAGAACCCAGCGAAAGAGGTAGCGAAACAACTGGAAGGTGATTGGTCAAATATGATGCCTAATCAAGGTGACCTTGCTAAACCACGCACATTAGATGTCATGGCCGCATTAAACCGCATGCGTAAATCGCAGTTCAAAGCGTCGCATTAACCGTTAAATCACTTTTCATGTATAAAAGCGCCTAATATGGCGCTTTTTATTTTGTATGGTATCTAGTGAACTAGTGTCTTAACACATGCCAAGCTTCACACAAAATTCTAAACTGTTCACTATTTCCTGATTGACGATCCGGGTGCCATTTGAGCGCTAATCTACGCCACGTTTTTCTAATTTCCGTTTGGCTCGCATCATGTGGCAATTTAAACAGGCTTAGTGCTTTTGCCCTATCCATGTCTTTACCATTTGTGCTACCAACAAATTCTCGATAACGTGTCCAGAACTCGTTCAACAGGCGTTTCACTTCCCCTTCTTCCGCTTCATAGTTAAGCCAATCAAGGTAGTAATCACGCAACGGGTCACTATGGTCAACTTCATGACCAAATACCTGCTGCCTCGACATTAGCTCAATATCCATCGCCTTTACTTGCAACCAGTTGTCCGGATACAGGGTTTCTTGGAGTTGATAGAGCGCATTCATAATTAGGAAATTTCGCTTGAATAAATCCTTCTCAGGCAAAGCGTCAAGCAATGGCATGATTTCAATTTCAGTCAAGTGAGATGCAAGCGTATGCACCTTCCAGCCACTTGGGTTCTTTCGTAGCACCTCAAGGATTGGCCAGAGTAAGGGGTTTTCCATGTACTGCTGAAACTGCGTAGCGACGCCTGATTGTTGTGACATATGACTAACTAATTATTGAACGTACTTTAATTGAAATTCAGGAGCGGCCGTTTGTCGAGTATAGAAAGGACAAACGGACATATTTTCGACATTTTTGAGAGTTCACTCCCTAACTTCCAGCTTTTGAGCGAAGCCTTGCTTAGTAACAAAGTTGATATTTAGGCTTGGCTAATCTAAACCTTAATTATAGTTTTTATTCGTTCTTCGCCGTAACGCCGCGTTGATTAGCCAAGGACCCGAGCTTACTAATGGATTCCGATACGTACTGTTTCGCGCCCTCCGACCAACCAACCGAAACCCTGCCGCAGTCATTTTGGGAGATCCTTGTCGTTGATGACGAGAAAGATGTTCATGATGTCACCAACCTTGTACTTGGAAAAAACGAATTTCTTGGCCACCAACTACATTTCACTCACGCTTACTCCGCAAAAGAAGCGAAACAAAAATTTAAAGATGGTCCTCAATATGCCGTCATTCTACTCGATGTCGTGATGGAAACGCGTCAAGCAGGGTTAGAATTAGCTAGGTGGATTCGCGACGAATTTGGTGACAGACACTGTCGAATCATTCTGCGAACTGGTCAACCCGGCGATGCACCTGAAGAGAAAGTCATATTGAACTACGACATCAACGACTATAAAACCAAAACAGAGCTCACCTCTACACGTTTGCTCACCACAATCTATTCAGCTATCCGCTCATACAGTGACATCATCACCATAGAGCATACTAGAGATGGCCTCAAAACCATTATTGAGTCCACATCGAATATCTTAACCGACGATACCAGTAGCACATGGCTCAAAGGGATACTTCAACAGATCGTCGCTCTACTCAAACTGAATGACGCCCATACACTGCATTTTGGCGCTTCAGAGGTCGATGGTGATTGGACTATCGCAACCTCAACCGATGAAAACAAGGTAACAATTGGTCACGAGCTCACTAACTACATTGATGCCTCACACCTAAGTCGTTTTACACAATCTTCTGAGCTTATTGAGATTTCGCCAACTAAGTTTGCCTTACCTATTGATGTACACAATAGGCACGGCGTCATCATTATTAATTGCAGTAAGCATGTTATTGAACAGCGAAAAGAACTCATTGAATTGATGGTTAAGAATGCCTCAATTGCCTACGAAAAGCTTTATATTCTTAATGACATGCTCGAAACCCAAAAAGAGATTGCTTATCGTCTAGGCGAAGTGGTCGAAACTCGCTCTAAAGAGTCTGGTAGCCACGTAAAAAGGCTGTCGTTACTTTCACACCTATTGGCTTTAGAAGCAGGGTTAGGAGAAAAGATGGCCGAGAACATTAAACTCGCCTCTCCGCTTCACGACATCGGAAAGATCGCCATTCCCGACAACATACTTCACAAGCCAGGTAAGTTGACAGCAGAAGAGTGGGAAATAATGAAAACTCATGCCTCTATCGGTGGTGACATTCTATCCGGCTCTCATCTTGATATTCTAAAAGTTGCCGCTGTTATTGCGTCAAGCCACCACGAGAAATGGGACGGCAGTGGCTACCCGAAAGGCCTATCCGGTTTAGATATACCAATAGAGGGTCGCATTACCGCCATCATCGACGTATTTGATGCTCTCGCCTCCAAACGCAGTTATAAAGAACCTTGGACCCACAAGCAAATCGTTGAACACTTTCAACAACAACATGGCATACACTTCGATCCAGAGCTATGCGACGTATTTCTTAGAATATACGAGAAGTGCGTGGCTCTTCGGAATTCTTATCCTGATTAATTTGGAGCACATTATGCTTGCTTCTCTTGTTCGTAACACGACCGCACTGTTTTTCATCGTCACCCTTTTATTCCCCGTCACGAGTATCGCAAAGCAACAATTTAGAGAAGACACCAGCGCTGAGACTGCCACTGGAAAATTAAAGGTTGGTTCTCATGTTAAGGTCTATCTACCAAACCTTCCTTATATTGCGAGTTCGCATTCAATTAACGGTGCGCTCTTTCGCCCAGCGAACAATGAGTTAGGTTGGGAGTATGACATGGCAGTAAGCCATGAGATCATTAATCCTACCTTATATGAGTTTACCCTAAGACAAGGGGTTAGGTTTCAAGACGGCACGCCTTTCGATGCTGACGCTGTGCTACTCAACATGGAGTATTTCGTTAAAGAGCCTTACACGTTCACTAAACTCCACCGAATCTTAACCAAGGTAGAGAAAGTCTCTCAATACAAAGTACGCTTTCACCTAAGCGAAGATTACGGCTTACTACTCTATGATGCTATTTGGTTGCAATTTTATACTGAAGCCTACCTAAAAAAGCACGGCTGGAACGGAAAACCTTTCTGCCCTAACCTCGCGGAAGCCGGCCCTTATGGTTTAGGTCCTTACATCTTAAAAGAAGGATATATAGAAGGGAATCGTCGTAGTGATATAGCAATACTGGAAAGAAACCCATATTACTGGGACCCTGACGCTGCGAAGGTTGAAAAGGTTACTCTGTATATGGGGATGACACAGCAAGAAGCTAAAGATAAAGCGCTTCATTCCGAGGGGGAGATTGATATTTCACCAGTTTTGTTTTCCGATGAACTTGAAGCAATATTTGCCCCATATTCCAAAACCACTCGGCTTCAATCCACCAATACATACATTGCTCGATTTAACTTGTTTACTGGTAACCCTATCTTCCAAGAGCGTGAAGTACGTGAAATCGTTAATAGCTTGATTGACCAAAAGTCGTTGGTATCACTCTCAATGAATGGAGAAGGCAGGCCGACCTATGTGTCTATTCCCGAGCAGTTTTATGGCATGAGCAAAGCATTGGAGCAGATCGAAGCACATCAACCAAGCACTACAGGTTTAAACTTAGCAGCAATGCGGGAACGCTTAAACGAATACAAAGTTAAGTATGGATACCAACAAAGTCAGAAAATCCCACTGCGATTTTTAGCTCAAGAAAGCATGCGCTATATGCTCAACGATATTAAGTTTTACCTAGAGAAGTTCGATTTTGAAGTGCAATTAATCATCGCCGATTCCGAATCTGCAATGTTTGCCAGTGCCATCGGTGCACGCAGTCAATCCAACGATATCGATTTTGACCTCGTACTGTGGCCAAATTTCGATTGGCTTAGAAACCCTTGGGTCTCCTTCTTTATCTTTGATACCAGTTCGGTCTGGTCGACCACCGCGCCGGAGAAAAACTTAGATAAATTGATCAATGACTTTATTGCCACACCCTATACCTCTGAAGAGTATATCGGCAGATTACGTGATCTCCTTACGCATATTCGCTACATGAATTACCAACTCAATTTACCAAGTCCTTTCAATATTATTGCTCTCAATAAAGAAGTCATCTTTCAGCCGCGCACCTCTGCCGTATTCCCTTTGTGGGAAATACAAGTCAGTGACTTGCATTGGTCTATACGCAAGGAAAGCGCCTACCCTGAAGAGCTAAAGGTACCAATTAAAGTGATCGCTTCAGGAGATGAGTAAAATGGGGAGATTCGCCGAAGATAGCCTATCTAAAAAGATACTTGTGCTGTTTATCACGACAACAACAGTGCTCATCTTACAAGGCCTGTACAATATCTACAGTATGAATGATGTTAACACCTCGATTAGGCAAGTTCACGACTCGGTCTATTTGGTCCATCAAAATAACCAAGAAATTTCCTACCCAGTATCTGAACTTAGACAACTCACCATGTTCCTGGTTATGGCTCCTGACGCCAACACCAAGCATGAGATCATCACTTTAATCGATAAAGATATCGCACTAATAAATAGCGGTGTAGAGCGTGAAATTCAGAATTCTAACTTAGACTCAACAATTCAAAACCTATCACTACAGATTAAGGACTCATGGTTAGATTACCGCGAAAGTGTCCTTCAAACCTTAGCGTATTCAAACGAAGGTATTCGCATTGCCGAATTCATGCATATAACCACTGATGCTAAAAGTAATTACGACAAGTTGATTGCCGACGTCGATGCGTATAACAATCATCTCGTCGCACTGAGTGACGAAATCTACATTGAAGCTCAAGATAATTCCAAATGGGCATTTTGGGCAGTCATCGTTACCACGGTGACAGAAGCGATCATTTTGAAGATCATTCTATTTTATGTTCTAAATCTAGTTAAAAAGCGGCTCGATGAACGAAAACAACATGCCCTTGAACTGGTTAGTAAAAATGACGAATTACAAAACAACATCAAGCAGCTTCAATCAGTTCAAAATCAATTGATAGAAGCAGAAAAGCAAGCCTCTCTATCCAAGCTTGTTGCGGGTGTCGCGCACGAAATTAACACTCCTGTGGGGCTGGGTATCACCACCTCCACCCACCTAGAGGATTTAACCGATAATATAGAAAAAAAGGTCAAAGAGAATACATTGTCCAGAGTTGATTTAGACGAGTTCATCGACCATTCACGCGATGTCACCCGTATTTTAATCAGTAACCTCACCCGAGCTGCAGAAATTATTCAGCGGTTCAAACGCCTATCATCTGACAATATCCACTCACTTCTTGAGAAACTCAACATTGGGCAAAAAATTAGCGACACTCTTTTAGCACTTGGGCCAAACATGAAAGGAATAGAGATCAAGTGTGAAAACTTCCAAGATATTGAAGTAAAAACAGACTCTGGAGCTATCTATCATACGATTTCAAACTTGGTGCTAAACGCCAAGAATCACGCGTTCGAAAATATTGAGCACCCTACCGTGACAATAAGAATGGAAGATTACAATGACCAGTATGTACGGATTACAGTCGCAGACAATGGCAACGGCATTGATGAAGAAGATCAAAATAAGATATTTGATCCGTTTTTCAGCACCAATCGTGAGAATGGCGGGACAGGATTAGGCTTATCGATTGTCTATAACGTACTTGCCAGAATAGATGGCTCGATAAATTGTAAAAGTAAAAAAGGCCAAGGCACGATATTCACTATCGATATCCCCGGCCCTGCAATGTTAGTTACCGAATAATATTCAGTGTTTAGATAACACCAAGTTCTCTTAATCGTTCCATTAGGTAACTATCTGCGGTGTAGCGCTCAGACAACACAACTTCCGGTTTCGGGTGCAAGAATAGTGGTAATGAAATACGTGATTGCTCTTGGCGTGCGCCGGTTGGGTTAATCACTCGGTGTGTCGTTGATGGAAAGTAACCACCTGATGCTTCTTGAAGCATATCGCCGATATTAATGATTAAGTTACCAAAATCGCATGGCACATCTAACCAATCACCCTCTTTGCTTAGTACCTGTAGACCAGGCTCGTTCGCCGCTGGTAACACAGTAAGCAGGTTAATGTCTTCGTGTGCTGCTGCTCGAATCGCACCCGGTTCTTCGTCACCAGTCATTGGTGGGTAGTGAAGGATACGTAGCAGTGTTTTTTCGCTGCCGTTGATCATTTCAGACAATGCGATCGAGAATTTTTCCTGAACATCAGCAGGGGCATGCGCTTCAACCCAACCAAGCAACTCTTCTGCAAATGCATTAGCGCGGTTGTAGTAATCTAAGATTTGCTCTTTTAACTCTTCAGGAATCTGGCCCCAAGGGTATACGTGGAAGTACTCTTTAATGTCTTTAACAGTATGCCCCTTCGCGACTTCAGAAACATTTGGCGGGAAGTAGCCATCTTGAGTTTCTACATTAAAGTGGAATTCTTCTTTTCTCTCTGAAGTGAAAAACTTGTACCAATTTTCATAAATTGACTCAACAAGCTCTTTAGGAATTGGGTGATTTTTCAGTACACCGAAGCCCGTTTCACGGAGAGATGTAACAAATAGCTCGGCGGCATTTTCAGCTTGATAATCGACGGTTTCCAGTTTCATGACTTTACTTTCTAATAGTTATGTATGTGAAGCGCAGATTGTAAATGTGACATTTTGGTAAAGCAAACGATAAACCGAATACGCGTTTCATTTGCATTAAGAGTGTGCAAGATGACGACTTTTCAACAAGATCTGTAATTAGCTAAGTTGGGCATCTAGCCAATCACTACCACCGCCGTAGGTTCAGCAACGCGTGTTTTGCTCAATCCAAGCTAAGTAAGGGTTAAAACCTTCAATAAATGGGACTTGCACGACTTGTGGGACATCATAACTGTGTTGTTCCACAATCACTTGCTCAAGCTCTGCATAACAGGCCTTTTTTGTTTTCATGATGAGTAACGTTTCTTTATCCGTGCAAACTTCATCTTTCCAAACATAGTGGCTTTCAATTGGCATCGCTTGAATACACGCGGCTAATCCACGTTTTAATACCTGTTCGATGATTTCTTTACGATTACTTTCCGAATTTGTCGTGGTTAATACAATACAAAATTGGCCGCTCATTAGATCCTCTATTATTTTGAAACCGTCACTGGGTAGTCTTGTTCAATCAACTCTTTCACAAAACATGAGCCTGAACCTGAGTAAGAAACCCAAACTTTCCTTTTCGCTCTAGTTAATGCTACGTAAAACAGTCGACGCTCTTCAGCATAAGCAAACGTATCTTTCGATTTTGTTAATGCATCACTTAGATGCAGTGCTTTAACTCTTGCAGGGAACTGGCCTTCATCCACCCCAACGAGGATAACAAAATCTGCTTCTTTACCTTTACTGGCATGGCAAGTCATAAAATCGATCTTCAATAAGGCGAAGTTTTTCTGCCAATCAGAAAGAAGCTCCGGCTTGTGATAATGATTTCGGCCGAGTAACAATACGCTTTGGGTCGATTTAGCACTACGGTTCAATTGATCGAGAACCTTCTCGACATTATTGCTTGGGATTAAATTAACCGCTTTGGCTTTCTGTTCTTTGTGACTTTTGAGTTCTTTCTCTAATTGAGCCGGATTTTGTTGTACAAAACGATTAGCCACTTCACCAATTTTGCTATTAAAGCGATAAGTGGTATCGAGGTAGTGCACCGTTGAATGAGGAAAACGATCCTCAAAGCCAGTCGTTAAATCGACGTCCGAACCTGCAAATTGATAAATTGACTGCCAGTCATCGCCGACCGCGAAAAGCACACAATGTTGGCCTTCGTTTTGTTGACATAACGCTTCGACAAGTTGCAGACGCTGAGGAGAGATGTCCTGATACTCATCAATCATGATGTAACGCCACGGGGACTTAAACTTACCGCTTTTAACATGCTGAGTAGCTTTCGAAATCATCAAATTGAAATCGATATGGCCCTGCTCTTTTAGCTGTTGTTGCCAAGCCTGATAGCATGGCCACACTAAACCGAGTTCACTGTTTAAACGCGTATACTCAGAGCTATCGACCAACAGTTGCTGAAGCTCTTTTTTCGTTAGGCCCATCGTCGCTAGTTGAGACATTTGCTTTTCAAGCCAAGCGATCAATTTCGGGTTTTCTACGTGGCTGCCCAACTCTTCGTCACCCGCTAAATACGCGATAGGCCATTTAGACAGGTGCTTTTGCCAGCGTTTAAAGTTGGTAGGCGTCATCCAATGCTTTTTCAGCCAGTCAATGCACCAGTTATGACGCTGGTTATCGTCTGATACTAATGGAGATAACGTCGCACCCTGCCCGTCGACCTGATTTAAGATTGAAAGACCAAGTTGGTGGAAGGTATTAACTTTAATTCCTTCTGTACCACTACCAATTTTGTCATTCAATCGCTGGCTCATTTCCGACGCAGCATCTCGCCCAAAGGCCAACATTAGTATGTCACTGGCTTGCGCTAAATGACTTTGTAATAAGTAAGCTACGCGCGCGGTGAGTACGCTGGTTTTACCTGATCCTGCACCTGCAAGAATCAGATTGTTGTCATCGTTTAGCAGCACCGCTCGCTTCTGACTTAAATTAAGGGGCGATGATTCAATCTGAGAGAAAAGCACTTGCCAGTTTTCTAACTCGTTTGTCATCCATTCATCGTTGCGTTGCGGCAATGCACAATTCTCTTCGACCAACCAAGACTCTATATCTTGCATTCTATTGGGCATACGTAAGCATGCATCTTCAAGATCCATTTCCATAGAGTGGAAATCGTTGTTCAGGCTCGTACGCCATTCATCAAGAGCGGAATGTGTTAGAAAGGATGGCTGGTAGCGAAGAAGATTTAAGCTCTCTTCCCACTTTGGTAAGTGCTCCAATAACTGTACACACTGCTTTTTATGCCACTGCTGGTACGTCGCTACAGCCAAGCGGGCGAATTCACGGCATTTAGATAAAGGAAGCCCTTGGACTAGCCATGCTTGTTCACTGCCTTCTTCACTGTACGCATAGAAGAGTAAGCTTCCCCAGATGAGGCCATTTTTAACTTGTACTCGACCGTTCCATACATTGAATGGAATCGTCTCTTGACGAGTTTCTGAATTTAGAATAAGCGCATCTTGGGTGATTTCAATTTGATTGTATTCGCGTTGGATGAAAAACTGTGCAGTCTTGTTTGCTGTTAGCTGCATTATCTCTAAGCCTATAAATTCCCTTGCAAACATCATAACGCAATTGATTTTGCTTGTGACAAAATAAAGACAAAAATATAGGGCGATTGAATATGATGCCCACTTGTGGTCAGTCAGTCGTAAATAGTCAAGAGCCCTTCTGAGCAAAACTTCATCAAACTCTTCAGTATCTTTATTTGGATCAGGGCGTTACGATAGACAAATCGATACATTGCGGATAAACATCGGTCAAAAGTAGTTTCTAGTGAATTTTATTAGTCAGTTGCGCCATCATTGGGCAAACAAAACCATCAACTATAGCTTTTTGATATTAGTTGCCTTGCTTGGGGTTGTGATTCCAGCGTGGCACTTTCAGCTAAACTCGCTGATCATTCCATTGATCCTCGGCATTATTGCCGCTGCACTAGCAGAAAGCGATGACAGTTTCACCGGTCGGCTTAAGTCTCAATCTCTCACTCTTATCTGTTTTGCCATCGCTTCTCTATCCATTGAACTTCTGTTTAGTACGCCATGGCTTTTCGCGTTAGGTCTGTTTAGTTCTACGTTTGGCTTCATCATGCTTGGTGCTATTGGTCCACGCTACGCAAGCATCGCCTTTGGTTCATTACTAATAGCTATTTATGCCATGCTCGGCGCGCATGAGAGCACCAATCTGTGGTTCCAACCCTTAATGCTATTAACTGGTGCGGCGTGGTACTATTTCGTCTCAATGATTTGGCATGCATTTTGGCCAATGCAGCCAGTACAACAAAGCCTTGCGAATGTCTTTTTGCAAATGGCCAATTACTTTGACTCTAAAAGCCAGCTGTTTCATCCAGTGAGCAGTATGGTCCCTCAACCTCACCGTATCGCTGAAGCTAAACTCAATGCGGCAACGGTCAATGCCTTAAACTCATGCAAAGCAACGTTTCTCAGTCGCTCTAAACGCGGTCATGTGGATGGAGCAAGTGACCGTTTTTTAAATATCTACTTTCTTGCCCAAGACATCCATGAACGTATCAGCTCAACACATTACCGTTACCAAGAGTTAGCGCATCATTTCGAACGTTCTGATGTATTGTTTCGATTCAAACATCTAATGGAAACACAAGCTCAGTCATGCAGAGAGATCGCTGAAGCCATTTTATTGGGTAAGGAGTATCAACATAACGATGACTCGGTTATAGCCCTTGATGAGCTGCAAAATTCACTCATTTATCTACAAGAACAAAACAACCCCCAATGGCGATTGTTACTTGGACAGCTAGGCTACCTATTTAATAACCTTGCGACGGTTGAAAAGCAGCTTAGTAACGTCAACAACCCTGATGCGAATCGACTTGAAGAAGATGTCTTGGATGATACTGAGGCTCACTCAATTAAAGCAATGTGGGCGAAGATAAAATCTAACTTCAGTAAAGATTCGATGCTATTTAGGCATGCTGTTCGAATGTCGATTGCACTAACGGTTGGTTACGGCATTATTCAGCTATTCGATATTGAACGGGGTTATTGGATTCTGCTTACCACATTGTTCGTATGCCAACCAAACTACAGTGCTACGAGACAAAAACTGGTTGCACGTGTCCTCGGGACATTTGCAGGTCTATTTATCGGTGTGCCTCTCCTGACGTTCTTCCCATCACAAGAGAGCCAATTGGTATTTATTGTCGTCTCCGGTGTTGCCTTTTTTGCATTTCGCTTGGCAAATTATGGCTACGCGACTGGCTTTATTACCGTACTGGTACTGTTTTGTTTTAACCAACTCGGCGAAGGCTACGCCGTCGTATTACCAAGACTTGCCGATACGTTAGTCGGTTGCGCTTTAGCTGTAGCAGCCGTTGCTTTAATCCTACCTGATTGGCAGTCTAAGCGATTACACAAAGTCATGGCTGAAGCGATTGAGGCAAACAAGAATTACCTAGCACAGATCATTGGGCAATATCGCATTGGCAAAAAGGATAGCTTGTCTTACCGTATTTCTCGCAGAAGTGCGCATAACCAAGATGCTAACCTAACCAATGCCATAAGTACTATGCTGGCAGAGCCTGGCCGTTATCAATCGGCTATCGATGAAAGTTATCGCTTCTTAACCCTCAATCATGCCCTGCTTAGTTACGTCTCTGCACTCGGAGCACATAGAACCCAGATTGCTGATGACGCGACACATAAACTGATCCTAGATGCGCACCGTGTTATCCACCAGCATTTGGACATTCTTTTTGCTCAACTAAATCAGCACTGCGATACTTGCGATACTAGTGAGATTGATGATCCTGCGCTCGAACAGCGCCTAGCAGAATGGCGTGATGAGGACGACAGTTCTGTTCGCATGGTGTTACAGCAACTTCACTTAATCTATCGCATGTTGCCAGAGTTACACTCTTTAGCGAGCAAATTTGCAGTCAGGGTAAACCACAGCGACCAGCAATAATAAGACACTATTCTCCACTACGATTACGTAACCGATTTACTATCATCGGTTACGTAATGTGTTCAACTTATCACCGCCTTACCTATTCTTTACACGCCCTGACATTTGTCGGACAAAATTTGAGCTGCGCTAAATACAATAAAGTCAGTTAATTCTTACTCACAGAGCGAACTAGTCTTCTTCCGTTGAAAACAGACTTGTCTGATAATAAAAGAAGCAATATATCGAAGGTACTGACCTATGACCCAACAACAATTCGAACTAATAAAGAAAGAGCTTAAAAAGCTATCAACTCATCAATTGCGCATTCTAAAGTGTGAGATCAACAGTGAGTTAGATGCCGAGAGTAAATCTGCTATTACTGACGAAGAGCTTAAGCTTATTTCGAGCTTGTTTGCATAAGCAAACTTGCTGAATCTGATGCCTGCATTTAAGCTATAATTAAGTGGAGGTGTGTATGCCAGTCTCTTCAGTCCAATCCGGATATCAAATCATTGATATGTCATCAAAGATGGCCGAGGAAGCTGCGCTCGAAATACAGCAAACCCAACAACAACTTTCCATACCCAAAGATAACACTTACGAATTCAATAAGGTCGAGTTCCACGCGGAGCCCCCTCCTTCTCACTTTGACGCCATCAACAAACTCAATGCTTCAGAACGTTACTCTCGGGTTGGTACAAATGTGATGCAACGTGACCAGGATATGCTTGGTACATTGCTTGATATTCATGTTTAACGCGGAGCACTAGCTTAAATTGTAGCAATACATTAAACAGCCATTGTTTTCCCTACCCTATACGTTAGAATGCAGACAAATTTATCGTTTTAATTCGTAATGCCGAAACTCAATCTCTCTAATCGCGATATCACTCAATTTTTACAGCCAGACCACTGCACTTCCACTTTAGAACAAAAACTCAGTCCTAACTTTGCCAGACCGGCATTAAGATTAACCCCTAGCCCATACATATCTGAAAAAGCATTATCAAAACGCTGGGAAAAGATTGGTCAACTCACCGATCAAGAGATCTTGTTAGACGAACAAACTCTAAAGAACGCCACTCTATACAATAAGAACATTGAGCATTTTATAGGTACAGTTAAAATTCCTGTTGGCCTTGCTGGCCCATTACGCGTTAATGGTTTGCATGCCAAAGATGATTACCTTATCCCGCTTGCAACAACAGAAGCTGCACTGGTTGCCTCTTATAACCGCGGAGCTCAATTAATTACTGCGGCTGGTGGTGCCAGTGCCATGCTGATCAATGAGGGGGTAACACGTACACCGGTCTTTCTATTCGAATCCTTAATCGACGCAGGTCAATTCGTCGCATGGGTTGTTACTCAGTATGATCATTTTAAGCGTATTGCTGAATCCACAACCTCTCATGGCCAATTGCATGACATCAATGTCAATATTGAAGGCAACCACGTTTACCTTATCTTTGAGTACCGAACCGGTGATGCTTCTGGCCAAAACATGGTCACAATTGCGACCAATGAAGTATTCCATTACATTCTAGAAAATTCGCCACACACTCCTGATGAAGCCTTCCTAGACGGAAACTTATCTGGTGACAAAAAAGCGAATTCCCATACGCTGCGTCACGTTCGCGGTAAAAAAGTCACTGCAGAAGTCCACATTGAGCGCACTCTTGTAGAGAAATATCTACACACCACCCCAGAATCAATGTCGCGCTTTGGCCAAGTGACGACGACCGGAGCCGCACTGAGTGGCAGTATCGGCGTTAATGCACACTACGCCAACGCACTTGCTGCTCTTTATATCGCTTGTGGTCAAGATGCAGCCTGTGTTGCAGAATCCGCGGTAGGTATCACTCGTATGGAAGTGAGTAAAACAGGTGGGCTCTACGCCTGCGTAACCTTACCTAACTTGATGGTTGGTACTGTTGGCGGCGGCACTCGCTTACCCTCTCAAAAAGCATGTCTTGAGTTGATGAACCTTCACGGCAATGGCAAAGCTAAATCATTAGCTGAAGTCGCCGCGGTATTGTGTCTAGCAGGAGAGTTATCGATCGTTGGCGCGTTTTGCGCAGGTCACTTCTCGCGCGCCCATCAAAAGCTTGCTCGTTAGTGTGATTACTAGCGATAAAAAATCAAAAAGGCTGTGTATTCACAGCCTTTTCTATTTAACTCCTACCATTTGATGGTGGTTTTTTTTGAAATGCAAAAACGCTTTGTTTAACGCGATTTCTTTTATCGGTTTAACAATCACATAATTTGCGCCTGCCCTTAAAAACGAGTTCCTTGTTTCTTGCATTCCATCTGCGGTACAAGCGTAGATCGGAGTGGTTAATCCAAGTTCATTACGGATAATCTCTGTCGTTTCTATGCCACCTAAATTCGGCAATTGGTTGTCCATTAGGATAAGGTCTACTTGGCTATCTTTTTTCAAGAAATCAATCGCATGCAAACCATCTTTAACCCAAGTCACTTTCATTCCATATTTTTCACAGAACGCTTTAGCGATAAAGGCATTGGTATGATTATCTTCGACGAGAAGTACATGAACTTGCTCATCAAACATCGTCGCTGGCTCCGACAAAGGACTGGTTTTTTCAGGCAGGAAGGTGGGGGTCAGACCTAACTGAATCGGTACATGTACGGTGAAGTGTGTCCCTTGTGCGACTTCACTTTCAATTTCTATCTCACCGTCCATAATCGACACTAGGCTACGAACAATCGCTAGACCTAATCCACTACCGCCATACTCACGCGTGGTCGTTGACTCTGCCTGTACAAATGGTTCGAAAATATCTTTTAGTTTACTTTTCTCAATGCCAATTCCCGTATCAAAAACATCGACTTTCAGCCAAGTTGCTTCATCGCGCTCTAACGCATTGACCACCACTTGGACTTGCCCTTGATGAGTAAACTTAACGGCATTGCTAACTAGGTTAAACAATATCTGGTTTATGCGAATCTGGTCACTAAACACCCAACTGTCAGACTCAATATTACTCTCTACACTAAAATCAACGCCCTTATTGTCACATAACGGTTTGAATATTTTTTCAACGGTATTGGTCAGTTCCGCTAGTCGGAAAGCCGTTTTTTCAATGTGAAACTTGCCATGTTCAATCTTTGAAAAATCGAGAATGTCATTGAGTACGGCCAGCAAGTGTTCACCGCTATTACAGAGTACCTCCATATGCTCGACATCGCGTGGATCGTCCATTTTGCTCTTGAGTAGTTGAGAAACACCTAATATACCATTGAGCGGGGTGCGAAGTTCGTGGCTCATTTTGGCTAAAAAGTCAGCTCGCACGCGCGCAGATTCTTCGGCCTCTTCTCTCGCCGCCTCACTCTGTTTTTCTGCTTCGATAAAACTGGTGATATCTTGGCCCTGCGCCATAATGCGGATGACACTGCTATCGGTGGTAATTGGAGATAAGTTCCAGCGGAATGTCTTCTTTGCAATGGTGGTATTAATACCGGTTAATGTCGCCCCTTGCGCACACATTCTGATATGTGGTTGAAGGCTCTCAATTAGCAAACGACGCGCTTTGTCAGTTTTAAAGCATCTTTCAGCGGAAGGGTTGAATCGGACTAGCTGCCCCTCTACATTCCACAATGTAACTGGCGACAAGGAAAAATTAAACAGATCAGCAAACTGCTTTTCTTGCTCATTTAATCGTTTAAAAGAGCGCTGGAATGAGTGGCCTATCTGATGGAATTCTTCAATACTTGAGCCAGCAAAGTCACTAACCGTTTGTCGCTGAATAGAAGTATCTGCGTACTTCATCAAACTCTGTAGCTCTTTCGACACCCTTTTACCCACCCAAATACGGGTATAAATAGCGATACATATCACTAACAGGCTTGCAACCGCAATCCACACATAGTGACTACGCACAAATCGGACTACGTGTTCATTACCTTGAATGGTATAGACGGATAGAAACGTCGGTACATTATTAATGGTGAGGTCTGTTTTTGACACCATATAACGACTTGCATTTAACGATTGAGAGGATTGCTCAAGCCATTCAATATGTTGAAAGTCTTGGTCCTTAGTACTAGCCGCAATCACTTGTGAGCCAACCGCTAAGAGTATCTCATCAGCATTGCCTCCTTTAGTAATTGCATTGACTAAAGAGAAGTTGTTATTGAGTACGACACCAATGAATAAAAAACCAACCACTTCACCAGTATATAAATCGATGATAGCAGTTCGGCGCATCATCAGATAACGCATACCCATACTTGATGGCGTTTGCGAAATATACCAATCCGTTCCGCTGACCATATCTTCAGTAAGGTGAAGGATCTGCTGCTCAGATATACCATAGAATTGATAGTTGGCGTCATCCCAAACAATACCATCATTGTTATAAATGAAGCGAAAATCCGGCGCAAGATCAGGAGAAACTTGGTCAATTCCATTAAAAAATCGACCAAGGGCCGGGGCATCTTCACTTAGCAATCCTTCGAGAAGTACACGGTTTCGGCTATAGCTGTCTTGCTGAATCTCCAATGATTTAACTCTGAGGTTGAAAATCTCTTGGACAAGACTCTTTGTTTGCTGCTTAGTACGACCGATCTCTTGAGATACTACCTCTCTGTTGACCTGATAGTTTTGTAGCACCATCACTATAATCAACACCCCAATCACTAAAAAAATGGAGTTGGTGAGTATCGTGGCGAGCCGGTTCTTGTTGCCGGGCGAGAAAAAATTTCTCATTACTGATCCGAATACCTAAACGCTCGTTGCTTTAACTTCTCTAACTTCTTGGCGCTATCTTCGCTGGTGACCAGTTCAAAATCTCCAGAATAGACATGTGGGACTGCACGACCTTCAATGTCCCATTTTATCGCTTCTGCCATCGCGATACCGGTATCGTCATTCATACGCATAACCGTTACATCTAAACGCTTATCTGCAATTGCCTCCAACTCTGCTGTTCCACCACCCCAGCCATTTAATAAAATGTCTGTTCGATTAAGATCGGTTAAGGCATCTGCCGCCCCTAAAGCGACATCTGTTGAACAAGCATAGATAAATTTAAGATTGGGATCCTTTTCAATAGCGGTCAACGCAGCTTGATAACCTGAGTCTCGAGTCGCTTTGGTATAGAACGAAGACGAAAGCTTATAGTTGTCATGATGGCTCATTTCTTCAATAAAAGTATCACCTCGAGCATCACTCACGTAACCTTCAGAAAAATAGAGTACTGAGTAACGGCTCTCACCTTTGACAGTTTCCTTATAGTAATTTTCAATAACTCTAGTGCCCTTGATATGATCAAAACCAACATACATAAAGGGTTGTTGATGGTCCCACGCGCGCACAGGAGTGGTGATATTTTGCAGTATCAGTTTGGTGTCTGTCGAGCTGAGAACATGCTCAATAAACTTGCGGTGACGTGTTGTGTCGAGCGTGAAAATCAAATAATCAGAATTGTTTTGTACCGCTTCAAGTAACGAAAGACTTTGCTGCCTGACGTCAATATTAGGTCGAGTAAATACTTGATTGATGCTGTACCGAATGCCTAACTTCTCAAGACGAGTTTCAAAAGCCTTGATGTTACGACTCCAATAGTCCGAGATTTGTTGCCCTGGATAGACAACTGAAATAGTGACCGGTTTTTCCTGCTGATTTGCTAAGGGAGTGGGATAACGACGAACTTCTTCGCTGAGTTGGGCTGTGAGCTGTTTCTGTTTAGGGTGAGCTTCCAAATACTCGTCGTACTGCCAGTAACCGTTAAGCACTTGAGTGGTGTGGGCTAATGACGCCGAAGAATATAAAGCGAATATCGATAATATTAGCGTTTTAGACATGCAGATTTCTCTTGTAACCAACCATACTGAGCACTATTTATTATATTAGAGTTTCTAGTGCCTATTCGTTATTTGTAATCTGAGACAAATCAATGAGTACAACCCATTAATTTATCTCAGAATTTCCATTATGCCGTATAGTGTCTAGAACGTAAAAGCTAAATTACCCGAAAGACCGTATTGGTTACTGCCTGCATAGCTTCCCGCTAGGTCAAAGCTCACTAAGTCACCAGGACTGATTCCGATGCCGAGCGTTACAGAATCATCTAACGTACTTTCAAGATCCATCTCGTATCCGGCTCTCAATTGAGCCCAACCAAATGCATTCCCTTCGATACCCAGACGTAAATACTGAGTGTCATCATTCAAGTCTGTGAAGCGCTCTTGTGAGGTGAGATCTAAGTCCGCACTAGCGACAAAATATTCCATCGCGTAAGAACCTGATACTGTCACCTGAGTATCCAACTTATAGGTGCTCACGCCACTACCTACATTTAAGGTATCAATTTTTTTGGAAAAAAGGTCTTTGACTGCAATACCGACTCGATAAGATTCATAAAACCAAACCGCACCCAAATCCATGTTAAACGCATTCTCTTTCGTTTCACTTTCGTCATAATCACTGACATCGAAATCTTCAACGGAAAGGTTTTGTTTGTAGGTTTTGAGTTGTTGATATTTCGGAGTCACACCAAATGAAACATCTTGACCTTGGACGGTCATACGTTTGGCAAGTGCGACGCCAAATTCAGTGTAGCCAAAAGCAATCATATCCACTTCGGAGTTTTCATAACGTGTAGTAACGTCAGTGACTCCGTTACCATTGTCAGGCGCTATTGCAGTGACAGCAACGACTTCAGCGTAGCCACGCGTAAAAATATTGGCTGATAATGTCTTGATTGGTATAGCGACAGCTATCCCTACTCCACCAGTTACGGCTAATGGCTTATCGTCCGATAAGTCAGTCAAATAACCATTTAGCTGAGTTGCAATGGCGGGATCTGTACTACCACTATTTTCAAAGCTTGTAATGGTATCTTGTAGAGTGTCGATGGTATCAAGTGAATTGTCGGTATCACGGACATTGGCACCAATCGCAGGCACCAGAATACCAAATGTGTCGCTATCACGATGTACAGCAGTTAATGCCGGGTTATAGAAAGGAGCTAAAAGATAATCAGCACTCGTTACACCCGTATTACCCATACCGTTGCCTCGACCATCAGCGATAACGCTCGCTGCGATACTCACTGTTGAAAAGCCGAGACAACCCACCACTAATGATATTTTACTTAATTGATTCATATCCTTATTAACCTTATAAGTTTTGTACTTATCATTATCAAGGTTAATACAAATATTAAGATCTAGAGTATTTTTTAGTCAATTAGTGCTAGTTGTACCAAATCAGAGAGTTCTTTTGCGCCTGAAACAAGTGTTTCTTTTTCGCATTTGCTTAAACGCTTGATTTTATATTCGAGTTTAGATGCACTACTTCGTGAGCTTCCGGCTCCATGAAACCATACTAATTCAAGAGGCCCTTTGCCTTTTAGGGCTTTTGCGCCAGTACCACTTTGATGCTGTGAAAACCTACGCTCTACATTGGTGGTAATACCGCAATAGAGCGCATTGTTTTGCATTCGGATTAAATAGATATACCAACCCGAAATTGATTTATCAGCAGTTGAACTCATTAAGCTTGAAGCTGCTCTACGATTGAACGTAACTCTGCCATTTCTGCTTTAAGAGATTCAACTTCTTGTTCTAACTGCTCGATTCGGCTATGGCCCGAAGATGAAACTGGTGCTGCAGTAGCTAGCGCTTCGATATCAACTTCGCCACTAAAGAGGTGCATGTAGCGAGATTCACGCTTACCAGCTTCACGTGGAAGTTTAACCACTAGTGCCCCTTCTTCACGAGACGCCATGTTATCAAGCACAGCCTCTACTTCTTTAACGTCACCAAAGTCAGCTAATCGGTTGGTACGTGTTCTCAGCTCACCCGGAGTTTGCGCGCCACGAAGTAGCAAGCAGCAAACAATGCCTTTCTCTTGTTTGGTCAATTTGAGGTCACCAAACTCAGTATTGCAAAAGCGATGCTGAAACTTATTCGCACGACTGTTAAAACCACTTTCATCGCTGACTAAACGGCGAGAAATTAACTCATCTACCGCCTGCTGCACATCTGCATCCGTCAGTGCCATAACTGGCTCTCGGTTGCTCTTTTGATTACAAGCTGTTGTTAAGCTATTGAGAGTTAACGGGTAGTAGTCAGGTGTAGTGACTTCTTTCTCAATCAAGCAGCCGATAACACGTGCCTCTATAGAGTTAAGCTCAATATTCATACCGTTTCCTTATCTTATTATTGTTACGTGGTTCCACTAATGTTCAGCCAAAATTGGAATTGACTTGAACTCTCCATTCTCATCAATCATTACAATTTTGCCGCGATTCAGCTCTACTTCTGTAATTTCTTGCTGAGTCCGCTCCTTTTTGTACGCTGAAACAAGTTTACTTGATTTACCTTCAGGAGCTACTTTAGGTTGAGGAATGACAATCTGAGACGTACGCATTGTTTGCGCTTAAATTAACTAACAATGGACAAATCATATATCGTTCCTCGCAACGGCTCAATTGTCTCGGTGTAGATTGGCTAGAAAAGCGTCAACACATTGTAATGATTGATCTAAAGACTGTTATCACAGTAGATGTTGTGATTTAATCGATAGCAGTTAACCAAAAATTAGGGAAAGAGACTTATGAGCGGTGTATTTGAAATCGTATCTGAAGCACGTCGTAAAAATAAATTGAAACGTGAACTTATCGACAACGAAAAGAAAGTTCGTGATAACCGTAAGCGTGTTGACCTACTAGAAAACTTACTTGATTACATCAGTTCAGACATGAGCACAGACGAGATTGTTGGCATTATCAAGAACATGAAAGCTGACTACGAAGATCGCGTTGATGATCACATCATCAAGAGCGCTGAAATCTCTAAAGAGCGCCGTGACATCAGCCGCCGTATCCGCGAACTGACTGAAGAAGATAAAGTAATCCAAGGTAAAAAGAAGTAATTCTTGTTTCACCTGTATTCTTAGAGCCCGCGGTAACCAGCGGGCTTTTTCTTGAGACCTACTACCAACACGTTTGGTTATTTATTGAGTAAAATGTGCGTAAAACGTTTGCGTAATCGCTAACCCTCACCGTTCACATTTTTGGGGCTTTCATCACACATTTAGCCCTGTTATAGTTCGTCTCAGTTAATCATTTAGACCATTCGAGGCACGGAGCTTCCTCAGTTATCTCAAGAAGAGAAGAATTGGTACCGACAACGTTCGGCAAAAATTAAGAGGGTCAAATTATGGATATGGTTGAAATTCTAGGTTATGCAGCGTCTATCATGGTCGCTATCTCACTTACGATGAAAGACATTGTGAAACTACGTGTTCTTAACTTCATCGGTTGTGCATTGTTTACTGCATACGGCCTTATGATTGATGCCTGGCCTGTAGTCGTAACTAACGGCTTCATTGCGTGTGTTAACGTTTATTTCCTAGCAAAGATGCAAAGCGAAAAAAAAGACGATCAAGTTAAAAGCGCCGCATAACAAACAAAAAAGTTATCAAAAAAGCCCAGAATAGCGATTATTCTGGGCTTTTTTAATGGATTTTACTCAGTAAAATCTAATTGTTTGAGACAATAAAGAGCACTTCTACACGGCGATTACACGCCTTTCCCGCTTTCGTTTTATTGCTACAAGCCGGTACATACTCACCATACCCGCGAGTAAAGATTGAATCCATCGCGACGTTATTACGTACCAACTGACGCTTTACGGCACTCGCTCGCTTCATAGAAAGGCCGTCGTTAAACGTAGGTGCACCCGTACTGTCTGCGTGGCCATCGATAACAATATCGATTCCCGGCTGAGTTGCGAGATAACTGCCCATCATATCAAGCCAGTATTGTGAGTCAGGTGATACGTTTGAGGAGCCAGTATTAAACTTAATGGTGTCTTTCAGCTTTACCATTACGTGGTTACCAGGCAATAGCTCGTAGTCAACGCCGTTACTGGTCAAGAAACTTTGTAAATTGTGATAGCTCTGAGTGCGCTGCTGGCCCATCGGGCCTCTAACTCCTGAAGGCGAGATATTCGTTGGGGTGCCCCACTCTGGGTGTCTAACATCAAAATCAGAGCGTGGCGCTGTATCAAGCATATCATTGCCGAGCATCGCTATCTCATCTGCCATATTGCTACAGCCTGCCAATGTTAAAATAAGTGGTAATACCAAGCGCTTCATTCGTTCACCCGTGAGTCCTTTACTGTTCTTTAACTATATCGGCCAATTTCCCAAGACTTTAGCCTACCAACTGAAAATCTTTTACTCGTGGGGCTAGAGCGTGTTGATCTTTGCGCAGCTTTAATTATTAGTCATACTTTAATTCTAAATTCAGCAACCTAGCTGTTTCTCTTCTGACTTGGACAAAGTAAAATTGCTTAACTATTTACGAACTACTGTCTAACTGTTGTCACGTAGCAGTAGTACCGATATGAGAATCTAATATGAAAAAGCTTGTTACTTTCGCGCTCATTGCGTTATCAACACTGCTTGTTGGGTGTTCTGAAAGCACAACCCCACAAGAAGGCACCCATTACCAACAACTGCCAGCGAATCTTGCTACGTTTCGTCTACCTCTTGTTACTGAAGTCTTCTCTCTAAATTGTGGCCATTGCCGTAAGATGGAAAACGAAATTCCTACTATTGAGAAATTGACCGGCGAAAGCATCGGCAAGGTTCACGTAACCTTCAATGAAAGTGCTCAGATCGGCGCAATGATTTATTACGCAGCTGAAATGCAATTGGGCAAAAAACCGGATCACGACATGATGCTTGATCTGTTCGCAGCGACACAGATGGGTGACGGTGCATCACTAGGTGATAAGAAGATCGCGATCGATAAAGCTTTTGAAAGCAGAAACCTAACTAGCCCATATAACTTCAACGAAGACCAACAAAAGCAACTTTTTGCAGCAATGCAACTGGCGGATGACATCACCACTAAAGGTGAAATCAACTCAGTTCCTACTTTCGTGGTTAAAGGTAAATACATCGTGAACACGAGTGCTCACCAAGACGTTGAAGGTATTGCTAACACCATCAAGTTCCTTATTACTCAACCATAATTCGACGGAAAGGATTTATGTCTAAGATTATTTTCCCAATCATTATCTTCGTTCTTGCAGTATTTTTTATCTACCGCACTTGGACTAACCATAAAGCAGGTGAAGAAAACTTTGCGATTGGCCAAACCTTCTTACTTGAAAACGCCAAAAAACAAGGTGTTATCACAACTGAAAGTGGTCTTCAGTACGAAGTGCTGCATAAAGGCGAAGGCACTGAGCACCCAACTGCGACCAGTAAAGTAAAAGTTCATTACCACGGTACCTTGATTGACGGTACTGTATTTGACAGCTCTGTTGAACGCGGTCAACCAATTAGCTTCAAATTGAATCAAGTAATTAAGGGCTGGCAAGAAGGTTTAACCTACATGAGTGTTGGTGATAAGTTCCGTCTTTATATTCCTAGCCCACTGGCTTACGGTAAAAACGGCTCTGGCCCTATCCCACCAGCAGCAGCACTTATCTTTGAAGTGGAACTATTAGAAATTCAGTAACTAGCACTTCTGTAGCTAAGGCAAATAATTTAAAAGCCAATCGACGTTAGGTTCGATTGGCTTTTTTATTCGATTCAGAATCGTTTATTAACTGTATTGAGGTAGATGCGTCTTAATAAAATCGATATCTTCTGCATAAAAGTCATTGAGTGGTAAATCTTTTGGCGCAACCCAGCGCGTACTTTCCGGCATGTCTGATTGAGCAAGTTTCAACTTTACTTGAGCATCCGCTTTAAAGATCGCGTAATAAGTACGACCACCTTTTTCGTTAACGCCACTGAATGTCGCAGCATGTTGAACATTATTCGAGTCAGATTCTACAATGAGCTTACGCGCCGCATCGGTTGCTGACTCATTGTCGCTAACTCGCCCAAGTGGAAAGTCGATGACTTTAGCCCCACTTGATGACTTTACAGTCTCTTGAACCAAAACTTTGCCATCTTGCACAACAATAGCCTTAGACAAGTGTTTCATATCCATATTCCTTATTATTTTATTTGTACGTACAGCCTGCGCGTTAGATTTTTATGTAGGGGAACGCAAGCGCCTTAAGGGACCGACTAAACGTGCAAATAGTAACCTATGGACAAAGAGTATGCAGATATGCGTCGCAAAAGTATGATCTGGAAATAAAAAAACCAGCACATGATCATCGTGCTGGTTTTGTATCTAGAACATAAGCAGGTTATTTGTGTTTATCTTGAACGAATTTCTTGCTCACATCGACAACAGCAACATCTTTGAAAAAGCTACGCCCTAGTAGAAGCGGGAACGAAAGATGCGTTCGATCTGCTAGTGTAAAATCGGTTTTCTCTTTCAAGTCACCAAGTTGAATCCATGCTTCAACGACGGCACGCTTGTGCGTTCCTTCTGTACTAGACTGTCTAATTTTCACCCAACGTTTAACAGGAAGCGCAATTTCTTTGCTCTTCACTCCGTCATGTTCAATTTTAAACTTAACCCAGTCTTTTCCATCTCGCTCAAACGGAATAACATCAACAGCGCTAATTGAAGAAGTCGTGGCTCCTGTGTCTACGCGTGATTTAAAGCTTTGTTGTAGTCCTGGAACGTATACCCACTCTTCTTCGCCTAATAGTAACTTACCATCGGACGTTTTCTTTGCTTGAACTTCAACGACTGGCTCTTTAGGTTTCGTTGGCTCCGGCTTAACAGGCTCAACAACCTCTTCCTTTGGCTGTTCAACCTCCGGCTCAATGACCGGCTCTTCAATAACAGGCTTTTGTTCCGGCTCTACTGGCGCTGGACCCGTTGTGGAACATGCCATTAAGCCACCGCTTAACATAATTGGAATCAGCACTTTCCATGGTTTATTCATTCGACCACCTAATCTCGACAAAACAACATAAGGGACGCATCGCGCCCCATTATATTTAAGATACTTTGATAATCGCTTCGGCTACGTAAGGGATGTCCTTTTCAGTCAGGCCCGCGATATTAATACGACCATCGCCTACCCCATAAATACCATATTCTTCACGGAGTTGCGTCATTTGGTCTTGCGTAAAGCCTAGCACAGTAAACATGCCTTTGTGGCTTTCAATAAAGTCGAATTGTGAAGTATTGTGGGTATTTCTCAATTCATTACACAAAGTCTGACGCAAGTTTAACAAGCGTTGTTGCATTTCACTCAACTCTTGCTTCCAAACGGTCGTTAGCTCTTGATTTTGTAGGATGGTTTTCACTAGTGCTGCGCCGTGATCAGGTGGCATAGTGTATGTAGAACGTGCTAGCGTAAGAAGCTTACCTTTGGCATTTCCGACATCTTGCTGAGATTTGCCAATAACAATTGCCGCGCCGGTACGCTCACGATATAGACCGAAGTTTTTCGAACACGATGTTGTGATCAGCATTTCTTCTACGTTGTCGGCCATGTGACGAAGACCTTTTGCATCATCTTCTAGTCCGTCACCAAAGCCTTGATAGGCAATATCTACAAATGGAGTAAACCCATTTTTCTGTGATAACGCCGTGATTGCTTGCCATGCTTCAAAGTCGATGTCTGCCCCTGTTGGGTTGTGACAACAGCCATGAAGTAATACAACATCAGATGGACCTGCTTTTGAAAGATCTTCTAGCATCTTAGCAGTGTCAACTTGCTTAGTCTCTGGAGAGAAGTAATGGTAGAACTTAACTTTAAGGCCTGCCGCTTCCATGACTGGTTTATGGTTAACATAGCTTGGATTCGAGATCCAAACGGTCGTATCTGGCTGTGCAACTTTCATCAAGTCACCCAGCATACGGAGTGCACCACTCGCACCAGGCGTTTGGATTGCAGCAACGCGATCGGTTGCCGACGTACCTGTCAAAAGAAGGTCGATCATGCTTTGGTTGAATTCTTCACAACCGGCAAGACCAACATAAGACTTGGTTTTTTGATTTGCAACAACAACGTCTTGTGCCATTTGGATGGCTTTCATGACTGGCGTTTCGCCCGCGCTGTTCTTATAAACACCAATGCCAAGGTCAACCTTGTTGGTGCGTTCATCGTTACGGTATGCAACGGAAAGAGATAAAATAGGATCTAATACTGGAGTTGGTAGATTAGAAAACATGAAAGTCATAACCCTTTGAAATTCAAGTAACGGCTGACACGTTATCATCTAACTTATAAATTCAGAAACAAATTTTAGCGACCAAGCGCAAATCAGAATTAAAAGCTGTAAAATTTAACATACACGCAACATCTTCAGCTTTTCTATAAGAGGTAACATTGCTAGAGCTTGAACGTATGAATGATTTGGTTTGAACTGCCCCGCCACTCCAAATTCAGGTCTTTCTTGTCTTGCTCAAACTTACCATCAATCAGGACATCGATATATTCAACGACTTCTCTTTGCGCCTCATCAAGTTCACTTAATGTGTAGCCGGTCCAAACCCAAATGTCTTTCCCTGGACACTCAGTTCTGACACGTTTAACAAGCTTCAATATGTCCGCTACATTCGCAGGATGCAAAGGATCACCACCCGATAACGACAAGCCACGCTTTTTAATCCGAGTATCATTCAAGTCTGCAATGATTTGGTCTTCAGCTTCTTGAGTGAAATAAACACCAGAGTCTAATCGCTGAGTCGATTGGTTATAACAGCCACGACATTGATGCACACAACCTGATACAAACAGTGTGCAGCGCGTACCCGGGCCATTTACAACATCAATCGGATAGTATTGGTGGTAGTTCATGGAGAGTCCTTATCGACGAAAAGAAAATCAACCCATTACAGGTTGATTTTCAAAGTATGAGTGTGGAAGTAAGCGCTTAAAGGTGCTTCACTCGACGCTTAACTTCTTCTTGCTTACCGAAGTTAAACGGACGTGCATCTGGGCTGCCTAGGTAACCACATACTCGGCGGGTTACCGACACTTTGGTTGAATCGTGATTACCACAACTCGGACACGTAAAGCCCTTGCTGGTACAATCGAATTCGCCGTTATAACCACATTCGTAACACTCATCAATCGGAGTATTAGTACCGTAATACGGTACGCGGCTGTAGCTGTAATCCCAGACGTTTTCTAACGCTTCAACGTTGCGCTGCATGTTCGGAAATTCACCGTAACAAATAAAGCCACCGCTTGAGATTTCTGGATATGGCATCTCAAAGTCAATCTTATCGTATGGGTTTACTTTCTTTTCAACGTCTAAGTGGAAGCTGTTGGTGTAGTAACCTTTATCAGTCACACCTTTAATCACACCAAACTCTTTGTTGTCGATACGGCAGAAACGGCTGCATAAGTTTTCACTTGGCGTGCCATATAGGCTAAAGCCATAACCTGTTTCGTCAGTCCACGAGTTTACCGCTTCTTTCATATGCTTGATGATGCCAACCGCTTTTTCACGTAGAACCGCATCATCGTAAACATGTGCTTCTGTACCAAACAGTGCGTTAACGGTTTCGTGGATACCAATGTAACCCAACGAGATAGATGCGCGGCCGTGTTTAAAGATATCCGAAATAGAGTCATCGGCTTTCAGACGAACACCGCATGCCCCTTCCATGTAAAGAATTGGCGCTACACGTGCTTTCACGTTTTCAAGGCGTGTAATACGCGTTTCTAATGCACGTCGTGCGAGCTTTAACTTACTATCAAGCAGTTCGTAGAACTTAGCTTCACTACCTTTGGCTTGAATCGCAATTCGTGGCAAGTTCAGGCTCACAACACCAAGGTTGTTACGGCCTTCATGTACCAGTTCACCATTTTCTTCGTAGGTACCAAGGAATGATCGACAGCCCATCGGAGTTTTAAACGAACCGGTAATTTCAACGACTTTGTCGTAGTTAAGAATATCTGGGTACATACGTTTAGAAGCACACTCAAGCGCAAGCTTCTTAATGTCGTAGTTTGGATCTTCCGCTTTGTGGTTCAGACCATCTTTAATACCAAAGACAAGTTTTGGGAATACAGCGGTTTTACGGTTTTTACCAAGACCAGCAATACGGTTCTTAAGAATCGATTGCTGAATCAGACGAGATGCCCAACTCGTACCAAGACCAAAGCCAAAAGTAACAAAAGGAGTCTGACCATTTGCGGTATGTAACGTGTTTACTTCATACTCAAGTGATTGGAAAGCGTCATAACACTCTTTTTCAGTGCGAGCAGTAGCAAAAGCTTCCGCATCAGGAATATTCCATTCTTGAGCAATCTCAAAGTGCTTATCGTAGCTCGTCATAACATACGGCTCTAACACTTCATCAATACGGTTGATCGTAGTACCGCCGTAAATATGGCTTGCTACTTGTGCAATGATTTGCGCCGTTACCGCTGTCGCAGTAGAGATTGATTTCGGAGTATCAATCTCAGCATTACCCATCTTAAAGCCACGTGTCAGCATGCCCTGTAGGTCAATCAACATACAGTTAAACATCGGGAAGAATGGTGCATAATCCAGATCGTGATAGTGAATATCACCCTGTTCGTGTGCCTGAACAATATCACGCGGCAAAATGTGAGTTTTCGCATAATGTTTAGCAACGATACCCGCAAGTAAGTCGCGCTGGGTCGGAATCACTTTACCGTCTTTGTTGGCATTTTCGTTAATAAGATCTAAGTTACTCTCTTCGATCAAACCTTCGATCTCTTGCGTCAACGCGCTCTGTTTCTCACGCGCAGTATCACGGTCATGACGGTATTCAATGTATGAACGTGCTAGCCCTTTGTATGGACCTTGCATCAATTCGTCTTCAACAAGGCTCTGGACTTCAGTGATCTCAACTTCATCGCGATCTTGTAGCTTGAGTTCAACTGCTAATGCCACATTTAGGGCATAAATAGCGATCTCTTGACTATTGTGATCCGCCGCTGCTTCCACTGCTGCTTGGATACGGTCTCGACTAAATGGTGCTCTCGACCCATCACGCTTGATTACGATTGGTTTCACTGATTCTCCTTACCCTAAGCATACTCACAGAGTTATCCACAAATACACTATATAGGCGATTTATTATTTAGCTGACACAAGATGTTGTGGCGTATTTAACGAAATGACACTGCTAAAAGTATTGATTTCGATCAATAAAAAGAGAGCCTAGCTCAAGATCAAATCAATCTTGGTGGCATAGATCCAAGTTACAAAGTAATTCGTGAAAATTGCAAAAATGGCGCATTTGAGACTTGATTTTTTGCGATGACTTATAGGATAAAGGTTGCAATAGAATTCGAAACATTACGTCAACTATTATGCAAAAAACATGGCCAATTATTAGTGTCCTCGCTTTATTAGGATCATTTAACAGTTATGCGGATACGCTTTACTCAGCTTGGAATTTAGAGTGGTTGAGCAGTACACCATCTAGCAAGTTTAAACCCTCTCAGAGATATGATCAGGACTACCAATCTTTGCATCACCACTTCTCATCTATGGAAAGCGACATTTTGGCGTTTCAAGAGGTCAATGATAAACAGGCTTTAACGAAAGTCATCGGCAGTGATTACCAATTTTTTTTTTCCCATCGTTCAAACGCCGACAATCAACGCCATCAATTCAGCGATATAAATCAGTACACTGGTTTTGCGATTAGAAAAGGGATAGCAGTAAAAGATATGCCTGATATCAAGCTGGATAGATCACCTAACAGTAAGTTGAGGTTTGCTAGCTACGTCATGCTACACCCAAACTCGCAACAGCCAATCCATGCTCTGTCGGTCCATTTAAAAGCGCGTTGTTCAGGTGCATATAATGGCAGTAAAGCGTGCCGAACTCTTAAGGTTCAAGGTCAACAGCTCAACAAGTGGATAAAAGAACGTGAAAAGAATAATGACGCTTATGTCATCCTTGGAGATTTTAATCACAATCTTAGTTACAACGGAGACTGGTTGTGGAAAGGCATTTCACAGGGCACCGACGCAACATTAGCAACGAAAATGACCAAAGCGAACTGTAAGGTTAAGTCTCGGAATAACCCTAACAAAACCCACCAGTTCAAATCTCTAATCGACCATATCATTGTCAGCAGTGATCTTGGATTTCATTCACCTAAGCAGAACCTCTATAAGGTCGACGATGTTCTTAATCGTCAAATGAGCGACCACTGCCCTATCTCGGTGAGCATTAAGTAGCTTTGGCAATTTTCACCGAGTCTCTGCGGTTCAAAAATTGCTTGGCTAACAGAGAACCCAATATCATCGTTGATAAAAAGAGCACGACTGGATAGCCACCAAACCATACACTTGAGACCGCCGGTCCGGGGCATATTCCAGCTGTGCCCCAACCAATACCAAATAACGCCGAGCCAACGATCAATCGCGTATCAACTTGAGAACTTGACGGTGTTGAAATCTGATCTTGGCTGACGCTCACCGTTCTTGGCTTAATAACGAGAAAGTAGGCTGGCATAAACACCGCCAAAGCTCCGCCCATCACGAATGCTAAACTCGGATCCCAACTACCAGTAACATCTAAAAAGCCAATCACCTTTTGCGGGTCGATCATGCCGGACAGTGACATGCCCATACCAAACAATAGGCCGCTGATAAGAGGCGTTAAGGTAACCATTAATTTCTTCATGTTTCGCCCCTTATAGATGCAAACGTAGATAAACAGTAACCGCAGCAGTCACCATAAATACCAATGTCGCGATGACAGACCGTTTGGATAGACGCCCAATTCCGCATATTCCATGCCCACTTGTACACCCGTTCGCCACCCTAGTTCCAAAGCCCACTAATAATCCACCAACGACCAAAGCAACGAAGGGAATTTGAGCAAAGTCAGGAGACACAATTCCAAATATTTTCAATGCAATAGCACCACCAACAATCATCCCTCCTACAAATAGCAAACGCCACTGCACATTACCTTTCATTGGTGTAATGAGCCCATTCACAACGCCGCTAATTCCCGCAGTTTTTCCATTGACCAACATCAACAAAAGCGCCGACACACCTAAGAGCATCCCTCCTAGTAGTGACATCCAAGGAACCGAATCAAACATTGACCTTCTCCTCAGAGTCACAGAACACACTGTGTAATGTAGTAATTAGCTGCTCTACACGCGGATCTGACAGCGAATAGAACACTTGCTGTGATGATTTACGAGCAGAGATAAGACGATGCTTTCTCAGTACCGTCAAATGCTGTGAAAAAGCAGACTGACTAAGAGTGGATTGGTCTTGTAGCTCACCAACTCCCATTTCCCCCTGAGTTAGCTGACATAAAACCATCAACCTTTCAGGATGTGCCATGACTCTAAGCAGTTCGGACGCCTCAAGTACGTTACTCTGCATTTTGTTTAATTCTATAACTTGCAAATCTCAGCCTCCTACAACTGGAACTTACATTAGAGTTTACTAATCAATTTAAATTAGTCAATACTAAATTAGCAATTTCGTAATTAGATGAATTAACATTAGACATTACTAATTAATGTTTTTATAGTGGATGCACTACCTCATCATATAAACGTTGAAAGGAGCGATTGATGACTAAGATTTTGATTGTTGGAGGCGTAGCTGGCGGCGCCTCTGCTGCTGCAAGAGCACGTCGTTTAAGTGAAGAAGCCGAAATCATTATGTTTGAACGAGGACCGTTCGTTTCATTTGCCAATTGTGGTCTCCCTTACCATATTGGTGGAGAAATCCAAGATCGTGACAAGCTGTTACTGCAAACTCCGGAAAGTTTTTTAGCTCGTTTCAACGTTGACGTAAGAGTTATGCACGAAGTCATCGCGATAAATCGACATGCCAAAACAATTACGGTTAAGAACCTACTTGATGGTTCGGAATATGATGAAGGCTACGACTTCCTACTATTGAGCCCAGGTGCGTCACCTATCGTCCCTCCCATTGCTGGCATCGATAACCCGCTTACCCACTCTCTTCGCAACATTCCTGATATGGATCGAATCCTTAACACCTTAAAAACCAAACAGGTCGCTCATGCCACCGTTGTTGGTGGTGGTTTTATCGGTTTGGAAATGATGGAAGCTTTTCACGCCTTAGGTATTAATACCTCGCTCATTGAAATGGCCGATCAAGTCATGACCCCAGTTGACCGAGAGATGGCTGGTTTTGTTCACGCTGAAATTAAACATAAGGGCATAGACCTGCAACTTGGCGTCGCTCTAGAATCAGTCGAATATCAGTCTACTAATGAGCAAGAAAACCTGTTGCTTACATTGAACAATGGTCAGCAGTTAGAAACCGATATTTTGATTATGGCAATTGGTGTTCGCCCAGAAATACAACTGGCTCAACAAGCGGGACTACAGATTGGCGAATTAGGTGGTATCTATACTACCCCTTCAATGCAAACCAGTGATCCATCTATCTATGCAGTTGGCGACGCGGTTGAAGAGCAAGACTTTGTTACAGGTAATCGCACGCTTGTGCCACTTGCAGGTCCAGCGAATCGCCAAGGTCGTATGGCCGCAGATAATATGCTTGGAAGAGATGAGACGTATCAAGGAACGCAAGGGACCGCAATTTGCAAAGTATTCGATCTTGCTGTTGCCTCAACGGGCAAGAATGAGAAGCAGCTTAAACGCGATGGCGTAATCTATGAGAAGGTCTACGTACATACTGCTAGCCATGCGAGTTACTATCCAGGTGCAGAGATCGTTTCATTTAAGATGCTGTTTGACCCTAAATCAGGCAAGATTTTAGGAGCGCAAGCTGTTGGTAAAGATGGCATAGATAAACGAATCGACGTTATGGCCGTTGCTCAACGCGCCGGAATGACTGTCGAGCAGCTTCAGCACTTGGAGCTGACTTATGCGCCTCCGTACGGCAGTGCGAAAGATGTCATCAACCAAGCCGCTTTTGTTGCAAACAACCTCATCAAAGGTGATGCAACTGCGATACATTATGATGAGATAACCAATCTCACTGATGATCAGATTCTTCTCGATGTTCGTAATCCTGGAGAACTGAAAAATGTCGGCTTCATTGCAGGCGCAATCAATATACCGGTCGATCAGCTACGTCAACGTATGGACGAGCTACCGAAGGACAAAGAGATAGTGATCTACTGTCAGGTGGGTCTACGAGGCAACGTCGCTTATAGGCAACTGGTCAACAATGGATACAAAGCCAAAAATCTTATTGGCGGTTATCGCACTTACTTATTCGCCCAGGCGTAATCAACAACACCGTACTTTGGGAGCTTATCGCTCCCTTTTTTCTAGCCATAACTTGTGGCCAATATCACTACTACCTTGGTATATAGGCCAAACAAAATTGATCTAAATCAATTAACCATACCAAAAACAAGGTTATGTTGACTATGTGTTAATAACTCTTTAACAAAGGATTGAATTATGGAATTGAAACAAGACCCTCGCTGTTATACAGATGTATGTATTGATGGAAAGTGGTTTCACCATGATCACTGCACAACCAGTGCTTACATGCTTAAAGGTGGCGCGTCATGTGCAGTAGAGCTAAAAAAAATGCCTGAAACTGAAAACGAACTTATTGAGCTCATTCAACACAATCTTAAATAACCCTCCTCCCAGGATGAATTCAATAAAAGCAAAAGGGCTACAACATGCAGCCCTTTATTTGATACAGCAATAACCTTTCTTACCTAAGCGATAGATTGTCGTGATCTGAATGTGTTTACTCCAAATAGTGCCAACACGACCAATACAAACGGTAATACGTAAATATTCATCATCTCCCACCCAACTGTAGATTCAAGCCAACCTGATAACAGCGCCGTGACTGTCACGCAGCTAAAGACAAAGAATTCATTGAACGCTTGTGCTTTAGACTTGTTACGTGGTGAATAAGACTGGCTAAATAGTCCTGTCGCAGCAATAAACATAAAGTTCCAACCAACACCGAGCAGAATAAGAGCCAAGCTGAAGTGCCAGATTGATTGGCCATGAATGTTAATAGCAATACATAGCACAAACAAAATACCACCAGATATAATCATATTCCTTGCACCAAAGCGTTCAATTAAACGGCCGGTGAAAAACGCCGGAACGAACATGCCCAGTACATGCCATTCAATTACGCCTGCCGCTTTTTCAAAATCAAATCCGCAACCAATCATGGCTAAGGGCGTCGCGGTCATCAGAATATTCATCACCGCATACGCCACCATGGCCGCGAATACTGCCAGCATAAAATTAGGCGCTTTAACAATCTCTAACAATGGTTCTGGCTGCGCATGCTGGTGATGTTCGTGAGTTGGCGGAAACTGAATTGTCTGGAGAAGGCATAATGCTAAAATATTCAACCCTATTAGCGCCATAAACGCGCCAACATATAAACCATCAGCCGACCACTGCTGTGAATAGATAGCTAAATTGGGTCCGAGTATTGCTGCTAATACCCCACCAGCCATAGAAATCGAAATCGCTCTATGCCTTGCACTCTCATCGCACACTTCTATCGCAGCGAATCGATAAAGCGTCCCAAAACCAATACCGATCCCTAGAAGGAATGTGCCGACACAAAATAGGTAAAACATCTCTTGAGACAAAGCGTAAGTCGCAACACTTGCCCCAAAAATACCAATAAGATTACCTATGCTAAAACCTTTTCTTCGGCCAAGCTTCCCCATAATCAGAGAAGCGGGAATCGTGGCACTCATTAAACCTAAAAACTGTAATGCGACTGGCAAAGTGATAAGGCTTGAACTTGGCGCTATCGCTTTACCGACAAGGCCAATCACCGAGATAAGCAGTATATTGCCAGTCATTAATAACGCTTGGCAAAGAGACAACAACCATACATTACGATTCATTAACGAAGTGCCTCTTGTACAGCAGCCAGTGCATGAATCTCAACCGTATCAAATAGTGGCGTATCCGTTTCATCTTGCGAGACTAACATTCCGATCTCGGTACAGCCTAAAATCACGCCCTGTGCTCCGCGTTCGGCAAGGTCACTAATAATGGTATGAAAATCATCTTTTGAACGACGATTGGCCTTACCGAGGCAGAGTTCGTTATAGATAACATCATGCACCAATCTTCTCTGCACACCATTTGGAACAACAACTTCGATTCCGAACTTGTCACTCAAACGTTGCTTGTAAAAGGCTTCTTCCATTGTAAATGCGGTACCTAGTAGACCAACTTTGGTAATGCCTTTTTCAACTAATACTTCGCCTGTAGTATCAGCAATATGAAGCAGTGGGATAGATATCGCTTCTTCGACTTGTTCAGCGACCTTATGCATTGTATTAGTCGCAATCAAAACAAAGTCTGCGCCTGCTCGTTCGACCGATTGAGCAACATCACACAGTAACGCGGCGCTTTTATCCCACTCACCGCTACGCTGTAATACTTCTATCTCTGCAAAGTCGACGCTGTTGAGGATGATCTTCGCAGAATGCAGTCCGCCTTTTTGTTGTTTTACGCCTTCGTTAAGCTGCTTATAGTACTCAGCTGTAGACTCCCAACTCATACCGCCAATGATCCCTATCGTTTTCATCCCTTCATCCTCACGTTTATTTGTTACAAATAATTAAACAGATCCCTTGTGACATTACAAATAAAAAAGGCTCCCAAACAGAGTTTGAAAGCCTTGTCTTATCTCGGTTAATAATGCAGTTATTCAGAATCTATAGGCAGAACTTGCTTAACATAATCACCAGGAGATGTGCCAAGTACCGGGAACTGTTCGCTGCCTACAGGGAAAGGCGCAACTTGTTCTTCGGCATTGAAACCCATCAACCACTGGTGCCAATGTTTCCACCATGATCCTTCGCTATGGTTCGCGTTCGCCAACCATTCATCAGCACTTTCGTCTAGCGTATCACTCGTCCAATATCCATACTTGTTTTTGTCAGGGTGATTTACGATACCTGCAATATGGCCTGACTCACCAAGAACAAACGTCTTGTTACCACCCACATTTAGAGCACCGCGGTAAGTTCCTTGCCAAAGAGCAATATGGTCTTCTTTGGTCGAAACAAAGTAACTTGGGATTTTGATCTTGTTAAGGTCAATCCATACGCCACCGATTTTCACCCCTTTGTCTTGAACAAGTTTGTTGTTCAAATACAACTCTCTCAGCATGAAATTGTGCGTTTTAGCTGCCACATTAGTACTGTCACTGTTCCAGTAGAGCAAGTCGAAGTCGACCGGACTGTTCCCTTTCAGATAGTTATCAACGTAGTAGTTCCAGTACAGGCTATTCTCACGTAGCAAGCTAAACGTAACACTTAGCGAACGGCCGTCCATGTAACCTTTGGCGTCATTCTGAGCTTCAATAGCGGTCAGGATAGTGTCGTTAATGTATGCGCCGACTTCACCTGGCTGAGAGAAATCAAGCAATGTGGTAAAGAATGAAGCACTCTTGATACGCTTTTTCATACGCTTCGCTGCGTAGTAAGCAATGGTACTGGCGAGAACAGTGCCACCAATACAGTAACCTGCCGCATTGACTTGGTCTTGGCCGGTGATGTCTTCAATTGCTGAAACCGCCTTTGCCACGCCTTCAGTGACGTAATCACCAAACTCTACGTCACGCTGCTCAGCACTAGGGTTACGCCAAGAGATCATAAAGACGGAATGCCCCTGCTCTAGTAACCAGCGCACCATCGAGTTCTTTTCACGCAAATCTAGAATGTAATACTTGTTAATGAACGGCGGAACGATCATCAAAGGTGTTGAGTTAACCTGTTCCGTCAGCGGACGGTATTGAATTAACTCAAACAGCTCATTCTTATAAACCACGTCTCCTGAGGTATTCGCAACATCTTCGCCAAGGCGAAAAGCATTGTTGTTGGTCATGCGAATTTTCAGAATATCTGCACTGGACTCCGCATCTGCTTTCAATTGCTCTAAACCAGTGAGTAAATTCTGGCCATTTTGCTCAAGTGTCAGTTTTAGAAGCTCGGGGTTTGTCGCAATGTAGTTACTTGGAGAAAGTGCGTTGATGGCCTGACGAGAGAAAAAGCTGATACGTTCTTTAGCCTTTTCATCTATACCTTCAATGCTATCAATGGTCTCTAGGTAGGTTTTACTGAAAAGCAGATAAGATTGTTTGATAAAATTGAAGAAAATATCTTGTTGCCATTCTTCGTGAGTGAAACGCTTATCACCTTTATCGGCCTTTACGACATCGTCCGTATTAGCGCTAAGAGCAACATTTTGCCAAATCTGTAATTGTTGCTGCCACCAGTCAGCCTGGATTTTGAGCAATGCTGCTGGTTGGTTGGCTGCCCCTTCTAACAACTTCGCCGTGTCTTCGAGGTTAACCTCTTGCATCGCTTTATTGAGAGGAGAGTTTGCGGCTGCCCTGCTGAGTTCTAGATCTTCCCACCATTTTTGATTGGTTTCTTGGAGCTTAACAAGGTAGTCCGAAAAGAAGTTTTGTAACATGATTAGACTCCTACGATCGGAAAAAATGCCGCCTTTCGGCGGCTAAAATAGGCAGTGTTATGCGGGAGTCACTGTCTTAAGGTTTTCCGTCGTCATCTGTTCCACATCATCTTTGAACTCTTTAGCAACCGCTTGAAGCTTGTTGCTATCATCCATCATTTGCTGAGATAACTTAGTTAGAACACTTAGCTGTTGGCTGCTAAACGCTGTCAATGACGTGACGTCTTTGATCTCACCCGCAGCTTTCATTTGTGCCAAGCCCATTTCGCTGTATGTGCGCATCGCGTTAAGCTGAAGCTCTGTTAGTACTTCAACATTTTTAGTCATTAGCTTGTTGAACTTTAGGTACGGTTCTAGGCTTTTTTCAGTTTGGTCGCTAAATGTTTTAAAAAAATCTGTGTACATGAGTATTACTCCTGGGTTAATTCCATTTATTAATTACTGGGTTGATTTGATGATTAGTGCTGTACCCATGCCGCCACCAACACATAGAGAGGCCACACCATATTGGTCACCTCTACGGTTGAGTTCATGGATGAGTGATACAAGAATTCGGTTACCCGACGCTCCTAGTGGGTGGCCTAGTGCAATTGCGCCACCATTCACGTTCGCTTTATCTAGAATGCTTGAAATCGAAACTTGATGTTTCTCGGCGAGTTTATGGATAACACCGAGAGCTTGAGCAGCAAATGCTTCATTTAATTCATACAGATCTAAGTCTTCTATCGTCAAACCTGCTTTATCGAGCGCGATACTGACAGCTTCAACAGGGCCCAACCCCATTACCTCTGGCTCTAGACCTGACTGCCCATAACTGACAATTTCTACGATGGGCGTTAAACCATGCTTTTTCACCGCAGATTCACTGGCGACGATAACCGCACTCGCACCATCATTTAGTCCTGAAGCATTACCCGCAGTCACCGTGCCTTCACGATCAAACGCTGGTCGTAGTTTAGCTAAGCCGCTTAGTGTCGCTTCTGCCTTCGGATATTCATCCGTATCAAACACGATAGTTTCTCGGCGTTTCTTTACATCGACAGAAACAATTTCTTGTTCGAACTTTCCAGCTTCAATCGCCGACACGGCCTTAAGTTGGCTACCGAGTGCATATTCATCTTGCTGTTCACGACTGAGGTTCACTGACTTCGCGATATTTTCAGCGGTAACACCCATATGATATTGGTTATACACATCCGTCAGACCATCATTGATTAACAAGTCTGTCAGGTTCATATTGCCCATCTTGTGTCCATCACGAATACCGGAAGGGATGGTAAATGGGATTTGCGACATCACTTCAACACCTGCAGCCACAACAATATTAGCGTCTCCAGCTTTAATATGACTCGCGGCATCCATAACTGATTTCATTCCGCTGCCACAAACCATGTTGATCGAGTACGCTGGGACTTCATTTGGTATCCCTGCATAGAGAGACGCCTGTCTACCGACTCCCATCCCCTGACCTGCACTAATCACATTGCCAACGATCACTTCATCGACTAGGTTTACGTCAACATTACCTTCTGACAGCGCCCCTTTAATTGCGATTGATGCTAAGTTGCCTGCAGATATGTCTTTCAGCGTTTCACCAAATGAGCCAATAGGTGTACGTTTTGCCGCTACAATAAATACTTTTTCCATGGTCAAATTCCTTTTTAATGCATGTATAAGCCGCCATTTACAGAGAGTGTTTCCCCTGTAATGTACGCACCCGCATCACTGACGAGGAAAGAGACCGATTTTGCAATTTCAGCAGGAGTTGCAAGACGACCCATTGGAATTTGAGCTTTAATGGATTCTAAAACTTCAGGCTTCATGGCTTCCACCATCGGCGTTCCTGTATAACCTGGTGCTACAACGTTGACCGTTACGCCACTACGCGCGCCTTCTGCTGCAAGTGCTTTCGAAAAACCGATCATGCCGGCTTTCGCCGCTGAGTAATTCGTTTGGCCGAATTGCCCTTTTAGTCCGTTGACCGATGAGATATTGATGACTCGTCCGTTGCCCTTTTCGCACATAGCAGCAAACAAAGGTTGGGTGACGTTAAACACACTATTAAGATTCGTTTCAATCACTTCTTTCCATGCTGACGCTTGCATCTTTTTGAACGTTCCATCGCGAGTAATGCCTGCATTATTTACAACAACGTCAACGGTACCTTCTTCTTCAAGCAATACCGCTAGTCGCTCTGCACACTGCTCTGTATTAGTCACATCCAGTTCAAACAAACGAACCTGCTCTTCATTAAATTGCTTCTCGTTGAACCAATCTAACGCGCACTCATAGTTACCCGTAAAGTACGTCGCAATGACTCGATATCCGTCATTCACTAACTGTTCCGAAATAGCGGAACCTATTCCGCCTTTCGAACCTGTGATCAAAGCAATTTTCTTCATTAATGGACTCCATTCTTAACAAGCAATAAATAAAAAGTGATAAGTACTAATTTATACGTTACTCAATACGTACAAATGAAATTTAAATAAATTCAATCAAGGCTTCCCTGTACCTTTTAATATTTAAAACTAATCCTAATTTATTACAGTTCAAATATTTTCTAAGAATTACTTCGTAAAGTTGAACGAAGTCTCATATAGAATGAAATGTTATATTGATGTTAATGCGCTTTAAGTGCATGTTTTTCCTGATTATTTTTTAACCAACAAACCAGTCATTAAGTCGTAAGTCATTGTTTCAAAAAGAATAATTAGTAATTTGACTAAAGTTGCATAAAAATTCCATTACGCGAAATATCAATAACATGGTAACCATAGTTCAACCAAATTTAATAGGAACGTTATCAATAGGGATTTAAACTTTAGTATTAAACTTGGTCAATACGTCAGTCATGATATAGACATGAAATTTATAAGGCCATGATTAATAAAGGCTCGATAAATAATTTTTATCTATACCATAGTCTATATTTAGTCAGTCAACGAGAAATATCTACTATATATTTTCTTTATTTATCGACACTTAATATTGAAGGTATAAAAAAGCCCGAAATAAATTCGGGCGGCATAGTATTATTGAATTTGCTCTGAGAATATGGATTAAACTATTGGTTTGCGGTTTCGATATTTTCAGTCGATGACTTGATAGTTTCATTTAGCAAGCCTGCGTACAGACCATTGAGAGCCAGTAGCTGTTTATGATTTCCTCGCTCCACAATCTCACCTTTTTCTAACACGAGTATCAAGTCAGAGTGCCTTACGGTACTCAAGCGGTGTGCGATTGCGATAACCGTCTTATCATTAAACAATCGTTGCATCGCCTTTTGAATGAGGGACTCAGTGATAGAATCGACCGAACTTGTTGCTTCATCTAACATCATAACTTGTCCACCTTGTGCAACAGCACGAGCAAAGGAGATCAGCTGGGTTTGCCCTACTGACAGGTTCGAACCATTCTTTTCGATTTTAAAGTCATATCGCCCAGGAAGCTTGTCGATAAATCGATTCGCGTACACATATTGTGCCGATTGTTCGACATCCTTGCTCTCTATCTCGGGTTTACCTAAAGCGATGTTAAACTCGATGCTCTCTTCAAATAAATGAACCTCCTGCATCATTAACGAGAATAGGTGCATGGAGTCCTCTACGGCAATGTCTGACAACTCGATGCCATTTAATAAGATGCTACCTTCGTAGTTTAGATAGGTCCTAGAGATCAACCGAAGTATTGTCGACTTCCCAGAACCTGTTGAGCCCACCAGCGCAATTTGATGACCTTTTTCGAGTACAAAGGAGACATTATTCAAAACATATGGGGCATCGCCTTTGTAGCGGAAACTCACATTACGAAACTCCAATGTCTCGAACTGTGTTAGTTGACGTTTCACTTCCTGACTCGGCAATAGTTGACGCCCTTCTTCTGCTGTCGGTTGAGCAAAGAGCTCTTCAATATGGTCGAACGCGGCGAATGAGCTTTGTATTGAGGCAATTTGAGAGGTAAAGTCGCGTATCGGGACAAAGACTTTTTCTAATGTATTGATAAATGCAATCAGAACGCCGAGTGTCAAAGCGCCTTCAATCACTTGTTCTGAACCGTACCAAATCAATAGAGCAATCGTCACAGAGGTGATACCCGAAATAAACGAGAACAGAATCGCATCATATTTATTGATCTTCTTCTGCGCATGCAAAAATTCATCGGTATAGCTTTTGAACTTCTCTTCTACTTGTGACTCTGCACGATACATTTGCACGGTTTTCATACCGAACAAGACTTCCTGCAAAAAACCAACTCCTCTTGCTAGCGCAGATCGAGTTAGTAGATACAGCTCACGTAGCCGGTTTCGAACGTACACCGTTAGGTACATCACTGGCGGCATAACGAACAATACAATAAGAGTCAGCTTCCAATCGATCAAAAACATCATGACCAACAAGGCGATGGTGTTCAAAGTATCCTTGACTAAACCCACCACCGATTGAACGAACGTCTCGCCAACGGTTTCTAGGTCACTTGTCAAACGAGATAAAGTGACACCAATAGGCGTACTATCAAAATAGCTGCGTGGTAACTTTAATACGCGGTCAAATAGAACACTTCGCATATCAGTGACCGTATTTTGCCCCGTTTTTCGCAAATTGTATGAGTAAGTCGTATCAACAAGGTAACTCATCACTAGAACCGCGACTAAATACGCGACATATTCTAGCAACCCTTGCATGTCTCCTTGGCTGAGGTGAACATCAATTATTTGAATGATCAACCAAGGAAACAATAAGCTCGTCACCACAGTAAGCGGCAACATGGCGATACCTAAAATCGCTGACTTTTTATACTTCTTGGCGAACTTGAAAAAGTGCTTAAGGTATTTGACGTCGACACCTTTTAACATGCTGTTGCCTCCGTCTCATTTTGTTGTAATTGCCAAGTTTCTAAATAGTAATCACACGTTTTGAGCAACGTTTTATGATCACCTCGTGCAATAACCTCACCGTTATTTAAAACAACAATCTCATCCATATATTCAAGTGCATTGACACGGTGAGACACCACCAAAACTGACTTATCGCCTAGATGGTCGAATAGATTTTCTAGGATTTTTCGCTCTGTTTCGTAATCAACTGCAGAGAGTACGTTATCCATGATGATCAACTCTGCTGGCTCTAAAAGCGCGCGCGCGATACTGAGCCTTTGTTTTTGACCTCCCGACAACATAATGCCTTTTTCGCCCACGAGAGTTTGGTCACCGTGTTCAAAACGAGAAACATCACCGGCTAACTGACTGAGTTCTAAAACTTCATCGACTTGCGCTTTAGTCACCTCACTCTGACTACCAAAGCGGATATTGTCTTCAACCGTTGCTGAAAACAAATACGGATCTTGGGTCACTGTTTTTATATAACGACGTAAGTCCGAGCGCGAAAAAGAGGTAATGTCTCTATCACCAATAAAGATACTGCCTGCTGGCACCTCCAAGTGATGGTTTAGGCAGTTAACCAGCGTTGTCTTGCCTGCACCTATCCCACCAAGCACCCCGACTTTTTTTCCTTTCGGGATATCAAAACTAATATTGGAAAGGACTTTTTCTTCATCCACATCGTACTGAAAACTCAAGTTTCGGATAGAAATGGTTTTCCCTGTGAGCTGTTCAACTTCAGGTTGAGAAAGTTTAATTTCTTCCAGCTTTGGCATATCTGCATTCAAGATTGTTTGAGCACTTTGGATACCGACGATCCCTCGTTGGTAAATGGTCGCAATACGGCCCAACTGCATTAGAGGCATAGCAAGCAACACTGAATAGGTCAGAAATGCCGTTATCTCACCCAATGTTAACTCTTGTGCCATCAACATATACCCACCTAGACCAAGAATAATGACCTTCATTAAGTCATTGGCGTAATCCAACACTGGCATAAAGTAGACTTGTATACGCATAATTCTCATGCGACAGCGGAGCAATTGTTGGTTAAGTTTCTCGATCTCAGTTTTCACCCAAGGAGACATGTTTTGGCTCTTTATCAAGTCAATGCCAGACAAGTAATTCATCATTTGAGCCGACAAGTTTTGCAGTCGATGCATATGTTCAAGGTGTAAGGTCTTCATACGTGTAAAACCCACTCGAAATATGACGAAAGCAATTGAGATGGGAATGACAGAGTACAACGTAAGCTCAGGCGAAATACGCCACATATATAAGGGCGTTAATGACAGAGCTAACAAGGCATTAAAAAACTGCAAAAAGCCGACGCCAAATAAAAGTCGAATTCCACTGAGGTCATTGTTGATAATTGAAATTAGGCGACCGGAGGCAAACTGCTGATGAAAGCTACTCGGTAAACGATTGAGCTTTTTAAGGAGTGTGTTCTTTAGTGCCGCTTCTGTAATCCTGCCGGGGTTCAATGCATAGATGCGGGATAAAATACGTACAACCACCATAGCAATCGACATAGCGACCACTATACCAACATAGCTTTTAAGCTGCGTATGACCTGTCACCGACGCATCTTCAATAAGATCAATCGCTAGTTGAATGTAACGTGGGATTTCAACTTGCAGCCAGTTAACAAGAAAGATAAATACAATCGCAAGCAAGTACGACTTGCGATTCATGCGCACGTAATGCGAGAAAAACTCAGTTTTGGTCATACAACTCGTTCTTTCTAGGAAATTTTAGTCTGTGATTCAATTTAGCATTTCAGTACGAAAAGGTGACGAGTACATGATAAGAAACGCTTATAAGGCAATGTTCAAGAATACTGTTCGAAGCAGAGAATTTTACTCTCTTCAGCATGAAAAATCATCAGGTCGTTTTCAAGACCAGAAACGTGATAGAAAAAAGCCCGGAATAAATCCGGGCTGGCATGAAACGAATCTTTTTCAATCCTTGAACTATCCGGCAGTGGATGGTTTGATTCGATAAAAAATAGCGAATAGTACAGGTACAACAATCAGTGTTAGTACCGTAGCAAAGCCTAAGCCTGCCATAATTGTAATCGCCATTGAGCCAAAAAATGCATCAAATACCAGTGGGATCATGCCCAGAATTGTGGTGAGTGCTGCCATACTAACCGGACGGACTCGCGAAATAGCACTATCAAATACTGCTTGATAAGGTTCCTTGCCCGACTCCAATTCAATATTGATTTGATCGAGCAATACAATACCGTTTTTCAAGATCATGCCACTCAGACTTAATAGTCCGAGGAAGGCGGTAAAACTAAACGGCATATCCGTCGCAAGTAGGCCAATAGAAACACCGATGATAGATAGAGGGACTGTGAACCAAATGACCAACGGTTTTCTCAGGGAGTTAAACAGCAACATAGTGATAATGAACATCAGTAAGTAGCCCATTGGCAAAGAACCAAACAAGGCTTCTTGTGCATCCTTTGAAGATTCATACTCGCCGCCCCAAGTTATTTCATAGCCTGTAGGGAGTGTTAGCGCCTCAATGCCTGGTTTCACTCGACTAAATAAACTAGCTGGTGTTTCATGTCCTAACACGTCGTGATCGGCAAGAACGGTCAGAGTACGCTTTCTATCTCGACGCTGAATTAACGGCTCTTGCCATTCAAGAGTTACACCATCAATAACTTGCTCAACAGGAACATAGCTTTGTAGTGTTGGGCTCCAAATTTTCACGTTAGCCAGCGACTCAAAATCAATACGCTCTTGCTCAGGAAGACGAGTAATGATCGGCAACATGTGTGTACCATCGCGCAGCAAACCAATCGGTGTTCCGCCAAACGCCATTTGCAAGGTATTTGATAACTCTTCTTTTGAGATGCCTAAGCGTCGCGCCTTTGATTCATTGAATTGAGGCACTAATTCCTTAGTACGCTCACGCCAGTCATGGCGGACGTTTCTCGCACCGGGATCTTGAAGCAATACATCTTCTACTTGTACAGCGATTTCACGCAGCACCTTAGGATCCGGCCCTGTAATGCGTGCTTCAATCTTTGACGCAGGTGAAGGACCAAACTCCATCAACTTAAACTGAAATGTCGGTTGGTTGAATTCTACTGCTAAGTTTTCGTCTAGCTCTGCCAGCAAAGCGAACATGGTTTCTCGGTCAGAGGTACGTACTTGCAACTGAGTATAAGCTTCATAGCTTTTCTCAGGTTGGTAAGTCAGCGCAAAACGCTGCAGACCTTGTCCTGTCGTAGTAGACACAAACTCGACGTTATCTTGCTGGCGAATGTACTGCTCAACCTTTTTCGTCTCTTTGGTCGTCTCACGAATGTCTGTCCCTTCCGGCATCCACATATCTACATAGAACATCGGTGTATTGCTCGGCGGGAAAAACTGCTGCTTGACCATGCCAAAGCCAGCAACCGCTGCGACAAGCAAGCCGACCATGCTGATGACGGTTAACCAACGAAAACGTAACGCAAACTTAAGACTAGCGCCGAAGACAGTAAACAAGACGCCTTTGTATGGATCGACTTCCTCTGCTTGTGCTTGTTTGTCTTCCTCTTTCAGCAGTAGATCTGCTAAAAATGGTGTAAGCGTTAGCGCTGTAATCCAGCTCAAGAAAAGTGAATAACACAGCACCCAGAATAGTGAGCCCATGAACTCACCGGTCGCATCTTCAGACAGACCGATTGGAGCAAATGCCGTAATCGCAATGATCGTCGCGCCAAGCAGTGGCCATTGCGTCTGTTTAACAATATCAACCGAGGCTTGAAGTTTAGTTTTGCCGCGCTTCAATCCAACCAGTATTCCTTCAACAACGACGATCGCGTTATCCACCAGCATACCCAGTGCGATAATAAGAGCGCCGAGGGAAATACGGTGAAGCTCGACGTCATTTTGCTTCATTAGAATAAATGTGCCCATCACCGTCAGTAGCAATACCGCACCGATGATCAGGCCACTACGCAAACCCATCGCAAATAGTAAGACAATGATTACGATAGCAACCGCTTGACCTAAGCTGACGATGAAATCATCGACTGACTTCTCGACTTCCGCCGACTGATTATAGAAGTAGTTAATCTCTACCCCTGCTGGGCGAATAGATTCTAGCGTTTCGAGTTCTGCTTCTAATGCTTTACCCACTTCAACAACATTGACTCCAGCGCGAAATGAGATAGCAAGGTTTATGGCTGGTTGTCCGTTAAAAGTGACGACATTACTCGGCTTTTCTTGAATGCCACGCGTTACTGTTGCGACATCTTTAAGGCGAATCAAATTGCCGGTATCTCGCCCATGGATGATTAACTCTTCTAGCTCTTGCTGTGAACTCATGGTTCCATTGGGACGAATGGTTAACGTCTGGCCATTAACCATAACTTCACCAGAAGACTGAACACTATTTTGCTGGCTAAGTAGACCCACAACCGTGTTCATGTCTAGATTAAGTGCCGCTAATCGCTCAAGAGATACCTCAACAAACACTTGCTCTTGCTGGTCGCCAGCAATCGCTACTTTTCCGACACCATCAACCAGCTCCAATTCACGGCTTAGGTAGTCTGCATAACGTTTCAATTCAATGTAGTCATAACCACTACCTGTCAGCATTAGCATAACCCCGTATACATCACCAAAGTCATCAATGATTTGAATAGAGCTGACGCCAGATGGCAAGGTGGGTTGAAGATCGTTGATCTTACGACGCATCTCATCCCAAATTTGTGGCAGTTCGTCCGGGCCGTATTCCATCTCCATGCTGACCATTATCTGCGACATTCCGTTTGATGATGTCGAGGTAATTTTGTCTAAGTACGGTAATTTACGGATTTCCTTTTCCAGCGGATAGGTTAGCTCTTCCTCAACTTCTTGAGAGGTTGCCCCAGGATAGGTAGAAATAATCATCGCGTCTTTGATGGTAAACGCAGGATCTTCAAGTCTGCCCAAGTCCATGAACGAGGTATAACCGCCCACTGCCAATATGACGAGGAATAACCAACTGATCACTTTATTCTTTATTGAGTACTCAGCAATGCTCACAGCTCAACTCCTTTAATTTCCATTCCTTCACGCAGCTTTCTAAGATTTGAATTGATGAGAACATCGCCTTTACTAATACCCGATGCGACCAATGCACCGTTACCTGTGATTTGGTCAACACTGATCGGATATTTGTGTGCTTCGCCACTTTCCAGTTTCCAGACATGAAACTGCTGAGCTTCATTTCCCGCATCAATTGCTGTCATGGGAAGTTGATATGCTTCAAATGTGCTCAAACCCGCCTTAATCAGATCAACCGATACTCTCGCACTGGTTCCCGGCAGAATTTGATGTTCTATTTGCGGCATGTTCAGCCAGATCTCATAGGTTTGGCTTTGTGGGTGAAGCTCACTGGTGTGCTCCAAATAGCTAACAGGATAACTGCCTTCGTGACCTGCAAAAGTCGCCGTAGGTTGGTAACCCTGCGCATTCACTTCAGGATTCAACATGGCGAGCACTGAATCAGAAACTTCAATCTTTACGTATACCTGTTCGTTTTGATAAATCGTGACCACTTGTTCGCCGGGCGTTACATTCTCATGTTTCTTCTTATCAACAGATGAAATCACACCATCAAAAGGGGCGGTCAAACGTGTGTAACGCATGCTAGCTTTCGCTGCACCTAAGTTCGCGTTTGCCAATTGTAAGTTTGCATTCAGCTCGTCTAACTCAGCACGTGAGATCATCTTGTTACCACGTAACTCCTCACCACGCTTGGCTTGCTTCAATGCCAGTTCATACTTCACTTGAGCGTCGATCAATTGCTGTTTACTCTTAGCATTATCTAACAAGGCGACAACTTGCCCTTTCGATACGCGATCCCCCTCTTTTACCAACATTGATGACAACTCACCATCAATGCGAAATGCCAACGGAGTGAGCTCTGCTGGCATCACTTGGGCGTTAAAATTTCTAAATTGGCTCTGAGAAGCTTGCTCTACAGTAAAGGTATCCACCATGACAGGCTTAGTTGGTCGGTGATCGACCTCTGGCTTACATGCTGCTAAAACACTGACCGATAGCATCGCTATGACGAATTTATAACTGCGCATCTTAAATACCCCCCTCTTTTGTCCAAGCTTTAACTTGTTGGCCTGGTAATAACGCTTCCACACCAGCTTCGACAATAAGGTCGCCAGTGTTTAGCCCTGCAATCACATTGCCATTGCTATCCAATTGAACTTGAACTGGAGAGATAGTTTGAGATTTTTGATCAAACCGATATAGCTCACCGGTTGTCTCATTTTTAGATACCCACGCTGTGTCATTGATCTGAACATAACGTTGACTCGTTTCATTAAGCAACTTCACTTGCGCAGTCATACCCGGTAGGAGGTTCATTAGCTTTGGGCGTTCAATAGACACGCTGGCAGAATAGCTATTGGTGTCACTGTCGGGTTTGGTTGAAATCTCTTTGAATTGCGCAGGAATAACCACACCACTATGGCTGTCCATCACTACGTGAAAGCTTGACGACTCTATATGTTCTAAACCGTACTGCTCGGCATAACTCACCGGAATGGTAAACACCACGTCCATAATGCCGTTGTCGATAACGTTGAGGACCGGCTGGTTGGCTCCTACTACTTGGTGTTCTTTACCAAATGTAATTGAGACCACACCATCAAAAGGCGCAATAATTTGCGTATAGTCCAAATCTGTCTTGGCTTGCTCTAGTGATGCTGACGCCGCTTTGTACTGCGCCTCATGTTGATCGTACGTATCAACACTGATGAGCTTTTTCGCGTGCAGTTTTTCCGCTCTTTGGAACGCCGTCTTAGCCAAATTGAACTCAGCCAAACGCGCTTGATAAGCCAATTGGTAATCGGTTGGATCAAGTTTAGCAAGTACATCACCTTGCGTTACTTCACTGCCCATATGTATCAAGAGCTCTTCAACTTCTCCCGCTACTTGAAACGACAATGATGCACGCTCTGTCGCATCAATATTTGCAATAAACGCGTCATAACGTTCGCTCTGAACATTAGGCACTTCAATCAGCTTAACGGGTTTAACCACAGGCTCTGAAATTTCTGAGTTAGCCTTGTTACACCCTGCAATTGCCAATACGGATAACCCTATCGCAGCAAAACGCATCATTGGTCTTATTCCTTTTGTCGATGTGTTCATTATTTGTCATCTTTATATACTACACACCTGTGCAGTATATGTTTTATATGAGTGAGATCAATATTTATTTTCCATCTGTGCAATATAATATTTATGTAGGCTATACTGTTAATCAGATTCTTTAATGAAATGATGCTCGTTTTCTGGTAGAAAGAAGGCGTTAAAGCAAATCGACTAGGTACTATGACGGAAAGAAAGCAAGGTAGACGAAGCGCTCAAGACGCAGAGAAAACCAAATGTGAGATTATGCGTGTCGCGACTGAGCTATTTTGTGAGCTTGGGTATGAGCGAGTTTCACTGCGAAATATCAGTGAAAAAGCGGGAGTATCACACAGCCTGATTCGCCATCACTTTGGCAGCAAGGAGCAGATCTGGTATTCGATCAGTGACGGCTTACATCTGTATATGGAAAAGTATATGCGCACCATCATTGCGAATATGCCAGAGGGTGTCGGCTCTAACGTTAAGCTATACCACTTTTCGGTTCGCCTTCTCGCCCATATGCTTGATTGTAAGCAGCCTATTCAGTTGATTGCTGATGCAGTACGTCAGGAAGACGCCCTGTTCGATTATTTCATCGATAATTCCGGAGAAATTGAGCACCTCATACATGGTCTAGCAGAGCAGTACAACGAACATCACCCAGAGACGCCAGTCAAAATTTGGGAAATCAAATGGCAAATGATGATGTTTGCTCACGGTGCCGCCAGCCTTACGCCATTTATGAAAGAAACTTGGGCCGATCAAACCGATGACATTGAAGTGTGTTTACTTAAGCACTGGGAAATGTACAACAATATGATGGCATGTCGATTCCAAGTACCAAGCGAATACATTTTGCGCCCTGAGCGAGTGACTGACTTAGTCTATGACGTCGAGTGCAGCGCAGAATCCTTGGCTCAAGAATAGTCATAGTGAAAGCAAAACATTTAAAAAGCGAGCTGAATTAGCTCGCTTTTTTATTTACCCAACATCCCTCTATTTATCCACAACCAAATTTCGCCCTATCAGGCTTTTAATACTTTCGTCGCAGATGGAAACTAATTAATAAGGTTTAAATTGATCTAAATCAAACTCTGTTTTAAACGCTAGAAATCCGGCTATAACAATTGGCTTATTCACTATAATTATTAAGCGATTACTAATTAATCATGTAACGGTAAGTGGACACAGGAAAGCTATTTAATGTTTAAAAATACTTTGCTAGCGGGCATAAAATCAAACATGTAACCATTTAGGGTTATTGAACTTATGCAGTAGAGTGAATATTTTCTCGCAAAACATAATAATAGCTTAACTGCCATTCATAGTGTGACTGGCAAAGAGGAATAATTAATGAGTTTATCTAACCTTTCATTTAAGCAGAAAATTGCTATTTTGATCGCTTTGCCTATTCTTGGTTTTCTTTGGCTCAGTGCCTCATCCATTTCTCAGAATATTTCTACTTCAAATGAAATGTCATCTCTTACCCAGTTAACTCGATTGTCGGTTGTATACAGCGAGTTAGTACATGAGCTTCAAAAAGAACGTGGCATGACTGCGGGCTTTCTAGGTTCAAACGGCACTAAATTCAAGAACGAATTACAGAAGCAGCGCAGCGCGGCAGACACAAAACGCCAGCAGCACGCCAGTTACTGGCAAGCGAATCAGATTCAGAATAGTAAAATTCAACAGCTGAATAACGAAATTAACCAGCGCCTGAATCAACTGAGTACTATTCGTAGCCAAGTAGACTCTCAGTCCATCAAACTTTCTGATGCACTCGGTTATTATACTCAGCTCAATGGTATGTTATTAAGCGTGTCTGGCATTATTTCAGACATTAGTACTGACTCTCAAATGACGAAAGAGACCGTTGCTTATTATAACTTTGTTCAAGGTAAAGAGCGTGCGGGTATTGAACGAGCAGTCTTGAGCAACACTTTTGCTAAAAATGAATTTGGTCCTGGGATGTTAGTTAAGTTCATCTCTCTCGTTACTCAGCAAAATATGTATTTTTCTAACTTCGTTGTATTTACTAACCCAGAAAATCAGCAATTTTACGATCAACAGATGCGAGATAAATCCATACAGGAAGTTAAAAAGCTTCGCGCTCTGGCTGAATCTAAAACATCGAATTTCAATGCAGACGCCGTGTATTGGTTTGGCCAATCAACGGCTCGTATTGGTCAATTAAAGAAAATCGAAAACCATTTAGCAGATGGCCTAATTCAACTAGCAGAACAAAAAGCCAATGCAGCTCAAATAAACTTAATTGTGAACATCATAATTTGTTCACTTATCACGGTTATTGCCGGACTAATCAGCTTCTTCACTATTAAAGATCTTTCAACTCGCGTCAAAGACCTTACCTCTGTTATGGCACATGTGCGTGATGACAATAACCTTTCGGTTCGAGCAACTTACGTAGACAAAAGTGAGCTAGGTGTTATCTCCTCTTCCCTTAACTCGACACTTGAACAATTTTCAGAGGTTATCGATAACCTATCTAATTCGAGCTTAACCCTTGCGTCTGCGGCAGAGGAAACCGCTCAAACTTGTCAGCACAATTCATCATCAATAGTCGAGCAACAAGACCAAATCGGCTTGATCGCAACAGCGATCGAAGAGCTTTCTACGACGGTGAATGAAGTCGCGACCAAAACTCAACAAACCGCTGAATCAGCTAAGATGATGAATGATCAAACTCAAACCGGTTTGAATACTGTGCAAAACTCTTATCAGTCGATAGAAAGCTTAGCGCAAGAAATTGACGGACTGGCACAAAAGATCACTCATCTTCACGAAAGCAGTAATAACATTAACAACGTGATTGATGTGATTAAGTCAGTTGCAGAGCAAACTAACTTGTTAGCACTCAATGCAGCCATTGAAGCCGCTCGTGCTGGTGAACAAGGTCGTGGTTTCGCAGTCGTCGCAGACGAGGTAAGGACTCTTGCTCAGCGCACACAAGAATCCACTTCAGAAATCGAAGGTTTCATCACATCATTACAATCTGATGTTGAGTCTGCATTTAGCGTCATCGATAACAGTCAGAAGAAGTCTGCGGCTGCGGTACAAGATTCACGTCAAGTTGAGCAGAGTTTGAGTGAGATATCTAAATCAGTAAGCGACATCTTCAGCATGGCAGATCAAATCGCCACAGCAACAGAAGAGCAAGCTGTCGTTACCCAAGATATAGCGAAGAACGTCATGACGGTTGAAGAGAAGTCAACAGAATCGACAGCAGGTGCAACTCAGATTGCTGCAACAGCAAGAGAGCAAGCTCAGCTAGCAACATCGCTTAAAAACTTAGCTGCGACATTTAAAATCTAATCTTTAATGTCATCGTCATATGTAGCAAAACGCCTCTCATCTGAGAGGCGTTTTAGTTATCCCGACGGTAACTCGTCCCATTATCTATATTGTTCTTATCTACACTGTCATATTGCGCTTTTTAGGGTCATCGGTGAGATACTCGACAAACTCGATTTCAAACCCTGCCGGGTCGACAAAGTATACGTTCTTGCGATAAGGCTCTTCTGCCCCATCTTTCGCAATTGGGAACCCTGCTTCTACTAACCTTTCAATGACTGAGTCGATATTGTTTGTCACGTAAGCAAAATGCGCGAGTCCGACTTGATGCCCTGCTAAATAACGATTTTCGCCCTCGCCGTGGTCACTGAGCGCAATATATTGGTATTCGTCACCAAAATGCAGCCAGTTACGCGGCTTACCCGACCACTCACCCTGACCTTCATCGCGCACGTACCAGTGTGGAAACGCCGCTTGGTAGAATTTAAGCATCTCTGGAATATCTTTTACGACCAAGTTTACATGTTCTAGTTGAATCATAACGCTCTCCTTAGGTTATTCATTTTTGATTCGTTTTAAGCAACTGAGAACATGCTATTACCTCAAGTTAAGTTGAGGTAAAGGGCTAATTTCAATTTTTTATAAATATTTTTCGATCGGCAATAATTGTAGGAATCCAGACTGCATACGACGCCATTTGCCCGTTTCAGGTTCCTTGTCCCATTCACTGTCTCCTGATAGCCAATAGACGTCGCCATCTTTGAGTTCCAAGTGCCAACTATTTTCCTCCACGAAAGTCTGTTCCATCTTATCGTTGAGCATCGTGGCAACCTCTTGGTCATTAATCACAAGGATCGATTCGGTATTCAGATAGGTTGAGCGCAGGTTAAAGTTAAACGAACCAATAGATGCGATGCGGTCGTCAATCACAAGTGACTTAGTATGGAGCCCATAGGCAACTGACGGCGCACATTTATTGCTATCTTTTGTCGATTCAACACACAGTTCGCTGTCGGGTTTCAGCTCATACAAGTCAATGCCATGCTCTAACATATCTTGCCTGCGACCCGCATACGCAGAATGGTTAGTCACAAGATCATTAGATGCCATGGAGTTAGTCAGCGCTTTAACATTAACGCCAGTTTGCTCGAGCTTTTGCCACTCTTCTAACTGGCTATCATCAAACACCAAATAAGCAGATTCCATAATCACGCTATCTGTTGCGGTATCGACTAACTTAGACAAGTACTGTGCAGTGCGTTTTGGCGTGTCAGTATCGCTGACTTCTTGAGGAATAGGATCATCATAAATATAGTTGGCGTCTACCCAGTGGGCCTCTTCCATCACTCTGGTAAGTAACTGAACTGAATCGGCTTTATTGTCAGGTAATAGCGGATAGTTTGCATAACTCGGCTTGGTTATTTGATCGGACGTAGGCAACGATGTATCGACCTCACCACCTAGTAGTTCAACCGGGTATGCCCAGCGGCTGTTCCAGTAGTCGACAAAACCAGACTGAATTTCCGTAACCACTTCACCGCTAACTAATACATCACGGTCTTTAAAGTTAATCTGTTCAGAAAGATCGAAGTACTCATCACCAATATTTCGGCCACCAACGATTGAAAATGCCCCATCGACTGTGAATGACTTATTGTGCATACGACGATTTAAGCGAGAGAAATCACCTAAAAAGTTCAACCATTTCGTCACGCCTCTCCGAGTTGGAATGGGATTAAACACTCGAATCTCAATATTTGGATGCGCATTCAGTGCAGTCAACAAGTCTTCACGCTCATTGAGGTTAATGTCATCCAGCATCACGCGTACTTTCACTCCGCGATCCGCCGCAGCATACAAGCGATTGGCTAAGTACAAACCAGATATATCTGAGTTCCAAATGTAGTATTGAATATCAATGGTATGCTCAGCCGACTCTACTAAAGCGAGTCTTTGAGCAAGCGCATCCCAACCACTCTCTTGCAAAACAACAGAGCTGGAGTCTGCAGCTACTTCACTCGGTTCAGACTGAGCGCTGAGTTGAGATAAAGTACTGGATGTAAAGGTCACAGGTTCGTTTGAGTGAACCACTTGTTCTGGCAAAGAGCCACAGCTAGCAAGGGATATAACAGCAAGAGCAATAACAGCGCTACGCTTAAGATTGGGCATTAAATCAATTCCATGTGCTTATCTACTAAGTTCAATACTAAACTAAGACTGCTCAAACAGCACATTTCAAATTCGAAAACACCTGATAAACAAAGAAAAAGGCGAACACTTGGTTCGCCTTATACTTTACGGACTCAACAATTTTCTTATTGGTTCCTGTTCAGTGTACTCAACGGCTGAGCTGCCATTGAGCGCTTCGACGCTTTCACTCGCTCCGGTTACCACCAAAACTCGCTCATTGTCTAACGTTTCAACTACTTCTAAGCCATTTGCTAATAGCAGTTCTCTAACCTGTTGCTGTTTACCTTGTTTATATTTGACAAAGTAACGTGCGCTTTGCTGGTCAACAAGTTCAGGGCGAGTCTCTACGAGAGGAAACCCTTGGTTGTTTGCCGCTGCAACTATACTGCTCGACAACCCAATCGTTGGGAAAAGTGCCAGCGATAATAGCGTGAGTATCGTTTTGTTTTTCACTGTCACTCCTTACGGAAACGTCAATGACCATCGGTTTAAAGTACCTACATCTCTTCTGGCACTATCGACCACTTTTAGTTCCCAAACTCCCAATGAGTCAAAGCCCGAGAAATCGACTTGATAACTTGTTTGGATATCATTACCACTACCTCCCGAGTAGTCATGAAGCACGACTTGACCATCGTCCGGAGAAGTAAGGGTTACTCTTAGATCGCCGATGTAGGTATGGCTGATATCGAGCTCTACTGTGACAACGCCCGAATCACCCGAACGATCAACATCAAGGCCACTTACTACGCCTCGAATATTGTTGTCAGGGATCGATTCACGCGTTTCATTTACGTAAGAAGTATTATCCGTTCCGCCTGAGCCATTACAGCCTTGCGCTAGATACTCTTTTGCTGCGTCAGCATTAACTAGGCCATAACCAGTGCGATTATCTCGGCCTGCAACGTCAATGTCTGTAGCAGTTTTGGTCAGAGCATTACGAATTTGGCTAGCAGTACAGCTTGGGTAGTAACTCCATACTAAACCTGCCACGCCAGTAACATGAGGCGTTGCCATCGAAGTACCGTTGTAATATTCGTAGTCCTTGCCTAATTGAGTTTCAACAGTAATCTCTTGCCCAACATAAGCCAATAACTCTTGACCAAACTGACGGTCAACCGTAACCGAGACAAGACGCGCCGTGTCATTTTGATCGACTAAGAAAGGATTTTGTAGACCCGGCAGTTCTGCATTACTGTACACCACGGCCGCACTTGCGCCTGCATCGTAACACGCTTGCACAGCATCAATTTCAGGGTAACTCCCTGAACCTTGGTTACCAATTCGCTCTGCTAAACAGATCTTACCCGTCATATCATCACAGACAAAGCGACCACTTGAAGCGTCGCACTTAGCCAGTACACCTGTAACCGAGCCATCAACAGGTTCCGAAGTATAGCTGCCACTTCTCTGTACAAGTCGGTTATGTGGTACAACGCCTCGTTCAAATTGACTGATTCCATCAAGATAAATGTCAGACAGCTTACCTTCTCCGACAGTTACCGTAGAAAGAATCGCGACACCTGGGCCTGATATTTCAACCTGATCCGTTGCTTGTGAAAACGCCGCATGATCGTCTTGATTATCTGTTGCCGCCACCGACATTACTGAATCATAAGAAGCAGGATAGCTGTGCGCCGTATTCCCATCATTACCCGCGGCAGCAATTAACAACACACCTTGGTCGTAGATACGCTTCAGTGCATTTTGCTCAGTCACGCTTGATTGACTGCCACCTAAGCTCATATTCACCACGTTTGCGCCATTGTCTGCACACGTTTGGATCGCTTTCACTAAGCTCGATGAGTAACCCCAGCCAGCTTCGTTGAACACTTTGACGATATGAAGATTCACATTCTGATTTGGCATTACCCCTTTAATGCCTTCAGTATTTGCAATCGCAGCTATCGTCCCCGCCACATGGGTACCATGCGCATTATTGTTGCCAGGTGAACTCCAAGAACCTGTTCCACTATCATCAGTACCGTCAACTCGGTTACCGCTCAAGTCGTTGTGCGCTAAATCGTAGCCTGAATCGATGATGCAAACCGTGCGATTGCCTGCATTGCTATCATCCAGCAACTGAGCATTCACAGCGGTATAACCCCAAGGAATTGTTTCACTAAGTAGATAACGAGGTGGATCGACCTCAACGTATTCCACGTCACTACGGTTACTCAGTTTGCTCAATTTCGAGTTGTCGATTTCGATACTGTAGATTGATTGGTCACCTAACTTTTCAACTTTATTGGCATCGAGTTGTTCCAATACCGACTCTTGCACAATACGCGGTCCAAAGAAGCGACTGTTTGTCAGTGTGGAAGGTGTTGATGAGTCTTCTTTAAACTTGACGATATATTTAGTCGGCAGATTCGATTCATCGAACCCAGTTAAAGAAGCATACGTTGACGTTGGTAGTGCTAGCGCTGCTGCGACCGCCGTCGTCGATAGCAGGCCTTTTGTTATTTTTGATGTGTGATGCATTTTGCCTTATTCCTTTTGAGACAATTTTATTCACTATATGTTAATTAATAGTCACTTAATGCGAATCTGAGTGACCTGCATAGCTATAGTCCACGACTCTAAAATGCCAACACATTTACATCCTAAATGTATAAACTTGAACAAAAGATCGTCAAAGCAACACTTTCCGTTAACACTAAATCGTCAATTTTTCCCTTATAAAGCAATTACTTAATAACGAAAAACCTGCATCATTACCTACCAAATTTGAGTAAATATTCTAAATAATCGAACTTGTTGATATTTACTAAATCTATTGAAAGTCGATCTTGAACCCAAAGCTGAAACATTCAGTCTATGGATATTTGACATATTAGAGTATTTAGTCAGAAACTGGTCTTTAGATGAGAGAGCCTCTCATTTATAGCGACTGATAACGAGACTATTATGAATAGAACAATGATTTTATTGAGTGCCTTGCTGCCACTCACTGCAACCGCATCAGAAACCTCTATCTCTCCAGAAATGGTTAGCTCTGCGCAAGTAGAGAGTGCGAGAAGCAATCAAACCTATACTTATGTACGTTGTTGGTACCGGACCAGTTACTCTCTCGACGAGCCTGCGACAGATTGGGAATGGGCCGAAAACCCTGATGGTAGTTATTTCACTATTGATGGGTATTGGTGGAGTGCTGTCTCTTTCAAAAACATGTTTTATACCGACACACCACAAAGTGTCATTCAGCGACGCTGTGAGCAAACCTTAGATCTTGCTAACGAAAACGCTGATATTACCTTCTTCGCAGCCGATAACCGTTTCTCCTACAACCATACAATTTGGAGCAATGACGCTGTCATGCAGCCAGAACAGATCAATAAAGTGGTCGCTTTTGGTGATAGCCTATCTGACACAGGCAATATCTTTAATGCTTCACAATGGCGCTTTCCTAATCCCAATAGCTGGTTCTTAGGCCATTTCTCGAATGGATCTGTCTGGACAGAATACATTGCCAAAGCTAAAGGGCTCCCTCTTTACAACTGGGCTGTTGGTGGCGCTGCAGGTGAAAACCAATACATCGCCTTAACGGGTGTGGGTGATCAGGTCTCTTCTTACCTGACTTACACTAAATTCGCCAAGAACTACCGGCCGGAAAATACCCTTTTCACCCTAGAGTTCGGCTTAAATGACTTTATGAACTACGGTCGAAGTGTTGCCGAAGTGAAGTCTGATTATGCCGAAGCGTTGATTCGCCTAACCGATGCAGGGGCGACAAATTTACTCTTGATGACATTACCGGATGCAACGCGAGCTCCTCAGTTTAAATATTCGACCCAAGAAGAGATCGACAAGATCCGTGCAAAGATCGTCGAAATGAACGCCTTTATCACTTCACAAGTCGAGTATTACACGATGCAGGGTTATAGCATCACTCTATACGACACGCATGCCCTGTTTGAAGAGTTAACCACTGCCCCGCAAGAGCATGGTTTTGTTAACGCCAGTGAAGCATGTTTAGACATTAACCGTTCTTCTGCTGCTGATTATCTCTACAAGCATTCATTGCGCTCTGAGTGTGCTTACGAAGGTTCTGAGAAGTTCGTATTCTGGGACGTAACCCACCCTACGACCGCGACACACCGCTACGTTGCTGAGAAGATGCTGGAAAGCAGTAATCAACTTTCTAACCATCCTTTCTAACAACAGTGAATAGAAACAAGGCGAGCCAAGTAGCTCGCCTTTTTCATGATTAAACTCGTCTGACGATGATCGCCGTACCCATTCCGCCACCAATACATAAAGAGGCTAAACCTAGTTGAGTCTTCGAGCGAATTAGTTCGTAAATCAAGCTGGTGAGGATACGTCCTCCAGATGCCCCTATCGGATGACCCAGCGCAATTGCTCCGCCATTGACATTGGTTCTGTCCACAAACCAGCTTTCAGACAAATGATGCTGCTTAGCCAAGCCTTTTATGACGCCTAACGCTTGTGCAGCGAAGGCTTCATTAAGTTCTAAGCGTTCAATATCACCTAACGTCAGCCCTGAACGTTCAAGTGCTTGTCCAACAGCAGGAATAGGACCTAACCCCATAACATCTGGCTCAACGCCACCTTGCCCTGTCGCCAACACTTCAACTATCGGTGCTAACTGATATTGTTCGACCGCTTGCTCACTGGCTAAGACTAATGCCACAGCGCCATCATTAATACCTGACGCATTGCCAGCGGTGACACTGCCAGAACGTTCAAAGGCGGGTTTCAAACTAGCAAGCGCATCAAATGTTGTATTGGCTCTTGGATGCTCATCAACCGCAAATTCGGATACACCTCTGCGAGTTTTAACGCTGATCGGGACGATTTCATCGACAAAGTGCTGCTGCTCAATTGCCATTTGCGCCCTATGTTGGCTTGTTAGCGCAAACTGATCTTGTTCCTCGCGGCTAATCTGGTACTGCTTGGCTATATTCTCAGCGGTGATCCCCATATGGAAGTCACCAAACGCATCCGTGAGCCCATCTTTTAACAGCGAGTCAACCATCGCCATGTCGCCCAATTTATGGCCTTGGCGAGACTTCCCACTCATCACAAACGGCGCATTACTCATGCTTTCCATACCTGCTGCAACCACCAAATTCGCATCACCTGACTTAATGGCATTAATACCATTGAGCACAGTTTTCATGCCGCTGCCGCAAATCATGTTTAGCGTATACGCTGGCACTGTTGCCGGTATGCCAGCATGAATAGACGCTTGTCTACCCACCCCTTGACCAAGCCCTGCGCCCAACACATTACCTGCGATAACTTCATCAACCCGTTCTGGTTCAACATTCGCTTGTTTAAGCGCAGCTTTAATGGTCTCCGCTCCCAACTCGACCACAGAAACAGAACTTAAACTACCAAGGAAGGAGCCTATTGCGGTACGCTTTGCCGCGACAATATATACCTTCTGAGTCATCTTAAAGCACCAGTCCACCGTCGATCTTGAGCACTTGGCCAGTGATAAAGCTCGCCTTATCGCTAGCTAAAAACTCAACCCCATTGGTAATATCTTCAGGTGTGCCCATTCGGCCTAATGGTGTTTTGGCACGCATTAAGTCGAGCACTTTTTCCGGCAGGTTCTCAGTCATCGGCGTCGCCACAAACCCTGGAGCCACACAGTTAGCGCGCACCTGAGCACCTTTGCGGGCAAACTCTTTAGCCCAGCCTTTCGTCATTGCAATCACACCGCCTTTGGTCGCAGCGTAGTTACTTTGGCCGATATTACCGTCCGTCCCCACCACGGAAGACATGGTTACGATTGAGCCTGCGTTGTTCTCCATCATGATCGGCGCAATGGCTTGGGTGAGATTAAACACTCCTTTTAGGTTAACGTTGATCACCGCATCCCACTCATCTTCTGTCATTTTCTCGATGAGAGCATCACGGGTAATGCCGGCGTTGTTCACCAGCACATCGACGCGGCTGTAGTCAGCTTGAACCTGCTCCACTAGTTCAGATATCGCTTGGCGATCGCAAATGTTCATGACTACTGATGTGACGTTGTTAACGCCCTCATAAGCAGTACTCAGTGCTTGCTCATTCATGTCTAAGGCGTAAACCATCAACGCACCTTGGCTAGCAAATCGTTCAACAATCGCTTTACCTATTCCTTGGGCTGCACCAGTGACGATGCACACTTTATTCTCAAACATCTCTCTATCCTTTTGTGTATGACTGCTTCACTAAACTGACAAATTATGAGTAATTGACGGACACCTAGTCAGTGTCTCTGTCAATAGTAAGTTCAAAATTAGACTGGTAGATGGCGTTATCCATAACCTTTAATGACGGGCTGATGACAGGCGCAAAGGCCATTTGATCCAGCACGTCTTTGTGTAGGTCTACCCCAGGGGCAATTTCAATCAGTTCAAGACCCTGCTTGGTCAAGCGAAGCACCGCTCGCTCGCTAATGTAGAGTACTGGCGTCCCTTTGCTGAGCGCTTGCTTTGCGCTAAAGGTTATTTGTTCGACTTGGCTAATGAATTTGTGCTGCTTACCTTCAGTGACGATCTCTAGCTCACCATTTTTTACTTCAAGTTCTAATCCTTGCGCGGTAAACGTGCCGCAGAACACCACTTGTTTTGCGTTTTGGGTGATATTAATAAACCCGCCACAGCCCGCAATTTTGCTACCAAAACGCGAGACATTGATATCGCCTTTCGTATCACATTGGGCTAAACCTAAGAACGCTTGGTCGACGCCACCACCGTCATAGAAATCAAACATCTGATCTTGACCGATAATGGCTTGAGGCAAGCGAGAAGCACCAAAATCGAGGCCACTTTGCGGCGTGCCGCCAATCGCGCCGGGCTCAACAGTTAAAATAAACTCGTCTAACACGCCGGCTTCACGAGCCACTTCAGCAATGTACTCTGGCGCGCCAATACCTAAATTCAGAATCGAGCCCGCTTTAAGTTCCATTGCAGCTCTGCGCGCAATTAGGGTTTTGGCATTCAGTGATGTTCGCTCTTGTGTAATAGATTTAGTGACAGCGTCACTCGATGCAATACCAACAAACTCAGGGTTCATTACCGTAGCAAAGGTCTGCATGTGCTCTTGAATATCTTCGCACTCAACAATGGCATCAACGAAAATACCGGGTATCTTCACTGCATGTGGGTCTAGCGTGCCGCTTTCAACAACCTGTTTAACTTGCACTATCACTCGGCCACCATTGTTCTTTGCAGCCTGTGCAGCGGCAAGACTTTCAACCGTTAAGCATTCGTCTTCCATGGTAATGTTGCCATCTTGGTCTGCGGTTGTGCCGCGCAAGACAGCCACAGTGACGGGGAGCTTGTGGTAAAACAGGTACTCTTCACCGAGCAGTTCTACGACTTCAACCCACTCTTTTTCGGTGGCAGAATTTATTTTTCCGCCTTCAATACGCGGATCGACAAACGTACCTAAGCCGACTTTGCTCAATGTACCAAGTTTGCCAGCCGCAGTGTCTCTAAGAAGGTGAGAGATAATACCTTGCGGAAGATTGTAGCCTTGAATGAGATTATCATTCGCTAGTTGCTGCAGTTTAGGTACCAGTCCCCAATGACCACCAATGGCACACTTTACTAACCCTTGATGAGCTAAATGATTGATCGCTCGCCCTTTACCATCACCTTGGCCTGCGGCGAAGATCAACGTTAAATCGCGGGGAGTTTGAGTCTGGCTAAAGCGCTCACCAATCGCACGTTCTATCGCTTCGGGAACCACACTGCCAATAAATCCACCGAGTAGAACGGCGTCGCCATCCTTGATCCAATTTGCTGCCTGCTCTGGCGTTAACTTCGCTACCACTGAACTCTTCCTTGATTGCTTGTTATTCGTTCTTAATGCAGCTTAGTTGCAGATGCGCTGAATGTTAATTGCACAAATGTAGATTCTGAATTTCATAATAGGAACAATCGTAATAAATCAGGCGCTCAGTGCTGTAATACGTTCAACTAGGTACTGCTTGAAACCACTGCTGCGCTCAGGCATTGGTGAGCGAGGACGGTAGAACATATCAACATCAAAACTGGCACATTGATAGTTGGCCATTATTTGGCAAAGCTCACCCGACTCCAGAGCAGGATGAACAAGTGAATGGGGCAAGTAAGCAACGCCAGCGTGCTCTAAAGCTAAATCGAGCAACATTTCACTGTTATCGCACTCCAACGTATCTTGAATGGTGACGATCTCTGACTCCCCTTGATACTCAAAACACCAGCGATTACCGCTGAGCAAGGTTTTCGCGTAAAGACAGCGATGCTGTTTAAGCTGCTCTGGGTTAACCGGTTCGCCATGTTGTTTGATGTATTCAGGGGACGCACATAGATAGAGCGTTTCGCGCAATAGGCGCTTTCTAACTAATAAGGAGTCGATATCTCGCTCGCCTTCATAACTGGCACTGGCTCGAAAAGCAAAGTCGATGGTCAGCGGATCAAACTCTCCCGCTTCAATAAAGATACGAAAATTAACCTTCGGATGCTTTTGCATATATTCGGCGACAATCTTGGTCAGATACTGACGAGCAAACAAAGGCGTGGATGAGATTCTGATTTCACCTTGCTGCTCTTCAGCTAAATTTTGTACCTCTTCACACAGACTATTGATATCTGGCAAAAGCGGCGCAAACCGATCATAGAGTAACTGGCCTGCTTGGGTCGCCACTAATTGACGTGTGCTGCGCTTAATCAGCTCAACTGATAGGGCTTCTTCTAGCTCTTTTACCCAGCGGCTGCCGGCGGCGGGTGATAACCCCTGCTGTATTGACGCTTCTCGAAAAGAGCCACTTCGCACCACCGCGCAAAAGAAGACGATTTTATCGAGGATGGGTTGTCGGCTAGAAAGCAGATTCTTAGACATTAGGTCACCAAACCCTTTTGTAATGCCAACTTAACCAGCGCTGCGGTCGACGTTGCGCCAAGTTTCTTTTTGATTCTTAAGCGATGAGTCTCAACGGTACGAACACTGATATGCAGCGAATCGGCGATCTCTTTATTCCCTGCGCCGTTAGCAATGGCTTTCAGTACATCGGACTCACGCTTAGATAAGGTGTCATCCTTCTCTTCAGGTGCTTCGTTTATCTGCTCAAGTAATCTATCGGAAGCTTGCGGACACAGATAAGAACGACCTTGCGCGACTTGATTAATCGCCATGACGAGCTCTTCTGAACCGACATCTTTTAGCACATAGCCTTTCGCGCCGGCTTTGACCGAGCGAACCACATAGTCACGACTATCATGCATCGAGAGCATAATGACCGATGTGGCAGAGCTGGTTTTCGCTAGCTGTTCCAACACTTCAATCCCATTTAAGTTGGGCATGTTGATGTCGAGCAGCAGTACATCGGGTTTTAACTCCAGTGTTGCTTCTAAGGCTTCAGTGCCTGTACCGACACAGGCGATAATATCTAAGTTATCTTCACGCTCTAATCGCGATTTTAGCCCGTCTTGCATTAGACGGTGGTCATCCGCCAATATCAATCTAATCATACAAACTCCATGTTTAAGCTCACGCGTACTTCCGTTCCTTCACCCTGCTCACTGGTGACGCTAAACGTTCCGCCAATCGCTTGAATCCGTTCTTTCATGTTTTGTAGCCCCATATGTTCAAGATGCGTGCTACTGTTCTTCTTCGACTTCAACTGCTTTGCAGGAATGCCAATACCATCATCGCTAATGGTTAAGATCAGCATGTGTCCTTCACGCTGCATAATCACATCGACGCCTTGAGCATTGGCATGTTTTTCCACGTTGTGCAGCGCTTCTTGCACCACTCGATAAAGCGTCGTTTCAACTTGAGGTAAAAACTCAAGTCCATCTATATCATGCTCAAACACTAGCTCCATTTGAACTCGATCTCTCAATTCATTGATATAGGTTTCAATACCTGCGACCAAGCCCAAATCATCCAGTTGTGGCGGTCGTAAATCACGCGAGATCCGGCGAACCTCGACAATGGCATGTTCCATCGCGTTCTTGCTCGCATCAAGCTCAAATCGCTTCTTCTCTTCATCTTGCTCTTTGGTGACATTGTCTAAGCGATACTTAGCCGCGACCAATAACTGATTAACGCCATCATGCAGTTCTCTTGATACACGGCGGCGTTCGTTCTCTTGCGAATCGATGATCTGTTGATTCAATACACTCAGTTGTTGGTTAGCTAAGCGCCTAACATTCAGGTTGAGTGAAGCTCCTAACCCTGCAATAACCGTCACCGCGACAAACATCAGCCCAAACAGCGCGGTACTGGTTTTGCCAATGTTCTGATCAAAGCCACTCTCCATATGATCGACTTGTCTCTCAATATCATCAAGATAGACTCCGGTGCCCACCATCCACTGCCATTTATCCAATGAGATAGCGTAGCTCAGCTTAGGCAACGGTTCTTTTTTAGAGGGCTTATGCCAAAGGTAATCAACAAAACCGCCACCTTCTCTACCTGCTTGAATCAATTCTTGGAGCAGTTTTTTACCTTGAACATCTTCTACATGCCACCAGTTCTTACCTATGCGATCTTTTTGATATGGTAACACCAGCGCATCGCCTTCCCACGTATAAGCAAAGAAGTATCCATCGCTGCCATACGTGAGCTGGCTCAATTTTTCGATAACAATTTGCTTAGCAAGCTCAGGGGTTAGGGATTCATCTGAGTAGTAAGGCTCGATACTTTTGACTGCCATTTCTACGTACTGCTTTAACTCTTGCTTTTTCACCGCCAGCACATTGTTTCGTGTCAGTGACACCTGATCTTCAACTAATTGTTTTGCCTGACTAAATAGAATGCTCGCAACAATCGAGACCACAATGATCAGTGGCACGATCGACAACAATATTATGTTTACCGTCAGTCGTCGGTTGCTTACAAATCCCATATTCCCATCCATGTGAGTACGTAGTTTTACTGAAAGATCGTGCGGAAAATTGCCTTTTCTACGGATAAAATTTGCGCATTTATGCCAATAGAGCGCAATAAATCTCCTATCTACACTTAGCGTCAAATGTAACATCGCGTTAACACAAATAAATACGCGGCGTTCACATTTACCAAGATCGACATGGAACATAGTCAAACAAGGAGAACACCATGAACCTTAAGAAAGCTGCCATTGCCTCTGCGCTTGCTATCGCTGCTACGGGTCTATCAGTTTCGGCTCATGCCGCTGACAAGAAGATACTACTTAAGACCCCTATCGCTTTCGGTAGTCATTTGCCTGCGTTAGGTACACCTATTCAATGGTACGCCGACCACATCACCAAGACTTCTGGTGGCAGCATCAAAATGAAAATCTACGAGCCGGGTAAACTGGTTAGCCCAGCCGAGATCCTTGATGCGGTATCGACAGGCAAGGTGAACTCTGGCTATTCAACCGCTGGTTACTGGCAAGGCAAATTACCTGCCTCTGCCCTGTTCTCTGCAGTACCTTTTGGTCCAGAAGCAGGTGAATACATGGCGTGGCTATTCTTTGGTAACGGCCTAAAGCTGTATCAAGAAATGTATGATGAAGGCGGCTACAACGTAAAAGTTGTCCCTTGTGCGATCATTTCACCTGAAACTTCTGGTTGGTTCCGCAAACCAATCGAAAAACCTGAAGATCTTAAAGGTCTCAACATGCGCTTCTTCGGCCTTGGTGCTTCTGTTATGGAAAAACTCGGCGTAGGTACGGTTCAACTGCCGGGCGGCGAAATCTTTGGCGCACTAGAGAAAGGTGCGATTGATGCCTCTGAGTTCTCTCAACCTGCTATCGACCAGCGCTTGGGCTTTCACAAAGTGGCGAAGTACAACTACTTCCCGGGTTGGCACCAGCAATCGACCGTCTTTGAGCTGCTAATCAACAAAGATACCTGGGGCAAAATGAGTGATGTTCAGCAAGCGGCAGTCGAGACCACCTGTATGGCAACCATGACATACTCGATTGCTGAAGGTGAAGCTCTGCAATACTCAGCAATGGAGAAAGCCAAAGAGAATGGTGTTGAGATCCGTTACTGGAACGAAGAGATGCTTAGCCTGTTTGAAAATACGTGGCTTGAAGTCGTGGAAGAGAAGAAAACAGAAGACCCATTCTTCAACAAAGTGTGGGATGACTTAAGCCAGTTCCGTAAAGGTTATGCGCTTTGGTCTGCGAATGGATTCTTACCACGTGAAACGCAAAACCAATAACCCTGTGTGAATTGGACCTGTTGGCCGGCAGCGTTGTCGGCCATTGGTTGTAAGGAGTTGCCAATGAGCAAGGTACTTTATTCTACCCCCACTTATCCTCTCTATTTTCATATAGAGCGGGCAATAACCAGTGCTAGCCGATTTCTAGCGTGGACCAACCTAGCCTTAGTCTTGGTGATTATTACCCAAGTCGTACTGCGCAAAGTTTTTGCCAACGGACAAATCGCACTAGAAGAGTTGCAATGGCATCTTTACGCCACAGCGGTCATGTTTGGTACGGCCTATGCGCAAGTGAGTAACTTGCACGTTCGTGTTGATATCTTCTATCACAAGTTTTCAGAGCGTAAAAAAGCATTGGTCGATCTATTCGGCTTATCTTTGCTAGCGATCCCATTTGTTGTGGTGGTGATCCTCCATTCTTATGACTTTGCCTACGAATCTTGGCGAGTGAATGAAAGCTCAGCCTCCCCTTCAGGCTTGCCTTATCGCTGGCTAATTAAAAGCGTCATCCCTTTGAGTTTCTGCATGTTACTACTGTCAATGATGGCTAGAATCTTACGCAATATCGAAACCTTGTTTAAAGGCGACACATCACAAGGAGAGCATCATGGAAGCTAATGAGTGGATCGTGATTGCCATGTTTGGCTCTTTTATCTTGCTGCTGTTTACTGGCATTCCAGTTGCCTACGTTTTGGGGGGCATTGGCGTTGTCTTTGCGGCGGTTGGTTATTTTGCTGATATCTACTTAGATACATTTACCGGATTGGATTACACCAGCTTAGGCTTAGTGGTTAACCGAATCTATAAGATCATGGATAACTGGATTTTGGTCGCACTGCCGATGTTTATCTTTATGGGTAACATGCTCGATAAATCTGGTATTGCTGAGAAGTTGATGTCTTCGATGCAGGCACTGTTTGGTAAAGTTCATGGCGGTTTAGCGATTACTGTTATGGCGATTGGTATTATTCTCGCCGCATCAACCGGCATTATCGGCGCCTCTGTCGTGCTGCTTACTGTGATGTCTCTGCCGAGTATGATGCGTCAAGGCTACCACTTACCGCTTGCGCTTGGCACGGTGGCTTCTGCGGGTACACTTGGGATTCTTCTGCCGCCATCGATCATGCTGGTTATCATGGCCGATCAACTTGGCTTATCGGTTGGCGATTTGTTTATGGGCGCGATTATGCCGGGCTTATTGCTAGGTAGCTTGTACATTCTGTATATCTTGATTGTCGGCAAAATGACCCCAAGCAAAGCACCAGTGCCTGAAAATGTTCAGCCTGTTGAATGGGGATTGATCCTGCAAGTGTTCAAAGACATTACCCCGACTGTAATGCTGATTTTCTGTGTGCTTGGCTCTATCTTCGCCGGCGTTGCAACGCCAACGGAAGCGTCTGGTATTGGTGCGATGGGCGCCACGCTACTCGCGGCCTACAATAAAAAGCTGAATCTAAAAGTGCTTAAAGAGGTATTACTCTCTTCGTATGGGACAACTGCGTATATCTTTATGATCTTCCTTGGCGCTTCTTGTTTTGCTTTGGTACTGCGCGAGTTAGGCGGTGATGAGCTGATAGAGTCATTCCTCACCAGTTTGCCATTTGGCCCGTACGGCATCATCGCATTTATCTTATTGATTGTGTTCTTACTCGGTTTCTTCTTAGATTGGATTGAGATTACGCTGATCGCCCTACCGCTTTTAGCACCTGTTATCTCAAGTCTAGGCATTGAGCTTGATGGTCATGGCGTGGTCGATAACCCAAGCTTGGTATGGTTTGTCATGTTAGTTGCCATGGCGCTGCAAACAAGCTTTTTGACTCCTCCAGTAGGCTTTGCCTTGTTCTACTTAAAAGGTGTTTGCCCAGACGGTGTCGCACTTAAAGATATTTACCGCGGCGTGATTCCATTTATCTTAATCCAGCTTACCGCGCTGATCTGTTTGGTGATGTGGCCTCAGCTAGTGCTTTGGTTCCCAAGTGTCGCCTACAGTTAGTAACGACCAATAAAGATAAAGCCAGCGATATTCGTCGCTGGTTTTTTGTTTCTGCCACTATTGAGTAACTCGCTTTGAAAACTTATTGGACTGACGAAGTGCCATTTGCTCGACCCGAGCTAGCCTTATAATTATAAAACCAATAGAAGCTTAGCCCGGTACAGAGCCCCCAAAAAGCACTACCAATGCCCAGTAATTCAATGCCAGAAGCCGTGAATAAGAATGTAAATAGTGCTGCCTCTCTAGATTGACTGTCTGCCATCGACACCGCTAAGCAGTTCATTAGTGTCGGCATAACGGCAAGACCTGCTACCGCAATAACAACCGCTGAGGGAAAGGCGCTAAACAGGGAGAAAAATGACATTCCCATAATGCCCGCTAATAGGTAAAACACTCCCATCGAAATCCCCGCCATATAACGTGTCTTCGGATTTTCATCCGCATTTGGCCCCATACAGATAGCGCCTGTGATTGCTGCAAGATTAAACGCAAAACCACCAAACGGAGCCAATAACAGACCTGTTACACCTGTCACTGTAATGATTTTTGAGGAGTCAACTTGGTAGCCATTCGCTTTCAATACTGCAAATCCCGGTAAATTCTGCGAAGCCATGGTGACGATAAACAGTGGTATCCCAACACTGATCAGTGAAAAGAATTCAAATTCCGGTGCAATAAATTCAGGAGTGGTCACGCCTATCGTCACCTGACTGACATCGAGCTTGCCAAAGCCTACACACATACCGATGGCGATGATAAAAATACTTGGTATCAGTAAATTTCCAAGCCGAACTTTGGCCAGAATAAATACTGCCAGCATAACAGCAACAATTTGTCCCTCTTCCATCAACGACGTAAATAAGCCCAAGCCAAATTGTAGTAATATCCCCGCCAACATAGCAGAGGCGATCGATGTAGGGATCTGCTTGAGTACCCTTTCAAATATCCCTGCTAAACCGACCAGCGTAATTAACAACGAACTAAACAAAAACACGGCCACCGCCTGATTCATCGTCAACCCTTCAAGCGATGTGATTAGCAATGCCGCTCCGGGTGTCGACCAAGCTGTAACAACAGGTTTCTTGTAGTAATACGAGAGCAAGATTGTGGTTACCCCCATGCCAATCCCCAACGCCCAGAACCATGAAGCAACTTGCTCGTCGGTGGCACCAGCACTCATCGCCGCTTGGAAAATGATCGCCGCGGCACTGGCATAACCAATGAAAACGGCAATAAAGCCGGTACTAACGTGGGAAAATTTTAGCTTAGTCATGTTAATTCTCTCCTATGTGCGTTATAACGTCCATAAGTTCAATCTAGCATCCGTGCGTTATAACGCACAAGTTATTTATTGAGAAAATATGCAAAAAGAAATAAAAGTCGGTGACAACTTAAAGCGTCTTCGTAGTGACAAAGGTTGGAGCTTAGATAAGGCCGCGAAAGAAACTGGCGTCAGTAAAGCGATGCTAGGTCAAATAGAGCGTGGGGAATCAAGCCCTACGGTGGCAAAGCTATGGCAGATAGCGTCAGGGTTTGAGGTTTCATTTTCAAGTTTTATCACGACCTGTTCAAACAATGAACTGACGAGTCTATTCAGAGATGCAAATGAACTAAGACGTGAAGAATACAACGTTGGCTTTTTCGTTAGCTTATTGTTTCCTTTTGAACCCGCACTCGGGTTTGAGATATTCGAACTGACTCTTGCGCCCAATTATCAGCACGAATCTGAGCCACACAACCTTGGTGTGACTGAACACATCTTATGTATTTCTGGTGAGATGGCGGTGTTGTTTGATGGTGAATGGCATACATTACAGGCAGGACAAGCCGTTCGCTTCAATGCTAACCAGCTTCATGGCTACAGAAACATCGGTGAGGAAAATGCCGTATTTCATAATGTGATTCATTACCCTGAGAATAAGCAATAGGGTTAAGTATCGCCCTCTTATGGGCTAGTTTTCCTACTCAAAACACAAAAGCGGGTCAGATAGAGTGCCACTAAATCAAATATAGTTCAGCACACTCTCTAAAGTTGAAGCGTTAACTTCCCAACCGTATTACCGCTTTCTAAATCTCGATGAGCATTTACGCCTTCTTCGAGTGTATAGATCTTGTGAGCTGGTATTTCAATCTTACGCTCTAAAAGCAAGCTCTCGATGGACTTGATCGCCGAGATATTGTCTTGTTTGCTGCGGGTTCCCCCGTTGAATAATTCGAGCTTAATCGACTTCATAAAGGCAATCTTCAACGCTGTTTCTACATCGGGAGCTTGATTATTTTCAGCGAATCCATACCAAATCAAATGTCCATGAATTGCAAGAAGATCAATATCTCTTGCAATAGAACTCCCGCCAGTCGCATTGAAAATAGCGTCTAATCCATCTGGGTATTCGCTTTTTATAATTTTTTGAACATCCTCCTGTTTATAATTTAAAACACGATCTGCTCCTAATGAATGTACATATTCTTTCTTTTCATCAGAGCCGACTAAAGCAATGACTTCATGATTTTTAGCTTTAAGAAGTTGGATTAGAACGCTTCCCACGCTTCCTGCGCCTGCATGAACGAGAACTTTTCGTGCAGCGTTGCTCAAACGTTGAGTTAAGAGAATCGCAGTTCTAGCCGACATACTGACACTGCTTGCTATTAGAGGTGAAAGTGATACTGGGACAGCTATTTCCCAATCTAAAGAGCTGCTCGTGTCGACAGCAACGTACTCAGCGTAGGATTGACTGGCTGAAAATGCGACAAGCTGCCCTTTCTCATAACCACTAACTTTAGCCCCCATTTCTTCTACAATGCCTGAGCCTTCCATCCCTAAAGTAAATGGAGGGGTGGGCAACCCTGGGAAGGCACCTTTACGGATGTACGTATCGGCTAAGTTAATGCCACTATAAGCGACTTTAATTAGCAGCTGAGTGTCACTTATTTGCGGCTTGTCAACTTGGTTTACAGCTAGCATTTCTGGGCAGCCAAACTCTGTTACTTGTAGAGCTCTCATTTTCTATTTCCTTAGATAATTTTTAGTCTGTTGAAGAGGTAGCGAATCTTTAGAAGCCATTTGGGTTGTCAATAAAATAAAGCCAACCTCCATCAGAGTATTTCATCACCTCTAGAGCCATTCCTGTTTGCACATTAGGGATTTCCCAGTTGGAACGAATAAGTGCAGTGTCGCCATTGATGTGAATAGACACATCATGTGTGACCATTTCCACGTCACCTTGCATATAGCCTTTCAAACTCTGTGCGATTGCTTCTTTGCCTTTTGCGAGCTTACCTTCAGCATTTAAAACGAGTACGGCATCTTCGTGGAATAATGTAGCGAGCCCAGTGGTATCTTTTTTTGAAAAATACTCTGAAAATAGCAGATGTAACTCGCTAGGTGTTTGCGGCTTTTTGTAGTCTATCGATCCGTAAGAGAAAAAAGAGAGAGTGCCTAATGTAACCAACCATACTGCTTTCATAATATTTCCTTGGTTTGAATGTTCTGAAGAGATAACGTGATACTATTGAAGTTAGTTACTAAAAGATATTAGATACCTAAAAGTAACTAGATACCTATTGGTAACTATGCAAGGTGTACCGTTTTTTGAGTATTCCGTAAAAATGAAAGGAGTGGAGTATGAGCCAACAAGGTAAACAACCCGAAGGCTATTGTAGTGCGGATCGATACTTAACGTTGATCTCTACAAAGTGGACTGCGCATATTGTTTGGTTACTTGGCCTTCATGACGAAATGCGGTTTGGGCAAATCCAGAAGCAACTTGCGCTGGTCTCTAGCAAAGTACTCAGTGAACGATTAAAACTGTTAGCAGGAGAAGGTTTTGTTTGGAGAAGACAAGAAGAGACGGTTCCTGTAACGGTGTATTACGGGTTGACACCAAAAGGAGAAGAACTTTCAAAAATTATCGATATTATCGTAAGCAAGGCTGACGACTGGGATGAGTCATCTGCACTAGACAATGCAGGACAATGATTAGAACAAGTCGGTCAAAGGGTAACTTAATAATATAGGGATATGAAATGTGCTAGTCTTGGCGAAATAAAGAAAATATGGAACCTGTTTTTATGTTGGGTAAATTCACTAAGGTGACTGAATATTTCTCTGATATGGGTGTTCCGCCCCAAGCGGTTAAATCCCTGTCAACTCAGTTTAGATTGCTCTCACTGAACCCATCAGATATTTTGCTCGCACAGGGGACTCGGCAGGACTATTGCTATTTTATCATGTCCGGTACACTTAGAGCTTGTCATTACGGTGAGAATGGTCTTGAGAGATGCAAAGAGTTTTATTTTGACGGTGAACTATGTTTCCTCTATTCAAGCTGGTTACAGGGAATGTCTGCCCAATATCAAATTGAAGCTATTACAGCAGCAGAAGTGGTAAGGATCCCCTTGAATTTACTGACATTGCCTTCGTTCTTACAAGCCAAAGTCGCACTGTTACAACAACAGTTAATATTCAAGGAGCAGAAAGAGGCTCTGCTACTACTCCACACACCTGAGCAAAGGTATCGGCACTTACTGCAGTATTGGCCACATTGGTTAACCAGACTTAACAACATTCAGATAGCCAGCTATATCGGTATCAGCCCTGTCAGCCTATCGAGATTGAAAGCCAGAATTAAAAGCTAAATATAAAAGTAGGAATTAACTTTAGTTAATTCCTACTTTGGGACATATGCTCATAATCCTACCTCCATATTTATTATAAATTTTGTAGGAGGGAAGCATGTCGGCATTTCTTTGGTCCCAAGTATTGATAACAATCGCCATCGTATTCGATCTGATATCATTTCAATTTAAACAAAGACAAAAAATTGTCTGTTGCTTATGTATATCTGGCGTCCTGATTAGCACCCACTTTGCTCTACTAGAACAATGGACCGCTGCAAGCTTAATGTTACTCGCGAGTGTTCGCTATTTCACTAGTATTTTTACCACATCGAAAAGAATGATGTTTCTATTTTTAACCTCTGCGCTAGTGATCACTCTGGTGACCTTTGTTGACTTAATCAATTTGCTTAGTTTTGGCGGAACGCTATTTCAGACCACGGCTGCATTTAGTCACAACGATCAACGTTTACGTCAATTAATGATTTTCGGAACTTTGCTCTGGCTAATACACAATTATCTTGCAGGTTCTCCTACCGCTGTATTGATGGAGTTGTTGTTTATTAGCAGCAATATCATCGGCTATTATCGTTATTATGGAATACATCTGAGCCTGTTGAATCAAAACAAGTCAATATGAATATACATTAGCCAATACTAAAGTGATAAGCACCATGAAAACTGAAGGTTTTTAGTAAGGGAGAGTCATATTTAATAAGGTTTCAATAATTATTAACTCTAAGTTATTTGGGGGATAAATGAGTTAGAAGAATAGCTATTTAGCAGGTAATGGTAAGTCGAACTCTTAAGAAAACCTTCAAAGATTCCCTACTCGCTCCTTCGTCTCTCTATGGAATGACGGTAACTAAAGCGATCTCTGCCGTATCGTTATCATCCCATTTTGGGAATGACAGCAACTAGAGATACTTCTGCTATTTCAATGTCATCCCCGAGAGGGAGGCACGACCGAGTTGGGGATCTCTTAAAGCGAGCCGAAAACCTAATATAGGCGAGTTCATGAAATAGGCATTGGGAGAAAATGCTCAGAGTTAACCTAACCTAACAACTGCCTAAAACGCCTTAAGAATCGCCGAATCATAATTAGAAATATCTAACTCAACACAGTGCTCTTCAACCAACTCAACCAGTTTAGCTTGAGCCGTATTTAAACTATCCATCGTGATGGTGTTATCGTCCAATGTCCAAAGCTGGCGAGACCCGTACATTGCAAATGGTTATGTGAACTTACCATCGAGCCAACACATACATTTCTCTAGACAAAGTTTTAACATGATTCTTCTTTGACTTGTTCACTAATGACTACTCGATTTCGTCCACTAACCTTGGCTTGATAAAGAGCACCATCTGCTCTCTTGATAAGATGTTCGAGGGTATGTGCTTGGTCTGACAACGCAACTCCAAGACTTATCGTCATAGATAAACTGGAGACCTCTGAATTAAAGTTACTTTCCGCTACACGTTTTCGAATTCGCTCAGTAACTTCATTGACTATCGCTAGATCGACGTTAAGCAAAATAATAGCGAACTCTTCTCCGCCAATACGCCCTATAATATCGCTTGCTCGAATCTCACGACAACACATCTCCGCAAAGCGCGACAATGCCAAGTCACCAACTTGATGGCCATAATTGTCATTGATCTTTTTGAAGTGGTCTATGTCAATGATCACCACAGCCAAAGGCTCCATTTCGTTCTGAACTAGCTGTTCACCAATTTCAAAAAAATGCCTGCGATTGCTAAGCTTAGTAAGAGGATCCGTAGTCGCTTCCAAATAGAGTTTCTGTTCGTAAGCATTTCGTGCCGCACAGTCATTAACTATTATTCTCTGAACGATAAAAGCAGAAATACCTAGCACAACTAAAATTAGTAGCAACAGTATTGGTAATATCTCATGGCTTGGATGCCCTTGCTCCCACTCTATAATCGATATCGTCGCACCTGTCGCATTTTGCAACCTTAAACTCCTCTGTGAGTCAACGCTAGCCGTTGACTGAACTTGTGTTAAGGTCGGTAAGTAATAATTTTCAGCAAATACTTGTAAGTACTCAGAATCGATACGCTTCCCTGCCGCGATATAGGTTCCCGGCCTTGGAGTCGCCAACTCTTCGTTAATTAGTGGCCCACCAGTAACAAGATACAACTCACCGCCAAGCATAAAAAAACTACTCGCCGTTTTGGTTTCTTCCTCACTCCTTGATGATAACTCTTTCAGATAACGCAAGCTTGATGAGTAAATCTGATCAAAGGTTAATAATACCGTGTCATCTGCGATGAAATAGAATGCTTTTTTTTCATGATCAACGACTCCAATAGTGAAGTCATACTCATAAGCCTCTGCAAGGTACTTACCCGTATTGGTATCAATCCAATCGGTGTCTTTTTCAACGACAATTTTTGTATAGGCTTCATCCCAATACGTGTATTCAGAAACGATATGCTCCCGATGTTTACGCTCAAGTGCTATTGCTAATTCAACTCGTTTCAATACATCTTCTTCAGCCTGTTTATCGATGACGGAGAGAAAATAAAAGGTGCATGCAATAACAACGCCTCCACTAACTACCAATAAGCGTGACACTAAAGATGCTAAAGGGCTAATAGCAATCTGCTTGTAACCTAACCTATTTATACTTGCCATAATTATATTTACTCCACTACCAAAGATATAACTGAGGAGGTAACAGTTTAATAATATGTAAGTATTAGAGAACAGAGACAGCAAAAGTCTCTATTTGTGACCTGTCGTCGCAGTACTTGACACTTCTGTAGGCAACATTTTGAATATCAAAGTTGTTTTATGAACAGACGTTTAAGGCAGCTAATATTCAGATTCAGCGGTCCATATTCAGAGCATTAAAACGCCTTAAGAATCGCCGAATCATAATTAGAAATATCTAACTCAACACCATGCTCTTCAACCAACTCATCCAGTTTAGCTTGAGCCGTATTTAAGCTATCCATCGTGATGGTGTTATCGTCCAGTGTCCAAAGCTGGCGAGACCCGTCATAGCTAAATTGGAGTGCGAGCATAGCATCGGCATTACCTTGCTCCGCTGCGGCATCGAGCTTTCTCTTCTTACGGTAAACAAGGTTTAACGCCTGTTTAAGATCCCAAACGTAGGCCACTTCATGCATTTTAGGGTGTGTTTTGAGCTTAATGAGCGTCATCACTACGCCTATCGCGCTGACAATCACGCCAAGTAAATTCCAGTGGAAGTTCGAGCCAGACTCTGATGGAAACAGGTAAATAAGTGCCTGAGAGATAGCAAGGCTTGATACCGCTAAGAGTGCGATACACGCGACAATGACAATGTTCAAACGTGAACGGTATAACTGCTTGTCGATCTTTTGTAATTTCATCAATAGTCCATTGTTTGAGCTGCCCTAACATCACGTTGATAGGCGTAAATGAACTGTCGATTATACATTTTGAATGACTTTAGATAAGTGCTAATTTGTTGCAAATAGTGTGGTTAATTACACCAATTGGCTAACCGTTTTAGAGCTAGCCCGCAATAAAGTGTGATTGATAGTACTTCGGAGTGACGGCCAAGCGCTTTTTGAACTGGCGTTGAAAATGCGCCTGATCGGAAAAGCCTAAGCTATGCGCTACCTCAGAGAGAGAGTTCCCCGCTTTAAGCATTACTTTAGAGCGCTTGATCTTTTCATCCATCAAATAGGCGTATGGCGGCAATCCGTACTGGTTTTTGAACGCTCGAAGCAACTGATAGCGACTCATCCCCGCTTCTTCTGCGAGGCTTTCCAACTCATGGTGCGCTGTCACTTCATCGAGCAGCTTTTCGCGAATACGTTTAATCGGTTCGGCATGCTTATGTCGGTTTGTTGGGCTGGTTATTTGAAAGCTGGATTCAACAAAGCTGTACAAGCAAGTTTCAATATTTAGGCTAGATTGCTCATTTTCTAAGGCATCAAAAAGTGTGAAGTATTGAGCTTTTAACGCGTCATTGCGTTCAAAGTCGTGATTAAATGCTTGGTAATCCATCTGCATGTGCTGATTATTCTCACGCAAAATATCACGTTGCAACTGCCCCATTTTTGTCGCGTTCACAAACAGCATACTATATGACCATAGGCCTGCTGCAGGGTTGCATGAGTGTACATCGGAAGGGTTGATCGTAACCAAATCCCCCACGCCAATCACGTGGGATTTATTACGATTTTTATAGTCCGCAGATCCTTGGAGAATAACACCAAAAGAGAATTCATCGTGTGAGTGGGCGTCATAACAAGCACTACTTCGATTGGCGACTCTCAACTCAACCCAAGGTAAGACTTGGTTTTGCTTGAAGCTTGCGCTGTTATCCCTTTTCATCTCGACATTCCTTGTCAAACCCAAATCATAAGCACTGATACAAACAATATAACCGCCATTACTCGGTTAAAGAACTGTTGCTTTCTAGGTTCGTGAAGTTGTTTGGTAAACAAACTACCAACGACCGCCCATAAACCGACACCAATCAGACATGCAAGCAGTGAAACCGCGGTGTACATCCAAAGCCACACTTGCTGTTCACTCTGCCCTATCACATAAAGGCTAACACCAGACATGGCAACCAACCAGGCTTTAGGGTTTAACAGTTGAACCAGTGCCCCGTTGATCCAACTTGAATGGCGCTCTTCTTCGACATCCAATTGACCAAAAGGGGCTGAATATATTTTATAGGCTAAGTAGATAAGAAAAGCACTACCCACTAACTGCATGCCCAATTCTATTCTAGGCAACCATTCGACAAGGCTGTTTAGTGTATTCCCCGTAATAAAGACCACCAGCGCATAGGCAAGCGATGCTCCAATTACATGCTTAGCTGCGGTGAACTTGCCAAACTGAGCGGCTGTCGACGTCGCAATAAGGTTGACCGGACCTGGTGTGACAGCTCCGACAAAAGCAAAGATCACCATTGCCATAAATACACCGTTCATACTCTTTCCTTGTTAGATGCGGGAGATGTCCTTCAAGATAAAGAGTATGGGAATAGCAGTATTGAACGATATTGCGCAGGACTAAGTTGTTGAGATGCTCAATTACTTTTTCATCATATTCGCTAGATCTGCGAAAGGATTGTATGTTGCGCTTTGGTGGTCATCTTGCCCTGGCTTTATCTCACTACCGTAACGATCATGATCGAGATATTTACTGTGTTCATGATCATGGCAATAGAGGCACAACAGTTCCCAGTTGCTGCCATCTTCCGGGTTGTTAGTGTGATTGTGGTCTTTGTGATGAACCGTTAATTCACGTAGGTTAGAGTAAACAAACTCACGGGCACAGCTTCCGCATACCCAAGGATAGAGTTTCAGTGCTTTCTCTCGATAACCGGCTTCTTTACGTGCGTAATTTGCACTCGTTCCGTAATAATCTGCAGACATGATGGTATTCCGTTAATAACATTTCAAGTCTGATGCTAACACGAGTACTAGGTGGAAAAAATGACCACGGTTAAACCCTGTGCGGCAGAAGGTTGGTGTGTAAGATTTACTGTGGGCATTGGCCTTAGATTAGGTCTTGAGCCTTGCTCCTACTCGTAGGTTCAGCGTTATGAGTAAAAAGAAAAAAACCTGCCAGTTCATTTTGACACACTGGCAGGTTAATTAATTTATCGATTAAAACTGGTACATCACGCCAGCAGCAATCATCGTTTCATTGCCTTTAAAAAAATCAATATTGGATTCCTGCTTGCCGTATCCCGCGCTACCAACAAAAGTCCAGTCATCCCAATCAAACATGTCTACGTACTGATATACTAGGGTGCTGTTGAAGTCATCATCGCTACGCTTTTTAGCGTATATAGGATTCATTTCATCATAGCTTCGTTTCGCATAGTCCATGGAAAGTGATAACTGATGCCTTTCGATGAAGGTCGTTATCGTTACCCCTGGTTGAATACTGTGAAATGCGGTTGCACTACCTTTCGCATCGTAGCGTATGTAAGTTAGACGCGGCTCTAAATATACTCCTTGAGTAGCTTCAATTAGATAGCTTCCTTTCAGTGCATACGTTCTCGCATCCCTGACCAGCAACTGTTGCTGTTCTGCAGTCAAGTTTTGACCCGATTGCTCTTTGTCAATGGTGGTATTTGCAAAGGCTGCTTCCAAAGAAAGCGGTGTTCCCGCTAAGTTCTCCCCCATCAATCTCACGCCGTGAGTCTTCACTTTAGTCTTAGTTCGCTGAAGACGACTTGCGTATGGGTCACTATAGAGATCCGTTCCACCGATCGTTGGCATGTAAGATATTCCAATCACAGAACCATCACTCAACTCTGACTGATAACCGATTTGCAATACGCCCATTCCTTCAATTAAATCATCCTCGGCCATACCGAGAAACAGTTGATGATCGTAATCATCACCAAACGTATAAGTTAACTCACCGACGGGTAACGGTGCAGCCCCTGATGACTTATCAATGTTTGAACCGTCATGAGTAGTATTGTTAGGGTCGATATTGGATTGATTGCTCGAGTAACCAAGAAACAGGCCTACGTAACCTCCTAGCCCTTCCTCTGGGGCCAGATCGGCGAGCGCAGAGACAGAAAAGACGAGGCTAGAGGTGGTAAATAGTACAGGGAGTAATTTCATCTAATTTTATTTCCAATATCGTTTTATTTAATAAATTCAGTCACTAAGTTAAACTTTGTTAACTCATCTTTTGCCATGATATGAATATCATCGGCACTGGCGGCATTAATGGTGTAGAAGTAGAATTCAGTCCCTTTCTCTAGCATTTCATTGGAATAGGTCAGTAAAGGCCAATGTGCTTTGTCCGAAGGTTTTAGCAAATGAGCTGACTGGTCTTTCTCACAACACCATGAGTGCACCCCTAGCGTTGCACCGGTTTGAAATTGTCTTTGAACGCCTGCAGCGAACAGATCAACGCCTCCGGAATAGGCTTCGCCTGTTTTAGGGATGTAAGTATTGAGGCCAGCATGACGAATCAATCGCCCTGTGTGCATGTTGATCGCATCGTTAATGGAGCCATCAATGACACCAAACTCTAGTGTCGTCACGTTGGGATGCTGTTGGATAAGTGCCTGCATTTGGATATACGTTTTGGTGCCAAGTACACCAGATAAGGTTGCGCTATCGCCTTTGACACTGATATCGGAATATCCGCCTTCAATCAGACTCTCATTGATCTGCAATTTGAACGCTTTACTACGTTGTTCATTTTGGTCAAAAAGAGTGCCTCGCCATGTGACATTACCACCACGATCATTAGACACTTTGACTCGGGCCTGATTATTCGAAGACCACTTGTCATTCGCGAGATCGTCATATGTAAGAACGATACCTTCAGCAATCGGTTGTAAAGACTCAGTGGTTTTAAAGAGAATATTTTTGCCATCACAAGTCGCATCAAAATAGAGGTTGTCGTCATCCATTGATAAATCATTGAGTGACAAAACACACGACTCTCCTTCAACGGATAATCTATTGCGTTGACTTCGCTTGTTAAATGTCTTGATGTAACTCGGCAACTCGTTTGGCGAGATAATATGAGTTTCTGGTACTTGCTCCGCAGCATAGGCGGGAAAGTGCATCACAACCGTCATGACTGACAGCATCGCGATCGTTTTAGAGGTTTGGGGGATATACACACTAACTACTCTTTATGTTTTCGATGTGTGTAATTTACGCTTGAGTGATGTATGCCTCTACCCGCTCTCTGTATGGGTTTGTATTGAATTCAAACAGACACATACAATTGCTTAAACGCGGTTGGAAGAGATTAAGGCGGGCACAATGCAGTAGCACTTACAGATCAGACTTCTTAGGCAACACTAAAATCTAGACTCGGTGCTACTGGCTACATAGACAAAATTAATGCTTAGCGTGCGGAATGGAAATTAAAAATGTCGCCCCTTGTTGGGTATTTCGTGAGATGGTTAATGAGCCATGGTGGCCACGAGAGACTTGTTCGACAATCGAAAGCCCTAAGCCATGTCCGCCACTATTGCGGTCTCGCGCGGTGCCAATTCGATAAAATGGCTGAATAACCTTTTCATACTCTGACTCTGGAATACCAGGACCATCATCACTGACAAGAAACTCGATTTGTTCTTCGTTCCATTGCACAGATACGATGATTTCCGAATTCGCATAGCGGGTTGCATTAGTGATCAAATTCGATAGCGCACGCTTGAGGTGTCCATGGTCAACACTCAGCGTAAGAGAATCGTCGCACTCAAGTATGATCTTGGCTCTACTAACGAGCTGTAACTTGGTGACTAAGGGCTCAAGCCATTCAAACACATTTCCCTCTGTCCGCGACAGCTCAATATCAACTCCCTCTAAACGAGCGTAGTACAACAACTCTTCTACCAGTTGTTCTAACTCTTCAATATCGTCTGTCAGTCCATCAACGTGTCTTTGTACTGCTGGGTCAACATCCATTTCCTCTAACAACGCCAATTGACACTCCATGCGAAAAAGTGGCGTGCGCAATTCATGAGCTACCGCATTGGTCAGCTGTTTTTGACTCGCGATGACTTGACTCACTTTTTGCGCCATAACATTAAACTGTCGGTTTAGTGTTCCAAGTTTAATGGCGTTTTTTTCTGAAGCTCTAGCGGTTAAATCGCCTTGAGCAAACTGGGTAGTCGCCTGCTCAAGGGGAATAAGGCGACGATGTAATAAATAAACCGTTAATAAGCTGAATAAGAGGAAGCAACCTCCGAACCAAAAGAATAAAAAGTCATCCTCGTATTCTAGCTCGTCCCATATATCGTAACGCTTATCGGGGAATAGGTAATAGAGCGTCTCATTGACGTATAAGATGTATTCGTCTTCCTCGATGCTGATCGCTCGTTCAGATCGAAGCTGGCTTTTCTGTTGATCTCTTAAGTTATTCAGCTCGTCCCAACTGATAACTTTTACGTCAAAAAAACTCTCTTTAACAAACTCATCGATTGCATGATCGGCTTTACTCTTATCAATGAGCGTAATGTCATTCACAACACGAGCAAAGGAAGCCACATGGGCAACATCCAACTGCCTTTCGTAGTCAGGGCGGATATTTTGAAAGTAATAGGAAACAAGAATAATCCCAATGAAAAAGCATAAGAACGAACTGAAATAGATCTCAAAAAAAATGCGTCTCACTTTTAATCACCACTGGTCCGAGACAAAAAGGTAACCTTTTCCACGTACGGTGACTAATTTTGAAGTTTCACCGCTGCCATCACCGAGTTTCTTTCGTAAAATCGCAATTTTATTATCGACCGTTCTGTCCAAGCCATCATATTCGATGCCACGAGTTTCTGAGACAAGGAAATTACGAGATAGGATTTCATCTGGGTGGGTGGCGAATATCCATAGCAAATCAAATTCAGCATCGGTTAAGCCCGAATCTTGCCCCGCTACCGTGCAAGTACGCCGAGTAAAGTTTATAGCTAGCTCACCGAAACACTTTAGTGTTGTTTCTTTAGACGTTTTTTCACTGCTTAACAAATTTTCGCTATCGATATGTTGGCGACGCAATAGATTCCTAATTCGTGCAATCAACACTCGCATCTTAATCGGCTTAGAAACAAAATCATTTGCGCCAATCTCAAGGGCTGACACATGATCAAAATCGTCATTGCTCGCTGTTAGCATCAGAATTTGACCAACATATTTATGTCGTATCATGCTACAGACTTGTAGGCCATCCAAACCAGGTAACATCAAATCTAAAATAACCAGGTCAGGTTGAGTGTCTAAGATGACGTCTACAGCACCCTTCCCATCGTAAACAGGTGTTACGCTGAAGCCACTGCCCGATAGGTACTCCACCAACAAAGCGCTCAACTTTTCATCATCTTCGACCAAGACTATTTGGGTCATGTTGCTCTACCTTTTTCCAAGCTATATGGGTGCTTATTTAAGTTTGAAATAGAAATGCTGATTTATCCTGTCCATTGGCAGAGTATTTTTCATGATCACTTTCGTCATTGAGCTTAGCCATAGGGCGCCCACCATACAAAAACTGACTTTACGTGTATATAGAGCCATCAATTTTGATTGTACGTCTTTGTATGGAACACACATGCAATACAAGACAATTCATGTCTGTTGCTACATGACCTTTTGCCCTACTTTGTTGCCCAACCAAATCACTATCGGTCTGCTGATAGCGACTAACCCACGATATGAAGGCGACATTTTGAAAACTAACCTCCCTACTATTACGCTGTTCTCTCTGTTTCTTTTTGGTTGCGGCGGCGGCAGTGACTCAGCGACAACACCTCCCAAGAAGAAGCATTCAAATACCATAGAGCTTAAGCAAGCGCCTGGGGTTTATTTAACTGCTAAGAGCGATGCAAATACTCTGGTTAATGACAAATACTATGGCGTTTCTTTTATCTACGACGATAGTGATAACGCTGCCTTTCGCACCATAGCGGGTGGCACAATGAGCACAACCAGCGAACACAATACTCAGTTGACGAGCCTCATTCGCACTCGGGCTGATGTCAATAAAGGCCAAGCTAACAGCGACACTCTCAAGGTCGATAGCATGTCACCCACTCAACTCGCCTCTTTTGACATCAAAGGACCGACAGTAAGAGCTCGCTTCACTACCATAACAGAGAGTGATAGGGCCGAGTTTCTAGCCCGAACGTTTCAGGGACTACGAGCAGAAGACAGTACTGGCTTCAAATTACGCCTCACTGAACATAGCTCTGAAAATCAACTATTTATGCCAGTCAAGGCCCTGCGACCATCACAGATTAACACCGGCTATCTTGGGGATTGGGTATACGATAACAATCATTCAAAGGGTAACGGACAAACCATCATTTATGACCGCTATACGTTTTCTCATAACAGCAGTAATGAGCTCATACTCGTTGCCAAAATGAACGGCATATCAAGCTGTGATGTGAACTTCACTAATATGGAATATGACCATGCAATACGAGCCTTTAAATTTAAAGGCACTATTCAAGGCATTAACCAGTGCAAAATCGAACTTGGCAGAAGCAAACTCTATGACAACCTGCTCACCGATAGCCATACACTACTGCTCGCGTTCGCTGAGAATGACAATCGCGACCAGATAAAAATGTTGCTTAACCATCATTCCGTCGGCACGACTAAAGCGCTGAATCTATCTGGCAACGGTATCTATATCAAAAACTAGCCTGCCAAGTCGCATATGCCGGTAAATAGACGACATATCTCTTGTGGCTGAGAATATTCGCTCTTGCAAAGTATCCCCTTTAACGACAAAGTAGTGGCCATCTTGGCTTTGCCACTACTTCTTGTACTCTCTCAGCTTTATTACATCAGGCCTCTTCAATGTCCAAATCTACCGCTAATACGAGTGAAATAATTGATCATTTTGTCGCACCTGAATGCCATGCTAGCGTAGAGATTCTTTATCAAGATGACGATATTTTGCTGATCAACAAGCCGAGTGGCTTGCTCAGTTTGTCGGGTAAAAACCAACTCAATTGGGATTCGGTACATTATCGTTTAGTCAACGGGCAAGACGCTAACCAGAGTGCCAAAGCGACGCCCGCTTTTGTGGATGCTAAGTTGCCTCATCGATTAGACTTAGGGACTTCTGGCGTTATGGTGGTGGGCCTTAACAGTGCGGCATCTAAGAGTCTCAATCAGCAATTTCAAGCGCGGACAGTGCAAAAGCGTTATCTCGCCATGTTGGCTGGCTGGGTTGATGGTGATCATGGCCAAATCTCGGCCCCTATTGCCAAAGATAAGACTTTGTTCCCGCGGGTCAAGATCTGCCACGATACGGGCAAAAGTGCCATTAGTGACTATCAGGTAATAAGTCGCTTAGATAACCCCCGCAGAACGTTAGTTCAATACACCCCGATTACCGGCCGCACACACCAATTGCGTATTCATAGCCTGGAGTTTGGTCATCCTATTTTAGGTTGCGATCTTTATAACGACCCACAACTAGGTAGTCATCATGAAACCATTGATATTCCGCAGCGTTTAATGCTCCATGCCAGCGATATCTACTTTACTCACCCTACCACTGGCGAGCCGATACACGGTCATAGTCCAAACCCGTTTTGATCATCAGGAGTTCTTCGGAAGTAATCCGTGAATCCCTTAAGCGTTTTTGGACATTCATGTTAGAACGTAGAAACGACAATGGTTCTTACAAACTTGTGTTGAAGAGCTGAAAACTCTATTTGTCGATAAAGCCGTGCTTCTCTTCCGCTAGCAATTTGAAAGAAGGCGGATTCTAGCTTCAATAAGAAAAGCAATACTGCGAATAACTGGTGGACTGTATCCCTAGCAAGGTATAGGGCAACAGCTTCCTTTGAGCATATTGATTGATAAAGTACCTTCGCGCAGCCTGCGAACGGTAACTTTATTTACATTAATAATATAGAAAATGAACTAGCCCTAAAGATCAGTTTATTTATACATTATGAACTTATGCGAAGAGAAATGGGTGTATTCAGGAAATGATAAAGCTATTTAACTGAAAATCATAAATTCACCAACCAAAGCGTTATCTTTGTCGGTGATACTACCTATAGAACTGGATTCACAGTAATGGTAGCTCAATCCTAGTATATTAATATTGCCCTTACGTGCTACTTGTCTCGACAGTATATCATCATTAATTTGATTGATGTCTGAAGACCATTTTTGATTACTTTTAAATATATTGAATGTTATTAACAAGATGTATCCCGTTGTTTCAGTACACTTTTCTTATGGAACCAGAATCTTTTTCTACCTATGGAACGTGCCATATTATTTACCTACTTATATAAATTATTTATAAAGATGAAAATGATGGAGGGAGGTCCTCCACTGAGGTGCACTGATAGTAGTAATTATTAGATTTTACAATTGAGGGTATAACAGGAAAAACTGGCTAGGGATGTCGCTGGAAGACTTACTGAATTTTAATTTTTAACTACTCTAATGTCAGAGCACGCTCGACTATACAGCATAAAATCAAGCTGGCAAGTTATTTTATATCCATTTTATTGAGGTCGATTTTTCAAACTAAACGTCATCTCTGTTCTATTCGCTTATTTATTCAGTCTATAGCAATTAAAAGCGAGCTCTAGACTCGCTTGATTGTCACCAAATACAATAAGTAATAAATCATGTTGGATAAATATGTTATCTAACCAGGCCGTGCCATTCGGTTAGCAGTTGCATGATCCGGTGCGAATCACTCCACGTTGCACATGGGTTTTCTAATCCTTTAAGACCCTTTTCAACTGCTTGACGTATATTGCGAACCTGATAGAAGAACGCATCGCCTTCAGCTCTCACAGACACTGACCGTTTTGACGTCTCATAGATTTCGACACTTAAACGGTTTTCTTGTGTAGGCAGCCACGGGTTAGAATCCAGTGTAATGCAACCTTTGCTGCCGAGAATAGTAAATTGATGCTTGAGACCATGATCCTCGGCGGTATGAACAGTGGCAGTTTGTTGTTGACCAAACTGCATCATCAGACTCGATTCGCAGATATTACCGTCTTGCCCTGTTCGCCCAATGGCAGTGGCGGTTCGACCTTCAAACGCTTGCTCACCGAGCATGGTTTTTGCCACCAAATAGAGCAGTGATATCGGGTAACAACCTAGGTTATATAATGCACCTTTACTGTCTGGATTGACGAACTCGGCAATCGACGCAATATAGGAAGTATGAATCGAGCGTAACTCACCGATTTCTCCTGATTTTAATAGCGAAACCAATTCAGTGATCAGTGGATGGTGCAAGTACATCAAACCTTCGGCAAAGAACACCTGATGTGTTTCAACGGCTTTCAAAGCCAGCTCGGTTTTTTCCATATCAACGGAAAGTGACTTCTCACAAAGAATGGCTTTTCCTTGCTGTGCGGCTTTAACAATAAAGTCATGATGTAGATGGTTTGGCAGCGCAATGTAAATGATGTCGACTTGTTGATCTTCAATCAACGCCTGGTAATCGCTAAAAGTCTTGTCGACGCCATACTGCTTGGCAAAGGTGTTTAGATTATGTTCAGAACGCCCCGCCACGGCATAGAGTTCACTTTTGCCATCATTGTTGATCGCCTCTGCCATTACGCCAGAAATAAAACTGGTACCTAAAATGCCCCACTTCATGATTTTACCCCCTGCTGAGTTTCAAATGCTTGTACTAATTCCGCCACTTCAGACGCAATGAACGCCTGCGTATGAGGCATCGAAAAATGAGCATCGATTGCAGCACGGTCTTGATATTGTTCCCACAAGATCACACGTTGTGGCGCTTTGTCATCAAAAGTTGCAATCGCTTGCAAACAACCCTCTTCACTTTGCATATCAAGGCAAAATTGCTCTATCGCTTGCATGACCTGCTCTCTAGGTTGGTTAATATTCATTTTAAGTTCGGCAGTGACGAAAATACTCTGCTTCATGATGGATCCCTTTCTCCATTCTTTATCATCAAAGCCACTGTAATTAACCTTGTTTGATTGATAAACTCCAGCCTGGTTATTTATTTATAAACTGTGAGTGCGCAATGGACAAACTAACCAGCATGAAAGTCTTCGCTTATGTGGTAGAGCACGGCAGCTTTCGCAACGCCGCTCATCATTTTGATATTTCACCAACGATGGTCGGCAAGCATGTGAGTTTTCTAGAGCAAAGCCTAGGTACGCAACTGATTCACCGCACCACTCGCAAGCAATCTCTTACCGAAGCAGGTAAGCTCTATTACCAAGAGTGTCAGCGCATCATTGAAGATATTATCAACGCTGAAAATCTCATTCATACCTTGATCAATCGCCCTACGGGAACGGTAAAGGTTAACTGTCCAGTGACTTACGGCAAGAAGATACTTGCACCAATCGTGGCAGACTTTCTGACCGAATATCCAGACTTGAATGTCGAATTGATACTAGATAACAACCTCATTGACCCCTATCGCAGCGATTCGGATGTCATTATACGTATTGGTGATTTAGTCGATTCCTCACTTGTCGCACGCAAGCTTGGCGATTACGAAATGACTTACTGCGCCGCGCCTAGCTACTTAGCAAAACATGACCAACTTGTTTGTTTAGAAGATCTCGACCAGCACCATTGTTTAGGCTTTCAGTATCATCAAGGGGAAAGCCAACAAGTCGTAAATATGCCATCAAACACATTTGGTCTCACTAATACCCGTCTTACCTCGAATAATGGAGATGTCCTCAAGTTTGCGGCAATAAATGGCGCGGGCGTGTTATTGCAGCCCAAAATTCTCGTTGAAGAAGAGATCCAATCTGAAACACTTGTGGAATTGCTTCAGGCCTATGCGCCCAAACCCAAGCCGATCCATCTGCTCTATCGTTCAAAACAATTGTCATTAAAGAATCGAACTTTTGTCGAGTTTGTATTAAAACAAATGAATACACCACAATTGTGACGCTGTTTATCATTCTCACCTACACATCTGACCACTATTTTAGTAATAATACTGTTGAAGACTTTCTCTCCTCAGTAGGCGAAGGGTAAACACACATCAAGTCAGGGAAGCCATGTAAAATGACACAGAACACAAAACATGCTCTGGTCGTAGAAGGTGGAGCTATGCGCGGCATATTCGCTGCTGGAGTGCTAGACGGCTTTATCGACCACGACTACAACCCGTTTGATTTTTGCATTGGAGTATCGGCGGGTTCGACCAATATCGCCTCGTGGCTTTCAAATCAACGCGGTCGAACCTATACCATCATTGCAGACTACTCTTGTCGCCCTGAGTTTATAAACTTTAAACGGTTTGCTAGGGGTGGACACTGGTTAGATCTCGACTGGCTATGGGATCATATCGCACTACAGTATCCATATGATATACAAGCCTTTAATAAACAACCTCTGCCTTTCCATATCGTGACTACGGATGTCTCAACTGGCGAACCCGTTTATACCCTCGGACATGAGAGTAATTTAGAGACGATCCTAAAAGCATCATGCTCGCTTCCGATGGCTTATCGCACGCCTATCAATGTTGAAGGAAGAACAATGATTGATGGAGGAGTAGTCGACTCAATCCCTGTAATTGAGGCATACAACAGAGGAGCTAAGGAAATAACCGTAATTCTGTCGCAAAAGCAAGGCTACAAGAAACATCCTCCAAAAGCACCTTGGCTACTGCGCCGACTTATGAAAAAGACGCCCCATCTCGCTGATGCGATGATCGTTCGAGCTGAACAATACAACAAAACCTTAGAGTTCATTAATCACCCTCCTCAAGATTGCGTCATCAAAGTCATTGCCCCAGAAGATAACTTCGCTGTGGGAAGGCTAACGACAAATAAAGACAAGCTGGATGCCGGGTATCAGATGGGTTTGAGGGCAGCGAAAAGAGCGGTTGAACAAGGCTAAACGATGAATGAGCCATCACCTTTCTAACTAACAAAATCAAAAAGCGAGCCACTTGGGCTCGCTTTTAAGTACTTGGTTTAAGCTCAATTACAGCAGCTCTACCGACTGCTGAGCGATTACGAACTCTTCGTTGGTTGGAATAACCATCGCTACTGCATCAAGAATTTGTGACTTCGCTATGATACCTGCGTTACCAAAGCGTGCGTCTTCGTTGCCCTTCTCGTCTTCAACAAAACCTAGAAGTTTAAGGTTGTTTAAGATTTCGCGACGAATAGGTAGTGAGTTTTCACCAATACCACCCGTAAAGATAATTGCATCTAGGTTGCTAAGTGGAATGAGGTAAGAACCAATGTACTTCGCTACGCGGTAGGTAAACACTTCAAATGCCAGTTTCGCACCTTCGTGACCATTTTCCATCGCTTCTAGGATGCCACGAGCGTCTGACGTTAGGCCAGAAACACCTAGGAAACCTGATTTTTTGTTCAGAGTGTCGAATACTTGCTCTGTCGTCCAACCTTTTTTGATTAGGAATTCGATAACGCCTGGGTCAAGGTCACCAGAACGTGTACCCATCATTAGACCAGCTAGCGGCGTGAAGCCCATAGAGGTATCGACTGACTCACCATTTTCAATCGCACATACTGATGCGCCGTTACCGAGGTGAACAGAGATAAAGCTAGACTCTTCCACTGGCTTGTTAAGCATTTTCGCCGCTTCACGACTTACGAAATAGTGGCTAGTGCCGTGGAAACCGTATCGACGGATTCCGTACTCTTTATAAAGCTCATTTGAAATCGCACCTGTGAATGCTTTTTGCGGCATTGTTTGGTGGAATGCAGTATCAAATACAGCGAATTGAGGTAGGCTTGGGAAAGCTTGCATAGCAGCTTGAATACCTTTAGCGCCTGCTGGGTTGTGGAGCGGTGCCAGATCAGACAAGTTTTCAATTTCTGCTAATACTTCATCATTAATTCGTACGGTAGAAGTGAATTTCTCACCACCGTGTACGATACGATGACCCACGGCAACTAAATCTTTTGTGAAACCTAACGTTTCCATCAATGCTACGATTCGATTGATAGCATGTTGGTGATGATTGTCTGGAGCATCAATAGCTTCTTCAGTTTTCTCACCATTATACTTCCAGCTGATCACGGCTTCTGGTAAACCAAAGCACTCACCTAAGCCACTGATAATCGCGTCACCAGACGCAGAGTCAATTACAGCAAACTTTAATGATGAGCTGCCAGAGTTAATGACCAGCACAAACGAATTCGACATGGGTATGTTCCTGTTTCAGAGCAATTTGATGAAGCGTAGTGCTTCTATTGTATTGTTTGAACCATTATTCAATATTTTTTGAATGTTTCAACTTATATTTGAAATATTCAACAATATAAATAATTTTTGTTGATCTGAAGCAACTGTTGATTTAATTCGAACAGGAAAATTAATGACACCTTTGTAAACAAGGATTTGATGACTAAAATTTAAGCTATGAATACCTCACGCACTTGATATTCATAACGGCCTAACTACAATTTAACAAAACGATATACTATTACTGGATATTTCTTTGTTCATACTCGCGGTCACGCTCATCATCATTGGCATTGTTTTTCTTGTTTCTGGGTTAGCTCAAGCAAAAAAAATATGCGCTCAAACCCAACACACTGGGTGGAGATGGTTGAGTCTGTTGATAGCTTGTTTCATCCTCGGTTACTCTCTGGTTTTAGGTTCATTGCTTATTGACAAGACTGTCGACCCAATTTTGTTCGGACTGTCTATGATTCTGTTTTCAGGCAGTATTTTTGTGTTTATGGTCACTAAGTTTAGCCTAAGTACCATTCAGCAATTGCATATGCTCGCCCAAGAAGAAAAGCACAATGCTCTTCATGACCCACTTACTGCCCTGCCTAATCGTAAACACTGTATTGAAACCGTAAACTTCCTCGTTGAAGACAACATTCCTTTCCAACTAATGCTGATCGATGTGGTCAACTTTAAGCAAGTTAACGATGGAATGGGACATTTTTGCGGTGATCAACTACTCATTCAGATCGGACACCGCGCCCGATCACACCTCAGGAAAGGGGATTTTATTGCGCGTATTGGCGGTGACGAGTTCGTTGTTGTCATGCCGAATCAATCAATGGATCATGCATTCGATATTGCGCATAAAATTAATCAATCGCTCAAAAGACCGTTTTCGATTGATGGTTTCGAACTGACCAGCAGCGTTATCGTCGGTATTGGATCGTATCCAAAAGATGGAGCCTGCGTCGAACAGATCATTAATGCGGCAGATGTCGCGATGTATTGGGCCAAAACACACGGTAACGAGGTGGCGAGTTTCTCAGCGCATATGAGTCAAGACGCGCGTCGAAAGCTACAGATTTCTCGTCAAATTGACCAAGCGATAGAAAACAATGAATTTCAATTATTCTATCAGCCGATTATCTGTTTAGAGCACAATATTGTTTGTAGTTATGAAGCGTTAATGCGCTGGTTGGATGAAGATGGTAAACCCATCACACCGTCAGATTTCATTGCCATTGCTGAGCAAAGCAACAAAATCACCTCAATTACAGAGTGGATGCTGGATAAAGTAGCAAGTGACATTGAACAACTGATCACGGCGGGTATTCACTGCCCAGTACATGTCAATCTTTCCGCTAAGGATTTGATGAGCAAAAACTTGGAAAATCAGTTGAGCCGATTAGCGTTTTTAAACAAGAACTTTGTCAAAATGGTCGTATTGGAGATCACTGAAACAACAGCGATTAACCGCTTACGAAGCCCTGCGACTTTGTTAGAAAGACTGAAACAGATGGGATTTAGAATAAGTTTGGATGACTTTGGTACTGGTTTTTCCTCTCTTTCATTGCTTCGAGATCTGCCTGTTGATCAAATCAAAATCGACCAGTCCTTCGTGTATCAGATGCAAAAAAATGAGAGAAATCGTTCGATTGTCGCAAACTCCATTTCTCTCGCTCACGGGCTTGGCTACACCGTGGTATCAGAGGGTGTTGAACACGAGGAAGTGGTCAACATTCTGAGAGAATATGGTTGTGATTATGTTCAAGGCTATTATTTTAGCCCTGCGTTACCACTTGAGCGTGCTATTAACTGGACGCTAAGCCGTGATACCGTCCATTATGAAACACTCGCTCAGAAACGAGTAAAGAAAACGGCTCCTTAGCCATTCCCCTCTCCCAAAAAATTGGTGACGCCAAGCGGTTACTTTCATCCACGCCAAAAGCAACCGTTTGCATCCGGCTGGCTTATTATTACCCCTTCCCTTAACAGAACTTTAAATGTCTGATTATTCGATATTAATTTGGTTTCTAAGCAATACATTCGCCATAATAATTAAACAACAAATCAAACTATAAAAAAACATAATGTAACAGCATATTTCAGCTATAAGGCATTGATTTAATTGGCATCAATTCCAATTTGAACGTTTTACTATATTTTGTAACCTTTATGTAAACAACCCATATAAAGTCTGCCACATCGTTAAAACACGAATGACAAAAAGCCTGTCGGCTCATATATATGGACTCTATTATGAAAAAAACGATCTTAGCAGCTGCTATCGCGACTCTTTCTACTTCTGTTTATGCAGTTGAACTGTACAACCAAGAAGGCACGACTTTCTCTATCGGTGGCCACGTTTCAGCAAACCTAAATGGCTCTGAGCAAGGCGATACAGATGTCGGTACTAACTCTCCACGTATCAACTTTAACGCTACACAAGATCTAGGTAATGGTTTCACTGCTGATGCGAAAGGCGAGTGGGCTCTTAACTACCTAGACGGTGGCGACAACGCATTCACAACGCGTCTAGGTTACGTTGGCCTAACGCACGATGAGCTTGGCCGCGCAGTTGTTGGTACTCAGTGGGCACCATACTATGACGTAGCTGGTGTAGCTGATATGCCGATTGCTTACGCGAACGATTTTATCTACGACAACCACGGTGCTCTAGGCACGGGTCGAGCTGACAAAATGATCAGTTACCGTAACGGTTTTGAGTTCGGTGAAGCTGGCGCATTTAACTTCGGTCTAGGTTGGCAAGGCGCTAATGATGAGCGTGAGTACGATGAAAGCGAAGCATACAAAAGTGGCTACAAGTACGATGATCGTATTCAAGCAGCAGTAAGTTACTCGATCGCTGGCTTCTCTCTCGGCTACACGTACAACACGGGTGATTTCACTGCGCTGGGCGTAACAAAAAGAACAGCTGAATCACACCTAGTTTCTGTTAAATACGGTACTTACGGTAAAGGTCTTTACCTAGCAGGTGTTTACGCAGATAACGAAAATATGAACTATGACGGTTCGACTCTTCTTGCAGACAGCAACGCATACGAAGCACTGGCTTCATACGCTCTTGATAACAGCCTAAACCTAATCGTTAACTACGAAATGGTTGAAGGTAAGCAGTTTGCAAATTCGCAAAAAGAAACGGCACGTGAAGAGCTAGCACTACAAGCTGAGTACAACTTCACACCTAAGTTTGTTGGTTACACTGCTTACCAGTTTGATCTAAACGATGCGAACAATAACCAAACTGATGACAAGTGGCTAATCGGCGCACGTTACTACCTATAAGCTATTACTGTCCCAATTGCTGAAACATTCAGCGCCGCCCATCTCTTACGAGGTGGGCTTTTTATTTTCTGTAACACTCCTGCAAGTAGCTTTATTGTTCCAAAACTCGTTACAATAGTGAGTAGACGTTCAATACACTATGTCGGTTTGCCCAAGGAGTAACCTATGAACATCGGCGCTGTATCTAAGCTGACGGGACTATCGAGTAAGTCTATTCGCCTTTATGAAGACAAAGGGCTGATTACTTCCCCTAGCCGTAGTGACTCTGGCTATCGTGAGTATTCTGAGCAACAAGTTCAAGAGCTCAACCTTATCTCACGTGCTAAAAATGCAGGCTTTTCACTAATCGAATGTAAAGAGTTCGTTCAGCTCGCTTCAAATCCAAACCGGAAAAGCAGTGAAGTAAAAGCGAAAGCAAAAGAGAAACTTGCTGAAGTGGAAGTAAAGATTAAAGAGCTCAAAGAGATCGAACGTCAGCTCAAGAGTTGGGTCTCTGCTTGCCCAGGGGACTCCAACAGTCAGTGCCCAATTATCGAAGATCTGACTAAGTGACAAAAAGGCCTTGAATCATTTCAAGGCCTTTCGCTTATTAATAGTAAGTACACATCCGTTTGCCATCGACTTCAATGATGTTAAACGGCGTTTCGTAGATACTTTCTAAAATATCAGACTGAATCACTTCTTCCACTTTACCTTGCGCTACTACCTGCCCTTTCTTAAGTGCAATGATCTTGTCTGAGTAGCACGCAGCAAAGTTAATATCATGAATCACTACGACGACGGCTTTGTTCATCTCATGGGCTAAACGGCCAACGTTACGCATAATTTGCAGCGAATGCTTAATATCTAAGTTGTTTAGCGGCTCATCGAGAAATACATAGTCGGTATCTTGCGCCATGACCATAGCAATAAACGAAAGCTGTCGTTGACCACCACTCAACTCGTCTAAGTATTTGTGTTGAATCTCTACTAGGTCCAAGTATTCAATCGCTTTGTTGATGATCTGGTTATCTTCATCATTGAGCTTACCTTGTGAATAAGGGAAACGCCCAAAGGCAATCATCTCTCGAACGGTAAATCGCATGGTGATGTTGTTCGCTTGACGCAGCACAGCTAGTCGCTGAGCGAGCTCTTTGGTATCCCACTCGCTCAGCTCTTTACAATCGATGTAAACCTCGCCTTTGTCTTTACTGACTAGACGACTGGCCATTGATAAAAGAGTACTTTTTCCTGCACCATTTGGGCCGATGATTGAGGTCACTTTGCCTTTTTCAAACTCAGCGCTTGCGCTATCGACCACTTTAGATTGACCAAAAGCTTTGGTCAGGCTTTTTAATGAAATCATAGAAACCTAGACAATTTTGTTGCGCAGCAACATGGTTAAGAAATAAATGCCGCCGACAAAGTTAATCACGACACTGATGGTGGTCGAGAACCCAAATAGATTCTCAACAATCCATTGACCACTTAATAAAGAAGCAACCGATAATAAAGATACACCTAGCAATAAAACCTTATGCTGGAATGACCGAAACAGCTCTCTTGCAAGATTGGTCACCAACAAGCCAAAGAACATAATTGGCCCAATTAAGGCCGTCGAGATGGCGATCAGTGCCGCGCTCAAAATCAGCACTTGCAGTGTCACTTTCTTAACATCGACCCCCAAACTGGTCGCGTTGTCTTTATCTAACCAAAAAACATCGAGCGTGCGGTGCAAACGAAACAACAGAAGACTGAGACTAAGAAGCAGCGGCGCACATAGATACACAAGTTCTACTTTGACATTATTGAAGCTGGCAAACATGTTAGCTTGAACTGCGGCGAAATCATTAGGATCGAGCAACATCGTGAAGAATGACGAGATGCTGGAGAACAACTGCCCTAGAATGACACCAAGAAGTAGTAACACCATTAAGTTCTGTCGCTCTCCTCTGAAATAAAAGCTAAACAACAGCATCGAGAACCCCAACATAGCAGCCACAGACAAACCGAAGTTGACGTAGGCGTTTAATGCCATGGCACTCATGCCGCCAAACAAAACCACCACCAGCACTTGAGTGAACATATAAAGCGAGTCAAAGCCCATAATGCTCGGCGTCAAAATTCGGTTGTGCGTAATGGTTTGGAATACTAATGCAGATTGCCCGATGGCTATGCCTGCGATCACCATCGCCAACACTTTAGGAACGCGGCGTGACAAAAAGTATTGATAGTTGTCCGCATTGAGGCCGATGCCAATAAACAGAAAGCAAAATACGATTGCTGTTACAGCAAGCAAAACGAGTTTGGTTCTATCTTGCATCTTTCTGACCTTTCAAGATAAAGAATATAAACACAGAACCACCTAAGATGCTGATGATGGTCGAAATGGGAATCTCGTAAGGGAAGATGATCAGCCGCCCTGCTAAATCACAGCACAACACAATCAATGCGCCAAGTATCGCAGTAAGCGGGATATTGCGTCTTAAGTTATCGCCGAAGAAGTGGCTGACAAGGTTTGGTACGATCAGGCCAAGAAACGGTAACATACCTACAATCATCACCACAGAAGCGGACATGACAGAAACCAGCAGCACACCAATGATTAGCACCTGTTGGTAGTTCAAGCCAAGGTTAGTCGCAAAGTCTTTACCAAGACCAACCGCAGAGATACGAGCAGCATAAAGATAACTGAATATTGCAAATGGAATCGCGATATAGAGCAGTTCGTAATCACCTTGCAGAAGGTTGGCGAAATTAGCCACCGTCCAACTGGAAAGGTTTTGTAGCGCGTCGTACTTGTAAGCAATAAAGGTTGCAAGTGAGTCAACCACATTACCGAAAATGATACCGACTAAGGGCACAAAAATGGCGTTTTTAAATTGAATTCGGTTGATGAATTGAACGAACAGTAACGTGCCTGCCATTGCCACAGCAAAGACCAACCATAGCTGTTCGCTACCAAACAATACCAAGCTAATGATGTAACCAAGCATGGCACATTCGATAGTGCCCGATGTTGAGGGGGAAGCAAACCTGTTCTGACTGATTTGCTGCATGATTAAACCTGCAATACTTAGACCTGAACCAGCAAGAAGGACAGCAACTAAACGTGGAATACGGCTGGTAAATAATAGATTCCAACTAGCAGAATCACCTGCCAAAAGTGATGTTAGGTTGAGTTGCCCTACACCAACGAACAATGACGCTACACTCAGTAAAACCAGCGTCAGAAGTAACTTTTTCACTCTTTGCCTCTCAGCACAAAAGCCTCAAGCAATAACTTGAGGCTCTTTTCTTATTCTTTTTGTAATAGGTATTAGTTTATTGCCGATGCCGACTTAACGTCTGAGATCATCTGTTCTGTTGCACGCATACCAGAGATCGACAGATACCAAGCATTGATATCTAGGTAAGCCATTTTCTTGTTTTGGTAAGCATCCGTCGCTTTCACAAGGTCATTTTCAAAATCACGTTTTACCGTGCTTGGCTTGCCTTTGTTGATTAGGACATCTTTATCGATAATCAGTAGCGTATCTGGATTTTTCTCACGAATAAATTCATACGACACGAGATCGCCGTGACGGCTTTCTTTGATGCCAGCTACAGTCTCTTTAAAGCCAAAATCTTTGTAAATCGCTGAGAAGCGTGACTGCGTACCAAACGTTGTAATGTTGCCACCCGCGCTCATTACGGTTAGAGCGTCAGTGTTACTTGACTGGTTAGACTGGCTAATCGCTTTGAACTCGTTATCAAGTTGTTCGATTTTTTTCTCTACAAAGTCTTGTTTTTCAAACACTTCACCGAGGTTGCGCCATTGTTGTTGCGTACTCGCCCAGTAACCTTTGTTCGCGTCTGATGCATAGACGATTGTCGGAGCAATTTCTGAAAGCTCTTTGAACTTAGACGCAGCACGTGTACCGATGATGATTAAATCAGGTTTTTGCGTATAGATGGTTTCAAAATCTGGTTCGTGAAGGCTGCCTGCCGAAACGAACTTGTAGTCACGGTATTCTGAAAGGTAATCAGGAAACATACTGACGGTAGAAATAGCGACAGGTTCAATACCAAATGCCTTCACGGTATCAAGTGCGCCTAGGCCAATAACCACCACGCGTTCAGGGTTTGATTCTACTTTCGTTGTGCCCTGAGCATGTTCAATTTCGACCACTTTTGCGTGAGCGCCAAACGCTAGTAATCCCGTCACTAGCATTGCTGCAGACATTTTCATTGTTAGACTCCATAATTACAAATGCAATGCATTATCATTTACATTTGTAACTATGTACCGTGTATTTACGTTTTTTACATTCATCAAGGAATTGTAATTTGACGGCTGCCTAGAGGGTTAAAACGTCCATCGTTACCACTTACTGCCATCAATAGGTGACTCATCACCAAATTCTTCAGCAATTTTGATAAAGCGGTCTTCTTGGGTAATAAACGCTTCAATAACTTCTGGGTCAAAATGCTGACCACTCCCCTCCATGATGATTTGTTTGGCTTTTTCGTGGCTCATCGGGGCTTTGTAAACTCGGCGACATCGCAGAGCATCATACACATCGGCCAATGCCATCAACCGAGCACTAAGCGGGATGGCATCGCCGCTATAACCATTTGGATATCCTGAACCATCCCATTTTTCATGGTGGCCGTACGCAATCTCCTTGGCTACCGAGATAAGTTCGTTCCTTGCCCCAGATAGCTGTTCTGCTTTCTCTAGAGCCAATAACCCGAGCTTGGCATGATCTTTCATGATTTCAAACTCTTCATCGGTCAGTTTACCGGGTTTGAGCAAGATAGAATCGACAATCCCGACCTTACCAATATCGTGCAATGGCGCGGCTTTGAAATAGGTATCGATCATTTTTGGCGTCAACATTTCACTGTAATACGGCTTCTCAGCCAACTGTTCTGCAAGCAGCTTGACATAATATTGAGTACGTAGAATATGGTTACCAGTTTCTGGGTCTCGCGTCTCTGCGAGGCTGGCAAGGGCAAATACGACCGCATCCTGCATACGATCCAGCTCATAGGAACGCTTCAGAACCTGTTTTTCAAGGTAACCATTTTCATCCATTAGAATGTCTTTGGAGCGTTTGTTCTGCAGGTGTGTTTTGACTCTTGAGCGTAACAAAGGAATGCTGACTGGCTTGTGTACATAGTCCGCAGCTCCCAGTTCAAAACCAAGCTTTTCATCTTCAGGTGAGTTCTTTCCGGTTAGAAATATCACCGGAATATTGCGCGTTTTATGGTTATTGGTCACCGCTCGAATCACATCATAACCAGTGATATCAGGCATCACTATATCGAGCAAAATCAGGTCGATATCAAACTGTTCCAGAATATGCAGTGCCATCTCTCCACTTTTTGCCGCTTTTACGTGGTAACGCTCTTTCAAACCTTGAGCCATAAAAGCCAGATTATCTGCACAGTCATCCACAATCAGCACAGTGCAATCACTCAAGTTTTCAACGGGCATAGAAAATATCCTGAAAAATCATATCGACCAGAAAAACAATAACTAAACTTATCAATAACTATAGCCAAGCCATTTTCACTTGCACTGCTATCTAGCCAAGGAAGGAAAGTTTTCAATGCGCTCGATTCGAACCTTATTTATGTTGCTCTTCCTCGCGATGGGAGTTTGTGCTGTAAGCATGTCCTTGGTGACAGATAAAGTGTCTGAACTGCGCTCTCAAAGCCACACCTACTTACAAGATTTACAACGTTTCTATCGTCTCTCACAAGAGCTTAAACAGAGCTCAGATCATCTCACAAAATTCGCGCGCGCGTACGTCGTCACTGGTGATGAATATTGGGAACAATTATTTAACCATGTACTTGCCGTGCGAAATGGGGAGGTACCTATTCCCAAAGGTAACGAGTACGAATATTGGGATCTGATTGCAAATTCTACGGAGATTGTGTCTGATGGTGACCCGTCTAATGGCATGCCATTATTAACCCGATTGAGAGAGTCAGGAATTAGTGAAGCAGAGTTTCTTGAGCTTAAAAGCGCGCTTATGCTCTCTGATGGCTTGGTCAATCTTGAGAGAGAAGCCTTTTTAGCCGTCAAAGGAATCAAGTTAGTCGACAACGGCGAAGAGATAGACACTGGGAAACCAGACCTTCCTTACGCCCAGTCGTTACTTTACAGCAAAAAGTATTTCGCAGAAAAAGCCAAGATAATGCGCGCGGTTGGCTCTGCACATCAAGCTGTCTTATATCGAATTGAAAACAACATTGCTAACGTTGACCAACAAACACAAGAATACCGCAGCGTTTATCTGATTCTGATGACCATTCTGCTTGCCTCAATAGCACTCTCTTTCACACTTCTCTGGCACCTATATATCAGCCCTCTCAGCAGGTTACTAAAAACCGTGGTCCATCAAGTCAAAGAGAAGGATTACGCCTTTACTATCACGCAAAAAGCCTACGCTGAGCTGCAGCGATTTATCGATAGCCTCAATGTAGTTTTCCACCACATTGCAGAACAATTGAATCAGAACACACTATTTAAAGACTTCAACATTGTGTTGAGGACAAGCCAGTCGACGCTTAACTTATGCCAAGAAGTTACCCAGTTCCTACTCCACCAATTCCCCATCCAACAAGTTGGCCTGTCCCTATACCGAGATGATCAGTTAGTCCGCATTGCCGGTGCTGGTCATGAGGGATCTCACGCTCATTATATATCCGATACCAGTTCCACTGAGCTCAGCGTACTTCTTTCCGGCAAACCTTACAGTATGAAGGCACTGGCCGGTAAATACACCATGTCAATAAGCGGCGGTAGCCTTGAGCTGAATGAGCTTTACTACTTCCCTCTCTGCGTAAACGAACAGCCAGTTGCGTTACTTAAGGTGGGTACCACAGAAACTTTGAGCGATATTCAATATCAGTGGCTCAGCCAAATGCTTGATGACCTTGCTGTCAGTATCCAACTCAGTCAGAACATCGAGTTGCAAAGAAAGGCGGAGCAAAAGGTGCTAGAACAGTCTCAACTGAATCAAGAGATCTTAAACGCGACCCCTAACCCAATGTACTGCTTGTCTTCACAAGGTAACTATCTAACCATTAACGCGAAATTCTGCGAACTTTGTGGTTTACCCATGCAGGAGATCATAGGAAAAACTCCGCAAGATGTGTTTAGCCAACAAGATGCTTCACAGTGTTTTAGCGAGGCCCATCAGCAGCTAACTCTAAAGCAAGGAAGTAAAAACTACGAATTGTCAGTGCTTGACCAACACTTACAAACTCGCGACATGCTGGTGTGCGAGGCTTCGTTTAGTAATAGTCATGGTAAGGTGTCGGGGATAGTCGGAATCTTGCTCGATTTGACGGAGCGTAAGCTGATGGAAACTGAGCTGCGTGATGCCAAAGAAACGGCTGACGCAATGAGCCGCGCTAAAGGTGAATTTCTTGCCAACATGAGTCATGAGATTCGCACACCGATGAACGGCATACTCGGAATGGTTCATTTGGCACTCAACACTGAACTTGATCCCGCACAGCACAAATATTTAACCCGCATTAATGAGTCAGCTAAAAACCTACTTGGAATAATCAACGATATCCTCGATTTCTCAAAAATTGAAGTCGGTAAGTTAAACATTGAGACCATCGATTTCAGTCTTGATGAGGTATTTGACAACTTAACCAACGTAATTTCATTAAAAGCCCAGGAGAAAAAGATCGAGTTCTTGCTCGATATTGAACCTCAGGTCCCGACAGGCTTGATTGGTGACCCACTGCGCATTGGCCAGGTATTGGTTAATCTGTGTGGTAATGCGGTCAAGTTTACCGAGCAAGGCGAAGTGGTCGTCGCTGTTCGAATTGAGATGCTCACAGAACGTGACGTTGTGTTGCACTTCTCAGTTAAAGATACCGGTATTGGTATTGATAAAGAAAAAATCGCCCACTTGTTCGATGCGTTCTCTCAAGCAGACAGCAGCATTACTCGTGAATTCGGCGGCACTGGCCTTGGGCTAAGCATTAGCAAACAGTTGGTTGAGTTAATGGGCGGGCAGCTCTCAGTAAGCAGCACACTCGGAGCAGGCTCTACTTTCGCGTTCACCATTACTTGTGGTCTGCAAGAAGCCAAGATGCGTGACATTTCCAAGCCTATTGCTGGGCTCGCGGGAAAACGCGCTCTAGTGGTCGATGATAATGACTCAGCGCGCAACATCTTAGTGACCCTTTTAAATGCGATGCACTTTGATGCCAAAGCTGTCAGCAATGGTTTTGAGGCTCTCGATGAAATACGTCGCGACCAGTTCGATCTATTTTTTGTCGACTGGAACATGCCTGGGTTAAACGGGATTGAATTGTTGCAAACAGCGCAAAGTGAACGATTACTGCAGCATTCCAAAAACTTCCTAGTCACCGCTTATGGGCGTGAAATCTCTCTCGATCAAGCCAATTCAAAGCTGGTTGACTCACTGATAGTCAAACCCGTCAATCCATCTAATCTTCTCGATGCAATCATGGACAGTTTCGGCATCGAGCATGTAACGCGCGATAACCCGACTAATCAGTTCGAAAAACCCGTTTTTGATGGACAAACAATACTCTTGGTAGAGGACAATGAGGTCAACCAAGAAGTCGCTATTGGGCTACTCAAGGGAACTAACGTCAACGTGCTCACCGCGGAGAATGGTCAACAAGCAATGGATATGCTTGAACAGCATCCGGTTGATCTCGTTTTAATGGATATGCAGATGCCTGTGCTTGATGGCGTATCAGCAACCGAACAAATCCGACGTAACCCTAACTGGCAGCAGCTGCCTATTATCGCCATGACCGCCAACGCGATGCAAAGCGACGTGGAACGCTGCATCACTGCAGGGATGAATAGTCATTTAGCCAAGCCGATTAATGTTCATAATCTTTATAAGACCTTGAGTCAGTACTTGTCACCAAACGATGAGTCCTCATCCAAGTCTCAGCTTGCTACGTCAACCGCCGCACCAAGTAACAACTCAGACTTGCCACATCTCAGCGGTATTAACCTCGAACAGGCCATATTTGATATTGGTGGTGACAAAGAGAGTTATTTTTCCATTTTGTCGCGATTCCTAACCTCACAATTAGAAGAACTACCGATGTTTAAAGAGGTCGTTGAAAAAGAAGATTGGGAGATGGCCGCAAGGATGGCTCACTCGTTGAAAGGGTCTTCAGCCAATCTAGGGATTGAACTACTTTCGAAGCTTGCTGCCAAGATGGAGCGTAGCATTAAGGAACATAGTAAGACAGCCTTAGGCGAACTCGAAGTGAGTAGTGCAATCGTCAAAAAGCTGCACCTAGAGTTAACGCAGTGGCAACAAGAAAACCAGCAACAAGCGGCTAAACCACAGGTTGATCCAAAACAACGCTACCAACAGCTGGTCACTCTTGTAGACGAATATGATGTCGAAGCGCTTGCCATAGTGCAAGACGCAGAGGAGTTTGGTGTTTGGACAGAAGAGCAGCAGTCACAACTGATCGATGCCATTGAGGGATTTGAATTTGAATTGGCTAGAGAGTTACTTAACCAATTCCCTAAACCATAAAAAGGGCCCTGATGGACCCTAATAATCATTCAGAAAAAATCTATCGAGCCACGTCCATTGCTGTTTTTTGACTTGCTCGCAGGTTTATCTTCTGGCACATTTTTCTTCTGTTTAGATGAGCTAGCTTTTGATGATTTCGCTTTCCTGCCAGTTTTCTTTTCAGCTTTTTTCTCTGCTTTCTTTTCTTGCTTTACTGGCTTATCTTCAGGCTCAGTAACTGGGGCGTCGCACACAACAACGTAATATTCTTGGTTAAACTCGAAAAAATCCCCGTCATACATTTTACGACGTTTTCTTGTTTCAAGCTCACCATTAACAGCGACATAACCCTCAGAAATTAGGTGTTTAGCTTCACCGCCGCCACCGACTAAGTTAGCAATTTTAAACACTTTATAGAGTTCGATCGGATGTGAAGATACCTCGATGCCGATCGCTTCAATCTCTATTTCTTCGCCTTGTTCGTAGTCTTGGCTCATACCATACCTTGGGTCGTTTACTCACAAAGATGAGAGTCTAATCTCAATACTTCGATAAATAAACTAAAGTTACCAATAAGTATAAAATACTTATAAGGTAGAATTGCATTGAGATGGTTACTTTTCATTAGTCTTTTTTTCAGTACCATGAGTGCTGCTTATCACCCGCCAACAAAGGTGGTGGTGTATGGCGACAGCGGCTACCCTCCATACAGCTATTCACAGAACGGCCAGCCTGCTGGTATTTACGTCGAAATATTGAAAGCTGTTTTTGACACCATGCCCGACTATCAAGTGCAAATTCAATTAGTACCATGGAAGCGCGGCTTAAAGATGCTTGAAGTTGGTGAAGGTTTTGCACTATTTCCACCTTACTTATACCCAGACCAAAGGCTCTACATTTCCCCATACTCTAAACCGATTATCAAAGAAGAAGTTGCGGTCTTTTGTTCAAGTGAAGTCGCGAATAAGCAGGAGCTTTCCTCTTGGCCAAAAAGCTACTTCGGCTTAACCATTGGCATCAATGAATCATTTTCCTTAGGTGGCAGAGAGTTCTGGCAGGCCGTTAAAAAAGGCCAAATACAGATTAAAGAAGCTCAAGGAAACCGAGACAATATTCTTAACTTGCACAACGACAAAGTCGATTGCTACATCAACGACCGTATATCTATCTTGTGGGAAATAAAGCAGCTGATTCAAGAAGGAACTTTGCCTACAGACTGGAAGGTAATAGAGAGTGCTTCGGTCTCCAGTGAACAAGGCTACCTTGGCTTTACCAACGTCACCCCTGAACGTTACCCTTATAAAGATGATTTTATTTCAAAGTTCAATTTCAATCTTGAGAAGCTTAAACAAGATGGAACGTTAGAATCAATCCTTAACCACTATAATCTTAGTGACTAAGCTCTGACATAGTTGACGTTTTACTGACTGATTTTCCTATTTGGAAAATTTGCCTTTCCCCCTTTTCCGTCAGTTATGCCTTACATTACTCCCCGCTCAACGAATACATCAATAATTCAAATCAAATTAGTCAGTGGAGAAAATGTATATGCCTATTTCTAAAGCCTTAGTGATCGACAGCCAACCAATCATGCGTGAAGCCATTGGCCAGATAATCCATGATTTATCAGTCAGTACTCAAGTCTATCAAGCATCATCTTCACAGTTTGGTTTGCAGATCCTCAATAATCACCCAATCGACCTAGTTATACTCGATGTTGACCTTCAAGGCTCTGACGGTTTTGAATTTGTTCGACGCTCACGAGCGCACGGCTATCGAGGAAAGATCCTGTTTATCTCTGCTAGTCGACATCCGATGTTTTCTAATACAGCAAAACAAATTGGCGCAAATGGCTACATCACGAAAATGGAAAGTACGTCTATGCTGAAAGAAGCGATCGTTAGCGTAACCCGCGGCTTCAGCGTATTTAAGAACGAAGAAGGCAACACCCAACGTCGCCACACTAAGTTATCCAAGCGCGAAACGATCGTCTTCAATTACCTTCTAAAGGGTTACACCAATAAGCAGATCTCAGAGATACTGACTCTAAGCTCTAAAACCATTAGCACTTATAAATCACGTATCTTAGATAAGTATAAAGTGGACTCTATTGTGGAATTAATTCGACTTCAGCAGCATGTCGATGTCGATATGTCCGAGCTTAAAAAAGATGCCGCTTAAGGATTTCTGCAAGTAGTACATGTAACTGATTACCGTGATTGACCAATTTATAGTTAGCGACAACTGAAGGTGGATGCTTTAGCTGCAAGTTATCTGGCAACACGGTAACGTGATACTGATTACTTGAAACAATGTGTTCAACATTTGGCAATAAGGTCGCACACTCGATTTGATCCAAAACGTCAAATAAACAGGTAATATTGTCCACAACCGCAATCGTTTTAATTTCTATATTATGTGACTGCAACGCTCTTCGTGCTACCTGAGTTTTATCGCGCCAGCCCTTCATTTCCATCATGATATAAGGCATGGAAAGCATATCTTCTAGTGTACGATCTGCATACTTGTTTGAGCATACAATCGACGCTTTGAAACGACCAATATGATTCTGATAGATGGCCTTTGTCAGCTCTTCATTGAAATATTGAACGCCGATATCAACAGTGTCGTCTAAAATGTCATTGATTGAGGCGTCAGACCATGTAGTAATGAAAATTTCTGCCTGAGGGAAAGTCGCCATCAGCTCAAGCAGTAAGTCTTTTCCAACTAGGTATTGCGCGAGGCTTGGTAGAGCAAGCGTAATTCGCTTGGAATAAGTAGTAGGGTCAAACTCTTGATGTTGCACTGCCTCACCAAGAAGGCTTAGACCCGCCGATATTTTCGGCAGCAGCTTCACGGTATATTCTGTTGGCTCAAACTCAAATGCGCCACGGACAAAGAGTTGATCGTCAAGCTGCTCTCGCAGTTTGGCAAGGTGCTTACTCACTGCACTTTCTGTTTTCCCTAACTCTTTCGCTACAGGCTTAAGTTGACGGTGCTTATCAAGCAGCGGTAATACCTTAAGCAGATTAAGGTCAAGCTGAGATTTCATTCTCACTCCATAGAGATATTGTGGGGTTTAAGTGCATACTAATGCGACAAACTAGCGAGGAAACAAAGTCTTAGCATGGTTCATATTAGTGGTCGAAATTTACCATTTATTCTATTTGAGTGAAACAAGCAGAGTTCATTTTAGATACGATCGTTTAATTAAATTTCAACTGTTTCGCTCAACCAGTGAGCTCCAGTTAATAATTTTTAATCATACAGCCAAGATTAGTATCAATTTGATAGGAATTCATAAATATTTCATGTATTACTCTAACTATAGATTTGTAACATCATTTTGTTGTTTAAACAGGTAAACATTCGTCAATGTCGCAACCCATCAAAAGCATTCAACCTCGACCAAAGATAACACTTGTCTCTGAATTGAGTGTCGATCGCAATGATGAAGGTGCCGAACTACCTATTGGGCTCACTGGTGCTCAGCTTGATGATCTTATGGATAACCAATTTTGTCACATGGTTGATGTGATGAATGATGGTATTTTCTATATGGCGGATACCGAACATGTCTGTCTATATAACCCCTCTTTCTATTCTAAGTTCGGCATTAAATCAGGCCATACCTGCTTACAAGATTGGCTAGATTTAGTTCACCCACTTGACCGAGACTCTTTACGCGATGAGGTCGGTGATCATATTCAAGATGACGAATCGAAAGTCACCACTCAATATCGTATTCGCTCTAAAAACGGGCAGTACGTCTGGCTTGAAGGTACGGCGATAACCAAAACGGTCAATGGCAAACGCTTTATGATCGGCTGTCATAAAGATATTTCTGATCGTAAACTGATGGAAACCTACGTACAGCAATCCTCTCTTCGCGACGGAGCCTCTGGGTTATCAAACGAACAAAAGTTGGCGATGGACTTAGATGACCTATCAGCGAATGAAAGATATCACTTGATGTATGTCCAACTCGATAACGCTCGCTCGTACCAAGTCGTCTATGGCTCGCAGATAGTGCGTAACATGCTGTCCCATCTGGCCAACACCTTGAATCGCTTTCCGGACAAGTTTGTTGATTTGTATCGAATGCAATCTCATGACTTTGCTATCCTTCTTTATGGTCAGTACGACGAGGAAGACTTAAAAGAGCTTGCTCTTCGTATACAGAACGCATATCAAGAGTCGATCAAAGCCATTGATCTTTTATTTACAACCGACATCAGTATCGGTATCTACCCTGATATTTCTCGCCATGAAAACCCAGGAGAAGTAGTCAAAATTGCCGCGCAAACCAGTCAGTTTGCCAATAAGCAAAAAGACTGTTTTATTCGTGTTTATGCGGGCTCAACCAAAGCCAAAGTTGATCGACACTTCTATATTGAACAAGAACTGGCGAATGCACTCAATAACGGCAAGCTTTCGGTCAAATTCCAGCCTATCATCTGCTCTCAATCTCAGCGTATTGCAAGCTTTGAAAGTCTGGTTCGATGGAAAAGCGAAGAACTCGGGGAGATCTATCCGGATGAATTTATCTCTGTTGCTGAAAAGAATAGCTTGATCAGTGAACTTGGTTATTTTGTTTTTGATAAAGCTTGTCAGTTCATTAAACAATATCAATTAACGCATACTGGTGATGCGCGAGTGAATGTGAATGTGTCTGTTCTTCAGTTACTGAGCCAACAGTTCCCTCAAGAGTTAATGCGCCTTGCCAACCAACACGGCATAAAGAGCTCCTCTATCGTTCTTGAGCTAACCGAAACAATCAGTCTGGACGATAACAAGAGTGCGATTACCCAATTAAACGTGCTTAAAGAACTAGGGTTTCAGCTTTCTCTTGATGATTTTGGGGCTGGCTATAGCTCACTGAACAGTTTCTTCGATCTCCCTCTTTCACAGATTAAAATCGACAAGTCGATCGCTTGGCGTTCACTTGAAAACCCTGTCACATTCGAATATCTCTCTTTTATAACGAATTTATGTAATTCGTACGGCATCGATATCGTCATCGAAGGTATTGAGGATGCAACGATGCAGCGCGTATTTACTGATATGGGCGCCTCTTATTTACAAGGTTATTGGTTTTCTAAACCCCTCTCTCTTGCTAGTGCTAGCCACTACACAAAAGTCTAACCGCACAAGTCTCAAATTTAAGACCTATTCACCAAGTTCATATTTCCATTTGACTAATAAACCAAAGTTGTAGAGAATTCGCACAAATTTATAAAAGCATGTTCATGCTTCACGTAAAACGTGTGCTGTATCAAGGATAGGTACTAAAGTCTAAAATCAATAACTTAGGCTTTGAACAAGGAGAGATTAACCTTGCTCCGGAGAAGATAGTGTCTAATCAATACCGCCAAATCCTCAGTACCCTGTTCGCCTGCACTGCCCTTGTGTCATCGACGGTGTTTGCTTCAAGCAATCCATCGCTTTGGTACCCTAGTACTGACATCCACATGCCTAAATCGACCACCGTTGACCGTTTAGACAATGGCTTAAGATACGTTGTTCTCCCTACGACTCGCAGCTCAGATGAAGTGTCAATCCGTGTGCGTGTTAATGCGGGTGTTGCACAAGAAAACAACCAATTCCCAACTGCACGTATTGTCGCTTTAGATACGATTCAAAACACTGACTGGCACGTATCGACAGATTACCAACAAACTGTCTTTGATATTGATTTTGCGTCGGCAACAAACACTGACATCGAAAAAGCACTTGAGGCACTTTATGTGGGTTTAACCCAGGAAGTAAAACAACCAAACGCAGACCAGTTGTTAGAGTCAGCGCAAGGTTCTCTCAATGACATCGATGAATTAATCAGTCAACGTCACCTAGACACTTTAACTCACGCGCTAGCGCCGCTAGACGATCAGTCACTAAGCCAAACACCATTAGAATCCGTAAAAGAGTTTAAGCAGACTTACTTTACTCCGAACCAAGTATCCATTGTTGTCGTTGGCGGTATTAAGAAAAAATCAGCAATTAAGGCGATAGAACGTCAGTTTTCTTCATGGAGAACCGTCGCTCAAGAGCAGTCTGTACACTCTACTCCGCAGCTTGAACTTATCAGCGATGTGGCACAAACAAGCCCAGTAACTATCAGCTCTTTGAGTACAGTTAACGATGAAGAAGACAGCAAACTTCATCGCAAAGAACTACTGATGACAACACTAGCTAACAAAATGCTAGAACAGCGCATTCAAAAAGCACTGAGCGAACAACATCTACAAGCTCAAGTAGACGTAGACAACCAAGTGCTATTTGATCATCGCTTGCTCTCTCAGGTACGCGTAGTAAACCTTGAAGAAACAGACAAAACTGAAGTAAAAAAAGTGGTTAAGTCAGAGATTAAACGTGCTCTCGCTTCAGGCTTTACCCAAACAGAGTACGAAATGGTTGTTAGTCAAGTTCGCCAGCAGCTAGAACGCCAAACTCGCCTGAACGACCCAGATAACTACACTCGTAATCAAGCAGACCGAGTCGTTGCTGCGATTGATAGCGGTAGCGTTTATACTGCGCCATCATACGATTTGGACTTACTTAATTTCCACGTCGCTCATCTCAATGAGTTTGATATTAGTAAAGAGTTCGAGCACATTTGGTCCGATACGACTAGCGTGATTATGTAACAACCAAAAAAGCTGCCCATCTACGGCAGCTTTTTTATTGCTTCAAAGTTGGAAATGCTAGACCATCGAAAGGTCAACTAGCTGGCGCGTATAGGCTTGCTGAGGCTGGGTAAAGAGCTGTAACGTATCTCCTTGCTCGACAATCTCACCTTGTTTCATCACTATCGTGTAATGGCATAAGGATTTCACCACGCTGAGGTCGTGACTGATAAAAAGGTACGTTAGCTTATACTTTTGTTGCAATGATTTGAGCAAATCAAGTACTTGAGCTTGCACGGTTCTATCCAGTGAAGACGTTGGTTCATCTAACAGAATAAATTCCGGTTTTAAAATGAGTGCGCGTGCAATCGCAATCCTTTGTCTCTGTCCTCCAGAAAACTCATTGGGATAACGATGGCGTGTCTCTGGGTCCAAATCAACTTCCGCCATGACTTCACAAATGCGGTTATCGATTTCAACATCATCTAATTCTTGATGGACACGGAGGCCTTCACCGATCACTTGAGCAACAGACATTCGCGGGTTTAAAGCCGAGAAAGGGTCTTGAAAAACAACCTGCATCTTACTTCGATAAGGCAGCATTGCTTTTCTATCAAGACCTTGCAGTTCAACACCATTGTAGGCAACAGAACCTTCAGACTTGAGAAGTTTAAGTATCGCCATTCCGGTGGTTGACTTACCAGAGCCACTTTCCCCCACTAGCCCTATCGAATGACCTTGCTTCAACGTAAAAGCCATATCTGTGACCGCTTTGATGTGAGAAACAACACGCTTGAATATCCCGCCCGTAATAGGAAACCAAACTCGAAGCTGATTAACTTCTAACAGTGGACTAGCGTCTTGGCTAACAGAGACAGGTAAGCCTTTCGGATCTGAGTTAATTAACTGCTTAGTGTAAGGGTGCGTCGGAGAGGTAAACACATCATGGCAAGCCCCAGTTTCAACTAAACGGCCATGCTGCATGACTGCTACGGTATCGGCAATGCGTCTGACGATACTGAGATCATGAGTAATAAATAACATCGCCATGCCCAGCTCTTGCTGCAATTCTTTGAGCAAATCTAATATCTGGGCTTGCACCGACACATCTAATGCTGTGGTTGGTTCATCAGCAATAAGCAGTTCAGGTTCATTTATCAATGCCATTGCTATCATGACACGCTGTCGCTCGCCTCCTGATAACTCATGAGGATAGGCATTCACCTTCTGCTCAGGGTAACGGATCCCGACTTTCGCTAACCACTCCACTGCTCGCAGCTCTGCAGCTCTTTGCCTCATACCTCGATGAACAGCTAATGTTTCGACAAGCTGCTTGCCAATTTTGTGGAGAGGATTTAATGACACCATAGGTTCTTGAAATATCATGCCGATTCGTCCGCCACGAATACCTCTTAGCTGTCGCTCTGAACAACTCAGCATATCGACACCATCAAAATCTATCGATCCCGATAGGTAGTGTGATGACCCCTTAGGCAAGAGTTTTAAAATGGAGTTTGCTGTTACCGACTTACCAGAGCCACTCTCTCCAACTAATGCCAGCGTTTCACCTTTCTTAATCGACAACGACACATCTTGCGTCACCGCCTCTACGTCATTTTTACGGCCAAATCCAACCGAAAGTCCATGAATGGATAATACTGTTTCAGCCATATTCATCGTCCTTGGTGATGAGGGTCAAACGCGTCACGTACTGCTTCACCGACAAACACCAATAGTGTCAACATGAGTGATAGAACAAAGAACGCAGAAAAGCCAAGCCACGGTGCTTGTAAGTTAGATTTACCTTGTGCGAGAAGCTCGCCTAGTGAAGGAGACCCCGCTGGTAGGCCAAAGCCAAGGAAATCGAGAGACGTCAATGTCGTCACCGAACCTGAAAGGATAAATGGCATCATAGTCAATGAGGCAACCATCGCATTTGGCAGCATGTGGCGTAGCATAATACGCTTATCAGACACGCCCATCGCTTGCGCAGCACGAACATAATCAAAGTTTCGACAGCGTAAAAACTCTGCGCGGACAATACCAACTAAGCTCATCCAACTGAATGCCACCATTATGCCAAGCAACCACCAGAAGTTAGGCTCCACAAAGCTCGATAATATAATCAGCAAAAACAGTGTCGGCATACCCGACCAGACTTCGATAAAGCGTTGACCAAAGAGATCTAACCAACCTCCGTAGTAGCCTTGCGTCGCGCCCACAGCAACGCCAATCACACTTGAAACTATGGTCAGAACAAAGCCAAACAGCACCGAGATCCTAAAGCCATAGATGATCCTAGCGAGAACATCCCGGCCTTTGTCATCAGTCCCTAGCCAGTTAACGCTGTCAGGGGCAGATGGTACTGAACCATTGATGTTGAAATTGATAGTATCGTAGCTAAAGCGGATAAGCGGCCAAACTATGTAACCTTGTTCTTCAATAAGCTCAATGACGTAAGGGTCGGTATAGTCAGCCTCTGTTTCAAACTCGCCACCAAACTCAGTTTCAGCATACTGGTTGATGATTGGGTAATACCATTGGCTATCGTATTCCACCAATAGTGGCTTATCATTGGCGATGATTTCTGCAAATAAACTCAATATAAACAGCGTCGTAAAAATCCATAGTGACCAAAACCCTCGTCGATTGGCTTTAAACCTAAGCCACCTAGCTTCATTTAATGGATTTGGTGTTTTTTTCTTCCGCATCAACGCGCCTCAAAATCAATTCTAGGGTCGACCCATGTATAAGTAAGGTCAGAGATAATGCTTAGAATCAGTCCCAATAAAGTCATGATATACAAAGAGCTAAACACCACTGGATAGTCACGCTGAATCGTCGACTCAAAACCAAGTAAGCCGATACCTTCCAGAGAAAACATCACTTCAATCAACATCGAACCAGTAAAGAAGATGCTGATAAACGCAGCCGGAAATCCGGCAATAATGATAAGCATGGCATTGCGAAATACGTGCTTATAAAGAATATCGCTCTCATCAAGCCCCTTTGCTCTCGCAGTCACGACATATTGCTTATTAATTTCGTCCAGAAACGAGTTTTTCGTCAACATGCTTAACGTAGCAAAGCCCCCAATCACCATCGCAAAGATAGGCAGCGCCAAATGCCAAAAGTAATCCGTTATTTGCTCGTACCAGGTGAGCTGCTCGAAGTTACTTGATACCAAACCACGTAAAGGGAACCAGCTAAAATAGTTACCACTAGCGAAAAGAATGATCAGAATAATAGCGAACAAGAAGCCGGGAATCGCATAGCCAACAATGACCACGGCGCTCGACCAAATATCAAATCGACTACCATGATGGATAGCTTTTAATATCCCCAGCGGGATAGAAATCAAATAGATGATCAACGTGCTCCACAGCCCTAAAGAGATGGAGACCGGAAGACGCTCTACAATCAGGTCAATCACATTGCCGCCTTTAAACAAACTTTCGCCAAAGTTAAAGGTGGCGTAATTTTTCAGCATATCGAAGTAACGTTCATGCATTGGCTTATCAAAACCAAACTGCTTTTTGATCGCTTCAACCACTTCAGGGTCTAAGCCTCGTGATCCTTTATAACCAGAAGCATCGGCTTCATCGCCAGTGCTTAAGTTAACTTCACTTCCGCCACCAGCAAAGCGCTCCATGATGCCAGAGGTATGACCTTCAAGTTGCGCAATTGCCTGTTCAACTGGCCCGCCGGGCGCAATTTGAATAATGAAGAAGTTGATAGTGATGATTGCCCACAATGTAGGTATCACCAATAACAAGCGTCGGAATATATAAGCAGCCATGTACCCTCTTTAACGACGTTTTTCAGGAAGCGCTTGAGCTTTCTCTTTTGAAACCCACCAAGTATCTAGGCCAAGATCATACTTGGGTAAGATTTCTGGTCGCTCAAATTTATTCCACATGGCAACGCGGTATTCACCAACGTGCCACTGAGGAATAATATAGAAATTCCACTGGAGTACACGATCAAGCGCTCGTCCTAATGTCAGTAATGCTTCAGGGTCTTGTTGTTTCTTCGAGATTTCCATCGTCAAGAAATCAACCACAGGATCCGTCACACCTGCTGTGTTATAGGTGGAATCCAAATAGTTTGAGTTCCACGCTATCATAAGGTTAGGGCTTGGGTATGGGTTAGCGCTATAGGCCGACGAGACCATGTCAAAGTCTCTGTCCCTTAAGCGCTTAATGTACTGAGTGGTATCAACCGTACGGATTTTCATATCAATCCCCATACGACTGAGGTTCTTCTGCACTGGAATTGCAATTCGCTCAGTGGTTGGGCTATAGATTAACAGTTCAAATGCAAGTGGCTCGCCCGTCTCAACATTCGTCATGACTTTATTCTTGAGCTCCCAACCCGCCTCTTTTAACAACTTAAATGCGGTACGCATTTGTGAGCGAATTCGACCGGAACCATCGGTCACCGGCGGCTGATATTCCTCAGAGTAAAGACGCGGTGGCAATTGTTCTTTAAATGGTGCCAGTACCTTTTGCTCTGCAGCTGAAGGCGTGCCTTTCGCTTCATAGTCCGTATTTTGGAAGTAACTACGTGTACGACTATATTGGCCGTAGAACATGTTCTTGTTCATCCACTCAAAGTCCATCGCATAGGTCAATGCTTCTCGAACATTAGGGTCACTGAACATGGCTCGTTTTGTATTAAATACAAAGGCTTGAGTATTCTCTGGCTTCTGGTGAGGTATCTCAGATTTAGAAATATACCCCTTATCGAAATTCACACCAGTATAGGAGTTCGCCCAGAACTTCGCCGAGCTTTCTAAGCGAAAATCAAACTCACCCGCTTTAAACGCTTCAAGCATAACCGTGTCATCACGATAGTAATCGTACTGAACTTGTTTGAAATTATTACGGCCCACATTGACAGGCAGATCCGCTGCCCAATAATCCTCAACTAAAGAGTAAGTCACACTCTGACCAGATTTATAGTCGGTGATCTTATACGCTGAGCTACCAACTGGTGGGGTTGATAGTGGCTCGGATAAACTCTTGTCTTGCCAAAAGTGCTTAGGTAAAACCCGGGTCCCTTGAGCAAAACTGAACATTTTTTCGCGATTTGGCGTCACCATATCGATACGAACCGTTAGGTCATCTTTGGCAGTAACTGACTTGATGTCTTGATAATAAACGCGGTATTGAGGCACCCCTTCAGACATAAACTTTTCGAAAGTAAAGGCAACATCATGAGCGGTAATTGGCGTGCCATCGTGGAAACGAGCTTTAGGGTTGATATCAAGTTCGAGCCAAGAAAAGTCATCCGAGTAACGGACGCGTTCTGCAATCATTGGGTAGTAAGCGTCGATTTCATCGCTTGGAGAGAACATTAAGGTGTCGTAAAGTTCGCCAGTTGCCGCCGCCGCTACGCCTCGTGACGCAAACCGGTTGAAATTATCGTATGTACCGACTCGGCCATAAGTGACTTTGCCATACTTGGGCGCATCAGGGTTAACATAATCAAAGTGGGTGAATCCTTCGGCGTATTTGGCTTCCCCAAACCCCACTAGCGTCGTTGTCTCAACCACAGCGGCATAACAACCAAACGTCGCTGTTGAAGCAACTAGCCCACCTAAAGCAATCTGTCGCCACATTTTCATACCCTAATCCCTCAGTCGTTTCCGTACAATCGCATAATATAAGATAACTAATATATTAATAATTCAATTACTTGGGAAAGTATAGAAGCCCTTAGCGGTTTCTGTGAAGCAAATTAGCCAATGCTTATGCACCCGACGAATTTTTAGCCAGATTTACACCCCATTAACGGAATGCTATGCTGAGTTCATTATTATTCAATGGATATTGATATGATTCAATCGAACGGGTTGTTTGAGTTTGGTCAGATTGAGCTAAATGAGCGCTTGGCGATGCTCTCTTTAAGTGGTGAAACGCACCATCAGTGGAAGTCGCAGCTGCCTTATAATGTCGAGCAGCAGCTACGCTCAGAGATATATCCTGACTTACTTCGTCATTTTGATAATAGTGACACCATCAGCCAAGTACTTGGGCACTTTGCCGTTCATCAGGCAATGGAGCAGTATTTCGATATTCTGTTTAATCAAAAGCTGGATCAGAATTATATCGATAGTATTTCGGACTATGCGCTTAAGCTTGCTAACCAACACGTTACCCTTAGCCTGTTCTCTATCATTGCCTTTGAGTTCAAACGTTTAATTCTCAATCGATATCGCGATTATATTCAATGCCCTGCAGCAATCGACATTCTAAATCGACGCCTACAGTTAGATATCATGCTGGTTATCGACTGTTTACATCATAAAGACCTTGAAGACGTTAAGCGCTACGCAACATTGATGGAGGTTAAGGACAGCTTGACCGATCTCTATACTTATTCAACCTTTGTCGATGAAGTCGATAGAATTGTTGCCCACTGTCAAAGAACGCAATCTTCCGCGCTGTTAGTTAAGGTCAATGTAAAAGAGTTGGATCTCATTAATCAGCAACACGGCTATTCGACGGGTAATCGTGTTTTACAAACCTTTGCTGTAGCGACTCAAGAGTTTATCCGTAAATCCGATCTATTGGCGCGTGGCGAAGATGATAACTTCTTCCTAATCATGCCTGATACGTGTAACGATGAAGCGCGAGTGATCTGCGAGCGCCTGATTGAAAACTTTGAGCGCAACATCGACATTGCAGCAACCTTAAGGTTTGGTGCTGTCGCATACGACCCCGACCAGAATACATCCCTTGAGCAGCTACTATGCTTGGCTGATGAACATTTAAATTTTGCCAGAGACCGCTCTAAGATCACCGATCAACATGAGTTTAGTGTCTACTTCCCACACTCCAATAATGTTGTCCGTCTCATCAAATAAAAAAGCCAGCAAACTTGCTGGCTTCCTTTTAAATCATTTCTTTTGCAATCAAGTGTAATAGATAGGTTTCACGCTCAATGCTCATGCCTTTCTTTTCACTCTTAGCGATAGTTTGTTCATTGTGCGCAATGGCTTCGTGGATGTTCATCCAAACCGCTTTCATGCCATTTTTAATTTCATAATCTTCATAGTTAGTTTCACCCAACTCACGATCTATTTTGCATGTGTAGCAGTAAGAGATCATGTGCATCACGTCGGCATCATCTTTGTACCATGGGCGAAATTCTTCGAAGATTCCAAACGGTTTGATGCCATGAATATTCTTGGCTCCGGTTTCTTCTTCTAACTCACGAACCATACCAGCAATCATGTCTTCACCATCGTCTAAACCACCGCCAGGAATGGTGTAATCATGGTAGCGCTCAGTATAGAGCAACAAGATATCCTCACCATCGACAACAATCGCGCGTGCAGCGTTACGCTTAAAGATCACCTTGTCATCTAGGTGTTGAAGGTCTGGGTGTACAGTCGTTTTTAGGTGTCTCATGAAGCAATCTATTGGAAAATTTGTGCGATTCTAACACTAGCCGAGCCACGGATTCCAATCGGATTCACCACTAGATTGCTTGCTTAGAATCCTAAGCCAACTTGAACTTACGTATCATGTTGACCAGATTGTCAGACACCGACCTCAGCTCTCGTCCAGAACTTGCCATTTGTGACGACTCGCCGGACACAGACGAAGCCATATCACTTAAGCTCACCACATTGCGGTTAATATCATTGACCGTCACCGTTTGCTGTTCGGCGGCTGTGGCAATATGCTGTGCCATCTCTTGAATAGTGCGGACTTCTTGGTCAATTTGCGTCAGCGTCTCACCTGCTTGGCTAGATAGCTCTGCCGCTTGGTAAGCTTTACTTGCTCCTTGGTTCATCACAACAACCACATTTTCAGCCCCAACTTGGAGTCTTTCAACAATGCTTTGGATCTCTAATGTCGACTCTTGAGTACGTTGAGACAAAGTGCGTACCTCATCCGCGACTACCGCAAAACCTCGTCCTTGCTCACCGGCACGTGCCGCTTCAATTGCCGCGTTTAAAGCCAACAAGTTAGTTTGTTCAGCGACGCCACGAATCACCTCCAATACGGTATCGACATTACGCGCATCGGTTGCCAGTTGCTGAACCGCTTCACTCGCAGCGCCAATCTGTTCAGATAGCTGATTCGCCTCATCGACATTTTTTTGGATGATATTGCGGCTATTTTGCGTCTCTTTCGCAGCGAGACAGCTGGCATCGTTCGCTTCAGTGGTTCTTCCTGCGACCTCTTCAACGGTTGCAAGCATTTCTGTCATCGCCGTTGCTAGCATATCAACGTCCGCTTGCTGCTGATTCAAACTGTCGTCAATGTGATGGACTGAGTTGGATAGCTGCACTGCAGACGACGATACTTGAGCGCCTGCATCGTTAATATTGAGCATAATAGACTGGATTGATGCAACAAACTGATTGAAATAACGCGACAGGTAAATAAGCTCTTTACTGCCCTCTTCTGGCAGCCTTTGCGTTAAATCCCCTTCGCCTTGAGCCAGCACTTTCATCGCTTTAAGGGTTCGTTTGAGGGGGGATGTGATCGTCTTGATGAAATAAGCCACCACGAGAGATAGAATCAGCAGAATACCTACGGCATAGCTAAGTGAGGTGATTTCCGATTTTTGAGTTACCGTCTGTAACGCATCCATATTCATGCCCGAACCAACCATCCAGCCCCAAGGTTCGAACATCTCTGCATAACTGGTTTTAGGATCCTGAGTCTCTTTATCTGGATTTCTCCAATAGTAATCGACGAAACCACCGCCGCTTTGTGCAGTCTGATAGAGTTTCTGCACAAAGTGCTGACCATTGCTGTCCTGCAAATTCATTATGTTGGTACCAAGCAGAGAAAGAACGCCTGTTGAAAGCTGATAACCCTCTCTATCACCAACAAAGATATAGTTATCACCATCAAAACGCATAGCCGTTATGGTCTCTAATGCTCTCGCTTGTGCAACCGCTTCTGACAGGGCACCACTTTCACTCTGCTGGTGAAAATACTTGATAACCCCTAATGCACTTTCAACCATGGTTTCTACACCACGTTCGTAGTTCTCGCGCATGTGCTGACGAGAAGCATCGATATTGAGAAAAGTATTTGTCAGCAGACTGATCGCAAACAGTCCAAGAATTGACCATGCCCTCGCAGCAATGGAGACTTCTTTCAGTTTTGTTATCAACATAATTATTTACCCTAGCCAAAATTATAGTTAATGACCGTTCTTGAAAACCCTATTTAATAAGCGGTTACATATGAACGATATAGATTTTCTAATAATTTCAACGTAGCAGTAATTTTTATGCTTTGTGTAACATTGATATGAAATTAGTAATACTTAAGAGGTACTAATAAAATAGTCATCTCAAGTATTTGAAATTTGCCTTATGTATGCAACTTCATCAACATAATATGCTGTGGGCCAGCCGCTCCACCTAAATAACATTCTTTAGTGTCATGGAAGCCATTTTTAACATAGCACTGATAAGCAGTCGCATTTTTGCAATTAACGGTAAGGTAAATGGAATGATGGCTGGGGTAATGCTGAACAAGATAATCTCGCAACTGACTCATCACTTTGCCACCATAACCTTGGCCTTGCTGGCGCTGATCGATCAGAAATGCTCGAAAGCCTAAACTGCCACTTTCAGCAAATTCGTACGACTGCGGATAAAGCATATCAATGAGGAATATGCCAATTACCTGTTCGTCGTTAAGCACAATATGTGGATGCGTATTTTCGTCGGCATTAATCAAAACTTCATCGATAGTACCTACGTATGGCAACTGTTGTTCTGCGACCGATAATTTAGCCACATCTTCAAGTAATGGCGTTAATTTAACCATGTCTGTGATTCAACCATATTAAAAATATCATTCAATATAGATCAGAGGGTTACCTCATTCCAAACCTTAAAATAGCCCTTGATAATTCATGGTTTATTTTTGTCTGAATTAAGTATTCAATAAAGGGATTACTCTCCCCGCTATCTTTGAGAGGTTTATATGATAGATGTCGCGGTATTCAGTTCTAAATCTTATGATGAAGTTTCTTTTTCAAAAATTAATCAAACTCATGGTTTCAATCTCCATTTTCACGAATTTCAGCTAAACAAAAAAACAGCGAAGATGGCTCATGACTGCCCTGTCGTCTGTGCTTTTGTTAATGATGATCTGTCAAAAGAGGTACTAGAAGCTCTGTCGGAGCAAGGTGTGAAGCTCATTGCCATGCGTTGCGCAGGATTTGATCGTGTTGATTTAGACGCAGCAAAAGTACTGGGTATACAAGTCGTGCGTGTCCCAGCCTATTCACCAGAGTCAGTGGCTGAGCATACGGTTGGCCTAATGATGAGCCTCAACCGTCGATTCCATAAGGCCTACCAGCGTACAAGAGATGCCAACTTTAACCTTGAAGGTCTAGTTGGTTTTAACTTCTACGGCAAAACCGCCGGTGTTATCGGGACGGGTAAGATCGGTATTGCTACGATGCGTATCCTTAAGGGGTTGGGGATGAACATTCTTTGTCATGACCCGTATGAAAATCCTCTAGCAATAGAAATGGGCGCAATGTACTGCTCTAAAGATGAGCTGTTCCAGCAGAGTGATATTATTACCCTGCATTGCCCAATGTTTAAGGAAAACTATCACTTACTTGATGAGGCGGCTTTCAATCAAATGAAAGATGGTGTGATGATCGTTAACACCAGTCGCGGTGGGTTACTAGACTCTGCCGCTGCGGTAGAAGCACTCAAGAAAGGTCGTATTGGCGCGCTCGGACTTGATGTTTACGAGCACGAAAAAGAGCTATTTTTCCAAGATAAATCGAATGACGTTATTGTTGATGATGTTTTCCGTCGCCTATCAGCTTGTCATAACGTTCTATTCACTGGTCACCAAGCGTTCTTGACCAATGAAGCCTTAGGTAACATTGCAGAAACCACACTGACAAATATTGAGGCGTTCGCCAATAACCAAGCTTCCGGTAACGAAATCATCGAGTTTTAAGCTCACTCAATAAAAAGAGCCCCTTGATAGGGGCTCTTTTCGTTTCTCACTATTTTCTTAACGCATTAAGTTTAGCCTGGGCGATACCGTAAATGGTATCGATTGGGTAACTGCCTTCTTCACTCGGCGTACCTGCTGGCTTACCAGTAAACAATTCAATTGCTTCTGTCACATGGTCAATCGCCCAGATATTGAACTCCCCTTTCTCTACCGCCTTAACGATATCAGGACGCAACATAAGGTTGTGCATGTTCGAGCGTGGAATAATAACCCCTTGATTGTCATTGCGCCCTTTAATGCCACAAACGTCAAAGAAGCCTTCTATCTTCTCATTCACCCCACCGATTGGCTGCGATTCACCAAACTGGTTCATTGAGCCTGTTATCGCAATGTCTTGGCGGTTTGGCTGTTTTGAAAAAGCAGACACTACGGCACAGAACTCGGCCATACTCGCACTGTCACCATCCACGCCGCCATAGGATTGCTCGAAAGTGATTGTCGTACTGAGAGGAACCTTGGCTGTTTTACCAAATACTGATGACAAATAAGCGCTGAGGATCATCACCCCTTTGGAGTGAATACTACCGCCAAGATCCACACTACGTTCAATATCGATAACCTCACCGTCCCCGTAACAAGTCGTAGCAGTAATTCGGTTTGGTGCACCAAACATATATTCACTGGTACTCAATACAGACAATGCATTGACCTGACCAATCGCCTCACCATGGGTATGAATAAGCGTTGTTCCATTAACAAAGCCCTCCATTACACTGTCTTTCAAACGACTGACACGCATTTCTTGATTAGACAGTGCCTCTTCAACATGGCTTAAACGAATCATGTTCGAATTAGCTTGCCGTGCAACGTAATTTGACTCACGTAATAAATTGGCAATATGAGCTGAGTGTAATGAAATCTTGTTTTGATCACCCGCCAAGCGCGAACTATGTTCAATGATGCGCGCAATCGCCTTACGGTCACAGTGAAGCATATTATTGTCATTTACGACGCTAGAGATGAACTTAGCGTATTGCAGCTCGGAATCGGCATCACGCTTCATTTCATCTTCGAAATCCGCCGTTACTCTAAACAGTTCACTAAACTCTGGATCATAGTGCTGAAGAAGTTGGTACGTTCGGTAATCGCCAAATAGGATGATTTTCACATCCAGCGGTATTGCTTCAGGATCTAACGAAACTGTCCCTGTTAACGTGAGCTCTTTTTCAAGTGAAGTAAAGCTAAGCTGCCTTGCTCTTAACGCTCGCTTAAGCCCATCCCATACGTAAGGTTGTTCGAGTACCTTCTGCGCATCCATTAATAGCACACCGCCGTTGGCCTTGTGTAGGCTGCCCGGACGGATTAATGAGAAGTCAGTAAATACCGTACCTTTGAAGGTCGCCGTTTCAATGTAGCCGAAAAGAGTGTGGTAGTTCGGATTCTCTTCAACCACAATAGGAAAATCTTCATCTTTACGGCTTACTAAAACGTTAACCTTGTAGCGGCGTGGCAATTTCTTATCGAGAGATGCCGTAGCTGCTTCACCTTGCTCCGCGCTTTGTTCCAAGAAGATATCGGCATTTTCGACAATGTCCGCTTGCAGCTCGGTGAGGTAGGTTTTAATCGCTGGATAACCAGAGTAATCCTTCTTCAACTGTTTAATGAAGTGCGTGATAACGTCTAACGTCACATCATCATTCAGCTTTTTGATCTTCTCGCTGTAGGTCTCTTCCCATTCCGTCAGTTGTCTAACCATGGTTCGTAGCTGAACCTCAAGATCATCAATCGCCGTGCCGAAGTCCTCTTGCTCTTTTTTACTCAGCTCATCAAACGTCTCTTCGCTGTGCAGATCTTCCCCATTCATCGCGACAAATTGATAATCACCCTGGCTAGTAATCGTTAAGCTAATACCTTTAGATTTCGCATCTTTAGTGATAACCGCAAGTTCAGCTTCTTGCTTAGTTGCCAATTGATTTTTTAATTTATCAGCGCGGCTAAAATAGAGCTCGTTATCGAACGCAAGCGGCATTGCATTGACCAATTTTGACATCAGCTTTTCAATATCTTGCTTGAGCTTACTGCCTACACCACAAGGCAGTTTTAGTACTCTTGGCGTACGAATATCTTCAAAGTTCGCCACGTAACACCAGTCAAACAGTTCAGTAGCATCGTGTTGATGACGGTTAAGGTATCGGAGGATCATCGTCCGTTTACCTAAGCCATTTTGGCCAATCGCGTAAATGTTGTAGCCTTTCTCTTTAATCGACATAGCAAACTCGACTGCTTTTTGAGCCCGCTCCTGTCCGACAATCTCGTCGATAGGCGGTAACTCTTTTGTCGACTTGCTTTCTAGTTTTTCTAGTTCAGCTGGTAGGTATAGCTGACTGGCTTCAAGTCTTTGAATTGTCATCACTCTATCCTTGTATTGAATACTCTATAAGGACTAGTTTAGGCCAGATTTGGTTATATTTTAGTGACTTACAGCCAATTCATGTTTAAGTGCTTACTTTTTGTTCATTCGCGGACAAATTTTAACAAATTAAATGATAACCATTTGCATTGGTTAATGAATTGCATTTAAATATAGCCATGATTCGTTAGCGGAGTATATGGATATGGATTTGCAACAGTGCTGGACACACTATCTCAAAGCAGAGCAACTATTAGAGCAAGGTCATTGGCCTGAAGCTCACTACCTGTATGACCAAGTACTAAACCATCTTCCTACTCACCTGCAACACGCGGTAACGGACGAGAATACCAAGCCGTGCCAATTTAGCTGCCTTGTAACAGGACTGCGTGATGCGGCGATCTCACAATCTGAAATCCTAAATAAGATGGGCCAGCATCAACAAGCGTTCGATCTGCTCAATCAAACCTATGCTCAACTTCAGTTTATATCCATCGAAACGTTCGATTTGGTCAATGCTACACAGCACATCATCCACAAGCAGTGCGAAGACCTATTGACCCACATGGGCGCGTTTTGCAGTGCTCAGCGCAGCGCACAATGGATGCTTGAGTTTGAAGGCGTACAAAAGGCCCACCACTATTTTACAACGCTAAAGCAATACAACGCTGTTATGGAACAGCCGCACATAATAAATTAATAAGGAAATATCATGTCACAGACGACCATTTTATCGGTTAAAAACCTATCGGTGAGCTTTACCACCAATGATGGTATTGTCGACGCAGTCAAGGATGTCAGTTTCGATCTATTTCAGGGCGAAACCCTCGCAATCGTTGGAGAGTCAGGCAGCGGTAAGTCCGTCTCAACCAATGCGTTGATGCAACTTTTGCCGAACAACGCTCTGATCCACTCTCAATCTCATATTGAATTCGAAAACAAATCATTACTCGACCTGTCTGAAAAAGAGATGCAGTCCATCCGCGGCGACCGTATCGGAATGATTTTTCAAGAGCCAATGACGTCGTTAAACCCATTTATGCGCGTAGGTATTCAGGTTGCAGAAGCAATTATGTGCCATCGCAGTGTGAACCGCTCACAAGCAAAAGCGAAAGTGCTGGAGCTGTTCGATCTCGTTCATTTGCCAAACCCGCAGCAAGCTTACACCAAGTACCCACACGAGTTTTCTGGCGGTCAGCTACAGCGTATTATGATCGCTATGGCTCTTATCAATGAACCTGACATACTCATTGCTGATGAACCAACGACCGCTCTAGACGTGACTGTACAGGCTGAAGTGCTTAACCTGATCAAAGAGATTCAGGCCAAAATGGGCATGTCGATTTTATTCATCACTCACGATTTAGGGGTAGTAAAGCACCTAGCTGATCGAGTCATCGTAATGTGTCAAGGTGATGTGGTCGAGCAGGGAGAGTGTGACGCTTTGTTTGCTAACCCGCAGCATGAATACACCCAAATGCTGATTAACTCGATACCAAAAGGCAGCAAAGATCCGATTTCAGAGCATGCACCTGCCTTACTTCAAGCTGATGATATCCGAGTTAAATTCCTTATTAAATCTCACTTTCTACCAAGCAAGAATCAATATTTTGAGGCTGTTAAAGGTATCTCTTTGGAGCTAAAGCAAGGGGAAACATTAGGTATTGTTGGAGAGTCAGGTTCTGGTAAGTCAACGCTTGGTCGTGCGCTGATTGGGTTACTTCCTTCAACAGGTCGCATCCAATTTAGAGGGCAAGATCTCGCGAATCTCACTGATAAGCAGCGTTTTGAACTCAAAAAAGATGTTCAAATGGTGTTCCAAGATCCATACGGTTCGTTGTCTCCACGCATGACGGTCGGTGACATTATTACCGAGGCTCTAACGGTCCACCAGCCGCAGTTAACCCGCCAACAACGTATGGCTCGCGCACGTAAAGCGTTGGAAGAAGTGAGGCTCGACCCACATTCTATTAACCGTTATCCGCACGAGTTTTCCGGAGGGCAGAGACAGCGAATTGCCATCGCCCGCGCACTTATTCTCGAGCCTTCGTTCATTTTGCTTGATGAACCAACATCGGCACTTGATCGTTCGGTTCAGTTAACGGTTATCGACCTACTAAAAGATATCCAAAAGAAGCATAACATTGGTTTCTTGTTTATCAGTCACGACCTGAGCGTAGTCAAAGCGCTGTCTGATCGGGTTCTGGTTATGCAGAAAGGTGAAGTAATGGAACAAGGCACCGCCGATGAGATCTTTCATAGTCCGCAAAGCGATTATACCAAGAGACTGATTGCCGCTTCCTTCGATTTGGATGAAGAAACCGAAGCAGCTTAGGTCAACCTAACCTAAACTTAATAAGTTCGGTTTGGCCGCCGACTTAATGCCGGTGCAAGGAAGCATCGGCATTTTTTCATTATTGGGCCTTTAAAAGTAATGTGAGATAGCCAAATAGCGTGTTCGAATATGTTCAATCAGTAACTTTACTTTGTTTGGCGGCTGACGAGTAAATGGATAAACCGCATATATTCCCAATCGCTTACCAACTTGTTCTGGAAACAGGTCCACCAACTGTCCATTGCGAATATCATGATAGACCAAACAACGTGGAACGTAGGCAACGCCATGTCCCCCCAATGCGGCTTTTCTCAAAGCTGTCGCGTTATCAGTCGAAAACGAGCCCGACACTTTAACGATATAGTTGCCCTGCTCTGCTTTGAACTCCCACTCGCTGGCCCCCGTCGTTTGATAAGCATATTGAAGGCAATTGTGTAAGGTGAGATCTTGCGGATCGTTAGGTTTGCTGTTTCGTGCAATGTAGGCAGGAGAGGCACATACCACCCATTGCGAATCGAGTATATGCCGAGCGATCAAACTGGAGTCTTCTAGATAGCCAGTTCGGATAACGAGATCAAATCCACCCTCAACCAAATCAACAAAGCGATTATCGAGCGACATATCGACCGATAAACCGGGATGAAGGTTACAAAACTCTGCAACTGCGTCAGCAAGGATCAAATCACCGGAAATAGAAGGCACGGACATTTTGATATGACCGCTAACATTTTCGCCAAAGCCTGAAACTGCATCCATAGCCTCCTGAGTGGCTTGCTTCACAGTTTTGGCGCCTTGGGTGAGCGCCTTACCTGCCTCGGTCAACGTCAATTTACGCGTTGTTCGATATAATAGCTGAACACCTATCTCCTCTTCGAGTCTGGCAATTCTTTTGCTAACTACCGAATTTGTAAGGCTATTTGCTTCAGCCACCTTACTAAAGCTGCCCATTTCAACCACTTGAGAAAATAGTATTAGGTCATCTGCACGCATTGATTATGTCACTTTTGGAACTAATTATTTTCATTATTTCCCTATATCCACAAAAAATAAAGAGGTAAATTCACCTCCAATTAACAAACACGTCACAAATATAAATTCTAAGAAACTCTACAGAGTTCAGCCTACAGAATGTAAAGGACATACTAATGAGTGAAACAATACTTGCCCTAGTGGCTTTCTCGCCAATCGTGGTGGCAGCCATACTCCTTGTCGGCCTTAACTGGCCAGCCAAAAAAGCCATGCCTGTCGCTTTTGGACTAACCGTTGTCATCGCCCTATTCGCTTGGGACATGTCGACGACTCGTGTCATCGCCTCAATTTTTCAAGGCTTAGGTATCACCATTTCGGTCCTTTGGATTGTGTTCGGTGCGATTTTCCTACTCAACACACTCAAACACACCGGAGCTATCTCCACGATTAGAAATGGATTCACCAACATTTCTCCAGACCGTCGTGTTCAAGCCATCATCATTGCCTGGTGTTTTGGTTCGTTCATCGAAGGAGCCTCTGGTTTTGGTACGCCAGCAGCGATTGCCGCGCCACTACTCGTCGCTATTGGTTTCCCTGCGCTTGCGGCTGTTCTAATGGGTATGATGATCCAATCAACGCCTGTGTCATTTGGCGCAGTGGGTACACCTATCATTGTTGGGGTCAACAAAGGTCTGGATACGCACAATATAGGGGAGACGCTCATTGCTAACGGTTCAAGCTGGGACGCTTACTTACAACAAATTACCTCAAGTGTCGCTCTAATCCATGCCTGCGTTGGCACATTGATCCCTGTACTAATGGCGATGATGCTAACTCGCTTTTTTGGCAAAAATAAGAGTTGGACTGAAGGGCTAGATATCTTGCCATTCGCCCTCTTTGCTGGCCTTGCGTTTACCATCCCTTACGCATTAACTGGCGTGTTGCTTGGCGCTGAATTCCCATCATTGATTGGTGGATTAGTTGGCCTTGCTATCGTCGTATCCGCTGCTAAACGTGGTTTCCTTGTACCGAAATCAACATGGGACTTCGAAGACGAAAACAAATGGCCAGCCGAGTGGTTAGGTTCGCTTAAGATTGAACTGGATGATAACAAATCTAAACCAATGAACATGGTATTAGCTTGGTTCCCTTATGTCTTACTTGCTGTGGTTTTGGTCGCTAGCCGTGTCAGCGCTGAGTTTAAGGCCGCTCTGCGTAGCGTGAGCCTCTCTTTTGGTAACATCCTTGGTGAAGCTGGTATCAGTACCGCTATTCAACCCTTATACCTGCCGGGTGGCATCTTAGTCTTCGTCGCTCTTATCGCTGTGTTACTTCAATCACGTAGTGTTACGCCTTTAGCAAAAGCATTTGGTGAATCAAGCAAAACACTCATCGGCGCTGGCTTTGTATTGGTGTTCACCATTCCAATGGTGCGTATCTTTATCAACTCAGGTATCAATGGCGCAGAACTAGCAAGTATGCCTGTCACTACAGCGAATTTTGCTGCCGGACTTGTTGGTGATGCCTTCCCTGCACTAAGTGCCACTGTAGGTGCGCTGGGCGCTTTCATTGCGGGTTCAAACACCGTATCCAACATGATGTTTAGTCAGTTCCAGTTTGAAGTGGCTCAAACGTTAACAATTTCAAGCGCTGTCGTCGTTGCTCTGCAAGCGGTTGGCGCTGCTGCCGGCAACATGATTGCTATTCACAACGTCGTAGCGGCATCAGCAACGGTTGGCCTATTAGGTCGTGAAGGCGCGACGCTAAGAAAAACCATTATTCCAACCATGTACTACTTAATAGTAACCGGTGCGATTGGCCTATTCGCCATTTACGGCCTACAAATTACCGATGCACTAATGAAATAAAGACTTCAATTTGAGGCGTTATTACTTTTCCCCCTGACAATAGACGAGTAACTGCGCAAGCAATTACGACACATGAGTAGTAACGCCTCTTCTTTATCGAGAAGACCCTGAAAGCCTCCATAGAGAGGTGACAGTTAACGATTGATAGGACTGACATATGATTATCTCTGCCTCTACAGATTACCGAGCGGCTGCAAAAGCTAAGCTACCACCCTTTCTTTTTCACTACATAGACGGCGGCTCATACGGCGAACATACGCTGCGAAAAAATACCGAAGACCTTGCAGATATCGCGCTTAAGCAACGCGTCCTAAATAACATGGAAGATCTTAGCCTCGAAACGGAAGTCTTTGGTGAGAAACTTTCAATGCCAATCGCGTTAGCACCTGTTGGTCTTACTGGGATGTATGCTCGCCGCGGTGAGGTTCAAGCCGCTAAAGCTGCTGAAAACAAGGGTATTCCTTTTACCATGTCGACGGTGTCTGTCTGTCCAATCGAAGAGGTTGCGCCAGCGATTGAACGCCCGATGTGGTTCCAACTCTATGTGCTAAAAGATCGCGGCTTCATGAAAAACGTTTTAGAGCGAGCAAAAGCCGCTGGAGTGACTACGCTGGTCTTTACTGTCGATATGCCAGTACCAGGCGCACGCTATCGCGACATGCATTCAGGAATGAGTGGGCCGAATGCGGCTGCACGTCGTGTATTTCAGGCGATGCGCCACCCAAGCTGGGCAGTGGATGTCGGGCTAATGGGCAAGCCCCATGACCTTGGCAATATTTCTACTTACCGCGGTGAACCGACCAAGCTTGAAGATTACATCGGCTGGCTGGGTGACAACTTCGACCCTTCTATTTGTTGGAAAGATCTAGAGTGGATTCGCGACTTTTGGGACGGTCCTATGGTCATCAAAGGCATCTTAGATGAGCAAGATGCTAAAGATGCGGTCTCTTTTGGTGCAGATGGCATCGTCGTTTCCAACCACGGTGGTCGCCAGCTAGACGGGGTACTGTCAACCGCGAAAGCGCTCCCCTCGATTGCTGACGCAGTAAAAGGTGACTTAAAAATATTCGTCGATTCAGGCATCAGAACCGGCCTTGATGTAGTGCGTATGCTTGCACTTGGCGCTGACTGTACTCTACTTGGTCGATCCTTCATTTATGCACTGGCTGCTCAAGGTCAAACTGGTGTTGAGAACCTGCTCGATCTGTATGAGAAAGAGATGCGCGTCGCAATGACATTGACCGGCGCTAAAAGTATCAAAGACTTAAACAGCGATTCACTGGTCAAAATTAAGTAAATTCAGAAGGTGTCACAGCAAACACATTGAAACTGTGACACTTTTTCATCTACTGGATAAATAAAAAAGACAACACCAGTGGCAAACACAAGGAAGCTTACATGTCGAATCGTCTCAACGATAACCGCTATCAACAGCTCGAAGCCCTGCTCGCCGTTGAAATTGAACAACAGAGAATCATCACTGAACATGCTAAACGCTTAGCGTACGGAACTGACGCTAGCTTTTATCGACTGGTTCCGCAAATAGTGTTGCGACTTAAAAGTCTTCAAGAAGTCATTTATGCGATTCAATGTTGTCGTGAGATGAACATCCATTTTACTTTTAGAGCTGCGGGTACAAGTTTATCTGGGCAAGCGGTGTCTGACTCCGTGCTCTTTACGTTGACAGATGATTGGCGCGGTCATGAAATCATCGATGATGGCAACAAGATACTTCTTCAACCGGGAGTCATCGGTGCCGATGCCAATAAATACCTTGCCCCATTTCAACGAAAGATAGGCCCAGACCCAGCTTCGATCAATACCTGTAAAATTGGCGGAATTGCTGCCAACAACGCCAGTGGCATGTGCTGTGGTACCGCTCAAAACTCTTACCGCACCATTGATAGTATTAAAGTCGTATTTAGCGATGGAGCCCTGCTCGATACCGCGAGTGAGGAAAGTATTGCTGCGTTTAAAGCGACTCGTCCTGATATCATTGATGGCTTAAATGCGCTCATCAGCGCAACTCAAAACAATGAAGCCCTAAGTGAACGAATCCGCCATAAATATCGCTTAAAAAACACCACAGGCTACGCACTTAATGCATTGGTCGACTTTAGTGACCCGATAGAAGTCCTAGAACACTTAATGATCGGCTCTGAAGGTACGCTCGGCTTCATTGCTGAGGTCACCTACAATACGGTTATTGAACACAACTTCAAAGCCTCTACCCTATTGGTTTTCGCCGATCTCGAAGAAGCCAGCCAAGCCGTCACTACCCTGTCAAAAACTCCCGTTGCAGCTGTTGAGTTAATGGATGGTCGAGCATTGCGCTCGGTTGCCGATAAACCTGGCATGCCTAGCTTTATTCAACAGTTAGACTTGGAAGCGACAGCGCTATTGGTCGAGACCCACGCAAGCGACCAAGCGACGATTGATACACAGTGCCGAACAATAATGGCCGCACTTGAAGACTATTCCATTATTGAATCGGTCCCTTTTACGCTAGATCCTAAAACCGTCGCTACACTTTGGGGTATCCGCAAAGGCATGTTCCCTGCTGTCGGCGCCGTGCGAGAAGTGGGTACCACTGTCATTATTGAAGATGTGGCCTTCCCGGTAGAAAACCTAGCCAATGGCCTTCGTGACCTACAAGCATTGTTTGATGAATACCAATACTCTGAAGCGATTATTTTTGGCCATGCGCTAGAAGGCAATCTCCACTTTGTCTTCACCCAAGGCTTCGAATCTCAAAGCGAAATCGACCGCTATGGTGGATTTATGGATGATGTCGCAGAGTTGGTTGCAGTTAAATATCAAGGTTCGCTAAAAGCTGAGCATGGCACCGGACGAAACATGGCACCTTATGTTGAATTGGAATGGGGCAAAGACGGCTATCAGTTGATGCAAAAGATCAAAGCTCTATTTGATCCACAAGGTCTACTAAACCCTGGAGTCATTATTAACGACAACCCTCGCTCACATCTGGAAAATTTAAAGCCGATGCCTGCTGCAGACTCGTTGGTTGACCGCTGTATTGAGTGTGGCTTCTGCGAACCTGTATGTCCTTCTCGCACATTAACGCTCTCGCCTCGCCAGCGCATCGTTCTCTACCGTGAGTTACAAAGACGTCGAGATGCAGGAGAACAAACTGAAGCCACTGAGTTAGCGCAAATATTTGAGTACCAAGGGTTAGATACCTGCGCTGCTACTGGGTTATGTGCCGATCGCTGCCCAGTTGGCATCAACACTGGCGATCTTGTTAAACAGCTGCGCACTGAGAAATACCAGAAGTTTACCCCGATTGCGAAGTGGACAGCGGATCACTTCAGCACTACGACTGCCTTAACTCGCGCCTCACTTAAAGCCAATAAACTTGCGGTGAAGGTCATTGGAGAAAACAGCGTGGCTAAGGTGACGAATGGTATTCGTAAGGTGAGTAAAGGCAAAACGCCGATTTGGCTTCCTGAAACTCCTCAAGCAAACTCTCATGATTTGGATAAAGCGATGGAGCGACTCGTTCGCTCGGATAAGAAAGTGGTTTATCTTCCGTCATGTGCGTCACGTACCATGGGCCAACAAATCAATGCTGATGATCAAAGAAGCCTGACCGAAGTGACATTGTCACTTATTAAAAAGGCTGGATTTGAAGTCATCATCCCCGACTCTCTTGATGATCAATGCTGTGGCATGCCATACGATAGTAAAGGCATGACTGACATTGCGAGTGAAAAGTCTAAGCAGCTTGAAACCGCTCTGTGGAAAGCCAGTTACGAAGGTGAATACCCAATTCTTATGGATACAAGCCCATGCGCTAAGCGTAGTATTGAGAACTTTACCCGCCCTTTAGAGATTCTTGAGCCAACGGGTTTTGTTTCCAAGTACCTTATCGACAATCTTTCTATTTCGCCAAAGCAAGAAACCGTGATGCTACATATCACCTGTAGCTCTCAACGTATGGGACTCTCTAGTGACATGCTTAATCTCGCCAAACGGTGTGTCTCTGACGTAGTTGTGCCTGAACATATTACTTGCTGTGGTTGGGCCGGTGATAAAGGGTTTACCACACCAGAACTTAATGCTGCTGCTGTTCATCCTTTGAAACAACAAGTACCAGAACATTGTCAGCGCGGATTTAGTAATAGCCGAACATGTGAAATTGGCCTATCGCACCATAGCGGTATTCCCTATCAGTCGATTCTGTACTTGGTTGATGAGGTTAGTAGCCCGTTATAAACACGCTTCAAAGTTTTCGTAAAAGTAAATGTTACCTAGGGGTGTTTCTGTTAGAACTTGGTCGCAACCCTAGGGCATTTTCCTGTCTAAGCTGTAACAAAAGATAATAATTTGCCCATCTGCCTCAGTACCTCATAAGGAATGACTATGGAATTTGAAATGTTTGTCTGCGACGCATTTACTCAGCAGAGATTCAGTGGTAACTCCGCCGCCGTTGTCCCCGTCAATGATTGGCTCAGTGATGAAGTAATGCAGAAGATTGCCGCAGAAAACAATTTGTCTGAAACCGCTTTTATCAAACCGATTGGTATCGACAAATTTGAGATTCGCTGGTTCTCTCCCCTTTGTGAAGTCGATTTTTGTGGCCATGCGACGCTCGCCTCTGCGTACGTACTTTTCCACCATTTTGACGCAGGCGAAGTGATTCAATTTGAAACCAGAACAGTGGGCCCACTAACCGTAGAAAAAGATTTATCCGGCCGAATATTGATGTGTTTCCCACTGCGTGAGCCTGTACCTGTTGAAACGCCATCAATGCTTCTTGAAGGCTTATCTATCCAGCCAAGAGAAGTACTTAGAAGTGAGCAGGCTTACTTTGCCATTTATGACGACGAACAGGACATCTTCAATTTAGAAACAAAAAGTGAATACTTAAAACAGCTTGCACCTTACGACGTGGTAGTGACAGCAGCGAGTGAAAAATACGACTTCATTTCTCGTTATTTCTGGCCTGCCAATGGTGGCGATGAAGATCCTGTTACAGGCTCTATCCATGCTGGACTTGCTCCTTTCTGGGCTAAAAGATTAAACAAACCCAATTTATTAGCCTATCAGGCGTCAAAGCGCGGGGGCACACTTTACTGCCACGTAGAGCCAGACCAAGTAATAGTGTCAGGTGATGTCGTTCCGTACTCACACGGAAAAATATTCGTTTAGAGCACATCTCGCGTACCGATTCATCACTGGTGGTTATGAGCGATATAATCACCGGTGAATAGATCCTTTCCCTTCCATCACGTAGCCTAAATCTAAAGCAATTACCCCGTGAAACAGTCTGAAATATACCGTTACGCTTTAACGCGTTTCACTCACAAGACTCTGACAATCACCGGTTACCGTTTAACGAAATAAAAAACACTGTTTTAGGAACTTGGTTATGAACCCTACAATCAAAACATCTCTTGCAATCGCCCTTTCTCTCCCCCTTCTTGCTGGTTGTGTTACCCCAGGAGAAGACGATCCTAATGCGCTTACCAAGCAAGGTGCGGCTGGTGGCGCATTACTCGGTTTAACACTTGGCGCTTTAACCGGAGATGCTGAGCTCGCAATGCAAGGGGCTATTGCCGGTGGTGTCGCTGGCGGTGTTGCTGGTGCTTCAGCCGATATACAAAATAACCGCGAAGCAAGTCGCTCTAGTAGCCGTGATGTTGCTATCGCTCAGATCGGCAACAGCACTCAGAGCAATAGTCCTGCCGTACAGCAAAACTGGGACAAGCTAGATAATTTTGTCGGTGACTGGAACGTGAACATTCAAACTCACAGCAAAGATATGAATGAGATGAAGCCTTTAAACGCAAATGGGTCATTGGCAAAAACCACCCAAGCCGATGTGAGCATCGTTAATGGCCAAGGCATCGATCTAACTGCAACATTTTCTTATACCTCTGTGGATGGCTACCAGATGTCAATCATCAATAATACCAAGGAAGTTAGCGTAAACTTTGCTGGTGAAAAGCAAAGCAATTCAAGCAGGTACAACTTCTATCCGATCAACACTAACGATATCATTTACCAAGCCATTAACAGCGCTGACATTCACGTAGAACTTGGGTTTGCTGGCCCAAATGTTTGGCTTCTTGAGAGCTATGCATTTATCGAGGGTGAGCAGCAAAAGCTACAAACCTTCCGCTTTACTCGCAGTTAATTGCACGATTCTAACTTAAGTAACGGATAGTGCTTTCCAGAGCACTATCCGCTTAGTAGTGACACAGTGTATAATCATCTTCTTACTTAAGCGTCTGAATTAAAACGATAGTTAGGAGGTATGGATGAAGGTAATTATTCTGCATGGTTTGTATATGCACGGTATGGCCATGCAGCCCCTTGGCCACAAATTACGCAAGTATGGCTATAGAACCAAAATTCTTTCCTACAATAGTGTCGCGATTAATGAACAGCGTCTGTTCTCTATGCTCGACAAAACCTTATCAGACTCAATGCCCAATGTTCTCGTTGGTCACAGTTTGGGTGGTTTGATCATCAAACGTTATTTAGAAGATCGCCAGCTTCCCATCTCAAAAGTCTCGCATGTTGTCACTATTGGCTCTCCGCTCAAAGGCGCATCAATTGTCACCAGAATTCAAGAGTTAGGAATGAGCGCTATACTAGGGAACTCTCCTGACTTTGGGCTCAAACAACATGAGAGTGCGTGGGCATTGCCACAAAAGCTCGGCAGTATTGCAGGTACTTTGCCACTAGGAGTACGTTCTTTGCTATTAATGGATAATCGAATGATGTCCGATGGGACCGTTACGGTTGAAGAGACTAAGCTTGATGGGATGGCGGATCATGTCGAAATAAAAAGTAGCCACACAAGCCTAATTTATAGTGCTTTGGTACCCAACCAAATCCACCATTTCATCCAAAATCATCATTTCCAAAACTAAAAAAGCAGCGCCTGAAGACGCTGCTTTACGGGTAACTTGCTAAGTTATTCTTTCGGAGTTAACGTATATTTCGTTTTTAGCGATTGTTCGCCAAAGACTTGTTGAATGCGCTGATTAAACGCCTCTTTCGTAATTGATTGAGCCATACTTTCGACATCAGTCAAAGCATCAACACCATAATCATGTATCAAATAACGCGCATAGAACCAAGCTCTTTCTACCGTATCATCCTCTAGTGGCTGTAGCGCAACCACGAGTTGCTTCGCGACCAAGTCCACATTTTCCTGATTGACACCTAACAGCAGTTCTTCAATCACTTTATCCACCGCAGCGTCAACTTTACTGATATCACTCGGGGCTACCTGAGCTTCAATCAACCAGTCCGTGCTTGGCTCGCTATCTTGCGCGGTAACATAGTTATCGGGCGCATAATCAAGACCTAAATCTTCTCGAATGTACTCTGTTAAACGCTTAGAAAGCAGGCGCTGAATCATATCGTCGATAAACACAGATTCGACGTCATTGGCTGCAACGCTTGGGTTTGTCACACGAACCAAGTAGTAACTATTCGGCTCATTGTGGATTGGCATATCGATACGCGATTTAGGTTTCAGGTTGTAGTCTGCAGAAAACGCGTACTGTGAAGCGCTTTCTAATGGTATTGATGCAACATAGAAGCGCAGCATCTCGCGGACTTGGGCTGGTAATAGATCGGCGATGATGACGAGTTTGTTGGCGCGATTTACCGAGAAGAGCTGCTTGTGAACCTCTTTGATTTGAGCTTCATTTACCATCGACATTTCAGGAGCCGACACCATGTAATGGTAACTCTGTGGCAAATAGCTATTACGGTTGATTTCGCGTGTCCATTTCCCGACAGGAGTATCAAGGTAACGGTTTATACCTTCAATATTTTCGCGGGCCACCGTTTCAAGCTGTCTGTTTGACACGTTCGCATTAGTGGCAATGTTGAACATCACATTCAGTGTCTCTGCCAACTTATCTTTAGGCGCACCAATTTCTAGACCATGGTGCGTGAAACCAATAAATGGATAAACTTCGATACTGTTGCGTCGCAAGTATGAATCTAAGCCTGAGCCATCAAAGCCTCCGATACCACTTCTTGTAATCGTCGCTACCGCCAGTTCTGATGCCGGGTATAAGCTCGGGTCTAGTGCTGCCTTGCCACCCTGACTGCCGTACACCAAGCGCGCATATTCCCCTGCGTCAGCATCAGGTTCAAACCAAACTTCGACACCGTTCGACAATTGCCAAACGGTAAAGCCTGAATCTAGCGTTTTTTCACTAACGATTGCCCCACTACCATCAGGACGACCAAGCTCATCTTCTGTCGACGCCAATGTTAAGGGTTTAGTACCTTGTTGCTTCAGTTGCGAACGAACACTAGGCATTGACAGAGCAAGTGTTTCAACCTGACTTGCTGAACTCGCGCCTAACACTAAGCTGTACTCTTGCGCCAAGAACTGCGCAAGCTGCTCATTAACTCGTTTAAACGTCGCGTATTGGATGAACTGTTCTAAGCTCAACTGATAATCTTGCTTAGATTGAATCGGTTCGCCAAAGGAAATCGCATTTACTTTCGACTCCGCGATATCCTGCGCGCTTCGTTGATCCCACTGCTCATCCACAGTTTTGACCTGCTGGAGGTAATAAGCCATGGCCGCTTCAAGTTCAAGCTCAGAAACACCATGGTCTCTTAACGAAGCCAGTGTTTCGATAAACAGTTTTTGCGTCGCGGCTCTTTCAGCGTCAGAAAAGCTCACTGACATAAGCGCATAACGTCGATAGTTAATGTAATAAGAAGAAGAGTATAAACTCTGGACTGGCTGCGCAGCGTGACTAAGATTTGCATCAAGACGAGTCCAAATAAGCTGTTGAATAATATCGTCCATCCACAGCTTGGTAAGGTCGCTTTGAGTCTCTATCGCCGCTGGCGCTCTATCAAGCAAAAGAGAGATGCTAGGCGCGTCATATTCACCGATAACTTCAGTCAGATCGTTCAGAGTCAACGCAGTTTTCTTAATCTCGGCACCATCAGGTAGTTGTCCACCTTCCCAGCTTGAAAACTGGCTTTTGATGAGTTTCTCCGCTTGAGCAGGCGTAACATCACCAGTAATCACTACCTCTGTCAACTGAGGCTGATACCAAGCCTCATAAAATGCTCTGATGGAATTAGAAGTCGCTGCATTAACCGATTCTTTGGTTCCAAGCGGATCAAGATCCTCTAGCTCGGTTCCTTTGATAAGCTGGTCATAGTACTTTTCAGATAATGATTTGTTTTCAAGTCGCGTTCTACGAAACTCACCTTGAATCACCCCTTTCTCTTTTTCTATTTCCTGAGGTGATAAATCTAGGCCATCGGCAATATCACGCATCCACTTAACGCCATTACTTAGCTGATCCGAGTCAGGTAAATCAAGTTGATATACCGTTTCATAGTAAGAGGTATAGGCATTAATATCCGCACCAAAGGTCAACCCTGAATGCTCGAACAAGTCGACAATGTCGTTGGAACTAAAGTTACGTGAACCATTAAAGGCCATATGCTCTAAAAAGTGAGCATAACCCTTTTGGCTATCACTTTCGTGTGCCGAACCAATGTGAACGTACATGCGCAACGCAACCGACTCACCTTCCGTTGGGTATATATGAAAACGTAGACCATTCTCCAAAACGCCAGAGGTCCAACCGGAATCTGCCTCAATTGGCACTTCCTGTTTTGATTGTGTGCATCCGACAAGCACTAATAAAATTAATATAAATATTTTTTTCATAGCCATACTTTATTGTTATAAATTCAGTACGAATATACGCTAAATGAATGATTTGTTTTATAAATTTTATAGCGCTATTTACAATTCCGCGATCTAGTTGCAGAACTGATACAACCGGAGTATTATCTATCGTGATTCGACGATTAACTTTTTTGGATTGGGAATGACTAAATCTCAGTGTAACGCCACCAGCAGCAAAGCCTTTGAGTCTTCAGAACAAGAACGTGCTCAGGAGCTTAAACTCGCAGCCCAAGCGAAAGCAATTTCTCACCCAGCGAGAGTCAGAATTATTAAAATTCTACTCAATTTGGAAAAAATGGGCGGGTGTTTGAATAGTGATCTAGTCTCTGAGCTAGGTCTAGCGCAGTCTACGGTTTCAGAACACTTAAGAATACTGAAACAGGCCGGGTTTATTACTGCAGAACCAATGCCACCAAAAGTATGTTATCGCGTTAACATGCCTGAGATTGAACAGTTTTCGAAAATGTTTAGCTCTGTATTTAGCTAGTTACTATGGGGAAGTACTCACTTCCCTTATTTTAAAATGACAAAATCGTCATTCGACGATAAACGAAAGAGAGTGTTGCCATGAAACAGCAAGTTGCAACCCACAATGATGAAACAGCATCAGCTTCAACAAATATGAGCTTCCTAGACCGCTACCTGACGGTTTGGATCTTTGTCGCGATGGCTATCGGTATTGGCATTGGAGTACTGTTCCCTCAAGTCGCTGAGTGGAATGAGTCAATGTCTGTCGGCAGCACCAATATTCCTCTGGCTATTGGCTTGATCCTGATGATGTACCCACCTTTAGCTAAGGTTAACTACGGTCTACTCGGCAAAGTCCGTAAAGATAAAAAAGCCATCACCCTATCACTTGTGATGAACTGGATTGTTGGTCCTATTTTGATGTTTGTTCTTGCACTAATATTCCTTGGTGACAAGCCCGGATATATGGTTGGTATTATTCTGATTGGTCTTGCTCGTTGTATCGCTATGGTACTGGTATGGAATGATATTGGTGGAGGTAACAAGGAATATGGTGCTGCTCTGGTCGCATTGAACAGTGCTTTCCAGATTGTTACTTATAGCTTTATGGCTTGGTTATTTATTACCGTGCTGCCGCCAGTGCTTGGTTACCAAGGTTTTGACGTCGATATTTCAATGTTAGAAATCGCTGAAAGCGTGCTTATCTACTTAGGCATTCCTTTCTTAGCCGGCTTCCTCAGCCGTAAGTGGCTAACAGCGTTAAAAGGCGAACAGTGGTACAACGACGTGTTTATTCCACGTATTTCTCCAATGACTCTTATCGCTCTGCTGGCGACCATTGTCTTGATGTTCAGTTTAAAGGGCGAAATGATCTTTGAACTGCCAATGGATGTGTTCCGAGTCGCTATCCCGCTGGCGATCTACTTTGTGGTGATGTTCTTTGTTAGCTTCTTCATCGGTAAGAAGATGGGTATCGAATATGATAAGAACGCTTCTATCGCCTTTACCGCTACTGGTAATAACTTCGAGTTAGCAATCGCGGTGAGTATTGCAGTGTTTGGTCTTAATTCTGATCAAGCTTTTGCTGGGGTAATTGGCCCTCTAATTGAGGTCCCGGTTTTGATCGCATTGGTCAATGTTGCGCTCAAAATGAAAAACAAGTATTACCCGTAAAACTCGTAGAGACAAAAGCCCCGACAACTCTGTCGGGGCTTTCTGTTATACAGACGCGTATTGCTTGCCTTGATGATGAATCATCAAATCTTGCACTTCTTCAAAAGGCATCGGCCGATAAAAAAAGTAGCCTTGAATAAGCTTGATACCTTGACCAACAATGAATTCAAACTCCTCTTGCTCTTCAACACCCTCAACGACTATCTCTGCCCCTGTTAGCCGAACGATTTCACTGGTCAAGCGAAACATTTCTCGGCCATTACGATGCTTCAAGTTCAACACTAAGGAACGGTCGATTTTGACTTTGTCATAATCATACTTACCCAAGTAACCAATTGACGAGTACCCTGCACCGAAGTCATCTAGCGCGATGCCGATACCGCGCTCTTTTAGCTGCTGAAATACTCCCCACGTCGCTTGCTCATCTTGTATCAATAGATCTTCCGTAATTTCCAGTTCCACCTGTTCAAACGTCAAAGAACTTTGCTCAATCAAACCAATCACTGTTTCGGCAAAGTTCGGAATCAAGAAAGTCTCAGTCGATACGTTGATCGAAACTTTAAATGATTGATTCTTAGCCAGTGGTGATACTTCTTCCAAGGCTTTCTGTATCACCCATAAATCAAGTTCCGATGTCAGTCCCAATTTGGAGAAGCTCGACAAGAACGTCGGCGGCGTGATTTTACCATCACCACTTTTATGTCTTATTAATACCTCTAGAGAGCTGACTTCTTTGCTCTCAGCATCAATCTGTGGTTGATAGAAAAGCACGAACTCGCCAGTCTGTTGCAAGTGACTAATATGACGCTGGGCACTCAAGCTGTTACTCATGTGCGGTAGCAAAGCAACACTTCGACTATTTCCGATCGCTTCATAGTTAAAAAACTCATCCGAAGAGCCTTTGGAAAATATCGCATGACTGCCAATTACTTTGTCCATTTGTTTAAAGAACGGCAAATAGATCAACACACCAATCGCGATGATTACAAGTTGCAGCAACGCCCCACTGACATGCTCTCCCGTTGCTAAATAACCGCTGATAAATGCTGGAGTCATCCAACTAACAAATTCAGATATCGGAGGCACAAAACCAATGTACGTCGCAAAGTAAGCGACACATATCGCGACCAGTGGCGTCAGCAAAAACGGTACGATAAGCACGGGGTTAAATATCACCGGCAAACCAAACAAAATCGGTTCATTGATATTAAAGATACTCAAGATCAAGGTGGCAATAGCCAAATTTCGATAGCCTTTATTGCGTGTAAAAAACAGCATGCACAGTACTAAGCTAAGCGTATTACCTGCCCCACCAATTCCTGCATAGATGTCATAGAAGTTACTGGTCAGTATTGGAAGATGTGCTCCCAACTCTTTGTACAGTTCAAAACTACTACTTGTCAGTTGATACAATTCGGCTTTATATGGCGAAAAGATGATGTGACCATTGATCCCAATGCTCCACAATAAATTACGAATTAGCTCATACCAGAGTGCATCAAATAATGAGTGAACGCCTAACTCAGGCACAAAGGCGCTTGCATTGGTATTCGACTGGAACCACGCGCCCAGTAGATGTCCGACAACGGTATAGACGAACACCAAAAGCACAGTCGCAAAAATAAGGTTGATCGACTGGTCAACGACATTGGGTAACTCGCTGTTGACGAACAGTCTACGACGCGTCATGTGCTTCACAGAAAACGCAATTAATAGCGGTGTCGCGATTGCCAATGGGTAGTTTGCAGGCAGCACCGAACCGACATGCAAAAGCCCCCACTCATTGCACAGAATTACATAGACGAGCAAAGACGGTGTGACAATAATCGTGCGCGAAAGCCTGTGCAGGCGTGATAAAAACAGCGCATAGTAAACCAGCAAGAGAAGCGGAAACAATTTCCAGATCAAAGTGCTGATAAAATAGAGGTATTCCGATAGGGATAAATAGCCTAACCACGCCAGTCCGTTACCAATTAGCATGGTAAAGGCCGAGAGAAGTGAAACAGGAAGGAGCATTACGAAAACGTTGCAGAGCCCATTCAAGTATACGTTTTCTGATATCTTAGTGATTACAGAATAGATCGAGTTGTTGTTCATTAAGGAGTTAGTAAGCCATTATATATCGATAAACAGTGCGCCTGTCTGCACACTACTGTTGCCGAATTTACAGCAGTCCCTTAATGAGTTATGACTTTCCTTATGCTGCGCTCGGTTTTGCGTAACTGAGCTCATATCGGCAATTGCGCGCAACATACTCTTATAACAGCAAAATCTCCAATCAAATATTTACTCGTCTCGACAAACAATCCTTATCAATAAGATAAGTCTGATTTTATGCGTTTCTTATCGTTTGCTCTAGCGATCTGCAGGATGATTAACCCCATCATTCATGACAACGTCCCCCAGTTCAAAAGGGTTTACTCCTTCCAAACAGCCAACATTAAAGCCATATTCGTCTGGGAACGAACGTCGCTGGTGATGAGTATAGATTCCGCAATGAGAACAGAAGAAGTGCTTGGCGGTATTGGTATTAAATTGATAAAGCTTTAGCGAATCTTGCCCTTTTACAACCCGAATACCATCAAGTTTTACCGACGCGACAATAGCCCCTTTGCGGCGACAAATTGAGCAATCACATCGGCGCGGGTTTTCTATTCCATTTGGCAGTGTCAGCTCAAGCTCTACAGCCCCGCAATGACAGGTCGCTTTGTGTTTAAGATGAATATCCGTTTCGCCGATTTTATTAATCATACCTATCCCTTAGTTCGATTTCTCTTCACACGGAAAGCGCTCCTCATATAGCGCCATAAAGTCCGCCCGAATTTCTTGCTCTAGGTGAGTTGCCTTATCCGTTGGGCAGAACAACATGAAATGAACCACCTGCTCTCCGGTACCACCGCTCGTGATATGGATGTGAGGCTCTGCACCTGGTAAATCGACACCCGCGTGCTTTTCAATCATCGCATTGTAGCGTTTAGCTACTTCATTGAAATAGTTTGTGTGTTCATCAATCTTTTCTAGCATAAGTGGTACTAAGGGAAATAAATTGACAAACTTAGGCACGATGATTGAGAAGTCATGATAAACATAGCGCTTCATGAAATTGAGGTTTTTCACTGGATAAGTGAAGAACATACTATTTGGTAAAGTCGCTGTTTTACCTGTGAAATGGTACTGGCCGTGATACAAGTCTATCTCTTGGATGACCGTTGCCATCATATTGTGCTCAATCACTTCGCCACAAATTTTACCTACTTCAATCCAATCACCAATACGAAATGAACGAGAACTCGCGCGCTGAATAGAACCAGTGAAGCAAAGGATGATCTCTTTTGATGCTACGACAATCGCAACGGCAATAGCGGTGACTGACAGGGCAAACTCATTAATCTCTGATTGCCACAAAATAAACAGCAGTAGCACTGTGATGATGAAAGTGCCGTTTTTGGTGCGCGACATCCAGTTGCGCTGTTCCTCAGAGACAAACGCTACGTCGCCACGGATCATTGATAACACCACACGACGAATAATCGCTATGAGCGTGATAATCAATGCGGTAAAAACTAGTTTATGGGATAGAAGAAAATCGATGACGGCTTGTACTTTCTCCACGTACTACTCCTGCTATTAAAAAGGGGCGTTAATCGCCCCTGTTTGGTTCTATTCGTTACTCTCGCTCGCGAGATCTGGTAAATCACCTTCTTTAAAGACAATAAAAGCTCGACGATTGAGCGCATTAGCATCCAGATCTTGCTCTTGTGTCACTGGGTTTAGTTCCCCGAATGACTTAACTTCCCATACAAATTGGTTAGGGTCTAGTTTGGTTTGCAAATATTGCAAGACGGATTCCGCTCGTTGCTCAGCAAGTCTTTCATTGTAACTGATTGATCCTTGGTAGTCGGTATGACCAGCAATCAAGACTCGACCATTGAGACCGTTCAACTGGTTTGCAAATTCATCCAAACTTGTTTTGTCGATTGGCTTTAGCTTTGCCTCATCAAAGCCAAAGTGAGAGGTCATTGCTACAAAAACTTTGCGCTGAGGTTCTGGTGGTGCACAAAACTCATTCTCTTGCTGAGTTTGTGTTTGTTCAAACACCACGTACGCGCGACGGTTTTCAGCATTCGCTTGCTTTGATTGACCTTCAACCAATGGCTTCGATTCGCCGTAATACTTCACTTCCCAATCATAGCGGCTCGCATCAAGTTGGGTTTGCATGTAGGCTTTCACAGCCTCTGCACGACGTAGAGATAGCTTAACGTTATAATCATCGCTGCCTTGATAATCGGTATGGCCCACTATCGCAATTTGCCCATGTAACTTACGAATACTGCTAATCAGGCGATCGATACTCTGTTTGTCTTGTTCTTTTAGTTCAGATTTATCAAAGTCAAAGTGTGAGGCCATCGCGATACGAATATCCCTCTCAGGAACAATACACTCTCTAATTAGAAACTTTTCTACCAACGGATCGCCAAACTTGTCGATGTTCTCCTTACTCACGTAAGTATCCGTTGAACATGCCGAAACCACTAGAGCAACCGCTAAAGTCATTGAAGCGTTATATCTATTTTTCATGTTATTCCTTTAGATCTTACCGACAAGGTTGATGAAGACACCTTTAGCATCATAGTCATCATCATTCGCTAAGTTACTATCAAACCCTGAGAAGTTATACCCGACCCCGATCTTGAAGTTATCAGATAGATGCTTATTCACCGAAATAAGTGCACCATGTTCAAGTTCATCGTTGAGCGTATCGGTTTTCCAGTGGTACTCACCGGTAACATCCCATTCTTTGATCACATGGTATGAGGCGCTCAGACCATAGAGGTTAATGTTGCTTTCAACGACCTCATTATTACCTGATGCTCGCTCAAAGGTCTCTTTTTTGTCTTTGTGTGCGTATTTAGCACCAACATCAACTTTAGCGTTTACTGAGTAAATCCCCTCAACTTCTACAATATGAGACTCTTCATCCGAGTAATCGACTTCACGATCAAGGTTGTCTTTATCAGCTATATAGGTATAGCGACTCAAAAGGTTCAATCGGTCGTTGTAAATTGGGCGATAGGCTAATCCACCTGTTGCTTCTACAAAGCGCGCTAAGGTTTTATCGGTATCCTTGCTGACAGACTTGGAGTAGTTAAACTTACCAAATAATGTGTACTCTTCCGTTAGGTTTTGAGTGTAACGGTTAGTGGTAACAAATTGATCGACTCGTTTGCGGTCAGGGTCTACGTTCTCGTTGCCTTTATCAACACGGTACTCGATCTTATGCTTCAAACTAACGTCATCGATATCAATATTCGCAGTTAACGTGGTTGCTTTTCGCTCAGTGACTTCTAGCTTAGATGGGTCAATCTCATTTCGTTTCTCGATTTCACCCTGCTGATAACCGATACCAAAATCGATATCGTCAGTCATATCATAGCCAAAACCGAACGAATCAATCCGACCTTTGCCGTTGTTCTCATCAACGAATTGGTTTTCTTGGTAAAAGTCGACGTTAGAGGTTAAGTCAGCACGTTGACCTACAACAACATTATTCTCACCTTCGTAGTTATCATCGGTGTATGTCACGTAAGTGGTGTAGTTGTCCGTTATGTCATAACTTGCAGTCGCCTCTGTCGCATCACCACGGTCGCCTGTGGTGTATTCAGCACCTAAAGTAAGATCTTCTAATACTCTAAACTCTGCACCAATAGAGACACTGTCGTTATCATCATATTGGTCGGTTTTATCGACCGTCGTTTGGCCCTTCACGTAGACACTGTTGTCAGAGTCCCAAATATAATCCGCTCTAAGACCCGCTAATGTCCCCTTACCTTTCTCGTTTTCACGGTTTAGTTCATCCACCTGTTTACCTGCGGCCGAAACCTTAATATGTTCGGTCACTTTGAACTGAGCTTCTAGTTCAGCCTGCTGGGTATCGGTTTGCTTGGTACCGTCAATCTCAGTTTCTTCAATCGAGGTATAGCGAGTGGCAAAACTTAAACGGTCTGTCGCTTGGAGGCGAAGCTCTGAGCCATAGGACAGCTGCTCTAGATCGTCACTTTGGCTAGCATAGCTATAACCCGCATCTTTCTCTTTGTACCACGCTTTAATATCATTGCCGACAAGGCCAAAAATGTTAGGTGCGATGTCATATAAATTCGCCACACCTTTAACCTGTATCGAGTTGCCTTTACGCTCGTCTAGATCGGTACCAATCGGAGTAAAGGTTAAACCACCATCAAAGGAAACAAAGTTTGAGTCCGTCTGACGTCCCTCACTTTGGGCAAATTCTGCCTTGATGTAAGTACCTTCCGTTGCTCTTAAGGTAAGATCCGTTCCATAAGCTTCGTAGTCTTGGCCGTCTTTTTCTTCCGAAACATAGTTAGCGCCAATGCCAATGTAGTCATTTGCCCAGCCTTTAATACGACCGCCATATGTCATGGTATCTTTTACTTCAGAGCCCTGAGGAACATATTCATAATCAACAGCTAAGTAGTTTTCGTAGCCATCAGTTGGTGTGTCATCGATCACCGAACCAAAGCTATCTGAAATGATATTACTGAGTGGGCGAGTCAGTATGATACGGCCTTGGTAAGGGTCAATATCATAGTCACGACCAGATTGAAGCGGCACCTCTTTCTCAGAGATACCGGAATCTTTATTGACCACTTTTACGTAGACTTTGTCACTACCTGGAACCAATTCTCCATGACGAAGGAAGTAAAGCGAACCGCCAGTACCTAAAAACTCATCATGAGCAAATGAAGAGTCTGCTGATGCAGCAAACCCCACGACGTTGAGTCTGTCATCACCAAATTTAGTGGTCGAGCGAGTACGGTAATCACCTTTAAAACCATACAGACTGCGGTTGTAGTCGTTGTTGTCAGTACCCGTTAAACCGGTGTTGTAGTTACCCCACAATACTTGTGACTTATCGTACTCAATATCTAAATAAACTTTACCTTTAGTATTCACCACTTTATGGATATTGGCGCCGTCACCGTAATCACCATAGTAAAGCTCATCATCATCTTCCAAAATATCAAACACACTCGAGTCGTCTGCGGCGAACGGGTGCTTAAAGATGTCCTTGATTTGACCGTCTTTACTATCAAAGTGCGTCGTTACGCGAAGCTTATCGCCAAATTTACCTTGGCTGAAATAAGCAATTCGCCCTTGATTGTAGACGTCATCTTGGTATTGATCATTAACGCCTAGCGCGCCAGTATCTCCCGTCACACGGTTTTTACCGATATACATATCCGCCAAACCGGCTTGAGCGTAGTAAGTATCTGGAATACGAACGTAAAGCTGATAACGGCGCTCATCGCCATTATCAAACACAACTTTAGTCGGGAAAATATAAGCATCGGCTGGCAAGAACTGCTCTGCGTAAAGCTCACCATCTTCGATATCAAACTCATCTTCGCCGATAACGACTTTATCAACGCCCTTCAGGCCAGTCCCGATAAACTTGGCTAACCCTGAGTTAGTTGGGATATTGTGACGCATCAACTGGGCACGACCAAAACTGCGTGAAAGTTCGTCCTCGCTATCATTGCGATCAATTTCCACTTCAGAGTCAGGTTTAACTAGGTCCATTACACCAATTGTGGTGATATCCATGTTGCCGTCTTTATCCCACGCTTTAAAACGGAACTGAAGTTGCTCTCCGACATTAAACTGGTAATCAACATCCGTCGTACCGTCCCATTCAATATCGATATCATTGGCGACTTCAGTGCCAGTGAGAACTTTTAAAGGCTGCGATAATGAGCGGTCACGTCCACGGTAAATTTCGATCTGGTAGCGATCCATGTAGTAGCTGTAGTTCGAACTTATGGTGAAGTTAACGCTATCGGCAAGCTTTCCTTGGTCCACTTCGAGCTCATCACCAACACTCACATCCAGAACCGGCTCAAAACGAGTGATATCACGGCTCGCCCAGATTGCCCCCTCTTCAAGGTAGATTCGGGAACTGTCTTCTTGCTGATGCAGCTCGACTTCAATACCAGTGGTATCCGTATCAAGCTTTTCTAGTTTACTGGTATCTTTTGCTATTGCGAGCAGCGGCATCGCCACTGCAACGGCCACTGCTAATTTGCTAAGTTTGAGTGTCTTCATTTGTTTATTAATATTTGGCACTACTTATTCTCCCTCAACAGCAACACTGAAGTTAAACTTGGTCAGTTTATTCGGTGAAATTCGTTGTACACGAGGGTTTTCACTAATCACTTTCATTCCTGTAGGAAGGGAGTCTGTATCAACTTTAACTAAGAAGTTCTTTCCTTTTTTATCGAGAACCCACTGGTCAGGAACGTGGTATCGCCCGTACTGGTCTGTTTCAATCACAATACCTTCAACGGTTAGCAACCTAACGCCAGGAACACCATCTTCGTACACCCCTTTGTTCTCGATAATAATTTCCCATAGGTAGTGGTCGCCATCACGATACAGATTGCGCGTAACGTCTAGATTTTCGGCTGACAACTCCTGCTTCTTATCACCAACATAGTGCGTTTCAATATTGCCTTTTCTGTCAAAGATCAGACGTGTCCCTGAGTCCGTGACAACGCTAAAGTTAAAGCTCTTATCACTGCGAGTCTCAAACTGGAAAATCACTTTATTACTTTTCGGCAGCGTTCGGTTGTGCGACAAACCAAATAATTTGTCTATCTCAAACCCTTTAACCAATACTGAGTCAAACGGCTGCACCTTAGACAATTGATTAGAAAGGCTATCATGAGCATAGTTATGTTGATTCATTGGCTCTTTAGACTCTTTAATCACGTGATCTATATCCGTTAAACGGATCTCCTTGCCCTCTTTAATCAACACTGTCGAGTCCGCGATATAATCGCGGTTAGGTATGTTTGCCACGATCTGAATATCAAACGCTGTCGCATCTGCTTGGAAACCGTCTCCGTTATGGTCTTCGAACACTTTACCGATGATAGAAGCGGTATCGAACACTTTGTCTGGCAATACTTCTACTGTCGCTGTCGCTGTGTTGGATTTCTCTTCTAACGCACCTGAAGTCTGGCCTTCTGGCGGTGACATCGCTACGGCACTGTTGACATACTTGCCGAACGTAGCGCCCACGGTCACCCTTAGCAAATAGCGAATACGCACTTTTTCAGTAATGGTTTTTTCACTGCTGCCGTAAGCTAGCATGTCACCAACATTGAAGGTTAAGCTGTTTGTTACCGCAGGATCATCGACTTTAATCACGTCATCGCCAGTATCAAACTCACCATCCGGCCCGCTGTTCACTAGCTCGGTAGAACCAGGGACGTACGCAAAGCCTGATGGGTAACGGTCGACAAGTTTGACATCTTTAAACTCTGATTCATTGTTATTGAAGATAGTCACTTCGTATTCGATTACATCACCAACTTGAGCGTCGGTTTGTAGAGCTTCCTTGGTAACTTCTAGCTCACCTTCATTATCGGCAAACTTCTTCACATGGATCGTTACATCATCAGAAGCACTGATTCCGGTTGCAGGGTCTGTCACAGTAAAGGTATTGGTTATATTGTCATCTAAGCCTTTGTTCAACTGGCCAGTAATAGTGATTACATAACCATTGCCCATGTAAGGCTGCAGATCTAACGAAGGTCCACTGTCAGGCAGTAGCAGATCTTTATCCGTAAACTCACCTTTATTTTGCCCTGTCGGCCATTCCACAATGCTCATTTTCCACGATGTGAACAGAGGGTTACCGTTAGTACCCGCAAGCTTACTAATTTCATCAACCATCTTAGTTCCTGTGATGGTTGATGAACCTTGGTTACTGACTTTCAATACATAGGTAAGCTCTGAATCATCGTTAGTATATTGCGCATTCTCACCCTTAGTGGTGGTTTTATCGACGGCAAAGCTAACGGCTCTCGGCGTGATCATCGCACTCACCGATTCGATGTTGGCATTTCGCGCATCTCGGCTTGACGGAGCAGGCGCTGGCGCAGCGTCCGATTCATCGATCTTGAATGAAGTATTGACAATCTCACCCATCGCACGTGGATCTGTCGTACCGGTAATCGCAATCTCAACCGTATCACCCGGAGCTATATCGCCGCCAATGGTTATGTCATTGTTATCTGACAAAGTACCAGCGTTGATGTTTGAACGAGGGTCACTGCTCTTCGATTCAATCTTCCAATCAGTAAACGCGTTCACTACTTCTCGGTCACCGGTCGACAAATCAGGCTTAGTCTGAACCTTCATACGCGAGATAGCGTTTCTCAATAACACATCGTTGGCAAAGCCTTTACTGTCGTTAAACAACTTGACGCGGAACGTTGCTGGCTCACCCGCCGAATAGATAGGGTTATCCGCTTCTTCAGTGATAATGACGTTGTCAGGCTCAGGAAGTAGACTCGCCACAGCAGCAAAACGGTCTACTCGTCCAGTATTAACCAGCATACTCGCTTTATTATCGATCTGCCCGTTAGCAAAGCTGTTCACTTGGCCTGTAATAATAAGCTCTAATACATCATTAGGTGCAAGGTTTACCGTAGAATCAACCTCTCGATTAGTACCACTTGGGTCTGGCGAGATAGTGGTTAATTCATTGCCTTTGTTGACTTTAATAGACCAAGACTCCAGCGCAGGCTCACGAGCACCGTTTACTGTGTCCACTTCCAGTGAACCTAGCAGGTCTTTCAATTGGATCCCACCGACGAACGCTTCGTTCTGGTTAGTCAGGATAACTCTAAATGTTGCTGGCTTGCCCGGCTCATAACTCATTTCAGTGTCTGAACCTGTTTCACCAACAAACTTCTCTAGTTTCAAAGAGATCGGACGGTGTTTAATTAACGCATCTGCACTCTTTTGCGGGCCAGTAGCAAAATTAACCGTGGCATTATTAAGAATATCGCTTGTCGCATAACGATTAACTATGCCATCAATGGTAAACGTCACCGTACTATTTGGTGCTATATCTGCTAGGGTATCGATGTCAGAGTTATTACCACTTGGCATGACAGTCAGGCTAGAATTGATGTCACTTAACTCGGTCTTAATCGTCCAACTTTCAAAAGCTGTTCCAGTACTGCCATCAACCAAAGTAACCAAAACATCGTTCATGATATCTTTAATCGCAACATCGTCAGCAAAGCCCTCACCTTGGTTACTTACAGTAACCACAAACTGAGCGGGCTCACCAGCTTGATAGAATTCTCTATCCGCTGTTTTCGTCACTGTAATATCAGCTGGTTTCGGCTTGATCACTGCACTTGCTGAACTGTCTTTACCATCGTATTTCACCTTAGCTGTGTTATTAATATCACCAATTGCGCGGTCATTAACTTCACCACGAATGGTGAAAGTGATGGTGTCATTCGGCGCTAAGTCGATCGTATTGTTGATATCGCTATTCCAGGCAAAAGTACCGCTCGCATCAACCGTTGTCATTGGGTCATTCGCTTTAAAGGAATACTCCCAACGGCTGAAGGCTGGTTTATCGACACCATCCACGGTTTCTACCATGATCTTTGAAATGAGATCTTCTAATTCGATATCGTTGGCAAACGCCGCGTCTTTGTTCTCAATCGTAATGACAAAGCCGTTAATTGAGCCTGGTGTATAGAACTCTTCAATCGGCGTTTTCGTTACCGAAATTGCAGGTACTAGTGGTTTACTGAGCGCTTCATCAGACAATGACTTACCGTCATATTCGACATCCACCACATTCTTCACTTCGCCGATTATTTCTGGTTTTAGTGTGCCTTTGATTGTGACTGTCACCACGTCTTCCGGCGCAATATCGACCATATTATTGATAAAGTCACCAGAAAGTGCAGGAAGAACTGTTGTGCCCTTAGCCGATGCCGCGCTGATATCAATGGTGCCTGGTTCAAAAACAGTTATCGAGTTGCCATAAATCGCTTCAGCACTAATACGATCAACAAAGTCTGTCACATGTACATCTGTTGCCCATACCCGCTGAGTATTGGTTAGTACAATGGTATAAACCAGTTCGTCCTCAGCTTGGTACACGTCTTTATCTACTTCTTTTGACACTGTCACTTCAGCATCAATCGGTAAATAAGTGGCACTATCAGTAACTTCATTAACGCCTTTCGCCGCCACAGTCACTTTGTTGGTGATTTCACCGATAACATTGCTTTTAACAGTGCCCTCTAAGTGCAGTTGAATCTTCGAGCCTGGGGCTAGCTGATACTCACCTTTAAAGCTATCAGCACTACCGAAGTCGGTCTGCGAGATAGTATGTGAAGCGCTCGCTCCCGAATCGACGATCGTTATAGAGCTGCTCGCGCTATCCCATGAATCGAACACTCGACCTGGACGTGGGCTACCCACTACATCACTTCCAATATTTTTGACTAAATCTTCGACGGTTAAGTTTTGCAGGTAACCTACACCAGTATTCTCGATAGTTATATCAAAGCCAATCTTATCGCCTGGAGCATAAACTGCAGGTGAAATCGAAGCCTCTTTACTTACCGATAAACTACCCGGCTCTGGGTAAATATAATGCTGTTTCAAGTCGTACTGTTTACTATCGACATACAGCGTGTTGCCAAACTTACCCACTGCGTCATCACGTACATCACCGACCACATCAATTTTTAGAATCGTTGGCTCTGCCGGAGTTGCTGCACCTAACTTAACTATTGCGTTAATGTCGCCTGTCGTTTGAATAGCACTTGCATCATTGTGCGCCGCTCCAACATTGCTCACAAACGTCGCCGTTGTAGACCAAGACTTCAACGCGGTTTGCATAGTGCCATCAGCCGTTTCAACTAAGAACTTCGAAATAGCATCTTCCACTTTGACATCCGCATTGGTGTCAGCCTTGTTGGCAATATACATGGTATAACGTACTTCACCACCCGGAACATAACTTGGTGTATCCGTGCTCTTAGACGCAAGAATTTCTGCATCACCCTGCCCTAACACAATAGCATTCGAGTCTTTACCACCAACAGTTGCTACGTTAGTGATCGTGCCAGTTGCATCATCATCTACGCTTCCTGACAGACCAAATACCACCTTGTCACCCGGCATTAAGTCAAACGTCGCATCGAGAGGCTTACTACCAGAGTAGTTACCTGAGATAGAGAAGCGATCAGGGCTTGGTTGTTCAATTACTGTGGTTGATAAACTGCTAAACGCTTTTGCTCCAGTAGAGGTCACAATCGAGTTAAGCTTGTCTATGATCGCTACATCGTTGGCGATACCTTCACCATTATTTTCAACAGAAATGGTATAGCTCACTTGTCCGCTTGGATTGTATTCACATCCTGCACCTGTGTTCGACGGGAAAGAACAACTGCTGCTATCTGCTGTCGTGTTGGTAACTAACTTCTCGAATACTAAATTAGGTGCAACAGGTGGGATCACAGGGGTATGAACATCTTTACCCCCAGCACTGGCGTTGTTCGCGTCAATATCACCTAGTGCATCGTCTCTGATTGTCCCTTTGATCGTGAACTGGATGTCTTCTGCTGGACCAATGTCTGTCGTCACATCTAGATCACTGTTTGCATCATACGGCGGTAAGTAGGTATCAACCTTAGTGTTGAGCCCCTGTGAAATGGTTTCACTAATTGCAAACGTGCTAAATGCTTGTTCTGTCGAACCGCCAAGTACTTCAACTTGAATATTAGAAATAATATCTTGGATTCGAGTTTGGTCGGCCCAAACTTTAGCTTGGTTATTCACATCAAGTAGGTATACGACTTCTTCACCTGGCTTGTAGGTATCGCCATCTTTATATGGTCGACCACCAATAGAGACAATTTGTTTCTCTACATGCAAGTTTTGCGCATCAGGTTTAATCGTAGACTTTCCAAAAGCTGAATTATTGTAGTATGGCGTTGCAACTACATTCTCCAAAGCATCATGGCGAATTTCACTTTCGATAATGAACTCAATCCAACCGCCAGCCGCAATCGAAAGCTCAGGAATGTCGATATCTACATTTTTATCACTAGCAAAGGTTCCGATCGTCGTCACAAGTTCAGTTGATTGGGTGACTGAAACTTTCCACCCAAACTCGTCAAACACAGGACCTGTTTGATTGTTACTTTCACCTGCAGCATTCTGCGCCAGTCGATTTTCAATTTTGGAGAACTCTTCTTTCAGTGAAGCTCCATACTCCGTACCCTTGCCTTTATTCTCTAAACGAAGTTTATAAACGACTTCAGCACCGTGACTGGTTGGGTCAAAGTTATATGTATCTTTCTTGGTACTTAAGCTGTTGTCTGTATAAGCAACATGTGATTTCTTCAACTCAGCTGCAAGCATATCAGCTCGTTCAGAATCTAAGTTATGCGTGTCATCGACTTTGGCTCGATTCTGGATTGAACCCACCGCTTTTTCAGAGATCTTTGCTTTGATGGTGTACTTAACAAATGCACCACTGCCATCAGTAGCGAACTCACTACCTGCAATATCAAATTCCGTATCGATATTGGTATTGTCACTGACAGAACCCGCATCCGATAATTTACTGTTATCAACTTCCGTGGTAATCGTCCACGAATCAAAAGCTTGACCAATCGAGCCATCATAGTAGTCGGTAGTAATACCTTTAATATCGTCGACAATTGGAATGTCTTTTAGGTGGACGTTATGCTGGTTTCTAAGCGTAATTTCATACACCAAGTAACCACCCGGCGTGTAGCCGCCGGACAATTCGGTTGTACCATCTTGATCTAAATACTTGGTTAGGTGTTTTTCAAAGTCATACTTCTCGGTATCAGGCTTCGATTCCGCGCTCACCGTATCGCCATCGACCTTAAGTAAGTTAACAATATTGCCAACCGCATTTTCGTTGACGACGGCTGTCACGACATAATCAATCGTTTCGCCAGCAGGAACGGAGATGCGAGTGTTGATATCTGCGTTGTCTTTAAGAGTGCCATCTAGATCCACTTCAGCATAAGGACTGCCACCTAGAACCTTAGATTCGATAGTCCACCCATGAGGAAACGCAACATCTTCAGGGCCATCAAGCATTTCAGTACGAATTTCAGAGATTTTATCTTCGATAGGTATCTCGTGTGCGTTGCCTTTACCATCATTTTCAATCGTCAAGTGGTAAGTTAATGGCTGACCCGGCTGATAGTTTTTCTGTTCTACCGTTTTACTGAACGTTAGGTGGTAGTCATACGGTTCAACAGTAAGACCACCAATAGTAATATCACCTGACGCGTCACCACGCACAACCCCTTCTACGCTGTACAGTACGTAGTCACCACCAGCTACGTCGATGGTTGTATCAATGTTTTTATTGTCTTCAACAACTCCATCTAACGTGCCGTCAGTCGTGCCATCCCCACCATTCGCGTCATCTTTAGTTACAGCGACCGCAAACGTGTCGTTAAATGGATTAGCTTTAGTGCCGTCAAGCAATAAAACGTTCACGCCTTTAATGTCTTCGAAGACACGGTGGTTGTTGTAGTAGCCACGGTTTGAAGAGACTTTTACTTTATAAGTGAGCGTGTCACCTGGCGCGTAGTTTCGACTCTCTTTGCCATTAACCAACAATGTGCGAGTCACTGCGCCACCACTATCCACTCTCTGCATCTCATGGTGAGAGACATGTGATTGCTCGGTGACAAGATTGTAGTCACGGAAAATATACGCATCGTTCGCGATGATTTGTTTTAATCCAAGGCCATCATCAGTGCCAATCACATTATCTTTAACGTGAGCTTTAATCTTAAAGGTAAGGGTTTCACCTGGCGCTAGCGAGAAAGTCTCATCATCAGCTTCTGGGTAGATAAGATCTTTATTGGTTTGTGGTTGCCACTCAGCCCCATCTGCATAGTCAAATTGCCAATATTCAAACGGTGATTGATTGTGCCTATCTGCAAATCGATTGTTCTTATTGTTGGCAAGTACTGAGCGAATTTCCGTTAACGGATCGCCTAGTTTAAGTGAGGTTGCTTCGTTATCACTGTTGTTCTGCAGAGTAATGAAGTAAATCACATCTTCGCCTGGCACAAACTGGGTTCGATCTGCGGTCTTTAAAATAGATACATTGAGCTTAGAGTCACCGCTATCACCAATTTCTGCCGATGCGGATTGGTCTAAGTTGTTGACTGGGTCGTGTATTTCGACGGTGTTCGAAATTTCATCTTCTTTATAGTCGTTTTTGACTATGCCACGAATCGTATATTTGACAAAACCGGGGCCATCAGATGTTTTAGGGTCGATATCGATTTTAGTATTGATGTTACCAGTTGCAGGGTAGTTAGACGGATTACCAGCATAACTACCTGTTTTGTAAGTGGTGTTGTTGCTATCGGTACTTGCAGTAATCGTCCAGCTAGAAAATGCATCCATACCTATAATGTCATCTTTAACTGCCACCTCATTTGCGTAACCTGCGCCGCGGTTGTAAACCGTAACATCAAACTCTACCTGCTGTCCCGGGAAGAACTGATTCTCTTTAGTCGTTTTAATTACAACCACATCAGGTGCTTTTGGGTGCACCGTAACAGTGTCAGATGCACCACTTTGTGAATCGGAATCAGGTGTTTCGATGGTTGCAGTATTATCAAACCTCTTATAGATGATCTCGTTACTCACCGAACGATCGATTTGAGCGATAATGGTGTATACAACCTCGGTATTCGGCGCTATTTGAGCAGTAAGGTTGATATCTTTATTATCTTCAAAATCGCCAACTTTCGTCTCCGCCGCGTTGCCAACTAGATCAGGATCGTCAGAAAGAATCTCAGCGCCAATTGTCCAAGAAGAAAACACCTGTTTTGAGCTACTATCCGGCTCTAATAATCCTGCAGATATCTTAGAAATTTCATCGACCAATTTTACATTTGTCGCGTAGCCATTGCCTTTGGCATTTTTTAGGTGAATTTTGTAAATAATCTGGTTGTCTAACTTAGAGTAGCTGGTACGCTCAGAATGAAAGCCTGAATCATTGTTTGTTCGTACTGTTTTATTCAGCTCAATTTTAAAGTCTTTTGGATCAGAGCCACGGTCTGCATAGACTGAGCCATCTACTGTGACACTATTTTGGATATGGCCGTTCGATATTGGGCTAGTCACCGCTTCAACGGTATAGATGATGTAACTATGGGGCTCCAATGTCGCTTCAACATCCAGATCGATGTCTTTGATTTCACCAGTAATACCCGTTACTGAGGAAGTGGCGCCCGAACCGTCACTGCGAAAAGCATCAGCGGTAATCGTCCAACTCTTATACGCATCAATCTCAGGACCAAAAACCGACGTGGTCTTTACTTCACTTAGTTTATCTACTACAGAAACTTGATCAGCAAAACCATCACCATCATTGTCGATGCGAATCGTATAGGTAAGAACATCGCCTGCTGAATAGAAACGACTATCCACATCTTTACTTGCACGCAGGTTATCATCAGGCATTTGTATACCTGACCCATCTTCGGTCACGTTGTCGCTACACGCCGGATTATTGTCGATAATCAGGCCAACGCTCGATTCATTAACTTCTGCCGTCAGCTTATAGGTAATACTCTTACCCGGAGCAATGTCAGGTGACACCGTAACAGGGCTCGTCATCCAAGAACCGTAGTTATATCTGCCAGGATCGGTTCCTTGGTCATCTTCTGCACTAACTGGCTCTAGTTTCCATCGCTTGAATGCTTGTCCCTGCCCCGCACCTGCCGCTTGTTCAGTCTGCACACAACCTAAATCATCAACAACCAACAAATCGTTGGCAAAATATTTCGACGAAGAGTTGGTTACTTTAATTTCGTAATCAACCGTTTCACCTGGTACATACTGAGTATCTTTAGTTGTTTTAACTATTTTGATCTCGGAATCGTCAACATTGAGTGTTCTCTCGGCAGTAAAAGATTTCGAGATCTGTGCATCTTGAATCAAGGCATCTGTTGAATCGTACACTCCAGCATTTGCGCCCTGAACCGCGCCAATTGCAACGGGTGATAGTGTTGCCTTTATTTCATACGTAAGAGACTCGCCTGGGAACAAAGAAACGGTATCATCAAAAGGGACATTGGTTTGAGTGCCGCTATCTTTATAACGCGATTGGCTATTGGCCCCTGCATCCGTTACATCAATGTTCCAATTACTAAATGGGTTACCACTGACATCTGTCGAATCATGTTCTGCCTTAAGGTTGTTACCCAAGCCTAGGTTAGAGACAAGATCAGCAATATTCTGCTTTACATGGTAGTTGTGCGCGATACCTAGGCCCGTGTTACTTACCGTGATGGTAAAGACACGTTCCCCATTGACTAAGTAGGCACTTGTTTTACTAATAGTGTGTTCTATTGAAACTTGTGGCTGCGCAGGGGGCGTCGTCAGCTCTATGCTGTCGACATCACCATCTTTGGTATGACTTTTCGCCGAAGTGATGACATCTCCGACAAGGTTGTTGTTTACTGTTGTGGTTATCGTATAGGTGAGCTTTTCATTTTTAGCGATAGAAGCACCTGTAACTTTTAGGTCTCCACTCGTTGCAAACGAACCCAAATTACTTAGGCTTCCTGACTTTTTGCCACTAATCTCAACGCTGGAAAATGGTGAAGACGTGCCACCACTCATATCCTCGACACTGAGTGACGCAAACAACTGCTCGATCGAGAGGTTTTGTACTAAGTAACTACCAGTATTAACCACTTCTAGCGTATAAGTCAGCGAGTCTCCCACCTGATACTGTGGTTTGTCGACTGAAAGATACATTTCATACTGGTACGGCACAGGGCTAAATGTACTCTTGCCCGCAGGAGTAAATGTTTCTTGGTTGCCATCCCCATCAATATCGGCACTAACGATCGTATCGCCTAACTCTATCACTCCAACGACATCGTTGCTTACCGTTGCTTGTACTTGATATTCAACGTGACCAAACGGCAAGATTACCGCGTCATTTACATCTAGGTTAGCATCGCTCTGTATAAAACTTCCCGGATTAGAACCCCAACTGGTATCAGGTATAATAGTTAGTGAACTAAATGCTTTTACTGACCCACTTTCACCATCTGCTAGCTCATCCCAAAGTAGGTCTTTGATCGAAACATCTCGAAGTGTTTTTGCCGTCGTGTTCTTTACAGTGATCGTGTAATCAATACTCTGACCATTCTGATAGGTCGCGGTGGTAGAAGAAACCGCCACCTCAATCTCCGCAGCATAGGCCTGCAGGGACACCATAGACATGAGCAAAGAAAGATATATGTATAGTTTTGAACTAAACGAGTTAAACAAAACGATGTTATCCTTATTAGAGCGTGCTGCTATCACATTAGAAATTTGTTTTAGTCGAGATATACAGCCATTGAGCAAGCCACGCATTATCAGTTCGAGCACTAACAAAATGTCAGTGTTTTGCAAGAAACTAACTGATTATTGCAAACAATTCCAAAATGTCAGGCTACATTAAGACAGCAGTATCAAACCTAAGGAAAAACCTACAATTTAGCTATTTATATCGAGCTGACGTGATGAATTCGCCAAAGGTTTCACACCACACGATAACGGTATTGTAGTCTTTTAGCGGAAACCCTTCGGGAAGTGAAACTGTAAAACGATCAAAGCTTTTCACTTCGCCAACTTGAATCATCTGCGCTTTATTGGCATTGAAATCCGCTTCGGTCTCAACAAAGGTCGGAGAAAAGTAAAGTTTGTAGTCTGGACCGGGTGCCAATGCCCCAACAAATGCAACTTGCTGTGAGCTGATAGAGACAGAGCCCTCCCCCCAGTGTAAGAAATCACTGCCTTGGCGCTCTTTTTGAAATGTCGCGGTATAAAGTGCTTGATTAGTAACCTTTTGCACTTCAGTCATTGTCGGAGAAAGAGGTTGAGTAAGAATAGGTAAAGCATATATTCCTAAGGCGAAACCCAACACGATGCAACCAAGATGGGATACGAGTAAAAAAATCCTTTTCATGCTGATACCTAGCTGTCCAATCATTAACTATAAATGTATATGATTTTTCGCTAGATATCAGCGTCCTAAGTATAACTTATCGATAGTTTAATGCGGTTTTTTCTGCCAGTGTCACAATTACTTTTACCGCCAACTCCATCCCTTCAATTGAAATGAACTCGTGAATACCATGGAAGTTATATCCACCGGTGAATATATTCGGGCATGGCAAGCCCATAAATGAGAGTCTGGCACCGTCAGTACCGCCACGAATCGGTTTAATCTGAGGCTCCACATCACAGGCAATCATCGCCTGTTTCGCCAACTCTATAACATGCGGGAATGGCTCAACTTGCTCTTTCATATTGAAATAGCTGTCAGTCAGAATCAATTCAACTCTGCCCTTCTCTAGCTTTTCATTCAACGCAGCAACTTTATCTACCATAAACTGCTTGCGCTGCTCTTGTCCTTCTCGGTCAAAATCACGAATGATGTAACCTAACTCACTACGAGCGACCGACATTTCAGCCGATTTAAGATGATAAAAACCTTCATACCCTTCGGTAGTCTCAGGAGTTTCGTCTGCTGGCATCATCATTTGAAACTGAGCAGCAATGTTCATTGAGTTGATCATTTTGTCTTTAGCAGTTCCAGGGTGAACATTAACGCCATGGCAAATTACGTCAGCGCTAGTGGCATTAAAGTTTTCAAACTCCAACTCACCAACTGGACCACCATCAATGGTATAAGCCCATTTAGCACCAAATTTCTCAACATCAAAAAGGTTCGCCCCGCGTCCGATTTCTTCATCTGGCGTAAAGCCAACACAGATATCACCATGAGGTATGTCTGGATTCGCGATCAGCTCTGAAATCGCAGACAAAATCTCGGCAATCCCTGCCTTGTTGTCCGCGCCTAATAGCGTGGTACCGTCGGTAGTAATCAAGTTATGGCCATGAAGCTTGTGCAGCTCTGGATACTGAATCGGAGACAGAATCTCATCCCCTTTACCCAACGCAATATCACCACCTTGATAGTCATCAATAATTTGCGGTTTTACATCTTTTCCAGAGGCATCAGGAGCGGTATCCATATGGGCGATGAAACCAATAGCTGGAACGTCATAGTCAACGTTACTCGGTAGTTTTGCCATTAAATAGCCATTGGTATCAAGCGACACGTCAGATAACCCCATGTCGATTAATTCTTGCTTTAGAAACTCCGCAAACACCATTTGTCCCTGAGTGCTTGGGCAACCTGAGTCGGCTGGATTTGATTGAGTATTAAAAGTCACATAGCGCAAAAATCGTTGTACTAATTCATTCATAGGTTTTTCTCTTGTTATTTTATGGTTCTAGCCTCTTTGCATGAGAGATCATCCTACGCCTTCTCCAACAAGAAAATTTGCTATAAATCAGTTTTATCGCAGTAAAAACAAACAAAAACGGCTACCTACATCAATGCAGGCAGCCGTCTTATTCAATTTACAAATGGTTATGATGAAAGGTATGTCTTTAGTCTGTCACTTTTCTGCACCAATAAAGCGTCGATCAGCATTGCAGCCACGATCGTCGCGCCAGCCAAAGGGAATAATAGCCCAATCAATACTAGTGTAGCTAAGCCTACTTTCCACACGCCTTCTTGCTTAAACCTAGCAGGCACACCAAGCTTGTTTTGCCTTGCCGGACGTCGAATCCACCACATACATGCACCGGTAATCGCGATAACAATAAAAGCAACGCAGAAGAATACGTTCAACCATTTGTTGAGGGCGCTTAAGTCACCTTGGTGTAACGACACCCCAGCAGCCATTAACTTCGCGATAATACTGTAATCATCCCACGTCACGTCAATCAGCGTCTGCCCAGTGTATTGATCGATATGTACAGTTCTATCGAGGCGTGGATCAACAACATCTCCTGCCATAGAGTTTGCGGCAATGGTGTAAACACCCGTCTCACTCTGAGGCAAGAATATCCGATATTGCGTCAGGCCAAGCTGCTCTGCTTTAAGATCAATAGTATCGATATCAATTGAACGACTCACATCGTACTTGTCTTGGCTTGAGTCCTGTTGATGATGCCCATGGTGCGGGTCCGATTCTGGCACTGGCGCTAACTCTAAGTTCCACGGCATCTCTTCTTCACTACCATGGTTTAGGTTGTTATGCAGTGGCGTCGATTGCGGTTTCTCGCCCCACGTGTAATAAGTCGGGAACGTATTCCAGCCCTGCACCATTTTTGCGCCCCACACGCCGGTCCAAGCAAGGCCCGATAACAAAAATAGCAAAAAGACAACAGAAATCGTACCGCCTAGATTAGCGTGTAAGTCCTTCATTAAAGTGCGGCTACCACTGTTAAAGCGAATCTTTAGAAAACCAGCTTTCGATGCATTGTCTCTAGGCAGCCAGAGGTAGATACCACTAACGAGCAACAGAATACCTAAACTCGCAGAGACTTCGATTAGATAGTCCCCCCACTTACCAATCAGCAAAGTGCCATGAATATCATTGGCCAACTGGTACCAGCTATCGCTTCGGTCTATTTGCCCTAATACTTCGGCGGTATATGGATTAACGGTCGCAAAGATCGAGCTTCCATCCTCCAAACGAACATTAAATCGATTTGCGTGAGTAGGATCTTCCGTGACGATGACCTGCGTGATTGACGAATTAGGATAGGCTTGTTTTACCGCTTCTAACTGAGTAGATATCGTTAGTTGTTTAGCTTGCTCTTCTACGCTGATCAACTCTTGATATCTCATCTGTTCAATTTCATCATCAAACAGCATCACTATGCCAGTCAGGCTTAACATCAGCATAAACGGGATAACAAATAACCCCGCATAGAAGTGCCATCTCCAAACGAGAAAGTACCTTGCCTTATTTTGTTGTTGAACGTTTGACGCACGTGCGCTTTCCTTAGGTCCAGTCTGAATTTGACTACCCAACATCTTGTCTTCCTTTTTGTGCGTATAAGCGAGCCCCTCGAATCTATTCAAGGTCAGCTGCTGAGCATTAACTTTACTTAAGTGGCTTAAAGCCTGTTTTATTTGATTGTTAGATTAAGTGTAGGAATAGGACGGTGGAGCGCGTGGTATAGCAATCTGGAACCGCTCACTTAGAGCCAAAAAAGTGTACGGGTTTTCAACTGCTAACGAAGACTTTAGTAGATATGTTGGTGTTGGAAGTGAATCTTGGTGAAAGACCGAGAAATGACTGAACGGACAGGGCTTACTATGCTGTACCTCTGGCTTACCTTCTTCAACCTGAACAAGTTCAAAGCCATTGATAGTACAAAGAGTCGCCCAAACGCCTGCGCTGGAGCCATGTGCGTTAATGACAGGCATCAAAGTCACAAGCACCCAGCTAAGGGCACTTGCGATCAGCATACTTCGCTTAAAGTTTGATGTCCGTATCATTTTCACTCTCGATTAATTGAGCGAAAATATATAACTATCTTGCAACAAGTTCAGTTAATTAGTTAGAAAATCTAACTCAGATCATGCTGATTGATAAATACTAAACAACTTAGCCGAAAATCTTGCTCCAAATACTTGGATTACGCTTGTCGTGGTATTCAACACGTAGGTCATCAACCATTTTCAGTTCTGCTTTCGCAGCATTGAGATCACCCGCATCTAGCTTTGCTTCAACAGAATCAATCGCGACAGAAAGTTTATTAAAACCCTCTTGGTATAGATCATACTTTTCTGGTGGGTAATCACCACGCTTCGACTGTTCAATAAGCTCCGAAAGATTTAATAGCGCTGACTGCATATCAGTGATTTCTTCAGCTTGAGCTGCTTGTTTAAATTCCATTTTCATCTGCTTCATCGTGGCTTTGAGATCAAAGTCGCTAGCGAAGACTTGTGCTGACATTACAAGCGCGGCAATTGGGATTATCTTTTTCATTGTATTTATTCTTAGTGAATCACTTGGGAGCACAGATTGTACTTAAAAAGTTACCGCTTGTTGACGATATTTTGTTTCGACTTATAAACAACTCATCTTGCTTACTGCTTTGCTAAATCAGATGACGAACCACACGCAAGAAGTCTCCTTAACATATGCATTTCCATGATTTTCGACTAATAATTATTAAGTCAGCCACTAAAGGTAGAGCATGCGAAAACGTAAATATTCACTCAGTATTCATATTACTAGTCTATTTTTAATTCTGACCACCTTAGTCGGCGCAGTGCTTATCGCGATTAGTTATCGTCACGCCCAAGAATTGCTAGCCGGAAGTGCAAAAGAACTGAGTGAAGAAAATAGCCGTCAATTGGAATCGACATTCCAACTCAACACAGGCCCCATTTTGACCACCCTCGACTTTATGGCGCTAAGCGAGGTTGTCGAACGAAATAAGAAACCGCATAAAGAAGTACGTTTTCTCACCTCTCTCAATCTCATTTTTAAACGTAGCCCTGGATTAGTCGCTCTCTATTATGGAAATGAAAAAGGTGAGTTAGCATTGTTTCGTCCGCTAAGAACCAATGCCGAACGCGAGCGTTTTGGGGCGCCAAGTAAAGCGACCTTAATGATCAATCAAACCTATGTTTCTGGCGCGAACATTTTCTATTTTCTTGATGGTAACTATAAAGTTCTTGATTACAACAAAACCAATGGCAACGAATTTGACCCTAGAGTTCGGCCTTGGTTTAAAAACGCATCCAATGATGGTGAAGTTCGCTTAACAGAGCCCTATTTCTTCTATTTTCTCCAAACAAATGGGGTCACTTTCTCGCGCCGAAGCGCAGACGGAAAGTCGGTAGTTGGTGCAGACTTTACGTTAAACTCCTTATCTGAACAGATTGCTCAACTTGGCTACTCAGATACAAGTAAATTGGTCCTGTTTGACAACCAGTTTAATGTATTGGCCCACTACCAAGGTGATCTCACCCTCAGTGATAACCAACAAGAAAATCGCACCCAAATAGAAAATAGCCTTTTCTCTAAAGTATTAGGCCGAATGTCTAGTCAGATACTCTATGAAAAAGCGACGGAAAACGACCTTGATTGGTCAATTACGCTGACTCCGGTCAATTTAAATAAACACACCCGAATCTTACTTGCCGAAGCCACCCCGCAAGACGATCTGCTTGCCAACCTACTTTCTATGAGAGACAAGCAGCTCAAAGTCGCATTTACCCTAATGGTAATGAGCTTTTTTATCGTATGGATTGTCGCGAAGAGGCTCGCAAACCCTCTGCAAAACTTGATGCATCAAACTGACAGCATCGCGAGGTTTGATTTCAAGAAAACCCGTTACTCTAAAAGCGTCATTAAAGAAGTGGCAAACTTAACCACCTCTATCGAGTTAATGGAGCATACCCTACACGATTTGTTACGCCTGTTGCGTGAGACAGCCAGTAACCAAGACTTTTCCGTGCTTGCTAAAACCATTACTCATCAAAGCTACTTAGTCACACGTGCTGAAACAATCGTCCTCTATACCAAAGATTCTGCCGAAGGTGATTATGAAGTGTCCGCCAACCACGCTATTATTCCATTTAAAATCGATATTAATGAGTTTCTACAATCTACGGCCTGGATTCAGAAGGACCTTGCTAAGGGAGAGGTACTGCACTTTAATCGAAACGACAATACCGTCGCTAAATACCGTGACACCCTTTATAACTCTGATGTTTATTTATTCCCGCTCATCAATCGCAGCGAAGAGCTGGTCGGCATATTACTGCTCGGTTATGAGCGAGCCATTACCCAAGAGCAAAGTGATAAGCACGCCTTCTTGCGAGAGCTGTTAAGCTTTGCAGAATTGGCGAAGGAAAATATCGACAAAATCCGTCAACAAAAAGAGATGCTAAACGCCTTCGTTGAGCTTATCGCATCAGCTATTGATACAAAATCACCTTATACAGGTAGCCACTGCCAACGCGTCCCTAAGCTTTCTAAATTGCTCACTCAAGCAGCATGCGAAGATAAGCAATACTTTGCGAATTTTTCCATGGATGATAGCGAATGGGAAGCGCTTCACTTGGCTTCTTGGCTTCACGATTGCGGTAAAGTGACCACTCCTGAATATGTCATAGACAAAGCGACCAAGCTTGAAACGATTTACGACCGAATCCACGAAGTACGTATGCGTTTCGAGCTTCTCAAAGCGCAAGCTGAAATTGACTACTTAAAGCAAGTTAATCGTGAAGGTGATAGTAAGCAGCTTAAGCACGCGTTAACCGAAAGACAGCAAAAGCTAGATGAAGATTTCGCCTTTATCGCCCATTGTAATATCGGTGGAGAGTTTATGGACGATGAGTCTATTGAGCGAATTAAAACGATCAGCCAATATCAATGGCGAAGAACCATTGATGATCAACTTGGTGTCTCTAGGGTTGAGCAACAACGAGCCGGTAAGCGACATGAATTACCTATAATGGAATCTATTCTCTCCGATAAAGAAGTACATAAGGTGCCATGGCCCCAAAACATTAACCCTAAAGACGTCTGGCAAGAAAAATTCGTCTTACAACCCGGTCAACTGAAATACAACCGAGGTGAAGTCTACAATCTCTCAATCCGCCGAGGAACGCTCAACGATGAAGAGCGCTTTATGATTAACGATCACATCATACAAACCATAACGATGTTAAATCGACTCCCCTACCCTGAGCATCTTAAGAACGTTCCAGAAATTGCCGGAGGCCACCATGAACGCATCGATGGTTTAGGTTACCCACGTGGCTTGTATGAAGAAGATCTCTCGATTCCTGCTCGTATCATGGCCATTGCTGATGTGTTTGAAGCACTGACTTCAAGTGATCGCCCATATAAAAAAGCCAAAAATCTCTCTGAGTCACTCAATATAATGACCGAGATGGCCACGTCTGGACACATTGACCCGAAGCTGTATCTACTGTTTCTTGAGAACAAGATAGACAAACAATATGCTACGCTATTTCTAGCGGAAGATCAGATATGCGAGATTAATCGTGACGATCATATACGTAAGGTCAAAACATTTCTTAAATCTCACTTCTAACTCAATTCAATATTGAGTATTAGCTCTAGAAAGAGATTGTTTCTTTGAACTAGATGCTTTCCCTATCTATCAATAACTTACCTAAGAAACTAGTCATTATTTAATCGATTGCCCTCTCAAAGGTTGATGTATGTCAAAGAGTCATAGACAATACGCTGCCAAATAAACGAATAGACCTGTTTTTCACAAATTTCAGGCTTTCGAAATTGGCACGCTTTTTTGGTTTTGCCTATCAATTTGATAGGCAGTATCAGTTTTATAATTTGAGGTTTCGTTGTTAGGGTGAACCATCTCAATACGCTAACAGCCTAAATTAGTGCTAACTACCTCGTTTTTAAGGGAAAGATGATGGTAATACCAGAAAACAGCAGCATCGTAATTTTTGGTGCTTCGGGCGACTTAACCTATCGTAAGTTGATCCCTGCTTTATATCACCTTTACTCAAACAAACAACTGCCTGAAAACTTCGCCATTCTTGGTGTGAGTCGTACGGAATACAGTGATGAGTCATACCGTGAAAAGCTAAAGCGCTCACTCCAAGAAATGGAGAAAACCGAGCCAGCAACACTAGATGCCTTTATCAATCATCTGCATTACCAAGCCATCAACACCTCTGATACCGCTGATTACAGTAAACTGACTGCGCGTCTTGACCAACTTGCTGATAAATACAGCTTTGAACAGCGTAATACTCTGTTCTACCTAGCAACGCCACCAAGTCTATACAGCGTCATCCCAGCCAGTCTTGCCGCTCACGGCTTGAATAACGAAGATGATGGCTGGAAACGACTCATCATCGAAAAACCATTTGGTTACGATTTAGAGTCAGCGCAAAAGCTAGACAAAGAAATTCACGAGCACTTCCAAGAACACCAGATCTACCGTATCGACCATTACTTAGGTAAAGAAACGGTTCAAAACCTACTGGTTTTCCGCTTCTCAAATGCGATGTTCGAACCGCTTTGGAACCGTAATTTCATCGATTATGTTGAAATCACCGGCGCAGAATTCTTGGGCGTTGAAGAACGTGGCGGTTACTACGATGGCTCAGGCGCTGTTCGCGACATGTTCCAGAACCACTTGCTGCAAGTACTCGCCATGGTTGGTATGGAGCCACCAGCGCAGATTAACGCTGACTCAATCCGTGACGAAGTGGTAAAAGTGCTTCAGTGCTTAAAACCACTGGAAGAAGATGACCTGCGTAACAACCTAGTTCTAGGTCAGTACACTGAATCTGATGTACGTGGTGAATTCCTACCGAACTACCGCGACGAACCGGGTGTTGCTGATGACTCTCGTACTGAAACCTATGTTGGCTTGAAAGCGTACATCAATAACTGGCGTTGGAATGGCGTGCCTTTCTACGTTCGTACCGGTAAACGCCTACCGACTCGTGTGACTGAAGTCGTTATTCACTTTAAACAGACACCACACCCAGTATTTGGTCAAAACGCACCAGAAAACAAACTGATCATTCGAATTCAGCCAGACGAAGGCATTCAAATGAGTTTTGGCCTAAAAGAGCCAGGTGCTGGTTTCCACGCGAAAGAAGTGAAAATGAACTTCCACTACGCGTCGCTTCAAGAGACTCAAATGCTAACGGCGTACGAACGCCTTCTGCTTGACTCTTTAAATGGTGATGCAACGCTGTTTGCTCGTAGTGATGCGGTAGAAGCATGTTGGAAGTACGTTCAACCAATTCTTGATTTTAAACAAGACCCTCAAGCACTATTTGGCTACGCTTGTGGCACTTGGGGCCCTAAAGAGTCTGACGACTTGCTACAGCGTGATGACCGCGCATGGCGTTTCCCTTGTAAAAACCTAACCGATACGGATTACTGCGAACTATGATCAATCATAAGATTTTCCAAACCGCTGACCAAGTGGTAGAAAGCCTAGCAAACGATATGAAATCGTTCAGCGAACTTGAGCGTCCAGTTCACATTTCACTGTCTGGTGGCAGTACACCTAAGATGCTGTTCAAGCTACTGGCTGAAGCGCCATACGCTGAAGGTATTGCGTGGAACAACCTACACTTCTGGTGGGGTGACGAGCGCTGCGTGGCACCTGATGATGCAGAAAGCAACTACGGTGAAGCGAATGCCCTTTTGTTCTCAAAACTAAGAGAATTCAGCCAAGTAAACCTGCCAGCAGAGAACATTCACCGTATTCGCGGTGAAGATGAGCCAACAGTTGAAGCGAAACGCTTCGCAGAAGAAATGGCCGCAGTGATCCCATGTGAAAATGGCACACCAGTATTTGACTGGATCCTGCTAGGTGTTGGTGCTGATGGCCACACTGCTTCTCTGTTCCCTGGGCAAACAGACTATCAAGATGAGAACCTATCCGTATTAGCGACTCATCCTGAATCAGGCCAAATTCGCGTCTCTAAAACTGCTAAAGTTTTAGAAGCCGCAAAACGAATCAGCTACCTTGTACTGGGTGCAGGTAAAGTCGAGATCGTAAATGAAATTCATACTACTCCAGCAAGCGAGCTGCCTTATCCTGCAGCGAAAATCCAGTCTAAAGCTGGTGAAACGGAGTGGTACTTAGATTCAGACGCAGCAGCAAAAATCGCTTAATGCGAGCGTCCAAATAGGAAAATTGGAGAGAAATAATGAAAGGTGATATCGGTGTAATTGGCCTAGCAGTAATGGGTCAGAACCTTATCCTAAACATGAACGACCACGGGTTTAAAGTGGTTGCTCACAACCGTACTGCTGCGAAGGTAGACGAATTCCTAGAAGGCCCAGCAAAGGGTACTAACATCATCGGTGCATACTCTCTTGAAGAGCTAGTAGAGAAGCTAGAAGCGCCACGTAAAGTGATGCTTATGGTTCGCGCTGGTGAAGTTGTCGATAAGTTCATCGAAGCACTAACGCCACTTCTAGATAAAGGTGACATCATCATCGATGGTGGTAACACTAACTACCCTGACACTAACCGTCGCGTTGCTGCCCTACGTGAAAAAGGCATTCACTTCATCGGTACGGGCGTATCTGGTGGTGAAGAAGGTGCTCGCTTTGGTCCTTCAATCATGCCTGGCGGCTCTGCTGAAGCGTGGGAAGCGGTTAAGCCTATCTTCCAAGGTATCTCTGCTAAAACTGACGCTGGCGAGCCTTGTTGTGACTGGGTTGGTAACGACGGTGCAGGTCACTTCGTTAAGATGGTTCACAACGGCATCGAATACGGCGATATGCAGCTAATCACTGAAGCTTACCAGTTCATGAAAGACGGTCTTGGTATGTCTGCAGACGAGATGCAAGCAGTATTCGCTGATTGGAACAAGACTGAACTAGACAGCTACCTAGTAGAAATCACCGCTGACATCCTTGGCTACAAAGATGAAGATGGTGAGCCACTAGTAGAGAAGATCCTAGACACTGCTGGTCAAAAAGGTACGGGTAAATGGACGGGTATCAATGCACTCGACCTAGGTATTCCACTAACGCTTATCTCTGAGTCGGTATTCTCTCGTTGTCTATCTGCTCTTAAAGATCAACGCGTTGAAGCGGAATCTCTATTTGGTAAGACAATCACACCAGTTGAAGGTGACAAACAAGAGTGGGTTGATGCACTTCGTCAAGCGCTACTCGCATCTAAGATCATCTCTTACGCTCAAGGTTTCATGCTAATGCGTGAAGCTTCAAACGAGAACGGCTGGGACCTAAACTACGGTAACGTTGCACTAATGTGGCGTGGTGGCTGTATCATCCGCTCTGCATTCCTAGGCAACATCCGTGATGCGTACGAAGCGAACCCAGACATCGCATTCCTAGGTTCAGATGACTACTTCAAAGGCATCCTACAAAACAGCCTAGCAGCATGGCGTAAAGTGGCGGCTAAATCGCTAGAGTCAGGTATTCCTATGCCTTGTACTATCTCGGCACTGTCGTTCCTTGATGGTTACACAACAGCTCGTCTACCAGCGAACCTACTTCAAGCTCAACGTGACTACTTCGGTGCTCATACGTACGAGCGTACTGACCGTCCACGTGGTGAATTCTTCCACACAAACTGGACTGGTACAGGCGGCGACACAGCGTCTACGACTTACGACGTGTAATTAGAGCTTTACTATTTAAACAGCCAACTTGAGTGTCAAGCTGGCTGTTTTTTTATGTGCCAAACAAAACTTTCTATATTGATATTCATTTTGACACTCCCGCCACTCATTCTGAAACTCCCTTTATAAACAAAGAAAAATCAAACAGTTAAATTGCATCAACTTATGGCAAACCTCTTGCTTTATATAAAGAAAAACCATAAGGGGACAACTGATGAACCGAAAAGCAATAAGCATTATTTCAAAACTAGGCCTAGCGGTTCTACTTTCAGGTTGTGGTGGTGGCGATGGCGATGCTGGAGGAACCAGTGGTGGTGAAAGTAGCGCAGGCAATGAACCGAGCGGAAGTCAGACACCTGCCGCCGTCTCTTCCCCAGCGCTTACCCAACCACAAGTCGAAGCAATGGCCAGCTCTCGCTTGTCATCAGCCTCAGTAGACACGGGGTTTTCATTTCAAACTCAACAGCACTTGGCCATCAACATCACCTTCGATGCTCCTCAAGCCGATACTCAAATCCTTCTATTTAGTGTTGGCGACAACGAGTTACTGATCGAAGACGTCACCTTGTCTAAAGGCCTGAACTACCGAACTAAGATTACCGTTCCTCAAACCACCGAAGCCATCAAAATCCAGATAGATGGCACACGTGAAGTGACCTTGCCTATATCCGGGCTATCAGTCATCACTTATCACGCTATGAGCTAGGAGATCTGCTATGCGAGTATTCTCTACACATCTTTTGTTGTTTATCACCCTCTTGCCATCACTAGCCTTAGGCTATGAGGTTTCCCTGATCAACAACCTTACCGATGAATCAAGCCATATCCATAACCACTTTGGCCACCAAGTCGAACTCAATGACAATTACGCCATCATTGCAGCATCCGGTTCAGGTTCAATTAATGGGGGTGCCTGTAGCTTTAAAAATATCAATCAGGAATGGAGTTCTGAGAACTGCTTTTCTGTACCAGAGCAATACTCAAATTCCACGCAAAATTACGCCAAATCGATAGCCCTTTCCGAGCAGAGACTGGTCATTGGTGCGGATATTGATGGAATCGGTGCTGCGTTTATCTATGAGCGAGAAGATGAGCAATGGCAATTCGATCAAATCATCACACAGCCGCAAAGTGCTTCCCCTGCTGACTTTGCTTCGAGTCTAGCGAGTGATAACACCCATATTATTATCGGCTCACCGGCCAAGGGTTCTGGTAACGCTGGCTATGTATACATCTACACCTTACAAGAGCAATCTTGGGTGTTAGAGGCCACCCTTAGCGCAGATTCAAGCAAAAAGAGTGGCCGTTTTGGCCAAGACATTGCCTATCAAGACAACTACCTAATTATTGGTGATTCAGAACATGGCCAAGGTAAGCAAGGGGCAAGTTACATCTATTTCTATGACGATGAGACTTGGACAAAGCAAGCATTCTTAACGGGCGGTAGCCTAACCAAAAATGCGTTATTTGGTAGCGCCGTGGCCATTTCGGAGCAGTACGCTGTCGTCGGTTCACCAAAAGAAAGCCATGCCACAAAAGGGACAGACAAATTCCTTGGTTCTGTTTACCTATATAAACGTCGTCTTAACAATTGGGAGCTGATGACTAAGCTGATGCCTGATGTGCTCGAAAAGCACGATCAGTTCGGCACAAGCCTAGTTATCAGTGATGATTTTGTTCTTGTTGGCGCACAAGGTGATGATAATGACAAAGGTGCCGTCTACCTTTACAAGCTGGAAGATGACATCTGGCAGCTAGACAGTACAACAAGTGCCGAGGTGCGCGCAGTCAACGACCACTTTGGCTATGCCCTCTCTATAAGTAATGGGTATGCGCTGATATCGAGTCCTGATTCTGAACATAGCTCTGGCTATACAGGTAATGTCTATCTTTACTCAGTCAGAGAGATTCCCTCACTTACCGCGGCCGAGGCTGAGTTTAATGAATTGGTCAGTACACTAGACCTATCTAACCCTTATATCTCAGACAGTGATGGGGATGGTCTATCAGATAAAAACGAATCAACATTACTTAATACTAATCCACTGAATGATGATACAGACCAAGACGGACTCAATGATCACGAAGAGGTCATCTATTACCAATCGGATCCTCTCAGTAGTGATAGTGATGGAGATGGCCTTTCTGACCTCGATGAAGCGGTCATCTACCAATCAAGTCCAACTTCTACAGATACTGACCAAGATGGCTATAGCGACCAATATGAGGTGATGACCACCAAGACTGACCCGTCAATGGCCGACTCTGACAGTGACGGCTACAGTGACGTGGAAGAGATAGCTGATCTCGGCACGTCACCCACGCTCGCTGATACCGATGGCGACGGACTCACTGATGCCCAAGAGCTTGAGTTATATAACACCTCCGTCTTAGACCCAGACACCGATAACGACGGATTCAGTGATGGTAACGAAATTAATTACTATGAAACCGACGCCAGTGACAAAAATAGCCAACCCGAATCAATATCGACCAGTACCTCATACTCCCCTTCTTACGGACAAGATGGCACTATCGCTTTTGAAGATGAATGGCCGAACCGTGGTGACTACGACTTTAATGACGCGGTGTTCAATTACAACATCGAAGAATACAAGATAAACGGTCTGGTGAAGCAGATTAACTATAAGATCTTACCTACTGCGCGAGGGGCGACTTATACCAACTCATTAAGACTGTTACTTAATGTTCCGATTAGCAATATTGCTCAAGTCAGTATCACCACGATGGGCAACGCCACCCAAGTAGAGCCGATAGCCGACAAAAATCAAACACTGATCGTTGTTATCGCTGACTTAAAAGACGCTTTACCAGCTAACTCAGGCTCTAAGCTCACTAATACGCTAACCGGTTCCAATAAAGTCACGGGAAAACTACTACGTTTATCGGTCACATTTAACTACCCCGTAAGCAGTGAAATTCTTGGAGCCCCGCCCTACAACACATTTATTGCTCGCCAACTCGCCACAAGTGAATGGGTAGAGGTTCACTTTCCCGGTAAGCCTGCAACATCTAAAGCGTCCAAGCGCCAATTTGGGCGAGGTGACGATGATACTCAGCAGCAAGGAGACCGCTTTTTCTTCTCCAAGAACAACTTACCTTGGGCAATGCACATTCCTGAAAAATGGCATCACCCGAAAGAGAGAGTGGATCTATCTAATGGTTACCCCGACATATTGAATTGGGCTCAATCTAATGGCAAAAAGCACAAAGGGTGGTACAAGAGTAAACGTAAAAGCATGTTTATTTTTGAAGACGTTCCTGACATTTAATACGCACACGTTTGCCTACTACTTTATTGTCAGCAAAGAGTAAAAGGAGGAGAAATCCTATTTATAAGCCTACGATCTCCTCCTATAATTAAGTTGCATATGGAGGATGTTAACTGAGTTAGCATCCTCTATTTTTTGAAACCTAAACAAGGAACCGCGTATACGTTTCGCGGGTATCGGTGACTAATCTAACCTGGATGGTTAAATAACATTAAATTGAGGTTCTTAAGATGACTATTAATAAGTACTTTGTATTCGTTCCACAGGTAGAGGAACAAAACGCTTCAAAGGACAATAAAGTAACAGATAAGGAAGCTCAACGTCAGGCTTTAGTAAAGCAAGCGCAGCAACAAGGCGGCTTGTAAATCGCTAGGTTTCAACAAAGAGGAGCTCATGTAGCTCCTCTTTTATTTATGAATTGATCACATAGCTTAGCAGCTCAACCACTTGCTCTGGCGTTTCGGCCCAAGCCATCGCAGCGGCATCCACCTCTTTAAGTGGGTGTATCAACGCTTCGTCATGCAAAGTAATGAAGGGTTTACCAAGGGCTGCCAACGTACCTGCATCAAAAGCCGCATTCCACTGGCGATATTTGTCACCAAAGCGCACGACGCCAATATCGCATTGCTTGATCAGCGTTGATGTACGAATCGCATTGACCTTTGAAGACTGATGATCTCGCCAAAAGTTGGATTCATTAGTTCTAAGCAAGTCTCCGGCGGCGTCACTAGACTCGTGATCTGTATTGGCGGAAAAGAACTCGATATTGAGATCGCGCGCCTTTGCACCTTCAATAATTCTTTCACGCCAATCAGTGTGGATTTCTCCGCTAAGATACACTTTCCAAAGCATTGTCTTGTCTCCCTTGGTTATTTTTTGCTATTCATCATAACGACATTCGAGCGAATGACCGATTGCTCAACAACGATATTGGCCAACATTTCTCTGCTGGATAAATAATGCGGCGTCGTTTTGTGTTCGGCCAGCGCTTCTGGTGATTGATAGATTTCATACAAGTGAAATAGCTGCGGGTTAGAAAAGTCTTCAAGAATATCAAATTGTATACAACCTGACTCGTTGTTAACTGAAGATCTTGCATTCTCCTGCATAATTGCCAGATATTCCTTTTCTTTACCTTCCTTCACTCGGTTAGAAACTACTATACAGTACATACTCATAACTCTTCCCTGAATTGATTATCATGTCATTGCCATATCACATAATCATTGTATACAATAATCCTTTAAATTCAATACAAGGAAAATGGTCATGGAAAGACCAAAATCGTTTTCGGGGATCAGACATATCGCCTTAGTGGTACACAAATTTGAAGAATGTGAGACGTTTTATACCGATATTCTAGGCATGACGATTCTCCGTCGGGCTAACAATAATCTTGTTTATCTGACTAACGGATGCGATAACCTCTCTTTAGGCCGCGCCGCTACGCAAAGAATATGCTCGCCTATCAGCGTTGATCATTTTGGTTTGATTGTGGATAGCAAAGAACAGTTACAAGAGTGGTATGAATTTATGCAATTTAAGGGCGTGACATTACTCGACTCGCCGCACGATCATTGCGATGGAGCAAGAAGCTTCCATTGCAAAGATCCTGAGGGGCATGTGATTCAGCCGCTTTATCACCCAGAGATATCTGGTCAAGTTATCCGTTAGACGGCAATAGCCCCAGCGCTTTGAGCTTACGATAGACAGTATTACGACTCACGCCCAACACACGTGAAACCTTACTTATGTTGCCTTTGTGGCTCTGGTAGGCAGTGATTAGCGTTTGATTTAATGTGGTGTTGAGATCTGCTTCCTGACGATCATCTACCGTTTTCGCGTGGCTCATCAACGGCTGAGCGAAATGCTGCGGAATATGCTCTGCCGTAAGCTCATCTTGTTCATTGGCGATAAGTGCTGTCACCTTCAGAAGGTTATCCAGCTCCCTTAAATTTCCTTTCCAGTGGTAGCTGAGCAGCCCCTCCATTAGGGCTGGGGATATCGACTGATAGCCTTGTTTGTACTTAGCGAAGATGGCTTGGATGAGGCTTTCTTTATCTTGTCTCTCTCTAAGTGGAGGTAGAGTCACCACAAGGCCATTTAAACGATAGTAAAGATCTTCTCTAAACTTACCCTGCTCGACCAATTGCTGCAGATTCTGGTGTGTCGCGGAGATAACTTGAATATCAACACGATAGTTATTGGTCTCACCAACTGGCATCACCACCTTGTCTTGTAAAACCGTTAACAATCGGCATTGAGCTTCTAGCGGCATTTCTCCAATCTCATCGAGAAATAATACTCCTTTATCCGCTTGCCTGATCTTGCCTAAATAGCCGTTTTTACTCGCCCCCGTAAAGGCGCCGGGGGCATGGCCGAACAGTTCCGATTCGATGAGATCTTTAGGTAGCGCACCACAATTCACCGTGATTAGTGCATGGTTCGCTCGGTCGCTTTGTTTGTGCAGCGCTTTGACAAATTCTCCTTTGCCTACACCCGTTTCTCCAAGGATAAGTAGATTGATATCTCGCCCCATCACCTTATTTGCCTGTTGCCAAGCAAGCTCAATCTTCTCTTCCCCATAATGAAGCTGACTGGACGGGGTTAAACTCTTTTTCGGTAGTCTACGCTTGCCCAATCCCTTCTTGTCGAATATAAGCGGCTGAGAGCCATTGCTAGAGCGTTCAAAGAGCATATCAATGCTTGCCCCAACCAATGGAACATCAGGAAGTAACTGCGCCGCCACTTGGTTATGCGCCAACACCTCACCATGCTCGTTGGCAATGACGATTCCTTGCCAGCCACTTTTTAATATCGATTCATCATGAGCAACATTGATTTGAATTGCACCATCTGGTGTATGAGTAAGTAAATGGTTTTCAATTAACTGCACCATATTCTGCACCAGCACCTGAGTTGTCACATCATGGCGGCTCTGCTCACTGGTAATATCCAGCACGCCGACTAGTTGACCTTCAGGATTAAACAAAGGGCTCGCCGAACAACTGATAAAGCGGTGCTGTTTGATAAAATGCTGATCACCAATGATAGATACCGCCCTTTTTTCATACAAAGCCGTACCTATTGCGTTGGTCCCTTTAAGCTTTTCTAGCCAACAGCTTCCGGGTTCAAGCGCGATTGATAGTAGCTTTTCACGAAACCTATCTTGACCCCAAGCGGCAAGCACTACACCATCGGGGTCGGTTAATATCAAACGACTATCACTATGAGCAAGCACTTGATTAAAAAGAGGAAGTGCTGAATCTTTTACCGCTTCAATCACCGCCTGCGACGTATAGCGCCTCTCCTTCAACACCGAGTTGGGCAGGTGGATATCGTCCGGCTTTTTTATTTGTTTCAAGCCCGCATTGGAGCTCCTCTCCCATGAAGAAGCAAGCCAACCATCTGTTGCAAAAGATTGTAATTCCATAGCTGTCCCAGTATTGAACAATCAAAGTGTTCCATTTTTGAACAACTGAACAGGTACCTTCTACTGTTCAACCGCTCTCTCTGTTTTAAACACCACCGTGTAGCCTTTGAATACTCTAGCCTTAGATAAAAATTACAACAAGTTTTTAACATTTGGTCTGTGATTTGCGTTACCTACTTTGATAACTCGCTAATTGTTCACCATCTAACGGTGGAAAAATAGCGCAATAAAAACTCAAAGAAGTGAACACAATAAGGATATTTTTATGATTTACGCGCAACCGGGCAGCCAAGATTCAGTCGTTAACTTTAAGACACATTATGACAACTTTATCGGCGGAGAATGGGTCAAACCTGTCTCTGGTGAGTATTTCGATAACACATCACCGGTCAATGGCCAAGCCTATTGCCAAGTCGCTCGCTCTGGGGAAGCTGATATCAATTTGGCGCTTGATGCAGCTCATCAAGCTCGCGCTAGCTGGGCCGCGACTAGCGTGACTGAACGTTCGAATATACTTCTTAAGATTGCCGACAGAATTGAACAACATATTGAAGAACTTGCGGTTGCGGAAACTTGGGAAAATGGCAAACCGGTCAGAGAAACGCTGGCGGCAGATTTACCCTTAGTGGTCGACCACTTCCGTTATTTTGCCGGCTGTATTCGCGCTCAAGAAGGCAGTGCTGCTGAGCTTGACGTTAATACTGCTAGCTACCATTTCCCTGAGCCGATTGGCGTCGTCGGACAGATCATTCCATGGAACTTCCCTATGTTGATGGCGGCTTGGAAACTCGCTCCAGCATTAGCCGCTGGTTGTTGTGTGGTCTTAAAACCAGCAGAGCAAACCCCGACTTCAATCTTGTTGCTGATGGAAAAAATCGGCGATCTTATCCCGGCAGGTGTCATCAATATTGTGAACGGTTTTGGTAGTGAAGCGGGCCAAGCGCTTGCCACCAGCGACAGAATTGCCAAACTGGCCTTTACTGGTTCAACAGAGATCGGTAACCATATACTCAAATGTGCGGCAGACAGCCTAATTCCTTCAACGGTGGAGCTAGGTGGTAAATCACCGAACATCTATTTCCCTGATGTCTTTGATCATGAAGACGAATATCTTGATAAATGTATCGAAGGTACTCTGCTGGCTTTCTTCAACCAAGGGGAAGTCTGTACCTGTCCTTCACGCGTACTGGTACATGAGTCAGTTTACGACCAATTCATTGCCAAAGTCGCAGAGCGCGCTAAGACCATTCAACAAGGTAACCCACTCGATACGGACACTCAGGTTGGCGCACAAGCTTCACAAGAGCAGTTTGATAAGATTCTGAGCTACTTAGAAATTGGTCGTCAAGAAGGCGCTAAAGTCGTGTTTGGCGGTGAAATCTCGCAGCAGACTGGCGATATTGGCTCAGGTTACTACATTCAACCGACCTTACTTGAAGGCAATAACAAGATGCGAGTCTTCCAAGAGGAGATTTTCGGCCCTGTAATTGCGATCACTAAGTTCAAGGATGAAGCAGAAGCACTCGCGATTGCCAACGACACGGAATATGGTCTTGGTGCGGGTGTTTGGACTCGCGATGCGAATCTAGCCTATCGTATGGGTCGAAATATCGAAGCAGGACGAGTATGGGTCAACTGTTACCATGCCTACCCTGCTCATGCCGCATTTGGTGGTTATAAGAAGTCTGGTATCGGCCGCGAAACACACAAAATGATGCTCGACCACTATCAGAATACTAAGAACCTACTGATCAGCTATGACGTCAACCCACTGGGCTTCTTCTAACTATCGATAGAGCGCCGTTAGGCGCTCTTTTTTTTGCTGTTTCTCTTATCGTTTAGATACAAGATGCCACTGGCAACTAATGCGATCAACGAAACCGTAAACAACGCAGGCATACTTAGCACCCATGCAAACGTCGCGGCAAGAAAAGCAATGAAGGTAATCATTCGGCTGCTCGACATCACTCTGCCTAGTTTTCTATCCATAATTCCTCCTACATCTGACAGGGTCTACTTCCGGGGTAAAGTAACCTCTATTGGATGTAATTAGTATGCCTAGATCGAAGCTAAATTAACCTAAATTGTGCTCAAAAGAGCTCGGCATGTGACCACGCTCAACTGCTCACTATTTACACTAAGCATAAGTATCAATAAAGAAATAAACCGTCATCACGATACTCGAAAGACCCACAAAACCTTTGACGTATTTCTGCTCGATTTGGCGCGATACGCGTGCTGCTACATAACCACCAGATAAGGTGCCAAGCATAACCGCGACGCCTCGCCCCCAATCAATCGAGCCATCAATCACAAAGATGACAATAGCGACAATAGACACGCAGGAAGAAATCAGTAATTTAAGGCCATTCATTTGGTTGATATCGCGATAACCTGCCAACACTAGGTAGCTCAGTACCACCACACCAAGGCCAGCATTAAAGAATCCACCATAGGCAGACACGACAACTAACATAATGGAGATCGCAACCAGACCGAGCTTTGAACCATTACTTGATGATTGAGATAGACGGCTTAAGGCACTGCTAAGCGGTTCACCAAACAAAAATAGTAACGTTGCAAAGAGCAGCAGCCATGGGATAGCAGTCAAGAATTGCGTTTCAGAAACGATCAGTAGTAAATAAGCGCCAAGAGCACCACCAACAAGACTCAAGACAACCGTAAAGGTCAATCGATGCCCTGTATTGGCAATATCGTCACGAAAGCCGTAAGTACCACTGATATAACCTGCACAAGCGGCAAAGGTATTGGTCGCGTTGGCAATGACAGGAGGCACACCGACAAACATAAGAGCAGGAAAGGTAATAAAACTCCCTCCTCCTGCGATGCTATTTAATATCCCACCTAGGACACCCGCACCAAACAACAGAATCCATTCCATTTTATTGACTGTGTTAGAAAACAATCCTTTACTCTAACCCGCCTTGGTGATTGTTCAAATAGTCAGCGATCTCATTTGTAAAAATGGTTATAAAACAGATTGAGCCAGATCTTTCCAGTCTTGCAGTTCTTCACGGTAATATTCCGTTTGCTCATCCGTCATGGCATTTATCACTTTAACCAAGTATTGATTACCTATCTGCTTATTGTACTCAATTTTCTCCTCTAGATGAGGTGGGTACAAAGTGTCAGGGTTAAACATCAGTTTATTGAATTGAGGTTGGAAACTTGCCACATTGAGTCGATGATCAAGTAGTGAGTTCATCTCGATACGCATATTCGTTTGGTAGTTGATCCAGTCATCGGTCGTGACATATAGCTCATCGACCCAATCATCGACAGTCTTCAGTTGGCCTTGAGTTAACTCATCCATCCATGTTTCTAGACTATCGACGATACGTTCTTTGTATCGCGCCTTAATTTCCACTTCACTTAGCTTCTGGTACTTTTTCTTATATTTGGTGTGTCGCACTCGTATGCTATCCATCAGCTCGTTAACTTGGCTATCTGATAACTCCCGTGCCAGCGCATACATCTCAGGGGCTATTCGAGCGACTAATCGTAGCGAGTGCTGCTGTATTTTGTCTTGCTGCACTTGTAATTGCTCGATAGTGAAACTCTGTGGTTCAATCGCCATGAGTTCATCTAGGTGATCGATATAGTGGGGGATCTCTTCTCGACGGTGCCATTCACTCAAGACTTCAATCTTTCGTTCAACAAGATCTTCTTGCGCATTATCGAGCTCTACGTAATCTTCTAGATATTCGACCAGCAACCAATCCATATTGTTGTAGACAAACTTCGAACTACAGCCGATAAGCGCGCTACAAATAATGAGTAATAATCCTACTTTCCTCATGTCCTTGTCCTATTCATCCACTGCCATCACGGTTATCTTTTATCTATGCCATGTTAGTTTTGACACTGTTTACACTAAGCAAATCAAATACCAAGTATGTCACAGAAAAATAATCATAATAATTACAGTAGGTTAAATTTAGCCAAGACTAAACTGATGATGTAAATATAGCTTAACTGCACGGTAACTCCTACGCAGCGGCAATTGTTATCCGATGACTTCCTTCTGATATTAAGGCCCACTCGCTAACGGTATCTTTACTCTGTTGTTGTACGGTGATGAACTTAAAGAAACGCTTTACAAAAAGTGGGATTAATCTTACACAGATTGACAGACGCTTTACGCTTGGGTGGGTAGTATTAGTTTCGAAGGTCACCCATCAGGAGAAATAATCATGAAAAAAGTTGTTATTTTGGCGTCACTACTTATGAGTGCTTCCGTTTTTGCTTCAACCAATACGGAAACATCCAATACAAGTTTTACTACCGATGCATACGCAACAAAACAGCAGGCTTATGATGCGGCTTTTGACCTCATGGATGAGATGAAAGCGATGAATAGTACTGAACTGCAAACTGCGTTGCCTATCCACGAAAACAGCGTGGTTTACCCAAGCGTGAAACTCGATGAGATGACAGTTCACGTTAAAGAATTCGCCAATAACAAAGGCGACATTCAATATAAAGCGGTGCTAAACGTCGACTATCAATACAAGTATCGAGAAAGCGGTAAAAGCTAATCGCATCAAATTTTCTATAGACAAGCCGTTTTATTATTCATAAAACGGCTATTTTCTGACTTTGTTTTGATATTGAACTCTAACGAAAAGTTATACTCGGTGCATATTCTGTCTTGTAATTCACTTACAATACATAATCGTCAGTTAACTATTTCGCTATGGAGTTATCATGAATAAAGTATGGTTAGTTTCCCTAACGGCTATCGCCACATTAGCTGGGTGCAGTCAAGCAACACAACCTGAAAAAGATCCTGCATCAATCAGCCCGATGTGCCGCACCGAAGCACTTGCGGGTGGCTGGAGCGTTTCTGAGCTGACCCCTGAAGCTCAACAAGCAGTAGACACGCTACTGAATCAAATGAATACCGCGTCTAAACTAAAAGAAGTTAATGAAATCAGAACTCAGGTCGTGAATGGCATCAACTACGCGATTGAATTCACTTTGGAAAATGATGAGGTTTGGCATGCCGTGGTATACCGAAACCTACGTGGGGATTACATGATTGACAGTGTAGCTCAGCGCGGAAAGCTGTGTCCTTAACACACATACCAGCATAGTTTTATTATCGTTAGGCCAGCAAAGACACTGGCCTCCTTACCCCTCCCCTTACTAAATCACCTCCCTCGCAATTTAAAGGTCGCTAACTTTTGTTAGGTCTATATAATGACGACCAAACTACTAACTAGGTATAAACATGAAAATTTGTGGTGTAGAGCTAAAAGGTAACGACGCTGTTATCTGTCTTCTTGATCATTCTGACAACGTAATGCACTTACCAGATTGCCGCGTAGCAAAAATTTCTATTGGTAACGCAAATAGCACAGAAGAAGTGAAGAAGTTCCAGTTCTCTTTTGCCAAACTAGTTGAAGATTACAAAGTAGAAAAAGTGGTAATCCGTCAGCGCCAAACCAAAGGTAAATTTGCAGGTGGCGCAGTTGGTTTTAAACTAGAAGCCGCAATCCAGCTTATCAATGACTTACAGGTTGAAGTGGTTTCACCAACTCAGATCAAAGAGAGCTTGAAGAAGAATCCGCTTGCCATTAGCTTTAAGGAAACTGGCTTAAAGCAATACCAAGAGCAAGCTTTCACGACGGCTTATGCATGTGTAATGATGCGTGACTAATTATGTTTTAAAGCCTAAGACTTGTGCTTAGGCTTTATCTTCATGAAAACTTAAGGCTGCTTTTCAAAGACCTTCACCCCTTCAGGGATCTGGTACCAATCCTGTTTTTCGCTGACCCACACATGAGCACTTGGCTCAAATACCGAATGATCATCTGGCGAACTGGCTTTTAGCTTGAGCTTTAAGGTTGACTGATCATCTGGGTTATAGTGGTAAACTCGATTACCGCAATCTGGACAAAACTTCGCATAGTTCTTGTTACCGCTTTCGGCTAGTCGAGACCACTCTTTGAGCTCACCTGATATTTCAATGTCTTCCGACGCAACAATTGCTGTAACGCTAAACGGGGCGGTTGAGAGTTTCTGACATTCGATACAGTGACATGCCAACACCATCTTTGGCGGCTGATGTAATTTATAACTGACTTGTCCGCATTGGCATGCGCCTTCGACCAAATAACTCATTGCTTGCTCCTCCTGAAATATTTATCTGTCTATTATTTGCCCATCATTACTTAATAGATCTGGAGTTTCAATTAGAATCTGTTCAAGAAATCGTCGCTGGAAATTTCAAATCAAAGCATCTCATATCGCGTCGACATTGACCTCAGTGGTAAACTTAACCGTCTTGGTCGACACCGAAGTATGAAACTTACGAATATTGCGGTCTTGGTGAAGGACTTGCTCGATAAAGCGCTCATAGGTCTGGATATCCGGAACACAAACCACCAGCATAAAGTCATACCCGCCGGTGATTTGATAACACTGGGTAACTTCTGGTGCTTTTAAGATAGATTGACGGAACACGCTGTAGATATCCCCTCGATCTCGCTCCATCTCCACAGACACAATGAGCGTCAATTTGTTACCCGCCAATTCTGGGTTAATAATCGCGACGTCACCAACGATGATTTTACCTTCTCTTAGTCGTTTCACACGCTTTAAACACGCCGGTGGTGACAAGCCAACTTCTTCCGCTAGATCAACATTTGCTAAGCGGTTATTACGCTGCAAGATTGCCAGTATCTTTCTGTCAATACGATCAATTTCCATATATTTCTTTGATACCCATTTTTAGAATATTTTGTTAATCAGTTTAATTATATAAGAAATATTGATGTAGTATATAGGGCAAAAATGTTACTCACATTTCCCCTTAACCCAGTAAGCTATCTGTCATTAGTAATCTCAAGGAAATAAAGAGATGGATAAGGTAAAACGCTTTTTCAGCCAACTGTTCACTGAAATCATTGATGTCACTTGGACACTGTATAAAGTGATGGTTCCGATCATCCTTGTGATCAAGGTGGTCGAAGAATTTGGCGGCATCGACATCCTTAGTCAATGGCTTAGCCCACTGATGAGTTTCGTCGGTCTCCCCGATGAAATGGGGCTGGTTTGGGCAACAACGTTATTAACCAATATCTATGCTGGGCTATTAGTGTTTATGAACAGTGACGTCGAATTGACTGTTGCCCAAGCTTCAGTGTTAGGCTCTCTGATGCTCATCGCACACTCGTTGCCGATTGAAGCGGCAATCGCCAAGCGCGCAGGTGTCAGTATGACAGTCACTCTACTTCTACGCTTAGGTGGCGGCCTACTGTTTGCTTGGATTCTTCATCAAACCTATCAGTTTGGCGATTTACTTGATCATCAAGCCCAAATAATCTGGAGCCCGGAGGTGGTTGAGCAACAAAGCTATCTTGAATGGGCCTGGAGTCAGGTAGAGAATCTTATCGCTATCTTCGTTGTGATCTCTGTACTTTTGTTTTCTCTCAAGCTACTCAAAGTGCTTGGTATTGAGAAACTGATGGCTATCGCGCTCCGTCCGATCCTCAAGGTTCTAGGCATTAGCCGAGAAGCGACCAATATGACAATTGTCGGCATTACCCTAGGGCTCTCTTTTGGTGGCGGACTTTTGATCAATGAAGCAAAGCGTGGCCACATACCCGCTAGAGATGTGTTTACTGCCATCATGCTACTTAACTTGGTCCATAGCATGATCGAAGACACCATCCTTATCATGCTAATCGGCGCTGACTTCACTTCTATATTTTGGGGACGTCTCATATTTGGCTTGCTGATCGTCGCCACGCTTTCAAGGTTGTTAAAAGGCCTGACGGAAGAAACCTGTCACAAATACCTCTATCAACCAGTCAAATCTTAAAAGCTATGCTTTAGACCGATAGAAAAAAGCCCTGCAGTTGCAGGGCTTTCAGTTTGGTAAGCGTTATTTTTCTTCAAATCGTTTCGCGAGATGATGGAACTCTTCAACTTGCGCTTTTAGATCAGTTGAATGTTCTTTTACTGAGTGCGTAGCCGCTAAGTTTTGTTCTGCTGTCGCAGCGATAGATTGAATATGTGAGCTGACATCATTGGTTAACTGGCGTTGCTGGTTAGCTGAGCTTTCTACCGAATTTATCAATTCATGCATTTGTTGCATTAAGCTTTCCACCTCTGACAAACGAACAGAACTTTCTTGAGCAGATTGGCCACATTTATTCGTCTGTTCACGGTTGTCGAGAATATCTCTCTGCCAGCCTTCTATCGTACTTAACATCGCCTCAATGCTTTCTTTGATTTGAATTGTCGCTTTCGACGTTCTGCCAGATAACGCGCGAACCTCATCAGCCACGACCGCAAAACCACGGCCTTGTTCTCCCGCTCTTGCTGCTTCAATTGCCGCATTGAGTGCCAACAAATTGGTTTGTTCTGCAATACCACCGATTTCTTCCATCATATGGCTAACATTTTGCGCTTGCTCACTCAGTTGATAAGTCGTTTGGGTCGCCTTTTCTGCTTGAATCGCCAAGTTATCTAGGTTGTGATGCGTCTTATCGAGGCTCTGCTTTGCACTTACACATGTATGAATGGTTAAATCTACAATCTGGTTCGCCTCATGAGCACTTGAAGAAACTTCATTCGCGGTTATTTCAACTTGTTCTGTCGCACCTCGGACTTGAAAGATGTCTTTCGTCTGTTGATCCAACGCCTCACTCACTTGATAAGAGGTGGCACTTAGATTGTCCGCTAAATCTTGTATTGGCTGAGCAGAATCGGTCATTCGGCCAAGAACCGTCCTAATCCGAGCTGACGACAACTGCAAATGGAAATCAGCGATTGAAAAAGGATCACTACCAGAGAAAATTAGGCGGCTAACACTGTCATACTTAGCTTGAAGTTTCTTTAATTTGGCCGGAGTAGTGAACAACTCTTGACGGAAGAATAGAACTAACGCAAACAAAGGTAAGGCACTCAAGCCAATAGCAGTCATACCCTGTAAACCTGATGTAGCCGTTGCGATTGGAGCCACAAACGCTCCTAACAAACAACCATAGCGAACAAAGTCTGGCATTTTAATGGACCAACGTGAGCCTGATTTCTCCGCTTTGATCAGCGCTTTATACGCTTTATCGGCGGTATTCACCCACTCTCGTTTTGGCTTAACTCGTACAGACTGAAACCCAACCACTTCATTATGCTCGAAAATCGGCGTTACATAGGCATCAACCCAATAATAACCACCAGATTTGGTACGATTCTTAACAACGCCACGCCACGCTTTGCCCTGATTCAGGTTGCTCCACATGTCTGCAAAAGCGGCCTTCGGCATATCTGGGTGGCGAACGATATTATGGTTTTGTCCAAGTAATTCATTTTCTGAATACTCAGCGATTTTACAAAAGGCTGGGTTACAATAAGTAATTACCCCCTTTAAGTCGGTGGTCGACACCAGTTGCTCAGTATCATTTAAAAGCGTTTCACGATCGGAAGAAGTTGGGCTGACGGTCATTGTCTTATCTTTTTTGTGGTAATTTGTAGCACGAAAATATATACAATAAATCAATTTATGACAAAGTATTAATAGATGTTAGAAGTAATACTTTCGTATGAGAATTTGTATTCATATAAATTGTATCCTGTGTTGTATGAAAAGCAGAGTGACCGAACGCATAATCTTAGATAATTTGTAAAATTTGCTAGCGCTAAAACGCAGAAATTTAACAACCGTCACTTAGCTCTCATTTATCGATCTAGATATCCTCGAACCTTTAGCCCTTTACTCTTGTCTATTTCCCCTTACAATTGACGCAATTTTGAATTTCAAGGTTGAATCCTATGTCTATCCAATGGTTCCCGGGGCACATGCACAAAGCCCAAAAAGAGATTGCGGAAGCGATCCCTCAGATTGATGTCATTATTGAGGTACTTGACGCTCGTATCCCTTTTAGTAGCGAAAACCCAATGATTGCTGAGTTAAAGGGCGATAAACCAGTTGTTAAAGTTCTTAATAAACGTGACCTCGCGGATCCGGAACTCACTCAACTTTGGATTGACCATTTTGAGAAAGAGCACAATGTTAAAGCCATTGCGATCACGACATCTCAGCAACAAGAAGTAAATCGAATCATGGAGCTGGTGCGCAAGCTTGCCCCTCATCGCGAAGAGATCGGCAAAAACATTCGCACCATGATCATGGGTATTCCGAACGTAGGAAAATCAACCATCATCAATGCACTGGCTGGCCGTACAATTGCAGTAACGGGCAACCAACCAGCCGTGACCCGTCGCCAGCAGCGTATTAATCTACAAAACGGAATTGTTCTCTCTGATACTCCAGGGATTTTGTGGCCGAAGGTAGAAAACCCTCACAGTGGTTTCCGCCTTGCTGCAACTGGTGCTGTTAAAGATACCGCAATGGAATACGATGAAGTGGCCTTCTACACAGTAGAGTACTTAGCCAAGGCTTACCCGGAGCGTTTAAAAGAGCGTTACTTACTTGAAGAACTGCCTGAGTCTGACATTGAGATCATGGAAGAAATCGGTCGTAAGCGCGGTGCACTGAGTGCCGGTGGCCGTATCAACTTGCATAAGACGTCTGAAATCCTCCTCCATGAACTTCGTAACGGTACGCTTGGTCAAGTCACTCTAGAGCTCCCTGAAATGATCACACAAGAATTGATCCAAGTTGAAATAGAAGCAACGCGTAAAGCAGAAGAAAAAGCGAAGAAGAAAGAAGAACGCCGTAAACGCTACCTTAAAAACAAACGCTAATCACCAGATTCAGCTAGCATCGAGGCAGTCATTAGGCTGCCTTTTTTGTCTCCATTTTTCAGCATCTTTTGTTATAGTATAACAAAGACTAAAATGAGACAGGTTCAATGGGTATCCCAACTAATATCATCACCGGCTTCCTTGGCACTGGTAAAACAACTGCAATTCTCAACTTACTAAAAACAAAACCAGACAACGAAAATTGGGCTGTGTTGGTGAATGAGTTCGGAGAAATCGGTATTGATGGCGCAATGATGACAGAACAAGGTGCTTTGATTAAAGAAGTACCCGGTGGCTGTATGTGCTGCGCTGCAGGTGTGCCAATGTCAGTCGCTGTTACAGCCCTATTGCGAACAAATCCAGATCGTTTAATTGTCGAGCCAACAGGGCTTGGTCACGCGCATAAAGTCCTCGCGACGCTAACCTCTAGTCAGTTTGTCGACTACATTGATTTAAAAGCGACCATTGGTTTGGTTGATCCAAGAAATCTCAGGATTGAAAAGTATACCAACAACCAGAACTTCAATGACCAACTCGCCATTTCCGACATCATCATCGGTAATAAGGTAGATCAATGTCATGTCGCTGATATTGATGCCTTCAACGATTGGGTCACAAATCAAACTCCACCAAAGATTTTTAGCCAGTTAGTCAAGCAAGGTAACTTTCCAAGCGAGCTTCTTAGCATTCCACGCCGTGACGCTTCACCATCATCCGAGGTCGCAGCACATCACCATGAGCACGCAGAGCAAGAGCCTCAATTTGTATTAGAACCAAGTCAAACTCATGTTCGTAAAGAGAACAGCGGCCAAGGCTATTTTAGCTGTGGCTGGATCTTCGGTGCTGAAGTCGTATTCCAGTTTGACGAGTTATTCTCGGTATTGTCAGATATTACTGCAGAGCGGGTTAAAGGCGTGCTAAATACAACCAATGGCTGCTTTGCCTTTAACGTCAGTAACGGCGTTGTAGCTGTAAATGAGCTGTCGCTGCAAGGGTTTGAAAGCCGACTCGAGGTTATTGATAGCCAATTATTACCATGGGACCAGTTAGAAAACGTTTTATTGAATATTTCCAACTTAACTGAAGAGTAAGACAAGCACTGAGTTTTTAGCTAACTACAGACGACAAGAGGCGCACCTTAAGTGCGCCCTATCCCTCGTTACTCAATCGTGAGTCTGCGAATCAGGAGGTCATTATGTTGCGACCTGATAATAAACGAGGCGTTTGTATTTTTCGTTTGAATCCATCCAAATTGTAGGTAAGGCGATATTTCCTCCATGCGGGTCGGTTCAGATTGCCTTACCCTTTAACTATGGTCCAAAACGCCAATTATGCAAGGACAACCAAGGCACGATTGTCTCGGAACTGTGACATTAGTCCCGCGAATTTATTTACCTATTTAAAACTGAACTTATCTCTCAATTTTGCAACTCAATATTGCAATCTTATCGCTATAGTTACACCTGCACAGGCGTATAATTTACATCAAACCTATTGTTGATACTGATTATACTGGAGTCCCCCTTTCCATGACCAAAAGAGAGAAAATTAAGCAATCCTTACTTGCAGCAGTTCCCAAGGATGCCATCAATCAATTTCTCTCTAAGGATAAAACCCCCGTCTCTGTCTTGCTACTGTCCCTACTAGTTGGTGTTCTAGCAGGTATTGTGGGGACCTACTTTGAAATCGCTGTTCATTTTGTTTCCGAAACACGTACCGACTGGTTAAAAAATGAAATCGGCGGGGTGGTTCCTCTTTGGTTAGCCGCATTTATCATTAGTGCCGCGCTCGCCTTTATCGGTTATTTCCTTGTACATAAATTCGCTCCTGAGGCAGCAGGCTCAGGGATCCCAGAAATCGAAGGGGCAATGGATGGAATCAGACCGGTAAGATGGTGGCGAGTCATACCGGTGAAGTTTTTCGGCGGTATGGGCGCACTCGGCTCAGGTATGGTACTAGGTCGTGAAGGCCCAACGGTACAAATGGGTGGCGCAATCGGTCGTATGGTCACTGACATTTTTAAAGTCAAAGATGACGATACACGCCACTCATTGCTAGCTTCAGGAGCGGCAGGAGGCTTGGCTGCGGCTTTCAACGCACCGTTAGCGGGTATTATGTTTGTGGTAGAAGAGATGCGTCCACAGTTTCGCTACTCTTTGATTTCAATCCGAGCTGTGATTATTTCTGCCGTATCAGCCAACATCGTATTTCGTTACATCAACGGGCAAAATGCTGTCATCACCATGCCCCAATATCAAGCACCGGAGCTTGAAACACTGTGGCTATTCTTGCTACTTGGTGGATTATTTGGTGCGTTTGGTGTGCTGTTCAACCACTTGGTCACCCTGTCTCAAGACCTATTTGTACGTCTGCATAAGAATGACCGTAAGCGCTACCTGATCACAGGAGCTCTAATCGGCGGATGTTTTGGCATCATGCTACTCTACTTGCCAGAAGTGACAGGCGGCGGTATTGGTTTAATCCCAACCATCACCAATGGTGGCTACAGCGCAACCATCCTGTTGCTGCTGTTCGTTGCCCGTATCGTCACTACGATGATCTGCTTCGGCTCTGGTGCTCCCGGTGGTATTTTTGCCCCTATGCTCGCGCTTGGCACCCTATTTGGGTATGCATTTGGCTTGATTGCGCAAAGTCTGTTTCCAGAGCTAAACATCACTCCAGGAATGTTCGCTATTGCAGGGATGGGGGCGTTATTCGCAGCAACAGTTCGTGCCCCTATTACCGGTATTTTATTGGTCATCGAAATGACCAATAACTATTACCTCATTCTGCCTTTAATCATCACAAGTTTGGGCGCGGTAATCTTCGCTCAATTGTTTGGCGGCCAACCTATCTATAGCCAGTTGCTTCATCGAACTCTTAAAAATGAGAAGTTACGACAGAAAGATCTACCAAGTGACCCTCACTGAGGTTTGCACCGCAGATACTCCACTTGATATGATCGCAACAACTTTACCGACAATGGATTCTTTCGGTAAAAAATAGAGCTTTTACGTTATCTAAATACCGCTTTACTCTAATAAGGACGTATTTCATTGAACTGGAGACGCTTCACTCAATTTCAGAGTGTTCCCCCCTCACAAGCAGCACTAGCTTTAGGCTTTATTGGACTGGGCCACGCTTGGGCGCTTTACATACCTGAAGTTGGGGAATTGATTCGTCCCTATCTGGCGGGAATCGGGGCGATTCTGCTCTTTCCTGTTTTGGTGAAGTACTTAACTAGCTACAACACCTTCATCAATGATATTCGCCATCCGTTAAGTGGTAGCCTGATGGCCCCAATGAGTATGGCTTTGCTGATTCTATGTGATTATTTAGCGGTCATTTCCCCCATCATCGCCTACCCTATCTGGTTTGCAGCTCTGCTGTTGCACTTCACGATGATGATACTGTTCTTCACCTTCCAGTTGATGAACTTTAAGATGTCCAACATTGTACCAAGTTGGTTCCTGTACCCTGTTGGTATGATTAGCAGTTCATTGGCGGGAACACAGTTTGGTCACACTGTTTTTTCGGAAACTCTGGTAAGCGTCTGCATAGCGATCTATTTCTTTATGCTGCCGTTAGTTCTCTATCGTCTTGTTTTTGAAGGAATGTTACCAAAGCGAGCTAAGCCAACACTGGCGATTATGGCCGCACCAATCAATCTCACCTTAGCGACTTATCTGGTGAATTTCCCTGAACCGGACCCTATTTTGACTGGAGCTCTAGCCGGGATTGCCATCACCATGACGATGCTAATCTACCTGTGCTATATCCGTTTAATGCGACTCAAGTTTCAACCTTCCATCGCAGCAGTCACTTTCCCTTCAGTGATAAGTGCTGTAGCCATGCATCGCTTAACCACGTTCTTCGAGCAGTATCACCCGCATTGGCATTGGTTACATAAGTTTGGTCTGTTTGAACTCTCTGTCGCAACCGGACTAGTAGCATGGGTAGCTGTAGGTTACGTAAAAATGTACTGGCCAGAAGTCACTCGTAAAGCTTATTAACTAATACGAAAATATTAATTTATTAATAAATTAGTAACTTATTAAATTTAAATATAGCCCCAAAAGCGTATCGAGAATTGAGATATATTAAATCGAGTATATTTTTGTTTGCAGAAATGCGCAAGAAAATAACCTTTTATATTAGACTAATTTCTTAACTCACATCATAAATAGCCTTGTCAGCTGGCAGCAATATTTTGACAACTACAAGGCTAACTATTATGAATATGTTAAGTGACCACTCGTGCTTGCCTAATTTCGTCAAGCAACGAATCGATTTTTATGTTACCGATCTAATAAATAAAAAAGACAATGGTCGAAATTTAGTTTTAGGTATGAAGCCAGAAAGCACAGATATTATTTTACAAAGTAACGATTATCTATCTCTTTCAAACCACCCAAAGATTATCGATGCCCATGTCAGATCTCTGACTTCTCGAAAAGACACGGCATTTATGTCCAATGTATTCCTTCACGGTGATGGCTTGGATAAAAATGTCGAGCAAGAATTGGCGGACTACACGGGTTTTCAATCCTGTACCATCGCACCATCGGGCTGGATTGCGAATATTGGTTTATTGCAAACCATTTGCGACTCAAGCACCAATGTTTACATCGATTTCTTCGCCCATATGTCAATGTGGGAAGGGGCCAGAATTGCAGGAGCCAATATTCACCCATTCATGCACAATAATGTTCGTCATCTCAGACGCACAATTAAGCGAAATGGCCCTGGTATTGTCCTTATCGACTCTATATACAGTACCGTCGGCACCATTGCTCCGCTGATTGAAATCATTGAGGCCGCTAAGGAGCTGGGTTGTGCGATTGTCGTTGACGAGTCACACTCATTGGGTACCCATGGAGAACAAGGCGCAGGGCTAGTACATTCGCTAGGGCTCACGCATAAAGTGGATTTTTTGACCGCAAGCTTAGCTAAAACGTTTGCCTATCGCGCAGGGGCCGTTTGGTGCAATAACGAAACCGGGCAAGTCGTGCCTTATGTGTCGTTTCCATCAATATTTAGCTCCGCAATGATGGCATGTGAACTGGATAGGATCAGTGCGACATTGACAGTCATAAAAGAGAGTGACCATGCGCGAGCAAACTTAGCCCATAACGCACAACAAGTCGTTTCTGGATTAAAATCGATTGGTTTTGAAATTAGAAGTGAGTCTCAAATAATTGCATTAGAAACTGCAGAAAAAACAAATACACGAAAGGTAAGAGACTTTTTTGAAGAACGAGGAGTATTTGGATCGGTATTCTGCACACCAGCGACACCCGACAATAAGAATATATTACGCTTATCTTTAAATAGCTCATTAACTAAGAAAGATATTGATAAAATATTGTCCGTTGCAGATGACGCATTTAGCCACCCAGACCTATACTTCATTTAACCAATTAATAATAGCACCTATTAACTAATAGGTTATAAAACATTACAAATATAAGGATATTTTATCAAGCAGGTGCTCTTTGTCGACGGGCTTAATTAAATAGTCGTTCATTCCCACCTGCTTTATTTTCTGTAAAGTTTCTTGGCAGTTGTCACCCGTATGTCCAACAATCGGTATATCGAAATAATCTTCAGACGAATGCCTTATCGCCTCTGTCGCATCAAAACCATTTAGTTTGGGCATCTCAATATCCATCAGTATCAGATCGATCGACTGAGAGCCTAAAACATCAAGGACTTCTGTCCCGTCACTCGCATGAGAAACTTGATAACCCTGTTTATTGAGTAAAATAGTCGTCAGTTGACGCATTGAAGCATTGTCGTCGGCGATCAATATTCGTTTTCCAACGCTTATGGTCTTGCGAGGTATTTGCGTTCGATCGGCCTCACAACGGCCAAACATGAGTTCAGAAAATACGTCCGTCGTATTCTTCAATACTTGTAACTTCTCGATCGGATAGATGGATAAGAAGCGACTGAATTTGGTGTGGTAGTGGCTGTTCTTGTCATAGAGAACGACCAATTTTGCTTCCGTAAAATGCAATTTTGACTCTAGTTTTAGATACTCAGACTCAGTGCAGGTATCTAGATCGATCAAAATTAAGTCGTACTCAAATTCGTACTCCTCTTTTTGATACGCTTGCTCAAGTGTCACGTCCGACAGCTCGGTCCCCATATAGAAAGCAAACTCATTCAGTTTACGCTGCACTATGAGATCAGAGCCGATATATAATATCGATTTAGTACGCAGGATCTCTTGCTTGATCGACGTAATGGTTTGAGAATGTTTGTGCGGGAATTTGAGGGTAAATTGCGTCCACTGACCTAATTCAGATTCGCATTCAATCGAACCGCCAAATGAGTGCATGACCCGCTGGCAAAATGGCAGCCCTAGCCCGTAGCTAGACGCTTTACCTGATGTATAGAAATCTTCGAAGATATAGTCAATTTTCTCCGGTTCGATCCCGATACCATTATCTTCAAAATAGAGGTAGTTTGCCTTTTCGTCTGCATTCACCGTAATCGAAATCTTAAATCCATCATCATTTCGGTAGTACAACGCGTTTTTTAGCAAGTTGTACAATGCGTACTTCAATAAGGTATCACTACCAAAATACTCAAAATCTTGACCCACATTGAGAGTAATGTATTTACTTGTATTCGCGCCGCGATAGGAATAAGTCTCTAGAGACTCTCTAACCACTTCCCCAGCGGAGTGCAATTTGAACGTAGATTGAGAGACACGGTTTTCATCAATAGATGTCAACAGTAAATCAATCGCTTCATTACCGTTATGAATTACCTCATCAGCACTGGCCAGAACCTCTTTCATTCTCATTAGATCCTGACGTGGCAGTTCAACAACGTCACGATTGTTAGCCTTTGACGAAGGAAGCAAAGAGCTTAATACGTCCAATGACGTTTGCAGAGCGCTCAATGGGTTACGCATTTCATGGGCAATGCCCGCACCAAATGACTTAGCAATGGATACTTTTGCCTCGTGCTCAACCTGATTTCGGAAGTAAAAAAGATTACCAAAAATATAGGTGAACAGGAAAATGGGGATATATGGCCAAACTACGGGAATACCACTGTCTAGTAGCCCATGGTTAAAGCCGTACGCGCACAACGAAGCTAAAGCAACGGCCGTCGTTGCCTGAACGATCATAACTCTCGTCTCGTGTACAAGAAGAATATGTAGAAAGATCGAGCTCATAAAGGACATCGCCCAAACGGTCGACCAGCCATTCATAAACATCATGAACGAGAAGAAGAACGGCAGACAAATAGTGATTGTCGTTAAGTAGTAATAGGGTAAAAAGCGCTTAATTATAGTCGGAAAGGAGTGTCTTAATGCCAACCCGAGCAGCAGTAACGCACAAAACACTCTCAGCAACCCATTTTCATAAGGCTGAGGGTAAATCACCGTCCACACGAAATAGTAGGCAGGAAAACCAATACATCCCATCCAACCTACTAGGGAAAGGTTGGGTTCTGCATATTGGTAAATTTTCTTAACTACATCCATCTACTACAGCCGTTACTGGTTTATCTATATTATGCAAGCTGCGCACAGAGTTTACTGCCGCATCTGCTGAAAAATAACATATTAATAATTACAATATGAGTAAAGCGATGACATTCACGCCACTACTCAAACCCCACATAAGAAACTCGCTGCATTTCTATAATTCTAGCCGCTTATTGAATCAGTGGGTACCAACTAGGCGTATCGAACTTCCTACTCTAGATGATTCCACATCCAATCTAAGTGGCATTTGTTCTTTAAGCTCAGAAATATGCGAAATAACCCCAATTGTGCGACCACTTTGTTGTAGGTCAACCAAGATTTGCATTGCCAGATCCAACGACTCGGGATCTAAGCTACCAAAGCCCTCATCGATAAAGAGTGTATCAAGACGAATACCGCCGCTGTATGACTGAACGACATCAGATAAACCTAATGCCAACGCCAACGCCGCCATGAAGGACTCGCCACCTGACAATGTCGCGACATCGCGAACTTTTCCGGTATAGCCATCCTCGACCGAGAGATCTAAGCCTCGCCCAGCAGCGCCCTTAAATCCTTCGGTCTTACGCACCAGTTGATATCTACCGCGGCTCATAATACTCAGTCGCTGTGAAGCTTGGATCAATACATCATCAAGTAACACGCCAAGCACAAAGCGATGCAGGCTGACGCGACTGCCAGTTTTTCCGCTCGCTACATCGTAAAGGGTGCCATAAACTTTATACTCTGCTTCTAACTTGCGATTTTTCTCATGCAGTTGAGCAATATCTTGAGCAACTTTTTCTAAGCGATGTAGTGTCGACTGAGTAACGTCCAACGCTGTTCTTGTTTGCAGATATTCGGTTTGTTGTTGCTCTACAGACTGTTGCTCTTGCTCTAGATTCGGCTGCTGCATATCGACAAGAGCTTGTTCTAGATCGCTGATGGTCTGCTCTAGCTGAACACTTGTACGGTTATATTGAGTTATCTCGTTTTGCCACATCTCTAATTCAGACGGTGTGGAACGAGATGCCAAGAATTGTTGTTCGGACGCAAAAGAGGTCGCTTGCAGCGCGCTGTGCCATGCCTGCTCATTAAGCTCGCGTTGCTTCACCGCTTGGCTGAGCAACTCATTGTGAGTCATCGTTTGTGATTCTAGGTTCGACTGCCTAATCGCCGCTTGCTGAACCTGACTCTGTGCGCCTTCTAATGCCTGCTTAAGCTGCAACATTATCTGCTGCATTTGCGCACGTTTTACTTCAACTTCCTCAACCGTATTGAACTCTCCATTGATCGCAATCGTGAGCTTTTCAAGTTGTTCGATGCTCAGCTTCAGAGCCGTATCATTGGCAGAAATTTCTTCTTTAAGCTGATTGATTTTCGTTTCACCATCAGAGCAACGCTGGTTAAGCTCAGTAACCATCTGCTCCATTTTGATTACATCGATGGTTGAAAGATGCTGCAAACGAAGCTGACGCTGATTGAGCTGTTCCTCAACCTCGGCAATGTTAAGCGTCGCCTTGTCACCTAATTCAACTTCTGCTGCCTTGACCATGGCTCTATTTTGCTCGCATAGCGCAAGGTGTTGTCCGAGAGTACTGCTTGCCTGATTAAATTGGTCGAGCGCCGCTCGCTCGATTTGACGAGCACTTTCTACCTGTTGCTTCGAGACTTCATTGCCAACAAAACTTGCTGGCGATGGGTGCGTACAACTACCACAAACCGGGCAAGGTCGATCCGTTTCAAGCTTCTGAGCAAGAACTGCAGCTTGTGCATTGTGCCAATCAAGTTCGACCTCATTAGCCAATTTTTGTTTGCTAGCCAGTTCTGTTTGTAAGGCTTGCTTTGCCGATTGCTTTAATTCAGTTTGCTTATCCAAACTGGCTTGTTCGCCCTTAATGTGTGCGAGTTTACGCAGATCAGAGACCAAGCGTTGACTGCTGGCAAGCTCCGCTTCTAGTGTCACCTTCTCGGTAACATCCCTCCGAGCTTGCTCTAAGTCTTGACTGCCTTTCAGAGCGTCACTTGCGAGCTTATCTTTGAAAGCCACGTATTTATCTAATGTTTGCTGTTGCTCAAGCTTTTTTTGCTCTAACGCATTCACGTTTGATTGCTGCTGAGCTCGGTCCATTAACTTCTGCTGAGTTTGGTCTAGCTTGAACAATTTCTCATTCAAAGCCGGGAGTTGCTCTGCTTCGATAGTTGCTTTTTGATGTTGAGCTTCACTCTGCTTTAACATCACTTGTGCTTGCTCTTTATCCGCGTTTAGCGCGGCTAGCTTTTGTTCAAATTCAGTGACTTGCTTTAAGCTAGATTGCCACTGCGAATATGGCGCTTCTAGTTTGTTCGCTTGTGTTGCTCGCTCTAATGCGGAGTTGCGCTCTGTGATAACGGCTTGCTGTTCTTGGTGCGTTTTTAAAGCAGCCCTTCCCTGCTCTAGTTTCACAAACTGTCCATTAAGCGCGGTCATCTGCTGTAGCTTGGCTTTCGATTGACTAAGCTTTTCTGAACTTGTTTGCTCGGCAACCTTAGCTTGAGCAGATTGTTCATTCGCTTCGGTAAGCTTACCGTTCAACTCTTGCTCAGTACCGACCTCTCCCACCTGCAGGGCACCACGGATTTGGTTATCGAGTTCATCCTTCGATTTACTGATTGAGAGTGCACGATCTTTTAAAGCGAATTCGATTTTTTTATAGATATCCGTTTGAAATAGCTGACCAAATATCGCTTCTCTGTCTTTCGAGCTAGCCAGCAGTAGTTCGCGGAATTTACCCTGTGGTAATACCATGACCTGACGGAACTGGCTTTCGTTTAGCCCTAATAACGCCGTTACCTCTGTTTTGACTTGCGCTGTTTTACTAGTAATCAAGCGCTCTTCACCGGTAATCTCGTACAACGACGCTGTATGTTTACGCGTTGTTGTTCCTTCGCCGCGTGCTTTTGGCGCTTCTTGTTCAGGGGCGCGTATCACACGGTAACGTTTATCATGCAAAGCAAACTCTAAGCTAATCTCAGTCAATAAGTTTGCCGCGGCCTGATCGCAACGCATTTGCACGCCTTGGCGTTCATTACCTGTGGTTTCGCCATATAGCGCGAAGCAAATCGCATCTAAAATCGACGTCTTACCGGAACCCGTTGGGCCGTTAATTAAGAAAAGAGGATTACTACCAAGCTGAGTAAAATCGACTTGTTCAGTCTTGGCAAAAGGACCAAATGCTTGCAGCGTGAGTTTTAATGGTTTCATTGCTGTTCCTATTGCTGGCTTAGTTGCTTGATAATGTCGGTGATAGCTTTGTCTTGCTCCTCACTCAACTTTGCGTCTTGTGCCTCTAGGAAGAAATCTCGGAACATATCTGCTTCACTGCGAGCTAACTTAGCCACCGCCATTTCTTGTTCAGTACCAATCAACATACCTGGCTTTTCTAGATGCAAAACGTTGGGGTAGACGACTCTCAACTTGTCCATTGGGTTTAAGATGGCGTGCTTGTCCATCAAACGCACCAACAGGTAGTCTTCACTATTCGGATCGGTTTTCCCTTGCGATAAGATTTCGTCCAATTCACCTTCAATAATGCGCATCTGATGAGGAGCTTTCAGGTCAATGTGGGTGGCCGACTTAAAGCCACCTTCATCTAACTCGACCAGCGTCATACCTTTTTTCTGATGCTGTTCTGAAAAGCTGTATTTCATCAGGGAGCCCGAGTAGCGAATGTGCTCCTCGCCTTTTTTTTGCGGTTGGTGCAAGTGACCAAGTGCCACGTAATCGAAGTCGACAAAATGTTCGTGACTAACACGATCTGAACCACCAATAGACAACGGGCGCTCCGATTCTGATTCAATCGCACCATCAACAAAGCAATGACTAATCAATACGTTCTTTGTGCCATCCTCGAAGCTCTTTTTGATCTCTTCACATAAATGCTGATGGGCTTCGTCATGAGTAGATACTGACTGTTTGAAATGGTGACGAACTAGCTCAGGATCGTTGTATGGCATGCCATAGAAAGCAACTGGCCCTATATCGCTATCCAAAACTATCGGTGTAACCATGTCTCTAAAATTTGAAATGATATGCAGGCCAGATTCTTTCATCTGTTTTGAGGCAAAACCCAGTCGCTCAGCACCATCGTGGTTACCCGGGATCAGAATGATAGGCAGTTTAAGCTCACCACACACTTGTTCAACAAAATGATTCATTAACTCTATCGCGGCTGTCGGAGGCACAGAACGATCGTAAATATCACCCGCAATCACCAACGCATCGACAGGGTGCTGCTGTAAATAGTCAGTTATTTGCTGCAATACAGCGTTTTGATCATCGAGTAGAGAAACATTGTGAAATTGGCGACCTAGGTGCCAATCAGATGTGTGAAGAAATTTCATGCTAGCCCAGCGGAGTTCTTATCGTTAGGCGAGTATAATAATCTCAATGGTAGGTGATAGATATAAAAAGTCGCACATAAAGTGCGACTTAAATTGTGAATAATTTCAATACGTGACGAGATTACGCACCTTTCTTGCAATGCTCGATAGCGTTAGCAAGTAATTCTAGCGCCGTGCTCTTACACTCAGGTAGAGCAGCATCACTTTGACCAAGAGCCGTCACTCGTTCGCCCCATTTGATATGACCAGCGCCCCATGTGAGGCCAGCACCAAAGGCCGCGAGTAATAGATCGTCTCCTGGCTTAACCTTACCTTGCTCAAGCGCTTCACAAAGTGCAATTGGCACTGTTGCGGCAGAGGTATTGCCGTAATTGTGAATATTCACAAACGCCTTATCTTGGCTAATACCTGATAGATCACACAAAGTTTGGATAATACGAATATTCGCTTGGTGTGGGATCACCACATCAACGTCGTCTGTCGAGAGTTCACTGCGCGCAAGGACACTTTGAGCAGCGGCGCCCATACCTTTCACGGCACGCTTAAAGATTTCTTTACCAACAAAGTTGAAATCCCAATGCCCATTGTCGGCAGCAAAGCGATCCATTGAGGTACCAAATTTTGGTACAGCAAGAATGTCACGCCCCGCAGAATCACACCCTAATTGCGCTTCTTGCAGACCGACTTTTTGCTCCGTGCGGCTAAGGACCGCTGCACCAGCACCATCACCAAACAACACCGCGGTATCACGCTTAGTCCAATCGATAAAGAACGACAGTCGCTCTGCACCAACAACAATGGCGTTTCGGTAATTGCCAGATTGCATTAGTCGTGTTGCGGTTTCTAACCCGTACACAAATCCTGTACATGCAGCATTGAGATCAAAAGCTGCTGCCGCTTTGATACCTAAGTTCTGAGAAACCTTAGATGCGGTATTAGGAATCAATGAGTCAGGAGAACAAGTCGCGATTATAATCAAATCGACCTCTTCTGCCGTAATACCTGCGCAAGCTAACGCGTGCTTTGCCGCCACTGTCGCCATATCAGAGGTATTTACGTGACTAATACGGCGGTTCTCTATGCCCGTTCGCGTGCGAATCCACTCATCGGAGGTATCTAAAAAAGTGCTTAAGTCTTCATTGGAGAGCGTCGCTGGGGGTAGGCACTTGCCCCAGCCAGTAATTTCCGCATAGAAATTTTTCATTTTGAGCCTTTGAATTAGTTATTTGTATCACTCGTTCGATTCAGAGTATAACTATCTACGGCAATCACTGTCATCTAATTGAAAAAAACAACGAGAGAAAAGTCATGTCTACCTTTAACACTCGATGCCCATCTTGCTCTGGCGTCAATCGTGTTCCATCTGAACGCATTTCAGAGTCGCCAAATTGTGGGAAATGCCAAACATCACTATTAGATGGAGCACCTATTGAAGGAACAGAGAGTAATTTTGACGCAATCCTAAATAGCCCTGTTCCTGTCGTCGTCGATTTTTGGGCGACTTGGTGCAATCCTTGTGTTGGCTTTGCACCGGTATTTTCAGACGTTGCCAACGAGCGAGCAAAAAACGTCCGCTTTGTAAAAATAGATACCGAAGCTCAGCAAAACCTTGCGGCTAAATACCAAATTAGAAGCATTCCAACCATCATGGTATTCAAGAACGGAAAAAGAGTTGATGTTATCAATGGAGCTTTGCCAAAAGGACAATTTGATCAATGGCTTAATCAAGCCTTACTGAAATAGCACTCTCAGGAAAATCATCTAAGAATTGCGGCAATTACCGATGTATTTGCTGCAATTCACCTACTATTTCTCACCTCTCATCTGCATAAATATTTTTTGTCGTCATAAGAAAAACTTTTCGTTTTACCCAATCCTCTTTTCGCTCCATAGTCGCGCCCGAAATTGCTTACCATTTATTCACTTTAAGAGGCCACGACATTGGAAAATACCCTTGCACCAACACCGAAAGCTCGCATTTCTGTACCTGTAATTGCGCTAGCTCTATATGCGGTCGCATCGGGGTATTTAATGAGTCTGATTCCTTTAATGCTTGGCGAATACGGCCTAGATAATTCTCTTGCAAGCTGGCTTGCAAGCGTGTTTTACGCTGGTCTTCTCATCGGCGCAGTGGGTGTAGAGCCAATTGTAAAAAAAGTCGGACACCGTAATGCATTCGTCTGGTGTTTAGTGACATTCATGGTAACCATCATGATTTTGCCTCTAGCTCCTTATTCAGCTGTCTGGATTATTGCGCGCTTAGTAGCGGGTATGGCAGTCGCTGGCGTATTTGTTATCGTTGAATCTTGGTTGCTTCATGGTGATGAATCCGCACGAGCAAAGCGCTTAGGTCTGTACATGGGTGCACTGTATGGCGGTAGCGCATTAGGACAACTGGGTATCGGCGTAATTGGTATTTCTGGTGGCGTTCCTTTTATCACCATTATTACCTTGTTGATTTTAGCTGTCGTGGTACTACTGTTTGGCGAAAGTGATCAGCCACAAAGCGAGCACAGTGAGTCTTTATCACTAAAACAGATCAGTAAACTGAATCACGCTGCAATCATCGGTTGTATTGTTTCAGGTTTAACCTTAGGCGCTATCTACGGATTAATGCCAGTCGAACTGTTTGCTCGTGGTATAGCTCACAGCGACATTGGCAGCCTAATGGCAGTGGTTATCTTAGGTGGTATGGCGGTGCAGCCTGTCGTTCCTTGGCTATCTAAATACTTAGGTCGCACATTACTGATGGCACTGTTTTGCCTACTCGGCGTAGCTGCAATTACATTTACGACATTAGTCACTGGCATCCAAGCACTTGCGGCTGGACTGTTCTTCTTAGGCGTTGCAACATTTGCGCTTTACCCTGTTGCAATCAACCTTGGTTGTGACAAGTTGGATGCGAGCTACATAGTTTCAGCGACTCAAGTTATGCTGTTTAGCTACAGTATCGGTTCTGTTGCTGGTCCTGTCGTGGCAGACAGTTTCATGTCAGGCGCACAAGGTTTGATGGGCTACTTGTTTGCAGCTCTACTCGCAACTTGCATCTACATGTTGATAGCAAGCATTAAGACCAAGCGACAAGCTATCGCTGGAGAATAATCATAGAAAAAGAGGCACCTAGCGTGCCTCTTTTTAGTTTCAAACAGTGCTACTTATAACACCCTACTTAGCTTTCTTTCTTACATGTCGGTTTGATGCATTCGGCATAGGCTTATCCGGAACTGGTTTCTTTTCATGTAACAAATGGCGAATGGCTAAAATCGGATGAGGCAATAACATTCTCGGCCCTGAGAAACGCATAACTTGGCGCATTTGTTCTTTCTGCTCGGGCTTATAGCAATGAATTGGGCATTGATTACAGGTCGGTTTCTGTTGTCCATAAGGGCAACGGTCTAAGCGAGTCTCTGCATAGTCTAATAGCGTTTTACATTCTTGGCATAAGCCCTGTTTCGTTGCATGATGTGCATGGCAGTATATCGCGACCATCGCACTGACTGTTTTAAACTCAATACGAAGTTTCCCTTGAAGAATATCCGATACGATCACTTCACTCACTATCCAGACTCATTTGATATAACAATAAATCTACTGTATCACTTATTGCCTCTTGAACTTTGACATAGGTAAAACCGAGTTTAGTTAACAACGCTTGGCTAGCCCCGTTGTCTGAGGTTGTTATTGCTACCAGTTCATCGATTTCGGGCTGTGTACGAGCACACGCTATTACTGCTTGCCCCGCTTCATATCCATAACCTTGACCATAAGCGGCAGGTTTAAAACCATAACCGATGTCGTAAGCCGTAAGCTCTGGACGTTTTATCAGTCCACACACACCGAGCTTTTCTTTGGTGTCGCTACGCTCCACCAGCAGAAGGCAAACACCATGTACCTCATGCATAGCGTGAATGTTGTTTTGTATGTACAACTGAGCATCACCAACTGTGTTAATGCCTTTATCACCAACAAAACGAAGGAAGTCTTCACTGCTGTATAGCTCGAGGATAAATTCTGCATCCTTTTGCTCTACCATCCTTAACGTTAGTCGCTCACTAGACAGTCTGCGCATTACCTATTTCCACCTCTTTACTCGGTTATTTGAGCTTAACACCTACACTTAACGTAGAACACATAATGATGATCCTTAACAAAGCGAGGAAAGCTATGCGCTCTGCTTTAATACTCAGCATTACATTACTATACAGCGCAACGGCGTGGACATACCCAGCGTACGCGACGCATTATCAGCATCGCAGCGTGATCTATTTCGCTCCGACCAATGATGAGCACGTGAAGCAGTTTTTACTTGAAACTCTGATTAACGATTGCGAACTGCAAGACAGAGACTTGATCACCATGGTGGTGACTGAAGACGGCTTTACCAACCCCGTTTGGGTCAAACATGAATTTAATCTAAGTGCACTATTTGATGTTTATGACGTAAAGCCCGGCAGTCATACCGCGGTACTCATTGGCAAGGATGGTACAGAAAAGCTGCGTTGGGGAAAGCAAACAAACTGGGAATTGATTAAACAAACTATTGATGTCATGCCAATTCGACAATATGAGATTGAGACTAGAAATAGTCCATGTTCGGCTTAGGAGTCAGATCTATCGAATGGAGGCGCCTCCCGGAATCGAACCGAGGTCCACGGATTTGCAATCCGCTGCATAGCCACTCTGCCAAGGCGCCTTTATTTGTTGCTTGTTTCTTATCTTGCTTATTGAGGGATGGTGCCCCGGGCCGGACTTGAACCGGCACAGCGCGAACGCCGAGGGATTTTAAATCCCTTGTGTCTACCAATTCCACCACCAGGGCAACGCATAAAGCGATGGTACACCATCATTCTCGCCACAAGAACTGCGAGAACGAGGTGTACTCTAACGGATAATAATCTAGGGTCAACCAATTAATTTCTTTTTCTGTTCAATTGGTTAAAAAGCCAACCTATATGTTTAACATCTAGGCTATACGATCTATTTCTAATCACTAATTTAGAGTGAGGACCACGTTACCATTCTCAACAGCAACGGGATACACACACAACTTCACTTCATCATTTTCGATACACTGACCCGATTTAAGACAGAAGTGCTGTTTATAAAGGGGAGAGGCTACACACAACTGGCCCTTAACATCACCGACAATGCCACGACTGATCACAAAGGCTTGGCCGATAGGATCCCAGTTTTGCACAGCAAAGACACCAGCAGAAGGAATATTGAACAGTGCCACCTGCTCACCACCTATCATTGCGCTACAACCTTGGTAAGGCGGTAACTCGTCTAAGCGACAAATCCTCTCTTGTATAAGTGTATCCATTACAATTCCTCCCTTACTGGTATACGTTGGCCACGGATACGTTGATAAGGTAACGCTTGGCTCTCACTATCAACGTTAATGAACGGTTTGAATCGCGCAAGTTTCTCAGGCTTATCAAGCGTACTTTTCCATTCGCATTGATAGGTATCCACCACGTGTTGCATTTGCTGCTCTAGTGACCGAGCAATATTCAACGAATCATCAATAACGACCTGTTTCAAGTACTCTAGGCCTCCTTCAAGGTTCTCCAACCATACCGAGGTTCTTTGTAAGCGATCGGCAGTACGTACATAGAACATTAGTACTCGATCAATCAGTGCAATTAGCTCTAATTTAGAGAGATCTGAGGCGATTAAATCAGCATGCCTCGGTCTCATCCCACCATTACCGCACACGTAAAGATTCCAGCCGTTTTCTGTTGCGATTACCCCAATATCCTTACTCTGCGCTTCAGCACATTCACGGGTGCACCCAGATACTGCAAATTTGATTTTGTGCGGTGCGCGAAGGCCTTTATAGCGATTCTCTAAATCAATTGCTAAACCAACCGAGTCATCAACACCATAACGACACCAAGTTGAGCCAACACATGACTTAACGGTTCTCAGCGACTTCCCGTAAGCGTGGCCTGTTTCAAAGCCAGCCTCAATCAATGCTTGCCATATTTCAGGTAAATGCTCGACTTGAGCGCCAAACAGGTCAACTCGCTGTCCGCCCGTAATTTTGGTGTAAAGGTCATACTGCTTAGCCACCTGACCTAACACAATAAGCTTGTCGGGGGTTATTTCTCCACCCGCAACTCGTGGAACAACTGAGTAGGAACCATCTTTTTGCAGGTTGGCCATGAAAGCGTCGTTGGAGTCTTGCAAACTGCTGTGTTGCGGTTCCATAATATGCTCATTCCACAACGATGCGAAAACCGAAGCCGCCGTCGGCTTACATAGATCGCAGCCATGCCCCTTACCATGCTTGCTAATCAAGGTGTCGAAGTCTTTAATTTCCTCTACCTGGCAGATATGGAACAAGTCTTGTCTCGATAGTTCAAAGTGCTCGCAAATATGGTTGTTGACCTCAACGCCCATCGCCACCAGCTCTGCATCCAATACCGTTTTGACCATGTTGCTACAGCCACCACAACCGGTACCGGCTTTGGTTTGCGACTTGAGTGAATAGAGATCATGAGCACCGGCTTGAATCGCACTGACTAAATCGCCTTTACTGACGTTATGGCATGAACAAATGATCGCACTATCTACCATCTCTCCTTGTAGCATGCCCGTATCAAACAGCAGGTTTGCAGCATGATCAGGCAGCGGGGTCTGGTTAAGATAGCACTGTAACAAGGCATCATAATCAGAGTTATCCCCGACCAAAATCGCTCCTAGTAACTGGCTACCTGACTTATCGACAACCAACTTTTTGTAGATACCTGCAACCGCATCTTGCAGGAGCATCTCTTGAGCGCCTTCTGTCGTTTTGTGTGCATCACCAATGGACGCGACATCTACCCCAAGTAACTTAAGTTTGGTGCTCATATCAGCACCAGTAAAGCCAGCATTGGCTCTGCCAAGTAGAGAATCAGCCACCACACGAGCCATGGTGTACCCCGGCGCTACGAGACCAAAGATTTTCTCTTGCCATAGGGCACACTCACCAATCGCATAAATTGCGTCGTCACTGGTCTTACATTGATCATCAATAACAATGCCGCCTCGCTCACCTATATTCAGGCCAGATTGCCTTGCTAGGGTATCTTGCGGGCGAATACCAGCAGAAAACACAATCACATCAACTTCGAGTGGCTCAGCATCTTTAAACACCATGCGATGATTCGCCTTTTCTCCATCGCAAATTCTTTCTGTTGCGGTTGACGTATGGACCGTTAGCCCGAGCGCTTCAATTTTTTCTTTCAGCACATTGCCTGCACCATCATCAAGCTGAACCGGCATTAAACGAGGCGCAAACTCAACCACGTGGGTTTCAACACCAAGCAGCTTCAAAGCATTCGCCGCTTCTAAGCCGAGTAAACCACCGCCAATGACTGCACCCGTTTTCGCTCCCTGACATGCAGTTTTAATTTCAGCAAGATCATCTAACGTTCGGTAGACAAGGATATTTTCTCGATCATTACCTTCAATTGGTGGCACAAATGGGAATGAACCCGTCGCTAATACCAATTGGTCATAACTGAGTGAACGTCCCTCTTCGAGAATGATATTCTTACCCTCTCGATCGATATTGGTGACCTTGCTGCTAAGCAGAAGAGCAACACCATGCATCTTGTACCACTCTTCACTGCTGAGCCTCAGATCTTGATGGGATTTGCCAGAAAACAGGGCCGATAACTGAACTCGATCATAAGCAATGAAGCGCTCTTCACCGACAACGGTAATCTTTTTTTCTAAATGAGCTCCACGCTCGATAAGTTGTTCCACCAAGTGATGCCCAACCATACCGTTACCGACAATGACAATATGTTCCATAATGATTCTCCTTAGGCAGTCTTGGCAGGCACTTCTAGCTCTTTCTGCTCTGTGCTCTTGATTGGCGCAGTGGGTTTAGACTGTTTCTCATACAGAAAACGTAACACTGCTTGGCGATATTTTTGATACTGGGGATCATCAGCAAGAGCAACGCGATCTCTAGGTCTTGGTAGGTCAATCGACAATACTTCACCAATGGTCGCAGCTGGTCCGTTGGTCATCATGACAATTTTATCTGACAGCAATACTGCTTCATCAACATCGTGGGTAATCATGATGACTGTGTTGTTTAGATCAGCCTGAATATTCATTAATGAGTCTTGCAAGTGGGCCCGTGTTAAAGCGTCTAGAGCACCAAATGGTTCATCCATCAGCATCACTTTCGGTTTCAAAGCTAAGGCACGCGCTATACCCACTCGCTGCTTCATACCACCCGAGATTTCATCAGGTCTTTTGTCTGCAGAATGAGACATTTGAATCAGTTGAAGGTAGTGCTCCACTTGTTCTTTAATCCACACCTTACTCTCTTGTTTACCTACGTACTTATTGACTACTTGCTTTGCGGCAAGCTCGACGTTTTGATAGACCGTTAACCAAGGAAGCAGAGAATGATTTTGGAAAACCACCGCACGCTCTGGCCCCGGCCCACTCACTTCTCGGCCATCAACTATCACTCCACCATCAGTAGGAAAATGGAGACCAGCAACAAGGTTCAGTACGGTCGATTTACCACAACCTGAATGTCCAATTAGCGAAATAAACTCTCCTTTTTTGATTTGGAGGTTAACGTTTTTAAGGGCAATAAATTCCCCGTTCGGCGTCGGGAACTTCATACCCAACTGAGTTAAATCTAGTAATGCTTTAGACATAAGAAACTCCTTATCTCAATGCCTGCTGTTTGTTCCAAGAGAGCCATTTCTGTAGCTGTAACATGCCGCGATCGAGCAGTAAGCCAATAAAGCCAATGGTGATGACCGCGACCATAATTCGCCCTAATGAAGCAGAACTGCCATTTTGAAACTCATCCCAGACAAATTTTCCAAGGCCGGGATTTTGCGCCAACATTTCGGCTGCAATCAGCACCATCCATGCGATACCAAGAGATAGCCTCAGGCCTGTAAAAATCATCGGAATAGCAGACGGAAGGACGATCACTCGAATGTGCTGCCACCATGAAAGTTGCAATACTCGACTGACATTAACAAGATCCTTGTCGACACTAGTGACCCCAACTGCCGTGTTAATTAACGTTGGCCACAAACTACATAACGCTACGGTAAGTAGTGAATTGACGAACGATTTCGCGAACATGGGATCGTCACTCACATAGGTAGCACTGACGACCATGGTGACAATAGGTAACCAAGCCAGCGGTGACACAGGTTTGAGTAATTGAATCACCGGGTTAAATGCCTGATAGACGCCTTGATTGAGACCCAACACAATGCCAAGCGGAATGGCGATCGCTGTCGCCAACAAAAAACCACACGCAACTGTCACCAGACTCGTTACAATTTGGTCAAAAAAGGTCGGCTTGCCGGTATAAGGTCTAATTTTCACTTTCGCATCAGGATTTTTTGCCAATTTGGCCGCATTACGCTTTTCTTGACGTTCGATAAAGGCGAGCTCTTTTTCACCTTCCTGCCAATGCTCAACAACTAAATTACTAAACTGTTGGTAGGTTTGTGCGGGCCCCGGCAGAGTCCCCAACGATGTTTGCACCTGACGCGCGCTTAGATGCCACATCATTAGGAACATCAGAACGCCAATGATGGGCAGCAAAAACGCTTTACTTTTGTTCGCGACCAGCTTTTTACTTGGGATTAGCGATATCACATTGCTCGACATAGTTACTCCTGTACATCCTTGTTAATTTCGATTGTTGCTCGTCTTGGTCTAAACTTTCTCTTTCCCTTTCAAACCAATAGCAAACTTCTCTATGTATGCATTAGGCGTACGGCCGTCATAGACAATGTCATCAATAAAGTGGGTTTGGGGAGCGCGGAAACCATCTTCTTGAGTAAAGTCAGGGAAGTCATTTCCAGTTAAAACACCGTCTTCAACTAAGGCTTCCGCTGCTTGTTGGTAGATGTCTGGACGATACACTTCCTTGGCAATATTCATGTACCAATCATCCGTCTTCTCTTCAGATATTTGTCCCCAGCGGCGCATTTGAGTGAGGTACCAAATAGCGTCGCTGTAATAGGGATAGGTCGCGTTATGACGAAAGAAGACATTGAAGTCAGGCACGTCTCGAACATCGCCTTTTTCGTATTCGAATGTACCGGTCATTGAATTGGCAATCACTTCAAAGTCCGCTCCAACGTATTCACTCTTAGCCAATAGTTTCGATGCTTCAATACGGTTGGCATTGTCATTTTCATCTAGCCAATGCGCAGCTCGAATCAAGGCTTTCACTACACGAATATGGGTATTGGGGTATTTTTCGGCCCAACTCTTTGACACACCAAAGACTTTCTCAGGGTTGTTCTTCCAGATTTCGTAGTCTGTCACCACTGGCGCGCCAATACCTTTAAATACCGCTTGTTGGTTCCAAGGTTCACCGACGCAATAACCTTCAATCGTGCCTGCTTCCATCGTTGCAGGCATTTGCGGTGGCGGTGTCACACTCAGCAAGACCTCCGCGTTGACCTGACCACTGTTATCTCCTGACTGAGGAGCGTAATAACCGGGGTGGATACCTCCCGCTGCTAGCCAGTAACGCAATTCATAGTTGTGAGTAGAAACCGGAAACACCATGCCCATATTGAATGGCTTCCCTTGATCGAGATAACTTTCAACCACAGGCTTAAGGGCATCCGCTTTAATTGGTCGCACAGGTTTGCCATCAGGCTGAGTCGCGATATGTAGCTTCATTTGCTGCCAGGTTTTATTCGATACCGTGATGGCATTGCCGTTAAGATCCATGCTGAAAGCCGTAACCACTTCCGCTTTGGTACCAATGCCAATCGTTGCACCTAACGGCTGCCCTGATAACATATGTGCGCCATCCAGTTCGCCATCAATCACTCGGTCTAACAACACTTTCCAGTTAGCCTGAGCTTCTAACGTGACATAAAGCCCTTCGTCTTCGAAAAAGCCTTTCTCATACGCCACCGCCAGTGGTGCCATGTCGGTAAGTTTGATGAAACCAAATTTGAGTTCTTCTAGCTCCGGCTCTCCTAATTCAGCGAAAGCACTAGGAACATAAACCGATGAGGCAAGTGCCGCCCCCAGTAACGTTTGTTTGAAAACTGACGTCCATTTCATATTTTTTCTCCAAATAAAAAGGCGCTACGCCTCCTAAGAGTCGTAGCGCCTTTGCATCCTTATAATTACCGCCGTTGGCAATCAAAGGTAACGATTGAACAAATTGTTACCTTAGTCGTTCCAAGTTGCGTGCCAACTTATTTAATACTTAATATTCAATAGGTTAATACAAATCATCTTTCATCCCCTGCTAGGTCTGCCTGCTAATAGTGCACTGCGCACCAATGCGGATTTTTTCACCTAACCCCAAAGTAGTAATTGGTTATCTGAGTACTTCCAGCGTCTGAAGTAAATTACGCGCGACTTGAGCTAAGGTTTGACTGGATTGCATCGCCGACTTTCTCATTGCTGCATAAGCGGCTTCTTCATCGACTTGGTGTATTTTCATCAATAGTCCTTTCGCCTTTTCGATCAGCTTGCGTTCATCCAATCGTATCGACAGCCGCTCGATTTCGCTCTCTAGTGCAGAGATAGATTGGCGAGTTATATACGCTTGCTCAATCCAAGGCACAAGCGGAAATTGCGAATCAGCAGGTAACAAAGCGTAATCCTTCACCTCCGGTAAACGATTCATATCATTAGAGTTTAGTCTTTTTAACACCACCAGCAAGGGATGATTTCTTTGACGGCAAAGCTCAATGATAAGACGCAATTCGGCACTGGGTTGCAACCAACCAATGACCACGGAAGCTTGAACCTGAGCATCAAGAATCAATTCCAGTTGTGAAAGTTGGCAGCTAGAAACATTGTCAAAATCGCGGCTAAGTTCAGCACTCAAACGCTGCTGCTCTTCTGCTCGATCACTACAAACAACGATGGGGTTTTGGGAGAGTTTTTTATACATGTACATTCCTTGTTTATCTCTCAATCTATAAGAGACATAACAAGGAATGTGCCAATTTATATTGGAGCTTGTTTACCTACCACTAACGGCAGTATTCGCTCCATAATTGGTGGGCCTTTTCATAAGCAGCGTCTAGGTCATTTAACTCAGCAAACAAAGTTGCAGCCATTGTTGAAACAACCGTGTTAGCCATCATGTTGAGGTTTTCTTCTGCAGTACCAAACACACATTTCTCTGGTAAAGGGATATCTGTCAGCATACGTTCCGTCCAGTAGTGGGACTCAACACCTCTTGGTGTACTTACCCATACCGTTTGGCTTACTTTAGGGTTGTATTCAGATTCCCCTGACTGACCTTTAAATGAGACAACCGCATGGCGAGTTAAACCCACCTCACTTTCAATGTCAGCATGTAACTGTTGAAAGCCCGGATGAAAACTACCACGTAATCCAAGCATAGCGCCGCCTGGATTTAACGCTCGAACAACCGTGTTGATTGGCGTACGCAGACCATAGCGGTTTTTCCAGCCAATCATGGTTTCAGCCTGAGGAGCGAAATGTTTTAGTGGCAGGTAAACAATGTTCTTTTGTTCAAATAGCTGCTGAGCATGTTCCGGTGAGCTCGCTTGCTCTACATTCAGCTTATCTAAATAATCTTCTGCATGCAGACGCCCTGCAGGACGATCATGGTAACCATGTAGCAGTACCTTATAACCGCTGTCCGCTAGGAGCTTAGCCGCCAACAAATGCCAAGGTTGACCGGCATTTATCCGTTTTCCCGCATAACATGGCCAATCAATATCCGCGCCTAAATTTGGCACGCGAGATTGGAAGGCTTTAACGAAACCTGCAATTTCTTGTTTAGTTTCATTCTGAACGCGAATGAGCATTAACAACATCGCCATCTGATCGTCACCAACCTGACCATCTAGATATTCATCCATGACTTGATAGGCCTGCTCAAACGTAAGGGGTTTACGTCCACGCTCTCCACGACCTACCGTGCGAATACACTCCAAAATTGTGCTCATACTACCTCTTGAGAATTCACTGACTCGACGGTCTTTTCTAGTTCTTCTCGCAGTTTGACCACTTCGCCTAAGATAATCAATGCTGGGCTGACGCCTTTTAACTCATTCGCTTTTGAAGTGAGCGACTCTAGCGATGAAATATGTACCTTCTGTTGTCGGCTACAACCGTGAGTAATGATGGCTAGCGGAAAGTCACCGCGAAGCCCGTGCTTTAATAGGCCTTGCTGTATGTCTTGTGCTTTTTCTAATCCCATGTAAAACACTAACGTTTGTCCTGATCCGACAAGTTGGGACCATGCAGGCAATGCGCCAGTCACCACTTGGCCTGTCACAAAGGTGACGCTCCTAGCGAGTTCACGGTGCGTTAGGGGGATTTTTGCCGACGCTGCGCAACCAATCGCCGCGGTTATACCGGGAATGACTTCAAATTCAATACCATGTTTTGCAAGCAGTAGACCTTCTTCCCCGCCTCTACCGAAAATAAATGGGTCGCCCCCTTTGAGTCTAACCACCTGCTTACCTTGCTTGGCAAACTCAACTAATATCTGGCTGATTTCCTGTTGCTTTAAGCTCGGTTTTCCGCAGCGCTTACCCACGTAGATGTGTTGACAGGTTGAGCTTGAAAATTCAAGTATCTCTCGATTAACCAGTCGGTCGAATACAATCACTTCCGCTTGCTGTATCACTTTGAATGCTTTTACGGTTAATAAGTCAGGATCATTTGGCCCCGCGCCAACCAGATACACCTTGCCATATTTGGCCGTCCTTTTGTTGTCACCATCTGCCGTGTTGCGATAGTCGATATAACAGTAGTTGCTAAAGGAATGATGACTAAAACCTGCGCTACGCAAACTTTGTCCTGAGCCGTCTAAAAGTCGTGTCTCTCTTTTCATCTTCGTGCCTCTATTTGGTAATAGTGAGTGTTTGGATATATGAGTCAACCAAGCCCTCGACCTGTGGTAGACACGAACCGCAATTGCTGCCGCACTTCAGTTTATTGGTAAGCTGTGACACTGACTGGCACTCTCCACTTTTTAGCGCCGCCGATATTTGTTTATCAGTTACTCGGAAGCAGCTACAAATCATCTCACTTGCATCGTACTCAGCAGCGATGGAGAGCAGTGAAGAGAAGGTTAATATCTGCCCAATCAGATTCACCAACTGACTCACATCTGAAGTGATAGGTTGGGTAGAAACAAGCAAAATTGAACGAAGTATATTAGTGCCATTTTCCTCGTCATACCCAACCGATAACCAGCCTGCATCAATATCCAATAACACCCGTCTCTGCGAATGAACATCCCCGATTGTGGCAACGTCATGTTTCGCAATAGTCTGCGAGTCCGCAAAGCGCCACACTTCAGATTTTGCCTCACATTGGAATGATTGATAGATGAAATCTCGCTGCTGAAATTTCGAGCCAATATACAGTCCATATGCTTTAACATTCACTGGTAACAGTTCGACCTGCTGAGACTTGAATGCAGGTTGGCCGGACAAAGGGTCGACCTCACGGCTTAGCAAGGCGTTAATCTGACTATCACCACCGTACTTTCCTGCCCAGTGCATCGACATAAAGAGCTGATTACGACTGAGTGCATCATCTTGAACGGCTTTTGCAATCACTCGCTGTGTTGTCGTAGGGCTACGCACTTCAACCAACTGATTGCTCTCTAGGCCTAATGAGTGGGCCGAATGCGTATTAATATAAACCGTGGGCTCGCATTCAGACGCCGCAAGGTGCGGGATATACCCTGTACGTGTCATGGTATGCCATTGATCTCGCTGACGACCCGTATTCATCCACCACGCAGCGCTATTTAGACTTGGTGGTTCATGAGGCACAATAAAACGCGCTTTACGATCAGGGAAACTAAATTTACCGTTGGCTAATGGCTGTTTGCCCCCCCATCGAGTCGGCTGCCACGCTTGGTACTCTTCATCACTAATGTCGGCATAGTGTGAAAGATCGAATAACAAGCAACTCTCTTTATTCAAGCCCGTCATCGCTGTGTATTCACGAAAAACAGCGGCTTCTGAGTTAAAATCAAATCCATTTTCCACGCCAAGTAACGCACAAAGTTTTTCACCCACTTGACGAATTGCCTGCCAATCAGACTTTATCTCTCCTCTCGGCTTTATGAACTGCCTTTGACGCGTCAGCATTCGCTCAGAGTTGGTCACCATACCTTGCTTTTCACCCCAACCTGCCGCAGGTAAAAGTATGTCTGCGTACTGAGCGATATCGGAGTCTTCAGTCACATCGGACACAATCACCAAAGGGCACTTTTCTAGGGCCTTTCGAATAAACTGGCTATCAGGCATCGACACTACCGGGTTAGTGGCCATAATCCAGATGACCTTAATGTCACCTCGTTCAACCGCTTCAAACATCTCAACCGCTTTCAAGCCCGGCTGAGTGGCAAGGCGTGTTGTTTGCCAAAACTGACTCACTAGCCCAATGGATTCGGAATCAAAGCCACGATGAACCGCAAGCTGGTTTGCAAGCCCTCCGACCTCTCGCCCTCCCATTGCGTTTGGCTGCCCTGTGATAGAAAAAGGCCCTGCGCCTGGATAACCGATCTTCCCAGTCGCTAAATGAGCGTTGATAATGCTGTTGGCTTTATCGGCCCCACTTTGTGATTGGTTAACACCTTGGCAAAAGAGTGTCACCGTTTTCTTAGTTGTCGCGAACCAACGATAAAATTTACTCAGTAACTCTTGGTCGAGCTGTAAACGTTCACTCAGCGCCTCTATGCGATAACTTGGCAACTGTATTGTCTGGGATAACTCTTCAAAACCCAGTGTATGCTGCGCGATGTAATCACGGCTTAACACGGCACGATCCATACAATAGCGTAGTAAACCGTTAAATAGAGCTATATCCCCATCATTTGGGAGCGGTAGATGTATGTCCCCTTGCTGGGCTGTGACCGTCTCCCTTGGATCAATCACCACCACCTTAAGGTTAGGGTTACGCTGTTTAGCCTGTTGAATACGACGATAAAGCACTGGGTGAGTCCAGGCGGTGTTGGCCCCACAAATAACAATCAGCTCAGCGTCTTCAATGTCGGAGTAATTGACCGGAACGATATCTTCACCAAATGCACGGTTATGAGCGACAACGGCTGATGACATACACAAGCGCGAGTTTGTATCGATATTGGCGCTGCCCACCACGCCTTTCATGAATTTGTTGGCTAGGTAATAATCTTCGGTCAATAACTGACCCGAAACATACATGGCAGTGGCATCAGCATCGTAATGATCAATTGCTTCAAAATACGCCTTAGCAATCAGGTCCGTCGCGTCGCTCCAACTAACCTCTCTACCATTCACTTTGGGGTACAAAAGTCTAGACGGCATTTCTAGACTCTCGGCCAACGCGGAACCTTTAACGCACAGCACCCCTTTGTTGGCAGGATGCAGTTTGTCACCAGTGATGCCCAGTTGGTTGACTTCAACCCCGCAGCCTACCCCACAATATGGACACGCTGTTCTCGTACATTCCTTTGTCATCACCGCTCCTTAAAATAAAAAAGCCTCCCCCGAATAGGAGAGGCTTCTTTGCCTATGACGTTGTTATTGATGTTATGACGCACTTTCGCGCGCAAGATAGATAACGCAAGTTGAATGCCAGAAGAGTATTTTTATAATAATCAACAAGTTAAAATCACAAAGTTTGAATGCTTGCACATAATAGGTGCAGCGGAAGATGAATCGGTGCAGACAAATAACAAAAAAGGAGCCGATTAAGCTCCTTATTCATCTAACATGTCAGTGGCGTATCACCACTTTTTCATCAAACGTCCGACAAGGTTTGGATGATAAGCCCAGCTATGATCAAACATCGACATTAGCTCTGGATTACCATATTTAGACAGGCTAATCGCATGAAAACGGTTTTTGCTTTTCTTAAGCTGTTCAACTTTTTCTAGCATCTCTTCTGACTGTTTAGGGGCAATAAAGTCTGAAATTACCACCATGTCAGCGTTACGGTATTTATCGCCACTCATTAAATCAATCGACTTGATTAACACGGGCTCAAGGTCAGTACCACCATGGAAACTGTAAGTGAGGAAATCACTCGCTTCACGTAAACCATCTTGCTTGGTTAGCTCATAGGTAATTTGTTCAGTCGAGAAAAGAATCACATAACAATCACGATCTTCTGCTAACGCAATTTGCATCAACGCATAGGCCATCGCTTTAGCACACTGCTCTGGAAAGCCACTCATTGAACCTGATGCATCAACACAAACAATAAACGGCCCTTTTTCGACATCCGCCTGAGCGTTGTCTGGGCGTTGGGCACTGACTTTACGTAAAGTACGAGACTTACCTTGCATCTTGTAGTTCATTAAGCGCTTATCAACTAGGTGCTTGTAGAACACAACTTCAAGTTCTGGGTAGGCCAAAAACATGGTTTCATTCGGCAGAAGCTTATTTAGGTCATCCCCTTCATGAATACCGACAATATCGTCCGTCGCTTGATCAGACTTCTCTTCAACGACTTGCGGCTCTTCTAGCGGCGCTTTGTTTAGATCTGGATCATCCACCTGACTCGCCATGCGGCCAAGTTTCTCGGCGATCTCTTGCAATCCTTTGTTCTTTGATAAGAACTCAGCATGGCGCTTCATCACCGTTAAGTCTGTCTTACTTAATCTCGCAGAAGCCATATCCCACAAGCGACCAACACTCTCCTCATCACCACTTTCCGTCACTTTATCCATGTTTTTCATGGTTTCCATGCGTTGATAGAGATCTTTAAGTACTTTCTCTTTGTTGGCTTCGAGTTCGGTAAGCTGCGCTTGGCGAATCGCATCTGAGAGGCTTTGATACCATTGATCGCAGAAGTAATGCGGGAACATAGGGTTATTAACCCCTTTGTTCTTCTCCATAAGACGACGGGCTTGCAGATAAAACGCTGAGTGCCATTCAAGCTGCTTAATGACTTCTGGAATTTTGTCGAAGAACTCTGCTTCGTTCCAATGAATGACTTCTTGGTACAGTGACAGTTCTTGCTTAAATCGATCGGTTTCGCACACCTTAGTGATGCGTTTCTTAACGCTGCCACGCCATTTTAGCAGGTGATTCTTAACAGAAGATTTTACCCCTCTGTTTTCTGTCACCGCCATCATTTGTGAGCGCGCCATAAGATCGTTGACTGCGGAGTCAATCATGCCTGAGTCCGCAATCATTAATACAAGGTTAAGTCCGTCAGCACCTAGCATTCATTTCTCCTATGCAAAGAATTGATCTAAGGTTTTGAAACGGAAAACAATGCGTTCACATTCCGCTTTGGTTGATTCGAGTACTTGCTGTAAATTCTGTAAGCTAGACTCCATCGCTCGTGGCAATTCTTGATCGACAAAGCCATGAGGAAGCGCGCCATGGAAGTTAGAACGTACGCGCAGTAAATGATGCTCTGCATGCTCTAACTGAGCCATTGCTTGCTGGGACTTAGTTAGCCACTCTTGGTAAAGTTCTTCATCTAAGCCTTTGGTTGTCACAATAGAAACAAGCACAGCACGATTAGCAATATCTTTGATCACTAAGTTGTTTGCCGCATCCATGTCAAAACGTAGGCGAACCAGAGTGGTGTTGGTGTTCACATAGCCGTAAACGTCACCGTGGCCTTCTTTGATCACTCTTTCTAGCTCGTTCTTAGGCACGTAGACCCAGCGGCTATCGCCTTTCTCCGACTCAGTGACCGACATATTGCTTTGCAGTAGAACCATCTTAACCAAATCAAATGCGCTACCCACTTTGTAGCTCTTCGCATCAGAAATATCGTAACTGTGCACCTGTTTCTTGATAAGACCCGTCGTCGACTCCATCGAAAGCATGGTGCCGAATTCCGACTCAAGCTCTTCTTGGATGTCAGTCAACTCTTCACGACATAGTGTGATTTGCTGTTCGACTTCTTGCTGATCAAATGCGTGATTCAGCGCGAAGTCTTTGATCACTTTACGTACAATGTCGCGAGACTCAGGACTGTTCCACAGACAGTCTTGTAGCAGCAAGATATCTAGTGGGTTAATTGAATCACGGCCATTAAAGAATGCGCTCGCTTTAAGTAACTTAACGGCTTTCTTCCAACGACGGTCTGATACGTACATATCAGTATCTTCCGCATTAAAACCACTTTCAGCAGTGACTGCCGACTCTAGTAAGGTTTTTAACTCGTAGAGCTTTTCAAACACATCATTACTAAGTTCCAGTTGCTCAAGCTCTGACTGCCACTGATGGTACTCTTGATCAGTAATTGCCAAACCTTCAGGAATCGTCGCCTCTTGCGGCGTACCGACGGTCAGCATAGATTTGAAGTTTTGTTTGTCTTGGATACGATTAACAAACACGCGCACTAACATACGGTCATACAGTGCTTCTAAGCCACTATCTTCATCTGGCAATTCATTCGATGCTGAAACCAATAGACGCATTGGTACACGCTCTATCTCGTTACCATTTTTGAAGGTCTTTTCATTCACTACGGTCAATAGCGTGTTCAGGATCGCTGGGCCTGCTTTCCAAATCTCATCAAGGAAAACCACCTGAGCAGTCGGTAGATAACCGTCGGTCAAACGAACGTAACGACCATTATCTTTTAATTCTTGGATACTAAGCGGACCAAACACCTCTTCTGGTGTCGAGAAACGCGTCATTAGGTACTCAAAATAAGACGAATTATCAAAAGCTTGAATAAGTCGCTTAGCAATTAAGCTCTTTGCAATACCAGGAGGCCCCAGTAAGAAGACACTTTCACCAGCAAGGGCTGCTAGCAGACAGAGTTTGATCGTTTCTTCACGTTCATACACACCATCAGATAAGGCTTGAGCGAGTTTATTGATTCTCTCAGACAGTAACGCTTTTTGTGAGTGAGTAACTCGACTCTGGTTCATCATCTATTGCGCTCTCCTAACGTATTAAACAACATGTGCGTATGAATAAGTTTATACAATTGTTAGCACTTTGTTACAAGTGCAATTTCAATTCTGACAACCTTTTATAGCAGAAGGCTTATTTACGTAACGCACTGAAAACAATGTTTGCAGTTTTGCGATTACTATCACTAATCGTACGACGTAAAGTTACTCACATGTTACTGAGATGCTTTAACTACAGAGGTATTGTCTGTAAGGTAATGCGTGTCAATCGTCAGGGCACCAATAACAATAATGAACTCCAAGATAAAAACCCTTCATAGCTGGAAGCGTATCTCTCTTATTGAAGAAGAGATTGATTTGCCAAATGGCCAAAAAATCACCCACACTACGATTTCCCACCCCGGAGCCGCGGTAATCCTGCCGATCGCTGAAAATGGCGACATCATTGTAATCAATCAATTCAGGCCATCACTTAAGAAATGGTTATTGGAATTACCCGCAGGAACTTTGGAAGATGGCGAAGCGGTCGAAGTCTGCGCTAATCGTGAGCTTGAAGAAGAGACTGGCTACAGTGCAAAAACCATGATATCTCTAGGCCAAGTAACGCCTTTGGCTGGATTTTGTGATGAGTTACAACACCTATACGTAGCCAAAGACCTGACTTTAACTCGTCGTTATGCCTGTGATGAAGACGAGGTGATTGAAGTGATTTCACTTTCGGTTAAACAACTTGAACAAAAAATAATTAGTGGCGAAATCACAGATGCCAAAACCATCGCATGTTTAAGTAAAGCAAAGCTATGCGGCTATATTTAGGAGATAAGATTATGGATTTTCGTTCTGATACGGTAACCAAACCGACAGAAGCAATGCGTAAAGCAATGGCAGAAGCACCTGTAGGTGATGATGTCTATGGTGATGACCCAACCGTCAATGAATTAGAACAGTGGGCAGCGGAGCGCCATGGCTTTGAAGCGGCATTGTTTACTACGTCAGGAACCCAAGCAAACCTGCTTGGCCTTATGGCTCACTGCGATCGCGGTGACGAGTACCTGTGTGGCCAACAAGCTCATAACTACAAATATGAAGCTGGCGGTGCAGCCGTATTGGGTTCTATTCAGCCTCAACCTATTGAGAACAATCCTGATGGCTCCCTTGATTTTGCTAAGCTGAAAGCCGCGATTAAACCTGATGACAGCCATTTTGCACGAACAAAGCTATTGAGCCTTGAGAACACCATTAATGGTAAGGTTCTTCCTTTAAGCTACCTTGCACAAGCGCGTGAGTTTGTTGATCAACATAACCTACTGCTGCACTTAGACGGCGCTCGCGTGTACAACGCCGCGGCAGCGTTAGATGTGGATGTCAAAGAGATTGCACAACATTTCGACTCAATGACGATTTGTCTATCTAAAGGCCTTGCAGCGCCAATCGGTTCATTGCTATTAGGTGATAAAGCGTTTATTCAAAGAGCAAGACGCTTACGTAAAATGGTAGGCGGCGGTATGCGTCAAGCCGGCATCTTAGCAGCTGCAGGTAAACTTGCGCTGACAGAGCAAGTGCCTCAACTTAAAGTTGACCACGCAAACGCTAAGCTACTCGCTGAACGCTTGTCTGATCTTCCGGGTTTCAACGTCAATACGGACTTTGTTCAGACCAACATCGTGTTTGCCAAGCTAGATGACAATATTGATATCACAGCCATTGCGAGCAAGCTGGCGGATGAAGGCATTACCATTACCCCTGGAAACCCAATCCGATTCGTTACGCATAAAGACATCTCACAACAAGACATCCTGCTGTTTATTGAGAAGCTAGGTAAACTGCTTTAACGAGTATTAAATTGATCTCAACCATTGAGCTTCCCCTTAGGGGAAGCTTTATTCTGTTTCGTATCAAAGTTGATAGGTTTAGGTTTCTCTATGATACGTACGCTCGTTTTTCTTTCTTTTCTACCATCTCTTGCATTGGCGAACACTCAATTCGGTGACGCTGAGTTAGGCAAAGTAAAATCGCCTAGCTGTATCTTTTGTCACGGCACTGATGGTACAGCAAGCAACCCAACGTACCCAAATATCAAAGGTCAAAACGCTCAGTACCTATTTCAATCAATGAAAGACTACCAAGATGGTAACCGACAAGGTGCGCTAGCAGAAATGATGAAGGCCCAACTGTCGCGCCTAAATGACGAAGATCTAAAAGACATAGCAGCGTATTTTTCTAGCCAGAAGTAATCGAAATCGAAGCCTATAAAAAAGCCTTCAACAATGTCGAAGGCTTTTTTGTCTAATCGAGCTCAATTACGTGCGATATAGCACCTTTAGTATGGACCATATTGTATTAACTCAACCATGTAACCACAGTGTTAATAATAGGCCGGTCTATTCATGCATTATAAGTGAACACCTGATAACCACAGTATAGGTTCGCTTACGTGAACAGACGCCGGAATATTTTTTTTATCATTGCATCATTTGCCTTCACCAATGAGTGTGGTCATTGAGCAATGATCAACCATCTAGTTAACCAGTTATCATTCACCAAAAAAAGTACCATTTTCAATCAAAAAAGCTCAATGATTGAGCAAACACCTGAATATAAACGATTTTGTTTAGTTCGATAAGATATTCTTGTTGTCATGATAGAAGCAATTGCTTTAGTATGCGCACCGTTGAGTGGTTAAGGAGGGTGCTTCGGCACATTTAAACATTAACCAACTTGAAGATTTGATTATGACTACTTTTAATACAAATACTGCCGCTCAACAGAACTTTACATTTATGTTTCACGATCCTTTTGAGCATAACGTGATTTTGGATGCTTTACGTACACTCGGTGTTACCGTAAACGATAGTGATGTTGTTTTTTTGAACACTAAAAATGACAATGACCCTATCAGTGAGATATATGTGTCTAGTTCAAACTTGGCCGTAGCGCAGCTTCTGCACAAACTTAATGCTTGCCACCTAGTGGAGTGTCAATATCGTGAAGATGGTGGATTTTTAGAATACTTCATCGAAGCACAGCATATTGATGCTGAGACACTAGTCAGTGTCCACGAGTATTACGAATGTTTGAGTCAGAAGATGATGCTAATGGCTGAGAAATTTGAAGAAGATGGTATTCAATTATATTCGATTAATGAATTACTTGAAGCCAATTTCATTCATTAAAAAAGGGAGCTTCGGCTCCCTTTTTGCTAATCAATCATCCTAAGAATATGTTCAACTTCTGCTGGTGGAAGCTCGGTTGTATCTATCATCCAGATACGTAAAGAGTGATACATACTGCTAAAAACTTCGCACAATGCATCGTTACCTTGATCGTGAAACAACCAACATAATTTGTTGTAGACGGCTAACGAAACATACACACCAAATGCTCTAGAAGATATTTCTATCGGTAAGACATAGTTGCCATCATGACCAACTTCCAGTGATCCTAACGACACTGGATAAACCGCATACACATCATCACTATCAACGACTACTTCCCAAGCTCCACCATCATACTTCGACACTGTTCGTGAAAATTCGTAGAACGCTTCTTCAACAGCCATTCCAAGCAGTGGATTCATTTTGTAAAAGCGAATAAACGGCATTACGACCTCTTAAATTAGATTCTTCTAATATAAACAAGTCATGTGATCTCGTATACAAGTCTTTCACACTTTTCAATCATACCGTTTCTTGATTGTTATGAAACAAATCACATTTTTAATGAGCCAAGTCATTGAAAAAAAGAGCCTCAGACCTCATAAATGACTGGTAACTTAATGAGGTATCAATATGCAGCCATATTTTGAGATTAACGGCTTTAGTCGCCGTTTCTTTGAGCTAACACGAAACTTTACTTGGGAAATCCAAGGTTTTATCGACCAAAACAACAACGTACTACCAATTGACTCTGACACTAAAGTTCTGAGTACGGTTTTTGAACGTTTTGCTAGTCCAGCACTACGTTCCTTGGCTGCGGAGAAAGGCTATGTTGTTGAAACTGCAAATCAAACAACTTATCCAGACTTCACTCTAACTAAGTATGACGTTGATGGCAGAACTGTACTGCATCGCATTGCACTTGATATTAAATCTACCTACATCGAGCCAAAAGCACCTATTGGTTACAAAAAGACCAAGATGACTCTTGGTAGCTATAACTCATTCATTCGTAACAACACGAAGAACATCCTTTACCCATACAATACTTACCATGAACATTGGGTACTAGGCTTTGTGTACATTCGCAATGAAGCGTTTGAAGAGTACACACTGGAAAATATCCCAACTCGTGGTCAGATCCGTTGTCCTTACTCGGTACAATCTGTCTTCATTCGTGAAAAGGTTGATTTGACTGGTATTCGTGCTGGTAGTGGCAACACGAAAAACATTGGTTCGGTCGAGATCGATACACCTCGTGGCTTTGAAACTGTAAATGGACCGTTTACTCAGTTCCGTGATAAGAAAGGTGCTTGTGATTTCTACTGGGCAAATTACGAAGAAGCCAAAGAACAGATTTTCGACTGGCACTCTTTGTACAATCATCCAGAAATGGCAAGATTCAAATAAAACAAAGGGGAGCTTCTGCTCCCCTCTTATTATGCTGGTTTTGAAATGATGATTAATTCTTCATTTGTGTTTGTTTTACTCAATGCATACTTGTACTCGCCAGCAGAATGAATCTCGGCTGTACGACCTTTAGTTGACATTGCCTTTGCTGCTTCTTCTGGTACTGGTAAGCCATCACTTCTATAGCTAAAAACAATTGTTGCATTAGGCCAGCGTTCACAGATCGCCGTAAGCTCTTTCAATGCACTATCTGGCTTTAACCATGCACTAGGTTTCTTTGTGATCGGTTTATGAGGGTACTTATCATCACCATTGTCGAACAACGAGTAATCGCAAAGCCCCTCTAAGAAATGATAGAAGTTACTGTAATCAACAGGTGTACCTTTACCATTGATGTATGGCGGATCAAGATAAATTAAGTCGAAATCATCAGCAAATGATTCTAAATCTGCTGAGTTAAAACCAGTTGTGTACTTGCTTAATGTATCAGCAGTTTTAATAGGATACTTCTTCAATTCATTGATACACTTGATTGCGTGCTCAATCATTGGTGTTTCCCAAGTCTTTTTATTACCAAAAGAACGTTTAACTTCTTTAGTACGCATTTCTAAATTTGCGCGGTGGAAAAGATTGTATGGACGCTTCTTGGTTAACGCTTGACCAATAGCATAGATGTATACAGACTTTGCAAAATCGTCGTACTGATGAATGTTTTGACAGAATCGGTCAATCTCATCATTTTCAGAATCAATAAAGTAAATGCCTTTATAGTTCTTTGATACTAGTCCGTCATCTGACAAAGGTAAGTTATACAGCAAATCTTCTAAATCAGACTGTGCGTTCAAAGCGTTCAATCGTTCAAGGTCAAACTCCAAAAATACTTTGGCTGTATTTTGATTGTATAACATGAAGTCATTTGAGCTAACGTTCTTACCTAATGTTCTAAACAAGAGTGATACGACACCAGAGCCACTAAACATATCTAGTGCATTGTTGTACTGGATCGTGCTCAATGCTGTTGCTAGTTCTGGTAGGATTTTACGTTTTGAGCCTTGGTAGCGAGTCGTAGGGAACTTAGGTAGATCCACTGCTTTGATTTTAAGGGCATTAACACCACTATCTGGTACTGCACAGTCGATAGTAAGCTGCTGATTTTCTAACATTTCTTACCTAGTAATTAAGATATTTAAGTGGTAGCATTATAATCAAAACTTGACAACATTGATATACTTGGTTCCATCTCTATGAAAAATCTACACTTTCTACTTAGATACAGTGATAAGCTGTCCGGTGCTGATACCATTGCTGAGCACTCAGCCGTCATTGAAGCTAATGGCAGTGTTTGGATGGGTAAGTTCGGAATCGGTATGAATCAGAGCTTTGTTAAAACTGCCAAGCTACAACTTGAGCGTGGTGAACAGTGCTACTTGTACCTAATGCATGGTTCAAAATTCACTTGTAGAGCAAACATCATTGACGTGATCGCTGGTAGTACGAGTAAGACTGAAATATCTTCAAAAGAACCTAATCTGACACCTGCCTATTACCGAAAAAAGAAGTGTTCGATCTGGTTTAAACTCTCAGCAATTGAACCGATTGACGAAAAAGAGCTTAAACATCTTTGGTTGTACAACAACCCATCGTCTCATCCAAGTTCTGCTGGTATGAGAGGATTGATTTACTTGACGTATAACGATCAACCAGTGCCTCCACCTAAAGAGAAAAAGGAAGAAAAACCAAGTATATACACTAAAGGGCTGTTTGATTAACGTGCGATTTATCTATAAATAGATTATATAGAGTATTAGTCATACTTTGTTATTGGGAGTCTTCGGACTCCCTTTTCGTTTATAAGCCACTGAATATTTGAGCATATTGCTGAGCAGTTCGAGGTTTAAAGAACTTAATATCAACTACCCCATCAAATGACTTCCACGCATCTAATGCCTTGTTTCTAATGCTCATAGATTCTGTGTACTGACCGTTTGCTTTTGCACGATTCAATGCCTCAATTGCACCCTCAATTCCTAACCCACATTTAAATGACACCATACATAGCTTGAAAATGTTTAAGTGGCGATCACCGCTACCCATTGATGCAATGATATTGTTCACAGCGTTATTCCAATATCTATTTGCATAAACTTCATCATAATCAGCATGTTCATTAACCGCACGTAATGAGCACATCATAGATTCGTCTTCTGCTTTTAAGATGCTGTACTCTGCTCTATACGCTTCCAATGAAATGACTTTCGATTTACCCAACTTGATATTTTTGTCAGCCGAGAAGTAAGTGCCACGGTTCGCATTGCACGTTTGCGCGTCAAGGTTTCCTTCCGGCATACCAATATCTACTAAATGAGCATACAATTTTTTGTAGCAGTGCTTGTAGAAGTCAGGATCTGTGCCGTCATAGTCAGTAGCAACAGTGAACTTTAAACCACCACTAGGTGATAAGAAGGCAAATACAACGTTATCAGCAAATTCGCTACTAAAAAGTAGATACATCAAGTCCTTAGATTCATCTTGTGACACTTTGTCAATGTCAAACATCATCAGACCTGAATGACTATTTTCATTATATTGGTTTGCTCCACCAGCAATATCGTGATAACAAGTTAGGTAGAACATGGGAAGATTATTCTTCACTTCTTTGGCTTTGTCATGTGCACCATTGGCATTCAATAATCGTATTTGTTCAATCTTATTTTTGACTGTTTCATCTCTGATCAACTTTATTACAGTGCTTAGCTTTGCAGTCGTCAACGTAGAGTCATACATCGACTTTTTGATGCTAATATTAGCATTAAGATACTTTATTACATTATTGGTATTAGTCATTTTTGTTTCCTTTATAATTATTAATGACGATTGGTCATTGATTTTTCGATTGAAAAAGGTACCATTTTTGAATAGAGGCTAGTGACCTTGCCTCATCACTAGATGGTTTGGTTAGAAATTAATCTGGTTGATAACGTCATTTAATGACTGCTTGAATGGTTTTGGTTTCATTACAGCAACTTCTTTCATGTTGAACTTGGTCATTTCATGGTATGTGCTCATTTCAATACCTTTACTTTTCACAGTGTCAGCCTTGCGATTGTATTTTCTACGGTCGTTGTGATCTAAAACAACATGCCAAATTGCTTTATCTTTCTTCACAACCCAGTTTCCATGACTATCAAAAGTAATACCCATCATCAGCTTGAATAGACGTAGACGAAGAGTTTTATTGTCGTCACTATGGAAGTGCCTATTGTCTGATCCATTATCCCGAGAGATTGGATAAGCATTAATCCAAAACTGACTTGCTGCCTCTGCTACTTTCTCATCACTAATGATTCCGCTGTACTTGTTCATTATGACTTCACTCATACCAGTGATAGCGTTGTCAATTTCTTGCTTTATCTCTTTATATCTTGGCTGGTGGATGTTTCGTAAAAATGCTCGACCATCACCATTGATAATCGACATCACGTTCCACTTGTCACCACGAAAATTATATTTGTTCCAACTTGAATCCCACTCAATTAACTCTTGTACTGCATTGTCAATCTGCTCATTACTTTTGTCAGGATTCAGAAGCTGCACCATTTGCACTAAAGCAGGTGTAGTGTCCTTGTTACCGATCAAATATGAAGCGAGTGCTGGTAGATCAGTTAATACGCCATCTTCAAAGACTTTTAACTCTATTTCAGGATCATCATTGCAAAGTGCATATTTGCTCTCATTGCGTTTAAATAAAACTTTGCCACCTGATTGATAAAGCACTTTCGCTAAGCGTTGCAATGACACCTTGCCATTGTTTTTGGTCTTAACATCAGATTCATATGAGAGCAATTGGTCAACTTTATACCCGAGCAAATCAATCTCCTTGAGCACTTGCTTTGCGTACACCCCTTTTTGGAACTGAGAAGTGAACAATGATGCTAGATCAGCATTTGCACGAGCATCATGGTTTAACCACTCACAAAGCTCAGTTGAAGAAGCTAGACCACACTCAACATTTATCGGTACACGCTTAACATCACCATCAACCGTAGAAGTGCGCCAGATTTGCCTAGAAGCATTATTGTAAGAAAGGGATATGTCACCATGATCCTTGTTTTCAAGACCACCTAGAATCACCCAGTGCTCAGCAGAACCGCGTGCACGACCTTGCTGCTGAAACAGATTACCGCTCTCATCCTGGCAACTAACAACCTTGAAGTAATCGTTGAAATTGATTCCTTCTGCCATACAGGATGTACAAATGACATAGTCATATGTGACTTGTGAAATCGCAGCATGACTGATGATACTTTGATAAACTGCTTTAGCTTCGCCACTCCGAATTGAGCTTGAAGATAAAAGAATTGCCTTCTTACCCGTTTGCGACAGTCTTTTAACTACTGCGCTTGCTTGCGCATTCGAGTTGATAAAAGCCATAACTTTAGCTTTATCGCCTTGCTGATCAATATACTCTAAACTTTGAGCTAGTTTTGCATCAGCGATCTTTACGTCACCCTTAGAATCAAGAGTGATTACGTTAATATTTCGTTCAAAGCTCTTTTCAACATGGATAATGCTATTGAACTTTAACGGCATGAACTCGGTTCTCACCGTCGCTGAATACAAATAAACAGGCTTGGTCTGTGAAGCTTCAACTATTGTTTCGTATAATTTTTCTACAGACTTTCTAAAGCCGCCCAGATACAAAATCTGAGCTTCATCGACATGCAGTTCATTTTGATTTGTTCTCCACTTATCAAGGTGTTCAATCTGTATGATCGTACCTTGCAGTGAGTTGTCTGCCTTGTACTTTAAGCTTTGATTCATTACTGCTTTGACAGGGAAAACAGCAGTCCCACCATTAACATGGCATTGTTCAAGCATGTGATGTGTTTTACCGACACCAGTTTTAGCAAGAATTAAATGTATACCATTTGATTTTGGCAGTTGGCTTGCAACATGTGACAAATATTGTTCGTCACTCAATTTGATTTTTAAGATATTAGTCATTTTGTTATAATTTTTTCATTTGGCACCTCATATTCATTAAAAAATTCTCACTTCAATGGTGCTGTTAATTAAAAGTTTTCTGTTTTATAAAGAGATGCCATGATCAATTTATGCACATCATTCCCAGATGGAGATGGCCAGTTGTTTTCTTTTGCTACACGGCATACATGGCTTTGAGAGCAACCAATTACACTTGATGTGATTTTGCTACCATATTTGATGTACACTTTACGCATAATGTTATTATCTAAAGCTTGCATATTTACTCCCTTGAGTGATTATGAATTATTTATTATCAAAAATATTTGATAGTTTAATTTTAAAAAAAACGCCTTGCTAGGCGTAATTTATTTGATACTGTTATTATATAACGATAGAATCCTAAATAAACTTTTTGACACAATAATTATCAAACATTCTTAACAAGAAAATAAATTGATTTTAGTGTTTATTACCAAAAATCTCGTTGTTATAATGTTCTTCTCCAATACATTCAATACTATCTAATATCCATTAACACTGTGGATAATAATATTAAAGAGAAAGAAAATAATATTTGGTACAACACGCTTCGCGTGACATTAAAGTGCAGCAAATGACATTATCATTTTAACCATTCTGCTTGATACCATATCTTCACGGTTTATTTTAATTTCTGCACTTGTTCCATTATACGTTTCTAAACGTATAATTCCTTTATTTTCACTTCTTAATGTATAAGTGTCATAGTCAAGTGATTTAAAGAACTCACTCATACTACGCTCTTGAATTAATGTTCTCAATGGAATTGATTTAGTCACTTTCATTCTCTTCTAAATGTTTGATAAGTCGTTCTTTCATATCAGGAACCAGTTTAATTAATACATCATCTTTGTTTTTGATACTACTCTTTACTCTTTTATTGGTTATATATTGAATTGTTCTGATGTTTACACCTAGCATCTTCGCTACAAAGCTAGCTCCAACTAATGGAACTAACTTTAAAGCCAAGTAAACATCCTTTGCATGTAAATGGTTATTCACTTCATACCTCATATGAAAAATAGTACTACTGAACTCAAACTGAATGACGTTCAAGTTCTTTGCAGTTCTGAAAGATTGTTAATTAAACAGTAGCTACTCTTTGACGTGCAATAGCACTTGCTTTTCTCATTTCGTTGTCACTGATACCATATACGTACTTTATACTTGCTTTCGTAAACCATCCAAGCTCAACCAGAAATGCTACTTGTTCAATAGTTAGTAATGTTTCTGGAATAATTCCCGCATCAGTACAATTTCGTGAATATCCATTTTGGACATTAAATCCGTTTAATTTATTTTCAACGTCATTAATTAAAATTAACAGATCAGCCATCCGACGATGAATGCCTTTAAACTTTTGATGCCATACAATAAAGCGCTTTATATTAGAAAGATCAGTTTCTTTATCTACACTTTTCTTTCCAATCTCTAATAAGATTGGTCTAACATTTGGTAATTCAGCACCCATTTCATCAAGTAAGTCAGACATTTTTTGACCATATTGATTGAACTCTTTAAACTCATCGCTTGTGATACGACCATTTACGAACAATCTAATCAATGCTTTGCTGAAATAATCTCTACACCACTCACCGCAAAAATATTCTTTATAACGACTTTTGAAAAGCTCGTAAGTACTTTCTGCCTCTCTTACGACGTTATGTCTTCCCTTTGAGGTACTATACATTTTTAAAACTTTCATTTAAAACTCCTTAAAAACTCTATTTTTGATCTCGTGTCACATTCATTGTTTAATGATGCTACATTTTTATTGTCACTAACTTTTTGCATTGTTGCATGCTTGATTTCTATCGCCGCCATTACGTTTACCAGATTCTTGATTCCGCTAAATGTACGAACTGGTTTTATATTTTTCATCTTGAATATATCTCGTACACTGCGAGTGCTCTTATTAAACAAGCAACTAGTAATTAATGTCCCATAGATCGAAGCATAAAAAGCCACATCACTTTTCAATTTTTCTTTGTGCTTGTTCATGTTCTTTTCTCATCTTCCAATATTGGGTGCGAGAAACGCCAGTTCTCTTAATTGCAATGCAAGGTTTAATGTTTCTCTCGACACACTTTTGAACCTCTACCCAGTTCACAGCCTTGATACTATTCTCATAACCATCCATCAGGCTTTGCCTACGTTCTCTTTCATCGACTTGCCTTTGCGCTAAATTTTTCTTCCATTTCCATGTGCGACCAGTTTGATCATAAAATGCTGTCATTTAAACCTCAGTACTTCTCCAATGAATCCATAAACTCGGCACGTTCTTTTGCATCTTTAAATGCTTTGGTGATGATGTTGTATATCGTCTGCCACGATAACTTATGGTGGCGAGCAACTGTAGTAACTGTATAGCCTGCTTCCAGATGACTAATAATCTTGTTATTACGTTCTCTTTTTGATTCTGTGCCGTAAATTTCATCTGGTCTGTAATATGTGTAATCCATAATATTTCCTTATCAGTGTTTCTTTAATTTTATTTATACCCTATTTAAACTCACTTTAATTACATTAACACTCGATGTTCTATCTATTTACACCAGATAAACAAACACAACAAAAAAGATATTATAGATTTGACAAATATGAACAAAATGAACACTTTATTTAAGGATATTGTGCTCATACAAATTGAAGTTATGTATATGAAAGGGTATTTTTATGATGTTGGTGGATCGAGTGCACCGTGAAAAGGTTAAAAAATAAACAAAAGTTCTCAAGTTAAATTTTGTTCATATCCAGTATGAATTAAACTTCACTACAATCCACTATAACGTTACAACATAAACTCAATTATCTAAGTAGTCTGATGTTGGTTGGACAGGTATAAAAAAAGGGCTTTCGCCCTTTTATCTTTCCCATTCTTCAAGTTGTTTCACTGCATCATTAACAAATGCGTTCAATTGTTCTTTATATTTCTCAGTATCAGTAAGCCACTTAACGTCATAGCCTCGATAACGATAGCAAACGACAAATGTTTGTGTATGACTGTTCTTAAAACGAACTACTACACGCACTTGAGATACTAACTTTTCCTTATCAATGCGTTTTACTTCAATTGATTCGATGATGCGCCTTAATAGAACATTTCGTTGACTTTGATCCTCAACGTCCACAATGGCTTGGAAGTTGACTTCATTTGGTTGAGATTCCAGTAACTCTTTTGTGCGCTTTGCTTCATGTAGCTCTTGCTCTGTTTTGGCAATATCAGCGTAAATTGCTGCTAGAGCAGTAGGATTTGATTGAAGTAACTCTTTCGTTTGATTTAGCAAAGTTAGCTTATCTTGAAACACCTTAATGCTATCAACTTCAACTGTTGCATGTGTCTTTACTTCATACTTCAAGTGTTTGAGTTCACCTAGGATGATATTGTCTAGATCACGGAAACGGGATTTTTGATCACAGCTACCCTCAGTTGAACGAATGCAAACACGGTAATCGTATTTGACACCTTTTTGATACGTGCTTCGAGTGGTCATGGCTGAGCCACAACATGCACAACGCAACAGTTTGCTAAATGGGCTGCTCTTACTTCGCTTACCTACTTCTTTTGTGCCCTTTTCATATTTGATTTGCAACCAAATGCTTTTTGAACACAGAGCAGGATACAGATCCTCAACGATTTCAACTGGCACTAATTTACCATCTTTCATCTCACTATATTCTTTGGCTCCATAGAGCACATGGTTATCAATCGTCTTTCTGATCGCAGCTGCACCCCATGATTTCCCTGTAGGGCTTAGATGACCATCTGCATTAAGCTGCTTGGCAATGCGTTGCGCAGAGTAACCCTTTAAACGGAGATCAATAATAGTCTTAACAATCGTTGAAAAGTCATTAAGCATTGGCTTGCCATCTTGAAGAGTGATCCAGTATGGCTGCTTACCAACAATCTTACGATTTTTGCGCGTTTGCTCTTTAGCATGCTTGATCATTAATGACTTTTTCTCTGATTCACTGAACGCCAAATCAGCAGAAATAATGAGCGGTAAAGCACTACTCAACTTGTTGATGTTTGTTGAATCATACACTTGGTTGTCATTAATCGTGCAGAACTTACAACCAGTGGCTACTAGTTCACTCACTAGTTTAAGCACATGTTGAAAGCCTTTACGGGATAGACGGCATGTTGTGTGACACAGAATCCAGCTATTAGCAGGAATGGTTCCATCACGGACAGCGTTCAAAAGTAGTTCAAGTCCTTCACGGACATTGTCTTTGTAGGCACTTATTCCCAAGTCGGAGTAGTTAGCTTCAGATAACTTTAGATTGTGGTACTCACAAAACTTTTGAGCACCTTCTAGCTGGCGATTGATAGAATCATTGCCCACTTGGTTACGGGAACTGAATCGTGAGTAAAGGATGGCTAATGGTTGTTCTGATTGAGGAGTAGTGATCTGGCTGTAATGTTCACTAAGCAATTGAGGGGTGTACATCAAGAATTCTCAGTAATTTCAACGTAGTACATTATAAACTACTGAGAGTTCTAGTATACAAGATTAATTAAATACGGTACAAAACCTTCACAACATGCCACCCGAATTTGGTCTTCACTAAATGTGGAACCAGTGTTTCACCAGAGAAGCACACTTTATCGAACTGAGGGACCATTTGACCACGGCGGAATTCACCAAGATCACCACCCTTTTTGCCCGATGGGCAGGTGGAATATTTCTTAGCTAAAGTTTGAAACTTTGCGCCTTTCTTTAGCTGCTTGATGATGTCTTCTGCTTGCTCTTTGTGCTTAACTAAAATGTGCAGAGCCGCTGCTGTGTTAGCCATATTGATGCCTCTTAAAAGATGACTGATTTGGCGCGGATTGTACCCGATAATCGCAAAATCTTCATCCAACCAATTATTAAATCAAAAAAACAGCTAGTACTTATGTATTAAGGCATCGAATTTGATCAACATCCATTGAACATCAACCTAATTCCGCTACCATTGAACTAAGACACCAAAGAGAAAACCTTCATGGCAAAAACGGTTAGTAAAGCGAATCAATCCCAAGGTATGTTGATGTTTACATTAACTCAAAGTAAACAGCTATTTGCCATAGGGACGCTAAAGGTAAGAGAAATCGTTCCTTTTCAGGTAACAACTCAGATTCCCTACTCACATCATCATGTCGTTGGTACGGTCTCTTTACGCGGTAAAACCATTCCAGTAATCAATATGCCAGCTGCCATTGGATTTCGACCAATACAGCCCGACGAATACCAATCTAGCTACCTGATCGTCACCGACTGCTTACGCACCGTGGTTGCCTTTATGGTTCGTTCGATTGAAAAAATCATTGAGTGCGATTGGAAGTCGATCGAGTCCGCGCCTCAAACAGTCGGTAACAATGTGTTTGTTACCGGTATTACACGCTTTGAAGAAAAAATCGTACAAATGCTGGATGTAGAGTTACTGCTTTCGAAAATCTACCCTCAGTATGAGTCCACTAAAATTCCTATGTTGACGGACATCGAACGAGAGCGCTTAAAAGCACTGAGCATCCTATTGGTTGATGATTCCTCTATTGCACGAAAACAACTTTCGGATGCATTAGATAGCATCAATATCCCCTATCAGATATGTAATAACGGGATTGATGCCCTTCAATTGATGCGCCATGACGCTCAACAAGGTAAGCCTATCGAGCTGCTGGTAAGTGATATTGAAATGCCCGGTTTGGATGGCTATGAATTGGCTTTCGAAACGCAAAACGAGAGTGACCTTAGTAACAGCTACATTATCCTCCACACATCTTTATCGAGTGAGATTTGTATTGATCGCGCGAAACAAGTGGGGGCTCACGAAGCATTAGAGAAATTTAATGCCGGGGATTTAATCAAAGCTATGCTCAGAGGAGCAAAACAACTAGAGCATGGCGAGCAAGAAGTAACGAGTATATAAATCACAGATATAACTGAACAATTTCCATACAGCACCTAGGGTTAAGTTATGATATTGTTCATAAATCTTATCAATAGATCAGTACAAATTAATATAAGACCAAGCATCCATAAACGAAATCCGCTAATCTTATTTAATAGGATGTCTAGACAAGAACGTTAACAAGAAATGACAGACGACGACTTTAAAAAATCAACCGCTAACCTCAAGAAAGCGGTACCTTTGATGATGAAACATCACGTAGCGGCAACCCCAGCAAACTATGCATTGTGGTATACGTATGTCGATAATGTTATCCCACAATTAAATCGTGAACTTGATGGGGTTATCGAAAACTACGGAGTGTGCCCTCCAGCAGCCGGAGAGCAGCTGTATAACAACCACATTGCGAGTCGAGCGGAAACCGATATGCACGATCTGCGTGCCAATATCGAGATACTGGTCAACGAAGTCGCGAACTCTGTATCAGATACACTTACGGATACATCTCAATTTTCTAAGATGATTGATAAAAGCTTCGATAGCTTAGAAAGAGTCGAAGACGAGTCGATGTCACTTGAAGAAGTGATGAAAGTTATTCGCCAATTAGTCGTCGAGTCACGTGAGATAAGGCATTCTACCCGTTTTCTAAACAGCCAATTAGAAAATGCTACCAATGAGATCCAACAGCTAAAGAGTCAATTGGCAGAAGTTCAGCAAGATGCACTCTTTGATTCCCTCACTAGTCTATACAACCGCAGAGCCTTTGATGGCGATTTGAATACTTTGTGCCGATCAGAGCAAAAAATGTGCTTAATCTTGGCTGATATCGACCACTTTAAGTCATTTAATGACACGTATGGTCACTTATTTGGAGATACCGTGATCAAGGCGATTGCACGTCGTATTCAACTTAGCTGCCGTGATGGTATTCATGCGTACCGTTTCGGTGGTGAAGAATTTGCCTTAATCGTGCCAAATAAATCACTGCGAATCGCGCGTCAGTATGCGGAGAGCTTGCGCCGAGCGATCGAAAAGCTATCGATCAAAGATCGACGAACATCAGAACAAATAGGCAATATCACCATCTCTTTAGGTGTCGCAGAGCTGCAACCTGGAGAGACAGCCAATTCCTTGATCGAACGTGCAGACAAATTGCTGTATGAAGCGAAAGAACTTGGCCGTAACCGCGTAATGCCGCTTTAAGTGCATAACTTGTGCTAAATAAATTAAAAAGCCCCTGTAAGTGATTACAGGGGCTTTTGCATTCAGTCATACGTTTCGATTAACCGTCGTTAGTGATTTCCGCGATAAGCTCTTGCTGCACTTGATCCGCTTTATCGTTATCAATCTGACAAGTCCCTGCTGCTTTATGGCCTCCGCCACCATATTTCAGCATTAGCTCACCAACATTGGTCTTAGAGCTACGGTCAAAAATAGATTTACCCGTCGCAAACACCGTATTTTGTTTCTGAAAGCCCCACATCTTGTGGATAGAGATATTGCAGTTTGGATAAAGCGCATAAATCACAAATCTGTTGCCAGCGTAAATGACCTCTTCGTTGGTGAGATCGAGAAACACCAGATTGTCATAGACCGTTGCACAACGCTGAATCTGTTCTTTAAACAAAAACTCATGCTCACGATAAAGCTCAATGCGTTCCTTCACATCAGGCAGAGCAAGAATCTCTTCGATAGAGTGGTTTTTGCAATACTCAATCAAATCCATCATTAAGTTGTAGTTAGAAATCCGAAATTCACGGAAACGACCAAGACCCGTACGCGCATCCATTAAGAAGTTCAGTAGATTCCAACCTGTTGAATCTAACACTTCATCACGATTGAATTGGGCAGAGTCTCCCTTATCAACCGCTTCCATCATACTTAACCATTCAGCAGGAAAGGTCCCTTCACCACCATAATGCTCCCATACAACTCGCGCAGCTGACGGCGCATCTGGGTCAATGATGTGATTTTTCCTTTCACCTTGGTTTCGAATCATTTCAGATAGGTGGTGGTCAAATACTAAATACGCATCTTTGACGTAGGGTAAATTAGTGACAATATCATTCGAAGTAATTTCAATTACTCCGTCTTGCATGTCTTTTGGGTGAACGAACTTTATATCGTCGATCAGATCGAGTTGCTTTAGCAATACTGCGCACACTAAACCATCAAAATCACTACGAGTTACAAGTCGATATTTTTGCTCCGACATCAGGCACTTCCTATGCTAAGACTGACTAGTTTAAGGTATAAAATACCTTATTATAACTGACAAGAACGTTTCAAGCGTTGTTCCATTACAATGTGGAATATCTCCTTATAATTTTAGACAGCGGCGACTTTTTGACAAACCTAAGACAGATTATTTCGTCAAAACGCCTATAATCGATGGGTTACCGATTGATTCAACAAAGGAAATTTTATGAAAAGAGCATGTATCGTGATGTCTGTGATCAGTGCTGCTGTATTGGCTGGTTGTGCAAGTGAGCCTGATGAATACGAAGTAAAAGAGTACACGTCTATTGCAAACCCAGCAGCAGTTTACTGTGTTCAGCAGGGTGGCGAGCTCGAAACTGTCAATGAAAACGAGATGCGCGTAACATACTGTCTACTGCCTGATGATGAGCGCGTTGAACAGTGGGAATACTACCGAAACAGTCAAAAGAACGAACAGCAGTCACAAGGCTAGCCGCGGCTTCACATACGACTAAGTATCATTGAAGAAAGAGAGGCAAAGACCTCTCTTTTTTTAGTCCTATAATCGAACAGCATTCAGCTCTAACACTTCTCTGACACGAGTTTTTGCGACCAAACTACAATGTGACGTGAATCACAATTCAAACCCAGTCAAGAATACCACTGCTATGAAATACGATACCCCATTAGAATCTGAGCACCTCGATAACTCAGTCATTTCAAAACATGCTAAACGCACGTTCCAAAAAGTTGCCCTAAATGCTTTAGTCGTCGCCGCATTAGGTATATTTGTTAACCTGTGCTTACGCATCGACTTCAGTCAGTTCCACCATGGCCTAGGTGAGACTTCCTTTACGGAGTCTGCGCAACTGCTTATGCTCGCAATTACTAGCTTAAGCTTTTTCCACTTAGTGAAAGTAAAAAGCTCTGTTCATTATGCTGCTGTTCTAATGGGCGGCTTTTTCGCCGTTCTATTTATTCGAGAAATGGACGTATGGTTTGATATGTTGGCACATGGCTCTTGGGTTTACCCAGCGTTGGCCGTCACTCTGTTTAGTTGCTACTTAGCCTATACAGGGGGTAAACAAACCGTCAACCAAATGGCCGCACTGCTAAGTACTCGCTATATGCCGGTACTCATTACTAGCGTTGTTATCCTACTCGTCTTTACCCGCTTGTACGGCATGGGATCATTCTGGCAATCAGTAATGGGTGACAACTACCTGAGAGAAATCAAAAATGTCTCTGAGGAAGCGACGGAGCTAATGGCTTATAGCCTTATTGCGTTCGCGGCGATCAAAACTAACTTACTGGTCACCCGCGCTGACGCTCTGGGTCAAGATGACGATTCAGCCAAGTAAGATTGGCATCAAGTATGTCTAATTGTTCGATAAAAACTTGATCGCACACACGAGGGGTAGTCTTCTCGACTGCCCTTGCTATTTTCTCTATCGCCCGCGCACTCGCAACATCCAGTGGCATTGCTTTTAAACCCTCAAGTGCATCTAACGCGAATCGTAATGGTAGTGCCCTAACCTCCGCTAACTCGCGCTGAAATACCCTATTCTTTACCCCTTCTAAATACACGCGGTAAGTCGTCAGTTCATCAACCAATAAGAAAGCACGACCTGCCTCACCGAGATGAGGGTAGTCCACCGCGCAATGTTGGCTAAGATCAAGCGATATTGAAAGCAATAGCCCACTTTGCTCACAGCGCTGATGCAACACTCTTAGTAGACCTTGTTCATCCATTAGCGACTGAATTTCGAAGATTCGTTTTAGGTGGTAATCATTGGATACGAAGATGACCTCTATCTTTTGGCCAACACGACATAACTTACTGTCGACTAACTTGTCTGCTGCATTTTGAATATTTTCGATGGTATTGGTCGACTGACTTTCAATTAGAATATGAGGCGGTAACGTTTTGTAGGCAGGAAGTAAGCGCAGCAAGTACTGATGCATTGCTTCAGCTTCAGATGTCGTCTGTCCGTCTGTTACTCCTCCACAAAAGACAAAAGCGGTCTCTTGATCATTGACTTGATCGAGCAACTTAACAAGCCCTTCGACCCGACTGATACCTTCCGGCGTTAGGCGGTTGTTTTCGAGCCTCTTTCCTAGGATAAGCACTACACTCAAAATATTCATTATTTACTCATGTCTCAATTATTCCTACTGAATTACTCAGGTACTGTACATACATCGTCTTTGCCGCTAGCTTAGCAAAGGTTAATATTTTGTTATTCCGGTGTTGATAAGTCGAAATCTCGGTAAGATGCCATACTAGTAATTACAAGAGCCTGCCTGACGGGCCAATTCACAGGAAGTAAAGTTTATGCTGTCAATATTTGATATTTTTAAAATAGGCGTAGGGCCTTCTAGCTCTCACACTAATGGTCCGATGCTTGCAGGATACCATTTTACCCGAGTGCTAGCTTCATCCATCACAAAAGTTAGCCGTATTCAAGTCGACCTGTACGGCTCACTCTCTTTGACGGGCAAAGGACACCATACCGACCGTGCCGTCATTCTAGGTCTGCTAGGAAATAAACCTGATACCATCAAAATGGCAAGTGCCAAACAAGCGTTAACCAACACTATTGACGAAGGTTACCTTGCCCTTGCTGGCGCCCACACTATCAATTTCAGCTATGAGAGTGACATCTTATTTCACTCAGACAATCTTCCTCTGCATGAAAACGGCATGACTATCACCGCTTACGATTCCTTTGGCGCACAAATTGGTTTCGAAACCTACTATTCCATTGGTGGAGGATTCATAGCCACCGCGAAAGAGTTAGAAAACGGTGGCAACGAAAATGCGATCGATGTTCCTTTCCCATTCACCAGTGCTGACGAAATGCTAGTGATGGCGGAGAAAAACGGCCTTAGTTTAGGTGGCATGATCTTACAAAATGAACAACGATTCTTTAGTGAAGAAGAGATAACCCGCAAAGCCGATCAAATTTGGAAAGTCATGTCCCTATGTATGCAGCGTGGTTTTGAAACCGAGGGCGTACTAGAAGGTGGACTTGAAGTCACAAGACGCGCCCCTAACCTGCTTAAGAAACTCGAAGCCAATGCGGCAATTGAAAACGATCCAATGGAAATCATGGATTGGATTAACTTGTTTGCGTTTGCCGTTAGTGAAGAAAACGCAGCGGGGGGTCAGGTAGTCACGTCGCCAACAAATGGGGCAGCTGGCGTGATTCCAGCCGTTCTCATGTACTACCATCGTTTTATCAAAGAGTTAGATACTAAACAGCTCAAAGACTTTATTGCTGTAGCAGGCGCAATTGGCATTTTGTACAAAACTAATGCTTCTATTTCAGGGGCTGAAGTTGGCTGCCAAGGCGAAGTAGGTGTGTCTTCATCAATGGCCGCTGCGGGTCTTACGGCACTTCGTGGTGGCAGTAACGAGCAAATCTGTATCGCGGCTGAAATCGCAATGGAGCACTCACTAGGGATGACCTGTGACCCGATCGGAGGCTTGGTTCAAGTGCCGTGTATCGAACGTAATGCAATGGGCGCGATGAAAGCGATTAATGCTTCACGTATGGCACTCAAACGGACCAGTAAGTGTCTTATCTCGTTAGATAAAGTGATCGCAACCATGTATCAAACAGGTAAAGATATGAATCGTAAATATCGTGAAACATCGCTCGGTGGTCTAGCCGTTATCCATATGTCTCCACCTTGTGAGTAACCATTGCCTGCTCTAACCAAGTAACAAATGTTGCAACGCTCTTTTTTCCAAGGTTGTGACAAATCAAATAGTGCCCTCCTTCACTGGGCACTTCTTTTGAGTAAACCTGTATTAATTGACCTCGAGCTATATGCTCATGAACCAACACATCTTTTACCAAAACTACCCCAAGCCCATTGAGCGCTGCTTCGATCGAGAGCGAAGAGTGATCAAACTGCAGTGCAGGCTTAACCCAATCGCTTTTGTAACCCGCATGCGAAAACCAATAGCCCCAACTCTCGGTATACCCCGTGGTCATTATTTTTTCAGCCTGCGCTATCTGTTCAATGGTTAAAAGCGAGCGCCCCCTTAAGTAATCAGGGGAGCCAACTAAGATCCAAGACTCATTGATCAGCTCCTGATACTGGGAGTTGTAACAATGCCCAATGCCATTAATAATTTCAATATCGGCAAAACCGCTGCCATTTGGGTATGCATTTGAGGTCGATGAAAACTTAAGATCAATATCAGGGTATTGACGCCGAAAGTCACTTAACCTAGGAATCAACCATTTGGTGCAGAAACTTTGTGCCACGCCGACCACGACAGTGTGTCGCGGCTTTCTAGCAAACAGTTGTTCCGTTCCGACAGATAAAGAGTGGAAGGTTTGTGTCAAGAGCGGGAGATAATACTCTGCGTCCTGTGTCAGCGTCAGCTTTGCGCCTTTACGCTCAAACAACGTAGCCCCCAAATACCCTTCTAACTGCTTTACCTGCTGACTTACAGCGGCCCGTGTAACATACAGCTCTTCAGCCGCTTTGGTTAAGCTCTGTAATCGAGCGGCAGACTCAAAGGCCTTTAAAGCATTTAAAGGAGGAAGGAATCTAGGGTTGGCGAGCGACATAACTATAGGCTTGGCATAGGAAAAACTTAACTATGCCAAGTCCGTATTACAATAAGGTTACTCTAGCTTATCTGCCTTGCCCGCAGCACCAGCCAATTTAGACAACCACTTATCCCAAACCAAAGGTCGCAACTCATTATCTTCGGCCTCTTCTTTACGTCGCACAGCATTTCTCACCATCATGGCGCCAAACCATCTGATAGGTTCTGGTGGAAAGTGTCCTAAAGGCCCTTGTGCCAGCCCACATTGACTCCATTGGTTATCGAGATCCAAAACCATAGAGGAGAGAATTTTTGCCCCTATACGCGTCTGAGCAACCCCATTTCCAGAATAACCAAACCCATAGACAATATTTGATTGGCTGTCCAAATGGCCAAAGAATGGTAAGCCAGTTACGCTACGATCTGACGCGCCTGTCCAGTTATAAGCAAACTCTGTATCACTCAAACTTGGAAAAAGTTTATTGAATGACTCTCTTAATAATTGGGTATACCCAGATTGACGGTTAAACATCACATCCACTTTGTTTCCATACGAAAAGTGATTTCCACCTTTACCCAACATTAACCTACCGTCGGCCGTATCTCGGTAGTAATGGACAAAGATGCGCGAATCAACAACTGTCACTCCAGTATCTAACCCCATTGCGGATAACTTATCTAGCACAGGCTCGGTAATCACCATATCAGACGACACAACCACGATACTGTTTTTGAACTGCTTGAAATGATCCAACATCCAGGCATTAAGTCCGAGTACCACCTTCTGCGCTGATATCTTGGCTTTCGGTGTTTGGATAGTGGCTGGCTGACCATATTCTATAAATGCCATTGGAGTATTCTCATACACCTTAACACCAAGTTTTAAGGCGACTTGACGTAATCCCCTAACCAAAAGCGCAGGCTGGACACTCGCGGCTGCGGGCGAGTAGTAACCTTCCTTATGTTGACGCGATCCTGCTTTCAAGACTATTTGCTCAGCTTCACACTCCGTCCAACTGTTGCAACCTAACTGATCCAACTGTTCAAGCACGGGAGCCATCTGTCCCATTTGTGCACTATTAGTCGCAGTATAAAAAGTGCCATGCCGAAACAGCTCTGCATCAATCTCATGTTCGGTGCAAAATTGCTCTATTTCATAGATAGCCTTTTCTGATTCTTCCACCAGCCACTTTGCTTGTTGCTCACCGAACAAACGCTTCAATGTCGGATACTTAGTTGACCAAGTCAGCATACATCCACCATTTGCTCCGGACGCACCACTTCCACACAGTGACTTTTCGATAACCACAACTTTTAGCTCAGGTTGCTGCTGTTTAAGTAAGATAGCTGTCCATAAACCGGTATAGCCTCCGCCAACAATTGCGACGTCCGCTTCGATGTCTTGATCAAGTGTATAAGTAGTAAGAGGTTGTTCGCGCTCTAGCGCCTGCTTAAACCAATAAGAAAGGTGTTGAGACATGATGATTTCCTTAAATTTATTTAAAGAAACTCTACATGGGGAATAAAATCGCGCACAGCGAGGATAACTGTACAAAACCGTTAGAAATACTAACGAAAAAGCGCGGGGAGTCCCGCGCTTCGATCAGTGATTAAAGTGGTTAGACTTTATCAACAACAGCCAGTGTTGCTGCTAGCATATCATGACCAAACTTCACGCTACGCTCTGGTGACCAGCCGTAAAGTGGATCTGGGTAGTCATTGTTATCTTTAAACGGCATTTCAATCGTGTAAGAAAGGCACTTAAACTGCTCGCCAACCCAGTTTGAGCCGACAGTTAAGTTTGCTTTGCCTAGCTCATCTTTATCGTAACCATATTCATCTTGGAATTCTGGTGTCACAGTCAACAGAGCTTGCTTGAACGCATTTTCCAAGTTGGCTAAACGCTCATCATATGACGGAATACCTTCAGAACCTGCTGCAAAGTTATATGGAATCGCTTCGTCGCCGTGAATGTCTAAGAACATATCAACACCAGTTTCCAGCATGCGTTCGCGAACTAAGAAAACTTCAGGGCTTCGCTCCATTGACGGCGTTTGCCATTCACGGTTTAAGTTCACACCAATCGCATTGCAGCGCAAATGACCACGAATACCGCCATCAGGATTCATGTTTGGCACAACGTAAAGTACCGCATTTTCTAACAACGCACGTGACGTAACATCATCTTCATCCAACAAACGTTGAATGAGGCCTTCCATAAACCACTCTGCCATGGTTTCGCCAGGGTGCTGTCGAGCGATCAACCAGATTTTCTTCTTGCCTTCTTCCTCTTCACCAAACGTTAATAGGCTCATATCATTACCATCTAACGTTTGGCCCAATGTCTCTAGCTGGCAATGATGCGCAGACTGCGCCATATGAATCAGATCAAGATGGCGATCATAGGTATAAGGGGCAAAGTAAGCAAAATAGATAGAGCTACGCTCTGGAATAACGGTAAACGTTAGCGTATCGCCATCAAACTCAGCAGGAATACGGAACCACTCTTCACGATCATACGATGCGACGACATCGTACCCTTTCCACCCCTCAGGATAAGCAGAACCTTTTAGGTCCAACAAAGAAATAGTGTGTGATTGCTCAGCTTCTGTTTCGAGACGAAAGTGAAACCACTGATAAAACTCCGACTGATTGTCGTTTGGAATTTTTAATTCGATGCGATCTTTATTGTCAATACTGACGACTTCAATACTACCACTATCGAAATTACTAAAAATCTTCATTGCGTTACATTCCTTATACATTTGTACAGCATTGCGCGAGGCTAACACAAAGATAGACCTTAAAAAATCGATTTACTGCTTAGATTTGTCAGCATTGTTTAAAAGATATATCCAGCGCAAACGTTTTAGATCAAGTTCATTATAAAAATTTATGCGAAATTGAGAAAAAATCGTGCATCAAAAACGATTTCTGCGATAATTGTTTCAATTTATAACATACCAGAACTGATAACATAATTAGATGTTAATTCTGTGTTATACCAACAAAATGAGACTATTATGTGGAACAAACTTAATAAATCAATGATGTTCTGCCAAGCAATGTTTGGCTTATCATTCTATGGTGTGATGGTAATTTTGACCCGTTTCTTCTTAGAAGATCTAGGGTATAGCGAAGCTGATACCATGATGGTTGTCGGTGCTTTCTCTTCCATCGGCCCGCTGTTTGCCATTGCAGGCGGCTTTATAGCAGATAAATTCCTTGGCGCATACCGTTCTTTGACGATCGCTTACGGTACATTCGCCACTGGCTACACACTATTGGTTCTTGGTGCTTCAACAACTAATGTGCCTATGGCTTTAGTCGGTATCGCACTGGCTAGCTACGCTCGCGGTTTGATGTCTCCTTCTTACCCAAGTCTTTACAAACGCACTTTTGCAACAGAAGAAGATTTTGAGAACGGCTATCCTGTAAACTACTCAGTGAACAATGTCGGCGCGTTATTAGGCCAATATCTATTCCCAATGTTCGTTCTTGTTATTGGTTTCCACGGCAGCTTCATGCTATCTGCGGTAATGGCAGCATTTGCCTTTGCGGTTTTGGTTATCTTCAACAAGCAGCTAGTTAGTGTTGGTGCTGAGATCGACCAAAAGCCTGTCAGCGTAAAAAACTGGGTTGCTTTCCTAGGCCTTTCTGCAGCGATGGTTAGTCTGGTATTTTTCATGTTCTCTAACATGGATATCGGTCAAAACATCGTCTACGCAATCGGCGCAGCGGCGATCTTGTATTTCATTTCATTGATGTTCAAATCGGGTAAGTCTGACGCGCTTAAAATGGGCACCATCCTAATCATGACAGTGCTGACTACCTGTTTCTTCGTTTACTACGGTCAGATGATGACATCTATGACCATGGTAACGATCAACACAATGCGCGGCGACCTATTTAACCTCATCCCAATCGCGCCAGAAGCATCAATGGCAATGAACCCTCTATGGTGTATTGTTGCGGGTCCAGTGATTGCTTACACATTCTCTTCATTGGAAAAGAAAGGCATCAACTTCTCTACCGCAACTAAGATCGGTTTCGCTTTCATTTTCACGGCGATTGCCTTTGGTATTCTAACTATGGCGGTCATGAACGTTGGTGAAGACGTTATTATTCGTCCAGAAATTTTCCTAGCCATTCACTTCTTCCAAGCATTTGCCGAAGTAATTGTAGGTAGCTTAGTTGTGGCGTTCATTCTGTCGGTAACACCAAAGCATATTGAAGGCTTTTCAGTATCACTATTCTCTGTTGCAATGGCATTAAGTGGTATTGTAGGCGCAGTGTTCTCTACTTCTATCGCTTTAGAGAAAGGCCAAGAGATCACACAAGAAGTGGTACAAACGGTATATGGTGACTACTTCCAACTGTTAACTATCCTAGCTGTCGTTATGGTCGCAATTGCACTGGTTTCATCAGTCATCATTCGTAAGATGCTTGAAACTGCACGTGCAGAGCAGCAGCCTGAGCTTGTTAAAGCAGAAAGCTAACTAAATCTGATAGCCAAAAATACAAAACCCAAGCAAACGCTTGGGTTTTTCATATTAGATGCTAGCAAAAACAGTTGTTCAATTTAATTAGTCTCGACCTCGATCACGTGCGGAAAATTGATATTTCATGTTAACCACTGGTTTATATGCCACATTTCCATCTTCAGAGATTACTTCCTCAACTTTAATATTTGATTCGAGTAGTTCAAAAGACGAGTAGTCAATTTGATCATGATTAGGATAATTTACGTTCGTACTCAATTCATATGAACTCAAACTACTCAACCCACCAACAATTTCTTGACCTTCTTTAACCGCTGCATCTTTAGTGGACATAGCGTCACCCTGCATTGTTTCACTTTCAACCACATTGCTAAAACCACCATACCCAGCCAACGCAACAGAACTGAATAACATTACGCTTGCTAAACTTATTACCTTAATCATAACTGACTCCTTAGTTACCTTACCACTCTACAAATGTAGAGTTTTATAAAGTCGAGCTATACTCCACCGCTCGAATACCTATATGGTACGAACAATAAGACCTGAAAGAATTAGAATTAATTGCACTTGTTATTCGAATTTTTTGATATAGGCGATGAAATATTTGTAGCAATAAAAGTAAGGATATAATGGCGTGTAAAATGCGTTATTTATTTGGTCAGTAAAATCATTGCTTTATTACTTCGAATCGAAAATAAAGAAAGTTTTATCCAACATGAACATTAGAGCAAATCGTTATATAGTACTGAACAAATATCATAATAAATCTAGCGTTCACGCTATAAGATCGTCAGTATCAATCCAGCAAAAATTATCCCCGTCCCTAGCAGCCGCGTCATTGCAAACCTTTCGCCAAGAAATACCACCCCAAATACAAGCCCAAAGACAATACTTAGCTGACGTAACGCCACTACGTAACTCACATTCGTCGTCATAGTCATCGCATAGAGTACCAAACCATATGTAGTTAGCATCATCAAACCAGCCATCGCTGACGGTTTTCTAATTTGCCAAGCTTGTGAGAACTCTGCCCACTGGCGCGTTATTGCTACGTAAACCGTTATCACCAAGAAGATGACCCAAAACTGAATACCTAAATAGAAGATCGCTGAGTCAAGACTAGTTACTCCTTCGAAATCAGTCACATCTAAGAGGTTGAGCGCTTCTTTATCGAGAATAGAATACCCTGTGGTTCCCAATGCCGCGATTAAGGCCCAGATAACACCGAGTGAACCATACTCCTTGATACTGATTTGGCGTAATGAAGAGAGCGGTACAATCAAGCATCCCAACGTTATTAAAACGAAACCTAACCAAACCTGAGCTGGCAGTACGTGACCAATAATCGCCGTTCCGACCCCAACCATAAGAACAGGTAATGCTCTCGCAATCGGATAGATGACCCCAATATCACCATGTTTATAGGCATGCCCTAACCCAATAAGGTAAACGACCTGCGCTGCCCCACTAAACAAAAGAAACCAGAAAAATGTGGAAGGTAGCTCCGTCCAGCCAACTTGGAGCAAATACCAAGTCACAAACGGAGCTAAAATCAGCGAAGCTGCGGCACTGCTAGATAAAAAGAAGGCTGTACCGGAAGACTTGTTACTTTTACTCAGTAGGTTCCATCCTGCATGAAGTAAAGCAGAAACGACTATCAGGCAAATCGCCCACAACGACATAGTGAGACCTTTTGTCTAAAGGTGAGAATATTCTCTAGGCTTACTCTCTTTAGTTAAGCCTAGAGATGAAGTTAACGTTGGAGCTCTGCAATCGACTCAATACTAATGGCGTCATGTCGCCAATATTCGATATCACAGTCAATCAGCTCACCTTGCTGGTTGTAGTTCACGCGTTCCACGACCATCGCCGGAGTGCCTGAAGTCGCTCGAAGGGCTTGCGCTGTTTCTCCAAGCAAACTGCTAGTGCTAATACGGTAACGGATCTTTTGATAAACCATGCCGAAATGCTCACGGTAAATATCGGTTAGCGAGTTAGACAAATCAAAGTCGAGCAAGTTTGGGAATAGCTCTGGTCTAATGTAGTTGGTCACATACACCACGGGACGATCTTCAAGGTATCGAACTCGGTCGACTCGATACACATCTGAAAACGGCTGCAAGTTCAGCAGGCGAACCGCTTGCTTGTCCGCTAAAATTCCTTTCGCCGCAATCAGCTCTGTTTTCGGCGTACGATTTTGCGCAGTCGCCATATTGCTAAAGTTCAGAGTTTGAGTTGGGTCATAACGAAGTGGCTCAGGAGAGATAAACCAACCTCGGCGGTCTTCACGATAAATACGCCCTTCTGCTTCCAGAAGAGACAGCGCTTCACGTAAGGTTACTCGGGTGGTATCAAACGATTCAGCTAACTTACGCTCTGCAGGCAGCTTTTGGCGCGGCGAAAGCATACCTGAATCAATTTGTTCTACGATTGAATCTTTTATCTTTACGTACTGCACGAAGTGTCCTTATCTTTTACGCCAAGCTTGAGTGCGATTTTCTAACAATGTACCCAAGGTCATCTGCACAATTTTTGCAATTGCGGCAGCGCTCATAATCATCACAGCCATAGCCGCAGCTGCCCCCGTCTGACCCGCATCATCCATATTCAAAATGGAGACGGACGCTGGGATAGTATCGGTTGAGTAAAGGAATACTACCGCAGAAGTGGTGGTCAATGCATTAACAAACAAGTAAGTCGCAATGTCTAAAATTGCCGGCAAACATACGGGTAATGTCACTTTAAAGAACAACTTATACTGAGGAAGCTTAACCGACGCAGCCGTGGCTTCGACCTCTGACGGAAGCTGTTTGAGCGCTGTAAGAGCCGTCATGTGCCCCACGGTGTAGTAATGCACAACCGTGTTAATCACTAGGAATGCCATCGTGCCATACAGTACGTTCAATGGGTTGTTCGTATCATTGAAGTAAAATATGTAGCCTAAACCAAGCACCATCCCCGGCACAGCCATAGGTACGACACTGGCCATTTGCATCACTTGGCGAACCGGTCCAAATGCACGACCTTTTTCAATGCAGTAAGCACCGATAAAGATAACGGCCGTACCGATGACCGCCGTCCAACTGGCCAGTATTAACGAGTTGAAAAATGGGCTCCAACCGTAAGTACTCATCTCTGCAAAGTTGTAATTATTCAGCGTCAATGCTTTGTTCCATGGCCAGAATGTTACAAGCGAGCCATAAACAGCCATCCCCAGCACAGCTAAAACCATGACGGAAATAATTGAACAATATAGGAAGCAAAATCCATCACGCGTCTTATTTGGCTCAGGCTGATAAGGCACCCACCGAGTATCAAATAGGCTTTTTTGTTTTTTCTGCACCCAGCGGTCTGCACCAAATGCCATCACAGCAGGGAGCAACAACATGATGCTGGTTACCGCACCCATGGCAAAGTTCTGTTGTCCCACCACTTGCTTGAAGATATCTGTCGCAAGAACGTTGTAGCTGCCACCAATCACTTTCGGCACACCAAAGTCAGTGATAACCAACGTAAAAACAACGATAAGTGTGCTGATCAGACCGTATTTCGCCGCAGGTAAGGTCACCATGAAAAAGGTTTTAATTGGCGATGTTTTCAGTGCGCGAGCCGCTTCATACAGACGAGCATCAGAAGTCCGCAGCGATGTCGTAAGAATCATCAAAGCGTGTGGGAACGTCCAAAAGATCAAACCCATCGAGATACCAATCACTCCGTAGACGGAACTGCCCATTAACATCTCTTTTGCGACACCTTGATTACCAAATAGGAAGATCAAACTGATCGCTGGCAGCAACGACGGAGCCAAAATGGGTGCTGTCCCTAAAATTTGGAATAGCCCTTTAAACGGCATACAAGAGCGTGTCAACGCATAGGCATAGCCGAAAGAAAGCACACCCACAACCGATGTCACGATCAGCCCCAAGGTGAAGGTATTACCCACCGACACCCACAGACTCGATGAAGAGAAGTATGTAGCAAAGTTAGCTAAGCCAACAAAGTCGCCGTCCGAGTTCTGGACACTTTTTGTTAGCATCGCCCATAACGGCATTAAGATGAACAACACCATCATAGTCGACAGTGCGGCTAATAGACCGAACAACACGAGGTTATCGCGGCTAATACGCCCCAAGATAGACTTCGCTTTACCTTGTACAGTTAGACTATTCATTGTCATTGTTTTCGCTTCCATACTGATACCTACGCCGCCATTGCCTTACTAGAAATAGGAATGGCGTATCCATGCAGACCAGAAGCCGCAAACTGGATATAACGGATATCACCGACTTGAACATTGAGAGATTGAACGACCTCCACAGCGACATCGACCACTAAGGCTTTGGCTGATGGGTCATGCTGTAGGAGACAATCAACTCGATAGAAAGCGCCTAAGAACTCAATCGCCGTCACTTTAACAGGCAACGAGCTGCCAAAGTGGTCAACAAATTTAATGCTCTCTGGTCGAACTGCTAGGTCAAATCTGTCACCACGCTCAATCTTAAGATTAGTCAGGCTTGGAACTGGCAATAACGACTCGGCAATACGTATGTGAGAATCGGTTGCCACAGAGGTTTCAATAAAATTCATGCTACCGACAAATTCTGCCACGAAACGCGTCGCTGGTTTCTGATAAATCTCTTGAGGTGTGCCAACCTGCTCAATCACGCCGTGATTCATCACCACGATACGGTCTGCCATAGACAGCGCTTCATCTTGATCGTGCGTGACCATAATGGTCGTGATACCTAGTTTGCGTTGCAGCTTACAGATTTCGTCTCGCAAGTGGACTCGCACTTTTGCATCCAGCGCCGATAGCGGCTCATCCAGCAACAAAAGCCCCGGAGACAATGCCAATGCACGCGCTAAAGCAACACGCTGCTGCTGACCACCCGATAGTTGATTTGGGAATTTCTCACCAGAGGTTGGTAGGCCAATCATTTCTAACCAGTAATCGACTTTATCCAATGCTTCTTTGGTCGACATACCTTGGTTCTTCAATCCAACCGCGATGTTCTCTTGCACGGTCAGGTTAGGGAAAAGTGCGTAAGACTGGAACACGATGCCAAAGTCACGCTTTTCTGGTGGCAAGAATGTAGTCTCTTGACCATGTTGGTAAATGGCACCTGATGTAGGCAGGTCAAGCCCTGCGATGGCTCGTAGTAGTGTGGTTTTACCGCAGCCAGATGGGCCGAGAAAACAGACAAACTCGCCTTTTTCGATGGCCAGAGAGATTTGTTTTAGTGCAGTGAATTGTCCGAACTGCTTCACTACATTTTCAATATTTAGGTAAGGTTGGTTAGTTGACATAACACATGCTCCAAATGGTATATACCAAATTTAGATTCCGAGTGTTACGTTCCAATGACAAATTTATAGCTAGAAGATGACAAATAGATGAAGGGAACAATAGGTTTATTCCAATCAGAAATAGAGATTGCCCACTCACTCCTTCGTTGTTCTCGAGAATGACAACGTGTAACCTCCCACCAGTTTCCCAAAAACAAAAATCCACCTCGTAATGAGGTGGATTCTAGATGAGATCATCGCTCAGATTATGATTTTGGTTCTGACTTAGCGTCAAACTTCTCAGACCACGCAGCTAAGATATCTGCACGCTTACTGCCCATTTGAGCAAAATCCATAGCAGCCATGTTCTCTTGCACATTCGGGAAGTTAGATACGGTTGCTTTCACCTCTTTGTGAGCCACAACAGGGTACATCTCTACGTACAGCTCGTTCGCTGCTTTCGAGATAGACCAGTCAACCACGCGCTTCGCAGCGTCAGACTCTTTTACTAAACCAACTGCTTCCGATTCCCAACCAATGCCTTTTGGCGTAATAACGGCTAACGGTGCACCCTGAGTTTTCAGCTTCGCACCACGGCTTGCCATAGAAATACCGATAGCCACTTCGCCCATACCCGCTTGTACACATGGCTTAGAACCCGAGTGCGTGTAGTGCGCAATATTCTTGTCTAGGTCACGCATGTAGTTCCACGCTTGATCTTCGCCCATGTTTTGCAGCCAAGCAGAAACCTGCATGTAACCCGTGCCCGATGATGCTGGGTTAGGCATAGCAATGTGGCCTTTGTAGACTGGCTTTGTCAGGTCTTGCCAAGATGTTGGCTTAGGTAGGTTAAGTTGTTTTGCGACGACTTCGTTGAAACATACCGCGTTAAAGAATGCATCGTTACCGAACCAAGCTTGGTTTGATTGTGGATCATTCAGATTAGCATTAAGCTGCTCTAAGCCTTCTGGGGTGTATGGCTTTAGAAGACCTTCATCTTTAAGTAGAGCCATTGAGGAACCCGCTAGGCCCCACACGACCTCTGCCTGAGGGTTGTTCTTTTCTGCCAGTAATTTAGCAGTCATGATACCAGTAGAGTCGCGAACCCACTTAATCTTGATATCTGGGTTTTCTTTCTCAAACGCAGACTTGTATTTAGCAAGAATGTCAGTTTCAAAAGCGGTGTAAACCGTCACTTCCTGTGCTGCCAATGCATTCGTTGCTAGCAGAGATACAAGTGCAGCCAGCGATCCTTTCATCAAACGGTTTTTCATCATTTTCTCCAGTTAATTTGGCTAAGTTCAATTTTGGTCTGTACCAGTTGACGAGTTACACCCTAAAAAACCAGCATGACGATTATATGAACGAAATATGGCATTTTTTAGAAATTGTCCCCCTTAATCTAACCTTATTTCATTCCGTATCTGGTGTGTGAAAGTTTTATGAAGATAGTTATTTCTCTATTTACTGCTGTTTTTATCTCCTGATAGAGTTACTCCACATTCTGGTGTATACCAAATCAAATTACTAATGGAAATCGAAATGAAAAACGAGTACCTACTACTGACTCCAGGGCCTCTATCTACTTCTGAAACAGTGCGCGAAGCGATGCTAAAAGATTGGTGCACATGGGATGACGACTACAACAAAGAGATCGTCGAAGTTATCCGCACTAAACTAGTAAAACTGGCGACCCAACAAGACGGCTACACCAGTGTACTCATGCAAGGTAGCGGTACTGCTTCGGTAGAGTCGACGATTGGCAGTGCCATTAGTAAAGACGGTAAATTGCTTGTTATCGACAACGGCGCATACGGAGCACGTATCACTCAAATCGCTGAATACCTAAATATTCCATGTCATGTCGTTTCCCCTGGCGAAACATCACAGCCAAACTTGAACGAGGTGGAAACGGTATTGGCATCGGATCCAACAATTACCCATGTCGCGATTGTCCACTGCGAGACCACAACGGGAATGCTCAACCCAATTGAGGCCTTCGCATCTTTGGCAAAAGCACACGGAAAAATCATGATCCTTGATGCAATGTCGAGCTTTGGTGGTATTCCAATCGATATCGCCGAACTGGGTATCGACTTTATGATCAGCTCAGCAAACAAATGCATTCAAGGCGTTCCAGGTTTTGGTTTTGTGATTGCCAAACAGAGTGAACTGGAAACGTGTAAAGGTCAGGCACGTTCATTAAGTCTCGATCTTTATGATCAATGGAATTGCATGGAAGTTAACCATGGTAAGTGGCGTTTCACTTCACCGACTCATACTGTACGTGCTTTTTACCAAGCCTTGGCAGAGTTAGAACAAGAAGGCGGTGTAGAAGCCCGTCACCTTCGCTACCAAACCAACCAGAAAACATTGGTTGCAGGCATGCGTTCTCTTGGTTTTGAACCTCTACTCAATGACGAGCTGCACTCTCCAATCATTACCTCTTTCTACTCGCCAACAGACAACGACTACCAATTCAAAGAGTTCTACATGCGCCTTAAAAAACAAGGCTTTGTTATCTACCCAGGTAAAGTATCGAATGCAGATTGCTTCCGCATCGGCAACATCGGTGACGTTTACCCAGCGGATATCCAACGCCTTATCGGTGCGATTGAAAAAGCGATGTACTGGAAAGTCGCATAAAACCACCACATGCGCAGTAGCTAATGAGAAACGTTATGACTCAGAATAAACAGCCAACGTATTTTCGCAGCGAAGGTGACGTCAATACCACACCTGCCCGCCAAGCGTGGAATGCGTCAATGGACGATGAACGCACGCAAGCCCTATTAAAGCGTGATTCAGAGGTCTTCCTACACCAAGCAATGTCAACGCCATGCCTCGATACGCTAGAAGCCGCAGAAGGAATCTACATCCAAGATGCCACGGGTAAAAAGTACATGGATTTCCATGGCAACAACGTCCATCAACTGGGCTATGGTCACCCGCATGTGATTCAGCGCGTACAAGAGCAAATCGCTAAACTGCCGTTTTCTCCTCGTCGTTTTACCAATGAGACCGCCATAGAGTGTGCCGAGAAGCTCACTCAGATCTGTGGTGGTGAGCTGAACCGCGTGCTATTTGCTCCGGGTGGCACATCTGCGGTAGGCATGGCACTTAAATTGGCGCGCCATATCACAGGTAACTACAAGGTGGTCTCTTTGTGGGATTCCTTCCACGGCGCATCATTGGATGCCATTTCTGTCGGAGGTGAAGCGTGTTTTCGTCAAGGCATGGGGCCCTTAATGGCAGGCGTTGAGCGAATTCCTCCTGCGGTGTCTTATCGTGGTGCTTTGCCAGTCGCTGATGGCAGTGATGTGCATTACGCCGATTACCTCGAATACGTGATTGAGAAAGAAGGCGGCGTAGGTGCGTTTATCGCCGAGGCGGTTCGTAACACTGACGTGCAAGTGCCAAGTAAAGCGTACTGGAAGCGTATTCGTGAAATCTGCGATAAGCACAATGTCATGCTTATAATCGACGATATTCCAAACGGCATGGGCCGCAGTGGGGAATGGTTTACCTACCAAGCGTACGACATTGAGCCAGACATTCTGTGCATCGGTAAAGGTTTGGGCGGAGGCTTAGTGCCTATCGCTGCGATGGTGACCAAAGGCAAATACAACACCGCTGAGCAGATCTCAATGGGTCATTACACTCATGAGAAAAGCCCGATTGGTTGCGTAGCAGCCCTAGCCACGATGGAAGCGATTGAGCAAGACGGCTTGTTAGATAAAGCCAAAGCCGACAGCCAATTCATGCGTGAAAAACTGCTAGAGATGAAAGCCAAGTACCCAGTGATTGGTGATGTGCGTGGCATCGGCATGTTGTGGGGTATTGAACTAGTAACCGACCACGAAAGCAAAGCGCGCGCGTATGACGAAGCAGAAGCCGTACTGTACCAATGCCTCAACAATGGTATGAGTTTTAAGGTCTCACAAGGCAATGTGATTCAACTCAGTCCGCCACTCATCATCACTCGCGAACAACTGATCGAAGCTTTAGCGAGCTTTGAAGAAGCCATCGCCAAAGTGTGCAAAGACTTTAACTACTCGTAATTACCCAATTTATCCAAAGTACCACTGAGACTTTTAAACCTAAGTACTTTGACAAACAAAAAAGGATTGAACATGAGCAACTCACCAATTCAAGCAGTGATTTTTGACTGGGCTGGCACTATTGTCGACTTCGGCTCATTTGCACCAACCAGCATCTTTGTCGAAGCATTCAAACAAGGCTTTGATTTCGATATCAACCTAGAAGAAGCGCGCGAACCAATGGGTCTTGGTAAATGGGATCACATCCAAGCTGTGGGTCGAATTCCTGCGGTCGATAAACGTTGGAATGACAAGTTTGGTCGTTCAATGAACAGCAAAGACATCGACGCAACCTACGCAGCATTTATGCCTCTGCAAAAAGCCAAAGTGGCTGACCACGCCGAGCCAATCCTAAATGCGATTGAAGTGGTGAACGGCCTGAAAGACAAAGGCATTAAGATCGGTTCTTGTTCTGGTTACCCTCGCGAAGTGATGGATGTGCTGATTCCAGTGGCAGCAGATTATGGCTACAAACCTGATTACGTCGTTGCGACGGATGACTTACCTCAAGGTGGTCGCCCTGCACCATTTATGGCACTGAAGAACGTGATTGAGCTTGGCGTAACAGACGTTAACGCATGCATCAAAGTAGATGATGCAGCACCGGGCATCGATGAAGGCCATAACGCAGGGATGTGGACTGTCGGTCTACTGCTTTCTGGTAACGAAGCAGGCCTAACGTTTAAAGAGTATCAAGCAGCGGATGAAGTAACATTGAATGCCGCTCGTGAAAAAGCCCGTGCGAAACTAATCAAGAGCTCGCCACACTACCTGATCGATACCATTGCTGACTTCCCTGACGTGGTTGCGGATATCGAGCGTCGCCTAGCTACAGGCGAACGCCCTTAGGAAAGTATGAAAAGTAATATAGCTAGGGGCTCTTATTGAGCCCCTAGTTTATTTGTTTAAGTTCTGAGCTGATGAATCAACTCTTGGAGCAACACTGCCCCTTCACTTGTCAGCGACCAGCAGAATAACGTTATGTTTAGAACCAAAGTTGACCAGAATAAAAACTTAAACCCTAGATCATTATACTTATGATGCATAAACGACTGGGCAAATAAGGCGCCAATCCACCCGCCAAGTAGATTCAATAGATGGAAGGTTATTTCCGGAACTCTCCAGCCTCCGGTCATCAACGCGTGTTTGTCGAAAGCATAAACTACATACGTCACTGTACTGACAGAAAAGTACAACACGCAGCCAATCACTGGAAAATCAAGCAACACAACACTGCCTAGTAAGGCGCTAGAAAACCACACCGCTATTGCTAAGGAAAAATTAAATACAATCGGGCGTTCCACTTGAATCGCCCTCATGCCACCACTACTGTCAGAACCGAGGCGAAATACGACCGGTTCACTAACACAGGGCGCCTGAGAAGCGTTCGCTAAGTCGCTAATATGAAAAACAATTTGCGTGTCTTGATTCTCGACCGAAATGTAACCATAACCTTTATTTTGGTCCCAGTGTGCAATGGTCCCTTGTATAGACATGTGAGTTTCCTTACCTAGCAGCTGACTTTTGCAAGTCATTATTTTTTGTATGTTTTACAATACCTATAGCACATATATTCCACCATGCGCATAATGACGACTATTTTTCGTCTATTTTTTGACCTAAAACACTCCTGACACATTCTGACAGTCGTTTTGGATAACCTTATTTCGAACTTAAGCACCACCACTCCAGACGAATAAGGAAATATGATGAAAAGTGTTATCGAAATTGTCCGCTTCAAATTACTTCAAGATGTAACAAGTGAACAGCTAATTACCGCCACTGAAAAGAGCCAGAAATTCGTTTCATCGTTGAATGGTTTTGAGTATCGTTCATTAAGTTTCGAGCAAGAGAGCGAAACATGGACAGATGTTGTTTATTGGGACTCGATGGACAATGCAAAAGCGGCAGGTGAACAATTTATGTCGAGCGAAGATTGCGCTCCGCTGATGGCTCTTGTTGACCCAGAAAGTGTCATCATGCAACATCAAACCATCATGATGAGTGACTTAGCGGCGAAATATCGCTAACACCCATGGACAAGAGGCCACAATCTGGCCTCTTTTTGTAACGACAGAAAGGATTCCGTGTGAGTAAGTCTGAACGCCTCTTTGAGCTTTTAACCCTACTTCGCTCTAAGCGATATGCGGTCACCGCCACCCAACTTGCTGAGCGAATGGAAGTAAGTGAGCGGACTATCTATCGAGATATTCAGTCACTGATCGGCTCTGGGGTCCCTATTCAGGGAGAGGCTGGCATAGGTTATATGCTTCAGGATGGTGCTCACCTTCCACCACTCATGTTTACCGACAAAGAGATGCTCGCTCTAGAGCTAGGAATGCGCATGGTTCGAGCGTGGTCTGATGATGAGTTGGCTCAGGCCTCACAATCAGCCTCTGCAAAAATACTTTCCGTGTTGCCGGATAAATTAAAGCAGCAAGTCGAAAGCTTCCCGATTTTTGTGCCTGAAATCCACACCGCTTCTGAAACGGCAAGACGGGGAAAAATGCTGCGCCATGCGACTGATGACAAGTTGAAGATTGAAATACATTATTCAGACTATCAAGGGGCAGAAACACGCCGCTGCTTACAACCATTGGGGCAAATATTCTGGGGTAAAGTTTGGACCTTGGTTGCTTGGTGCGAATTACGAGATGATTATCGACACTTTCGCATCGATAGAATTAACAAGCTTACGATTCTCGATGAAAAATTTGAGACGACAAAAACAAAAAATCTGGAGCACTACATAAAACAGCATGCTCCAGACGCTTAACAAAATGCTACTTACTTCAGAGTTGGCACGATATTGAATGCAAGTATGACTTCAATTGGAGCACTAACTGGTCACGCAATAAGAATGTCTTTCAGCTCATGCAGCGAGCTCACCGTGTAATTTGGTTCGATTGATAAATCACGCTCATCCCCGACATGATTTAACCAGCAGGTTTCGATGCCAAAGTTGATACCACCTAAGATATCCGAATGCTGGTTATCACCAACCATCAGAATTTTACTCTTACATGGCATTCCCATCTTTTCCAATGCATGACTAAAAATAGCTCGGTCAGGTTTGGCGACCCCGACTTCTTCTGAAATAATCACGTGCTCAAAGTATTGGCTCATGCCCGTTCGCTCAAGTCGAATCGCTTGTAATTCAGTAAAACCATTGGTAATGATGCCCATTTTTGCCTTGCCATGCAGGCTATCCATTAGTTCTTTTGCTCCTGGCAACAAAGTACAAATATCGGCCATCGCTTCAAGGAACGCACTGTTGAGATCTGAAGTCGTCGTTTCTAATCTATCAACCCATTCTTGGAATCGAGTATGTTTCAGTTCATGCGCGGTTATCGTTCCATCCTGGTAATCCACCCATAAAGGCTTGTTGACTGTTTGATAGTGGTTAAAGTCTTCCTCAGTAAAATCCACTCCTTTGCGTGAAAACATCAGCTGCATACCTTTAAATGCATCAAAGTGAAACAAGGTTTCATCAGCGTCAAACAAGATCCAATCGTATTTCATTCTTATCTCCTCAAAAATACGTGGATAGTGTAGATGTTTTTCATTTAGATGATAATCCATTAATGCAAAAACGTTCTACGCCCATACGCCATACTGGGATAAAGAGCTGCAGCTATATCAATTTGAGCTCATTCATGCGATGTGACACCAAGCTCATAATTCACCCACGTACACGACTGTTGGGTGATTTTATGACCTAAGACAAAAATACGCATCAGGTGGCGCGACACAATCATTATGTACCCCGCAGTTCTAGGAGATAATGATATGAAACGCTTCTTTCCATCCAGTGTCATGCTTACACCGTTTGTCGTTAAACACTATGCGTCCGATGAGCGTGAAGAGGCTATTGAAGAAGAGCAACAAGAAGAGCTAGTGCCAGAATCAGACCAAGAGTTGATTGATTCAGCAAATCGATAATCCATTTGCAGCTCCCCATATCTGCCCCCGGAATAACAGCCCTTACACCTAACTGTAAGGGTTTTATTTTATGCTCTACTTACCTAAATATGTTGAGAAAACGATTGCGTTAACTCATTAATATTTAACATATTTATTGCCATAACCCTGGCAAAATGACTAAGTTCACAAATTCCTTTCTGCATACCACTTTTGGGTAACTTAATTGCTTGAGATCAAATTTAGGCTTGGGATATTTATGCGAATCTAGATGCAGTTATTAAATATATAAATATGGAGCAATCCAATGACAAGTGCATTTTTTATCCCTACAGTAAACCTAATGGGTGCTGGCTGCCTTAAAGACGCAACCGACAGCATCCAATCTCAAGGCTTCAAAAAAGGTCTTATCGTAACTGACAAAATCCTCAGCCAAATTGGCATGGTGAAACAAGTTCAAGATTTATTGTCTGAGCGAGATGTTGAGACTGTAGTATTTGATGGCACTCAGCCAAACCCAACCATCAGCAATGTTAACGACGGCTTGGAGCTTCTGATAGATAACGATTGTGATTTCGTAATTTCATTAGGCGGCGGATCACCACACGACTGTGCTAAAGGTATTGCGCTCGTTGCCTCTAATGGCGGCAAGATTGCCGATTACGAAGGCGTTGATCAATCCGCTAAGCCTATGCTGCCGCTGATCGCGATTAACACTACAGCAGGTACAGCATCTGAAATGACTCGCTTCTGCATCATCACGGATGAAGAGCGTCATATTAAGATGGCGATTGTCGATAAACACACAACGCCTTTAATCTCGGTCAACGATCCTGAGCTAATGCTAGCGAAACCTGCATCACTAACGGCAGCGACAGGTATGGATGCTCTCACTCACGCCGTTGAAGCTTATGTCTCTATTGCTGCAACACCGATTACTGATGCAGTGGCGATCAAAGCTATTGAACTGGTTCAAGCACACCTGCGAACTGCAGTAGAAAATGGTGATGACATCGAAGCTCGTGAACAAATGGCTTACGCTCAGTTTATGGCAGGTATGGCATTTAATAACGCATCGCTCGGTTATGTACACGCAATGGCGCACCAGCTAGGTGGTTTCTACGACCTACCACACGGCGTATGTAACGCAATCTTGCTACCTCACGTACAGCGTTACAATGCTCAAGTATGCCCTGAGCGTCTTCGTGACGTCGCGAAAGCAATGGGAGTGAATGTAGAAGGCATGACTGCAGAGCAAGGCGCTAATGCCGCTATCGATGCAATCGTTGCCCTAGCGAAAGATGTTGGCATCCCTGCTGGCATTAAGGAGCTAGGTGCGAAATCAGACGATATCCCAACTTTAGCAGATAACGCACTAAAAGATGCTTGTGGCTTTACTAACCCTAAGCAAGCAACCCACGAAGAGATATCAGCGATCTTCGAAGCAGCGATGTAACGAGTTCTTTTCCTTTTGATCCAAGCCTCCCTCGGGAGGCTTTTTTGTTACTGTCATGCCAATTAATTGTCTGTGAATCAGCAGTGATCGCTTGTCATACTCGTCTACGTACTACACTTCTACGACAAAAGGAGGTGTTTTATGAAATTAATATTGGTTTGGATTTCTGCTCTGTTGAGTTCTTTCGCCTTCGCAGGGGAAGATAAGATTTACAATGTAAATGGTAGTGAATACGAGGGGTACTGGGCGAAGATTAGTAATAATGCACCATTGGTGTTGCTGATTCACGATTGGGATGGACTTACAGACTATGAGAAAAAACGAGCGGCAATGCTCAATGAACTTGGTTACAACGTATTTGCAGCGGATCTATTCGGTAAAGGTATCAGACCCACAGAGGTAAAAGATAAAAAACAACACACGGGAGAGTTGTACAAAGACCGAGAAAAACTGCGCGCGCTTATGCAAGGAAGTCTAGACTATGCGGCGTCGTTAGGCGGCAACACTGATAATACGGTGGTTATGGGTTACTGCTTCGGCGGAGCCGCAGTATTGGAGTCAGCGCGAGCGGGAATGAACGCGAAAGGATTCGTTACTTTCCATGGCGGATTAAGTACACCGAAAGGCCAATCTTATACCATGACCAAAGGACCTATTATGGTACTTCACGGTACAGCCGACACTGCAATTCCAATGTCTCAATTTGCCGCACTGGCTGACGAACTCGAAAAATCAAACGTCAAACATGAGATGATCACCTACAGTGGTGCTCCGCATGCTTTTACTGTTTTTGGCAGCCCTCGTTATCGTGAAGATGCTGATACTAAATCGTGGTCCAGCTTTACTAACTTTCTGGCGATGCAAACCAAATAAACAGATCCATAAAGAAAACGCCCGATGTTTACACATCGGGCGTTTATTTTAACTATCTTTCCGCTTAAGGCGCGTCATCCACTTCAACTGGTAAGTAATGTTTAGGTTCAAGCTTCAGCCATTCAGGCAATACAGTACCGATCGAGATAGAAGACCAAGTACCTGATAAAATACCGATGAACATGGCAATCGCAAAGCCTTGCAGCGCGCTACCACCCATAATCCACAATGCTGATACCGTCATTAACGTAGTACCCGAGGTCACCATGGTACGTGAGAACGTCGCTAGCACTGCTTGGTCGTTAATTTCCTCAGTCGGAGTCGTTTGTTTCGCTAATAGTAACTCGCGGATACGGTCGGCAATGATGATAGAGTCATTCAATGAGTAACCAAGAATCGCCAATATCGCTGCAAACACAGTTAAGTTAAATTCCATTTGTGTTGCCGCAAAGAAACCAAGCACTAACACCACGTCATGAACCAACGCTAGCAATGAACCACTCGCTAAACGCCATTCAAAACGGAAACATAGATAACCTAAGATACTCATCATTGAGATAAGTAGTGCTAAACCACCTTGATCGACTAGGTCTTGACCGACTTGAGAGCCAACCATGCTATTACTGATTACTTCAACTTGATGAGAAATAGGCGCTAATGTTTGCGTAAGATCGGCAACCTCATCACCTTGTGCTGGGATTGGGTAACGAATCACCCAACGACCATCTTGATCTGAATGGGTGACATTGGTGAACTCACCCAGTTCTGGCTGAAGCGTATTCACTAACTGCTGGTGAGTGACGTTGTTGTCGACTTTGACTTCCGTCACCATACCGCCAGTGAAATCCAGACCCATGTTCAGGCCATTCGCCGCCAATGCAATCAAGGACACTACCATTAAAGCAATGGAAACAAAGCTGGTAATGTAACGAATACGGCGGATACGTTGTTTAAAGAATTCGACCATGATTAAACCCTTACGTCACGACGAGCGTCGCGTCCCCAAACTAAGTTAATGATTGCGCGTGAAGCGAATACGCCGCTGAACATACTGGTCAAGAGACCAAGACCAAGAGTCAAAGCAAAGCCTTGAATTGGACCATTACCGATCGAGTACAGCACGACAGCGGTAATCATGGTGGTGATATTGGCATCTAGAATGGTGCTTAGTGCACTGCCAAACCCTAGATCGATAGACTGAGCAAAGGTACGCCCCTCTGCCAATTTATCTTTAATACGTTCGAAAATAAGTACATTGGTATCCACCGCCATACCGACAGTAAGAACCAAGCCAGCAATACCTGGAAGAGTTAACACAGCTCCCGGTAGTAATGCGATAAGGCCTAACAAGCTGACCATGTTAACCATTAGAGCGACGTTTGCCACCCAACCAAGTCGGCGGTACCATAGCGCCATAAAGGTCAGTGTCATCGCTAGGCCTAGCGCCAAGGCAGCAAAACCGTTTTGGATGTTTTCAGCACCCAAAGATGCACCAATGGTGCGCTCTTCAACGATCGTTACAGGGGCTGTTAATGAACCCGCTCTTAGCAGTAGTGCTAAGTTTTGCGCGTCTTCCATAGAGCCCGCACCAGTAATTCGGAATTGGCTACCTAGTTGTGATTGAATCGTCGCAACACTGATGACTTTCTCGCTACGCTCGGTTTCACCTTTCGCGTTAGTAGTGTACTCGCGGTACACCGTTGCCATTGGCTTACCAATATGAGTGCCTGAGAAATCACTCATGATCTTACCGCCCGCATGATCGAGTGAAATGTTCACTTCAGAGAAGCCCATTTTATCGATACCAGCTCGAGCATTAATGATGTGTTCACCAGTAAGAACGGCGCGTTTCGCTAAGGTTACGTCACGACCATCGTTGTCTTTCAGAACGATGTCGCCATACGCTTTCTCTTCAGAAGGAGAGCGCGATTCATGGAATGCCAACGTTGCAGTGGCACCAATTACGTTCTTCGCCAACGAAGGATCTTGTACACCCGGTAGTTCGATACGAATGCTGTGCTCACCTTGGCGTTGAACTAAAGCTTCTGTAATACCTAGCTCTTCAATACGATCACGCATGATCTTAAGGTTTTGCTTGATAGTGACAGATTGGAATTCAGATTTACTTTGTAGTGTTGGTTTAACAGCAATGTAGTCTGAGTGACGCTTTGCATCCCATGTTGGGTAGTTTTGCTTTAAGAAATCGCCAACCGCACCCATCGCTTGTTCAGAATTACTCTTAATATCAAAGCCTTCAGAACCGACTGCGGTAATTTGCACGCCACGAATGCGCTCTTGACGTAAAAAGTCACGCACTTCATCGACTAAGCTATTGCGCTGATCTTCAAACGCTTTATCAATATCTACATTAAGTAGGAACTGAACACCGCCACGAAGGTCAAGACCAAGCTTAATTGGTGAGAAGCCAAGTTCACTTAACCATTGTGGCGCAACAGAGACATAAGAGAATGTGATGCTATCTTCTTTGCCCAGCATCTTGTCGAGCTCTTTACGTGCTTGTGTCTGAGCCGTTTCGTTGTCGAACACTAGCGTTGTTTTTTGGCCAACTTGGTCAATTTGGATGACGTCAATATCGCGCTGATCAAGGTAGCGATTCAGTTCACTAACATTACCAAGAATTGAGTTACTTGCTTGTGGTGACGTTGTCACCTGTATTGACGGTTTCTCACCATACCAAGTTGGTATTGCACTTAACGTCAGCATAATGATCGTAGCGATCAGCACCACATACTTCCACGCCGAGTAGTGGTTCATCAGGCGTGCAGATTTCGCCTGCTTAACAGGTTGTTTTTTCATAATATTTCTTAACTTTGCTAGGCACAGTAATCCGTGCGTAGTATTAAAATAATGAAGATTAAATTCTTCGTTTAACTAAGTTAAAAAATGATTAGAAATGACCGTTTAAGGCGACGTAAAGCGTGTTCGATTCTTTCCAGCCGGAAACTCGGTAGATAGCATTTTGATTCGAAACGCGTTGAGTTGAGGTAACAACCGGAAGTTTATACAACCGATAGAGAGGAATAGCAGCAGGTTCAAAACCTACCGTTTCAAGATTCGATTTAGGTTCAGCGTCATCAAGTACACGAGTGACATTTGACCAACGATTCGCATTGATAATCGCTAACCAATCTTGCGCAATATCTGATTGAGTTACTGGCTCTGATTGGGGTTCTTGGCGTACTTCATCAAACAGAGCTTGGAAGTCTTGTTCTGAAGAAGGTGAAGCGCCGAGAGAGCGGTAACTAAGTCTAGCAGAAGCTTCGTTTTCAGCTTGTAACAAATAGGCAAAAGCCTGCGTTGGTAGAACCATCGCAAGTAAAACTAGCCAGAAATATGAAACAATTCGCTGAAGCATTGATTAGCCAAATAATATAGAACATGTCGATGTTAGACCTAAGGCGTCAACCAGACAACTAAAATATTCTAAAAGCTAATATTTCAGTTTTAGTAGCATTTAACGGTAAAAGGTTTTGCCCGTTTGAACGTTCAGGTAAATCTTGTTTGCCTGTTTCAAACCACCACAATAAACAAAATAAGCCTCTTGCTCATCAAAGGTCACTGAGCGCACCCAGCCTTGAGTTTCTTCAAAATCTTCTGGAACACAAGTGCCATCTTTTAACAGATTATCAGTGGTCTTAATGAACATCTCAAAATGCTGCTTAAAGTCATCAGAGTTTTCAATGTACTGACCCACTGTTTCTAAGCGTTCTTTTTTGGTGACCGTCGGTGCGACTTCAAGTAGTGCTTCCATTGGCACCCATTCAGCCACTTCTGGTCCACCCTCTTCATAAACATAATAGGGAGAAATACGTCCCCAGCCGTCACGTTTTTCCAGAATGTGCAATTTATCGCCACGATATACGACACTTTCGACAAAAGCGTCAAAATCAGGCATTTCACGGACACCAAGCCTTGGCGGACTCACGTAGTAGTCAGTCACCGGCGGCTTCACTTGCTCTTGCTCTTCCTCTTCCACAATTTCAAGTGGCGTTATCGGCTCTTTATTTCCTTCAGCTTCTAGCGCCGCCATCGCATCTTGTTGTGGCTTGTAGTAGAAAATGTAGTAACCACCAGCAGCACAGCCAATACCTAAAAGCAGTAAGACAAGCATCATTAGCTTTTTCATATCCGTTCTGAATTTTTCCTATACTTATCGAATCAAAACCACGGCATCCATACTTATGATATGGCATTACTTTAATACTATAACGGCAGCAATGCTGATCACTTTACCTTTTCAAGTGAACGGGTCCCAATGCAATGAGAAAAGTTGGAATGCCAGCCTCAAAGTCCAACAAGAACTGGATGAGTCGTACAACCTTCACGCTTCACGGTTTAACCAGTTTCTTAAGCTATACCAAAATCAGCCATTTCTATTTCAGGAATTTAGTGCCGATGAAATTCACAGTTTATGGTCAACAAACAACGCTAGCTATCTAGAACATATGAACGCTCAAATTAAAGCCTCAACCGTCATCATTGATCTTATCGATAATGAACGTAGTGCGATCGAACCTCTCAATGAAGAGGCCTCACGCCAACAAGACAAATGGCTAACCATTAGCCGCAACTGCCAAACCAACGGCAAAATGATTAACATGATTTCCGGCTTAGACTATGCGCAGCTTAATCAGGCGTTAATTCGCGATATAAGCATACTGCTGAGAAAATTGGATACTTTGCAAGCTCGGTATCTGAAAGAAGTTGAGGCCTTGGAAAGCAGTCGTCCAAAGCCTCATGAATAACTCTCCCCTCCCTCGAATTCCAAATTCACACCGTTAATGCTCTTTTTCATTGCTTACGTTGGTAAACGCCAATGCACCTAACCATCACCCCCATCGATTTCGAACGCCAACCGAATCATTTAAAAACCACAAGAAGCCGATAGACGCCGAAATCGAAACAAAAGTAATTAAGTGGTTTCAATTATGATTCGATAAGTGTATATTTCGGCCAATAGAATCATTTACGAATCAAAAGTAGGAATGACATCATGAAGAAATCACTTATGGCACTAGCAATAGTATCAACATCACTAAATGCAACAGCACTTGTTCTAAATAAACCAGATTCAGACTTTATCGACAGTGCTTCCACAGTTGGGGTGACCCTAAAAAACTGGGATTCGGGCAAGTCAGCAAAACTGACGATGAAACACGCGTACCGATTCACTCACCACATGGAGATGGTCAAAGGTGAATATATTCACAATGTAGGAAATGCTTCTGGCTTCGATCTAGACAGCGTGAAAGGAGTAGATGTTGACGGACTTCTCCCTATGAGTGTGATTCTCCGTGACCGACTAAATCAGGAATCTCTAGTGATTCTTAAGAACGGCCAGCTAGTCGATGAGTATTACTGGTCAGGAATGCACAAAGATCAGACCCACTTACAGATGTCAGTGACTAAATCATTTACATCAATGACACTCGCTACGCTAGCGATGGAAGGTAAAGTCGATATGAATGCGGCAATCACCGACTATTTACCAGAACTTAAATCGTCACCGTCATACTCAAAAGCGACAGTCCAACAAGTCGCAGATATGCGTTCTGGAGTTCTCATCCAAGCTACCAATGGTAAATCTTGGGATGAACGCATGACCCAGGTCCAAGAATGGAACGGTACAAATAACTACCCAAACCTCAAGTCTGTTTTGGACTTTGGAAAACTTGTAGATGTTCGTACTGATATTAAATCAGGTGAAGCTTACGACTATCAATGTATAAATACTGAAATGCTGGGAATGGTGATTACTCGAGTCACAGGTCAATCTTTAGCTAAAGTCATGGAAGAACGCATTTGGAAGAAAGTTGGCTTTGAGAACAACGCGTACCTGCAAACCAATTCTAAAGGCGAAGCTGTTGCATCCGGTGGTCTGAATGCAACAACTAGAGACGTTGCGCTAATGATGGACGTTTTAATTAATGGAGGTAAAAACCGTAAAGGTGAGCAGGTTATCCCTACAGAATTCGTTCAGAACCTTCTTGATGGTAATGAAGAAGTTCGTGCGGCTTGGGCGCAAGGGAAGGAAAGCAAACTCGCTCCTGACGCTTGGTACAAAGACCAAATTCGCACATTCAAGATTGATGGTCACAAGTTCCTTGCATTTGTAGGTATCCATGGCCAAGTCGTAATTGGGGAGCCATCTACAGGCATCGTAATTGCGATGAACGGCGCACAATACCAAATGGAATCAACACGTACAGTTGTTATGACGTTCCAACACGTGATCCCAACCCTTCTTTTCGCAGTTGAAGGTTAATTTCAATGCCTCAAGTAAAAATCGCAAAGACTATCGCCAATCTATCTGCTGGAGCTCTAATCGCGGCGATTACCCTATCCTGCTCTAGCACGAACGCTACCTATCTCGATGAGGAAACTGGGGAGGTGGTGGTAGTCGCTGAATCTGAGTTAGATAACGAGGGAATGCTTGGCGCTGGCTATGGTGGCGTGGCCACCAGCCACCAAATAAACAATGGCGATCCATTGGCCGCCAGAAAAAGCTTTGGCTTAAGCCGAGCTTATGACGCTACGCGAATTCGTGGCGCTTATGGTGAAGATGCACATTTGTTTACATTGGATTTTGGCTTCAACAACAAACGCCAGCGTAACTATCAAGTTGAGTACACCTACCTAAGTGATTCAGATCAGGGTGTATCTATTGAATTTCTAGGAAGCGATGGCGACGACCGGAATGGCTTTGGGTCGACGGTCAGCTACGCCCAAAAGCTAACACTCCACGACAACGTGATGATTGTACCCAAAGTTGGCATTGGCAGTTTATTCGGACGACTTAAGGATGGAAAGACTAACACTGATGCTGATTCGGTCATTCTAAAATCGAGTTTACATACCATGTACAGTTTCGATTCTGGCCATTGGCTGTATGCCAAACCACAAACGGCATATATAAACCATGCGAACGCTTGGAGTTCCAATCTTGAACTCGGTGGTGGATATATGCTTAACGACCACACCAGCGTGGGATTCAAATATGACATCACACACTTCAAAGGTCATAGCGAAGCCAAAGGATGGTTCGAAATAAGCTACAACCCATAAAACAAGAATCAAATATGAAACAAAAAGGCCAAGATTAGTTAATCTTGGCCTTTTTTGATGCCAACAATTAATCTTTCTGATCTTTTCGATAAAAAAACAGCTTCACAAATGATTTTTTGATCTGTATATTCCTCACTCAGACCACAAATGAAACCAAACCAAATTAAAAAGTTTCATTTATGGAATTAAATCAAGGATTGATTTTTCATATTTGACAACTTGTAAATAGGAAACATCCAATGAAAAAACTAGCAGTATCTACAGCAGTCCTAGCAGCAATGGCAGCTTCACCAGTTTTCGCATCTGGCTTATCAGTTGACGTCTACGGCGATCGCGCTTTTGCTGGCGACAAGAAAGGCAACTCAACTCAAGGTGTTGAAGTTGGCTACGATTTTGAGAACGGCCTTTCTCTATCAGCAGAGGCGACTACAAACAAAGACCTTGATTTAGATGCGGCATGGAAATTCCAGCTAACCGAGTCAGTTTACCTACAACCCTCTGTTGGCTACGTGCTAAACGATAGCAAAACGTACCGCGCAGAAGATCCAAACGTTGATGGCGGCTATGAGTTCCTTGAACTAAAAGGCACTAACTCTGATGTTGCTAAAGCTGGCCTAGAGTTTGGTTACGACAATTCACAATTTTTCTACACCCTTCGCGGTCGCTACGAAGCAAACACAAGCAAGCTTGCTCTGACTCACGAAACTGGTGGCTACGATGCAAAAGGCAACCCAGTTAACGTTGAACGCCATTCAATCGGCGCTCGCTCAGAAATTGCTCGATTCGACTCCCTGATAGGCTACCGCTTTGACTACGTAACTCTTACAGCTAAAGGCATTCGCAAATTCGAGCTTAACAAAGACATTAAGCGACTAAACCGTGAAATGAATACAGACAACGATCGTTGGTCTGGTGAGTTTAAAGCAACAGTTACCGCGTGGGACGGCGTAGCCCCTTACGTTGAATACACGCATGACAAAGCTTTCACCCAACACGGCAAAGACGACCAGATCATCAAGATCGGTACAAAGTTCACATTCTAGTAACCCGAAGAATTCCAATAACCCCTTGCACATAAGGACGCGGTTTAGGCAATGGATTGCCATTTTTTAAACAAATTTTGCAATTTTAATTAGGTAATACCATGAAAAAGACTCTTTTAGCTCTAACTGTAACTTCTATCTTCTCTGGCGCGGCTTTTGCGGCTGTAAACCCTAATACGGACGCTGACCACACTGTCTCAATTCAAGAGATTCAAGATTCAGGCGTACAAATCATTCGTGATTATGACCCGGTATCTAAGGAAACAAACTACATACTTGTTGATGCAGAAATGAACAAAATTGCTGATGTTGACGTGCACAATCACAAAGGCAAATTCACAATCACGAATGATGAAGTTGAAGTCAACTATGATGCTCGCACCCAAAAAGGCGACGTTAAAGCTCACGGCTCAGATTCAAAACAAACAATCAAAGTTGTAGACATTCAAGATCTTCCAGATATCGACGGCGAAAAACGCCCTAATGATCGCAACAATGACCAGAACAACCACAATGATGGTCGTCTAGATTCAATAACAAAAGAACTAGCTAAAGTTGTACATGATGGTAATACCGTAAAAATCGGTGATATTGAAGTTAACCGAGGCAATCTAAAAGAAGCTTCTGAAATCTACAACAACCTAACTGAAAAGCAGAAAAAAGAGCTTTACGACTACGCGACGAACTCAGAGGTTGAAGTTAAAAAAGATATCGACCACGACCGCAACAACGACCAGAACAACTCTGACGTTAAAAAAGAGCGTGAGTACCAAATGAATAAGGCAGGCCTAGAGCGTGCTCTTGAAAATGCTCATGTTAACAACAAAGAGTTCGTTATTGATGGCGAGAAGTACACGGCTCTAGAACTACGTAATAACTTCGCAGACCTTGACGAAAAAGGCCAGCGTGCAGTTATCAATGAACTTAAAGAAATGCATAAAAATGGGGATACCAACGACATTATCAAAGTTGTTGATGGCGAAACAAATAACGGCGGTAGCAACAAAGTTATCGATGAAGATACCCGCAACGGCGAAATTTCTACAGAAGTAGACAAGCGCATTGCTGCTGCTGACCAAAAAGTACGCCAAGAAGCTGCTGCTTACGCTACTGCTGTAGACAAGCAACTTGCAAACCACGAAGGCCGTATCTCTAGCCTAGAGAAAGATATGAAAGAAATGGGTAACAAGATGCTCGTTCTTGAAGACCGTATGGATGGTGTTGTTGCCTCTTCTCACGCAATCACTAACGCACGCCCTGTTCTTTCTCAAGCGGGTCAATATGGTGTGGGTGTCGGTGTAGGCCACGCTGGTTCTAAGCAAGCCGTTGCTCTTGGTGGTGCTATGCAATTCACTGAAAACTGGTCTGGTTCAATGTCTGTGAACTATGAAACAAAAGGTAAGGTTTCTTCTGACCAGTTCTCTGCTGGTGTAGGCGCACAATACGTTTTCTAAATCACTGCTAGCGCGCCATGGACGGCATTTTCCTAAGAATAAAGGTCTGTTTATCAGACCTTTTCATCCAAGGTCCACTATGCAATTTTCCAAACAAGTAAAAGTTACCGGACTTTTCTACTTAGCACTCGCGAGTGCGGTTACAGGTCTAGCCGCTAAACATTTTCCTAAAGCAAGTGCTTCAACAATCACGCCAGTGTTTTATCAAACACTGGAACATTATGAGCTGTTTGAAGGTGACCAGTACGTAACATTGAAACAAGATGCTGCCACAGAACCAGAAGTGAAACTGTTTTTCACTCCTTACTGCAAGCCTTGTGCAGTTGTACATACGCCACTCAAGAACATCACTAAACGTGCTGGCCTTAAGTTTATCGAAGTACCCGTTAACTTCGGTGCAATCGGCAAAGACATTCAAGAAAGCGTCTACACCGCAGAGTCTCAGGGCATTAGTGAAAAATTCATGGCTGAATTACTAGGCGATATACACCATAAACGTAACGCCGAACCGAAAAGTCGTGAAGACCTTGCGGCACTTATTGAACGCTGCGGCGGCGACGCGACCAAGTACCGTGCTGGTTGTGAACAGGCCCGCTCTTATGCGGAAAACTTAGACACGTTAGCCAAGCAATACAGTATCAACGCGACGCCAACAATTGTGGTCAACGGTAACAAGCAAATCAATCTGCATAACCTACGAAGCTTGGCCGAGCTTGAATTCATCATTATGAGTTTAAGCAGGAATACGGGCGCGAATAGCTAAGACAAAAGATCATTCAAAAGAAAACACCAGCGCTAGAACAATAGGTAGCAAACAACCGAGGCAATAAACAAATGAAAAAGCTAATCGCAGCAATGCTATTAGCAGGGAGTGCTTTTAGTTCTGTAGCAGATAACTCAACTACAGAGCAGATAGGAGATTTAGGTCAAATAGCGATACCAGTTGTAGCACTTGGTATCGCGTGGAGTAAAGACGATACCGAAGGTATGTGGCAACTCACTAAGGGGATGTTAATCAATGGGGCGATTATCCAAGCTACAAAATACGCTACTGCTGTGCAGCGTCCAAATGGTGGAGACAACCACACATCCTTCCCGTCTGGTCATACAGGTGCAGCATTTGGTGGTGCGGCATTCCTACACCATCGCTATGGCCTCGAATATGGCCTACCGGCTTACGTAGCCGCTACGTATGTCGGTTATTCACGCATATACGCCGACAAACACTGGGCAACAGATGTGTTGGCAGGTGCCGCAGTAGCCTACGGCGTTAGCTACTTTGTAACAACCCAATTTCAAGACGAACGTTTGGTAGTGACTCCTGCCCGATTCGGTAATTCAGATGCTCAAGGCATCCTTTTCAAATATCAGATTTAAAGGTAAGAAACTCGAAATTCCCATGAGTTCACTTTAACCAAATGGGTTGTAGTGGCTATCAATAGATGAAAGGTCGCGGTCTAGTGGCCTTTATTTTTTATAGGTATTAAATAATGAAACGCACTGCTTTACTCACCCTACTGCTAGCCACCAGCAACGTCCAAGCGGTTGAAGTGCTGGCTACGATCAAACCACTAGAAATGATCGTTCACGAGCTGATAGTCGATGGCGATAGTACATCAACGTTACTCCACGGTAACGCATCTCCCCACGACTATGCACTTAAGCCGTCGGACTTAACACGCCTAAAAGAGGCTGATTTGGTTGTTTGGTTTGGTGAGGACTTAGAGACATTCTTGGTTAAACCTATATCGAGATTAAATACCGCTGTTACTCTACAAGAGCAAGAGAGCATCGAACTACGCGAGTTTGGGAAGAAATGTGGATGTGGAGCTCATCATAGTTCGCATGACCCTCATGTTTGGTTAGGCCCAAAGCAAGCTCGCCAGATAGCAAAAGTTATTACGGAGAAACTCATCGAGCTCAACCCTACTCACGCGGCTTCCTACAAAGCTAAGTTAATGCAATTCAACTTCAATATGACAAAGACTGTTGATCAGATTCAGGGACAACTCGCACCATTTAAGCAAGAAGGATACTTCGTATTCCATGACGCTTATGGTTATTTCGAGGATTACTTCAACACAAACAAACTAGGACACTTCACAGTCGAACCAGAACGTAAGCCCGGTGCTAAGACGTTAATTAAGATCAAAACAACGATTCGAGACAAGAACGTTAAGTGCGTATTCACAGAACCACAGTTCACACCTGCAGTGATCGAGTCTACTGTGCGAGGGACTAACGCTAAGATTGGCCAGCTCGATCCTTTGGGTGTTGATATAGAGGTAGCAGACCGTAGTTACTTTAGGTTCTTACAGTCAATATCGAAAAACTTAACTAACTGCTTAGCTAACTAGATCATTAAGTAAAACAAGGCTTCCTGATAGGACTTTTTATTGCTAATAATGATGTTAACTCGACCATCTACTTGATATGAAAAAGATATTTTTTTTACTTTTAACACTTGCTGTCAAAGCGTTCGCTCACCCCCACTCTTGGATTGAAGTAGATACCCACATACATGGTAGCCGCAACGAAATACAAGGCTTGTATATGGTTTGGGAATTTGACGCTATGACTTCTGCATATATGCTAGACGGTGAGGATTTATCCAAACCAGAGACGCTTAAAAACCTGGCGCATGATGTGATCAACAATATGTTGAACCATCACTACTTCACTTACTTCTACCAAGGCGATCAACCTATCAAATATCGTGTAGCCGTTGACCCCGTAATGACGTTTAAGCGTGGAAAAATCACCCTTAATTTCGACCTACCTTTATCTAAACCAATACCAGCAAATACCGAGAACCTTAAGCTGTTAATTTTTGATCCTAGCTATTTTGTCGATATGAGCTGGATCACTACTCATTCTATTGGCTTTCACGGAGGATTAGATTGCGAACTAGAGCTATTAAAACCAAACCCTACGCCCGCGCAAATGGCCTACGCAATGGCACTGCCTATTGATGCCGATCCAGACGACCAACTCGGTCAGCTTTTTACCGAAACCCTATATTTTGAGTGCACGACTGATGAGTAAGAACTGTTTGAAAATGTTGGCTATGTTCGTGTCAGGTACCACCCTTTGGTATTTATGGCCAACACTTATGATATTCGCATTTGACGTACAACGTGGGTTGAGTGGTGAACTTGGCGAACTCATTTATGACATACAGGAAAATAAAGAAGACGTCGCAATTGCGTTTATCGCATCAAGTTTTATCTACGGCGTATTTCACGCCTTTGGTGCAGGACACGGAAAAGTACTCATTACTTCCTACTTACTGACAAACCAAGGAACAATACCTAAGGCTATAGGAATATGTTTTGTCACCTCTATGATCCAAACTTTTGTCGCCATCGTGACAGTAGAGATCATGCTCGCAATATTCGCATCATCTATGCGAGATATCCATAGTGCCATCGAGACAACCATTACCTTAAGCTACGTCTTTGTGATTGGTGTTGGTGCTTATATCATGTATCAAGCCTCAAGGCTGCCGTTAGTTCAAGAGCGTAGCGTTTATGGCATCATGGCTGCAGTTGGAATGCGTCCTTGTACCGGTGCGGTTATGGTCATTATGCTTGCCAATATGATTGGCTTACGTGGTATAGGTATTATCAGTGCAATAGTGATGGCTGGCGGAACAGCTTTCACCACCAGCGTAATTACATGTTTGGCCGTGAGCGGTAAAGATACACTAGCGAGTGTATTTAAAACCAAGAAAGGTATTAGGATAGTACAATTTGCGGGTGGTTTTCTGGTGGCGGTATTTGGCTACTTATTGATGTACACCGATAAGCACGCTCTCCTTCAGATATAAAAAGGTAGCCTACGCGACCTCCCGACTATTTGGACACTTAACATTCATTAGTTAGGCAAATTAAATTACATTCGCCAACTCAAACACATTTGTACTACTAAGTCAGATTTGTCTCATTGTTCTTGATTACTGGTGACAAACCATTTAAATTTCCGCTCGTTTCACTTATGATTTCATAAGTATAGAAAGATCACATTAGGCAAGATAAGAATGCAGGAAAATTATCAAGATAGAATCATCCTAGTCATGAAAGAGCGCGGAGAATCAAATGCGAGTCTTGCTGAAGGAATAGGCAAAGGTAAAGCCACAATCGGCCGCTACTTAGCCAAAGGCGCTAACCGTACGCATCCCAGTGTTGAAGAGTTAGAAGACATTGCCGCTTACCTAAACGTTGAACCACATTGGCTTATTTCTGGCATTGGCGATAGACACACAAAAAAAGAAGCCGTAAATAAAATGGTAGAAGGTGGTGCTGCTACGGTAAATATCTACCATCGCTCTGATGTTAACTCTTACCTTGAAGGTAATAGCGTTAACATTGTAGGCACAATGCCAGTAGCAAAAGAACATGCGGATTGCTTCGCAGTCGTTTACCCCGTCACAGGCATAGTCTCGATTACATGGGATTGTGCGGCGCTAATCATGAACTGCAAACAGTGGCAAAATGATGATATCGTTTTAGCACGTATAGGCTCAAATCCCGCCCCTGACTTTTACACACTGGTTCGCATCGCCGACAAAGTGCACGTATGGCGCGGTGAAGACACGACTAAAAATGCTGTTAGCGTTTGTGATGAAAGCGATATCGACCTAATAGGTGTAACGCGTTGGGGAATCTGGAACAAGCGCACCTAGTCGTCATATTTCTATGTAAAAGCCGCATAAATGCGGCTTTTACATACGACGAATAGGATGGTCGGCTTAGACTACACACAGCTTAACTCGACGTTAATGATGAAGCTGCTGATCCACCGCAACCGCTAATGCAACCGATGCTCCAACCATAGGGTTATTGCCCATACCGATGAATCCCATCATGGCTACGTGAGCGGGAACAGATGAGCTACCTGCAAACTGAGCGTCAGCATGCATTCTGCCCATGGTGTCTGTCATGCCGTAGCTTGCTGGGCCTGCTGCAACGTTATCAGGGTGTAGAGTTCGACCTGTACCACCACCAGAAGCAACAGAAAAATATACTTTTCCTTGGTTATTGCACTCTGATTTGTAGATACCTGCCACAGGATGCTGGAAGCGTGTCGGGTTAGTCGAGTTACCAGTAATGCTAACATCGACCGATTCACGATGCATGATAGCGACACCTTCTCTAACGTCGTCTGCGCCGTAACATAAAATCTCGCCACGTTCACCTTGAGAGAATCGACGGCGCTCGACTTCAATCAACTCATTGGTCTGATAATCAAACTCGGTACGCACATAAGTGAATCCATTAATACGCGAGATAAGATACGCCGCATCTTTCCCTAAGCCGTTCAAAATCACTTTCAGCGGAGTTTGACGCGATTTATTGGCGTTCAGCGCTATCTTAATTGCGCCTTCCGCTGCTGCAAATGATTCATGGCCCGCGAGGAAAGCAAAGCAGTGTGTATTCTCATTGAGAAGTCGGGCAGCAAGAGCGCCGTGTCCCAAGCCTACTTGTCTCTGCTCTGCGACACTGCCAGGCTTAGTGAATGCTTGTAGCCCCTCACCAATATATTGCGCAGCATCTTCTGCGGTTTCAGCTTGTTTGAACAAGGCTAAAGCGGTGCCTACAGTGTAGGCATCACAAGCATTATCAAAAGCGATCGGCTGCGTTTCTAGGACCATTTTTTTCGGGTCAATACCGAAACTTAGGCAATAATCATGGGCTTGTTCAACTGTGGACAAGTTCATTTGGTTTAATAGTAGAGTAGTTTGAGTATTCATAGCTGTGACCTCAGATTAAGCGTGACGTGGATTGATAGTTTTAACGGCTTCATCAAAGCGACCATAAACCCCTGTCGCTCCTGCCATCGCTTGTTCTGGACTCTCGCCGCTCTCGATACGTGCCATCATTTTGCCAAGATTAAGATATTGGTAACCAATCACTTCATCATGCTCATCAAGCGCTAATTTGGTCACATAACCTTCCGCCAGCTCCATGTATCTCACCCCTTTAGCCTGTGTGGAGTAACTGGTGCCTACTTGGCTACGTTGAGTCTTACCAAGGTCTTCAAGCGCCGCGCCAATTTCTAGTCCATCCTCAGAGAAAGCCGATTGAGTGCGTCCATAAACGAACTGGAGGAAGATTTCGCGCATTGCTACGTTGATGGCATCGCACACTAGGTCGGTATTGAGTGCTTCTAGAATGGTTTTACCGGTCAATATCTCTGCGGCCATCGAAGCGGAATGCGTCATTCCAGAGCATCCGATGGTTTCAATCAAAGCTTCTTCAATGATGCCTTGCTTTACATTAAGAGTTAACTTGGCCGCTCCTTGTTGAGGCGCGCAGGCACCAACCCCATGACTCAGGCCTGAGATAGCAATTACGTCTGTTGGGCGAATCATACGTCCTTCGACCGGAATGGGCGCGGATGGGTGCAAGTCCCCACGTTGAATTGGGCACATTGATTGAATTTCAGAAGAATATTGCATGGCGTTTTCCTATGTAAGCAGGAAAACAAGCGAAGATCTGAAGGCGCAACTTCTCTACAGAAAACCAGCCATAGCAGTGCGCTACGGTTAATTACCAACAGTCTTACCTGTTTTCGTTTCTGTAGGAGTCATCAGCCTGAAGTGGCGGTTAAGTAGGTGGAACCCCATCACCTTGGTTACTAGATTAGATCTACTTCACACTTTCGCGCAACACCTTCTTTAGAGCAAATTTACATAACTACGCCTTTTATTATATGCGTTTCTGATAATGACCAATTAATAATCCTTAACACAACAACCACAAATGGCACTAATTATCATTTGCATTAATATTATTCACAGTTATCATCTTAATCACTTTATAAATTTATTTCTGTGTTGCTTTGAAACTTGCTCTGTCACTGAAAACCCTTGCCTTGATCTGGTTTATCGGCCTCTCAGCTGCGGTCGCGAGCTATGTCACTGTTCATTATTACGAGACTCAGAAGCTCAATGGCTTACTTGAGAACCAACTCAACAATAGAGTACAAACTTTATCTCAGTCACTAAAAGCAATAGAGACCCTGCTCTACTCCACCCGATCATTTCTGGCCAATGGCAACGCTCCAACGCCCCAACAATTCGAATCCTACTTTTCGGATCAGGTTGGAATAAACACCATGATTCATTCAATCATGTGGGCACCCACCGTTGCGCTTGATGATGTCACTGACTTCGAGCGCAGCGCTCAGCAGCAAGGCTTCTTAGGCTATCGCCTGACCCCTCCGATATCAGCTCACGACGACCCTATTTGGTTTTTAAATGATTCAACCTTACCCATCTATTTCATTTCATCCTCCTTTGAAGGCTCCGATTATTTAGGGGTTAGGTTAGAAAGTGATCCAACGGCGGTCAGTGCGATGTCGCGCTCGATCAGCGGAAATCGACTTGGGGTAGTCGACTATGTTGAGGAAGGACAATTGGGTGCTCGGCTAATTCTACCTAAGTTTGGGCAAGATGGCGCTCTCGATGGATTTGTGGTCGCCAACATCATTTTGCACGAGCTGCTTGGTGAAATCTGGCATTCCGAGGTCAACTCTAACCATACGGGTATCAGTGTATTTACTAAGCCAAATGATATTAAAATCTTTGAATCACACATCAACACCAAACTCGAAGACGACAGTTTTTCAACCCGCATCGTCTCAGCCAGCCGAACCGTACGAATTCCACTATTTAATACCAAGTGGCAATTATCTATCTCGAATACTGATCGCTCAGGGAGTACTGCATTATACGGTTTGACCTCTGTCTTTTTAATTTTATTGCTGACGGTGTCCGCCGCTATTGCAGCCAACTTTTATGCCACGCGACTTAAAGTGTCTGATCAAGTGATTGAGGAAAAGACGCGTTCACTAGCCCAGCAAGCGGTAAGAGATAACCTGACTAACCTAAGCAATCGTACCGCCCTTAGCTCTGAAGTCGATAAACAACTCTCACTATTATCAAGCGGTCAAAGCAAAGGCTTTTCTATTCTGTTTATCGACTTAGATCGCTTTAAAGTGATCAATGACTCGATGGGCCACCTGCACGGTGACAAGCTATTACAAAAAGTCGCCAGCCGTTTAACTCAACACTGCCGCAGTAACGATATGAGCTTTCGATTTGGTGGTGATGAGTTCGTCATCTGTCTTCCCGGACTGACTTCCAAAGATGCACTCAGCGATATTTGTCAGCGTTACTCCAAAGTACTCAGCCAACCCTATAATATCGACGGTCAATCTTGCCACATAGGCACCAGCATTGGGATTTCAGTTGTTACTAACCCGACACAAACCCTCGCAAGCATCTTACGCGAAGCGGACACTGCCATGTACAAGGCTAAGACATCAACTCATGAAAAAGTGGTGTTTTTTCATGAGCAAATGTTCAATCAAGCTAAAAAACGCTTTACTCTCGAACAAGAACTCACCAATGCTCTCAACCTAAAGCAGCTTTCCTTGGTCTATCAACCTATCTATTCCACGATGGACGACCGAGTTGTTGGTTTTGAATCACTGCTTCGATGGCATCATCCTGAGTTTGGGCCAATTTCACCTGTCGATTTTGTCCCAATCGCCGAAGAGACAGGACTGATTGTAAAAATTGGCGACTGGATAGCGTCAGAATGCTGCAAAACACTGCAACGCTTGTGGCTCAAAAAGCAAGATGAGTCAGTGCCAAGAATCAATATCAACGTCTCCGCTAAGCAGTTTGAATCTGAGCATATCTACCACACTCTCTGCCGCTTACTGAACGAGTATGACTTTCCTCCCCACTTGATTGGCATAGAAATTACCGAGTCGATGCTGTTAAGTGATGAATGCAGTGCTCATCAGTTGCAACGCATAAAAGATCTAGGCGTTGTCTTATACTTGGATGATTTTGGTACTGGCTACTCTTCTCTATCCGTCCTCAACGATTATCCTGTCGATATCATCAAAGTCGATAGAAGCTTTGTTAACCGAATTGCAATGGGAGAAAGTAATGCCGATAGCCTGTGCCAAGCAATCATCAATATGGCTCACATCATCGATTTAGAAGTGGTCGCAGAAGGCGTAGAGACATCAGAGCAACTTGCGGTTCTCACTCAACATAAGTGTAACTATATACAAGGCTACCTTAAGTCGAAACCGCTCAGCGTATGTTGCCTTGAAAACGTTCTAGAAAATGAAGCAAAGCTGACAGCTTAACCAAGTTCGAAAAATTCGAACATCTATAACTAATTTGTATTGTTTTTCGTGATGCCAATCACACTTATGATTTACCTCAAGCGCAAAGACGCAGTTTACAAAAACCGCATACAGCCAAATACAGACTAAAAAGCCTGAGTAAACTCAGGCTTTTTTCTATGCGTTTTCTAGCGAAGTTAAAACTGATCACATTTTGCCGCGCAGATAAAATCATTCTGATGTAGCCCCTTGATTGAATGACTCCACCAAGTAACTGTCACCTTGCCCCACTCAAGTAATATAGAAGGATGGTGAAACTCTGCTTCAGCAAGCTCAGAAACCTGATTCGCGAACACCCACGCTAACTTATAGTTTTTAAACTTATACACTTTTTCAAGCTGCGGAATACCGTCACGCTCTACCATTTGCCAATCATTTAATTCTGTCAGTAGCAGTCGTCGTTCTTCTGCACCTAGAGCTACCGCACTGCTATTGCAGGCTTCGCAGCGTAATTCATTAAGCATGTATCACTTCCTTTGGTTCAAATAATGGGGGTAATAGCCCAACTTTCATTGCTTGATTTACATGAAACATTAAATCCATTTTGCTGAGCTTATAAAGCTGTTCAATGTTATCTAAGACAAAATATTCTGGCTGCATTATATCAATGCGGTATGGAGTTCTGAGTACGGTATGGATATCAAAGTCCACGCGTTGGGCTCGCATGTCATCAAGAGCATAAATGGTCTCACCCGGTGAAGAGAGAATCCCGCCACCATAGATCTTGGTACTGTCGCCTTCTCTTACTAAACCAAACTCAACGGTAAACCAGTAAAGACGCGCTAAATAGACTCTCTCCTTATCACTCGCCTCACGGCCTAACGCACCATAGGTCTGGGTAAATTGTGCAAACTCAGGATTGGTCAACATAGCGCAGTGACCAAAGATTTCGTGAAAGAAGTCTGGCTCTTGTAGATAATCAAATTCTTCTCTTGTACGAAGGAAGGTTGCCACCGGAAACTTTTTCTCTGCCAATAAGCCAAAGAAGCGATCAAAATTGATCAAAGCGGGCACAGGTTCCACTTGCCAGCCCGTTGCTGACTTCAAGACTTTATTGATATCAACCAATTGTGGAGCCTTATTAATCGGCAAATTTAGCAGCTCTAATCCTGACAAATATTCTTTGCAAGCCCTTTGCTTAACTAGTTCTAACTGGCGAGTCACTAAATCGTGCCATATTGCATCTTCTTCTGGACTCCAATCTACAATCCCGTGTTCATTCACTGGTTTAGAATGATACTGTGCCATACCTAGCTCCGTTAACAAATCTGTTACATTAAGCCTATCGTCATGCATGTCCGGTGACAATTTAACCAGCTAACTCTTCATGACGCCCTCCCTGTAACATTAAATTTACATTTGACACCTTTTTGCTTATTTTTCAGTAAGCTGATGAACGCTTAGATGTTTGACTTTGGTCAGAAATTCATCAAAGCTTAATCCAGTTACGGAGAACATAAAGACGAGGATGTCATGTCTCAATCAGATACGCACTTGCCTTCCCCTGTTTGGGTACCAAGCCCAGACAGAATCGAATCATCCAATCTCAAGCAATTCATTAAACATGTTAATTTTCAGGGTGATAGTTTAGATAACTACGCAGAATTGCAACGTTGGTCTGTCGAAAATAAGAAAGATTTTTGGCTCGAAGTGTGGCAGTTTTGCGACGTCATTGGTTACAAGGGGGATTGCATCTTAGGCGAAGGATTGGCGAAATGGGGCACATTCACTCCCAGTAGAGATACGATCTGGTTTCCTCAATCTCAACTAAATTACGCTGAAAACCTCCTCGCTTATGCCTTCCAAGCACCGGAAGATATCGCAATTTGGTTTAAAAACGAGCAAGGCGAAAGTCGTAAAATCACTTGGCAAGAGCTGTGCGACCAGGTATCCATTCTGCAACAATGGTTGAAACACAACGGCGTAGATAAAGGCGATGTCGTCGCGGGCTATTTACCCCACATGACTGAAACTGTCATTGCCATGCTTGCCACAACCAGCTTAGGTGCAATTTGGACATCAACCTCACCTGATTTTGGTGTTGAAAGTGTGACTGAACGTTTTGGTCAAGTTCAGCCTAAGATTCTTTTTTGCTGTAACGGCTACCAATTCAATGGCAAAACCTTCCATCTTGAAGATAAAAACCGCCAACTTGTTGAAGCTCTTCCAAGTATTATCAATACCTGTCAGATCGATTATTTGAAATCTGCACCTATCGAACATTGCTATAGTCGTGAACCTTTTTCTGACTGGGAAGCGATTTTAGCTAGCTTCTTACCTCGTGGAATTCGCTATCAGCGCATTGGCTTCAATGATCCTCTATTTGTTCTCTACTCTTCAGGTACGACAGGAAAACCTAAATGTATTGTTCACTCAGTCGGAGGCACTGTTCTTAATCACCTAAAAGAACATCAGCTCCATTGTGATATTCAGCCTAAAGATCGCGTCTTCTACTACACCACATGTGGCTGGATGATGTGGAACTGGCACGTTTCTACGTTAGCGAGTGGCGCAACACTGGTGATTTTTGATGGCAGCCCAATGTACCCAAATCCCAACATCTTGTGGCAGCTCGCCGAAGAAGCGGAAGTGACTTTGTTTGGCACATCGGCTAAGTATCTTGAAGCGCTACAAAAAAGCAACTTTAAACCTTGTGACAGTTATGACTTAGCTTCACTTCGAACTTTATGCTCGACTGGTTCGGTACTCTACCCGCAGCAGTTTGATTTCGTTTATGACAACATCAAAGTTGACCTTCATTTGGCTTCTATTTCCGGGGGTACCGATATCTGTGGATGCTTTGTGCTCGGGAACCCCATTTCTCCGGTTTATAGAGGAGAGTGTCAAGGCGCGGCATTAGGAATGGATATTGCGGTATATAATGAAGCCGGAGAGTCAATCACCTCACAGCGCGGTGAACTAGTATGTTTGAACAGTTTTCCAAATCAACCGCTTGGCTTCTGGCATGACGATGGTGAACGCTACCATAACGCTTACTGGAGTAAATTTGATAATACTTGGCACCATGGCGACGATGTCGAAGTCACTTCAACCGGGGGTATGATTTTTTACGGCCGCAGTGACGCGACGCTAAACCCTGGTGGCGTTCGTATCGGAACAGCTGAAATCTATCAACAAGTCAATCAGATCCCGGCAGTACAGGACTCAATTGCCGTATCTCGACGCGTTGATGGGGACGAAAAAGTGGTTCTGTTTGTCCAACTAGAATCCGACTACGTACTTGATGACGAGCTAAAAAACCAGATCAAGCAGACTTTACGTGTCCAATGTTCACCAAGGCATGTACCTGCTGAGATCTACTCGCTCAGTGAAGTACCAAAAACCAAATCTGGTAAATTAGTGGAACTCGCAGTAAAGCAGGTCTTACATGGCGATGAAGTACAAAACAAAGGTGCGATCGCCAACCCTTGGGTATTGGACGAAGTGGTGCAGTACCAAGCATAACTCAGCAAAGAACAAAAAAAGCCCGAACACTGGGTTCGGGCTTTAAAAATTCAATCTTAATTCCGACTATTTTTTCGCAACAGCCATCAACACTTTCAATGTTCCTTGCGGCGTTTCGACCTCGAATGGTGTAGTTACCACAACCTCTTCAAAACCAACGCTGGTCAATACTTGCTGTGCATGGCCAATTGTCATACCGCCAACTTCATCTTTGTCAGACAACCAATCCCATTGTACGAAGTAACCACCTTCATCAATAAGGCTATAAACAATGTCAGCTACATCTGAGTAATTTGGTAAGAAACTGCATACAGAGGATGCAACCACAAGATCAAACTGCGCTCTAAAAGCTGGATGCATTGCCACCAAGCCACGGCTTAGTATATCAACAACAGGCTCTACATTCTCAAGCTCTTTATTATCCAGTTGCTCAATCATTGATTCGGAGCTGTCTAGCGCAACAATGTCTTTCGCTGTTGGCGACATGCGTTGGCTCAATAGGCCTGTTCCGCAACCGAAATCAAGGATATGTAACCCCATCACATCTACAACACTTTTTAGCGATTCGAACGCTTTATCTGCATAGGTATTCGTCGATACTTCCGTATCCCAGTTTGCTGCGACATCGTCCCAAGTGTTAGCCATCATGATCTCCCTGTAACTACATTCATTAGGCACAGGCCAAGAGTACCAAAACTGCATGAAATTCATAGCATTTCAATCGTGAAAACAGACAATCAACTAACTTTGATATAAGATCGATTTCAATCTAACCAAATTGAGCAACCGATGAACCTTACGCAAATCGAAGCCTTTTGTACTGTCGCTGATACAGGGTCAGTATCAGAAGCGGCGCGTCAACTTGAATGCAACCGCACTAAGTTAAGCATGTCGATCAAAGCATTAGAGAAAGATCTCGATGTTGCGCTGTTTGTACGTAGCGGAAACAATTTGGTGCTTTCTGAAGCAGGAAAGGCAATTTATAAAGATAGCCAGAACCTGTTGGTCACGGCCTCACGTATCCGACAAACCTGTGCTCAAGTCTGCGGTGAGTTTAACGCCGAAATATGGATTGCACGTGATGACTCGTTACCTGATGAGTTATGGCAAGATCTGTCTCATCGACTTAATAACCGTTTCCCTGCAACCGCATTCAACATCGTGCTGGCATCAAGTGGCGACTTAACCAACTTAGTTGCTACATCTCAGGTCGATTTCGCATTTGGTGTCGATTATGAGCGTATTGATGATCCTCTGATTACCTTCCAGCCCCTTGGTAAAATTCGTCTTATGTCAGTGTGTCGCTCAAGTAATCCACTCGCGCACCTAAGGCGTGTTTCAGATGACGAACTTCGTAAGGCGATGCAAGCTGTTATGGTCTATTTGAACGAGAAAGATAACCCTGAACTGCAGCCTTTCTCCCTAAGACACATCGGCTTCTCTAGCTTTGATTACATGCTCAACACCATTTTGGAAGAAGATGCTTGGGGTGTACTGCCAGAGCCTCTTATTCGACATTTGCTGAGGAAACAAGATCTTGCGGTGATCAAACATACCTATGGCTTAACCCAGGAAGATTACTGCATGTTTACTTCATCAGGGATGGCTGAACACCCTGGTATGTCGTGGCTTGCAGATAAACTCAATGAATATCTATTTGATTTCTAACATCAGCTGCTAATCAATAGCCCATCACTCAGCGTCAGTTTTATTGACACCAATATAAACCTGTATCTTATTGATTAATTTAATCTTATTTCATTCGCTTAATTTTTATCCGACATGAGATTCTAGAATTCGTTTGTGTATTTCTCTAATTATGGGAAAAATATACGGGTGTTTATAGAAGAGATACCTTTATGTGTGCCAGGACAAGCTTAAATGAAAAACGAATACTTACATTCTCAGCGCTGTTAGCATCAGGCTTCGCGGGTAGTGGTCTAGTGCTCGGATTGCTTGTAGGCTCACTTGTGATTGTTTTTGATGGCGTCTATTCCTTAGTCAGTTTACTGTTAACTTTATTGTCACTGGCTGTCTCTCGATTTATCGCGCGCCCTTCTAAGCGTCAGTTTCCCTTCGGTAAGTCGGCTCTTGAGCCTATCGTAATTGCTGTTAAGGGCAGTGTGATTCTCGTCATTGTCGCTTACTCGCTCTACTCAGCCATCACGTCTCTGTTTTCAGGTGGCCGAGAAGTCGATGCGGGGATCGCTACCTTATTCGGAGTCATCAATGTCCTCGGCTGTAGTTATACTTGGTGGCATATCGCCAACAGATCCAAACGTTTTTCATCCGGCTTAATTGAAGCAGAAACGAAGCAGTGGCAGATGGATACGCTTCTTAGTGTCGCGGTAACACTTGGTTTTATCGCAGCGTGGTTGATAACTCTTTCACCACTGGCACAATATGCGGTCTATGCGGACCCGATGATGATGCTGCTTATGTCATTCTACTTCATTAAAATTCCATTTGAGATGCTTCGTGATGCACTACGCGAACTACTGATGATGAAGCCTAGTTCGAAGATTTGTGACACCGTAGATGCGGAGGTTTCAGCCCTTGATAAACAAGTGACGCAAAACCTCGAAGTCGCTGGCGTTACCAAGGTAGGTCGCGAACTGCGAGTCAAACTGGATGTTCATGCTCAAGGAAAGCAGGTTCAAGTCGCAGAGCTAGAAAAGACGCGTAAAGTGTTGAAGGACAAGCTTTCTAAATTGTCACTCGACCTCAACCTGACGATGAATATTGCGAGTTAAATAGACACTCGCAAAATAGAAAAAGGCTCGATGAACATCGGGCCTTTTTACTTAGCTTATCGCTGTTTTGTAGCAGACTAAAAGTAGACGACTTTAAAGCGCTCAAGCACTAACAGCATCTCTTCACTTGGTTCAATCTTGAGTTCTGCACATTCACGAGAAAAGAACTTCCAGTGAGCTTCACGCCACCACTCCAAACTCTTGTCTCCCTCGCCTTCAGCGGCGGCAAACTCCGCCGTAACGTCACAGTATTTTGCCGTTGCAACATCGCTAAGTTCAATGATACAGACCGGCTCACCCTGCCAGTTTAAAACGACCTGGAGATGCCCTACCTCTGGCATTGGCTCACCTTCGTGACTGTACCAATATTCCATACTACACGAGGCCTGCTTTTCACCACGCAATATCAACTCAGCACATACGTTGGCATTGTACTCATCGGCACAAAAGTAATCTGCGCTACAAGAACGGTTCTTAGCTTCCTCGGGAGGCAAAGTATCTAGATATTGTTGTATAAACTGCTGACTTTTTTCATCCATGTTCAACCTACTGCATTATCAAATGATTGAGAGTCTAACTACTGTTCTGGAGAGTGTTTTTCAATAAATGGACCCAACTTTTCGAGCAGTTGCTGCTGTTTGCGCTGCGCTTCTTCCATACCAAATCGAGCGCCTAATTTAGCAAGCTCTGGTGACTTTTCTACCAACTTTCGGCCAGCAGGTGTTTGATAGAACTGCGTAATGGCTTTGATTTCATCATGGGTGAATGTGTCGGCGTATAAGTCTGCAATTTGCGTACTGATATAAAATTTGTCGAAGTCGTTTTTAAACCAATCTCGATATATATCTTTTAGCTCTTCTGTCTCGGCTTGGTTAAGCTCAAGTTTAGCGGCAAGCTGATGAATGACAGGAAGCATGGCCTCAAAGCCCCCCACCATTTGCTCTTCTATTTTCATTGCATCGAGTAGCTGTGCCACTGACTCTTTCTTAGTTTCTGCTGCCACTATTGGGCTATATGCGATTACAGCCGACAAAGTTAAAGCGAGTACTTTTTTCACAGTCAACATCCTTACCAATTGTGATTATTCATCTCGGGTTCTCATCATTCGACAAGAAATAATTCATTGAAAACTCATATAAACTTTGCCAAAGGGTAACACTGTCGCCAGCGAATTTATATCGGACCACACAGATATGCTTCACAGTTCGATACGCAATCATCAACCACTTAGGATGAAAGTTAGTGCGAGAAGACCAGTAATTGAAGACCTGATGCGCCAAAGTCTTGAATTCATTGCTCGTCCCAAACAATGTGGCTAGCTTATTCCAGCTACATTAGGTTATGACGATGAAGAATCAGTTTATATTAAGCATTAAAGAACACATGAGAGCACGTCACTATGCGACAAAGACCATTGATGCTTATATTAACTGGATTAGTCGATTTGTTACGTTTCATCATATGGCTCACCCTTCGAGGCTCGATGAAAGAAGTGTTGAAGAGTTCTTAACACACCTTGCCCTCCACGACAAAGTGGCAGCCAAAACTCAAGCCCTCGCGCTGAATGCAATTAACTTTCTCTATCGGGACTTTTACCGAACTCCGTTAGAAAACGATATGAAGTTTCAGAAGTCTCTGCTTGACCGAAAACTTCCTGTGGTATTAACCAAGCATGAGACTCGCCAATTCCTTAAGCACATTGATCCAAGGTACAAGCTTCACATCATGCTTTTGTACGGCTCAGGGCTGCGCGTGATGGAGGCCGTTCGATTACGTGTTCACGACATCGATTACGACTACTCAGCAGTGCGAATTTGGCAAGGGAAAGGGGGGAAGAATCGAGTCGTTACTTTAGCGAAAGAGTTGGTTCCAATGCTCAACGAGCAACAAGCTTTGGCACAGCGCTATTACAAGAAAGACATGAATACACCTGGGTACGCTGGTGTGTGGCTTAACCAGTCATTGCAGAAAAAATATCGTGGTGCAGAACTTGAGTTCAAGTGGCACTACTTATTCCCTTCGAACAAGCTTTCCACTGATCCAGAAACGGGGTTGGTTCGGCGACATCACATCAATGCAGTGGCACTTCAACGCGCTGTTAAACGCACAGCGAAAGAGGCTGGAATCGATAAACACGTAACCTGCCACACCCTTAGGCATAGCTTCGCAACACATTTACTCGAATCAGGCGCAGATATTAGAACTGTACAAGAGCAATTGGGGCACAGCGACGTGCGTACCACGCAGATTTATACTCATGTCTTAGAGAGAGGTGCTAGTGGGGTTAAAAGCCCGCTATCGAGCTTATAGGGCATATTTCAGATAGAAAAAAGGAGAGCCTAAGCTCTCCTTTCCTTAATCCTAATCACTGACTCTAATTAAAGAGCAGCTTTCGCTTTTTCAACTAGAACTGCGAATGCAGCTTTGTCGAATACCGCGATGTCAGCAAGGATCTTACGGTCGATCTCGATAGATGCTTTCTTAAGACCGTTGATGAAACGGCTGTAAGATAGACCATTCTGGCGAGATGCAGCGTTGATACGTGCAATCCATAGTTGACGGAATTGACGTTTCTTGTTGCGACGGTCACGGTAAGCGTATTGACCAGCTTTAGTAACTGCTTGGAAAGCTACGCGGTAAACACGTGAACGTGCTCCGTAGTAACCTTTAGCTTGTTTTAGAACTTTCTTATGACGTGCACGAGCTTGTACACCACGTTTTACGCGAGGCATTATGCTTCTCCTAAACTAAACGATTGATAAACTAAAAAGAATTATGCGTATGGTAGCATACGAGCAACTGCAGCCACTTCACACTTAGGAAGGATTGCATTTGGACGAAGCTGACGCTTGTTCTTAGTAGTACGCTTAGTCAGGATGTGACGTTTAGTAGCGTGCTTAAACTTAATACCACCAGCAGTTTTCTTAAAACGCTTAGCAGCACCTTTGTTGGTTTTCATCTTAGGCATGATGAATAACTCCGCATTGTTGAGTTGTATTAAACAATAGTAATTAGGGCGAACAAAACTCAGCCACCTTACGGCAGCTGAGTTCTATTACTTGCAAAGCCGTTAATTACTTCTTTTTAGGGGCAAGAACCATGATCATCTGACGACCTTCGATCTTCTTAGGGAAAGATTCCACTACTGCTAATTCAACAGTGTCTTCCTTAAGACGATTTAGAACGTCAACACCGATCTCTTGGTGCGCCATTTCTCGGCCACGGAAGCGAATTGTTACCTTCACTTTGTTGCCTTCTTCAAGGAAACGCGTCAGGTTGCGTAGTTTTACCTGATAGTCTCCAATATCAGTTCCAGGACGGAATTTTACTTCCTTAATCTGAACCTGTTTTTGCTTCTTCTTCTGCTCTTTAGCAGACTTGCTCTTCTCAAAGAGGAATTTACCGTAGTCCATTACACGACATACTGGTGGCTCAGCATTTGGACTGATTTCTACCAGATCCATACCTACTTCTTCAGCGGCTGCTACTGCTTCTTGAATAGAAACAACACCTACTGATTCACCATCAGCACCAGTTAAACGAACTTCACGAACGCCACGAATTTCACCGTTTAAACGATGAGCATTTTGTTTGGCCGGTACTTGGCCGCGTCTTCCGCCTTTAATAGTTTATTCCTCCAGATTGAGCTTACGGCTTGAAATCTCGTCTTGGATGTATGAAATAAAGTCATCCACTTTAAACTTGCCGAGATCTTTGCCTTTACGAGTACGTACTGCAATTTCGCCAGCTTCCATTTCTTGGTCGCCACAAACAAGCATAAACGGTACACGCTTCAAAGTGTGTTCGCGGATTTTAAAGCCAATCTTCTCATTTCTCAAGTCCGCTTTAGCTCTAATTCCACATTTTTGTAGTTTTTGTGCCACTTCCTGAACATAATCTGACTGTTTATCAGTAATGTTCATGATTACAGCCTGTTCTGGCGATAACCAAGTTGGGAAGAAGCCATAATATTCTTCAATCAAAATACCGATGAAACGCTCTAGTGAACCTAAAATCGCACGGTGAATCATAACTGGCGTTTGACGCTCGTTATTTTCATCAACGTAGGTTGCCCCTAGACGGCCTGGTAAGTTGAAATCAAGCTGTACTGTACCACATTGCCATGCACGATCTAAACAGTCATGAAGAGTAAATTCAATCTTCGGACCGTAGAACGCACCTTCGCCTTCTTGAATTTCGTATGCGATGTCCATCGCTTCAAGAGACTGCTTAAGCGCTTCTTCAGACTGATCCCAGATCTCGTCTGAACCAACACGCTTCTCAGGACGTGTAGACAGTTTAACAACAATGTTGTCGAAACCAAATGTCTGGTACGTATCGTACACCATCTTGATACAGCTCGTCACCTCTTCTTGAATCTGACTTTCAGTACAGAAGATGTGAGCATCATCTTGAGTGAAACCACGTACACGCATAATGCCGTGTAGTGCACCAGATGGCTCGTTACGGTGACATGAACCAAACTCTGCCATACGCAGTGGTAGATCACGGTAAGATTTCAGACCTTGGTTAAAGATCTGTACGTGACCAGGACAGTTCATTGGCTTAAGCGCGTATTCACGGTTCTCTGAAGAAGTCGTAAACATCGCTTCTGCGTATTTGTCCCAGTGACCAGAACGCTCCCAAAGAACGCGGTCCATAATAAGCGGACCTTTTACTTCTTGGTAGCCGTACTCTGTCAGTTTTTCGCGAACAAATACTTCTAGGTCACGGAAAATAGACCAACCATTGTGGTGCCAGAACACCATACCCGGTGCTTCTTGCTGCATGTGGAATAGGTCTAGTTGCTTACCAATCTTACGGTGGTCACGCTTCGCCGCTTCTTCTAGGCGAGTTAGGTGTGCTTTAAGCGCTTTTTTGTCGTGGAATGCAGTGCCATAGATACGCTGTAGCATCTTGTTGTCACTGTTACCACGCCAGTATGCACCTGCTACGTTAAGTAGCGTAAAGTGCTGACAGAAACCCATATGTGGTACGTGAGGACCACGACACATATCGATGTATTCTTCATGATGGTATAGACCCGGACGATCATCACGAGAGACGTTTTCGTCCAAGATTTCCATCTTGTATGTTTCACCGCGAGCTTCAAACGCATCGCGTGCTTCCTGCCAGCTAACCTTTTTCTTGATTACTTGGTATTTGGTCTTCGCAAGCTCTTTCATACGCTTTTCGATCTTCTCTAGATCTTCTTGCGTTAGAGAGTACTCAAGATCGATATCGTAGTAGAAACCGTTATCGATTGTTGGACCGATCGCCATTTTTGCTTCAGGGTAAAGCTGCTTGATCGCGTGACCTAACAGGTGAGCACATGAGTGACGAACGATTTCTAGACCATCCACTTCATCTTTAACTGTGATGATTTCAAGGCTTGCATCTTGTTCAATAAGATCACATGCATCAACACGGTTGCCATCTACACGACCAGCGATGGTTGCTTTCGCAAGACCAGGACCGATAGATTGAGCAACATCAAGAGTAGAAACTGGGTTGTCGAACTGACGCTGACTGCCGTCAGGAAGAGTAATAATAGGCATTAAAATATCCTTTACAGTGGTGTTGCACACCAAGCAACACATGCAATTTAAAACGAGTCTTTAATGGGAGTTCAAAGATTAAAGACGAGAGTTCGTGCCCTTTTCTGCGCAAATACGGATGCACAATTCAGGAAAGAACGAGCATTGTAACGAAATACTATGAAATAACAATCGAAGTCACATAAATGGTTAAAAAAAGTTCACTTTTTGTTCATTCACCGAGTGACAAGCAATGCTGAATGGCCGCTCGTGAGGCTGGTATTACATCGCTGGCCAACAGACCAATTTGGCCATACTGTTGAACAAGTTCATCCGCAGCAACACTGTGAATAAGCGTTCCTACTTTCGCGGCATCAGATAGCGATAGCCCTTGAGCAAGCATCGCGGCAATAATCCCGGTGAGTACATCGCCCATACCGCCAGTAGCCATGCCAGGGTTACCCGCATTGCAGATGTAAATATCGTGGCCATCGTTGATAAGCGTACCCGCCCCTTTAAGCACCACGACACCACCATATTTGTTTTGTAAGTCCTTAACGGCTTGAAAGCGGTTTTGCTCCACAGTCGCTACACTGCAACCTAGTAGCCTTGCTGCTTCACCCGGATGCGGCGTTATCACTCTTGCATGATCAGCACTAGGCTCATTGGCAAGTAAGTTAAGCGCATCAGCATCCAACACTTTTGCTTTCGTTGAACTCTTGCATGCTAAGAAGAGAGTCTTCGCCCAATTATCGGTACCAAGCCCGGGGCCAAGAGCGAGTACATCTGTAGCTTGGAGAGCTTCACTCAGTAGCTCACTATTGCCATTCCATGAGCGGGTCATGACTTCCGGACACCCAACTTGCAGCGCCAATGTCGAACTCTGATGACACAAAGTTCGAATTAGCCCAGCTCCCGTTCTGGCCGCTGCACTGGCACATAGCCGAATCGCGCCGGAATAACCTTCATTACCGCCAATACAGAGCAAACGTCCATGGTTGCCTTTATGCGCTGTTGGGCATCTTTTAGGTAACAAGTGTTTTACCGACTCGGAACCAAGCGATAAAGCGGAGTGCGATGCAAGCTGAGTAAACTCTTCGTCCACTCCTAGGCCTGCAAAATGTAGCTCGCCGACTACGCTTCGAGCTTGTCCTGTCATAAGCCCTTGCTTGACCCCGATAAAAGTAACCGTTGAATTCGCTGATATTGCAGCGCCCAATATCGAGCCAGTATCGCTACATAAACCTGAAGGGATATCTATCGACACCACAGGGAGATTAGCTTCGTTTATCTTTCCAATGATGACTTGCATCGGTTCGCGAACATCGCAACTTAAACCCGTTCCAAGTAACCCATCAACGATAAGATCTGCATCTCCTGCATTGAAGCTATCTATCGAGCTAATCTCACCCCCACCATTTAACCACGCTTGTTTGGCTTTTTTCGCATCACCCGATATTTTGGCTTCATCCCCATAAAGATACAGCTGCACATCTAGACCATCTTTCTGCGCAAGTTTGGCCACAACAAAGCCGTCTCCACCATTGTTGCCGCAACCACACAAGATAGAGAGGTGCTTGATGTTAGGGTATTGATATCGAATACGCTGGTAGACAGCCTTTCCAGCGCGTTGCATTAGAGTATACATTTCTACGCCTGCTTGCTGCGCAGCCAATTGCTCACCCTGCTTAACTTGCTGAGCGGTATATAAGCGAGTAGGTAGTCGTTCCATCTAGGTACACTTTTGTCGGAGTTGCTTACCGCATATACAACAGCGCCAAGGATTACCTTGGCGCTGTTGTATCATTTATTGCTGTTTCGAAACCAAAGCTTCTGCGGTGGCGTCTTGTATCGATAAAAACAGCGAGCGAATTTCACCTGTTGGTGTACGCATGGGATTTAGCGTAATGTTTTGGTACATAAAATCCGCCTGCTGGGTAACAGGGCGTACATTACGACATTTAAATAAGTATGGACGCTGCTGCCAAGTAATGAAGCTTCGACATCCCAAATCATAAACCGGTTTGGTTTTCAGCTTAAACCAGTCTTGTGGGATCTCGGGAAACAGCTCAAACAGCGTTTTGTCTATCGCATCATGGGACTGCACGCCACTGTGGTGAGTCATAAAACCATTCCACACTTGGACCTTATAGTCTCGGTTAATAACAATCAAACCCAGATCGACGTTTTGTACCATATCCACCATCCAGTGGAATTGCTCAAATTCAGCAGGAAGATTCAACATTTAAAAGTCCTCCATTAGGTACGACAATTTGTTATCAAGTAACGGCAAAGATTCATCTACAAACATAAACAATAAGTCACACCTTATACTGGTGCCATCAATGTTATAGCTCACCTCAAAGGTCATGGTCTTTTGGAACGAGCCACTGGTCGATTGAATAACCGAATCAATGGAGATGTGCTGACCTAACAGCACTGGCGAACTTTGAAAGAATCGTACTTCTGATTGCTCACCAAGACCGTTGAGAAACGAGCCGACCAAGATGTTCGATACGTCCATCAGAAGTTCAAGCTCTTCGAGCTCTTCACTGTCTGCGGGAACTTTCATTAATTTTTTCAGATCAGAAACGCTAGAATCGCTCAAAAGAACCAGTGCTTCTCCTGCAATACCCTCACCACTAAAACCTTGGCAAACGCCCGAGACTTGATCGTTCTCTGCCAAATCACGCAATGCCATATGAAGTTCAGTCACTTCCAAAATGTTGACGTTAGGCAAAGGTAAATGCACAAACACATCAAAATGCCGTGCCAACGCGTCTGCCGCACGACCAATCGAAACGTTCGCCACTTCCATATAAATATCACGACGGCGAAGAATAGGTAGTTCAATTGAAACAGGTGTGATGATCTGCGGGCGACTAGCCGGCTCAACAAGTTCTTTAAGTACCGCATTAAGAGCATCTTTGTTGATGGGCTTCTGGATAAATGCTTTGGCACCCAGCGCCATCACTCGTTCTTTGGCTTTGGGTTGAATATCACCGGATACCACAACAACGGGGATATCGAGCCCTTTGTTGCCAATTTCTTCAAGCGTACCAAAACCATCCAATTCGGGCATGGTTAGGTCCAAAAACATCAGTTTAAAATCGTTATTTTCTAGCTGTTCTAATGCGTCCAGACCATGAACAGCAAACGTTATATCAGCATTCAGCGAAGCAGGCAGTGAGCGAGCCATTTGCTTTCTCGCTAAAGCGGAGTCATCGCATATAAGTACCGGAAAAGACATGCGTACACCTACTCCTATTTGTCTAGTTTATTGGTTGAGTGTAACAGAACGTTATAACACCAGGTACGGCGATCCACATTTTTCTTTCAATTCATCTCTAGGTAAGACCACTTGTTTCAAAGTTGAGAATTAATCATGCCCACTGGCTTTTAAATTAAACGAATCGTCATCGAAGCCTTCATCTCGGTATGTCGATGCAACTTCCCTAAATTTTTTCTCGATCGAAAGAAAGCTCTCCACAATCAGTGGTTCAAAGTGAGAACCAGCCCCTTCTTCAATAATTTTCACCGCTTTATCATGGGAGAAAGCAGGTTTATAAACTCGCTCGGAAATTAACGCATCATACACATCAGCGATAGCCATAAGACGAGCACTCAAAGGAATATCATGGCCGGACAGCCCCTCAGGATAGCCACTGCCATCCCACTTTTCTTGATGACTGAATGCAATCTCTATCGCTGTCGTTAAGAAGTCACACTCGAAATCGATTGAAGATTCAACAGTAAGTAACACTTCACGACCTAAAGAGGTATGACTCTTCATTATGTCGAACTCTTCGTCGGTTAGCTTGCCCGGTTTGAGTAAAATACTGTCCGAAATACCAACCTTTCCAATATCATGAAGAGGCGCTGATTTATAAAGTAGCTCAATAGACTCTATAGATAACTCATCTTGATAGTGACCTTTTCGCCGCAATTCTTCCGCCAAAATTCGCACATAATTTTGGGTACGACGAATATGATTGCCCGTTTCGTTATCTCGCGTTTCTGCCAGTGAAGCCATAGCTCCTATCGTTGCATCTTGCAGCGTTTCTAGCTCATGTGTGCGTTCTTTTACCCTTTCTTCTAATACCTCATTTTGGTGCGATAACTCATCCATTGCACCACGCAATTTCAAATGAGTATTAATTCTGGTCAATAAGATTGGAGGACTAATCGGCTTTAAAATATAGTCAACCGCTCCGACCTCAAATCCACGCTGCTCATCTTCAATTTGGGTTTTTGCAGTTAAAAAGATAACGGGGATCGATTCAGTGATGGGGTTGGATTTCAAGCGAAGACACACTTCATAGCCGTCCATTTCCGGCATCATAATATCGAGCAAAATAATATCCGGCAGTTTCGCCGACGCAATGGTTAGCGCTTGCTCCCCATTAACGGCAACAAGTACTTTAAAATACGGTTTCAACAAGCCACTCAATAGCACCCTATTTTCCGCATTGTCATCTACCACTAGTACACTAGGGTTCAATTCATCCATTTGAACCTCCAAACATCTTTTCCGAATCAATCGGATAAATGCTGGCAGCTTTCCTTAACGCTATGCTCGCAGAGAGAAAATCACAATCATTGATATGACGGCGGCAAATCTCAAACGCTTCTGACTCAAGTAAAGTATTGAAGCGAAGGAAGTGCTCGTCAAGGAACTCAATTGCACTCGCGTCAAATTCATGTAAAAGCATGTCTAACTGCAATATCAGGGCAACGCTATCATCGTCCAAATTGTTCCGGATCTCTGAAGGATACAAGCGGCCTAGCCCTTCACACACTTGCTGTAAAAATGGGCCGATATACTGTTCTAATTCGTGCTTTGTTTCATCAATATCATTTCTTTGCTCTGAATCGCTAAGCTGAAGCTCTAGTCGAGCAGCAATATCAAACAAACGCACCATACCCAAATTACCCGCCGAGCCTTTTAAGGTGTGGGTAATTAAACTCGCATAATCATAATCTTGCTTTTCTAAAGCAATATTGAGCCTAGAAACAAAGTCATGCTCTTTATCGATCAATTGAGACAGTAAGCGACGATAAAGCGCTTCATTACCAGCCACTCTGAGTAAGCCATTTTTTAAATCTAAGGATTCCACTTGTTCTAATGAAGTAACTACCTTGGTATCAACAACATCAACGATTTCATCCGGCGCGGCCTCTTCCTCCTCAATAGGAGGGGCCGCACAAAAACCTGAGCAGCAACGTTTAATGGTGCTAAACAATATTTCTGGATCTATCGGTTTAGAAACATGATCGTTCATCCCAATGGAGAGACAACGTTCGCGCTCCTCTATCATCGCATGTGCAGTCATTGCCACTAGAGGAACATCATCAAAACGGTGGTCGCCTCGTATACGTTTACTTGCTTCGTAGCCATCCATAACCGGCATTTGTAAATCCATAAATATGATTTCAAAATGGGGGCTGTCTGGCTGATAAACCTGTTCCAAAGTATCAAGGGCTTCTTGACCATTGTTGGCCACCGTCACTTTCAGTCCTTTTTCTTCCATGAGTTCTACTGCAATCTGCTGATTGATCTCATTATCCTCCACCAGCAAAACGTTTAAGCCTCTTAATGAACTGTCTTTTGTACGTTGTTTTGAGTGGCTCTTAGTATTTTCATTAAGCTTAGGCCCAAACAGATCCATCAATAAATCAAAGAGATAAGACTGTCCTACTGGCTTTGACAAAAAACCTGCAATATCAAGGTCATCAAGATCCAGAGAAATATCTTCTTTGTCATACGCAGTAACAATGACGATCTTAGGTTGTTGCTCAGCAGGCAGTGTGTGTCGGATTTTTTGAGTTGCCTCAATCCCACTCATGACGGGCATTTTCCAATCCATAAAGACTAAGTTGTAAGGTTGGTTCTGCTTTGTAGCCTCCATCAAGGCCTCAATAGCTAGCTCGCCACTTGACACTAAACTCGGTCGATTAGGCAACACATCGAGCAAGTCTTCCATCACCAAAAGAGCGTGTTCGTTGTCATCCACCACCATGGCTTTGACATCGTTTAGCGTAGATGGAACCACATGCGATATAACTTCATCACCTTCGAAATAGCCAGTTAAGACATTAAATTTAAACTGACTTCCTTTCCCAACAGCGCTCTCAACATGGATGTCTCCGCCCATCAACTCGACTAAACGCCGACATATTGATAATCCAAGCCCCGTGCCACCATAACGTCGCGTGGTACTACCATCCGCTTGAGTAAATGCGCTGAATAATTTCTCTGATTGTTCGGGACTCATTCCTATACCGGTGTCCTGAACGGTGAAGTTCAATTCGATCTTCTCTTCTGAATAAGGTTTTTTAGTGACATGAACGGTAATTTCACCCTGATCAGTAAATTTCACCGCATTATTCACTAAGTTAATAATGATTTGCCCTAAGCGTAACGGGTCACCAAACAAGACTTTAGGTACATTTCGGTCTATTTGAAATATTAGCTCAAGCCCTTTTTCAAATGCCTTTTGTCCTGTCACCATAGAGACATTGTGCAGAACGTCGTCGAGATGGAATTCAATATGTTCAATCGAAAGCTTACCCGCTTCTATTTTGCTGAAGTCCAGAATGTCATTAATAATCCCAAGCAATAGAGAAGCGGAGTTATGGATCTTTAAAATGTAGTCATGCTGTTTTGGCGTTAGGTCTGTTTTCAACGCCAAATGAGACATACCGATAATGGCATTCATCGGTGTACGAATTTCATGGCTCATATTAGCCAAAAACATCGACTTCACCTCAACCGCTTCTTCTGCCTTAGAGCGTGCTTTATTAAGTTCATCTTCAACAATTTTTCTAGAAGTCACATCGCGCAAAAACATCGCTGCGCGGCATTGCTCATCAAACAAGAAAATAGTGATCCCCAGATCAATAGGAATCATATGTCCTTGCGAGGTGTATGTTTCAACCTCAAAGAACCCGCCACTAACTTTGATCTGGTCGTCAATGGAAAGCTCTCCGCTCAACACATCACGCAACTCTTCAGGCAAGTCAATTTGCAAGAGATCACAGAGATTTTGTCCTTCTACTTCATCAAAACTATACCCGTATGTTTCTTCGGCCGTCTTATTCCATAAGATGATACGCTGTTGACTATCGATGATCGCGACACTAGATGGCGCCCCTTCTATAATCGTTCGAGACAGCGCTTCATTCGCTTGTAAGTCCCTTGTTCTTAGCTCGATTTCATGCTCTAACCCCTCCTGATGAAGTGCCAATTGTCGGTTGGTACTTTTTAACTCTTCCATCAGTTCATCACGCGACTTCTCGCTCAAGATTGCAATTACTTTCTCAGTCACCGTCGGAGTCATCATGACTAATGAATCAATTGTCCAAACTACGCTTTCGGCATTCCGTGATAATTTCAGTAAAGGAACCGATAAATCAGGTAGCTGAAGACTCAAATCTTCATATGACCAAGCAACTTTTACACAATCAGACTCCACTGAAGCTTGCACACAAAGCGTGGCATCATCACCGAATAAATGCACCATGATTTCGCCACTGAGAAAAATCAACTGGTCTCTGGCCTGAAAGGCATACCCCAACGTCTCAAGAATTAAGGCGATTTTCTTACGAAATGAGATGCGAGCTACGTTGCTATTATCAACCCTGAACTGAAAAGAATTAATCATGGCAATACCTAACAACTATGGCGGTTGCATCATCAAAAGGTTTACTAAACGTCCGAACAAAAAAAGAGGAGAGATAATCGAGCGCTTTACCATTGGCAAACTCCATTTCGTCGCGATCGATGTTTTCTTTTACTCCATCAGTTGTGAATAGATAAGTTTCATCGAAATCAAACTGAAATTCGAAAGGTCGTAAAGTGGGTAGTAGCTCACCAACAATACCGGGTTGGGCAGCAAACGAACGGTAACTATGACCTAACTGACGCACCAGTGTGTTTCCAATACCTATTCCAGCGGCTTGTTTGGATGCGCTATCAAAGTAAACCAAGGTTAACGCAGTACCAAGCGAGCCCATCAGATGCTCGTGCAAAGTCGATGTCATCCACTTAATATCCTTACATGCAATCTCTGCCAATTTTGATTCAATGAGCCGAGCTAGACTTGCTGCTTTAGGACCATGGCCAAGGACATCAATAATCACTACGAGCAAATCATCCCCTAGCTGATGGACATAGTAACCATCTCCAGCTTCCGACTCGCCCTGATAAGGAACGCAATAAACACTGTATTCAAATCCCATATTAGGTTTTCCACTTAATGAACATCACCTGCGTTCCCTTCCCTAGCTCAGACTCAATATCAAACTCATCAACCATTCTTCTCACACCAGGAAGTCCTAAACCTAAAGATGCCCCCGTCGAGTAATGCTCTTCTAATGCGACGGAAATATCTTCAATACCTGGACCGAAGTCTTTAGCAACAACTCTAATACCTTTTTGCTGCTCTGTTTGTTCGATGCCACTAACGGTAATAACACCCTCTTGCGCGTATTTGACGATATTCATTGCTAGCTCAGAGACGGATGTCGATATTTCACTTACTTCAGTTTCTGAAAAGCCTCTGTTCTTCACCAGTGAAAAAATCGCAATCACTGCACTCATGACATCCGACTCACTATTAATTCTATATGTCTCAATCGTCTCTTCATTCACGTAGTTCGAATCCACGCTAGTTTCCTATCATTTCTAAGCCATCATCAATGCTACGCGCGCAATGAAGATTCTCAGTCTCATAGCCAATGTTGACCAAAGCCATTGCAATCCCGGGCCTAATGCCAACAAATGCGCACCCTCTTCCCATTACTTCTACAGTTGTGACTATTTCGAGTAATGCATCCATATCCATACGATCCAGCGTTTTAACTTCTGATAGATCAATGAGCACCCCTTTGATGGCATGTTCTCTGACTTTATCCAACAAATCTGCACGGAAGTTGTCTAGTACCTCTGAGCTAAGATCAATCTGAACAGTCGCCACTAAAACATGCCTTAAACGACTGATTGAAATAGACTTTGCCATGCGTCCTTTATCCCTCAGAAAATTGCTTTAGAGCTTGAACATTTAAGCCCATTATTTCAAAAGCATTTTCCAGAGCATCACGCAACGTTGCATTGGTTTTCACTTCTCCTACGTTGATTCCTAGTTGAACCATGGTCTGTGCGATCATTGGTGAAACACCAGAAACCAGACAATCACAACCCATCAACTTGGTCGCTTTGGTGATCTTAATAAAATGATTTGCCACAGCAGTGTCAACAACAGCCACGCCTGAAATATCCATAATAAAAATCTTGGCTCGATGCTCCGATATTTTATTGAGCACAGCCGTCATTATGTCTTGGGCTCGCTTAGAATCGATGATTCCGACAATGGGTAGCATTAATATATCTTGCCAAACCATAGTTACAGGGGTGGACATGGCGAGCAACGCTTCACTTTGCTCGGCAATCCGTTTATTGATTAGTCGGGAATATGTATCAACTACAATGGTGGTATCAAGGTGAAGAAGCTTGGTAAATGCAGTGACCAAGGAGCTGTATTCATCGCTGTATAGACTGCCGTCGTACATACGTTTGGTAAAAATAACCATCGATATATTCATTCCGGCGAAATACGTTGGTAAAGGCAAACCAACGCGAGCATGCACTTCACCCACCTCCCGACGTTCCTTTATATAATTATCGTCAACCTTTGCCGCAAAAAACGTTGTCCAATAATTAACCTGCGCAGTCTGCACGCGCTTGAGTTTTACCTGCTCCGAGAAGAACTGTTGATACTCTGGCTGCTGTTCTAACCAGTTATAGAAGTGACGAACATAGTCATCCAATTTTGGCACCATCATGTCACCAAACTTTCGTATTAGCGCCAAATCCGCCTCGTTTAAATCATGAAGCTTTAATAAGATATCAGCACTTGCATATGAACTAATAGAAGACCCATGTGACATGAAGAACACTCCCTTATTCCAACGGATACGTACACTCATCGAAATGAAACAAACATCATTAATAAGTTTAATGGTAGACGAGGATTTCTAGTTTTCAGGGCTCAATGAAAAAAAACCAAGAAAAGACCGAGTAATTTTGTCAAGTATTTTGAGTTGTACTTATACTTACCCTAATACGCTCAAACAAAGCTTGAAACATAAAAAGGAATTGAGGCCATGCGTGTAAATCAACCAGTGACACAAAAAGAAGTCACCTACCCTGCTGAATTCAATTTACTCTCAATTACTAAGCCATCTAGTCACATCTCCTACGCCAGTGCAGATTTCTGTAATGTCGCAGGTTACACATTAGAAGAACTCGTTGGTCAACCTCATAACATTGTCCGCCATCCTGACATGCCACCAGCAGCTTTTGAAAATATGTGGAAGTATTTAAAGGAAGGCAATTCTTGGATGGGAATCGTGAAAAACCGTTGTAAGAATGGTGACCACTACTGGGTTGACGCGTTTGCTTCACCGATAAAAGAAAACGGTAAAACAATCGAATACCAATCTGTTCGACTTGCGCCCAAGCGCGAACACGTGAAAAATGCGGAAAAACTATATGCGCAGTTAAATCAAGGCAAGATACCACTAAAACTCAAGCTCCCTCGCACTCGATTATGGCAGCGATTGTCTCTTTCCTTTTTAGTCATCGCTCTGGGCTCAACGCTGCTAGCGACTTTTTCTCCCGCCTTGGCAATTTGGGCCTTTTTCTTATTCAGCACAATCGCGGCTTACTCCCAAACAAGACGCTTAGAAGCACTATCTCAAGATGCTAGAAAGGTGTTTGATAACCCACTAATGGAACTATTGTATAATGATCGCGTAGACGATATATCAGAGATACAACTGGCATTTAAGATGCGCCAATCTGAAATCAACTCAATTGTTGGCCGTATACAAGATTCCAACCAACAAGTTGTTCAGGCCGCGAGTTCCTCAGCGAATAATTGTGAAACAACAGCTGAGAATTTAGTTGGGCAAACATCTGAAACAGAGCAAGTCGCTGCCGCTATCAATGAGATGCATTCTACGGCAAATGAAATTACTCAGAATGCGCAAAGCGCATCAAACGCGACGGACCAAGCCAGCACAGCAGCGAAAGAAGGCCGCTCTTCGGTAACTCAAACGATTAACTCCATCAACGAATTGTCTAAACAACTTGGGGTTGCGTCTGATGTTATTCAACAACTTGTTGAGCATGGTCGCACTATAGGTGAAGTACTGATTATTATCCAAGGGGTCGCTGAACAAACCAACCTACTCGCACTTAATGCCGCTATCGAAGCCGCTCGCGCCGGTGAACAAGGACGTGGCTTCGCTGTCGTCGCTGATGAGGTGCGCCAACTGGCTCAACGAAGCCACGAATCAACGGAAGAAATTCAAAATATCATCAAATTAATCCAGACGAGCACCGAGAAAGCCGTTCAAGCGATGAATGAAGGTAACCAACTCTCTGATGTTTGTGTTGATTGCGCGAATACCTCAGGAGATAAATTGGATGTACTACTTCATCAAGTAACGGATATTTCGGATCGAAACAGTCAGATAGCGGCGGCAATAGAAGAGATGGCTAGGGTAACTGACGAGATGAATTCCAGCGTTCAGTCGATCAGCGATGTCTGTGCAGCGACAAACATACTCGCAAATGATACGAAGGAAGAATGTGAAGGACTGGTAAAAGACTTAAGTTCTCAAGGAAAACTGGTCCAACAATTTAGGAAGCTATAGCGAGATAAGCCCAAACTTAATGATACAAAAAAGCCTTCCGAAGAAGGCTTTTTAATGGTCATTACTGAGCCATACGAATAATTGATTTCCCGATCAACCACTCAAGCTCTTTTGCGCTGCCTTCACCAAACTGGCTTTCGGTCATCTTGTATAGGCGATCAATACCGTTGCTCGCAAACTCATGCGTGTTTTGAGAAGTCACGATATGGTGGAATAGCAGACGTAGAATTGCTAAGAACTCTTCACTGTCTAGCGCGGCAACCCAACTTGAAGAAAAATCTTCTAGGCCTTTATTAAACTCTACGTGCTCAACGAACATCTTAAAGATACGTCCGTCTAGTGCAGCGGTAAAATCCGTCTTTTTAGGAAAGTGGTGGCTAATACCCGTTCTAGATACACCAGTCTGTTGGCTCAAAGTAGTGTACGACATTTTGTCATAACCAAGACGCAATAGCTGATCAACTACTGCATCCATGATCTTTTGAATCGTGATTTCGGTATCTTCTTTACTACGCTTTGGCATGTTCAGGCTCTTCTCTCTGTAAATCCGTCTAACTCTTCATGAGTTTATTATCGACGCCTTATTAATTAGCTTCCTTGTCTGATGACACATCGTGAAACGAGATAAATTATCAATCTCAATGCAAAAGACACTATCACAATTAAACCGTACGGACCATCTAACTGTTGCGTAAACTAACTTCCCATAACTGCATGCATTTGCATGCTTTATAGAATAATAAGACTTTATCTATTGTTTATATAATAATGAGTCACCGATAATCTTACAAAATGTCCCCCCTTACAACTAACTGAATGGCATTCTGGATGTATTATGACATGAATTTTCGTAATTTATTGATCTTCGTCACATGAAAATAAGAGCTATTCGCAAATCACTGTTGATTTATTAACCAAACCACAACATAGCATACTGATTCCAACATAAAACTACGAGATCTCGTTTTTATGGATAAGCTTCAAAAATCTCGCTAAAATGACCTCATTATTTGTAAGAGGATATTGAGATGACCACCGAACAAGAACAAGTATGCGAAGCATGTGGTTGCGCAGGTGAAATAGGCTTTATCATCAAAGAAGGTGATGATGTGGCTGAAGTGACAATTTTTGCTGCTGGCAAAGCACTCATCGAAGCAGAACTAGCGAAGTACATCGCACTGGCTGAAGAAGTATGTCAAGGCGTTAAGTACGAAGTGACTGCTATTGAAGAAGACACAACAGAAATAACAGCACGCTTCCAGTTTGAAGTCAGCGCTGAAAAGTTAATTTTTGAACTAAAAACGCGCGCTCTAGCTCGTTAATTCAATTCTAAACGCTTTCCAAAACGGGCACTTGAGCCCGTTTTTTTGTTCCTATCGCATAGAAAATTTGATCTTATCTTGCTTAGAACTCATATTGAGTACGAACTCTCAAAGTGATTGAACTATGCTACGCACCTTTTGTTTACCCTTTTTACTTAGCTTCAGTATTGCCGCAACAGCAGTACCGCTCGATCAATTTCGAATCCTCAATCACCTCGATAATTACGGTAATCTAGATCTACGTAATAAGCCTTACACTGAACTTCCTGATGGGCTCGTCATTAAGGGCAACTTGAACATCGCAAAAACGACGATTAAACGCCTTCCTGAAGGCCTAGACATTCAAGGTAGCCTTGATGCATCAAATAGCCCGCTAGAAAAGATATCGAAGGGAGTAAAAATTAGAGGGTTTGCTAATTTACTTGGGTCAAACATTAAAAAATGGCCAAGAGGAATCAAAGTGGGTGGTTACCTCAACTTTACTGATACGCCACTACAATCGTTGCCACCACGATTAAGAGTAAAAGGTGATCTTAGTGTCATTCGAACCCCGCTTGAAAGCCTACCCGAAGGGATCATGATTGACGGCGACCTTTATATCAGTGGATCGAAAATAACTGAGTTCCCAGACACCATGACAGTAAAAGGCAATATATTTCTTGGTGGTAACCGCATTACAAAATGGCCAACAAATCTCAACTTAGGTGGTGCTGTTGCTCCCTAAATAAAATTGTCAGCTAATAAAAAGCCTCACTGGATCAGTGAGGCTTCTTCAGAGAGTTAGTGGCTAATCTAGGCTGGCTGATTTTTTACAGGGTTAGCATAGCTTGCGACCAAGTATGGTTGTGCACCTTCTGGGAGCAAATTGAGCTTATCAGCAAACTTAGCTTTAACTTGCTCATCAACTTGTTCATTGCCCGCCGCCAATTGGTTAATTGGAAACAGCTTGTAGTTCTCATGCACCTGGCGATCGATCTCTTCAGCCAATGCTTCAGGGGTTTCGAAATCTTGAGCGATCACGTCACCAAACCCGACATGAACACGACCTTTATCGCCGACAATGCCTTGAATGATGCTATCGATATCTTCAAACTCGCCCTTTTCGTAACTACCTACCGACTCTTTAGCATGCAGCTCAAGTGCTTTAGCGATATCACATGGGTCATTTTCATAAGAAATTGATACTGGCACGATTCTTAAAGATTTAACGTAGTCCGCAAATGCCACTTTCTGTTTACGACCTTCAACATGGAACATTTTAAGAATGGCTGGTTCGGTAAAATCATTGCCATCTTTAGCACGACCTTCTTTCTGGGCAATCCAAATTGAGTGGCCAGTATCGAGTGAGTGCTTAATATAACCTGATAAGGTGCCCAGCGCCTTCATCATTTCACGTGGGCCTTTTGCTGAGCGCTTTACGATAAAGCTCTTATTCAGCTTCATTAATTCCGTCGCACATGGCTTTTTCAGTAAGTTGTCGCCAATAGCAATGCGAACCGTTTTATGTCCATTTTGAAACAGACCATAGTTGACTAACGCAGGATCCATCGCAATATCACGGTGGTTAGAAACAAACAAATAAGCTTGTTCAGGGTCTAGCTTATCAAGTCCACTGAAAGTCACACCATTTGTGGTCGACTTCAGAGTTTGGTCTAAGTACTTCTTCACCTCAGACTGAATCGCTTCAACTGAGTTCAGCTTTGACCACTTCATTTTCAAGTAGACTTTCACAACAGGTGACATTAGGGCTTTAAACCAACCTGCGTGATTTGAAAAACGGTGATGTAGGATTGCGCTAATGAACTCTTCATCATTAACTAAGCGGTCAATGGCCGCTGGAATCTCTTCGTCATTATATGGACGAATTTCAATAAATGGGTCTGTGTTTGTCGTCATTATTTTAGTCAGTAAATAGAAAGCGCGACTATTCTACGCATAGAAACGTCTCTTGGCAGCTATAGTTCTCGCAGATTTCACAAGGTCAGACCAGAGTATTTATCGCTTTTTGACGCATTGATGACTCAAAGTTGGCTTTTTCATCAAGAAACGTTAACCTTAGCGCCCCAAAACTGAAGAGCTACACCATGCACTACGCGATTTCATACCAAGCCGAACACAATGATTTTCTTATTTGTACCTCACGCAGAAAATCACTAAAACACAAGCTGATTTGCGTCAGACAAGGTTTGGTATTAGTGAAGCTTGGTAAACATGAGTTCGCAGTAGAACCCAATCAGTACTTTTGGCTACCTTTCGATACACTAGTCTCTATTACATACACTCCGAATACGCTCGTTGACACCATTGAACTATCATCCCGCGTATCATTACGACTACCAAAGCAAGCTGGATTCATTAAGTCGAACGAACTCATGACCGCTCTACTCAACCGTTTACGTGATGTACCCGCTACCCGCGACAAGCAAATCGACTTGCTTACCGTACTACAGCAAGAACTCGTTGATCTTTGTCCTGCACTGAAAGAAGGCAAACTCAGTCAGCAAATTGCACAGTGGAAATACGACGGTGAATCCTCTCTATCAAGTGAATTGCAACTGGTACTCCGAGTTCGAGAAGCCAATAAGCAAATGCAATCAGGCAAAAAACGGCCTGTCGTTGTAGAAGCACTCTTTGATGGGAACGATTCTCTATTTACTGGATTAGAAAAAGCGATTTTAGGCCGCTAATTCGTAGAAAAGTTGTATATTTTCTGGCCGAACCTTCATTTCATAACTATAGATCTATAAATAACCACTGAATCTATAGGAAGGACTCTGAGATGAAATTCAGCCATAAGATTGTGGCCGCGTCTTCAGTACTGCTCTTGGCGACGGTCACTCTTTTGACCCTTCAGCAATACTTTACCGTCCAACGTGAAATCAAGACCCAAGTTACTTCAAGTGTCACTGAAATCGTAGACGGAGTTCGAGATACAACTGCTGCAGAAATCAATAGTCGTAAGGCTATCGCCTCATACGCTACTAGTATGCTTGAGGTGAATCTCTCCCCTGAAGCGATGACAGCGGTTCTAACTCGTCCCGTCGTAAAAGAGACTTTTCTATTGGCTGGACTTGGGTTCGAAAAAGATGGGTCCAACATCAACAATGATCCTTCATGGAACCCAGGACCAACGTGGGATCCGCGCGTTCGCCCTTGGTATATTGATGCTAAGAACTCAGGCAAGCTTGTCATTACCGCTCCCTATGCCGACTCTGCCACTGGTGAGATTTTGGTTTCGATTGCAACCCCAGTACGAGACAACGGCCAGTTCATCGGCGCAATCTTCTATGATGTGAGCTTGGCAGCCTTGGCAGAAGTGGTAAATAAGGTGCAGTTATTTGACGCCGGCTATGTGTTTATTGTCGCGGGAGATGGCACGACCATTGCGCACCCAACCACAGAGTTTAACGGTAAGCCAATGAAAGAGTTTTTGGCTGACGCTCAAATCAATGATGAACCGCAACACGCCATTATTGATGGTAAAGAGTACACCTTAGACTTTTCTAAAGTCCCCGGAGAAGACTGGTACATTGGCGTACTGTTAGATGAAACCATTGCTTACCAATCTCTTGCGGATCTCAGAAATAGCTCGATTATTTATTCAATCATCGCATTACTCATCAGTATTGTATTGCTGCTGATCCTTATTCGCACCTTGATGAAACCTCTCGATGATCTGAGTAATGCAATTCAAGACGTGGCGTCTGGTGAAGGCGATCTTACCCAACGTTTAAACACGGACACAGATCAAGAGTTTTCCATTCTGGCATCTGGCTTTAATGAATTCACTCAGTCACTGCAACAACAGATTACTCAGTCTAAAGCCATTGGTTCTGAAATCTTACGCGGCTCCGAAATGACCTCTCAGGGACTTCAACAATCTGCCTCTGCGATGCAAGAACAGCTGCATGAGCTTGAACAACTAGCCACGGCAATGCACGAGATGGCAACCACATCAGGGGATGTAGCAAACAATGCTCAAGGCGCTGCAGCATCGGCTAGAGAAGCAGACGAAGCGACAAGCCTAGGGACATCGGTTGTCAGTGAGACCACCAGTGCGATCGATAACCTGTCACAAAAAATTGATGAAGCCGTCGAAGAGGTTAAAGTATTAGAATCGGCCACAGATAACATTGAGACTATTTTAAAGGTTATCAATGACATTGCCGACCAAACCAACTTACTTGCGCTCAATGCCGCAATTGAGGCTGCACGTGCCGGAGATTCAGGCCGAGGCTTCGCTGTGGTTGCTGATGAAGTTCGAACACTCGCGCAGCGTACGCAAGAGTCGACGACCGAAATCAGAAATATGATCGAGCAGCTCCAAGCCGGCGCTAGCTCGGTTGCCAATGCGATGAATATGAGCAAAACTACCGCTGGTACTGCCGTTGAACGAGCACAAGAGGCTAATGTAGCACTCGATAGTATTCGCGATGCTATTCAACAAATTAGTGATATGAATATCCAGATTGCCTCAGCTGCGGAAGAACAAAGCCTTGTTGCCGAAGAGATCAACAGCAACACCGTGAAGATAAAAGATCTTTCAACTCAAGTATCCGATGCTGCTGATAATGCCAACATTGCTATGCAGGCCCAAACCGAAAACATTCGAGAACAGGATGCGATACTCAATAAATTCATTGTCTAGACGATGGCTGATATCCGAATCTCAGACTACGAGTGTCGAAAAAGTGATCAGCTTAGTTAAATTCTCGACGCGGCACATTTATACTTTATCTATTGCCGTACGAGGAGCAACAGATGAACAAAGTGCGTATCGATATTGTTTCTGATGTCGTATGTCCATGGTGCATTATTGGCTATAAACGCCTTGAAGCCGCACTTATGGCATTAACAGAGAGTGTAGAAGCTGAGATCCAGTGGCACCCATTTGAGCTTAATCCTGCAATGGCTTCTGACGGGCAGAACCTTCGTGAACACCTTAAAGAAAAATATGGGACGAACGATGAAGCAAGTATCGCTGCCCGCGATACCTTAACCTCTCTAGGGCAAGAGGTTGGATTTAAGTTTCACTTTCATGATGAGATGCGCATCTATAACACGCGAAAAGCGCACCAACTGTTAATGTGGGCACAAAGTGAAGGTAAGCAGTTCGACCTTGAGCTTCGCCTGTTCCAAGCCTACTTTTCTGAGGGGAAAGACATCAGTGATCCAGACATGCTTATTACCTGTGCCGAATCTGTCGGTTTAGATGCTAAAATCGTCGAGAGCGTGATTAACGATGACTCTTGGGCCGAAGCGGTTGCCTCGACAGAGCAGCAGTGGCTAGAAGCAGGAATTAACGCCGTTCCAGCTATTATCATCAACCGAAAACATCTAATTTCTGGTGCACAAACCACCGAACTTCTCATTTCGGCTATCATGCAAATTAGTCAATCAGAAAGCGAAATCTAGTCAAGTGCCCTTACTTACACAGTGAAGTAAGGGCAAATCAGTCATCAACTACGCTTTTCTGAACTTGTTAATCACTTCCCATACCGCAACTACAATCAAGCCTGCAATTAACCCTAGCAATCCGTTAAGCAGCGACGGCAATAGCGCTTTGGCAATTGAGATGCTGGGGATTTCCATGATAATTGGCTCAATCCAATGATGTAAAAGCGGAATGTTGTGCACCACAATACCACCACCGACGAGGAACATTGCAGCCGTACCGATTACTGCTAGCGCTTTCATTAGCTTAGGAGCAAATGCAACCAGAGCGCGGCCTAACGCCAGTTTAATACCCTTGCCTTGAGATTTACGTTCTAAGTAAAAACCAAGATCATCGAGTTTCACAATGCCTGCGACTAAACCATAAACACCGATTGTCATTAGAATCGCAATCAAGCTAACAACAAGGATTTGAGTGGTCATTACTTGTCCTTGTACAGTGCCAAGCGCAATAACAATAATTTCTGCTGAAAGAATAAAGTCGGTGCGAATTGCTCCTGCAATCTTATTCTTTTCGTACTCTTCGATAGATACGGTTGGCTCAGTTGGCGTCTCTACCGCATGGTCAGGTTTATGGAAGAATTTCTCTAAGACTTTTTCTGCACCTTCAAAACACAAAAACAATCCACCAATAAGAAGCAATGGCATAATCAACCACGGTGCAATTGAGCTAATAAGCAATGCAGCTGGTACCAATATTAGTTTATTGCGAAACGACCCCTTTGCCACACTCCAAACCACCGGTATCTCTCTTTCAGCGGTCACACCAGACACTTGCTGCGCGTTCAAAGCCAGATCATCTCCAAGAACACCGGCTGTTTTTTTCGCAGCGACTTTCGACATTAGCGCGACATCATCCAACACCGTCGCAATATCATCTAACAAGGTTAATAAGCTTGCGCCTGCCATTTTCGTTTCTCATTCAAGGTTTGTATTAATGTTTCTAAATGTAACACCACAACAAACAGGCGGAAACATACTTGATGTCAATGCACGGTTAATCTTTTTCACTGTGGTCGATAACATTTGCCTGTCGTTGCAGGTCACTCTATGCTGTTTGACGTTTTTCACCATAACAACAAAGGCAAGGTAATGCGCAGTACTTACACTTATCCTATCGGTACCCCAGGTCAAAAATGGGGTCAAGCAGAACGAGCTGCTTGGCGTGAGCAGACGACTATCAAACGTGAATATCAACAAGAAGTCGTACCTAAGATTAAAGCTCTCAGCGACAGATTCGCTGTTGAGCAGTATGGCGCACTCTCTTACGACGAAGCGCGTTACCCTTTATTCTGTATTAAATCCAACAACTGGAATGCCGATAAGCCAATCGTTTTGGTCACTGGTGGTGTGCATGGCTACGAAACCAGTGGTGTTCATGGCGCGCTAAAGTTCGCAGCTAATGAAATGGAACGTTACGCAGAGCATTTCAACATTGTCATCGCACCTTGTGTCAGCCCTTGGGGGTACGAAACGATCAACCGCTGGAACCCGTTAGCGCTAGATCCAAATCGCTCTTTCTACCAAGACTCACCTGCCGAAGAGTCAGCCAATCTCATCAAACTGGTCGCGTCGTTAGGCCAAGAGGTTCTTGTTCATATTGACCTCCACGAAACAACCGACACCGATGAAACAGAATTCCGCCCAGCACTTGCTGCGCGTGATGGTATTGAATACATCGAAGGCATGATCCCTGACGGCTTCTACACGGTTGGCGATACAGAAAATCCGCAGCCAGAATTCCAAGCAGCAGTGATCGAATCAGTCAGCAAAGTGACCCACATTGCCCCTGCGGATGACAAAGGTGAAATCATCGGTTCAGCTGTCGTGCAACACGGTGTGATCAACTACCCAATGGTAAAACTGGGTCTATGTGGCGGCGTAACAACCTGTCAATATGGCACAACAACAGAAGTCTACCCAGATAGCCCAAAAGTGACCGACGAAGAGTGTAACGACGCTCAGGTGGCTGCTATTGTTGGTGGTCTTGATTACGTGCTGAAACGCATCTGATTACCTTAGCCCCTATAAAACGCAATGACTACTATTCCTCCAACATCGGCGGGACTGCTCTGACAGCTTCCGCCATAACTAAACAACCTTGTTTAATCACAGCGACACATATTATGGCTCTGGCCGATTTATGAACCCACATATAATCGGCAAACGCCTAGTCTATTAGTTCAATGGATTAACATCAGGCGCTAGCGTATGGCTCTGCTTGGAACGGCTAAAACTGAAAGCTGAACTTAAATATCTTAGTTCTTCTCCAATCGCGGACAACTCAACAGTAGTGGATGCAATTTGTTGTGAACCTTCTGCGTTCGCTACGGAAACATCGAGAATACTGGCTACTTTCTCGTTAATATTAATCACCTCATTTTCATGCGACTGAGTCATATCGGTAATACTTTCACTCATTGCAGTAATTTTACCCACCTCATTAACGATCTGAGATAACACCTGACTAACTTCGTTAGTTTGAGATCCAACGTTTTCTACCTGTTGTCGGCACAAGATGATTTCATTGGCAGCTTTCTTCGAGCCAGATTTAAGAGTATCAATCGAGTTCTCGATTTCTACTGCTGAACTTTGGGTTTTCAGTGCCAAAGCTCTCACCTCTTCAGCAACAACGGCAAAACCTCTTCCATGCTCACCTGCTCGCGCTGCTTCAATTGCTGCATTAAGTGCCAGCAGATTAACTTGTTCTGAGATACTCTTAATGATGTGCAATATCGACACGATATTATCGCTATCTTCTTCAACCGAAATGACCACTTGCTCCAACTGAACTATGCTACCAGACAAAACCTTCATACTGTCAGTTGCATTGTGGATTAGACTGTTTCCTTCCTGAGCAATCTGATTAGTCCTAAAAGCTGATTCGGATGCTAGCTTTGCCTCATGGGTCATTCGCTCAGACAATGACTCTACATCAGCCATCGATTGAGACATATCTTGAATGTAGTCTTTTTGCTTAACCAAACTAGTACTTGTTTGGTTAGTCAAAACTGACAGTTCTTCAGAAGAATTGGCGATACGGGTGATATTATCCGTGAGAGCACCAACCATAGCCTTGAGTCGCTGCGACATGGTGACTGTAGAATTAAATACCAGCCCTATTTCATCTTTTCGATTCGAATCCAAATCTACATCTAGTTTGCCACTCGCTATCTTACCGCTAGATTCAACAACTTGGTGCAATGGTGGAACAATTACGCGTTCAAACAGAATCCAACTGACCATTGCCAGAATGATCACCGCCAAGGTTAGAACGATATTAAACGTCATATTCCACTGAGAATTTTGTTGATATTGTTGGTCACTTAGCACCTTACTTTGTTCTATTAAATGCACTATCGAGCCTAGGTCTTGTGACATTTCCGAAATCATATTCACTTTAAGCGAGTGTTCCTCGACATACTTTCTCAATTCTTGATCATAACGCTCTATATAACCCGATAAACGTTTCGTTTCTGCTTGAGTATCTTCAATGCTTCGTACAGCGTTCTCCAGACGGGTGATTTTTTGTTCAAGCAAAGTAAGAGTCTTATCCGATTCAGCAATAAAATAGTTTTTTTGTGCAACCTGTACTTCATAGAAATCACGTAGAAGTTCTTCATTATCGGCGACTTGCTTAAGCATTGTATCAATAGATTCGATTGACTCTTCTGTATGGTCTCCTTGTAAAAATTGCTTTGACCTTTCGATAACATTACCAAACTCGTGCTCAATCTTTAATGATATATCATCGAGTTTGTCTGCTATCATACCTGTACTGAACGCCACAGCCTGATATGTGTTGAACTTTGCCTTATATTGTTCCAGCTCTTGGCTAACAAGCCCAAATATGTTTTTCACTTCGTCATTATTAACCGCTGAGTCCAAGCGTTCAATCTCTAGGAAGACCCGGTCAATTTTATCAAACACGTCATCAATATTACGATTTTCCAGCGTTAAACTAAATTGATTTTCTGCGTTTTTAATATCCTTAGTCAACGCAATTACATCATTAACCGACTCAAGATTGACAATATCCTTGTTGACCTCAGACAGGCTCGATATTGCTGATACAGCTTGAATGAGTATAAATATTATTGGAATTGAAAATGCCAATGCGAGCTTTGTACGCATCTTTATATTATAAAACCAATGCTTTATCATAATAACCTCTTTTATGCGCTAATTTAATTGCGTAGCCTAGCCGTTCAGTGATTTTGAACGTACACAATTTCTTCCATCTCTCTTTGCTTGATATAAAGCAGCGTCAGCGGTTGAGACCACTGTGTTTCTATCACTTAACCCAAAAAAACTGACGACACCAATACTACATGTAACACTGCTAATCGCTGGTGAAACGCTGTCTGGTACGCAAGTCGAGCTTATCTTTTCTCTTATATTTTCAGCCACTTTAACTGATGTATATTTGTCGACACGGCTAAGAATGATGATGAATTCATCACCACCGTATCGACCGACAAAATCCATATCCTTTCTTACAGAACGTTCAATATTTATCGCCACCCACTTGATGAGTTCATCTCCGATTAGGTGGCCTTGCGTATCATTAATAAGCTTAAATTTGTCAATATCGAGTAGTAATACAGCTTTCGATTCACTCTGATTCAGTACTCTATATAAATACTCATCTACGCCTAGGCGATTCGCAATTCCTGATATTGAGTCGGTATAAGCTTTATATTGCAATTCAATGTTGTCTAGCTTTAGTTTTTCTTTAGCTAACTTAATGTCGGTAATATCAGTTCTTACCGAGATATAGTTTTCCAGATTACCTTGACTATCAAAGAAAGGGACTACTGTAGAGCTTACCCAATAGTATGAGCCGTTTTTTTTTCGATTCTTTATTTCACCGCACCACACCTGTCCTTTCTTCAAACACGAGTAGAATTCATACCAAAAGTTATTCTCATGACACCCTGAATTAACTAGGCGATGGTCATTTCCAAGCAACTCTTCTTTTGCGTAACCACTAATATGTGAAAATTTTTCATTGACGTCTACGAGCACTCCACTTTCATCAGTAATAGACACTATTGAGTGATAATCAATAGCTTTTTTCAACTGTGATAAGCGATAATTTCCGTCGTCTATTTCTTTTACAAACCCTTTAACTGCGAATAAGTAAAATAATGGAGTAGATAAAATAGCTAAAGTTGCAGCATCAATTACTGGTAGCCAAATTGAATTCTGAACAAATGGGAACCAGCGAAATACTATCATCAGTATAGCTTCAAGCATGAAAATTATAATAAAACCAACAACGAGAAATTTATATATTATTTTTATACGATTCACTTTATTGTATGAATAATATAACACCTAGTCACCTCATATAATTTATCATTCAACTAATTTCAAATCATCATGCCAAGTAAAGTCTTCTATATTCTTACGAACAAACCCTCCAGAAGATTTTGTAAATGTAATTTTTGTCAATCTCGTTTTATTGGAAATAAACCATATATCCGAAGGGTAAAAATCACACTTGCTAAATAAGCAATGTACATGACCTCCAGAGACAATCTTGCTATAATCAGAGTCAACAAAGTCCCATAAACTCTCGAGAGAGTTTGCCACATATGACGCTGTCATTTAAAAATTCCTTTTAGTTACCATTTAGATACTTTTACTAATTATCGTTGAACAATCTATTTCCTTTAAAATCCATCGTTCAAATTCAAGTGTACACATTGGCTTAGCGACGTAATAACCCTGAATAAGATCAAAACCATATTCAGATAGACAAATGAGTTGTTCTCGTGTTTCCACACCTTCTGCTAACGTTTTAAACCCTAATGATCGACATATATCAACCACTCCCTTGAGAACAATTGATGTAGCCTTGCAAAATGGGGTATGCTTTATTAATTCCCGGTCTATCTTAACAAGATTAAAATCAAATTTGGTAAGATAATCTAGGGAACTATATCCAGTTCCAAAATCATCCAGTGAAATTTTAAATCCTAGCTCTTTGCATTTTATAATGTTTTCACACACTTTTTTCCGACCGCTAAGTTCTGATGATTCTAGAATTTCTATTTCGAGAAGTTCTATTATTTTGGCGTCATACTGTTTTCCCAGTGACTCAAGTCGTTCTTCAAAATCATCACGGACAAAAAACTCCCCACTGACATTAACGCTTATAGAAATGTCTATACCGCAGTAATTCCAAATAACTAGTTGATCTAGTGCGCGATGAATAACGAAGTCATCTAAGTTTCTTATCAACCCGTACTTTTCGAACAGAGGCAAGAATGACATGGGCAACTTCACTTCGCCATTGCTGTTCGTCCATCTTATTAACGCTTCCGCTCCAACGATTTTTTCCTTGGATACTGACATTTTGGGCTGGTAATAAAGAGCTAATTGCTCATAAACAAGCTGCATCTTGACACTCTCCTTGTACGTTACTTTCGTTCAAACTGCGAATTCAGCTTTTATGTTCTAATTGATTAACGACAGTTAATGACGAAGCTTCACGCTTTTTAGCCTTATTCGCGTAAAGATGGCAATCTGCTAGCTCAATCGCTGCCTCCATAGTGCTGTCAGGGCTGAATTCTGAAATGCCAAAGGAGACTGAAATACTAACGTTTCTAGGTAGTTTGTAGTTAGAAATTGCTGTAGAAAGCTTTTGTGCCCATTCCATTGCTGTAAACTTATTCATTCCAGGAAGAACCAGAAGAAACTCATCCCCCCCCATACGCACAAGATAGTCACTCTTACGCAGTTGAGAGAATGCGCAGCTCGCTATTGCCTTAATGGCCTCATCTCCCATGTTGTGGCCATATTTATCGTTAACCAGCTTGAAACCATCTCCATCAAGCATGATTAAAGCCCCTTGTTCATGTTTAAATATTGCTTGCGTAAACTCTAGGTCATCCATTATTTTTCTGTTGTAGGCTCCCGTTAGAAAGTCTTGAAGGCCTTCTCGTTTCGTCTCTTTAAGCTGAGAGTTTCTGTCTCGGAGCTCTTCAGATTTCGCCATAATAAAACTCACGATGATCAGTATGGAAATAAAACCGACTAAATACTTGTAAAATATATAGAATATGGGTAACTTAAATACGAGAACATTTCTATTATCGATGTAGTATTCAAATGATATCGATACCTCAGAGAATGACGTATCTCTTGGAGTTATAACGGTAAAAACAGAGCGATTAACTTCATATTGACTCAATTCTGAAATATTAAACACTTCAAATCGGTCTAAATATAAGTCAATACTGATGTCTCCTATGATTCTTTTCCCAAAGAAAATTGGGCTAGACAAAGTTAGCAATCGTGGATTGTCTATTGTATCCTCTGATTTATCGTAATGAATCAATTTACCTTCATTGTTTTTGTTCATAACCCGAGTTACAAGTATTTTATCAGCGAGACTGTACTCAGTTGCTCCAGTGACACAATCTGTAAATTCGCAATTCGGGTCATAAATAATATTCTTATCATCATGCTCAAATGCATTCCCTGACAGGTAAGAACGATAGAATAACTTGTCCTCTTGAGGCGCGAGTGAAGGCAATGTTTCAAGTAAAAAGTCCAGTTCTTTCAATAAATAAAGCTCAACCTCATACATAAAGCTTTGTTGAGATAATCCCTGAGTTTTGTTTCTGACTGATAAGAGCCACTGAGTCAGATTTTCAAACTTTCCATGCCATTGTTCTGACGCAACTTGTGATTCCATTGAGATATCTTTATGGCTGATCAACGTTTCTAGATCTCTGGCAATCAAAAAAACTCGACCTTTGGAAAGCTCAATTGTTTTGGTTAAATTAGCGAAATCTGCCTTTGCTCTCATTTCAATATTTTCGATAAAGATCAGAAGACAGGCAATATAAATAATAGTAGCCCTAACTACTGCAGTAATTATAAATCTCATTGTCTGACTGGCCGTAGAAAAACACCCCATACTAACCTCTCCAAAACCTTATCATTAATATACTACCATCCAATTCTTAGTTTAAACTTAAGACGCTAAGAAATGCTTACCAACAATTCACCACTGCCTTGATTAACTAATGAAAAATTAAAACAAAACGCTAATAAAAACTTGTATTGCATTAAATTTTGTAGTTTTATTCACTGAAATTAACAGGTAGGAAAATTAAACGATACGATTTATGTACATTCAATGTAATCTAAATTTCGTTCGTAACAATTATGTTTTAGGAATGCTAATGCGATATTTTTTTATGCTAATATCACTTATTTCTTTCAGTGCACTCGCCGTAACAAATGATGGCCCTTATATCGGGATCGATTATTTGTATAGTGATATAAACCCAAACTCCTCAGGAGGTTGGGACTTTGATAACTCCCAAGACTCCGGTTTTTTACTATCCGCGGGCTATAACATTTATTATTCAGAGGATGTTTCAGTAGTAGTAGAAGGGCAATACTATTCATTCGGCCAGTTTGATCTTGTCGATAAACCTTTTTTCGACAAACAAGGGACGTTAAGTAGTGAAGGATACTTTATCAACTTTGCTCCAAAGTATTACCTTTCAAAACGATTCGCAGTAATGGTAGGTGTAGCTTTAGGTTTGGTGAACACTCAGATTGATCTCGGCAATAACATCAGCGATAGAGAAAGCTCTATTAAGTACTCATTGGGGGCTAGCTACAGAATCTTTGACCAAGTCGACTTAACGGCTGGGGTGTCTAGTATTAGATATGACTTTAACAATATTCTGTCAGTGAGTAACGAGGTGCTTATTCTATTTACTGGTTTGCGCTACCAGTTTTAGACTGTCTCCTGACTTCACTCATATTTGACTTTCTGTAGAGCTTTATTCAACCTGTTTGTGCTAATGTTATTAACGTATCTGATTTATGGTAAAAACTAATGAGAATACTAATAATCGAGGATGATCTTTTACTCGGCAGAACCCTAGTAAGTTCACTTGAAAGATGCGGTTATACCGTTGATTGGCTCACTGAAGGTAGCGGGGTTAAACAAGTATTATCTCTCGAAACATTCACCCTAATCATTTTGGATCTATCTCTACCGGACGGCGATGGAATTACCTTACTCAAGTCACTCAGACAAGCAAAGTATGACCTTCCAATCATAATCCTTTCTGCACGTGACTCAAATAAAGACATCATCCTCGGTCTCGATTCTGGAGCTGATGAATATATTGGTAAACCATTCTCTTTTGAAGAGTTACTCGCTAGAATCAGAGTCATTGTTCGTCGTCAGTCCAGTAGTTCAACACACATCATCACAAAGGGAAATTTTGAACTTAACCTTAACGATTACATTGTTAAGTACAACGATGAAGTTTTAAAGCTTACCAAGAATGAGTTTAAGATACTCTCCTACCTCGTTTCAAACAACAGCCTAGTGGTCAGTAAGCCCCAGTTGTTACAGATAATTAATGGTTGGAGTGAAACAAGCACTGAGAACTCTGTTGAGGTTCACATTCATAACCTTAGAAAAAAGCTACCAAATAACGTTATTAAAACTATTCGTGGAATTGGGTATACCATTGAAAAGTAAGAACCAAGTTCATCCATCAATCAAATCGTTAGTTTATCGTTCTATAATACGATCATTTATTATAGTTACGATTATTATGGGTTACTACAGTTATGAGATGATTAAGTTCGAAATCAACGAGGTTTACGATACTAAATTGAATCAAATGTCTAAGCTCGTCAATCACATAATCGCTTATGATGGTTCACAATTAACACCACTCATCAACGACTTAACCCATATATTCACCCATTCACATCAAAGTAGACTTGAAAGCTCGTTACTGTTTTGGAGTGACTCGTTTGAACACCTTCCTGCAAGCCACTTCGAACTATATTTTTTCAATCAGGGAAAGCTCATTTCTGCATCCTCTAGGCAGCTACCAATATTGAAAGAAAGAGATATTTACACTTATGAGTTCTCCAAACATGACTTCGAGGACAGTACTCTGTATATTGTTGAATTGCCGCATGTTCGTGAGGATATCATCTTCGATCTGGCAATGAATTACATAATCCATATTACGATATTGCTGCTGATACTCCTTTGTTTAGTTTTTGTAGTTCTCTCTAAATATTTATCTCCACTTACTCAGTTTTCTTTCGATATTCGGGACAAAAATGAAAACGATTTGAGCCCAATCCCGGACCAAGCCACAACTGCTGAGCTCCATCAATTACAGCATTCGATAAATAATCTTATTTTCAGGTTGAGAAAATCATTAGACCGCGAAAAAGAGTTTACAAATATGGCGGCTCACGAACTAAAAACCCCTCTAGCCATAATTAGACTATCTGCTGAAAATGCTAGGAAAAATGACCACGTAAATTCTCGAAAGAAAGACCTTGATGATGCGATCAGTGGTGTCGATAGAGCGAACTCAATCATCAAGGAACTATTCAACTTGACCAAGCTCGATCAAACCCTTTACTTAAACTTCGAGAAAGTTTCAGTCTGCAACATCCTAAATAGCATCATCGACGAATTTAAACCACTATTACAAGCGAGATCTCAAATCTTTGTCCACCCAATAAACGATGCTCAAGTTTATGCAGATAGAAGCCTGATAACCATACTATTTGATAACCTCATAAGTAACGCTATTAAATATTCTGGTGAAGGGAGTACGATTACTTTCAACATCAGAGATTGTGGTATGTCTGCCTGTATAGTCGTTTCTGATAGTGGTAAATCAATACCTGATGTGACTCGGGAACGCATATTCGAACGTTTCTATAGAGGACAAAATGTCGAGCCCGGAACAGGACTTGGACTATCCATCGCTAGCAACATTGCGCACCTTCATGGGACCAAAATAACCTTGCTACCGAGAAATGACGATTTAAATTCCTTTTGTTTTGTTTTACGCAAAGTTGTTTAATGTTCCGATAGTCTTTCTCGCACTTCCTTAAAAATAAGCTATACAACATAGTTAAGAAATAAGGCAGACCAAATCGCTGAAATAGAGAGGCCTACTAAGATTTTATCATTCTGCTTCCAGCTAGTTGTTTTATAAAGAGGTTTAAGCATGATCGGATGCAATCAGCTCGGATCGTAGTTTCTTAATTTAGTTCCATCGAATTTCGCGATAATGCTCATCATACGGTTCGAACATAAATCACACGGCACATAACTATAAATATAACAATCGCCCTTTATATTGCTCTGGCGTTTGACCCGAATATTTCTTAAACATCGCAATAAACGGACTGGCCTGGTTGTAACCAAGCGTCAGGGCGACCTCCTTCACTGATTGTCCTTTCCTAAGTAAATCCATCGAATAGAGATAACGTACTCTTAAGCGCCACTCTGTAAAGCTCATACCAAGTTCGGCTTGGCAGTGACGAGCTAAAGTCCGCTCTGTCGTGTGCACTCGCTCTGCCCACTGGGACAAACTGGTGTTATCAATAGGATTCTCTTCTACCGAAGCTAAGATCTTGGCGAGATATTTATTGTCTGTAGAGGGTAAAAAGTGATGCTGGGTATCGCGAGTCGCGAGTTGGTCGAGCAAGACCTGAACCAGTCGTTTGTCTTGTTCACTTTGAGCCACATTGATATCTCGCTGACGAAAATCATCAACAATTGCGGACACAATTGGGGTGACTTTGATAAGGCTTGTACAGTCGGGGAAATGTTGAGTTAAATCCTGTGCAATATTTAGTGAGCAATATGAAATAGGCTTGCGGTTAAAACTGGTGTGCATTACACCAGCAGGCACCCAAATCGCTAAGTGGGGAGGAGCAAGAAAACGGGTATCTTCCGCTTCCATTTCCAAGATACCACCACTGATAAGTTGCACCTGTCCCCATGGGTGGCTATGCATTCTGGTTTCGGTATTGGAAAGAAACGCCTCAAAATTCATAAATACGTCTGATGGCGCTTTATCAATTGATAAGGATGGATGAAGATGTTTTACCGATTTTCTCAAACTTGTCTTCCTATGACTCAATATGTCTTTATAACGATATATATAATTATATCGACCTGTCAGACTATGTTCTACCGATAATATTGCGATGGTGTCCACATGGTCTATCTACTTCCTCTCTTTACCGTTTTCATTTGGGGCGGAAATGCAATCGTAAATAAAATGGCTGCAGAGACAATAGAACCTAGCGCAATGAGTTTCTATCGTTGGTTTCTGGCTATCTTGTTGCTCTCACCTTTTTGCTTACCTAAGGTAATCAAGCGCTGGGCAACGATCCGACCTTATTTAGCCAAGCTCGCATTTTTAGCCATGTTGGGTATGGTACTCAATCAATCGCTTTCGTATTACGCAGGGCTGACCACTACCGCTTCAAATATGGCGATGATCACCTCGCTCGTGCCCCTTATAGCAATATTCATGAGTGTGCCTCTGTTAGGTAAACCCATCTCTGCACTCAGTATTGTCGGGGCAGTTTTAGCTCTTTCTGGTCTTGCATTTATGCTAGGTAAAGGGGATGTGCTGTTTTTCCTTCATCAAGATGTAACACCTGGTGACGGCATCATGGTCATCGCGTCCATCTGCTACGGCGCATATTGTGTACTACTTAAACGCTGGAAGATGCCACTGTCTAACTGGACCATGGTTTACATGCAAGGGGCGCTCGCTTTAATCATGCTCACTCCCCTTTGGCTGACGAGTTCAGAACTGTTACCAAGTAAAGAAGCGATGCCATTGATTGCTTACGCAGGTCTGGCGGCCTCCATTGCTGCGCCTTGGATGTGGGTCAAGGCGATAGATCTTATTGGTGCCGATTCAAGTGCGATGTTTATGAACCTAATGCCTGTGGTTGCAATTACTCTCGCCGCAACTATGCTTGGCGAGGCAGTTTACAACTACCATTTAATAGGTGGTTTACTGGTAATTTCTGGGGTGATTCTGTCGCAAATTAAACAGCCTAAGAAACCAATCACACCGCTTCCTCCTTTGGATAGCGCAGAAAAGCCTTAACAGTTCGCCAAAAAACAAAAAGCCCAGTAAAGGGCTTTTTGTTTTTCTAATGCTTACAGTGCTTAACTCGTCACTTCAACGTCCGTGAGAGGTGTGCTGCAACATGCCAAAACTACCCCCATGTTACGTTCATGATCTTGCAGTGCTGGAACATCCGGCTGATGCACCTTCCCTGACTCTACTGTCACCTTACAGGCACCACATAAGCCAGCACGGCAACTATTAGCGATTGACGCTCCAGCATCTTCAGCCTGCTCTAGTAAGGTCTTTTGATTGTCGCCAATAAACACATGCCCATTGACACTCAAAGTTAGCGCTTTCAGTGGTTGAGCGGAGACTTGATTCACCCCAAACGCTTCTTGGTGGTAGTGTTCTTCTGGCAAGCCTTTCTTTAATAATAAGTTTTTCGCTTTTTGCATGAAACCATCCGGTCCACACACAAACACCTGACGCTGCTCTGCATCTTTGATCTGTTTCAAGTGTGACAGTGTTAAACGCCCTTTTAAGCCGAACCAATCTGCTGGCGCTTGTGACAATGAGATAAGCACTGTCAGTCCTTCATATTGACTACGCAGAGTATCTAACTCGGCTTTACACGGGATATCTTCGACACTTCGGCACTGGTGGTAGAAAACAACGTCATTCATTTGATTGTTATCGGCTAAATAACGCAGCATTGATAACATCGGAGTGACGCCACTGCCCGCAGAAAGAAGCAACAGAGGTTGATGAGACTTGCCACCTAAGTGGAAACTGCCATCTGGCTGTTCACAAGTTAATGTATCACCAATTGAAAGATTGTCAGCCAACCAGTTCGATACACGACCACCATCGATACGCTTAACCGAAATGGCCATACGGCCAGGACGCGACGGACTGGATGATAAGGTATAACGACGCGCGACAGTTTCAGCGCCAATTCGCAATGAGATAGGCAAGTGTTGTCCCGGTTGATAAACGGGCAGTTCACCATGCTGAGGCTCCAGCCAGAACGTGATGAAGTCTCGCGCGATTTCTTCTCGCTCAACACACGTCATGTATAACGTTTTAGGAGTATTATCGGGGTAGAATTCTTTATCTTTATATTCCAGCACTTCTACCTTATCGTCCTGATGAATGACACCTTCATTAAGAGCGACCAAATTCTGGCCGAAAAAGACACCGCCACGCTCATTAGCGCGGAACTGCGATAAAGTATTGAGAGGCTCTTTGCTCCCGCGGAGGACTCCCTTATTGACGTCGACTGTGGTCAAAATACAGCGCTCACACGGCTTAACGGATTCAAATTCAACTTCACCAATGCGAATTCGTTTCCAACTATCTTCTGCAAATGGCTCAGTTCCTGATACCACAAGGTTGGTTCGAAACTGCGCCATTGAATGTTTTTCTGGGCTGCGGCGATTAAGCTCCGCTAGCGAGGCTTCACTAATCACCAAAACTGGGTAGCCATCGGCAAAACTCACGTTATGCCCTAGCTTTTCACGCACGCGATTCGATTGTTCACCAGTGAACAGAAGCTCGACACGCTGACCTAGCACTTGGCTAAACCAATCATCAGCTTGATCCGTAGTTGTGTACGCGACAAAGTTATCTTTCCACACCTGAGCCGGAGCTTCTTGCATTTTGAACTCGTTATAACGAACTCGAAGTGCGGCATAGCCTTCTGCAGTAAAAATTAAACCATCGTGGGTTAAGCAAGACTTCACCGTCACCATCTCCGGATACTTTCTCGCGGTGACCATTGAACCATCAGAAAGCGCTAGCATAAAACGTCGATCAAACATCAACCCTTGCTTTTCTACCCAAGAAGTAGAAACAGAAAGGCCGCCGACAGATTTAACAGGAAACACGTTGATTTGAGAAAGAACTGGAGCTGACATTGCTTATCCTAAGCGAGTTTATTGTGCAGTTATTATACTCAACTGCTAGACGCTGTCTTGACTTGAATTTGAAACAACGTATTGTAAATGTCAGAGTTAAATCTCAAAAACATGACAAATGTCAGAGTTCCGCAAACATCAAAGGTTCAAGCGCTATCATGTTGGACTTTCAATACAAGCTCTAGATAATGGACATCACAAAATCATTGTATTTCTGGAACTAACACAAAGGAGTTTATATGAATAAGTTAGTAATGATCCTGCTATGTATCTTTCTTCCACCACTGGCAGTTTTCATCGATAAAGGTTTGAATAAAGACTTTGTGATCAACCTGATCTTAACGTTCTTCTTCTTCCTACCAGGATCAATTCACGCGCTTTGGTTAACACTAAAGTAAGCTGAATATTGCCTATGATTTAGGCAACCAAAGCCTCCCACTAAAAAAGGGGATGAAATACTGAGCAGATTGCTCTATCATCCTGTCGCCTAAGCGTAAGCGTTTGCTTTCACAGTTTTCGCTCCGTTTAGGCTCCAATCAGACAACCTTAAATATGGTGGGAGCAAAAATGACAACACTTACAATCACACGTCCTGACGACTGGCACGTTCACCTACGCGATGGCGAAGTGCTAAAGGATACCGTGCGAGATATTAGCCGCTACAACGGTCGCGCGCTAATCATGCCAAATACCATCCCACCTGTTACCAACACTGAAATGGCACTTGCGTACCGCGAGCGTATCATGGCAGAAAAGCCAAGCGAGCAGTTCGAACCGTTAATGGCGCTATACCTGACAGATAACACCACATCAGAAGAAATTCGCAAAGCGAAAGAGTCCGGTGCTGTTGTCGCTGCAAAGCTTTACCCAGCTGGCGCAACAACCAACTCAGATTCAGGTGTAACTAACGCCAAGAACATCTACCACGTTCTAGAAACGATGCAAGAAGTGGGTATGCTGCTGCTAGTCCATGGTGAAGTAACTCATCATGATGTGGACATTTTCGACCGCGAAAAACAATTCCTAGACACAGTGCTAGCACCGATTGTGAATGACTTCCCTAACCTGAAGATTGTTCTTGAGCACATCACCACAGCTGACGCAGCAAACTTCGTTAAAAACGCCAATGAGAACGTTGCGGCAACCATCACTGCTCATCACCTACTTTACAACCGCAACCATATGTTAGTTGGTGGCATCAAGCCGCACTTCTACTGCCTACCTATTCTTAAGCGCAACACCCACCAGCAAGCGCTAATTGAAGCAGCAACAAGCGGTAGTAAGAAGTTCTTCTTAGGTACTGACTCAGCACCGCATGCGAAAGGCATGAAAGAGGCGGCTTGTGGTTGTGCTGGCTCATATACTGCACATGCGGCATTAGAGCTTTACACTGAAGTCTTTGAACAAGAAGGTAAGCTAGAAAACCTAGAAGCGTTTGCTAGCCACAATGGGCCAGATTTTTACGGTATACCGCGCAACGCAGACACAGTAACGCTAGTAAAAGAAGAGTGGTCTGTTGCTGAAAGCATGCCATTTGGCAACGATATTGTTGTGCCAATCCGCGCAAATGAAACTATTGCGTGGACTGTAAAGTAAACCGTTTCAAGCTTTAACCAAATTGAGAGCCCTTTAGCACCCGCTTAAGGGCTTTTTATTTATTTACCGATACCGCTAATATCAGCCTTTCACACTCTTCTTGCTGCATATATTTCGGCACTGGGTAATTCCATCTAGCCTCTTGCAATGACTGCTTGGCAAGTTCGGCAATATGTTCTTGTAAGATATGATCAAAATGAGATGGTAAATCGAGTTTTTTCTGCAACTGCTTAATGTAATCGATAAAAGCCTGCGCTTTTATCGAATCTGAAACATGGCGATCGGTGAGTCCTAATGTATCGGCCAGTTTCGCCATCCTTTCTTTCGCTTCCGACTTAGAGAACTCTAAAACATGAGGCAGTACTACTGCATTTGCCAGCCCATGCGGCGTTCCATATTTCGCACCTAAGGTATGCGCGATAGCATGAACGTAACCAAGACTCGCTTTGGTAAAAGCTAAACCGGCATAATAAGAAGCCAAAGCCATATTTTGGCGAGCGGTAACGTTTTGACCAAACTTGACCGCCTTCTCTAAGTTTTCATCGATTAGGCTAAACGCAGCCAATGCATAACGATCTGTCTCTGGGGTGGCATTGCCTGACAGATAGGCTTCTATGGCATGAGTAAGTGCATCCATGCCTGTTTGCGCCGTGATATGAGCAGGTAAGGCAAGCATTAGGCTCGGCTCCAATGCAGCCGCAATGGGAACCAATTTAGGATCCATTAGTGGGGTCTTTTGATGAGAGGTTGGATCAGAAACGACAGCAGCAACCGTCACTTCCGAGCCTGTTCCTGCCGTGGTGGGTACAACAAAGATTGGCGCAGGCGATTTCCACACTTTAAGCAAGCCCACGAGACGACGAACAGGTTTATGGTTGGTCGCACATGCCGCAACCACTTTGGCACAATCAATTGACGACCCGCCTCCCAAAGCGACCACGGCTTGGCATCGGTGCTTACGGTAAAGAGACAAGCCATCTTCTACATGGTGATATGTTGGATCCGGCTCAACTCCATCATAGATTTCGCAATGTACGCCAACACGTTCAAATTCAAAAGTTAGCTTTTTAACCAATCCGAGCTTAACTAGGCCGCTATCGGTCACGATTAGGACTTTATTGATATCCATGATGGAGACACTATGGCAAAGCTGCTTGAGCGCTTCCTTACCGAGAAAAAGTGTTGGCTTAGAGATAGGTAGCACTTTAGCTGCGATCTTTAAACCCAACATATAAGCTCGGTGTAGCCAGTAATAGAGCTTTTGTTCCATTATCTGTCTCTATGTAATTAGGTTGATATTGTTAGCCTAGTCTTTACAAAGAGTTATCTCTAGTCCCGAGCGCAAACTTTTGAAGATATGTGGTTTAGATAGTTAAAACTGAGCGAGAAGGCGACTAACCCAAGTTATTTCACCAAATGCGATCAGATCATAAATAGTGAAAAACAGAACACAGATCAGAGCTAACTTGATCAATCGGTAAACGATAAACATTTTCTACTTCCAAACAATAAAAAGCCGCCATTGGCGGCTTTTTTAAATTCATCAACACGAATTAATGAACAGGCGTGTCGTTCTTAGCGTAAAACTTACCAAAGTACTGCTCTAGCACTTCCGGTGTGAGCTTACCTTCTGCTTCTAGCTTTTTCAGCTCTGCGGCAATGGCTTGCTGATCTTCTAAAGATGGAAGCGCCACTTCTGGCTCATCACCCATCTCTTGAGACATTTGCTCTAATTCTTTTTCGAAATCACTCATGATCCCACTTACCTTTAAAATAATAACTGAGGCTAAGTTTACCGATTTAGCCTCAGTTATTCCAGTCACAGAGACTATAGCTTAAAGCTGCCTACCATTCGGTCAAGACGAACGGACAGCTCTTTAAGCTCCGCACTTGCTTCTGCAAGCTCTTCCGCTGTACCTGTTGTTACCTCGTTGACCGCATTAATCTCTTCAATGTTTTGATTAATAGTATGTACAACGGTTGACTGTTCTTCCGTTGCGGTCGCAACTTGCGTGTTTCTGTCCGAGATGTCGTGAATACGCTCGGAAATGCTGATCAGAACTTGTACGGCTTCATCAGATGCAGACACCCCCTCACCGGTTACCGCTTTACCCGCTTCCATAGCCGTTACCGCATCTTTGGCATCACTTTGTAGCTGGTTGATCATCTTTTGGATCTCTTCAGTCGAGTCCGCCGTACGACTTGCTAGATTACGTACCTCGTCTGCTACAACAGCGAAACCACGCCCTTGCTCACCTGCACGCGCCGCTTCAATTGCCGCGTTTAGTGCCAGTAAGTTAGTCTGCTCAGAAATATCACGAATTACACCAAGGATCGAACCGATATCTTGAGTGGTTGAAGCAAGCTGTCCAACCACCTGACCTGTATTCTCGATGTCCGACGCCAGACGGCTAATGGCATCTTTCGCTTGGTTGACAACGTCCTGCCCCACTTGAGTATTGCTTGATGCTTCTGAAGCCGTTTCTGCTGCAGTTGCCGCATTGCTCGCGATTTCACTAATGGTTGCACCCATTTGGTTAATCGCAGTCACCACTTGGATGGTTTGATCACGCTGAGCCTGGCTGTTGTCATGCGTAATATGCGCTTTATTCGAAACACCATCAGCTGCTGACTGAAGCGCACTGCTTGTTTCTGCGACTTCCTTCATCGACTGGTGAATTTTTTCAATAAAGCCATTAAAGCCTTCCGACAATTGACCAATCTCATCGTCACCTTTGACTTCAATGCGTTGTGATAAATCACCATCACCTTTGCCTAAATCGGCGAAGCGAACTGAGATTGCACGAATTGGGCGAGCAATACTATTGGCCAAGAAGATGCCCATCAGAATGAACAAGCCGGCTACAACAACGGTTGTCACCATCATTTGCTTAGCAACAGCATTCAAATCTGCAAAGACTTCATCAACGGGCACTACGCCAACTACAAACCAGTCCATCGTTGGAATATAAGTACTTGCGACAAAGACTTCTTTCCCTTCATAGTCTGCTTGAATGAGGTTAAAGCCAGACTTTCCAAGTAATTGCGACGAATCAGCCCCGTATAGATTTGAGAGCGACGACTTCGCTTTATTCGATTCACGATGAATTTGAATATCACCTTTAGCATCTGCTAGGAATACAAAACCAGTATCTTGAATACGGAAGCTGTTAAGCAATGAAACCATATCGTCCATCGACTTAGACAAACCCGCCATCGTGTGGCCATTCAACTGTTGATAGTTAGTGAACATTTTCACGTCACCATTGGCTTCTTGGAAAATACTCACTGAGGTATCTTTACCTGATTGAGTAAAGCCAAAGAACCAACCATCTTGTTGCTGATTAAGCTGGCGTAAAAAGCCATTCTGATTCCAGTAGTACGCAGTATTTCTGTTGGCTACTGAGGCGTCGTTCAGCTGATATTGGCTACGAACATTGTTAAGCTGCTTGATAAGCAGGCGTTCGGCCTCTGGATTGATTTCTGTCGTGTCTACCGCTTGTTTAATAAATTCGTTGTTGGCAAGCTGGTGAGCTGCCGATAAAAGTTGGCTAACATCGCGGTCAATTTGGCTATTAATTTGTTCCAGCATAAGTGGAAGCTCGATATCAATGAGACGGTGCTCTAATACCGCACGCGCTTGTCGTTGAGCCATTACACCGACAATAATAGTTGAAGCAAGTACCGCAAAGGTGATACCTGCAACGACCTTTTGTTTTATGCTGATTGAAGTTAATTTCATGTCTTCTGCCTTTCCAAGCATTAGGTTTCGTAAAGGGTGATAAGTGGTCAGTGACACATAAGAATTGTGCCGTCCTTTTGATAGACCTTCCAGCCACTATAGTATATCGGACAAAAGAAACATTTCTTTACTAAATAGTTCGATAACAAATTGATTAAGTGAAAAGTAAGTTTTCTCTTACATGTAAGTTTCGATCTTGATTTTTTTCTAAAAATTTATAAACAATTGAATCTTTGGAAGTTATCATCAACCGCCTCTTCGGGCCTGTTTGTTTTTTCATCAACCAGTTAACCGCTCAGTTCAAACGTGGAACTTTTTTCGTTCACCAGATACTAAGTGAAAAATAGGGAGAAACACGATCATGAATTCAGACGCTCTAAAACACCTACGCGAATACTTAAATAGCCAAGTTATTGGGCAGAGCGAACTGGTGAATCAATTACTCATCGCGCTACTTGCTGATGGTCATATTTTAGTTGAAGGGCCTCCGGGGCTTGCCAAAACACGAGCAGTAAAGTCATTGGCCGATTGCATCGAAGGCGACTTTCACCGTATTCAATTTACCCCTGACTTACTGCCAGCGGACTTAACAGGCACGGACATCTTCCGTCCAGAAACAGGCGAATTTACCTTTCAGTCTGGGCCTATTTTCAACTCATTGGTGTTAGCTGATGAGATCAACCGTGCTCCGGCTAAGGTTCAAGCGGCTATGCTCGAAGCTATGGCGGAAAAACAGATCACCGCGGGCCGCAACACTTATGCGCTACCCGAGCTTTTCTTAGTAATGGCAACGCAAAACCCGATTGAACAAGAAGGGACCTATCCACTACCAGAAGCGCAGTTGGACCGTTTCTTAATTCACCTTGATGTCAGCTACCCTAATGCACAAAGTGAACTTGAGATTTTACGCCTTAACCGTGGCGAGGCGAAAGGCGACACTGCCCCGACGCCACCAACATTGACTCAAGCCGATATTTTTTCGGCGCGTCAGTCCGTGCTTAATGTCCATATGGCCGATTCTATCGAGCAATACATCATTCGACTTATCATCGCGACTCGCGATCCTAGCAGCTACGATGAGACTCTTGCTCAGTGGCTAGAGATGGGGGTAAGTCCTCGTGCGACCATTGCTCTTGATCGCTGTGCTCGCGCTCATGCTTGGTTAAATGGTCGCGATTTCGTGTCGCCTGAAGATGTTCAAGCGATGGCATTTCCGGTGCTGAGACACCGCCTATTGCTGAGTTACCAAGCGCAGGCTGAAGGTGTTCATCCAAATCAGGTCATCAACAAGCTGCTTTCTCTAGTAGGTAGCGCTTAAGGTAAAATGATATGGAACAAAAGCTGCCTCCATACAGTGATGGTGTCAATCTCAGCCTAGACGAGCTGCTCTATTACAAACAGCAATGCGTTAAGTGGTTACCACCAGCCAAAAGTCTGTGGTCTCAAATGCTTGGTCAACACCAAAGCCGTCAACTCGGCCGTGGTATGGATTTTAGTGAAGTACGCCAATACCAACCCGGTGACGACATTCGGGCGATTGATTGGCGCGTCACAGCCCGTACCGGTAAGCCTCATACTAAGCTCTTTTCCGAGGAGCGAGAGAAACCTGTTGTTCTTTACCTCGACTTTTCATCCAGCATGGCGTTTGGCTCGCAGCTCTTACTAAAATCGGTACAAATGGCCCATATGGCGAGTTTGGTCGCTTGGTTAAGTGTCACGCAGCAAGATCGTATTGGTGCGGTGATTGATACCGGAAACGAGCTGATTGAGCTTAAACCAACCGCTAGAAATCGCGGAGCGTTGGCTCTATTACAAACCTTGGTGACTTGTCACCAACAGTTAATTAGTCAACCATCTCGCAATGACCAAGATGTCAGTCATGCGCTTCAGGCTTTGGCTCGTTTATGCCCAAAGGGGAGCGAGATCATTTTATTGAGTGATTTTTCTCGCCTAGCAACCCAACATGAGCCTAAACTCAGCCGCCTTTGCCAACACAATCGCGTTCGGATGGTTCAAATCAGCGATCCTCTTGAACGTGGGCAAACCGGTTTTCGTGGTACTGAACAAGTTTCAAATCAAAACGACACTCGTTGGTTGGACTTTTCATCGCGCAAAACACGCCAAGGTATTGAGCGTGCGTTCTCAGAGCAGCAACAGCACCTAATACAACTCACTCAAAAGATGGGCATCAGCTACTCTTCACTCTCTAGTGAACAAGCTCTTACTCAACAGCTATACGGATTATAACAATGAGTAATGAAACTCAAACATCACCGCTTCCCCTAAACCCAATGCACCTACCTGAGCCTCCGTCATGGTTACCACTTTCTTGGGGTTGGTGGGCAGTGATTACGAGTATTTTGCTAACTACCCTTATCATCTTTATGTTCATTCGTTGGCGCAAAAAACGCTTAGCTCCAAAACGAACCGCACTACGATTGCTTGCATGTGGCAATCAGCCTTCTGAAGCGATTGAACTCGTTAGACAAGCGGCGCTGTGTTATTTCCCAAGAGAGCAAATCGCTCAACTCACAGGTAAAGAGTGGTATTCATTTCTTGATAGCCAACTAGCGACACCTCGCTTTAGCGACAACTACGACCTGTGGCAGCAAGCGCTATACACTAATCAGGCAGTACCCAATGCAGAGCAACTTATTCAACATTGCAATGAATGGGTTGAGCAGGCTCTGCCTCCTAAAAAAGGAAGAATTTCTCGTGGCTAATATCAGCTTCGTGTGGTGGTGGATGTGGCTATTGCTTCCACTGCCTTTGCTCGTTTATTACTTTGCTCCCCCCTTAAAACAAGCCGCACCGGTCCGCCTCCCTTACTTACCTGAGTCGGGTACGGCGGTTGCACCCACTAATACGCTTGCTCGAGTGCTGGTTGCAATCACTTGGATTGCACTCATCGCTGCACTGGCACGCCCTGTTTGGTATGGCGATCCGGTGACGACTCAACCTAAACACCGAGACTTAATGTTAGTACTCGATCTCTCCTATTCGATGAGCCAAGAAGATATGCAAGAAGGCGATCAATATATCGATCGACTCTCTGCAGTCAAAAACGTCGTAAGTGATTTCGTCAAGCAACGTGAAGGCGATCGATTAGGTCTAGTTCTCTTTGCCGACCACGCCTACCTGCAAACGCCATTAACTCTTGATCGAGAAACCATTTCTGATCAGGTTAACTCCCTGGTACTGCGCCTTATTGGTGATAAGACCGCCATTGGTGAAGGTATTGGCCTTGCGACGAAAACCTTTGTTGACAGTGAAGCACCGCAAAGAGTGATGGTGCTGCTCAGTGACGGTAGCAATACCTCTGGCGTTTTGGAGCCACTTGAAGCCGCTAGAATTGCTAAAAAGTACAATGCGACGATTTACACCATCGGTATCGGGGCCGGCGAGATGATGGTCAAAGAGTTTTTCATGACTCGCAAAGTGAACACCGCCAAAGACCTAGATGAGAAGACTCTGAAGCAGATTGCCGATCTCACTGGCGGACAATACTTCCGAGCTCGCAATGCTGATGAACTGGCCACCATTTACGACACCATCAATAATCTAGAGCCGATCAGCCAAGCAACGCAAACGTGGCGACCTCAAACCGAGTGGTTCTCACTGCCGCTTACTCTATCTCTGCTTTGTTTTTCTTTACTGCTGGTTGTCCGGAGGAACTATGTCTGATTTTGTTTTCCTCTCCCCTTATTGGTTAGTTGCAAGCTTGCCTTGGTTCGCCTTTATTATGTGGCTATCTAAACGAGCAAGTTCGCATACCTTAATCGCCCCACATCTGGCGAAAGTGATGGGGGTACAAACCAAAAAGAGTCACTCTAGCTGGCTATCAATCATGGCGCTAAGTGGCTTCATCACGATTATCGCACTTGCTGGACCAAGCTTTAAAACGCAAGAGCTGCAAAGTTATGCCAACAGCAGTGCGAGAGTGCTGGTGATGGATATGTCGATGTCTATGTACGCAAACGACATCAAACCGAACCGACTCACCCAAGCACGTTACAAGGCGATTGATTTACTGGAAAACTGGCAAGAAGGTTCAACAGGACTGGTCGCCTACGCGGGTGATGCCTACCAAGTAAGCCCAATGACTAGCGACAGCAAGACCATTGCCAATTTGTTGCCAAACCTATCACCGGAGCTCATGCCCTACCCTGGCGCGGATGCGAGTAAAGGTATTGAACTGGCGATCAATATGATGACCAATACTGGCCTAGCGACTGGCGACATCGTCTTAATCACCGACGACATTGATGATATGGAACGCTCGGCAATAGAAAAACAACTAAAAGGCACAGACTGGCGGCTGTCTATTTTGGGGGTTGGCACCCGTTCAGGCGCACCGATCCAACTTAATGACGGTACCTTAATGACACATACCAATGGTCAGCCTGTGGTCGCGAAATCTAACTTCGATAACATGCGTGCGCTTGCATCGACCTTAAATGGTCAGTTTATCCCCGTCCAAGTCACCAATAGCGACGTGGAACGAATCGCTCAAATTACCTCTCACCTAGATGGTACCAATGCGCAAGATAGTAGCCATAAGATCGCTGAGCGCATCAATCAGGGCTTTTGGTTGCTGCCTTTACTGATCCTTCCTGCTTTGCTGCTATTTAGACGCGGGTTATTTTTGAGTGTGTTTTTGCTAGGGCTGCCATTGGTTAGCCCTAAACCTGCTATGGCTAATCCTTGGATAAACAGCGATCAACAAGCGAAACAACTGTTTGATCAAGGTAAGTTCGCGGATGCCGCCGAGCGGTTTACTGACCAGCAATGGAAAGGGGTTTCTCAGTATCAAAATCAGAATTACTCAGATGCCATTGAAACGCTAAAGAATGAGCAAAGCCTTGATGGTCGATACAACTTAGCCAATGCCTATGCGCAAAATGGTCAGTTGGACAAAGCGGCGGAGATCTACCAAGAGATACTCAAACAAGCCCCACAGCATCAAGATGCAAAACACAACTTGGACGTGGTGAAACAAGCTCAACAGCAACAGCAACAGCAACAGCAACAGCAACAGCAACAGCAACAGCAACAGCAACAGCAACAGCAACAGCAACAGCAACAGCAACAGCAACAGCAACAGCAACAGCAACAGCAACAGCAACAGCAACAGCAACAGCAAGATGAGTCTAATCAAGAGCAAAGCAATAGCAAATCTCAGGACTCTCAGGACTCTCAGGACTCTCAGGACTCTCAGGACTCTCAGGACTCTCAGGACTCTCAGGACTCTCAGGACTCTCAGGACTCTCAGGACTCTCAGGACTCTCAGGACTCTCAGGACTCTCAGGACTCTCAGGACTCTCAGGACTCTCAGGACTCTCAGGACTCTCAGGACTCTCAGGACTCTCAGGACTCTCAGGACTCTCAGGACTCTCAGGACTCTCAGGACTCTCAGGACTCTCAGGACTCTCAGGACTCTCAGGACTCTCAGGACTCTCAAAATGATAAGAGCTCAGAGCCTCAGTCAAGTCAGTCACGAGAAAATAAACCTGCTCAAAGTGATCAGGAAAATCAGCCGAAGACTGAAGAAGAACAGTCAAAAGATGAGCAACCTCAGTCAGAGGAACAATCGGCCGCAAATGCTGAACAAGACTCAAACCTTGAACAGCAAGATGAAAATCAACCCCAGCAAACTTCGCAGCCGACATCAGTCGCAGATAGCCAACAGGCTATCGACCCTGAGCTAAGAAAGTTGCAACAAGTTGAAAACGCAAGAGATCCTAGCCGATTGTTGCGAGCACAAATGATCTTGCAAGCCCAGCAAAAACAACCACCACAAGATACAGGTAAAAAATGGTAATGAAGAAACAAGCTAAACTCTTTTTCGCCAGCCTATGCGCACTACTGTTTGTCTTAATCAGTCCAGCCGCCTTCGCGACTAACATTCAGGTGACGGTGAGCAAGAATAAAGTCGTTAAGAACGAAGTTTTCCAGCTAAGAGTCGTGGTGGACAAAAAGGTCTCATCGGATGCCATCGATTTTTCAGCGTTGAACCAAGACTTTTATGTTGGTCGCCCAAGCTTTGGCTCCTCAATTAACATCATCAACGGTGATCGCTCGACCCGTAGTGAATGGAATATTTCATTAGCTGCGCAACGATTAGGCGTAACGTCGATCCCAGCATTCAAAGTGGATGGTGCATCATCGCAGCCGATTACGATTCAAGTTTCTGCTGATACGGACCAACCTAAAGTTACCGATTTGGTTGAGCTGCAAAGCACGCTGAGTAAAAATAAACTCTATCCGAAAGAGAGTGCGACGCTTACCACCCGACTCATTGTCAAAGCCGATCCACGCCGACTACAAAACCCGAATATCCAACCACCAACAATTATTGGTGATACGCAGTCAGGTCTCTCTCTTGAAGCTCTAGGCGAGCCCAATCAATACCAAAGTGTGTTAGGTGGCTTAGAAGTCACCGTGGTCGACCAAAGCTATCGTGTAACTGCCAATAAAGCCGGTGATTACACCCTTAACGGAATTGGCTTCAAAGGCAGTGTTGTTTATGGCGATAACCGTAGCGGTACGACCAAATTAGTCTCAGCAAATACCCCTGCAAAGCAGTTCACGGTTCATGTCTCTCCGATTCCAAGCCAATATCAAGGTGAATGGCTACCCGCAGCAAACCTTAGCTTAACTCAACACTGGGGCGATTCTGCAGGCAACGCGATCACTAAAGATAGCTACCAAACCACCGTTGGTGAGTCTATTACTCGCGAGATTACCTTAGATGTCGAAGGGCTTGCCTCTGAGCATATCCCTAACTTAAAGGTTAGCTATCCGGAGAGCATTCGTGTTTACCAAGAGAAACCTCAGTTTCAAGACTTAGGCAATGGCAAAACAAGAATGACGGTGAAGCAGGTATTGATTGCTCAACAACAAGGAAACGTGCACCTGAGCGATGTATCGCTTAACTGGTGGGACACAAGCAACAGTGTCACTAAGACAGCGACTTTGCCAGGGTTAGATATCCAGATCGCAGCTGGCAGCGGGTTAAGTAACGAACCTCTAACCGCCCCTACAGCTAACATCAGCAAACCCGAAACAGTGACTGTGTATGAACGAGGAATATGGCCATACCTGACCGCACTGTTTGCACTGTTATGGCTAGCGACTCTAATCATGCTGATTCTCTCGCGTAGCCGTAAAGCGACAAACACCACTTCTACACCTGCAACGAGCGAAATCGAACAGATCCTCACTGCACTGAAGCAAGATGACAAAGTCAAAGCGAACTATCTAATCAAACGTTGGTTAGACAGTAATATAGGAATGGATCCAAACTTGGTGTTAGAAGTTCGCGCAGAACAAGCGGCCATGAACCAAAGCCAATATGGCAGTGAAGGCAATCATTGGAAGGCGTCAAAGATTATCAAGCTAATTAAGAAAGCAAACAAGAGCCAAGGTTCAACAAAAAAGGCCAAAGATACCTTACCTCCTCTTTAAATTCTAAAACAGAAAAAAGCCTTGCGATGTTTCATCTCAAGGCTTTTTTGTTAGGCGTTGGCCAACATAAGCGTCGAACCAATTACACTGTTTCTTCCACCATTTTTCGCTTGATAGAGTGATTGGTCTGCCGCACTGTATAGTTTGTCGAAGCTGAATTCGCTTTGCTTCAGTTCCATAACTGAATAACCCACCGATACAGTTAATGTCTCTTTCACCGAGCTCTTCTCATGAGGAATCGATTCAAGCTCAATACTACGACGAATACTCTCGGCTAACTGCGCCACTTTTTCAGCATTCTGGGTGGTCATCAGCAGCGCAAACTCTTCTCCGCCAATGCGACAAAAGACTTCACTATCCGATTTAGTATGCTGTTGTAATATACTGCCCACTCGCATCAAGGCAATGTCACCTTGCATGTGACCGTACTGATTGTTATACAAGCCAAAGTAATCAATATCGACAATAATCAGTCCATAACATTGGGATTCAGATGTCGTGTTATGACAGATCTCCTCTAACAAGGCTTCAAGCATCCTGCGGTTGCCTAAACGTGTTAAAGGATCGAGCTTTGACATAGTCTCAAGTTGCTCATTGGCACTTTGTAGCTCACGGGTTCTGGTTTTCACCTCTTTTTCGAGGTTATTGTTCAGCTCATGGATAGCTTCTTGAGCTCGCGTTCTAAGCAGAACCTCAGTTAAGTTTGAAGCAAACATACGGATCACTTCTCGCAGTTGGTGAGTCAGTGGTGAGCGTTTAATTAAGTTATCAGCCGCAATAAACGCTATCGGTTCACCACTATTACTCACCAACATGGTCATTGCTGTCCATCCAAAGCCGACGATATTAAAATCATGGTAAATCGGTACTGACTCTTCAAAAACAACTTCATTGGGATTGGCGCGCGCAGCATTAACGATAGAGCGATTAATGGTTTCAGAGCGATAGTAAGACTCGTCCACCACATTACCCTGAATGTCCGTTCCCCAAGTACCTTGCATATAGGTACAAGATGCATCGGTAAGAAAAACGGCAAAACGATCAATACCTAAACGATTAATGGCAAACGTCACCGCCGACTTACAGACTTCACTAATGGTCATGCAACGGGATAACTCAACCATACTGGCATGCAGCATTCGGACATTCTGCTCTTGGCGCTTACGAATATAGATCTGTGACAACAAAGTTCCAAACGATTCAAGCATTTGACGTTGGTATGAAGTAATGGGCGTTCGGTGGATATAGTTGTCCATCGCTATCCAGCCAATTATCTCATCGCCATCACGTAAAACGAGCATACCATTCCAACCTTGGCCGATAACACTTCCTGCCGTATAGAGCGGCGCTTCTTCAACAACGATGAGATTTGCTTTGCCTTCAAACAGCGCATCAATATAGGTTTCTTCCAGTTGATGAAGATCGTACTGGGTGTGGTGCTCACTGACGGTGTTGCCCTGCTCATCGGTACCATAGGTACCGCTAAAGCAACGCTTTTTAATATCCAATAACATGAAAACGGCTCGGTCAAAGCCTAGCTTTTCGCGAATAACCTCAACCGCCATTCGATACAGCTCATCTAAGTTTTTCGGATTAGCGATTTCTGCCGATACCTCTTGGACAAGTTTCATGTTTTCAATAAACAACTCTCGCTGCTTGATCACATCTAGGTACTTAGCTTCTTTAATATCGCGCTGTTTAAACTCTTTCGCCGCTTCGGTCTCAGCCCGGACACATTGCCACCTTGAAGCGATGATTTGCAACGCATCCAGTTGATTGAGTTGGTTGAGCTCACTTATTCTCGCCGCAGACGCATCCTCAATCACTAAATAAGCACGTCGTTTCGGGTGATTATCAAGCATGAACACATAGCTATCTTTTGCCATGACTTCAGAGTAGTTCCATTGACAGGTGTTAAGAACTAAAGGAATGAGACCATCGGAGGAGTCAAACTGAGAGACCCAAGTCCAGAACGTATCAGGATAATTACCTAGCGATGCAGGGTTGCCGTGACTAAATAAAAAGTTGAGTTCAGCACCATTTTTGTGCTCAAGAAAAATACCAATATTCTGTGGTTCCAGCAGTTCATCTAAATACTGAAATAGCGCATTGGCCAGAAAGCGATGATTTCTAGCTGAGAGAATATCTTTTAGTAGCACCCTTGGAAACATAGCCCTAGCCTGAATCGAGTTATCATTGTGGTTCGATTCAAAAAGTAACAGCTAGCAGTATGCAATCAAATGTATTTGCGATCGCTTGTTAACTCACTCGCAAATCACCAAAAGCAATCTGTGCAGATATGATACTCGCTACATTTTGTTGATGTTGTTTCCATATTTTGCATCACACCAACTATCGCTATAATAACTAAGATAAGAATCACTCAATAGTTGAGTCGATACCGCACTCAGATTTAAAGGATATGTAGTTTGACGCGTTGGTTGTGCCTTTTTAGTCTCTTTTTCACTCTGCCTACATGGGCAAGTATCGATTTGATCGAAGTCGATAAATCTAAACGACGTATGTATCTCATTGATAACAATCAAGTAATCAAAGAGTTTAGGATAGCACTGGGTAAGCGCCCGAAAGGCCATAAAGTCTATGAAGGTGACCAGCGTACGCCAGAAGGACGCTATTACTTAGATTTTGTTATGGATAGCTCGGATTTCTACCGTTCAATTCATATCAGCTACCCGAACCCAAATGACGTTGCCTATGCGAATAAACTTAACGTCAGTCCAGGTGGGAACATCAAGATCCATGGGCTTAAGAATGGTGAGACCCGGCCAGCCAAATACATTCAAAGTTTCGACTGGACGGATGGCTGTATTGCAATAACCAACCAAGAAATGGATGAGTTACTCAAACTGGTTAAGGTCGGAACGCCTATTGAGATTCGTTGGTAGTCAGGCTTTCCTTCTCACTGGCCTTTTCTCTGGTTACCCACCAGCACATTAGTGAACCGATAGTAACCATCACTACGCCTTGAATGAAGCTCTGCGTCAGCACTAGACCTAAGATCACCGATGAGATAATCGTCGACAATACGGGCGTAAAATAGGACAACGTTGCCAATAGCACCATGTTTCCGCCAATGATGGCGTAGTTCCACAACGCGTAGCCACTACCCATTGCGATACCCGAGATCAGTAGTAACGCCCCTGATTCTAGGTTAATGCTCATCCCCGTTTCACTGCTAAGCGCATACTTAATCCATAAAGTAACGGCGGTCATGATAAAAAACAGCGTAATCGCATTTTGTCCATTGGCGATACGCTTGGTCAGATTGCAGTAAATCGCCCATAAGAATGCGCCGGTAAAAGCCATCGCATACGTCACTGGGTTGGTTGCAACGTTGGCAGCAATTTGCGCGACCGATAGCCCTTGTTCGCCAGTAATACTCCAAGCTACGCCAAAAAACGCTAACGCAATGCTTGGGTAAACCAACAAACTGGTTTTCTTACCATTAGTTAAGACCGCCAACAATACCGTTAACGCCGGCCATAGGTAATTAATCACCAACATTTCTATCGCTTGCTGGCGCGTATTGGCCATTGCCAATGCCAGTGCCAAGCAGATCTCATAGGCGACAAATAAACTGCCACCGAGTACGACATAGCGCAGTGAGTACGAACGTACCTTAGGTACCCCCATCACAAGAACTAAGAAGATCGACGCTACGGTATAGATAGCCGCCGCCCCTCCAATAGGTCCGAGCATTTCAGTCACTGCACGGGCAAGCCCCATCACACTGCTCCAAAGGAGAATGGCAGCGACGCCCGCTAAGGTAAATTTATGGCTATTGTTCATGTCATTCCAAACTTAAAACAAAAAAGCCGAGCAGAGTGCTCGGCTCTTAACAGTTATGATCTATTAGATGATTTCCCAACTGTGGGTCATCTCGATACCTTTACCTAGCATCAAACATACTGAACAGTATTTCTCTAGTGAGTCCGCCGCCACTTTTGCCACGATCTCAGGGTCTAAGTTATCACCAGACACTTCAAAGTGAATGTTAACCTGAGTAAAGATACGTGGAGCGGTTTCACGGCGCTCTGTGGTTAGCTTCGCGTTACAAGCAGTCACGGCTTGTCCTGCTTCTTTTAGACCATCAACCACGTCCACTGAACTACAACCACCTGCAGCCATCAGCACCATTTCCATCGGGCTTGGCGCAGTTGCACCTCCGTTGCCATCCATTACGATTGAATGACCTGACTGGGATTGACCTAAAAATTTAAACTCTTCAATCCATTTTACTTCAGCTTGCATCTGCTTCTCTCTTTTACTTATTTGAGCATTTCTTATCGGATGGAAACTTAACGCCAGTCTGATGACGAATTTCCTCTAGCAATTTTGCCACAATCAGCGAGCGTTGAGTGCAACTTTCATTGCTCATTTTGTTGTTAAACTGGTGCGCAAATTCAAGTGCCTCATAATACATAGGGTTAGCCTCTTGCTTAACACTGAGATCTATCCCAATATCACTCCCACGAGTAAACTTAGTCAATTTTTTAGCCGTAGAGATCATCTCTATCAGCAAAGCCCCCTCTTCGCCTTGGATCTCACTTGGTAAATAAGAGTCGCTCGTTTTCGAGTGCTGTAGTACCACTTCAAAGCCTTGATAACCGAGAATAACACTTCCGCTGCCATCCACGCCCGAGTCAAGTAACTGAGCTTGCGCTTTAACTGTCTCAGGCTCACCAAACAGTTCAATAGCAGAGCTTAAACAGTAGAAGCCAATATCCATAATCGAGCCATTTGCAAACTCTGGATTGAAGGTATTAGGGTTTTCTCCGGCCAAATACTTCGGATAGCGAGAAGAGTATTGGCAATAGCTAATCATCGCTTTACGAATCTGCCCAATCCCTGACAGTTCTTCTTTCAAACGTTTAAAGTTAGGCAGATGAGGCGACATGAATGCCTCAAACAATAAGACATTGTTCTCTTTGGCAACATCGAACATCTGTTTAGCCAAAGCAAAGTTCGCGGCCATTGGCTTTTCGACAATGACATGTTTTCCCGCTTGCATCATTTGAATCGCCTGAGGGCCGTGCAAGCTGTTCGGACTAGCGATATAAACCACATCAACCAGAGAAGATTTGGCCAAGGCCGCTAAGTCATTAAACAAAGCCGGTTCTGGGTATTTTTGCCCAAACTGCTCCGCACTCTCCAATGAGCGCGAATAGACGGCGGTCAGTTCATACTCCCCCGTTTTTAGCGCAGCTTCTATAAACTGCTCAGTAATCCAGTTTGTGCCAATGACAGCAAGTCTTATCATTATTTTTCCTTAATCAGCGCGAAAGATAAAAATCACGTTTACACCGTAAGTACGACGCGTATAGCCAGCAGGATAAGTACAGCACCTGACAATCTATCAATCAGCTGAGCTTTAGAGCGAATCTTGTCGATCAATCGAGGGCTTGAAAGTAAAAACGTAATCAAGGTATACCACAAACCGTCCACTACTAGCGGTGTCATTACGATTAAACTCTTAGCCGTCACGCTGTCACCCACCGCCACAAATTGACTGAATAGAGCGATAAAGAATAACGCAATCTTTGGGCTCAGCAATGAGATCAAAAAACCTTCTTTCGCAGACTGCCAAACACTCGTTTGCTGCCCGGATTCTAGCCTTTCAGCGACGCCACCTTTGGAACGAAGCGCGTTGTAACCCAGATAAACAAGATAGGCAGCCCCGGTATAACTAATCGCCTTAAATAGCAAAGGGGATTGCTGCAGCACGACGGCCAAACCAATCAGGGTAATGAATGCATAGATACCAATACCAACAGCATGCGCCCAAGCCGTTGCTAAACCGTTAAGGCGTCCGCCTGCAAGACTGTGCTTGGCAACCATAGCTAAACTTGGCCCCGGCGACATCGCACCAAGAATACAAATCGTAAAAAGTGATAGCCAAACCGTGAACGTCATAATGTCAGATCCTTTCGTTGAGATACCGAGCTCTGTTGTCTAGCTCGGTGAATACATCCAACGTTAATTAAGTTTGGGAATGATTTGAAATCAAAGTTAATCATGACCTTAATGATCTCAGTTCATACCAATTGAGTATGGCGAGGTTTGCATTGCATGGAGTACTTTTGCTCGCATCCATTGATGAGCTTTGTCGTTATCATATTTTGGGTGCCACATCAGCCAATACTGGTGAACCTCGGTATCGAAGGGTAAAGGTCGATAGACCAACTCCGACTCTGGCGCTAAATTTCGCGCAATGTGCTCAGGTACCACCATCAAATAGTCACTGTTTTTCAATGCATTAATCGCAGCGGAAAAAAACGGCACCTTTAAGGCGATGCGTCTTTGATAGCCAAGCTGCTGCAAAGCGACGTCAGCTTTAGAGTCTTTATCTCCTCCACCTGTCACCTTGAGGTGAGGAAACGCCACCAAGTCATCACAGCTTAGCTCACCGTTCATTTCTAGTGGATGATCGTTCCTCATCAAACACACCGATTTATCTTGGCCAATTTTAACGCTACTGAGACCATCTGGTTTGTTATCGAGCATGGTCGAGGCAAGATGAATCCCCGTTTTATCAAAGTCATGGAGAAAGTCAGGCTGCCATAAACGAAATGCGAGGTTCACATTTGGTGCTTGTACCACCACGGTTTCCACCACATCGGGCACAATATACTGCGCAACATAATCACTCGACGACAGCACAAACTCTTGTTGCCACGTTTGAGGATTAAATGCTTTCTCAGCCAATAGAGCATCAAACTCTTCCAGTAGGCTTCGGAGCTTATCTTGCATCGCCAATGCGCGTGGCGTAGGGACCAATTGGTTACCATCTCTGACTAACAAAGGGTCATCGCAAATTTCACGCAATTGAGCTAACTGACGACTCACCGCTGACTGCGTGATATGGAGTCGATGCGCTGCGTTACTCACATGGCACTCTTCAAGCAAAACGTGAAGGGAGCGCAGCAAGTTTAAATTTAGATTACTTAGCATTTTGCATCGTGTTAAAGAATTCGGTTAATACGGTATGAGTCATCAGATGGCGTAGCTCAGGGATTCGCTGCAATTCATCACGAATCTCATTTAAACGTGTCATGGTCTCGACTTCCACATACAACATCATGTCAGTTTCACCACTGATAGCATGACACCATTTGACGCCGTCGATCTGATAGATCATCTCTGCGTATGCTTCACAATAATGAGTCGAGCTCGACATATCAAACTTTAGCGCCAGATAGGCTTTAATCAGATCTTTAGGATTCGCACGCGCGATATCAGCATGGTATCCAAGGATTACATTCTCTTGCTCAAGCTTTTGGATCCGAGCGGTAACCGCAGAACGGGATAAGTTAACCTGCCGCGCAATATCACTGACACTCTCTCGAGCGTTATTTTTTAGTATCGAGACGATTTGAACGTCGAATTTGTCCATATAAGTGCTTCCTTTCCCTCCAACTTATTCCGTTGGTTTTGGCAATGTGACATAAAACTTACCCAGATGAAAGCTGACAAAATGACAGAAATATAAACCGCTTCCGACAATGTGACGGCAATCTGCGACGAAATGACTAATGCACTACTAAGCCGCATGCGTTAACCTAATTTGACGCATACATCTGTCGAATGAAATCAGCAAGGAGAGCATGATGAGCCAATTAAAAAAAGAGATCACCTTACTCTCTGGTATCGGCCAGCTATCGACTACCTTACTCGGGACTGGGTTATTCATGGTTCCGGCCATCGTTGCAGGCATCGCTGGGCAGTTTTCATTATGGGCATGGATAGTCTTATTTGTTGCCATTTGCCCAATCGCCCTGACCTTTGCTCAACTCGGAAAGCGTTACCCAAATGCGGGTGGCACCGCCTATTTTGTTCGTAAAGCTTTTAACTCTAAGCTAGAAAAAAGCGTCGCTTGGCTCTTTTTAAGTGTCATCCCTGTCGGCGTTCCTGCCGCAATTGCACTAGCCGCTGGATTTTTACAACAGCTTCTGCCGAGCGGATTAAACTCATCCATCCTTGCTCAGATACTGACTGTTACTTTACTTATTGGGGTTAACTTAGCTGGCGCTAAATCATCAGGGCGACTACAAACCGTCATAGCCCTAGCTATTTTTGCTTTAATTGCGGCATTTTGGTGGCAAGGAGACTTCAGCAGTAACGACTTAGTTTTACCAACACTAACAACTGAAAGTATTTTGCCGATAGGCCTAGCGCTCGGTGTCATGTTTTGGTGTTTTGTCGGTATTGAAGCCTTTGCTCATATGGGCGAAGAGTTTAAAAACCCGCAACGAGATTTTCCCATTGCCATTATTATTGGCTGTTTTGTAGCGGGCGCCACATACTGGGTTTGTTCAGTGATCATTCTTAAGATGCAAGCCTACGGCACACCGATGTTCGACAGTGGTTCCATCCCTTGGGTTGCCAATCAGCTGTTTGGCGCTGAATTTAAAACGCTCATCAGTATCATCGGCTTTGCGGCTTGCTTTGCCAGTGTAAACCTCTACACACAGAGCCTATCACGCATGTTGTGGGCACAGGCGAGAGAATACAGTCCAAATAGCTCATTAGCTCGTTTATCAATCCAAGGTGTACCTGCGCATGCCACTTTAGCTATCGGTGCTGTAGTACTTATATCATGCGTTGCTGGTGAGCTTTCAGGGTTGGATTTAGAGTTCTTTTTGAAGCTCGCCAATGGTATTTTTGTGCTTATCTACCTTCTCGCCATGCTTGCCGCGTATAAACTGCTGACAGGGATCAGCCGATATTTGGCTGCGGTGTCGCTCGTGCTATGTACTGCCGTGTTTATTTGCCTAGGCTGGTCAATGCTTTACGCGGTGGGGGTCTTTGCGCTACTAAACCTGCCTTGGCAAAAGTGGCGAGCGATAAAAGCATCAAATAACGTATGAGGTTACCTTGTCTAGGTGGATAGCCAGAATGCTCTGTGGGCTAACTTGCTTCCACTGTGAGCTCTTTTCTAACGGTTCTGAAGCCAGCACAACATTTGCGCCATCTTGTTTGATAAATACCGTTGGCGCATCTTGATCAGAGCTATAACGCACTACCCAAAACTGAATACCGTCTGAGATACAGATCGAGGCTTTTAATGGCTCTTCAATCTGTTTACTCTCCATCAATTTGACAATCATCGACAAGGTCACTTTAATCGCTTCAACTGGGTTCTCTTTTAATTCGTTTTGCAACATCAGTAAAAAGATCAATTCGCTGTCGGTGGTACCCATCCGTTTCAAAAACAGTGACTCACATAATTGACGCTCAAGCTCAAACTTAACCTGTTCAAACCCACCAATCTGACCATTATGGAGAAACATCCAGTTTTCACTCATAAAGGGGTGGCAATTAGAACGAGAGACATGCGTGCCTGTCGATGAACGCACATGGGCCATAAAACGATGAGAGCGAATATGGTGTGCCAAGGATCGAAGGTTTTCGTCCCCCCAGGCGGGAAGCACTTCATGGAATTGACCCGGGGTATCTCGCTCAGTGTACCAACCAAGGCCAAAGCCATCGGCATTCACTCGTGTGACCGCTTTGCGCGCCTCTAAGCTCTGATGCACCAAAGAGTGCTCCGGTTCATAAACTAACTTATCCAAATAAATGGACTCTCCTTGGTAGGCTAACCATCGGCACATACGATTCCTTCCCTTAACTAATTACACCTTTATCAATAACATCACGATTTGAACAGTTCAGCAAGTGTGCAAATTTTTGGTTCAATCTCATCTATAGGTACATTGCCAAAACCCAGTACCGCACCAGACCAATCGCGCAGCCCCGCTTCATCAAACTGCTCATAATAATTGAACGGGCGAATAACAATACCGTAGGTGCTGGCTCGCTCTGCCCACTCCTGCTCAGAGATACCCCCATACCATCTTAATGTTACGTGTAGCCCAGCCGCTTGACTTATCACCTCTACCGAATCAGAGAAATAGCGTTCAATCATGGTAACCATTATCTGGTGCTTTTGTTTGTATAGACGGCGCATCTTTCGAATGTGCCTAACCAAATCGCCCTCGGCAACAAAGTCCGCCAATGCCGCTTGAGTATGAGTCGGCGAATCACCACTTAACGCATCTTTAAGCGTCAGCGCTTCCGCCACCATCGATTGAGGCAGTACCAAATAGCCCATTCGTAAACCATTAAACATTACCTTGCTCAATGAGCCGACATAAATGACATGTTGATCATGACCCGTTTTTGCCGCTAAACCCTGTAAACTTGGATAAGGACGATGAGCAAACTGAAACTCGCTGTCATAGTCATCCTCAATGATCCAGCCACCTCGCGTTTTAGCCCATTCGATTAAGCGCAAGCGCTGGTTTATATCAAGTGTCGTCCCCAAAGGATATTGATTGCTTGGCGTCACATAAATCGCCTCTGCCTCACTGTTTTCGACCACATCCAGATCAAGGCCTAACAGAGGACGCACCGGAGCGGGGATCTGCTCGAAATTAAATAACTTAAGCACTTTGGCCATTTGTGCATAGCCAGGCTGCTCCATTAGCAATCGACGATCGTTTTGCGACGTCAACAGAGCGGCGATGGCCAAGGCTTGTTGAGCACCAGAGGTAATCACAATCCTATCCGGCTCGCAGACAACCGAACGGCTGGTCGCTAAATAACTGGCCAGCGCAGCACGCAGGCTCTCATCACCTTGAATATCTTGTCCGCCAAGCAAACTGATGCGGCCCGTATGGCGCATTAACAGACGTTGCCATTTCTGGGTCGGGAATTCACTCAGATCCGGCACGCCGGGCGAAAATGCGCGGCTATGATCTTTTGCCTTTATCGGTTGACTAGGCGCTTCAAATTGGTTTGCAGTCGCAACAAATTGATCGGGCAGCTCCAGTGCAACGAAATAACCAGATCCCGCCTTACTCTCCAAATAGCCTTCAGCGTGCAACTGTTCATAAGCATGAATGACCGTATTTCGGCTTACGCCAAGTTCTTGAGCCAACTTGCGTGTTGACGGCAGCTTTAGCCCCTTCCCCCATAACTGAGCGACAATTTTGTCTCTAATGGCATCAAACAACGCATCTTGCTTAGTACGACTGTCACCGCTTAGTTGTAAATCACCAATATCAATCAATGCCATAAGTGGATCCATCCATCATCTAAAACTGGCTCTAAATAAAGAACCAATTTAAGAGTACCTTAGCTATAAATCAAACGGTTATGAGGGACTCTATATGTTATCTACCACTCCAAGGACAGAAATTAGAAAAGGCGCACATAAGGCGGTCACTGAAACTCAAACGCTTTACGACATTATTGATGAATCACTGGTCGCGCACATTGCCATCGGCGACAACGAACAACCATTCGTCATCCCTATGTTGGCATGGCGTGTCGCGGACAAGGTCTATATACATGGTGCGAATAACAGCCGTTTAATGAGGAATCTAAGAAAAGGAGCCAGCACTTGCCTTACCTTCACGCTATTTGATGGCTGGGTGCTGGCGAGAAGTGCTTTCCATCATAGCGCGCACTACCGCAGTGCCGTGGTACTGGGGCATTTTACTGCGATTGAGGAGAGTGCTGAAAAAGATCGATTGCTTAATCACTTTATCGAGCAAATCGCACCAGGAAGAACGGATGAAGTGCGTCTAAGTAATCAAAAAGAACTCGATGCGACCATGTTACTCGAAATCCCTTTAACCGAGGCATCAGTGAAAGTGAGCAAGGGTAACGTTAATGATGACTTAGGCGATATGCAGCAGCCTGTTTTTGCAGGCTACTTACCCTATCGTACCGTCGTTGGTCCACTAGCGGCTGAAGAGGATTCGACTCACTCTTCACTCCCTGACTATAGCAGCGCCTACCCCCAACGCTGGCATCAGCGTGCCTAACATCTTTGCGTGCGGTTAACGCTCATCCAAACTAAAATGCTGTATATATTGGGTGGGCGTCATGCCTCGGTTCTTCTTGAACATTCGATTAAAGCTTGCGGTATTTTGATAGCCTAACCGACGAGCGACCTCTTCAATATTAACGCCAGACATAAACATCGAAACGGCAATATTGCTCATCACGTAGCCACAGACGGTGGAAAAGTTCATACCCAATTTACGCAGGGCGCGTTGCAGTTGTTGGGTAGACATACCCAGTAGAGAACTTACGTGCTCTAAGGTCGGCAAACCAAAGTAACGACTGTAGTTCAATATCTCATAAATCACTTTAACTTCATCTTCCGGATCCGGCATGTTCAGCAACTCGTCTAAATCCGAAAAGTTCATCGCTAAGCGCCCTTTTTTAATACTTCCCTGCTGCTTTGTCGCAAGCCTAAGCTCTGAATGAAACCAAATTTCGGTACATGAATGACTCCAGTCGATGTCACAGCCAAAGAAAGCTCGATACTTTTCCACGTTCTTGCGCGAACCAGATAATCGTACTCGCAGTGGCGCGAAATCCTGCCCCAAATATAGTCGCATTACTTTGACCAAGGTTATCGCAATGCGGACACTATCATGAACCTTACATTCCGCACTAAAGCGAGGGTTTCTATAGCTCCATTTAATGATTGGGCCACTGATGGCCGCCGATAAGAAAGCCCCGTTTTGCAAACTGTTCAGGCCATAATTAAGCCGACGTATAGTAGAAGCAAAGTCGTGGCCAGATAACAGCCAATGACTAATAGCACCGATACTCGCCACATCTTGATCAATCATAGAATCGAGAATAATGTCTGGATTTTGGGTCTGAGCTTCAAGCTTTCGATACCAGCCATTTACCTCAGAAACGGGAACCAAAGTCATCGGGTTGTTAAACACAGCTTCAGGAATGCCAAGTGCACCATCAGCCAACTGGTATTGATTACGAACACTTTGGTGGATTTTGTAAATACCAATAGCCCGCATGAATCTCACTTTGTTCATTTACAGATCAAGTCAATTTTAAATCTCATATGACTCAATCTGTCACATAAGATTCAACTTTTCAATTCTAGATCACAATCGGCGGGTCTAATTAATCTGGAGAGCTGAATGAGCTTATTAAGTGTCCCTTTCGTTGGGACAACTGCCGATACAGTTTTGCACGTTGTTGCTGCCGTGGTCCTTGTTGCGACCATAGCGGCTGCCGTCTACGGTTTCTGGAAATTCCATGAACTGCCAATCAACAAAGCCCACAGTAAAAACCACCATCAAATAGGGTTAATAACCGCGTTAACGTGGATTGGTTTTATCTGGCATTGGGTTTGGGTGGTTGCGGTGATTCTAGCATTTGTCGATATGGAGAAGGCGATCATCAATCTTCGTGACACTTGGCGTCACGCTCCAAAAAGTAGCCAGCAAGCGAATAACGACCAAGTGACTGTTCAGGAGGATGTGTAATGTTAGAAGGCTTAGCCGTATGGGCGCTTTTCATCTATCTCCTCCGCCTGATCGGAATGCCATGGAATAAGGCAACCAAATCATTCGCTTATTTAGGCGGCGTATCATGGTTGATGTTCGTATGGGTTGGATTACTCAACTATACGCCAATGGATCTCTCAGGTGGTTCTGTCGTTCAATCACCGCACATACAGCTGCGTCCAGACTCGCCAAATGTGACCGGTAAAGTCGATAAGATCTACATTGAGCCAAACCAAGAGGTCACCAAAGGCCAACTCATTTATCAAATCGATCCAACTCAATACCAGATCGCGTTAAACCAGGCCCAAGTTAGCCAAGAAGCCGCTGAAGTGGCTTACGACGTAGCCAAGGAAGATATTGCGATTGCCAGAGCGACACATCAATCCATGTTACTTGATGTCGAAACAACCAAGAGTCGTCTAGCGACGGCGAAAGCAGACTACGACTTACAAGTGAAAATGTTAAAGCGCTACCAAGAGCAAAACCGAGTGGTAAAAAATACCATTACGGCTAGTGACATTGATAAGCAGCAAACAACCGTAGAAAAAGCGAAGCACAATGTATCAACGATAAAATCAGAGCTAAGCACTAAAGTTGTTGAAGCAGAAAAAGCAGAGCTAAACATTAGTAAATCTCAGCTTAGCGTCAAAAGTAAGCTCGCTGAGTGGAAAAAGAGCCAAGAACAACGGGCAAAAGCTCAGTGGGATCTCGACAGCACTAAGGTGTATGCTCCTGCCGATGGCTTTGTGACTAACTTTATTTTACGTGAAGGCCAGCGCGTTTCGATGATGCCACGTTTACAGATGTATACCGATGAAAAATATGTGCTAATGCGTGTAAATCATCAAGCGATTCGTAATGTAAAGCCAGGCCATGTGGCAGAGTTTGCGTCATCCGTATATCCAGGCAAAGTCTTTTCCGCGCAAGTCGAAGGCATCGTTGAGGCAACAGGGGAAGCACAAGGTAACTTGCTCGGCTTGGACCCATCGGTAAGAGCAACTACCGGCAAAAATCTACAAAACAAACATCACTTTGTTCGCCTAAAAATTGAAGAGACTGAAGGGTATGATATTCCGGTTGGGTCAGTGGGCTTAGCATGGGTAAGTGGTGATAAACCAATCAGCTTTATGGCCTTCTTAGACGTAATCAGAGGGATAATCATTAGAATGAAGTCGCAGTTGTACTACTTCTATTCGATCTAATTGCCTAACAGCCCAGTTTTACTGGGCTTTTTGCCTACTTTTAACCTTCGCCAACCTTTCCTTTCTGATACTATAGCGCTCATCTAGATTTAAACCGTAACAATACGGAGCCTTCTTAATGAGCGAATTTCAAGACTTATCTTTTCAAATTGAAACCATCGCCCAATCTGAGCCAGAACAGCAGAGTAACATCCTCAACCAACTGATAGAGGAAGGATTGGAAGCTGGCTCGATCGCGTTAATCTTAGAAGCATTCCCTATCGATGAGCGTGTGCAACTGTGGCGTGGACTTCCTTTAGAACTCCACATTGAAGTTCTGACTGAGGCCCGTGCTGAGGTGCGCCGCTCGATCATTGATGAACTGTCTGAGACTGAATTAAAGCTAACCCTAGCTAAGCTCGATAACCTATCACTGATAGAGTGGGCTGACTCTCTCCCCGAAGAGATCATCAACGAAGCGCTACAACTGATCGAAAAAGATGAGTTAGAGCTCTACGACCAAGCCAATGAATATCAAGATGATGAATTAGGCCGCTGGGCTGAACGAAAAGTAGTCACTCTCCCTTTCAATATCTCTGTTGAAAAAGCGAAAGGACTAATGGAGCGCTACAGCTATGACGCGCCACAACAAATCTATCTGATCAATAAGCGCAAACAGTTCCGCGGTGTCGTCAGTTATATCGATCTTTTAAGAGCAGAGCCAACAGAAAGGCTGCGTCACCTTGCTATCGACAATGTGGTCACGTTGAATGCAACGCTCACTCTTGCGGAAAGTATTGAGGCGCTCGAGCACTCCTCTCTTTCCACCATGCCTGTCACCGACGATGAGCAATTATTGATTGGTGAAGTCGATTGGCAATTCGCCCTAAGCACTCAGCGTGAAATTTACGAAACTCGCTTAATGGCGGGTACGGGTATGGATGAAGGGGATGACCTTTTTGCACCCGTGATCAAAAGCTCTCAAAAACGTGGCGTATGGTTAGGGATCAATCTAATGACGGCGATTCTTGCCTCTGTCACCATCGGATTGTTTGAAGATGTCATTGCTCAGGTGGTTGCGCTTGCGGTACTGATGCCGATTGTTGCCTCTATGGGGGGCATAGCAGGTAGCCAGACTTTAACACTAATGATTCGTGCGATGGCATTAAACCAGATCACCTCAGGCAACCGCTGGGCCTTATTGAAAAATGAAATCGGTATTGGCTCGATTAACGGCTTGCTTTGGGCACTCATTATCGGCGGTCTCGCAGGTTTATGGTTTCAGTCTGCGATATTAGGCGGAACGATCGCGTTGGCGATTATTGTCAATATCATCACCGCTGCGCTATTTGGTGTATTGATCCCGATCGCGCTCGATAAGCTCAAGCTAGATCCGGCATTAGCGGGTTCAGTGATACTGACAACGGTAACAGATGTCGTTGGCTTCTTTGCCTTCTTAGGCACTGCTAGTTTGGTTATGTTGTAACGCAATTGCTATTATTTATGTCATTAGCAAATGTATGGTCATTTGCAAATTGCATTTTCAATATGCAACGAAATGGACAGAAAAGTGCAATTTATAACCAATTTCATAGCAATTCAGTGCTATTAAAGTTGGCACATATAGTGCAACTATATTAATGACCCTTCTTAAGCCGAGGGTCACCTAGCCAACTGACGTTGTTAGTGAACTCCATTTTGTTCACAAGTATAGCGGCCAATCTCCCTTATTGAGATTGGCCTTTTCTTTATCAGCCCCACCCAAGTTCAATCCCAGAGTAAACTTAAAAAAAGTCAAAATTTGACTATTTTGCATCCACAACGCTCTAAATCGACCACTACAAATAAGCATTTAGCCATAATATTTATCTCAAACCCTCATAAGAGCAACTTTTATTATTCACAAAGTAAGAAGTCAGGTATCTCTTCCGATAGATGTAAAAGGGTAACGTTTGCATACTCGCAATATCATTGTACAAGTTGACAACAAACTATATAGAACACAATTCAAAACCCATACAACAAACCTAGACACCAAACACTGGTAAACAAACAACTTATGATCATATGCAAAGGTTTAAATAAGATTTAAATCAAAATTATTTTGAATTATTTTATTTATATTTCAATAGATTAATCATCAAAACAAAACAATAACGAACGCTAACTACAAAATTATCATTGACACAGTTTTTTATGTCATCATAATACGCGCCGTTTACCTAAAACTCACACAATTTGTATTGATAATCTATTTGCGGAGGTTATAAATGGCTGCGGACAATAACTACAGTCTGGGACCCGTGCCGACAACGGCAAGGAAAGGAGTCGCTTCACTTACCATGGTAATGCTTGGACTCACTTTCTTCTCTGCAAGTATGTGGACCGGCGGCTCCCTTGGTACTGGTCTTTCTTTCAATGATTTCTTCCTCGCTGTTCTTATTGGTAACCTCATCCTCGGTATCTACACCTCTTTCCTCGGTTACATTGGCGCTTCTACTGGTCTCTCTACTCACCTTCTCGCTCGATTCTCTTTTGGTACTAAAGGCTCTTGGCTCCCATCTGCTCTATTAGGCGGAACTCAGGTTGGCTGGTTTGGTGTTGGCGTAGCGATGTTCGCAATCCCAGTCCAGAAAGCAACCGGGATTGATACCAACACGCTTATTATCGTTTCTGGCCTACTAATGACGGCAACGGTGTACTTCGGCATTAAGGCGCTAATGGTTCTATCGGCGATTGCCGTACCAGCGATTGCAATCTTAGGTAGCTACTCAGTTTCTATGGCGGTAGACAGCATTGGAGGCTTAGAGCAGCTACAACTGATTCAGCCAGAAACGCCAATGGACTTTTCCGTCGCACTCGCGATGGTGGTAGGCTCGTTCGTCAGTGCAGGTACACTCACGGCTGATTTCGTTCGTTTTGGTAAGAAACCAGCAAGTGCTGTATTGGTGACGATGGTTGCCTTCTTTATCGGTAACTCACTGATGTTCATCTTCGGCGCAGCAGGCGCGGCGGCAACAGGTCAAGCAGATATTTCTGACGTAATGATTGCGCAGGGTCTACTACTACCTGCTATCATCGTGCTTGGCTTAAACATCTGGACAACCAACGAAAATGCGCTTTACGCTTCAGGCCTTGGTTTTTCAAACATTACTGGACGTTCAAGCACAGTAATGTCTATCGTCAACGGTATCGTAGGTACAATCTTCGCCCTGTGGTTATACAATAACTTCGTTGGCTGGTTAACCTTCCTTTCGACAGCAATTCCACCAATCGGCGGCGTGATCATTGCTGACTTCCTGATTAACCGTAAACGCTACCAGAACTTTGACAAAGCTGAATTCCAGACAATTAACTGGGCTGGCATCCTAGCGGTAGCTATCGGTGTTGCGGCAGGTAAATTCATTCCAGGTGTTGTACCACTAAACGCTGTTCTAGGCGGTGCACTAAGCTATGTTGTACTTAATTCACTACTAAACAAACGCGCGCTGAAAACACAAGCTGCGTAAGGAAGCATCATGACAACGCTATTGATCAAAAACGCCACACTTCGCAATCAAGAAGGATTAAAACAAATCTTGATTGAAGACGGTCAATTTAAGCAAATTCTCGATAACGATGCGGATGTTGCTTACCAAGGTAACATTCTTGATGCAGAGGGCGGCCTAGCGGTTGCTCCTTTCTGCGAGCCTCATATCCACCTAGATACGACTCAAACCGCCGGTGAACCTAACTGGAACATTTCAGGCACATTGTTTGAAGGCATCGAGCGTTGGGCCGAGCGTAAAGAGATGCTTTCTATTGAAGATGTAAAAACTCGCGCAAAGCAAACTCTAAAATGGCAAATCGCTAACGGTATTCAACACGTTCGTACTCACGTTGACGTTTCCGATCCAACATTGGTCGCACTTAAAGCAATGATCGAAGTGCGCGAAGAGATGAAAGAGTGGGTCGATATCCAGATTGTTGCATTCCCGCAAGAAGGCATTCTGTCTTACCCGAACGGTAAAGAGTTGCTGGAAGAAGCAGTGAAGCTTGGCGCTGATGTTATCGGTGCAATCCCTCACTTTGAGTTCACTCGTGAATACGGAGTGGAGTCTCTGCACTATGTATTTGAACTGGCACGTAAATACGATCGCCTAATCGATGTTCACTGTGACGAAATCGACGACGAACAATCTCGCTTCGTTGAGACGCTGGCTGCATTGGCACATAAATACGAAATGGGCCATAAGGTAACGGCGAGTCATACTACCGCTATGGGCTCTTACAATGGTGCTTACGCGTCGCGTCTGTTCCGTCTGTTAAAGATGTCCGGTATTAGTTTTGTTGCTAACCCTCTAGTCAACATCCACCTGCAAGGCCGCTTTGACGACTACCCGAAACGTCGTGGCATGACGCGCGTGAAAGAGATGCTTAACGCTGGTATCAATGTTTGTTTTGGTCACGATGACGTGTTCGACCCATGGTACCCACTAGGCACGGCTAACATGCTGCAAGTTTTGCACATGGGTCTGCACGTAAGCCAAGTGATGGGTTATGACCAAATCAACAACGGTCTAGACCTAATTAGCGATAACTCTGCACGCACGCTCAACATCCAAGAGAAACATGGTATTGAACAAGGCAAGCCTGGCAGCTTATTGATCTTACCTGCAGAAAGTGGTTTTGATGCCGTACGTCGTCAAGTGCCAGTGCGCTACTCAGTCCGTCACGGTAAAGTGATTGCTGAAACTCAGCCAGCTACAACGCAGATTCATCTTGGTGAGCAAGAAGAAGTGACTTTCAAACGCTAATCGATTTGATCGCATGAAATGTATAAAGGGAAGCAAATGCTTCCCTTTTTCTATCCAATCTATGGTTTTATTTTTCTCAACACAAAAGAAAACCCCACTAAGCTTTCGCCTAGTGGGGTGTGGTCTTACTCGCAGCAATCCGGCTACTAATAGGTGCTCCCTGCATCTATTCCTTGATAGTACGCTGAATCCTTCAGCACTTTCCTTATCATCGCCATCCTAGCGGTGTCCTTGGCAATCCAGCCCGTTAGCTATCCTCGCTAACTCTCATCACTTAATCCTTAAGCGGTGTCCCTGACTCTATCATCCTGATAGAAATTGCCTTAGTCCGTTAAGTGTCCATTGTCTTTCCTTGTGTAACCATCCTAGTTACTAGCGTCCAGCCAATGTCCTTCGCTTTCCATGCCGACCATTCATCCTGAATAATCGAATCTTCGTCCTGAAGATGACCTGTCCTTGGGTCTTTCCTGTTCCGTGTCTGCTCCCTGCTGACAACTTAAGATTATGCGATTGGTGGTTTTTCACAATAGTAAATATCGCTATAACGCCCTCCCAGAACAGTTTAAAAATCAATCACACTCTTTCAAATCAAATACTTACACAACAACAAAAGCTATATCCTAACTAATATAACTACGTTCACTCACGCACTTGTGAGAGATCTCGCACAAGTGCTATAGCTTAATGCCCAAACCGAACGAATACTCTACCCAAAAGAGTTGTGACTGCCATCACTCATTGTTACGTAACACGTTCAAAGTTCCTCTATATACGCTTTTACTGGACTATCGTGAGCGAAATTAGGATATTATTAGGGATCTACATCACATAACCTATTTCACTTAGATAACTGATAAACCTAAGTACTATTTCCTAGAGGAAAGCTGAAATGATTTCAAAATGGGCACAACGCTTTTACCAAATGGCAGAATTAGTTGGGTCTTGGAGTAAAGACCCTTCCACTCAGGTTGGCGCTGTCATTACAAAACAGAACCGAATCGTTTCTGTCGGTTTCAACGGTTACCCCCACGGCATTTCGGATAGTGCCATGACCGACGACCGTGAAATGAAGTATTTAAAAACCTTACACGCCGAAGAAAATGCAATTTTGTTTGCTAAGCGCGATCTCGATGGATGTGAAATTTGGGTCACACACTTCCCTTGTCCGAATTGCGCTGCGAAAATCATTCAAACGGGAATTTCAGCGGTACATTGCCCAGAGCAAACACCTGATTTCTTGTCCCGCTGGGGTGACAAAATCAAAGTAAGCCAAGAAATGTTTTTGCAAGCTGGCGTGAAAGTGAACTGGCTGCCACTAGAAGATTTGTCTGACTCATAAGGTCTGCTCATTTATGCGGATTTAGGGGGGATATCATCCCCTTGCTTTGCGTTAACAACGAAAGGCCACATTTTCCACCTCACCCGTCAGAATTGCCTTACATGATGTAAAGCACCTGACGACACCTTAACAAAACTAACGATTACACCATGCATAATGTAAGGAAATGAAAAATTATGTAAGGTGATTAATGACTATTCAGCATCAAAGGTGGAGATTGGTAAATGGATGGTAAGCGAGTTGTAAAATTTGCCGAAGATGGTTATGCGCCACTATTAAAAGTATTAGATTTTTTGATAATCAACTTTTCCATACAGTCAGTTATAGACGTCAATTATGGAAATGAAACAGCGATAGATTTCGCGGTTGCATTTATTATCGCTACCTTTTTTCTGCTATTTTCAGAATATTGCAATGTTTACTCTATCAATGTAAGAAAACGTATTGGGGCCTCTGTCACTAGAATCTTGGTCGCGGCGTTTTTCACTTTCATTTCAGTAGAAGTAATTAAGTACTTCTATGGCTCCAATGAAGGAGCAAGCATCAACCACCTAAGCAAAGGCTGGTTCTACTATCTGTTCGCTATTTCTATTGCTTCGGTTATTGCTGTCCGCATTTTAATTTTGACCGTTTCTCGTACAGTGTATCGTCGTTATAGCAAAGTAAAAACTATCGCAATATTTGGCTATACACCGACAGCTATTGCACTAGAACAGCAACTACTCACTCTTCATCGCCTTGGCGATATAAAGTTAGAGCTATACGCGGAGAAGAACGAAGACGAATTTGGCTATATCACGAAGTCTAGTTACAAAGGCAAATTTAAACAGCTGTTAGAGAAAGCCAAACGTAACGAAATCGATGAAGTTTACATCACGATACCAATGGTCGAAAAAGAGAAGATCTCCAAATACGTAGAGAAGCTATCTGATACCACGGTGGATACATTTGTCGTACCAGATTTACATAGCTACAACCTGTCTTCTTCGCGTTTTCAACCAATTGGCCACATGCAAGCACTGTCTGTCTTTGGGACCCCATTTGATGGATTTGGCGCATTAGCTAAGCGTGTTGAAGATATTCTTATTGGCGGAATCATCACGATTCTTATCTCCCCTATCCTGCTTGTTATTGCAGCGGGAGTAAAACTTAGCTCACCCGGCCCTGTGCTATTTAAGCAAGACCGTTATGGGTTAGGTGGTAAGAAGATTAAAGTTTGGAAATTTCGTTCGATGAGTGTGATGGAGAACGATGACGAAGTAAGACAAGCCACCAAATCGGATCCTCGCGTCACCAAGTTTGGGGCATTCATCCGTCGTACCTCATTAGATGAACTTCCGCAATTTTTTAACGTTCTACAAGGGTCCATGTCAATCGTTGGCCCGAGACCACATGCTGTTGCTCATAATGAAGAGTATCGAATCATCGTTGATAACTATATGATTCGACATAAGATCAAGCCGGGAATTACAGGTTGGGCTCAAGTCAACGGCTATCGAGGTGAAACCGACACCATCGATAAAATGGAGAAGCGTGTTGAATATGATATTGCCTACTTACAACACTGGTCATTGGCATGGGATTTAAAAATTATATTTATGACAGTCTTCAAAGGCTTTGTTAGTGAAACAGCGTACTAAGTTAATTATTGGTGGCCTAGGGTTAACGTTCACCACTTATTCTCATGCAAACTTAACCCCTAAACCCCATATAGGTATCGCTGGAATCGACTTTCAATCTCAGCTCTCAATGAGATACGGTCAAGACTCTAACGTCACTTATCAGACTCAATCGAGTGACTCGGTCGAGTCTGATTACGTTATGGTCGAACCCTACTTTCAGGCCATTGGTGAACGTGGTGAAGACAGCTACTTGCTAGTTTATTCTGGTAAATTTTTACAGTATCAAGACCAAACAAGTGCTGTAGATGACTATAGTGACCACTATTTTTTATTCTTGCCTAAGTGGCACTTTGGCGACAAACATGAGCTTAACTGGTTTATCGAGCAAACGTGGGGACACGAAGACAGAGGGACGGGACTTACGGAAGGCTTTACAGACGAACAATTTCGCCAATACGGAATTAATCAGCCTTTAAGCAGCGAGTTGTTCAATAGCGAACTCCGTTACATCTACGGTAGACCAGAAGGCCGAGGCCATTTTAACCTCGCGCTACAGGTGAAGGATCTTTCATTTACAGACACCGACGCTGTTGAACAAACCAGCTCTGATTTTTATGCCTATATCGAAGATCAACAATGGCAAGAGAAAACTGTCACTGTAGAACTCTTCGATCAGTACTCCAAAGATACGCGATTTCGCTACAGTTCGATTAATAACTTTAGACACTATGCCTCTTCGCCGATTCGTGATTCTGATGAGCATTACTTGAGGTTTGGCATCAAATCAAAACGCTCAGGTAAAACCAGCTTAGAAGCGGATATTGCTTGGTTATATAAAGATTTTAAGAACAATCCCCAAGCACAAGCCTTTAACGGCTTCAACTGGCAAGCAACACTGAATTGGAAGCCTGTTAAGCATTCTGAGTTTCAGTTATACGGTTTCCATAGGGTAGAAGACCCAACCGAAGTTGGTGGGTATATTTTAAATACAAAGTATGGACTTTCATGGAATCACAAATGGTTTGTTGACCGTTTGAACACCAAATTCGATGTTGGCCAAGAATTTGAAGACTATAAGTCGCAAGACAGTGATCGAGAAGATAGCTCAAACGTAGCTTCATTCTCGTTAGGCTATGATTTTCGGCCATCAGTACGCTTGGAGTTTAATTACCAATATACTAATAAGACTTCAAACCACGAAACAACCACATTTTATATTGGCGAAAATGCCAATATTCCTGAAATTCGACAACTTGGCTACAACAAAAGCCAATTTGATTTGATGCTTAAGGTGCAAATTTAACCATGAGAAAATTTATCTTACACCTCGTTGGGGCATTGTTGATTTTAACCAGCCATACCGCCTTGGCTGACTCTTCAAACTCGGAACAAGACCCTAACAGCAGACTATCGCAGCAGCGCGAGTATTTACTTGGTCCCGGTGACCGAGTGAATATTGAAGTCTATGGAGATCAAGACCTTTCCATGAAGTTTACTATTGGTAAACGTGGCGGTGTGAACTTTCCCTACATTGGTTATGTACAGTTGACGGGCCATACAACGGAAGAAATCGAACTCGATATGGAAGCTCGTCTAAAAGCTGACTATATGCTAGACCCAATGGTTACTGTGCAAATGACTAGTTTCCGTAAGTTCTTTATTACCGGTGAAGTTGAAGACCCTGATGGCTATGAATATGAACCTCAACTCACTGTGGAGAAAGCCATCGCACTTGCTGGCGGGTTCACTGACCGCGCCGATCGCGATGATATTAATATTCGTCCTTCAGGCTCTACCGAGCTACTGGAAAATGTCAATTTGACTGATGCTGTATACCCCGGCGATGTCGTCATCGTTGAACAAAGTTTTTTCTAAAAGAGAGCAGTAATGATAGAACGCGGCAAATCACTCGAAAGCCATGTTAACTTTGACCCCTTGATCAAAGCGATGAAGAAACACGCCTTAAAATTGGTGATGGTAACCGCCATCATTACCGGCTTGAGTCTCCCATTGATTCAAATGATGACGCCAAAATACGTTTCCACAGCAACGGTGCTCATCAAAGCTCAGTCCGACAATGCCTCTCCCGTCGATCAGGTTGATGGATACGATTCAACTCGCGCCCAATATTACGAAACTCAACTCAACCTTATGCAGTCACGTGTGGTATTACAAAGCGCAGTTCTACGCATGAAGCTTGAGCAAGACGAATCCTTTAACGACGCCGTCCTTGGTAACGAAGGGATGTGGGATCTACCTGAAGAAACTCGCATCGCCAATGCCTTAAAAACCTTATCAAAGAATCTGAAATTTACGGCAGTACGTCAAACTCAGCTAGTATACGTTTCTTATGAATCTCCGGACGGTCGCAGAGCGGCAGATATTGCCAATGGCGTTGCTCAAGCTTTTATTGATTACACCGTTGAACAGAAAGTGGCAAAAACGCTTCAAGCACAAGAGTGGAACCAACAACAAATGGCGACCTTAAAGTCGCAAGTTGAAGAAAAAAAGCGCGAACTCCAGCGCTTCCTAGATAAGGAAGGCCTTATCATGTTCCGCGGTATTGATGGTATTGAAACAGAGCAGCTAAGCATTCTCACCAATAAATACGCCGATGCGAAGGAGCGTCGCATCGCAGCCCAAGCAACGTACGAACTCGTTGCGAAATATATGCAAGGTGATATTGAGGACCTGTCTGCAGTCCCTGAAGTTTCTTCGCACCCTCAACTGCAAGATCTGCGTATCGCCCTCATTCAAGCGACAAGAAACCTTGCTGATTTACAAAGAGTTTATGGTCCAAAACACAGGAAAATCCTGGAAGCTAATGCTCAGTTGGATGCGATACATAAGCAAACTCGTCACCTATTAGAAGAGCTAAAAATCGGCTTACATAAAAAGTATCAAGCGCAGCTCATAAAAGAAAATCATTACAAAAAACTACTCAGCCAAGACAAAGTCAATTATGCAAAATTAATTGATAAAAGAGATCAATACGATAGCCTAAAAACTGATTTGGATAAGACGGAAGAGCTCTACGAGCAGTTATACCAACGCAGTGCCGAGCACGCCGTTAACACTCAATATCGCGAGCCGAATGCACTGATCTATGACCCAGCAACCGTGAGTGATCGCCCAGCGAAACCAAATAAGCGTTTGATGATCGTCATGATCGCGATGATGACCTTTATTATCGGGGTGCTGTTTATCATCGTCCATGCAGCGCTAAAGCGAACCATTACCAATTTAGAACAATTGCAAACTCGCTTAGGTTTGACGCCTCTTATCGACTTACCAAGTTTTTCAGACAAAAAAGAACAGATTACAACACTGGAGCTTTGTCGACGCATTACACAAAACCCTTACTCAAACGAAATCGCTCACGGCCTGTGTACCGCATTGTCATTAAAGGCACCTGAAAGCAAATCTGTTGGTGTCGTTGCCGCTTTTCCTCACGAAGGAGCATCAGCGATTAGCTATATTTTAGCGTCAGCTCTCAATAGTAACCATCGCACTTTATTGCTCGATCTAGATTATCGCAGCAAAAACAGCATGACCCGCAACGTGCTGAATGCATTCCCGGATGAAGGTCAACAGAGTGGCGAAATTGCGGGCTTTAGTGAGTACGTAAGCCAAAAACGTGCGCTGAGTGAGGTAACTATAAACATTGCCAATAACTTAACTTTTATGCCATTGGGAGAGCTTACTGAGTCTCCTCTGAGTTTCTTTGCCAACAGTGACTGTTTAGAAGCGTATCAACACTTGTGTTCTGAGTTTGATAAAGTCATCGTTAACCTGCCTGAGCTCAGCGAAAACAAAGATGCTCAAATGCTAGTGGCAGCTCTTGATGCGATCATCGTGACGGTCAAAGCCGACAACTACACTTCACACGAGATTGTTCCACAGCTGAATAAAATCACTGCCTTGGTTGATGGCGACATTTATGGCGTACTTAACATGACCAAGGAAGACATGTTAACCAGTGAAGAAGCAAAGCGCTTTGCCGCACATAACAGCACCGAACTCTTCGAAAGTGAGGAACTGCTGTGAGTTTGCTAAAAAAGATCTCAACCATTGCTAGCTCCTCGATGCTGTCTCAAGTGATTGGAGCAGTATCGATATGGTTGATATCCACCAGCTATGGGATGGCCGAGGTCGGCTACTATGCGATGACGTACAGTATCGCCCTGATTGGTGCACAAGTGTGTACCTTCGCTTCGCAGTTGCTTATCCCGAAGCAAGCTGAGGAGACATTAGGTCAGAACATTATCTTTTGCTTGTTATTTAGTTTATTGCTCTCCGTCTTCACCGCTTTGGCTACGGGCTTTTTCTTTGAACGCAGCTACGAACAGCTTTTCTTGCTCATCCTTGGTCACTCTTGGATTTTGATTTCCGAGAATTTATTGCTGCGTGATGCGAAAATGAAAGTTCTCGCCCTGCAACGAACCACTATTTCAGGCTTAGTTCTTGCGCTCATCTACACCATGCAAGATATGGAAACTTTCTACTGGGCATGGGGTGGAACGCTGCTCGCCTATGTTTCAATGTTCATCTTGTACTCTGTTCCAGTTAAAGCGTTAAGGTGGAACCAACTTTCACTGTCATCCAATATTCGCTTTTTCAAAAACAACATTCACCACATTAGCAAAGTTGGCAGTGCTGAAATTCTTGCTATGCTCAATGGCAACCTGCCAGTTATCTTGATCAACATTTGGTTCTCACCTGTTGTTGCAGGTTACTTTGCGGTTGTTAGTCGCTTTTGTTTGTCTCCAGTGATCATTGTTGGCAACGCGGTGCGCAACTCAATCTTTTCAAGCTGGTCGATCGATTTTCGCAACAATCGATTTAACTACTCAGAATTCGTCAAAGTACGCAAGTTGCTAATGTCACTTGGTATTATTGCCACGGCAGGCGTATTCCTCTTCTACCCGATGGTAATGAACCTTGGCTTTAACGAAGAATGGGTCGCTTCAATACCGACTTCTCGTTACCTACTGCCCTACTTGTTTACAGCGCTAGCCATTTGCCCACTTACCGTTATTGAATTGGTTTACGGCTCACCGAAGTACTTCTTACGTATTCAAATAGAACAGTTAGCCGTCGTTCTTATCGCCTTCACACTGATGCCATATATCTCTCCAGATTATGCTTATTCGGTTATCGTGTTCGCGCTTTTATCTGCACTTCGATATGCGTTTATTTTCCTCAGAGTGAACTCGCGCGCTAATGAAGTGAGTCAAAGGTTGGAAACGGTATGAGAATCAACAACGGCTTATTCTTACAAGCTTATGTTGTCCTCACCCTAGCGATTTGTGGTTTAGTGCAATACTTGTTAGGGATAGGAGCTATCTTGTGGCTTCCATTCCTAGCAGCCATGACAATGGTCATATTGCTGTTTTTACAAAACAACTATGAATCACTTGAGTATGATGTTCATGAAGTGTGCATCGCCGTTTTTTATATCGGCATGTGCGCTCTAGTGCTCGCCTCTACCTTTCTGCAAAGTGGAGCAAAAGTCGTCATCGTCGGGTTCAAAAATGAGCTCGCGCTCTCGCTGGTATTCTTTTGCTTACTGCTTGGGTTTATCCGAGAGTCCCAGCTATATCGCACGGTAAAAGTTTTATACTGGGTATTCTATGCACAGTTGCCCGTGATTCTTTACCAGATCCTGATTGTCGTGCCGAAACGTGTCGCGACTCATGGTGAGTTCGAAAAATGGGATTCAGTCGTAGGCACCTTTGGTGGTAACCCAATGGGTGGCGGTAACAGTGCTGCTCTCGGTTTATTTTGTTTGCTGATCATGCTGCTAAAGCTTTCTGAGCTTCGCCATGGCGTGATTGGTAAGCTGAATGCGGGGTTACATATTTGTGCTGCCTTTACTTTGTGTGTGCTTGGTGAAATCAAATTCGTTATTCTCATTTCGCCAATCCTAATGGTATTTGTTTGGCTCTCTCCAAGTTACATCCACGGCGTAAGGCAAAACGACATTAAAAAGGTTCTGCTCATATTAGGCTCAATGTCGCTGCTCATTTTCATCGCCATTCTAGTGCTGGCGGCTTCTTATGCCGCGGCTTTTGACTCAGATCCGAACAACAGCGCATTTAAGATATTCTTCGACTCGCTCGACTATATTTTTGACGCGCACTATATCCTGCCGACTGGTGAACTCGGGCGAATGACGACCATTTTCTTCTGGCTGGAAAACAGCGATCTTTATGGCTGGCCGAGTGTGTTTTTCGGTTACGGGTTAAATGCCACTAACCATGGCAGCTCCGTTGCACCAGGTTTTCTCAATACGATTTTTAACGTCTTAATTGACTCCACGTCACTGAGTATGATGCTGTGGGAGATGGGTATCATCGGCTCAGCGTTGTTCTTCGTGGTGATCTTGTACGTGTTAAAGATCGCGATACCAAAAGAGCGTTTGTCACTCGAACAATTGTCGCCACAGGATGTCCAACTACTTTCTTGGCAACCTGCATTTATCGCGTTTTCTATCGCAGGCCTACTCAGTCTTCCATACAGTCAGATCTTGATGTTGGTGCCCATGTTGCAGTTCCTATTTTATCTATCTTTAGGCGCAAGCTTAGTTGTTCGTAAATCAGTGTTAAATATGGAAGAGGCAAAAGTATGAATACCCTACCAAGCATCACCGTCATCATTAAGACATTTAATGAGCAAGCAGGTATTGCCGCCACAATTCAAAGCATTAACAAGCAACTCTCTGGCTACGAACACAGTGTGATTGTCGCTGACAGTTTATCAACAGATAACACTCAGCAGATTGCCTTAGACAACGGCGCGAAAGTGGCTTCATTGATTGAAGAACAAGACCGCTGCTGTGGCGTTGGTCACCAACTAGGTTACCTACATAGTGATGGTGATTACCTGCTGCTAATGGATGGTGATATGACCCTCGGGGAAGGTTTTATCGATAAAGCGGTGGCATTCCTAGAGTCCAATCCAAACTATGCTGGAGTCGCTGGTACGGTTGAAATGGATGACGCATCGAGCTACGAATTTAAATCCCGTAAACAACGCCTACACAAGATTTACCCGCTTGGTGATTGTAGTCACCTTGGTGGCGGTGGCATGTATCGAAAAAGTGCTATCGATCAAGTCGGCTATTTAACGCATCGTACGCTCCATGCCTATGAAGAAGCAGAATTAGGTATGCGCCTCAAACATGCCGGATATAAGCTACATCGTCTTGATACGCCGTTCTTTTTACACACTTCTTACGATATGCCAACGTTGCAATTACTTAAATATCGCTGGAAAAGCAGATACTTATTCGCTCCTGGGGAGTTATTGAGAAGTGCATTCGGTAAAGCTCACTTTAAAGATGCGTTATCGACGGTGCGTAACGAACTGATCTTTGCTTGTTACTTACTTGGCGTTATCTCTATGGGTCTTTTTGCACCCACGATTGTTTTTCTACTGAGTCTTGCCCCACTAGGCGCATTCTTTACCCTAAAAGCAATCAAGAACCGTTCTGTGAAAGATGCCTGCTTAAGTGTCATTAACCTGTCTGTTTTTGCCGCCGGCCTAGTTCGTGGACTTTTCTCGCCGACCAAGAACCCAACGGTACCTCCTAAAAATCGTCTAATTGAGTGAGATTCATCAAATGAAAGTACTGGTAGTCAATAAATTCTTCTTTCTCAAAGGCGGAGCTGAGACGGTATTTTTCCAAGAACGAGAAATGCTGCAAGACATGGGCGTCAGTGTTATTGATTTCTCAATGGTGCATGAGAAAAACTTCTCGTCCCAATATCATGAGTTCTTTGTCGACAATATAGACTACCACTCAAAGCCTAGCGCGCTTGACGCTCTCAAAACAGCTTTTCGCTTCATTCATAATAGTGAAGCGTGTAAAAAGCTAGAGGCGATAATCTCTCAAGAAAAACCTGACATTGTTCACTTTCATAACATCTACCACCAGCTAACGCCATCAATCATTAAGGTGGCGAAAGCGGCAGGTTGCAAAACTGTATTAACCGCTCACGATACAAAAATTGCCTGCCCAAGCTACACCATGTACCGTGATGGTCATACTTGCGAAGATTGTTTACAAGGTAGCGTTTTCAATGCATTTAAAAACCGTTGTTACGATGGCTCGCTATTCAAAAGTGGGCTACTGACCGCAGAAGCGATTTATCAATCGCTGGCTAAGAACTATCACGCACTCGATGCCATTGTTTCCCCTAGTCAGTTTCTGGCCAATATCATCAAGCAGAAGCTGCCTAACAACAGAATCGACGTCATTGTTAACGGTATCGATGAAAACGTTGATATCGCGGACGCCAGCGATCAAGAGTACTTCTTGTACTTGGGACGTCTGAGTAAAGAAAAAGGCGTCGAGACGATGGCAAAGGCCTACCAGATTTGTTCGCAATCAATGCCATTAAAAGTAGCCGGTGTCGGCCCACTCACTGAAGAGCTAACTGAAAACTACCCAAACATTGAACTGCTAGGATTCCAAAGCGGCGAGGCCCTTCACAAGTTAATTCGTGAGGCGAGCGTCGTGATTGTACCTTCTGAGTGCTATGAAAACTGCTCAATGTCGGTGCTAGAAGCAATGGCTTATGGTAAGCCAATCATAGGTGCCAATATTGGCGGTATTCCTGAGCAAGTTAGAGATAATGTTGAGGGCCGACTGTTTGAAGCGGGCAACCCAGAATCGTTAGCACAAGTCATGGATGAAATTGCCCAGTCAAGCACTGAAAGGCAAGCGCTAGGCAAATTTGCACGCAAGCGTTTAGTCGAGACTTACTCTTTAACGTCTCACCATCAAAAACTGATTTCACTTTATAAACAATTACTGGGGTTATAAGCATGAAAGTAACCGTTATAGGCACACGAGGCATCCCAGATGTACTTGGCGGCGTAGAAACCCATTGTCAGCACTTATACCCACTGATCGTTGAGCAGGGTGTCAATGTCTGCGTCACTGCTCGCTCCCCTTATGTTGATTACAAGAAATCTGAGTACAAAGGTGTCACGACTCGATCAATATGGGCACCTAAGAAGAAATCGCTAGAGGCTATCATCCACTCTACCCTCGCCTCATTTTCTACGCTTTTTGATGGCTCGAATATTGTCCATGTACATGCAATTGGCCCCGGTTTGGTCGCGCCACTACTGCGTCTACTCGGCAAAAAAGTCGTCTTTACCCACCATGGGCCTGACTATGAAAGAGAAAAGTGGGGCAAGCTTGCCAAAGTGATACTCAAGCTAGGCGAACGTTTCGCGGTGCGCTGGTCTAATGAAGTGATTGTTATCTCTGAAGTGATCAACGATTTGATTAAGGAGAAGTACCAGCGTCATGATGCCAATCTCATCTACAACGGTGTGCTTCCTGCCAATACATATGAAGCCCCAACAATCGAAAAAACCTTAGCGCAACATGGGTTAACGGCGGGTAACTACATCGTCGGTGTCGGCCGCTTTGTTGAGGAGAAAGGCTTCCATGACCTTATTGAGGCATACAAAGCGAGTGAGGTTGATGTACCGCTAGTATTAGTTGGCGATACCGATCATGAAACGCCATACAGTGCAAAGCTGAAACAGCTTGCTAGAGAGACGCCTAACGTCATTTTGACCGGTTTTGTTAAAGGGGATGAGCTACAAATTTTATTCTCTCAAGCCAATTTATTTGTCATGCCTTCTTACCATGAAGGATTACCTATCGCGTTACTTGAGGCCCTTTCCTACAGCTTGCCTGTGGTAGTTAGTGACATTGATCCAAACAAAGAAGTACAACTGAGTGAGGATTGTTATTTCCCGGTCAAAAATGTTGCAGCTCTTACTAAAGCTATCAATAAGCGTTGTAGACTGGATTCGCAAGATTACAGCGAATATCTAGCGAAGTACGACTGGCATAAAATTGCGTCGAAAACCGTCGACACCTATAATCGAATACTTCGTACCAAATAACAGAAGTCCTCAGTAAAGATGTCTAAGCAGGAAACCCAAAGTAGAGCAGTACAGCAGTTTTATACGTTGCTCGATAAAAACACCCAAGATAACCTTACTCAAGAGCAGAAAGAAGCGATTGAGCAAGCGTTAAATACGGTCAGTCTAGTCAACAGACAGCCTGTTGATGTTCGCAAGAGCTTTCCGTTTTTTGGTAAACGTTATTTCTTTGTGTTTCTCGCCGGTAAAGACCGACGTCGCCTACCTCGAGACAAGTTCTCTTTTTCGGAGTACATGGTACTTGTTATGGTAGTGCTACTCATATTATCCATGGCTTCGCTTTCTGTTCTTGCACTCTATTTATTAAAGTCCGCTATCGGAATCGACATATTCCAAGACTTTTCCTTCGGAATATGGGACTGGTTTAAAAGTTTGTAGGTAAGAGATACATGAAGAAAAAACGCATCAGCACACTCGTGCTGACCTGCCTTGTTGGCGGAGCCTCAATTGCTCCGTTTGCAATGGCCAATCAGGATCTTAACATCCAATACCCGAAAGAATTAGACACTATCATCGTTAACCCCGGCGTTGGTATTGAAGCATTTCATAATGGCTGGGGAAGCCAACTCACTGCAGAACAATACCCCGAGACTGGAATCGACTACTATCGCTTCTATTGGAATGAACTAGAGCCTCAAGAAGGCCAATTTAATTTTGAGATGATTGATTCACTTTTCCAGATGAACCAATCCCTATCACAACCGCGCCACATCGCCCTACGTTTTATGACCATGGATGAACCTTATTCCGGTACTAAAATCCCAAATTGGTTGATTGATAAAGGGATAAAAGGTAAATGGGTTTCAGACGGAAAGACGTTCGTTCCCGATCTGGATGACCCAACCTATCTCTACTACGTAAAAACACTCCTAGATGCACTGGGCCAACGTTATGACGGGAACAAGCATCTTGCTCATGTTGATATCGGCATGGCAGGCTCTTGGGGTGAATGGCACAACAGCAACTTCTCAGAACTGCCTCCTCTACATGAGCGATACACGACTGAAGAATTAAACCACATTGTTGACTTACATTTCCAAGCGTTCCCTAAAACCAATAAAATCATGCTTATCAATGCTGGTGATACACTGTCTTATGCGGTAGGTAAAGGAGCGGGTTGGCGTGCAGACTGCCTTGGCGACTGGCATCACTTTTCAACCACGTGGAGTCATATGAATGATGACTACCCGTATCGAGTTGGCCAAGCTCAGCGAAGCGTCGCAAACTTCGATAACACCTGGCAGCACTCGCCTGTTAGCTTTGAGATATGCGGCAACATGCAAGGATGGTTAAACGATCAGAAATATACTCGTGAAGAAGTCAAAGCGACGTTTGATTGGGCATTAGATCACCACGCTAGCAGCATTAACTTGAAATCATTAGAAGTTCCTGCCGAATACCGTGACATCGTTGATAATGCGATGAAAAAGATCGGCTTCCGCTTCCGAGTTAATAAGATTCAGCACCCATACTCAGTCAATCAAAACGAAACCTTAGTAGTCGAGAGTGAATTTATCAATGAAGGTGTCACGCCAACCTACCAACCTTACTCTGTGTACTATCGACTTGTCTCGAGTACCGGCGAGGTGGTTTCACTTGGTAAAGACACACAAAACACCGAAAATTGGCTACCTGGTACGCATGTTTCTAAGATCAGTAAGCTACTTCCAAGCTCGCTTCAGGCAGGTACTTACTCAATTGAAATAGCCATGCTTAATGACTGTGGTGAGGAAGGTCTAACACTCGCCAATGAAGGGAAACGGCCAGATGGTTGGTACCGACTATCAGAAATTGAAGTTCGCAGTGCAAACTAATCAAGTAGAGCCATAGACCCTCTCCCCTATATCTATTGCGCTATTTTATTTGCGCAGGTATAGGGGAAGTAACGCCACGTAACTTCCTCCTCCCAACAACTAAGAAAAGATTCTAAAAACGTGATCAAAAATCAGTTCATTGATTAACATTAAGCACGCTAATAGCGTAATCCTAACCTCTAGCCTCAAATCTCTGCTTTTATGTTCACGTTTCCAGTAGTTAAGTCGATCATGGTCACTGAATGAATGAAATTAACCTTAAAATATTACAACAATAACGTGCTTCAAGTGTTTTTTTGCGCGAATTAAGCGTGATAGTTTACTAAAGTCAATACGATCCTCGCCCAACAAAAACCAGAAGAATACGCCAATGGTTAACGCTTTATTAGCTAATAAAGCCCTTATTATTTTTCCTAGCAGAATAAGATATTAGGCATTACAATCCTGCCGCATAAAAATTACAAAATTAATACAACTTCTACTTACTCCCTACAAGTAAAGTAGAGTCAGCCCCCAAAACGTGAAAGGTCCCCGAATACAATGAGCCCAGAGAAACACCTCTTAGATTGGCAAACAAGCCAAACGATTGCGGAAACTATCTCTCCACTTCTTGGTCAACTGTACCGTCATAAAGGCGTCGAAGTATTACTTTTTGGTAAAACGCTGGTCAATGCAGCCACTATCGATATCATCAAAACTCACCGTCTAGCTCGCCGTTACACTGGCACGGCTCTTACTCCAGAACAAACACTTCCTCTCATTAAAGCTTTGGCTGAAATGGAACTTTCGCCATGTCGTATCGACATCGGTCAATTAGCTCATCAGTTCTGGCAAGGTCGCGATGACGACCATGGTGTGAAAGACTTTTTACACACTTCTCTAATGGGTGCGATGAACGGTGAAACCGTTTCTGAACCACGCGATGTAGTCCTTTACGGCTTCGGTCGTATCGGTCGTCTCCTAACACGCCTATTGGTTGAAAAATCAGGCCCAGGCTATCCGCTACGCTTACGTGCAGTCGTTGTACGCGGAGGCAAGAAAGGCGACTTAGAAAAACGCGCAAGCCTGCTACGCCGTGATTCAGTACATGGTCAATTCAACGGTAGCATCATTGTCGATGAAGAACGTAAAGCGATCATTGCTAACGGTAACTACATCCAGTTTATCTACGCGAACAAACCAGAAGAAGTGGATTACACAAGTTTTGGTATCAATGACGCACTTGTTGTCGATAACACAGGCGTATGGCGTGATGCAGACGGTCTTGCTCAGCACCTTGAATGTAAAGGCGCAGAAAAAGTGCTACTGACTGCACCTGGCAAAGGCGATATTAAAAACGTGGTATTTGGCGTTAATGACAATGTTATTGAAGCACAAGACCGTATTGTGTCAGCAGCGAGCTGTACAACTAATGCCATCACTCCTGTACTGAAAGCAATGAATGATAAGTATGGTGTCATCTCTGGCCATATCGAAACGGTTCACTCTTTCACTAACGACCAGAACCTGATTGATAACTTCCACTCAGGTGAGCGACGTGGCCGCAGTGCATCATTGAACATGGTACTAACGGAAACAGGTGCGGCTAAAGCAGTAGCGAAAGCGCTTCCTGAACTAGCGGGCAAGTTAACGGGTAACGCGATTCGAGTACCGACTCCTAACGTTTCAATGGCAATCGCTAACTTGAACTTAGATAACGGCACGGACAAAGATGAGCTAAATGCTTACCTACGTGAAATGGCGTTGACGTCAGAGCTGTCTGCGCAAATTGATTACACAGAATCGACTGAGATCGTTTCTACTGACTTAGTCGGCTCTCGCTTCGCTGGCGTAGTCGATGGTGCTGCGACTATCGCTCAAGACAACCGCTGCGTACTTTACATCTGGTATGACAATGAATTTGGTTACAGCTGCCAAGTTGTACACTGTATGGAACAGATGATGGGCGTTCGCTTCAAAACATACCCAACCAAATAACGGAATATCGCTCCTGACTTCGGTCGGGAGCAAAGCTCCACAACACCTATACTTATTATAATCCCCCTTTATTTGCCACTTTCAGTTTCTGCAAGTGGCTTTTTTGATCGAGGAATAGCCATCAATTGACAATTTTCTTTGCTTTGCTCTCTCGTTCATGTTCGATTCATTTACTAATGGGTATTCTAGCTACATAACTAAGAGGTATTGATTATGAATAGAGTAATTTCAGGTATTTTCGCCCTTTTCATTGGTATGTTTACCTTGGTATTTACCCTAATCCTTGCGATTCCATTGACTATCGCGGCACTCATTACGGGTAAGAAGATTGAGAAATCCCTAAAGATGAATCGTTCACCTTTTTCAGCTCAGCAGTCATCTAAATCTTCTGTGCTTGAGGGTGAATATGAAGACGTATCAAAATAAGAAGAAAAATCGACTATATAATGCGTAAGAAAACCGCTTTTGCTTTTTATCTCGCTGCCGCAGCCACTGCTTTGATAGTTGTTGGCTGCACAGCACAAACACAAGATCCAGCGTTCGAAAAAGCGCAACAGCTGCCAAGCTATACCCAACAAAGCTTCGAGCAATACCTACAAGAAACCAAGCAATGGCTGAGCGACAATCGACTCTTCATATCAGCTGATAAGGAGTCAGAGCTCGCACTTGTTATGCCAAAAGAGTACCGCCCAGAGCAGCCTAATGGTCAAGGCGTTTTGCTTGTCCATGGTTTAGGAGACTCACCTTACTCATTTGCTGATATAGCAACACACCTATCCCAGCAAGGCTACTTAGTAAGAACGATCTTATTGCCCGGCCATGCCAGCAAAGTGGGAGACCTCCAGTTACCTACCCTAGATGACTGGCAAGGTGTGGTACACCACCATATTGAGCTACTGAAAAACGATACGGATTCGGTATGGCTAGGCGGTTATTCAACCGGAGCAAACCTTGTGACGTCAGAAGCATTGGCAGATGATTCGATCAATGGGTTATTGCTGTTCTCTCCCGCACTGCAGCCAAATTCAACTGCTGTGCAATTCGCAGGCTTAGCGAGCTACTTTGTCACTTGGGCGGATCAAGATCCTGAAGATAACCCGCTTCGCTATAACTCATTACCGATGAGTGCTGCCGCCGTCTATTATCAGACATCGGCTGTTGTCCAGCAGCAACTTGAGCACGCTAAGTATGATAAACCCGTGTTTATGTTATTGAGTGAAGGTGACAAGGTCATCAGCACACAATTTGCGATTGATACCTTCTCAAACCAAATGCTCAACCCAAATAGCCATCTAGTTTGGCAGGGCGAAAACGACTTGAGTGACGAACGATCAACTCGATTCACCATGAAGTTGCCTGAGCAACGCATTTCGAATGGTTCGCACATGGGGCTACTATTTTCACCTGAGAACCCGAATTACGGTATTGGTGGAAGTAACCTAATCTGCAGTAACGGACAAACTGAAACCACTTCAGACCAGTGTGCTCAAGGTAAAGACATTTGGTATTCAGCGTGGGGTTACATCGAACCTGGAAAAACGCACGCTCGCTTAACCTATAATCCGTATTTTGCGCAGAGCATGGCCTTAATGGATAAAGTCATGGCACCGAACTCTTAACCCAAATCTCTTATAGACTCCAAATAGTAAAACGCCCAGCATTGCTGGGCGTTTTCGTTTTATTTATCGATTGGGAAAAGCTTACTTTCAAACACGGTTGCGTAAATAGGGATGTCTTTTAATCGGTGGACATCGACCTTATACGGGTCTTGGTCAAGAACCGTAAAGTTGGCGGTTTTCCCTACTTCAATACTGCCTAATGACTCTTCCATTCCCCATGAATATGCCGCTTCAATCGTAATTCCGCGTAACGCGCCGTCCAAAGATAGCGCTAAATCAGGACGCAGAACACTACCTTCATTGGTTTGACGAGTCACCGCACTCCACGCCAATAACAATGGATCAGACGGTGCCATCGGCATATCCGAATGGAGAGAAACCGGGATTCCTTCTTTTTCGATCGTCGCTAAGCGAACCATCGCATGAGCTCGCTCTTCACCTAAACCCACTTCACCAAAGCGTTGGCCGAATCCTGTCACATAATATGGGTTAACACTGATGATTGCGCCTAGCTCTTTCAACTGTTTCACTTGATCATCCGTCGAGTTAGCAAAATGAACAATGGTAAAGCGGTGATCTTTGCGAGGGTACTCAGCCTGACGGCGCTGCATGATCTCAATCAGCTTCTCTACGCCTTCGTCACCATTCACGTGAACTAAGATTTGATAATCTTTTTCCCAGAATGCTTTAGTGATCGCTTCAACATCTTCAGGCGTTTGGATCCACTCTCCGTGGTGACCGTCTAAGTAACCATCTTTCATCTTCATTAGCTGCGAAATGATCGCACCATCGAATAAGATCTTAATCTGCTTATCAAAGTAACGTACTTTACCGGTTTCAGGCAGCGACTTGGTCACCTCTTCAACCGCTTGCACAACCCCTTCTCTACCTTTCATTAAGAACGGCGTTTTACTCTCAGGAGTGAAGAAGGAGTACATCGGCGTCGAGTCAGCACCTAAAATGCGAAGATACGTTTCCGTCATCTCTTTAGGTATAAAAGCACCGGGTTCGTTATAGGCGGTGACGCCTTTTTGATGCAGCATCTCAACCATTTGATTGAGGCCAAACTCAAATCGTTCTTGATTACCTAGGTCTTTATAGATCCTAGGCAGTAAGTAAATAAGTGCCCCGCCTTCCCAGAAGTGACCAGAAACTAAATCCGACTGACTTTTGACCTCCTCTCCCAGCTTATCGATATCAGCTTGGTTTAAGCCATACTTTTCAACAAAGGCTGTATTTACATAGAATTCATGAGCCGAACGGTGCCACACACCAATAGGTCGAGTTGCTGACACTGAGTCGAGAACTTCACGATTAAGTTCACCGTGGAAAAAGTTGTTATAGCCCCACGTCCAAAGCACTTCATTTGGGTCACTTATCTCTGCTTCTACTGCCTTAAGCGCATTTATATATTCATCGTGTCCCGTCACTGCTGGCCAAATTCGATCAGGCAGTTGCCACTCTTCTGGCGCGATCACTGGCATACTTAATGTCAGCGCACCAAGGAACGGATGCAAGTGCTGTTCAATAAAGCCCGGCATGATTACGCGCGCGCCTAGATCGACGACTTCAGCACTTGGGTAAAGCTCTTTTGCTTTTTCTGTCTCGCCCACGAACTGAATCGTACCATCATCACTGGCAAAAACAGCCTCAGCTCGCGGCTGCTTGTCATTCATGGTGATCACCGAAGAACCAATGAACAACTTACCTGATACAGGCTCAACCGCAGTAGTTTCGCTGGCCTTTTCGGCAGGACTACAAGCACTCAAAAGTGCCGCCATACCGACCACTGACGCCGCCAACAGCGTTTTCTTTGTTAGAAGTTTATGCATTTTTCTCTTAACCTCGAGGGAAACTGTTCTTGTTAAAATAAGCCGCTGGGTTGGACTTGTATCCGAGCGCACTGATTGGTGTATTAATTCATATTTATTAAGTAATTAATGTAGGGCAATACTTCAACCGTTAGCTGTATCAAAAATGAGAACAACCAATTCTGAACTCATTGATCATAAACTTGCGTAGTTAAGTGAACCGTGACAAAGTTCGAATAGATGTTGCAGATAGTTAATAGCTTTGTTATTTAATGAAGAGTGATGTACAAAGCCTATAACAACAAAGGATTGACAGATGAGTAATGGTCAACGCGATATAACCCTTCGCTTTCTAGCTGAGCCCGGAGATGTAAACTTTGGCGGTAAGGTCCACGGCGGTGCCGTAATGAAATGGATCGACTTGGCCGCCTATGCCAATGCAGCCGCTTGGAGTGGCAAATATTGTATTACCGCGTATGCCGGTGGTATTCGATTTGTGCAACCGATCCACGTCGGTAACTTGGTTGAAGTGAGTGCTAAGGTCATTTATACAGGTAAGAGTTCAATGCACATCGCGATTGATGTTCAAGCGAGCGACCCTAAAGAGCTTAAAAACCGTCTCACCACTCACTGTATTGTGATTATGGTGGCAGTAGACGAGAATGGTAAACCGACTGAAGTTCCTGAATGGCAACCTGAAACTCAAGAAGATATTGAACTTCGCGACTCAGCGATTCGATTGATGAACATGCGTAAGCAAATCGGAGAAGAGATGGAAGCGCATGTCAAATATCTAAAATAGCTTCGCTACACTAATCTTCCAAAATAGAGGGGCCTCCCCTCTATTTTTGTCAGCATCCTGTTAACCACCAACGCTGTCATCTTTCTTTCATCTTTGTTTGCTTAAATTCGCCAGCAAAGTCATAAATATGAAGGAATATTGCTTGAGCCTTGGTGAAACTACCCTAAGTGAATCAACTCTCTCAAACCTGAAAGCCGTCGAGTACCAGTGGGTCCGAACTATGTATGTCGAAGGGTATGGTGAGCAAGAGATCAACCACTACATCCAAACCTGCTTTGGAGGTGACGCCGTGTTCGCCGATCTCTTTCGTAAAGTCGCCCTCTCTCAAGAAAGTATTTACGTTTTACTCCGCCATCTAGGCTGCGCCCCTTCTAACCGCGAGCTATAGCCAGCACAACGTGCTCAGCCCCGCAACTTAATGCAAAGGGTTGCATCATTTCAATCAGTAACCGTATTCTGGTCGCATCGATTTGGATAAGCAGTGGTACTGCCTATCTTAATTCTTATACTCAGTGAGCTAATCGCAGACACAAAAAAACCCGGGACAAACCGGGTTTTGGTTACAAAAACTGTTAGTAGTGAAATAGTAAGGAATCTAGCTAACAGCCAGCTATGCGTAACGCCAGAACTGCACTTTTCTTAACTGATCGGCGGCCAAACCAAAAGTGTTAAGCGAAGTACAAGTGGGCGGCCAAAAGGTCGCCCTTATTGCTCTTATTAACCTTTCACACCACCAGACGTCAATCCTCCGACTAACCAGCGCTGTGCAAGTAAGAATACAATCGTAATAGGCATAGCAGAGAGTACTGCTGCGGCTGCAAAATCACCCCAAAGGTAATTCTGAGGATATAGATACTGCTGCATACCTACTGCTAATGTATATGAGTTTACATCAGAAAGTAGTAGAGATGCCACCGGAACTTCACCCACCACCCCGATGAACGACAGAATGAACACCACCGCTAGGATAGGTACAGACAGAGGTAACAGTACTAACCTAAAGGCTTGCCAAGGGGTTGCGCCGTCCAGAGCAGCCGCTTCTTCTAATGAACTATCAATAGTTTCAAAGTAACCTTTAATTGTCCAAACATGCAAAGCGATGCCTCCTAGGTAAGAGAAAATTAAGCCGCCATGCGTATTCAAACCTAGGAATGGAATGTACTGGCCCAACTTATCAAATAGGGCGTAAAGTGCCACTAACGCCAATACAGCTGGGAACATCTGGAAGATCATCATCGCTTTTAGAATGGTGTTCTTACCTTTAAAGCGCATACGAGCAAACGCATAAGCCGAGGTGGTAGACAGGGCAACAATCAAGATTGAAGTGATACCTGCCACTTTTACCGAGTTCCACAACCATGTCAGCACAGGGAATGGTGGTGGTGTCACTGAACCATCTGCATTGGTGACCGAGAAGCCTAGCGCGAGCTTCCAGTGCTCGAGCGATGGGTTATCTGGAATAATGCTACCTGTTGCGAAGTTACCCTCACGAAATGAGATCGCGATAATCATCAACAATGGGAAGATGATTGACGCTAAGAACAACCACATCATGATATGCGTTGCCCATACACGGTATTTAAGTGATTTACCTTGTACCATTGCCATTGGAAACTCTCCTTAATCCTGAGACAACTTAGTGAAACGTAGGTTGATAAGCGCAAGCGCACCAACCAACAGGAAGATAAGTGTCGCAATCGCACTTGCCAAACCGAAGTCTTGGCCACCAGCACCTTCAAACGCAATGCGGTAGGTGTAGCTTACCAATAAGTCGGTGTAACCTGCAGGTTCAGAAGTACCAATCATATTCGGACCGCCTTGGGTCAACAGCTGAATCAGTACGAAGTTGTTAAAGTTAAATGCAAAGGCAGCAATCAATAACGGCGTTAGCGGTTTGATCATCAGCGGCATCGTAATCGTACGGAAGTTATCGATGAAGTTCGCACCATCAATCGCAGAAGCTTCATATAAATCTTCAGGAATCGCCTTAAGCAAGCCCATACATAGAATCATCATGTAAGGGAAGCCAAGCCAAACGTTCACGATAAGTACCATGGTTTTGGCTAAGATTGGCTCAGAGAACCACGCAGGACTGATACCAAACAGTGATTCAAGCACCATATTGATCTCACCAAAGCTTTGGTTAAACAAACCTTTAAAGATCAAAATAGAAATGAACGCAGGAACCGCATAAGGAAGAATCAACAGTACTCGGTAGATGGCACGCCCTTTCAGCTCTTCCCACTGCACGACACTCGCGAGAACAAGACCGATAACAACCGTTAAACCCACCGTTAAAGCAGAGAACACCACGGTCCAGATAAAAATACTGACAAACGGCTCTTTGATGCCTTCATCTTTCCACACACGTTCAAAGTTATGGGTGCCGATATCAACAATAAAGCCTGGTGAAACCGTAGAGCCGGTAAACTGACCATTGTCATCAACGGGCTGATAGAAGCCCACGTCCATATTTGGCTTGAGTAATTCACCAGTACGGTTGTTATAAAGTGACAGACCATCGTCTTGCAACGTATACAGCGGAACGACTGCGGCAAATTTACGTAAGCCACTCATGCGGATGTCATCACCCGAAGGTAAGTGCAGGTCAATAGCACCTAGTGTGACCTTGTTCTTGATGATGGTTTTGATTTTTTCTTTGTCGCCAGATACAGAGTCAACTCGACTTAGATCCATATCCGTTGCCGTTGTTGAAGCAATATCGAATTCTTGAGTCGCGAACAGTTGGTCGCCTTTTTTGATCGCTAATCGGTGACCATTGTCAGTTTTATAAAGGGTAAACGGGTAGCTGTCGCCACTTTGATAGGTGCGATCCATTAAGACGGTTTGCGCACGCTCATAAGAAAGTTGGTTTTTCGCACTGTAGTTTGTGAAGGCAAGACCAACGGTATACGCCAAAGGGAATAGGATAAACAGGATCATGCCTGCAATACCCGGGTAAATATAACGGTGGGCGTAAGTCTTTTTACTACCGAAAATGAATAATGCGAGTGCGGTTAAAATCAGGGTAAGTAGGGCAAATGCCAACTCACCACGAGAATACATTAGAATAGTCGCGTAACCATTAAGAATACCGATAGAGCCGAGCAGCCCCCACTTAATGAACACTTTCTTACTAGATGGCAAGCTCGCTGTTTGAGATGTCATAACATCTGTACCTTGAACTGACTGCATAAAAGAACCTGCTAACGATGATAGTACTTAGAAACGAAGGAGGGGTTACCCCCTCCTTAAAAGTGAGGAAAAAATTATTTAGTCATCTGTTTTTCAGCGTCAGCTAGAGCAGCGTCCACTGTTTGGCGACCATCAACGATGTTGATGATTGCATTTTTCGCGCTACCCCAGAAAGCGTTCATCTGAGGGATGTTTGGCATGATTTCGCCATTCATTGCGTTGTCCATTGTCGCTGCAATGCGCTTGTCTGCATCCAGTTCACGTTGGAATGAGTTCAGCGCTACCGCACCTAGTGGCTTGTCGTTATTTACTTTACGTAAACCATCGTTTGTTAGTAGGTAGTTCTCGATAAACTCAACCGCTAGATCTTTGTTTGGTGATGCTGTGCTGATACCCGCAGTCAATACGCCAACGAAAGGCTTAGAAGATTGACCATTAAACTTAGGCAGAGTCGTTACGCCGTAGTTGATACCAGACTTCTCGATGTTGCCCCACGCCCAAGGACCGTTGATCGTCATCGCTGTCTTACCTTGGTTAAACGCAGACTCAGACACTGAGTAGTCCATATCTGAAGAAATCACGCCTTTATCAACCAAACCTTTTACAAAGTTCATTGCGTCTTTAACGCCGTCAGCTGCGATACCAGCGTCTTTTACATCATAGCCAGCTGAGCCATATTTAAATGCATAACCACCGTCAGCAGCCATTAGAGGCCATGTGAAGTACGGTTCTTTCAGGTTCCACATGATTGCAGACTTGCCATCCGCTTTTAGCTTGGCATCCATCGCTGCCACTTCTTCCCAGCTTTTCGGTGGATTAGGAACAAGATCTTTGTTGTAGATAAGTGATAGTGATTCAACCGCAATTGGGTAACCAATCGTCTTACCATTGTATTTCACCGCGTCCCAAGCAAAATCAACAATGCCGTCTTTCAGCTCTTGTGAAGGGTTTACTTCAGCAAGTAGGCCAGCTTCTGCGTAACCACCGAAACGGTCGTGTGCCCAGAAAACAATATCAGGACCATCACCTGTAGCCGCTGTTTGTGGGAACTTGTCTTGAAGCGCATCAGGGTGAGCAACTGTCACTTTAATACCTGTGTCTTCTTCAAATTGCTTACCTACTTCTGCAAGTCCGTTATAGCCTTTATCGCCATTAATCCAGATCGTAAGTTGACCTTCTTCGATAGCAGCATTTGCACCAAATGAGCCAAGAGCAACAAGTGTTCCGAGCGCGACTGTGCTTAGGGCGTTTTTCATGTTTATATCCTTTTTATATTTGTGTTGTAGGGTTCGACCGGTGGTTTCGCCTTATTTCATCGCTTATTTTCAGCCAAACTGACAAATGACTCATCCTCCTACTCCCTACGCCCTTGCTATTATGTACTATTTTCGTGATCCTCATCGTGACGGGTTAGCGATTGGAGTCACAAAACCGCCCCCGAATGTGATTAACTTCACTTAGAAAGCGTAATTTTTTTTGAGCTCTGTCTCTCTACTCTCTCTACTCCTCCGCTCTGCTCCTCCCTAACTACTCCCCCTTTAAATTATTTAGCTAGGAGGATGTCGCGTCACGCCTATTTAAGCAGAATAAAGCTATCCAAGAGTGGATGGTAAGAACCCTTTCCAGTAGTACCCGTTTAAGGTAACTGGTTACAATGCCGCAGGGTTTGCACAGAGACATTGAGCGACGTAGGTAATTAGGTGACTGATTCTTTCGGGGGAGAAGCTCAATGGACACGGGGGAAGCAAACCTGAATTTGGCTTGATGGGTGTTGAAACAGTTCTTCACCCATATTTTCTTACTGTTTGGTAGAATCCAATCTCTTATCAAATTCCTACTATTATTGCCGCCAATACAATTCATATAATGAAGGGCAGTAAAATAACATCGATCGAGGGCGAGCTAGATGGCGAGTGTCACGTTAAAAAATGTATGTAAAGCATATGGCGACGTACTAATTTCTAAAAATGTAGATTTAGATATCCAGGAAGGTGAGTTTGTTGTCTTCGTCGGTCCATCAGGTTGTGGTAAGTCTACGCTATTGCGCTGTATTGCAGGTCTAGAAGATATTACTTCAGGCGACCTTTACATCGGCAATGAACGCATGAATGATGTTGAGCCCTCTAAACGCGGGGTTGGCATGGTATTCCAATCGTACGCGCTATACCCACACCTAAACCTATACGACAACATGTCGTTTGGCCTTAAACTGGCGAAAGCGGATAAGAAAGAGGTCGATCAACGCGTCGAACATGCCGCTGAAATTCTTCAGTTAAGCCACCTGTTAGAGCGTCAGCCTAAAGCCTTGTCTGGTGGACAGCGTCAACGTGTTGCAATCGGTCGTACACTGGTGTCGCAACCCAATGTATTCCTACTTGATGAGCCGCTTTCTAACCTAGATGCCGCACTTCGTGTACAGATGCGCTCAGAAATCACTAAGCTGCAACGCAAACTTGGCTGCACCATGATCTACGTTACGCACGATCAAGTAGAAGCGATGACCATGGCGGATAAGATTGTGGTTCTCGATGCTGGTTTCGTTTCACAAGTAGGCAAGCCGCTTGAGCTGTACCACTACCCGCAGAACCGCTTTGTTGCTGGCTTTATTGGTTCACCAAAGATGAACTTTATGAGTGTCTTTATCGAAGCAGTCGAAAAAGAACGCGTGATGGTTCAGCTCGCCAACGGCACGACTTTCTGGATTCCAGTTGATGGCACAACTGTTACCGCTGGGGAGCGTATGTCTCTTGGCGTACGTCCAGAACACCTATTACCGAAAAACGAAGGCGACGCAACCATTGAAGGTGAAGTGAATATCGTTGAGAAACTGGGTAATGAAACTCAAGTTTACATGCACATTGACGCCGCTGACGCAGACATGATTTACCGTCAGCCTGATACCCTTGCGGTTGAACCTGGAGACAAGCTATCTGTGGGCATCCCTGCCCATCGTTGTCACCTATTCCACAGCGATGGCAAAGCATGCCGTAGGCTCTATAAAGAAGCTGGTCTCGACAGCTAGTAACCTTATCTCTCAATATAAAAAAGCCCCTTTCAACGGGGCTTTTGTTATTTCTCGACGTAGTGATTTGTCACCCCAACAGGACGCTTACCATCACACGCCCCCTTTTCTAAATCATACAGCGGGCTGCTTCCGTGCAAGTTCCAGCGGTGGTCTTCTCTAGCGAGCTTGCGATATTGAGACGGTGTAACACCAATATAGGTCTGAAAGGTCTCGTAGAAGCGGCTGCTCGAATTAAAACCGACTGTCAGGGCAATATCTAAAATCGATCTGTCCGTGTCACTTAGCAGCGCTCTGGCGTGGTTGATTCTCATCGCAGTAATGTACTGCTTGATGGTCATCTGCATGGTGCGTTGAAACACATTCATAGCATAATTGGCGTGCAGACCGACATGCTCTGCTATCGCCTTTGTTGTGAGCGGCATGTTGTGGTGCGTCGCAATGTACTCAAGCATTTGACTAACATAAAACTGAGAATGTTTGGATACGCCCTTTTTGGCGGTTTTATCCGCCCGAGCGGCGACCAATTGTTTCCAGCCGTCGAGGCAAACCCGTCGCAGCATTAAACCAATTTCGTCCACTGCGAGCTGCTGACGGCTATCGATGTTGTCATTGATTTCCTTCGCCCACCTTGTCAACTCAAACTCACTTACCAACGTCTTAGATTTTGACTGTAGTACACAACCATGGGTGATTTGATTGACGAGCTCTCGGCTTAAAGGCCAAGACATAAATTGGTGAATGGGAATATTAATGATCCCCATATTATGACTTGAGCCAGGATTGGTTAGGCGATGCGGTACCGATGCCCAAAATAATCCAATCGCGCCACTTTCAATCACCACTGGAGAACCGTTGACGATATATTCGACGTCATCGCCAAATGGAATGTTTACCTCCACTTGTCCATGCCAGTGATAGCCGGGCATCGAATGGGGAGCTCGAATTTCAACATCAATCTTCTCATAGGACGAATACAATGAAAGTGGACTAACTAATACACTATCATCTGAGTATTCGTTGCGAGTCACGATATAGGTGGTATCCGTTGCGCTGTTTGTCATTCTCTGTTCCATCCCGATCCCGTGAAGTACTTTTAACAAATCTTTGCCTATAAAACGCAGAGGCTGATCATATCAATCCATACTGATTCCAACGCTAACTCCACCTAATCATTTTGCTTATCAATAAGTTATTCATCCCTCCCGTTTTATCAGCAATGAATCCCAAAAACTAAGATTTTTAAAACGCCAAATGGAAATATTAGGAAATAGGAGATTGCCGTTTTGAAGTGAGACGAATCTGTACTCGTCACGCGGGTAATGTGTACTCATCCAATCAAATACGTGATAGATGAGGAACAAACCAATGAACAGCCCTAAGATCACTTTTATCGGTGCAGGCTCAACCATTTTTGTCAAAAACATCCTTGGCGATGTGTTTCACAAGCCAGCTCTAAAAAACGCTCATATCGCCTTAATGGACATTGATGGAACTCGACTTGAAGAGTCTCATCTTGTGGTCAGTAAGTTGATGCAATCTTCTGGCGCAACAGGAACTATTAGCTGCCACTTAGAACAAAAAGAAGCCTTGGCGGATGCCGATTTTGTGGTTATCGCCTTCCAAATTGGCGGCTATGAACCTTGTACCGTCACCGATTTTGAGGTGTGTAAGAAACACGGGCTAGAGCAAACCATTGCAGATACGCTTGGACCAGGCGGCATTATGCGCTCCCTACGCACTATTCCTCACCTGTGGCAGGTGTGTGAAGACATGAGCGAAGTGTGCCCAAATGCGACCATGCTCAACTACGTAAACCCAATGGCGATGAATACTTGGGCTATGTATGAGAAGTACCCAAATATCAAACAAGTCGGTTTGTGCCATTCTGTTCAAGGGACTGCCGAAGAACTGGCTCGCGATCTTGCTCTCGACTACCAAGACTTACGCTATACCTGCGCTGGCATCAATCACATGGCCTACTACCTAACCCTTGAAAAGAAAAATGGTCAAGGCGAGTATGTTGATGTTTATCCTGATCTCCTCGCCGCATTTGAAAGTGGCCAAGCACCTAAACCCGGCCTACACCACAATGGCCGCTGTACCAACCTAGTCAGATACGAAATGTTTAAGAAGCTCGGCTATTTCGTCACTGAATCTTCTGAACATTTCTCGGAATACACCCCATATTTTATTAAGCCAAATCGCCCTGATTTGATTGAACGGTATAAAGTACCGCTTGATGAGTACCCGAAGCGCTGTGTCGAGCAAATTGCTGATTGGAAGAAAGATTTAGAAGCGTTTAAGGATGCAGATCAAATCACAGTCAAAGAGTCCCACGAATACGCAAGCACCATCATGAACTCGATTTGGACCGGAACACCGAGTGTTATCTACGGTAACGTCAAAAATGAAGCTCTGATTGATAACCTGCCACATGGGTGCTGTGTTGAAGTGGCTTGCCTTGTTGACGCTAATGGCATTCAGCCTGTTAAAGCGGGCCGACTACCAAATCACCTAGCTGCACTGATGCAAACAAACGTCAATGTACAAACGCTGCTGACAGAGGCCATCCTGACTGAAAATCGAGAGCGTATTTACCACGCAGCCATGTTAGACCCGCACACGGCTGCCGTGTTGGGAATAGAGGAGATTTACGCTCTAGTCGACGATTTGATTCAAGCTCACCAAGGTTGGTTACCTGACTGGGTTTATGAACAAGCTTAATTTCAAATAACAACAAGCTTTCTCATAACAACAATAGTCCTCATAACAAAAATATAACGTGAACAATATACGCCTCCTTAAGTGGGAGGCGTAAGGAGCATCCATGAGCATTTCAATGAACACCAAGCTAAGTTATGGCTTTGGGGCATTTGGTAAAGATTTTGCGATTACCATTGTCTATATGTATCTGATGTTTTACTACACGGACGTGGTCGGCATTTCAGCGGCCACTGTCGGTACCATCTTTCTCGTCGCACGTATCTGGGATGCGGTAAACGACCCGATAATGGGCTGGGTCGTCAATAATACCCGCAGTCGTTGGGGCAAATTTAAACCTTGGATTCTGATTGGCACGATTGCCAACTCTGTCGTCCTATTCATGCTTTTTAGCGCTCACCATATCGAAGGACCTTGGCTTATCGCCTACGCGGCAGTCACTTACATCTTATGGGGAATGACTTACACCTTGATGGATATCCCTTTCTGGTCGTTAGTCCCAACTTTAACGTTAGATAAACGTGAGCGTGAAGATCTTGTTCCCTACCCTAGATTCTTTGCTAGCCTCGCTTGGCTTGTCACTGCAGCGATCGCCATGCCGTTCGTTAACTACGTCGGCGGTGATGACAAAGGCTACGGCTTTCAAGTTTTCACCTTACTGCTTATCGCCTGTTTTGTGGTCTCTACCTACATCACATTAAGAAACGTCAAAGAGCGTTACTCGACCAACAATCTTGATGCCAGCCAACCGGAAGAGAGAGTCTCACTAAAATCGCTACTCAAGCTTATCTACAAGAATGACCAGCTGACCAGCGTCCTTTGCATGGCACTGTCTTACAACCTTGCGACCAATATCATTACTGCTTTTGCCGTCTACTACTTCACCTATGTCGTTGGCAACGAAGATTTGTTCCCTTACTACATGGCCTATGCGGGTATCGCCAACCTAATCACCCTTGTGCTTTTCCCAAAACTGGCTCAGATGTTTTCTCGCCGAGTGTTGTGGGCCTGCGCATCAAGCTTACCGATTCTGGGCAGTGCGGTACTTATCTATGTCGGCATGTATGACAAACAAAGTATCCTGCTTATTTCGACTGCTGGTGTGCTACTTCAAATCGGTACCGCTCTATTTTGGGTACTAAACGTCATTATGGTGGCAGACACCGTAGACTACGGCGAATTTAAACTCGGTCAACGCTGTGAAAGTATCGCGTACTCTGTTCAAACCTTGGTAGTGAAAGCGGGCTCTGCCTTCGCTGCGTTCTTTATTGGCCTTGCCTTAACTGCAGTCGACTATGTACCAAATGTTGAGCAAAGTCCTGAAACCGTCTTTGGCATGCAATGCATTATGGTTGGCCTACCCGCTATCTTCTTCGCAATTGCATTAGTGGTTTACTTCCGCTTCTACAAGCTCAACGGCCAGTACCATCAAAACATTCAAGATCAGCTAACAGAAAAATATCAACATATTACTGATAGCGACTCCTCGGTAAGAAACGAACCAAAACCTGCAAGCGCTACGCAAGCAATTTAATCAACTACGGGCAACTCGCCCGTAGATTTTTATAAAAATATGCCACGACGCTGTTGAGCACCCCTACAAAATTCAATAACGAGAAGACTATGAAGTACAACCTTATTACCTGCGCACTGTCTTGTGCACTCGCGATATCCGGAACGGCACATGCGAAACAACATGATAACTTACTCTCAAACCCAAGCTTTGAAGACAAAGGACTAGGCTGGAGCTATTGGTTTGCCAACATTAAAAATGACTCGGCTTACGAGGGAGAATATCGCGGCAGAATCGCCACTGGCGCTACCCATAGCATCAATCAGATCATTACTATTCCCGAAACTGGATTTTACGATCTCTCTGCTTATGTCATCAGCCCATCTAATGATGCGACGATAGCGATCACGAACCTGTATGATGAGCGACTCGTCAGCAAGTCCGTTAAACAAAGCCAAAGCTACAAAAAGAACACCCTTAAGCACATCGCATTAGAGCAAGGCGAGCAACTCAAAGTCTCCGTAACAGGCTCAAATCAAGGCGGTGTCAGCGTCGACAATATTAGCTTAACCAAAAGCAACAAAAACAAGCCGCTCAGCTTTAATCAGATTGTTCAGTTCAACGTCAACGATCAGTCCGGTGCTAGCAACATCAATCGTCGCCATAAACGAGTCGAGATCAATGTTCCGTTCGGCACGGATTTAACTCAAGTAACTGTCGACAACTTCATCATATCGAATGGCAGTAGCACTACGATTAGCCAAGGAGATGTACTTGATCTCACCCAGCCAATGACCATCACACTTAGTTCCGATGACCATCAGCCTGAGCAGTGGACGATTAACGCCAAAGAGCAACCTAAACAGATAGCAGTCACGTCATCCAATACCAAACTTCAGGACTCTTTCGCGTGGGCGATGGATAAAACCAAGCGTTTTGTGATGACTGGTCAACATGACCTCGTTAACCGCGATGAGAATAACAACGACGGTAGTGGTACCGCTGACTACATCCCTTCCTATTGGGCAGGATACTTTGACCGCACCGCTTTTTATTCTCGTGATTTTTTACACCAAGTCAGTGGCGCACAATTAGCCGGGCTAGCAGTAGAAAACTTCTCGATGTTTAAGACCTTTGCCAAGCACTCTACGGAATCGAGAAAATGGTACACCTTGTGGGCCGTCAATTTTGATGGGACCCCTCATACCATTGATTATGTCGACGACTCTTGGTTTGTACGCGAAGTGCCTGCACAATTCGAGTTTGTAGAAAAAGCATGGCAGCAATATCTATGGACCGGAGATGAGCGCTATATTGAAGACGAGGATCTATGGCGTTTCTACACCAAGGTTCTCACCGACTATATCGCCCTCCATGACGATCAAGATCCGAATGGAATTGCCGAAGGTTACGGGGGAATTTTCGAAGGCTCTGCTACCTACAATGAGCGTGGAGAATTCCCGATTGAAGCGGGGGACGCGATTGGGTCACAGTATCAAGCCACATTAGCGTACTCAAAGATGCTCGAAGCGCGTCAAGAGTATGGCCAAGCAGCCGTTTGGAGCGAGAAAGCACAACAACTTAAAGATTACTTTAACCAAGAGTGGAGTATTGCCAACCCTAACGAGCCACTTGGCAACTACGTCAACATTGTACAAAAAGATGGCCTACGTCTTAATGACTTTGGTAAGGAAAACAGTTGGTTTATGCCGATGAAACGTATCACCAACCCTGATAGACGTAACGACAAATACCTCGACTTTATTGCTGCCAATTTAGGTGATGGCATCGGCTCCACGCCCGAAGCGCCAAATAACATTGAAGCTTACACCTACATTCCAGAAACCTACTTCCCGTACAACCGCAATGAAGAAGCTTGGAAATGGATGCAATACATTATGGACACCAAAGATAACCCCCATGAGCGTCCAACCCAGGGAACCAACGGCGACTACCCAGAACTGTCGTTCACCTTCATTGCTAACACTATAGAAGGCTTGATGGGTATCAAACCGCAAGCATCGAAATCGACCATCATTACCGCTTCGCATCTTACACCGGACATCGACTGGCTAGAGGCAAAACATATACAGATGGGCGAGCACGAACTCACTATTCGTCATGACGGACTCGATCAAACAACCTTAACCAACACCTCGCAAACGACACTCGATTGGGAAGCATGGTTCTATGGTGATTTCGCTTCACTCACGGTTGACGGGCGAGCGGTGCAAACCAGTCAAAAGGAAATCAACGGGCAGTTGGTGAGTTACGTTGTCATTGCGGTCGAAGGGAAGCAAAGCCGAGTCGTTGCTAAGTAATTCTTTGTAATTCACTTCCAATATAGGCTCTCGGCCAATCCGAGAGCCTATTCATCACGCTTTATGATTTATTCTCTTTGTCTCCAGTTCCGTGCCTTTTAAACAGCCCCTCCATCAACTCCATCGGTAATGGAAATGCGATGGTCGAGCTTTTCTCGCCAGCAATCTCGGTCAAGGTTTGTAAGTAACGCAGTAGCATAGCGTTGGGTTGAGTGGCCATCTTACTCGCTGCCTCAACAAGCTTTTCTGATGCCTCCATCTCGCCCGAGGCATGAATCACCTTCGCCCTTCTCGCCCTTTCTGCTTCAGCCTGTTTAGCAATCGCCCGAATCATGCTTTCATTGAGGTCGACGTGTTTAATCTCAACATCCGACACCTTGATTCCCCATCCGTCAGAGCGCGCATCCAAAATGGTTTGAATATCCGTATTGAGCATGTCGCGATTAGCCAGCATTTCATCCAGTTCATGCTGACCCAATACAGAGCGAAGCGTGGTTTGGGCGAGTTGAGAAGTCGCAGCTAAATAATCTTCAACATTAATGATTGCCTTTTGCGCATCGACAACTCGAAAATAGATCACCGCATTCACGCGCACTGAGACATTATCACGGCTGATCACGTCTTGACTTGGAACATCCATCACCACAGTTCGCATATCGACTTTAACGATTTGTTGAATCATAGGGATGACGACAATTAACCCCGGGCCTTTGACCATTTGAAAGCGACCAAGGAAGAAAATTACCCCTCTTTCATATTCACGCAATACGCGAAATAAGCTAAAAGCAATTAACAGCACCAAACCAACCAAGATGACTGGTGTTAACATCCCACTAACGAGCAATTGTTCCAACATCTTAACCTCCTTGCTGTTTTTTAATTCTCAGCGTCAGTCCTTCGATATCTTCGATGACCACAACTTCGCCAGCCGAATAATGTTCATCACCTTGTGCTGCCCAACGTTCTCCATTTACCCTTACATAACCACACTGTTCAAACGTATTTTCAACCACAGCGTCACTGCCGATAAGATCTTCAATACCACTGACCACTTGGCTCTTTCTCAGCTGTAGCACTCTGCGCAAAACAAACATCACAAACGCGGCTGAAGTAAACGCGATGGAATAGATAAGGCTCATAGAGATACGCAGTTCAGGAATATCACTATCAAACAAAAATATTGAACCCAAGACGAAAGCCACCACGCCACCAAAGCCTAAAATACCAAAGCTAGGCACTAAGGATTCCGCCACCAGCAAACCTAGTCCTAACACGATCAGGCCAACCCCGACGTAGTTCACTGGCAACATTTGAAAAGCATAAGTAGCCACAAGCAAGCAGATCGCCCCCACAACTCCGGCAACACCAAATCCAGGGCTATAGAACTCAAGCAACAAGCCGTAAAAGCCAATAATCAGCAGTAAATAGGCAATGTTTGGGTTGGTGATGGTCGACATAAACTGATTTCGCCAATCGGGCTTCCGAGGCTCCAAATTAGCTGAAGAGAGGGCGAGCGTGGCTTGAGAATCACCAACTTTGATAGTAAGACCATCCAATAAAAGCAGCAGTTGCTCGGGAGAGTCAGCAATCAAATTGATGACATTTTTTTCTTTAGCCTCACTGGCCGACAAGGTCGCGGCATCACGCACAGCAGACTCTGCCCATTCAGCATTGCGCCCTCTTAGCTGCGCGAGAGAACGTATATAGGCAATGGAATCATTGAGCACTTTCTTTTCCATTGCTGTTGGGGTTTGCGGCTTTTCTTGGGGTTGATTAGGTGACCCACCCCCGCCAATACTGACTAGTGTTGCTGCGCCAAGTGTCGTTGCGGGCGCCATGGCAGCAATGTGACAGGCATAGAGAATAAAAGTACCAGCGCTGGCGGCTCTTGCTCCTTGCGGATGCACAAGGCAAAGAATGGGAATGTTAGACGCGAGTATGGTCTGGTTTATATCGCGTAAGCTACTGACTAGCCCACCCGGTGTATCAATAGTAATCATCAAGGCAGGTACATTGGGCTGCTGATTCGCTAGCTGGATTTGCTTGGTGACGTAGTCACCTACAGCAGGGCCGATAGCTCCGCTGATGGAAATGACCGGTACCGTTTGGTTAGGCGCATTATTCTTTTCTGCTTGAACAACACTGGCCGGCCACCACAAGATCAAAAAAGCATATAGGAGTGCTTTTATTCTCTGCAGGTACATTGCGTTATCCCACCGATACTGTTGATTTGAGTTTAGACTATCCCCACCAACACGGCGCTCATTTATAAGGGCAATACTTACAGTTTTCGTGGCAACATTGGCCTTGTTTAAGTAAATACCACTTAGTCGGATGCTGCTCTCCATTCACAAACATATAGTCTAAACCTTCGGTGTAGACATTGGCTTGCTTATGTTCAGCAGCGAACGCCACTAGCTCATCAGTCGTATGAGTTTGGTAGTAAGCGTTTAACGTTACATTGATCTGTTCTATTAAACACTTGCGACATAAACAGTCTTCTTTCCCGAGCGGTACTGTGGGAGCAATATTGGGCAAACTCATACACCAACACGCCTCCTCAGGTGGGTCGCACGTCAGCAGACTGCTGCAATTTGAGCAATATTTATAACCCATCTGCTTGTTCCATTTTGTCTTATACTCAAACCAAGCCTAGTCGCTTTTTAAGCGTTCAGAAAGCCTAAACTAAAAGGTGAGCCTTGCCGTGAATCTGAATGAAAGAGAGAATGGAACTACGCCAAATTCTCCCCTAGAAGAGCTGGAAACAGAGCGTAAACTGCGCCGAAAACTCGAAGCTGAGCTCGACGATCTTAAAGCTCAATTAAACCAGAGTATTGAAGAGGGACGAATGGCATCGATGGCGAAACTCATTTCAGGAGTCGCCCATGAAGCCAACACACCTATCGGAGTGTGCATTACCTCGTGCACACAGCTTTCTCAACAGACCAATCGAATTGCCACTGAATTTTCTAACGCAACACTTACCTCTTCTAGCTTTGAGTCGTTTGTCACCAAAGCTAAGCAATGTGAAGATCTTATCGACAAAAACTTACACCGATTAGCGCTACTGATAGAGACATTTAAAAAGTTAGGCGGTGAAAATCGCATCTTTGCCTTTTCTGATGTCGATATTACCCAAGAGGTCTCGTTGATCTTGCATGCTCATCAAAACGAATACTCACACTGTCAATTTGAATACTCGGTTGAACAAAGTGAGCCTTTCATTGCCCATACCTCGGTCAATTGCTGGCGAGAGATCCTCTCTCAGTTGGTCGAAAACTCCGTGGAGCATGGCTTCTCTGCGGAAACGGATAACCAAATCGATGTCTACATCCATAACAGTGATAACGATCTGACAATGATCATTAGAGACAACGGAACCGGAATGGACACAAAAGTGTGCGAAGAGATTTTTACGCCCTTTTTTACCACTTCCCAATACCAAAAAAATATCGGTTTAGGTATGCATTTAGTTTATACATACGTCACGCAGGTTCTTAAAGGGAGTATTTCTTTAACAAGTACATTGGGCAAGGGGTGCGAGTACATCATCATCGTCCCAATGAACAAAACTTAATGGAACTAAACCATGAACGGAAAGGAACGTATATTCGCCGCCGTATTAAACGAGCAACCCGATCAAGTCCCGGTTATCCCTATAATGATGACTCGTGCAATTCGCAACTTACCGGGCAATGTCAGTGCGAAAGATTGCCAAGTTAATGCCGAACTAATGGCGCAAGCCAAGATGACCACCTCAGCCAAATTTGGCGGTGATGCCATCATTGCGGGGACCGACCTGTTTCTTCCTGCGGAGAATCTGGGTGCCGGTATGGAATACTTAGATAAAGCCCAGCCGACTTTATTCCGTCACCCCTGCCCAACCAAAGCTGAATTCGATTTGATGCTGGAGCGGAGTGAGCACTTTGATCCCACTCGAGGGCGCGTACTCACCGTCGCAGAAGAGATCAAAATCTTACTCCAAAACGGCTTCGGTGATAGTCATCTGGTGTTGCTTCCTATTGGTGGACCAGCAACCACAGCGCAATTAATTACTGGTTCAGCGCGATTCTTAACTTTAATGGAGCAAGATCCGCAGTTTTGTCATCAAGTATTAAGAGTGGCCACCAACACCATTAAATCGATTAGCACTGTGATGGCGGAAGCCGGTGCCCACGCAATCAATATTTTGGACCCTTTCAGCTCTTCCGACATTCTCCCTCCGGAGCAATTTCGTGAATTTTCAAAACCTTATATCATTGAAATTTTTCAGCATATGCAATCGGTCGGTATCGCCCCAATTCTCCATATCTGTACCTTCACAGAACATATTTGGAACGACATGAAAGAAACAGGCGCGATTGCAATCAATGGTGACTTTTGGCCTGGCATCGATAGAGCTCGCCAAATTGTCGGAGATGATTACTGCTTAGTTGGCTCAGTAAACCCATTTACAACCATGCTCTCCGGCACCCCAGAGCAAGTAAGAAAAGAAACCTTAAAGTGCATTGTCACCGCAGGACTCAATGGCTCTTATATTTGTTCACCAGGCTGTGATTTGGACTGGAATGTTCCTGATGAAAACATCCACGCACTTATCCAAACTTGCGCTGCCGTTAAGTACCCTATCGACCTTGATCAAATTGAAGATCTTTCTGAAACCTTTATATCAGGGCACGCCAAACATAAAGCCAGTATTCAAAGAAAAGAAGTACGCACAGTTCACCCTAAACATAAAATTCTCAGCAAGAAAAACCAACTACTAGAAGATCTAGCCAATGCGGTTATTCAGCAAGACAGTGAACTGACCGTATCTTTGGTCAATACCGGGTTAAGTGAAAAAATATCAGCCCAGGCACTTCTTTTTGAGGGGATGGCCGTCGGCATGCAAATATGTGGCGAGATGTATGAACAAAATGACATCTTTGTCATCGATTTGATGCGCTCAGCCAAGGCAATGGATAGCGCCATGCCAATATTAATGCCACTCATCGAAAAAGATCGGGAATCTGGCGATCTTAACGACCGCATCTCTGTGGTTATTGGCCTGATTAGAGGGAACACTCAAGATATCGGTAAGAACCTTGTCGCTCTGATACTGACCGCTCACGGTTACGATGTATGTGATTTAGGCAAAAATGTCTCTCCCGAAGAGTTTATTGAACAAGCTCAGGCTAAAAATGCTCAAGTCATCGCCATCTCTGTTATGACTGACTCTTCCATTGTCTACATTGAGCGAGTGCTTAGCTTACTCAAGGAGCTAGGCGAGCGAGAAAAGTACTATGTAGTTTGTGGCGGAGCCGCGATGAACAGCCAACTTGCCAGTAAACTCGGTGTGCATTTTAGCCCAAACGCCAGTGCTGCCGCCAAGTTACTGAATGAACATTTCAAACCAGAGCAGTAGTTGAAATTGACTAAGTTGTAACCTAAAACTTAGTAAGTACATTGCACAGCAGTAATTGACACTTTTGCTTTATCAAACCAAGTGTATTGAATGAATATGAATGATAGCTTTTGTTTTGCCGACGAACCGTCCAACGACGAAGTAAGTCCCGATCGACACTGGGAAGTGCTAATCGTGGATGATGAGCAAGATGTTCACGATATCACTTGTATTGTTCTAAATAGTTTTCAATTCCTTGGCCGCGACCTTAGATTCACTCACGCCTACTCTGGTAAGCAAGCTCGCCAACTCATCGAACAAGCTGAGACTCCATTCGCTGTAATTTTGTTAGATGTAGTAATGGAAACACGCCAAGCGGGTTTAGAATTGGTGAGATGGATAAGGGATGAATACAACGATCATAACTGCCGAATCATTTTGCGAACGGGACAGCCGGGTGATGCGCCCGAAGAAGAGATCATTTTTAACTATGATATTAACGACTATAAGAATAAAACTGAGCTCAACTCAACCCGTCTAACCACATCAACGCTCTCAGCGATACGCGCTTATAATGACATCCGAACCATTGAGCAAACGCGAGCGGGCCTAAAATGCATTATCAATTCGACCTCCAATATTTTGACTGAAGACTCTAGCGCTGAATGGCTACAAGGAATCTTAGTTCAAGTAGTCGCTTTGCTGCGACTCGATGAAATGCATGCGGTTCACTTTGGTGCCGCCCCTCTCGATGGAGAATGGACCATTGTCGCTACCTCAAATACCTCTATGCGTCCACTTGGTAATAAGCTCTCCCAATATTGCGATTTGGGCACGCAGCAGTACGACTTCGGCAACCCTCAGATCTCCGAGTTTGATCATAGCACCTACGTACTTCCCGTCTCGGTCAATCACTGCCAAGGACTAATCTTCATTGAGTCCCCCGCAGAAGTCATCGAAAAACAGAGAGAGCTGATCGACATTTTCATCAATAGCGCGATTGCGGCGTACGATAAAACATTCCTTCTACGAGACATCGTCGAAACTCAGAAAGAGATCGCTTATCGATTAGGTGAAGTAGTAGAAACTCGCTCTAAAGAGTCAGGGAGCCATGTTAAGCGCCTCGCTATTCTCTCTAAAGTACTCGCCAAGCACATCGGACTATCAGACGAATATGCCAACAAGATCAAACTCGCCTCTCCCTTACATGATATCGGCAAAATCGCGATTCCCGATAGTATCTTGCACAAGCCGGGCAAACTGAGTTCTGAAGAGTGGGCAATCATGCAAACCCATGCCGAAATCGGCGAGGAGATTTTGTCTGGCTCCAACCTAGAAATTTTGCAGATCGCGGCAGTCATTGCTGGGAATCATCACGAAAAATGGGACGGTACGGGTTACCCTCGCCAACTCAATGGTGAAAACATCCCTATTGAAGGACGAATTACCGCCATTGTCGACGTTTTTGATGCTTTAGCATCCAAACGCAGCTATAAGGAGCCTTGGGAACCAGAAGCGATAAAGGACTATATTCGCTCGCAACGTGGGAAGCATTTTGACCCAGAGATCTGCGATGCTTTCTTATCGATATTCGACAAATGCCTCGAGATAAGAAATGCCTACCCAGACTGAGCCCAATTCACGTCACACCCTTGAAGAGTTACTACGCACGACTCAGCAACAGCTGTTAGAAGCGGAAAAAAAGGCCTCTATCGGACAGCTGGTCGCGGGGATTACACATGAGGTCAACACTCCTATCGGCAACAGTATTACCACTGCGAGCCACCTAGTTAAGCTAATTCAACAACTCGAAAGTCGAGTCCGCGAAAACAAACTCACTCGAAGCGAATTAGACCATTTCTTCGATTCGTCCGCCAATATCAATAGTATCTTGATGAGTAACCTTAATCGCTCTGCCGATATCATCAAAAGGCTTAAACGTTTATCAACCGACAACATTCATTCTTTGATTGAGAAGGTAAACATCGGCAACAAGATTCAAGACACCATCTTAGCGTTGCAGCCTAATTTACGTGGGGTCGAAATCAAGATGATCAATATTCAAAATGTTGAGGTAAAAACGGATACAGGCCTCATCTACCACGTCATTTCCAATCTGATTTTAAACGCCAAAAAGCACGCTTTTCACAACGTCTCACAACCAACGATTATCGTCAGCATGGACAACCATCAAGAAGATCGAGTCGTGATCAGTGTTGAAGACAATGGCATGGGAATGGATGAGCAGAAATTAAGCAAGATTTTTGAGGATTTCTATAGTACGGCTAAAGACAATGGCGGTACTGGTCTTGGATTGTCAATTGTGCAAAATGTGCTCTCCCGTGCTAATAGTACTATCGAGTGTCATAGCGTCGTCGGACAAGGAACCACATTTACAATTACGATACCCGGCCCAGCACTTTTAGTTGAGAATGAATAATGAAAAAGGCGGCTCACTGCCGCCTTTATTCGATCATTACTCGTCATCGAGTGGCGTGTAGCCATATTCTGCAATCAAAGCTTTGGCCTGTTTGCTCTTTAGGTAACCTAAGAACTCTTTCGAGTCTTGGTCGATATTATCTTTAGCGTACAAAACTAAAAACGGGCGAGAAAGTTCATATTCACCACTGCCGATCGTTTTACTATTCGCACTCACTCCTTCAAATTGAATAGCCTTAATCGAGTGGTCAACAGAGCCCGTTGAGATAAAGCCAATCGCTTGTTTATTGTGATTCACAATGGTTTTCACCATGCTATTGCTGTTTACTACTAAATTATCTGGGTTGATATCTGACACCAATCGGCCATTAACAATCTTAGTTAACCCCATCAAACTCTCGAAGCTATAACGCGAACCCGATGAGGCTTCACGTGTTACAACAGCGATCTTTTTATCTGCTCCGCCTAACTGCTTCCAGTTGGTGATCTTGCCTTTATAGATATCAAATAGCTGCTCACGGGTGACATTATTAACGGAATTTGATTGGTTAACCACAACCGCTAAACCATCGAATGCAATAGGAGAAACAGATAATGACTCATCTTGCTCACTATCGGTGAGGTAACGTGAGCTCATACCAATATCAGCCACACCTTTCTTAACCAGAGTAATACCTGCAGTAGAACCAATGCCTTGAACCGCTATATAAGTCTCAGAGTGGGTGCTATTAAAGTGTTCAGCCAAGACATCCATTACGCGAGCTACCGAAGTAGATCCTGAAACATTCACTTCCTTTGCTAAAGCGGGAGCCACTAGCAATGAAGTCGATAAAAGTGTTGCTAGTGCAACGCGAACCATAATTCTCTCCTAATCGAAAAAGGCATTAAATAATGTGCGTTATGGTATTTCGATTAGATGACAGTTTTGTGAAAACCCATACAGACAATCAAATAACTTACTCCTACTATGCTTAAAGCGAGTGTATTCTGCCAACCGTGCAAGGATGAGGAAAATATGGGATTAGTGAGTTTGTTACAGCGACAAGTTGAAAGCCGAGCGCAGCTGATCTGTAAGCAACGCAATCAAAGTACGCCTGCCGAACTGGGTAAAGCGAGCTATGAAACCATGAGTAATGGCGTCATTTTTATCAAGCAGCACTTTCTATTGGACTCAACGCACTGTGATTATATGAACCCTGTGGCCAAGGTCTCATGGAATGGAAAACTTAATCAATGGCAGCTTTTCTTACCTCACCACTCAGAAATCGACCGTTGGCTTCCTTATCCATTCTTGGCGCAAAGTAGTGACCTGACCGCAATAATGAGAGAGATCGATAAAGATCCTAAATCGATGTTTTGGTTAGACTAAATCGGAAATAGAAAGGGCGCTCGATGAGCGCCCTTTGATATTACTTACCTCAGTAGAGAGCAGAGATTACTCTGCCGCTTTTTCTACTTCTTCAACCGTTTTAACATCTTCAAAGATCTGAGTTGGTTTTGCCACCAAGTTACGGTTCTCTTGATTCACTTCAGTCAATACGATTTCAAGCACATCACCTAGTCGGTAGATCACTTCTTTATCGATAGAAACTGTTCCGTGATCTGCATTGCACTCTAAACGCTCTTTGTTCGCAAGAATCAATGAACCCGGAATAAACGCTGCGGCACCGTTTTCAACTAAACGCACACGCATACCCGCACGGTTAATATCAAAGATCTCACCGTTGAACTTGGTCTCTTTCGCTGGCTCTTCAGCCAATGTACGCGCGTATAACCAATCACCTACGTTACGCTCAGCAATCTTGTGGTGCTTACGGTGCAGCGCCAGCTCTTCACCAACCGTCTCATCAGCGGTTTGAATAGGCTCTTTACCTAGGATGTGCGCTTTCAGCATACGGTGGTTGATCATGTCACCATACTTACGAATTGGAGAAGTCCAAGTTGCGTAAATATCAAGACCCATCGCATAGTGTGGTAATGGTTGGTTACCAATTTCACTGTACGCTTGGAATTTACGAATACGGTTATCAAGGTAGCTTGACTCTTGCTTACCTAACCAGCGACGCAGCTCAGCGAAGCCTTCCAGTGTTACAACAGATTCAGCAGTGAACGGCAACTCACCTTCAGGGTTAACAAAGCCCAGTACATCAGCGATTTTCTCTGGTTTAAAACCAAGGTGCGTGTTGAATACACCTGAGTTAAACGTCGACTGTAGAGTACGGCCAGCACAAATATTCGCGGTAATCATTGCTTCTTCAACAAGACGGTTGGCACTGCGACGCATATCAGAGTGAATCGCGACAACATCGTTATCTTCACTCAGTTCAAATCGGTAGTCTGGGCGATCGGGGAACACCACCGCGTTCTGTTCACGCCACTCTGCACGCGCTAAAGAGAAGTCGTATAAGTCACGAACGATTTGTGCGATCTCTTCGTTTGGTTGCCACTCGGTTGATTCGCCATTTTCTAGCCAATCTGACACGTGATCATAAACAAGACGAGCGTGTGATTTAATGTTCGCAGCGAAGAACTTGATGTCATCGCCGATAACGCCGTCTTTAGCCACTGTTACTGTGCAGCAAAGTGCTGGGCGAACTTCGTCTTGCATTAGCGAGCACAGCTCATCCGCTAGGTCACGAGGCAGCATAGGGATGTTGCGACCTGGTAGATAAATCGTAAAGCCACGTTCACGCGCCACTTTATCCATTTCGCTATCTGGTGTGATGTAAGCCGTTGGATCAGCAATCGCAATCGTCAGCTCAAAATCACCAGATTCTGTTTTCTTAGCATACAGTGCGTCATCCATATCTTTGGTTGAGGCACCATCGATGGTTACGAATGGAACATGCGTCATATCAACACGTTCTAGATCCGCATCATCTTTGATTTCCCAGTTATCGATACCCGCAGGTTCGCTGTTAGGTAAATCATTTTGAGCCAGCGTTACCCACCAAGGCGCGATCTTATCATCGGTATCTGTGATCTTTTCGCTAATCTCAACAAAGAAGCCGTTATCACCCTTTAATGGGTGCTGCGTAAGATGAGCAACAACCCAATCGCCTTCTTTTAGATCATCGCTCTTGATGCCTTTGCGCGTCTTCGCCTTCAAAGATAACTTTTTAAGTTGAGGGTGATCTGGTGCTACGTTTAACTTGCCTTTAAACAGCTTAACGCGACCGATAAAACGGTGAACACCTTGTTCCAATAGCTCTTCTGGCTCTGCTTGCTCACGCTCTTTCTCTGTACGGATGATCGCTTTCACTTTGTCACCATGCATACATTTTTTCATGTACGGAGGCGGAATAAAGTAGCTTGTCTTGCTATCGACTTCTAAAAAACCAAAGCCTTTTTCAGTCGCTTTGATCGTGCCTTCTTTCTTAGGAAGGTTTTCTTGAATTTGCTGCTTGAGTTGAGCCAGTAGAGGGTTATCTTGAAACATCTATCTTGTTTTAACCAAATAAGTATCACACTGAAAATTGCGCACACTATATCACTCAGCCTATAGCCTAGCTACCTTCTCAGTATGACAATCTATCGTTCATAGGAGAATTCAATCAGTTAGCGAATTAATTGTATTGATGCTAATTCACCCAACAGATGGCTCAAGATGACGAATATGTGAACAAACAATCTCAATTCAGGAAAAAATTGTGATGAAATTCAATTTTTTCTAGCTTTTTTTATGCTTTTCAGGAATAATCCGCCCCCTTATATCGCTGCCTCCAAACTTATTGTTTCGGTATCGATTGTTTTACGTCCCTAGTGGCTTGATGCGATTTACGACTTTTCCGCATCTGAATGGAATCAGCTCTCATCTGGATTTGTATTGGAATTGGTAGAGCTCGTGGGACCTTTTATTGACTTATATATAGTAGGATCCCAATGACAGATTCTGTAATTCAGTTCAGCGATCTAGCGCTTAACGACTCTATCCTTTCAGCTCTTGACGGTATGGGTTTCGTTTCACCAACTCCAATTCAGGCTGCTGCTATCCCGCACCTATTGGCTGGTAAAGACGCACTAGGTAAAGCACAGACTGGTACTGGTAAAACTGCAGCTTTCTCTCTACCTCTTCTTAACAAGCTAGACCTTGCTCAGCGTAAGCCTCAAGCTATCATTCTTGCACCGACTCGCGAACTAGCGATTCAGGTAGCGGCAGAAGTTAAGAACCTAGGTAAAAACATCGCTGGTCTTAAAGTTCTAGAAATCTACGGCGGCGCATCAATCGTTGACCAAATGCGTGCACTTAAAAACGGTGCTCACATTGTTGTAGGTACTCCTGGCCGTGTTCAAGACCTTATCAACCGTGACCGTCTACACCTAGACGAAGTTCATACATTCGTGCTTGATGAAGCTGACGAAATGCTAAACATGGGCTTCGTTGATGACGTAACAGAAATCATGGAGCACGCTCCTTCTTCTGCACAACGTGTACTGTTCTCTGCAACTATGCCTCCAATGCTTAAGAGCATTGTTGAGCGCTTCCTGCGTGATCCAGAAACAATTGACGTTGCTGGTAAAAACCACACAGTAGACAAAGTAGAGCAGCAGTTCTGGGTTGTTAAAGGTGTAGAGAAAGACGAAGCAATGTCTCGTCTTCTAGAAACAGAAGAGACTGACGCATCAATCGTATTCGTACGTACTCGTCAAGACACTGAGCGTCTAGCTGATTGGCTATGTGCACGTGGCTTCAAAGCGTCTGCACTGCACGGTGATATTCCTCAGTCTCTACGTGAGCGTACTGTTGATCACATCAAACAAGGTGTTATCGATATCCTAGTTGCAACTGACGTTGTAGCACGTGGTCTTGACGTTCCACGTATCACTCACGTATTCAACTACGACATCCCATTCGATGTTGAGTCATACATCCACCGTATCGGTCGTACTGGCCGTGCTGGACGTAAAGGTAAAGCGATCCTTCTAGTTCGTACTAACCAACTACGTATGCTTCGCACTATCGAGCGTGTAACTAAGTCATCAATGGAAGAAATCCAACTTCCACACCGTGACAAAGTAGCAGAAGCTCGTCTAGCTAAGCTAGGTGCTGAACTAGAAACTGAAAAAGAACATAAAGCACTAGAGAAGTTCTCTGAGCTAGTTGAGAAACTACAAGAGTCTCTAGAGCTAGACGCAGCGACACTAGCAGCTATCCTGCTTAAGCGTCAGCAAGGCAAGCGCCCACTATTCTACATTGGCGAAGACCCAATGATTGAAGCAATTGAGCGTGATAAGCTTCGTCGTAAAGATCGTCGTGAAAATGGCCGTGACGGTCGCGATGGCCGTGATGGTCGCCGTGAAGGCGGTCGTAGCTTCAACACTCAAGACTGGGATACTTACCAGCTTCAAGTGGGTCGTGAGCAAGGCGTTCAAGTTAAAGACATCGTTGGTGCTCTTGCAAACGAACTTGGCCTAACTAAAGGTTCTATCGGTGCAATTAAACTAGCACAAGGCGAAACATACGTTCAGCTTCCAAAAGCAATGTCTTCTGAGACTGCAGGCAAGCTACAAAAACTACGTATCCGTCAGAAGCAAGTTGACGCTGTAGTATGTGACTTCAACGATTTCCGTGAACCTCGTCGTGGCGGTGGCCGTGATGGTGGTGGTCGTCGTGATGGTGGCTACCGTGGTAACCGCGACGGCAACCGTGAAGGCGGCTACCGTGGTAACCGCGATGGCAACCGTGAAGGTGGCTACCGTGGTAACCGTGATGGCAACCGTGAAGGCGGTCGTGATGGAAACCGTGAAGGTGGCCGTGCTCGTCGTGATGGTGAGCGTCGCTTTGACCGCAACCGTGGTGGCGATCACCGTGGTAACTTCCGTGGCGAACGTGGCCATGGTCGTGCTAACCGCAGCGAAGATTAATCAGCCGATTTAATCAAATAAAAAAAGGATACGCACTGCGTATCCTTTTTTGTATCTTATAAATAAATTCAAGCGTTGCTGCTAAAAAATATACTTATCCATCATTGCGACCATGCGACCAATCTCTGGCTTAGTGATCGTATCATTTGCCCCTAATGCCAGTGCTTTTGCCCTATTGTCTTCACTCATCAATGAAGAGAACATCACAATCGGAAGTTCTGCATACGCTTCACTATCGCGTAGGCGTTTGACTAAGTGCATCCCATCCATACGTGGCATTTCTACATCAGTCACAACCCCATCAATCAATTCACTGATTGGGAGGTTTTCTCGCTTAGCAACCTCGATCAAACTCATTAACTTCTCGTGCGCTTCTCCGCCATCTTTACACGCAATAATGTTATAGCCCGCAGAGCTCAATGTGTCTTGAATCATTGAACGAATGAAAGCGGAATCATCCACTACCATCACCGTTTTTGCATTACGCTTGGCAACCATACGCTGATTTAAATCCACACTTTTATCAAGAGTGACATCATACTTCTCCATGCTCAGCTCTGGGTTGATATCAGCAATGATCTTCTCAAAATCTAAAATCATGATCAGATTGCCATCTTTACGGACGACGGCAACCACACAATCTTGTTCACCCGCCTCTAAGAACTGGCTCGGAGACTCAACATCATTCCAAGAAATTCGGTGAATACGGCTAATCGAATCGATCAAGAAACCATTAGTCATATTGTTAAAGTCGGTGACAATAACAAACTTACGTTCAAGTTCACTATTGGTCGGCACGCCTAGCCAACCCGCTAAATCAACCAACGGTGTCAACACGTCACGTGATGAAAATACACCGATCATATGGGGTTGAGCATTCGGGTAGTCGGTCGTTTCCGGCACTTGAATGACCTCACGAACCTTCGCAACGTTGATACCGTAGTAACAGGTTTTTTTGCTACCATCAGGCATCTGTTTCACTAGGTGAAACTCGATAATCTCTAGTTCATTAGTACCACTTTCGGTCAGTATCGTACTACTTGATACACTCATATTTTTTTGGCCTACGCTCAATTTTAAGGGCTAGCGACTTTGTAACCGCTATTAAACTATTTGTAAATTCCATTTGAGAACATTAGCAAATATTGTGATTGATTCAACATCCAATTCATCTAATCAATAGGCTTCCAATGACTTGGAGCCGTCAAACCCCATTTCTCCATGGCCACCTGTGAGTAAATAGCGCTACCCTTGTTTCCGATCTGAATCGGCAAACTGCTAGCCGACTCCCCATTTACAATTTTGTTAACCAAGGAACCCGCTATTTCACCTTGACTGTATCCATACAGAACGATGCCTCCTGCTGCTTTATCCTCTCCCACAGCAAAATCCCAAAATGCAAAAATAGGCAAAGGTGAGTGCTCGCTTGTCCAATTGATCACTTGTAGGGCTGGTACGTTTTCACCAGACTCATCAACGAGTGTGTGATAGAGACCAACAATAATCACACTAACCCCTTCCTCTTTGGCATTCAAAACACTATTGCGCCACTCCTGGCGAGTACCAATGGCTAGAATCTCGGCATCAATACCTAAATTGTCTCTGATTAAACGGTATTGGTTGTCGATATGCTCTTTCGCGATCTGGGAAGTGACGCCAGAGTCAAACATCACCCTCACTTTGAAAGGCTCGTCAGGAAACATACTTCTTAGTTCACCAAGAGACTTAACAAATAACGGTCGTTCTAATACTCCGGTTATTTTTGCTTTGCCTTTATATTGGCGAAAGAGCTGTCTAGGATTCGAGTTGATACCCAAGAAAACAATCGATATATCTTCATCATAAAGTTTAGGCAACATGTAAGCTAACGCATTGTCGTCACCGAGTATGACGATCTCTGGTTTGAGTTGCTGATACGCTTCAAAGGCCTCATTTGCTTTCCGTTCAAATTCACTCTTAGGTAACCGCTTGGTGTTCATTTGAAACGTTTCAAGAGTCACCGAAGGCAGCATTGTTTGCTCTAGCCCTTTGACATAACTAACGTCCCACGGGTATTCAGCGTGATAGCTTTCGATAAGCATCACTTTCATCGCAAACGCGTTTGTCGTGACCACCAATAGCAAAACAACCAACAGACGCATAACTATCCTCCTCAAGGCTCTTTACTAAGTGTAGTTGCGCTCATTGCTATCTGCAGGCCGATTATCCCGCTTGTTCACCGACAAGCTATACTCAAAAATAAACTAATGATTGAATGCCATGAGTCGAACGAAACAGATAGAAGAAAGTCAGACTAACCCCTTCTATAGCCGAATCGGCAGAAGAATTATATTGATCATGGTTTTGCTAAGCGGTGCGATTACGTTACTCACGACACTATTACAGCTTTCATGGGACTATAAAAAAGAGTTTAATACCGTCAAACAGCGCCAAATCGAAGTACGAGATGTCCACGCCCCGTTAATCGCAACCCTACTCTGGGACTTCGACCTTATTGCACTTCAACAAGAAATCGATGGCCTTGTCAATTTACCTAGGGTTGATTATCTCAAAATCACAAGTGGTGACTATTCCTTTCAATCCGGTAAGGAAGTACTTACAAACTCAATATCAAAACAGTACCCACTAGTCTATCATCACCCCAACACAACTCGCTTTGAAGAGATCGGGCAAATACACATCCAATCCGACGCTCAAGAGATATACAACTACCTCATATGGCAAGCGATCTATACCTTAAGCTTAAACGCCGCTAAGACCTTCTTGGTCTGTTTTCTGATTTTGATTGTGTTCCATAAAAGCATCAATCGGCGCATCTTTTCTATTGCTCAGTATCTACGTGAATACAATCCAAGACATCCAGCCAAACCGATAAAGCTCGAGCACCTCACGTGGATTACTGAAAAGGAAGATGAACTTGACTGGCTGGCCGACGAAACGAATAAGATTACCCATAACGTCACCAAACTTTATGGCAACATAAAAAATGAACAAGAACGTTTAGCGGAGTTTGCGCATATATCATCAGACTGGTTATGGGAGACCGATGCTAGCGGCGCGCTAATATACTGTTCAGAAAGCATGCGCGCCGCGTTAAAAATCGCCACTAATACCAAACCTATGTTGGAAGAGATACCGGCATTGGCACAATGTAAATCTCTCTGTCGCCGGCTTCGAAACCATTACAACATCTCAATGTGCGAGGAGGCGATTACGCTCAACGATAAACAAGTTTTCCTGCTATTCAAGGCCAAGGCTCGCTTTGAAGGGGAGACATTTGTTGGCTTTCGTGGCACAGCAATTAACATTACAGAACTTAAGCTCACTCAAATTGAGATGGAGGAACTCAACGAAAACCTTGAAAAAACCGTTGCGATTCGTACTCAAGACCTTGAGCAAAGTATGCAACAGCTCAAACAGACCCAAGAGCAATTGATTGAATCTGAAAAGCTGGCCGCTCTGGGCGGTTTAGTGGCCGGGGTCGCCCATGAAGTGAACACCCCTCTGGGCATCGCGGTAACGGCAACTTCGGTTATTCAAGATGTGGTCGGTGAAGCAAACCAAGCATTTACCTCTCAGACACTGACGTCAGAGCAATTTCGCGACCTGTTAGACAGCTTGACAGAAAGCGGTACGATGCTTGAGAACAATCTCAATCGAGCCGCTAAACTCATCAAGGACTTTAAGCAAACCGCAGTGGACCAAGTGTCTGAGAGTCGTAGCCAGTTTAACGTTCACCAAGTTCTTGAAGCTTTGATCACGAGTCTTCACCCAGAAACACGGAAAGTGCCCGTTATCCCCTTACTCGAAGGTGATGCATCATTGGCGATGAACAGCCTTCCAGGCGTACTGACTCAAGTGATATCAAACCTTATCATGAATAGTATCAATCACGCCTTTGACGACGTGACTGAGGCAAAAATCATCATTCATTTTAAACAAGATCAAAACAACATCATTCTAGAGTATCGAGACAATGGCGCTGGCATTGATGCGACATTTCACCAGAAGATTTTTGAGCCTTTCTACACCACTAAACGCGGCAAGGGTGGCTCAGGGTTGGGATTGAACTTGGTGTTTAACCTTGTCAAACAAAAGCTCAAAGGAGAACTCGCCTTTGAGTCTGAGTTAGGGAGCGGAGTGTTATTCCAATTAATCCTGCCGAAAGAGTTGCCTTTAGAGTTACCGAATCAGTCCGGCAACGACTGACGTACCTCGATAAACTCTTCCCAGTGCTCTAGTAACAAGTCCACCAGCTTAGGTTCGAAGTGTTTACCCTTTTGGCTAACGATCTCTTGCTTGATTTGTTCATCACCCCAAGGCTCTTTATAGCTGCGCTTAGAGCCCAGTGCATCGAACACATCCGCTAGAGCTGCAATCCTGCCGCTAATTGGGATGCCTTCACCAGCTAACGCGTTTGGATAGCCACTACCGTCCCACTTTTCATGGTGGAAAGCAGCAATCTCTTTCGCTTTAACAATCAAGCGACGTGTTGAGCGATCTAAGATCTCGACGCCATAATCGACATGCTTTTTCATTTCTTCCCATTCACGGGCATCTAATTTTCCGGGTTTATGAAGAATGGAATCCGGCACGGCCACTTTGCCCACATCATGGAGCGGTGCAGCATGTTTGATCATGTTGGCCTCTTCAGAGCTAAGGCCATACAGCAACGCAAGTTTCTCACAAAAAATGGAGACCCGTTGCACGTGCGCGCCCGTCTCACGGCTACGCGCTTCTACCGCATTGGCGAGGCTATAAACCAGCTCTTTAGAGGTTTCACGAATATCTAACATCAAGTTTAAATTCTCAAACGTCAGTCCAATGTTTTGCATGTAGATTTCGAGCAGTTGGATGTCTAGCTCAGATAAGACTTGATGAAAGTTAACGTATAACAAGCTATCGACGGCCTGTTCATCATGGGCGTAAAAAACAAATGCATCACCAAAATGCTGTGAACGGCGCTCCTCTAAGACCGTTTGACAGCGACTCGCGACCTCTTCAGGTAGCTTTTCAATCGCACATTCGCTATAGCAATCAACATAGTCACCCGTTGCGGCTAAGGTAAGGGCGCGAGAAGGTTCACCATCAGGTCGAGGTTTTACCACGCAGTAAAATGCAGATCTCTCCAACTGCAACAACGAGGTCAGTTGCTCCAACACTGAGGTCGCATATGCTTGAAGTGTTGTCGTGTTTTGCACCTTAGCAGACGACTCAATCACTTTCTTCAAGCCTGTTTTTTGCGCATCAATTAAGCATAAGTCTCGATACGCTCTCAACATCGAGTAAAGCAGCGTTTTTAGTTTCTGGATTGTGAGCTCGGTTTTCTCTTTATAGTCATCAATCTCATATTCGCGGATGACCACATCTTCGGGTGCCTGCCCTGCTTGCCCAGTCCGAAGAACCACGCGGATTAGCCTATCTTGAACCTCTTCTCTCAAGTACTTTACCAGTTCAAGTCCAGCGTGATCGCTCTCCATAACCACATCAACCAACGCAAGGGCAATACCCGTGTGTTGATGATAGGTTTCTTTGGCTTCTTGTGCGGAAAAGGCAGAAATAAGCTGTAATGGACGACCGTCGAAAGTGAAGCCCGACAGTGCTAATCGGGTAATTTGATGCACCTGTTCATCGTCATCAACAAGTAGAACAATCCAAGGCTCAACTGGCTTGCTCTGACTTGTAGTCGGTTCAGTATTACTCTCATTCTTATCGTAGTCTGCAAACAATTCCATTTGCTCATCCAATCGGTTTATTAGCCCTATCTTAGGTTTAGCACAGTTACAACCATTTAGAGGATTCGCAGATTAACGCTTGAGAGCCACTCGTCACTATTTCTCAGTATGTTAATGAAAGGGTTAGTTAAGAGTGAGTACTGTTGAACGCTCGACAAGTGTCGGCTCTAATTGAACCACTTGAGCGTCGGTAGAGCCACCTTCAACCTTATTAAGTAGAGCTTCTACTGCGGCCTTACCTAGGCGATATTTAGGTTGGTGGATAGTGGTAAGCGAGGGAGTCATGAACTTGGCAATATGAATGTCATCATAACCAATTATGGAGAGGTCTTGCGGAATATGAACACCTTTTTCATGGGCAGCGTTAATCACGCCCATCGCCATCATATCGTTACAGACGAAGATAGCACTTGGTAGTTTGCCTTTGGCATAGATGCGATTAAAGGCGTCATAGCCACCTTCACATTCAAAGTCAGACTCGACAATCCAATCTGCATTGAATGTCAATCCTGCTTCGTTGATGGCGCGTTTATAGCCTTCATAACGCATCTGGGCTTGATGCTTGACTAATGGACCAGTGATACAACCAATCTGCTTGTGTCCACAATCAATTAAGTGCTTTGCCGCTAGGTAACCGCCACGCAATGAATTATCTTGAATCTTGTCACTGGTGAACAGCATAGGCCCCCAGTCCATCACAACAACCGGGATGTCAGGGTACTGCTCAAAGACATCAATGCGCTCGCCTTCAAGCGAAGAACACATCAAGATCAATCCGTCGACACGCTTTTGCAAAAGAGTATCAATCGAACCGCGCATGCGCTCATTATCCCCTTCGGTATTGCACAAGATCAGGTTATAACCTTGATGGTAACAACTGCGCTCGACACCTTTAACTACCTCACCAAAGAACGGGTTAGTTGAAGTAGTCACCAACATACCAATGGTTTTAGTGCGATTCACTTTAAGGCTGCGAGCAAGTGCGGAAGGACGGTAATTGAGCTCTCGTGCCGCGTTGTTGACGCGCTCAGAGATCTCTTCACTGACGTATCGAGATTTGTTAATGACATGGCTAACTGTAGAAGTCGATACTCCGGCCAGTTTGGCAATATCCTTCATTGTCGCCATGTCATTCTCTCCATACGTGGGTCTTGAGTTAGATTTGTTGTTCTAGAAATGCATCCACTTCATCACGTGTCGGAATCGAGGTTTGAGCACCAAATCGAGTCACTGAGATAGCTGCAGCTGCATGAGCAAACTTAATCGCTGATTCTAAAGGCAAATCTTCTAATAGACCAGTGACCAATGCCCCATTAAAAGTATCTCCCGCCGCTGTGGTGTCAGTCGCATCCACTTTGAAGCCAGGAATGAGTTCACCGCGCCCATTTTGACTCAGCCACACGCCCTTAGCCCCTAAGGTGATCATAACGATCTCAATACCTTTACGATGCAGTGCATTAGCTGCTTCTTGAGCACTATCGTTATCCGTCACGGTCACACCCGTCAGCACTTCCGCTTCAGTCTCATTTGGGGTGATCACATCCACACACGCAAGCAGTGAATCTGGTAGTTCACGTGCTGGTGCTGGGTTCAAAATCACATTGGTGCGAGCATCTTTTGCTACTTGCGCTGCTTTTTCAATACCACACATAGGTGTTTCTAGCTGCATCAACAAGTAGTTTGCTTGACGAATACGTTCAAGATCAGGCTCAATCGCTTCAGCGGTTAATTTGGCGTTTGCCTCTGCTGAAATGCAAATACTGTTTTCACCACTGTCTGACACTTGGATCATCGCAATACCTGTCGGGCAATTTGGCTGCATTTTCACACCCGTGATATTGATATTATCCATCTTGAAGTTTTCACGAATATTAATACCAAACGCATCATCACCCACACAGGCGATAAAACCGGTGTCTGCTTTCAAGCGGGCAGCCGCCACAGCTTGGTTTGCCCCTTTACCACCAGGAATAACTTGATAGTTTCGACCATGCAACGTCTCGCCAGGGCGAGGAAAAGAAGGCACTTGAAGAACATGGTCAGCGTTAACACTACCTAAAACCACTAACTTATTCATACGGTTATCCTCGGTTCTTTGTGAACCTTTTATACAATTTGAACAGGAGTAATAAGTTTGCGCTCTTAGATAGAAAGAAAGAACGCAAGCTTATTCGCCCTCCCTCCCATACGACAGATAAAATGGGAAGGAAGGCAAAATCACTACTTAGTAATGACTTTCAGAGGTACTGGGATGTAGTGTTCAACAGTCGTACCTTTCAACACTTTGTCCGCAGTTTCGATACCTAGTGCACCAATCAGATCTGGCTGCTGTGCAATCGTTGCTGATAGCTTGCCACGGTTAACGGCTGCAATGCCATCATCTGTGCCATCAAAGCCAACGATCATGACGTCTTTACCAGATGCCTGAACAGCACGTAGTGCACCAAGTGCCATTTCGTCATTCTGAGCAAATACCGCTTGCACATCAGGGTTAGCCGCCAGTAGGTTTTCCATTACGTTTAGGCCTTTAGTGCGGTCAAAATCAGCGGGCTGACTCGCTAGTACGTTCATGTCACTACCTTTCACAGCATTCATGAAACCTTCGCCACGCTCACGCGCCGCTGATGTACCCGCAATACCCTCTAGTTGGATAACCTTCGCTTTCATACCCACTTTTTCGACAATGTAGTTACCAGCCATCTCGCCGCCTACCACGTTATCAGAAGCAATGTGGCTCACAACTTCACCACGGCTCGCACCACGGTCAAGTGTCAGCACTGGAATGTTAGAACGGTTAGCCATACGAATCGCATTCGAAACCGCATCAGAATCAGTTGGGTTAATCAGGATCGCTTTCACGCCACGGATAGTAAGATCTTCAATGTTTGAAAGCTCTTTACTTGGATCATTCTGCGAATCGAGAACAATCAGGTCGTAGCCAAGCTCTTTTGCTTTCGCTTCCGCACCATCTTTCATCGTGACAAAAAATGGGTTGTTCAGTGTCGACAGTACGATTGCCATCGTGTCTTGTGCCTGCGCTGAAACAGAAACGGTTGATGAAAGAAGTGCAGCAGAAATAAGAGTTGCGAGTTTTTTCATTGTGTTAGTCCTTGTGTAGGGTGGTCCGGAGTCCTTTCCTCCGAACCTGTTATAAATTAGGTATTTATTAGTTACTTATTTTTGTTATCCACCAGTACCGCAAGCAGGATTACCACTGCTTTAGCAATCATTTGGTAGTAAGAAGAAACATCAAGTAGGTTCAGAGCGTTATTCAAGAAACCGATGATCAGTGCACCAATTAAGGTTCCCATAATACGGCCTTTACCACCCATCAAACTGGTACCGCCGAGTACAACTGCAGCAATCGCATCTAGCTCGTAACCCATACCAGCGGTCGGCTGCGCAGAAGAGAGACGAGAAGTAACGATAATGCCTGCAAGCGCTGCCAGAAGACCACAGATTGCGTACACGCCAATCTTCACTCGATCAACGTTAATGCCTGAAAGGCGAGTCGCCGATTCATTACCGCCGAGAGCGTAGACATAGCGGCCAAAACGAGTGTGGTTAAGTACATACCAAACGGAAGCAAATACAATCACCATCAGCCATACAGGAACAGGAATACCCAATGCGTAACCTGTACCAAACCAAGCGAATGCGTCTGCTGTGTCAGTAAAGCCAGTAGAGATTGGTCGACCGTCGGTGTAGACCATTGTGACACCACGCAATAACGTCATCGTCACCAACGTTGCAATAAATGCCTGCACTTTACCTTTGGCAATGATCACGCCGCTAATCGCACCGAGCGCGGCACCAGCAAATAGCGCTGTCGGTACTGCAATCAGCACTGGCACTTCCATCGCAATCAAACTCGCGGCAAACGCGCCACAAAGAGCAAGGACGGACCCGACACTTAAGTCGATACCAGCGGTTAAAATAACCAGCGTCATACCAACGGCAATAATCGCGTTAATTGATGTTTGGCGTAAGATATTTAGAATATTGTCGACGGTGAAAAAGTTAGGGTTTAAAAACGACACCACGACGATTAAAAACAATAGTGCGATCAGTGACTTTTGCTCAATCAGCCAATCTTTGCTCAGCAGCTTCTTGCTGTGTGTATCGGTTGGTTTGCTCATGGTATTAGTACTCATGCTGCTTCCTCATTAATCTTTTTGCCTACGGCACAGGCGAGTAGTTTTTCTTGATCGGTGTCTTTGGCATCAAACTCGCCACTAATACGACCTTCATGCATCACTAGAATGCGGTCACTCATGCCCAACACTTCTGGCATCTCTGATGAGACTAAGATGATGCTCATACCGTCGGCTTTAAATTTGTTGATCAGTTGGTAGATCTCTTTCTTCGCACCGACATCGACACCACGAGTTGGTTCGTCAAGGATCAGTACTTTAGGTTTGGTCATTAGCCCTTTAGCAATAGCGACTTTTTGTTGATTACCGCCTGATAGGTTGCCAATGATCTGATCTCGTGTTGGGGTTTTGATGTTGAATAGCTTGATGAAGTCTTCAACGGCCACCACTTCGTCACCGTGTTGAATACGGCCACCTTTGGTCAATTTATCTAGAGCGCATAAAGACATGTTCTCTTTTACTGAAAGCCCAAGGACTAACCCATCGCCTTTACGGTCTTCAGAGATATACGCAATACCATTGATTAAGCCATCTTGAGGACTAACTGGATTGATGGTTTTATTATCAAGATTAATAACACCACGTTCACTAGGTAACGCACCATAGATTACTTTCATCAGCTCTGTACGCCCTGCGCCCATTAAGCCTGAAATACCTAAGATCTCGCCACGCTTCAGGGTAAAGCTCACGTCATTGACGCCAGAGCCGGTTAGACCAATGACTTCAAGGCAGGTCTCACCGTGAGTCACATCAATGCGTGGGTATTGCTCATCAAGCTTACGGCCCACCATCATCTCAATCAGACCATCTTCATCGGTTTCTGAAACTTGGCATTGACCAATAAACTTACCGTCACGTAGCACGGTAATGTCATCACAGATTTCAAAAATTTCTTTTAGGCGATGAGAGATGTAAACAATGCCGCAGCCTTGTTCACGTAGCTCATTGATCACTTTAAACAGAGATTCAGTCTCAGTGTCAGTCAACGCATCCGTCGGCTCATCCATGATGATGACTTTGGATTCAAACGATAGTGCTTTAGCGATCTCTACCATTTGCTGCTCGCCCAAACTTAAATCACCGAGCAAGGTTTTTGAACTATGTTTGACGTTAAGACGTGCTAGCAACTTGTCCGCTTCATCATACATTTTGCCCCATTGAATCCCACCAAATGCGCTGGTGAACTCTCTACCGAGAAAGATATTCTCTGCAATGGTCAGCTCAGGGATTAAATTGAGCTCTTGGTGGATAATGCTGATGCCCGCTTGCTGTGAGTCTCGCGGACCTTTAAATGCCGCGGGTTCACCTTGATAGTGAATTGACCCAGCATCCATAGAGTAGATACCAGTTAGCACTTTCATTAAGGTCGATTTGCCTGCGCCATTTTCTCCCATCAGCGCCATCACGCGCCCCGGATACACATTTAGGCTGGCCTTATCGAGCGCTTTCACACCCGGAAAAGCCTTTTCAATCGAACTCAGCTGTAAGATGGCTTGAGTCATAATTCTTCCTTTCCGTTACGGGCGCTAAAAAACCACACCAGCTTGAAATATCACGTTCGCATAAGGTGTGCATTCACCAGTACGAACCACCGCACGACTATTCGCCGTACGAGATTTGAATTCTTCATGAGAAACATAAGTCACTGAGATTGATTTTCCGCTCGCTTCGCTTTCCGCTTTGATCTGCTCTACAAGCGCATCGTGATGGTTGGGGCTTACCGTGACAAACTCGTCAGCAATAATCACGCCCTCAACTTGTGATTCACTCATGATCACTTTAACTGTTTCTAGAAATGAAGGGACGCCATGAGTAAGCGCTAAATCGATACGCTGAACTTCATCGGGAATAGGCAAACCAGCATCACAAATAGTGATTTCATCAGTGTGGCCCAATGTAGCCACTAAGTAGGAAAGCTCAGAATTTATTAGGGTACTTTTTTTCATTTCATCGACCTATCGAGTACACGTTCAAACCAGCGTGAGTTTCGTCGTTTTTATCGCTCTTGTTATTGAGAGAAAACTCATCGAAACGTTTCGATAGAATATTAATCGCTCACTCAAGAATTACGAGAGTGCAATTTATAGAGTGTGAATTTGATCCGCTTTGACGCCGGAGATCAGCTAAGCAAAGTGACCTACCTCACCCATCGAAACGTTTCGATGGGTTGTTTTTCGCTGTTTTAATCTTTTACTTACACACATTTTTTGCTTTTTAGGTATAGTTGCGCCGAACAGTATTAGGGAAATTGAGATGAAGAAAATTACGTTAGCTTTATTTACGTTATTAGCTTTGAGTGCATGTAAAGATGAAGTCGGTACACAGGCTTGGTGCGATAACATGGCGGATACGCCAAAGAGTGAATGGAACGCGCAAAGCGCGGTTGATTACGCGAAACACTGCGTGCTACAAGATGCTGTCGGTAGTGAAGCTTGGTGTAATGATCTTGAAGAAACACCTAAAGGTGACTGGAGCGCTAATGACGCAGCCAGCTACACCAAGCACTGTGTATTCTAAATAAAAAAGGTCTGATAGCGATATCAGACCTTTTTAGAATCGAGATTTTACAGGTTGACGCTAAACGCGCTCTTCCAAGGCAATATTATTGTTGGCCCACAGCAGTGCTTGAAGGCGATTCTTTGCATTGATTTTCTTGAAGATGTTGTGTAGATGAGTTTTCACCGTGTTTTCACTGACAAACAACTCATCAGCAATTTGCACGTTAGATGCCCCATGACCAAGTAAGCGCATTATTTCCTTTTCACGTTTAGTCAGGTTGGCATAGGCTTGTGACGTGGTCACCGTATTGGCACAGCGGAAATGCTCGATATAGTCCTGAGCAACCTTACGCGATAACCACATCTCGTCATTCATGATCTTGTCCATGCCTTTCAATAACAATGACACATCATCATCGATATAAAACACGCCGACTAAGTTGCGCCACTTAAAGAGCTGACTAGAAGGAGCTTCAACTGGGCAGTTAAACACAATTTCCTTAATCGTTGCTTTGCTTTGAGTCTTAGCGCTGTTGTAGTACTCGAACTTTTCATCATCTAAATAATGGAAATCAATCAAGACTAGCTCATCGATTTTCCCACCGTTGGAGTCAATCGCCCTCAACGCGTCAGAAGAAACGATATTAACCTGAATAGGGAGACCTTTCTCCAATGAGTCCTTCAGCAGTTTCGACTGCATACTGATATCAGAAATAAGGGTAATTTGGTAAACATCATTGTTCGTCATAGCGGAAACCTCAACGCATCTCTATCGGTGACTTAAAACTATCGTTTAGACACAAATAGTCAACATGTGGTTTAACTACGCCTTATGTTTAAATCATGAAACATTCATAATATTCATACAGTTGTAGTGCAATTCTTATTTGTGAGAAACATGTTAACTAGACTCATTTCGGCCTAATGCGACTGGATGCTTGACTAAAAGTAGTAGTGCTAAAATAAGTGTACTCAATAATCCAAACGCTCCACCACTCGACTCACTACCCTGACTTGGTGTCGATTCGGCTTCTACCCTTGAGCTAGAATCATTATTAATCAGCGTTCGCACACCACCGGAGGTGACGACATAAGCCTTTGGTACTTCTTGGCCATTAATCACTCGTCCAATCCATGCTTGGTAGTCATGTATATCAGTAAACACAGAGGTCACATTAACACTAGTATCACCGCAAGAGGCCGGACCAAAACTGGTGATCCCAATTTGAATATACTGGCTACCGTTATACCAATACACCGGGCCGCCTGAGTCTCCATTACAAGTAGAGTTACGATACCCCCCCTGAATCGGTCCGGTAAAACACAAGTGGCTTGACGTTAAGGCATTGCCATAAATGGACTGACAAGATTGTGTGCTGATGTAGGTAAGGTCTGTCTCTAGTAACAAAGTGCCGCCCGCAACATTACCTTCGATGTAACCGTGACCAACCGCCTTGTACTCGTCACTGTCTGAGAAAGCGTTATTGATTGTGGTGTTCAGTATCGAAGTGTAATCAGACACCGCCAGCGCCGTTTCTAGCTCGATGATGGCGATATCGTCTCGCCACAAAGCACTCGCAGAATCAACGTAGCTGTCGAGGTAATAAAACGCTTTCGCTTTTGCTTGTTGGGAGGAAAGAAAATTGCTTTCATCTTCCAGTTGAGGCGCGACTACGGTGTGTAGCATTAGATTGTCATCACCGTAGATACAGTGGGCAGCCGTCAAAACATACCGAGAATTGATCATGGTCGCACCGCAATATGACGACGTACTGTAGACGCTATCAGAACGATAAAAGAGACTAGAAAATGAGGGGTAGTTTACGATATTCGCGTTAGTGCCATTGACAATATATGGCTGAATTTCAACAGCATAATTACAAGAGGAGTATATCAACAACCATAAAGACCAATACAACTTAGGCATAACATCGAATCCATGATGAACTGATCTTTAGTTTAGTTGATAACTCCTATTTTATAGATTTAATTACTTAAAGTTCGACGAGTTAAGTCTACGTCTCCAGCCAAGCAAACCGAGCGCAGATAAAACAAATATGCCCAACGAACCACCGCCGCCACCTGAATCAGTTGGTGTTGTAATACCTAATGCTGTATTTCTTTGCGCATCAGTAACCGTTACTATTGGTGCTTCATTGCCACTTAGTACAGAGTTAATCCAATCTTTGTGCTTCGTAAGCGCAACTTCAGTGAACACAGAGTTTGCGGTTACAGCGGGGTTACCACATGTTTGTGGACCAAAACTGGTAATACCGACTTGTTTACCATTCCAATAAAGTGGCCCCCCAGAGTCACCCTGACACGTTGCATTGTCATACGTTACAGTTGCTGCGCCATCCATACATAGATTCTCGCTGGCATCGGTCGTATAGTTAGCATCGCATGTAGTGTTATCAACCCATTTCAACTTCGTTCGTTGTAGTTCTTTCGTTGAATCATAATTGCTTTCGGTATTGCCATGCCCAACTGCATAAAAATCTTCTGATGTCTGGCGGTAAGTCCCACGTTCACTGTCATCTGCAAGAGCAACATAAGTGTTTACAGCCGTAATTGGGCTAGCTAGCTTTACGATGGCAATATCATCGTAAAGGGTGGAGTCATTGTAAGTACTTGGGTAGTAGTACTCATTGACCATAACCCGTTGCTGAACGGAGTTAGGAAAATCACTTTCATTCTGTAACTGTGGCACCACAGAGGTAAATAACTGGTAGTTGGAGTCCCCGTAAATACAGTGTGCCGCAGTCAACACATGTTGTTCATCCAATAACGTACCACCACAGTAAGGCCCTTTGCCATACAAGCCATCGTAGTTTATACGGTCATAAAAAAGACTGACAAAATCTGGGTAACTGGACGCACTGATATCGGTCCCGTTAACGATATAAGGGGTTACTTCTGCACTATGAGCACTAAATGCCAATAAAGAAGAAGCTAAAACAGAAATACTTCTCATAATTACTACCTTTTATAAAATCCGTTTTATTGTACGAGAAAAGCCATACAAAAAAACCTCTCCTAAGAGAGGTTTTAGCACACAAAGCAATGGTTCGTCACATTTGATTAACCGCGGAAGTATCTCTGTGGCACAAATGGCATTTTTTCTACCGTCATTGCCAACTTTTTACCACGTACATCGGCGTAAACTTCTGTACCAATTGCCGCCAGATCTGCACGAACATAAGCCATTGAAACAGGCTTGCCTGCATTTGGCCCAGCGGTACCACTGGTTACAACGCCAATTTTGTTATCATCCGCATCGAACAGCTCAGCACCTTCACGCACTGGCGCTTTCGTTTGGCCTACTAGACCAACACGCTTACGAGAAACATCTTTAGTTTCAAGCTGCTTAAGAATGATATCTGCACCAGGGAAGCCGCCTTCGCGCTCACCGCCAGTACGACGAATCTTTTGAATGCCCCACAGTAGGCTCGCTTCTACTGGCGTCGTTGTTGTGTCTAGGTCATGACCGTATAGACACAGGCCACACTCTAAGCGCAGTGAATCACGTGCACCCAAGCCAATCCACTCTACTTCCTTTTCTGAAGTTAACTTTTGTGCTAACTCTTCAGCGTGTGAGTTTGGTACAGAGATTTCGTAACCATCTTCACCAGTGTAGCCACTACGGCTCACGATACATTCAACGCCAAGAATATTAAGCTTCTTCACATCCATAAAGACCATGTCAGCCACTTGAGCATTAAAGCGCTTAAGCACGTCTACCGCTTTAGGACCTTGCAAGGCTAACAATGCGCGATCATCAATGATCTCTAACTCCACACCTGAAGGGAGGTGCGCTTCAAGGTGATTGATATCTTGCTCTTTACATGCCGCGTTGACTACCACGAATAGGTGGTCATCAAGGTTTGCTACCATAAGGTCATCCATGATGCCGCCCTCTTCATTAGTAAAGAAAGCATAGCGCTGGTTGCCTTTAGGTAAGTCAATAATGTCTACAGGAACTAATGATTCAAGAAACGCTGCCGCACCTTCACCGTGTAGACGAAGCTGGCCCATATGGGATACATCAAAAAGACCTGCTGCATCACGCGTATGCAAGTGCTCTTTCTTCACGCCGAGTTTGTATTGAACAGGCATATCGTAGCCTGCGAATGGAACCATCTTGGCGCCAGCCTCTACATGAAGAGCATGTAAAGGTGTTTTCAGTAATTCTTGAGTCATCATTGTCTCCGTTTAATCAGGTTCGTTTTCCATACAGGAAACCTTGTTTCCAATAATAAACACGAGTGGAGGAATTTTGCACTATTAACAATGAGAGAACAGTTCAAAATGTGACATTTAACATCATATTCACATTGGGTAGATAAAATAATAGCGCCATCTTGAACGGTTCTTCGTCAAGATGGCGCTATTGTACTCTTCTAAAAACCAAAGACAAACGTTTGCCTTTACTATAAGAAATTTACATCATCATTACTTTACTTGGCAGTAACCCAAAGAATATGAGCATCTTGTTCACTGGTCGAGATAAGCATATGACCCATGTTGGCATCATAATAAACGCTGTCGCCTTCACTCAATTCAACGGGTTCATAGAACTCAGAATAGAACATCACCGAGCCAGAAAGTATCAATAGGAACTCTTCACCATCATGGCGTACCCAGTCTCCGTACTCTTCAAAATTGCGCGCATGAACCTGACTCTTGAACGGCATCATTTTCTTATTGGAAAGCTGAGTGGCTAGAAGTTCATGTTCATACGTTGGGGTTGGGTGTGGTTTTCCTTGGTTAGCTTTGGTGATATCGCGGCGCCCTGTGGCGACTTTTTTTCTAGGCGGTTCAAATAGTTGCGGCATATCTATTTGAAGTCCCATCGCCAGTTTTTGCATCGCTTGGAAGGTTGGAGAGATCTGTTCGTTCTCTATTTTACTCAGGGTTGAACGCGCTAAGCCGGTACGCTGACTCGCTTCTTCAAGTGTGATCCCCAGCTTGCCGCGAATGGTTTTAATCCGCTCGCCCAACTTAAGTGGCTCAATATTTTCATCGACTGACTCTTTAGATAATGTCAGCGATGGATACTCATCATAGATATCTTCGGGCATGCTTCCCTCTTAATGCGTTTGCTACTTCCTGTGTCATTTTCATTGTGCCCGAAGCGTTTAATAGAGGAAAGGTGCGGACAAGAAATAAACCGTGCTCTTGTTAACAAAAATAGAAACCTTGTTTCCAATAGGAAATTTTTGGTTGATTGTTCCTTCGACAACCGCTATGTTACCAGCTTGTTAGTTGTAGAGATGTTATTTCCGAATTCAATGATTGATAGATTTAACAATTGAACTCGTTTTTCCCCACTATTTAGGGGCATGGAAATTCACCCTGTTCTAAAGACAAAGAACAGTAATAAACAAGAAACTGGCGAGTACCAATACCCTACATAATAAACTCGCTGGCACGAATGGAAGGTCATCTGCCATGAACAAACCGTTTCAAAACCACAGCCTAGAGAACTTTTTCTCTACTAACCTTGCTGCTACAGACGATGCCGTATTTGCTGGAATTCAAGCGGAAAACACGCGTCAAAACGAACAAATCGAGCTTATCGCTTCAGAGAACATTGTTTCTAAAGCGGTAATGCAGGCACAAGGCACTTGCCTAACCAACAAGTATGCAGAAGGCTATCCAGGTCGCCGTTACTACGGTGGTTGTGAACATGTCGACACGGTAGAGGCAATTGCTATCGAGCGCGCTAAACAATTGTTTAAGTGCGAATACGCAAACGTTCAACCTCATTCTGGTGCTCAGGCTAACGGTGCCGTTAAGCTTGCACTACTTCAACCGGGCGATACGATTCTTGGTATGTCTCTTGATGCAGGTGGTCACCTAACTCACGGTGCTCGCCCAGCTCTTTCTGGTAAGTGGTTCAACGCAGTTCAATATGGCGTGGATCGTGAAACGCTAGAAATCAACTACGAAGATGTTCGCGAGCTTGCGCTTGAGCATAAACCAAAAATGATCATCGCAGGTGGTAGTGCTATTCCACGTACTATCGACTTTGCGAAATTCCGCGAAATTGCCGATGAAGTTGATGCGATCCTAATGGTCGATATGGCACACATCGCAGGTCTTATCGCAACAGGCGCACATCCTAGCCCGCTTCCACACGCTCATGTCGTGACAACGACAACACACAAAACATTGCGTGGCCCACGTGGTGGCATGATCCTGACCAACCACAAAGACATCATCAAAAAGATCAATTCAGCGGTATTCCCTGGCCTACAAGGTGGCCCACTCATGCATGTTATCGCTTCTAAAGCGGTCGCATTTGGTGAAGCGTTAGGCCCAGAATTTTCAACTTATATCGATTCAGTGATCGATAACGCAAAAGTTCTAGCAGAAGTATTGCAAACTCGCGGTTGTGACATTGTGACTGGCGGTACAGACACGCACCTAATGCTGGTTGACCTTCGCCCTAAAGGCTTGAAAGGTAACAAAGCAGAAGAAGCTCTGGAACGTGCCGGAATCACATGTAACAAAAACGGCATCCCATTCGACTCTGAGAAGCCTATGATTACATCGGGCATCCGTTTGGGAACCCCTGCGGGGACAAGCCGCGGCTTTGGCGCAGAAGAATTCAAACTCATCGGTAATTGGATTGGCGATGTACTCGACGGGTTGGTTGAAAACCCTGAAGGTAACGCTGAAGTGGAACAACGTGTACGCAAAGAAGTGAAAACACTTTGTGGCCGTTTCCCTCTTTACCAATAAACAATTTTTATCAAATTCATATTTGGAGATTAAGCAATGGACAAGACACTGAAGTTTGCAGAGAGCCACGAGTGGGTACGTGACAACGGTGACGGTACAGTAACTATCGGTATTTCTGACCACGCACAAGGTTTGTTAGGTGACGTAGTATTCGTAGACCTACCAGAAGTAGAAGCTGAAATCGAAGCAGGTGAATCTTTCTCTCTTGTTGAGTCTGTAAAAGCAGCGTCTGATATCTACGCGCCTATCACTGGTGAAATCGTTGAAATCAACGAAGAGCTAGAAGACAGCCCTGAGCTTATCAACGAAGAACCGTACGAAGGCGGTTGGATCGTGAAAGTGAAAATGTCTGACGCGTCAGAGCTAGATAATCTTAAAGATGCAGAAGAGTACGAAAACTCAGTCGAAGACGAGTAATTAGGACACATTAAGAAGCTGCCTCCGCCTCGGATGGCAGCTTTTTTTCTAAGTTCGGGCATATAATTAAATGTATCAGTAATGGTACCCATTACCCGAACTCCGGAGTAGGTAAAGGACAATGACTGAATTACTTCAAAGCCTCAGCACACAAAATGAGTTCGTTGCACGCCACAACGGCCCAAACAAATCTGACCAACAAAAAATGTTGGACGCGATCAACGTTGCAAACCTTGACGCATTAATCGACGAAACCGTTCCTGCGCAAATTCGCCTAGAACAGCCAATGACACTTGCGGAAGCGAAAAGCGAAGCAGATATGTTGGCTGCAATGCGCGAGTTTGCCGATCAAAACCAGGTAAAACGCACATTCATCGGCCAAGGTTACTACAACACCTTCACGCCGAACGTTATTTTACGTAACGTGCTTGAAAACCCAGGCTGGTACACAGCGTACACACCTTATCAACCTGAGATTTCTCAAGGCCGCCTAGAAGCGCTACTTAACTACCAACAGATGGTGATGGACCTAACAGCAATGGACATTGCTAATGCGTCACTACTGGATGAAGCAACCGCTGCTGGCGAAGCAATGACGCTATGTAAGCGTGCAGGTAAGAGCAAGAGTAAAGTATTCTTTGTGGCTGACGATGTGCACCCACAAACACTAGAAGTGGTTAAGACTCGCGCGAAATACATCGGCTTTGATGTACAAGTGGGGTCTTTAGAATCTCTGCCTGAACAAGATGTATTTGGTGCACTAGTACAGTACCCAGGCACAACAGGTGAAGTACGCGACCTAACGGACATCATCGCAAAAGCGCAAGCAAACAAAACGCTAGTTACTGTTGCAACAGACCTACTTGCCTCTGCTCTGCTTAAACCAGCAGGTGAAATGGGCGCTGACGTTGTTATCGGCTCTGCACAACGCTTCGGCGTACCGATGGGCTACGGTGGTCCACACGCTGCATTTATGGCAACACGTGACAAGCACAAGCGTACCATGCCAGGTCGTGTTATCGGTGTTTCTATCGATACCAACGGTAACCAAGCACTTCGCATGGCAATGCAAACTCGTGAGCAGCACATCCGCCGCGAAAAAGCGACCTCGAACATCTGTACTGCTCAGGCGCTACTAGCAAACATGGCTTCTTTCTACGCTGTTTACCACGGTGCTGAAGGTCTGCGCACGATTGCTCGTCGTACTCACCACATGACAGCTATTCTTGCTGCTGGTCTGACTAAATCTGGTTTCGAACTGGCTCACAACAGCTTCTTCGACACCATCACAATCAATACAGCTGGTAACACTGAAGATCTATACGCAAAAGCGCAAGCGGCTGACCTCAACCTACGTAAGCTAGATGGCAAACTAGGTATCAGCTGTGACGAAACAACCACAACCGCTGATATTGAAGCACTATTTGCTGTATTTGGCGTGAAAGATGAAGTTAACGCACTATCATCTGAAATCGCTGGTAACGAATTTGCGGCGATTCCAGAAGCACTACGTCGTACATCTGAATACCTAACTCACCCTGTATTCAACACGCACCACAGCGAAACGCAGATGATGCGTTACCTGAAGCAGCTTGAGAACAAAGACTTCTCGCTGACTCACGGTATGATCCCGCTAGGTAGCTGTACGATGAAGCTAAACGCAGCTGCTGAAATGATCCCTGTAACTTGGCCTGAGTTTGGTTCTATCCACCCATTCGCGCCAATGGAGCAAGCAGCGGGTTACTCTGCACTTGCGAAAGACCTAAAAGAGAAGCTATGTGAAATCACAGGCTACGACGCATTCTCACTGCAGCCTAATTCAGGTGCATCAGGTGAGTACGCAGGTCTAATCGCAATTCAACGCTACCACGACAGCCGCGGTGAAGGTCACCGTAACGTTTGTTTGATCCCAAGTTCTGCGCACGGAACTAACCCTGCAACAGCTTCAATGGTGTCAATGAAAGTGGTTGTGGTGAAGTGTGATGAAGATGGCAACATCGACATGACAGACCTAGCAGCGAAAATTGAAAAGCACGCTGAAAACCTATCAAGCATCATGATCACTTACCCTTCTACGCACGGCGTATATGAAGAGCAAGTGAAAGAAGTGTGCGAAATGGTCCACGCAGCAGGCGGTCAGGTTTACCTAGACGGCGCAAACATGAATGCACAGGTTGGTCTAACATCTCCAGGCTTTATTGGCTCTGACGTTTCGCACCTAAACCTACACAAAACGTTCTGTATTCCACACGGTGGTGGTGGTCCAGGCATGGGTCCTATCGGTGTTAAGTCGCACCTAGCACCTTTCCTACCAGGTCACATTGAAAACGGTGTAGAGGGCGATGATTACGCTATTTCAGCGGCAGACCTAGGTAGTGCTTCTATCCTTCCAATCTCGTGGGCTTACATCGCGATGATGGGCGAAGCTGGCCTGACGGACGCGACGAAAGTAGCAATCCTAAACGCAAACTACGTGATGGAGCGTCTACGCCCTCACTACCCTGTTCTTTACCGTGGTACTAACGGCCGCGTAGCGCACGAATGTATTATCGATATTCGTCCACTAAAAGAAGAGACAGGCATCAGCGAAGAAGATATCGCGAAGCGTCTAATGGACTACGGTTTCCACGCACCAACCATGTCGTTCCCTGTGGCGGGCACGCTAATGGTTGAACCAACGGAATCGGAAGATCTAGAAGAGCTTGACCGCTTCTGTGAGGCGATGATCGCAATCCGCGAAGAGATGGCAAAAGTGAAAAATGGTGAATGGCCACTAGAGAACAACCCTCTAGTCAACGCACCTCACACTCAAGTTGATCTTTCAAAAGATGAATGGGATCGCCCATACTCTCGCGAACTAGGCTGCTTCCCATCACCAGCGACGAAGTCTTGGAAATACTGGCCAACAGTAAACCGTGTAGACAACGTATATGGTGACCGCAACCTGATCTGTTCATGCCCAAGCATCGACAACTACGAAGATTAATTTTGTAGTATCGAAATAGACAAAGGCGAACCCATTGGTTCGCCTTTTTGTTTTTGGGTTAGTTAGACTTGACTAGTTATTGGACATAAATGAGCTTCAGGAATTCTAACATTAGCAATTCATGAATAAGTAAAAGTATGGAAAGTCACTAAGCTTGATGTCTAGGGCTGGTCTTTTTGACAATGAACGTGATTAAAACTGCTCGATAAGTACTTGCAATTCTTGTTCTTGGTTCATGCTCGCTTACAATTCATTGCGCCTATCACCACTCCTTATATCACTATGCAAATTCTTTATTATTCAGCACCTTAGTTTATCAGTATTCTCTAGTATTTATTTGAAATACTAGGGGAAACAGAAATGAAAAATTGGTTAGTTTGCACTATATCGGTGATATTAATTGTAGGCTGCAATGAATCAAATGAAAGTTCTGCGGAGCAACTAGTTGTTATATCAAACATAGAGAAAACCCCAGAGCTAGTCGCAGAGTTAAAGGCGCAAGAGACCATTGATGATCAGCTAAGGCTGCTATATGACAGATTTGAACCCTTGCTCGATCGAAGCGAATCTCTTACTGGTACTGATGTAAATAACGATGGTATCCGCGATGACATTGAGGCATTTATCGATGCGTTAGAAGTCACTGAACCAGTTCGCAAGGCCTTAAAACAAGAGGCTCGGCAAGCACAAGAAAGTCTTTATCACGACTGGGCTGAAAAGACCGATGCGAACATCAGAAAAGCTTTAGGTATTGCGGATAGATACGGCAAAGTACTCGCTTGTAAAGAGTTTGTTGGTATTCCTGTAAGAGATAGAACTAATACAGCAAGTACCTTAGATGCGCTAACTTACAACACCAAAGCCCGCACTATGGCTTATTTGGCTTATAATCACCTACTAGATGGTTCCGTAAGCACACTCCTAGATGCAGAGGCACATTATTGTGAATAGGCAAACAATATCACTCATGATTGCCGCTCTGCTGCCATTTAATGCAATCGCCAACTCATGCAAAATTGAAGGTTACACCATCGGTTTCTTCAATGGCGTTGCAACAACTCAAAAGCAAGCCAGAGCAGGGATGGATGAAATAAAATCCACTCTAGGTATCAGCCAGTACAACGGGGAGCCTGTTGAATACCAGCTTTTCTACAACGATTCTTATATTGACGGAAGCGGTCTTAACGTATTGGCCGATTTCGCTGAAACCTTTGACCAAAGAACTCATGAGCTAGAGCAGAAACAATTTGACCGGTGGGAGGCGTTTTGGGACATCATTAATGGTAGAGCGAACAGCTCTATCGTCCAAAAAATTAGTGCTGTCTTTTCTTGGTTTGGGGGATTTGTTAGGGACTCCATCAGTCAAACTCTGAACGCACAAATCCGTGAGTTCCTAAAGGCACTGACACTATTAGTTGATGCTCCCGACACCGACCAAACGAGGATGCAGCATCATCTTATCAACGACTCTCAGACGTGGACAGGGAAAAAACTAATATACATCGCCCATTCGCAAGGAAACTTATGGGTGAATGAATCATACAAGCATGTGACATCTCAGCGCGGCTACGGTACCGATAACATTCACGTCGTTCACATCGCTCCCGCGTCACCAACTCTCAGCCCAAACAGTGATTATATTTTATCAACCTCAGACCTTGTGATTAATGGACTTCAATTTACAGGGATAGGCAGCGTTCCAACACCCAATACCACTATAGCACCTAGTAATTTAGACATCGCGGGACACGGACTCATTCCGATTTACCTCACTCACCCTAAATCCATTGGAAAAATCAAAGCCTCTGTCGATAAAGCGTTCTCATCTATCACTAAACCCGAGATGCAGGATTTTCTGTTTAAAATTGAGTTCAACTATAGCGCGAGCTACGACTCACTTCATGACAATTCTGTTTATGACATTGTTGATGCAGCTGAAATCGATGACATCAATGGCCTACGCTTTCCCTCTTTTTACCTTAGTCCTAGGGGTGACTCTTGGCGGAAGAAAAATGTAGATTCTTATATAACAGATGAAGATAAACTACAGTTTAGGGTCGAGGATAATAACGTGGTGGTATTTGATACCTGTACAAGCCCGAATGAAGTAATGAATGATATTGCGTCGCTCCCCCAAAAAGATGTTTTCATGTTCATACAATGGCGAGATTTGAAGAGATTTGAGCGAGGTACGGCGGAAAATATTTGGAGGTCAAGAAAGATGACCGATAGGTATGGACTGATAGATGAAAACCCTGTTGCCTTTCCAGGCACTGACGATGAATATTTCATATGCGCCGGTGACGGTGAAGCAATTGAGCTAGAGGCAACACAACACTTTTATAATGAGCAGCAACGGAAGTATTTAGCTACCCATCATTTGTCAGGACGCTATGATGTATCGGCACGTTATAAGACACCTTATCCAAGTTTTCTACCTACTACTCTCTGCGTGGGTCATTGATCATTAGCTTTAAACAGCTAATCAATGCTTTAGTAAAAATGTACATAAATCAATCGGAAAATGAATAAGGAAAAACAGCATTCGCAAAATACTGAAGAGTATCAACTCTAAATGAGAATGGGACAAAACCAATTTAGGGCAATCTGTCAGCTCTAGCCCCATTTAGGAAAGAAAACTAACAGATTGCATTTAGACTAATGCAAATAAAACAGTACAACGGAACAGCGTTACTCCAGCGGCAACTGAAGCGTCCCTTTAATCTCCTTGACCGAGACATTAGATTGAATCGAGCTGACCCCTTTTACGCGTCTCATCGAGCTGATGCGTTCAAAGTACTCATCAAGATCTTTAGCGACAACTTGGACAATGTAGTCAGCGCCACCAGCAATACAATGACACATTAAAATCCAGTCAGATTCAGCAACAAAATCTTCAAATGGATCGGTGTTTTCAACCTCATGGCTGCCCAAAGTCACTAAGGTAAAACCAGAGACCTGATAACCCATTTTCTTACGATTCAGCTTAGCTTGATAGCCTTCTATATATCCCTCTTCTTCCATTTTCTTCCAACGGCGCCAGCAAGGTGTTTCGCTCAAATTGACCTTTTCGGCCAACTTACTGTTGCTGATCCGACCGTCATTCTGGATATGTCGTAAAATGGTTAAATCTGTATCATCCAATACATTATTGGTGGATTCTTTCTGTTTCATGACAAGTATAGAAATAGTCTGCTCAAAGTTGTTTTAACTTTAACCCATTTAGCAATTTTATTCCTAGCTGATTCGATAGACTGATCCCACATCAAAAATAATCACTATCTGAGGAAGATTTAATGAGCGCTCAACTCATGACGGCTTTTATGCTGTTTGCCGTTTCTATTTCCATTGTTCCTGGAGCGGGGAATATCGCCTTGCTGGGGCTATCAAGTCGCTATGGCTTCAATGCAACCATTCCTTTTATGCTTGGCTGCGCTGTCGGCGTCATCATTCTGTTAGTTGGGTCTAGCATTGGTCTGGTGGGGCTGTTTAGCCTTTATCCTGAACTTTACACTGTAATGAAATGGTTAGGAGCGGGTTATTTACTTTATATGGCTTGGGGCATTGCCAATACTAAGCTCGATACCAACCAAGCAGTTAAAAAGTCTGGCTTTGCTTCAGGGGTACTGGTACAGATACTCAATCCGAAGAGTTGGGTCGCTTCGCTAACGGTTTTTGCACAATTTATCTCTCCCAACGAGAGTTATCTGCTGCAAGCCGTGATCATAATCAGTGGTATGGTCATTACTGGCATGATTGGTATGGCGATTTGGGCTTACTTCGGCACCATGCTCAATCAACTGATCCAATCACCCAAGAAGCTCGCCATCGTCAATCGTTGCTTTGGTGGCAGCCTCGCTTTAGTCGCTGTATTTGTCTTGTCTCAACCGAGCGTGATTTAAAAATAAAAGCCCTAGTGGTATTGCACACTAGGGCTTTCGTCATGAAATAGGAAGTCATCAATTAATAGAGCTCTTCAAACTCCTCAATACGCTCTTTACCGCGTAAAAGTAAGAAGTTGAGGAACCTCGATGTGGAGGTCGAAATGATCTTATCTTCATCAACATCATGCTTCTCTAACAGTGCTTTCGCCAAGTCTAGACGAGCGATTTCCTCACAAAAATGTGCGTCGGAGCCCGTGGTAAAAAAGACACCGACTTCTTTGCCTATCTCAACAATTTTCGAGCAATGTACATCACTTCCTTTGCGGCTTTTACCCGTCAAAGAGGTATTGTTAACTTCAATCGCTACATTGTATTCCCTCGCCCATTCCATCACTGCGCGGATATCAAATGGGTAATTGGGATTGCCTAGGTGACCTAACACATCCACTTTGCCACTCTTAATCACATTGATTAACGCTTGTGTATGGTCGGCTTCCGTAGAGGGTGGAAAAACGGGTTCATGAAAACTCGCGATGATCCAATCTAGATGTTGGTAGGATGATGGAGGTAAATCGAGTTCCCCATCTAAGTTTAAGGTATTGGCTTCACAGCCGCGCAAAATACCAACATCATGAAGAAAGCGGGGTAAGATCCTTTGATTATTGAAAAACCAGTAGTGGGGGGCGCCTGGCATTTCAGGAGCATGATCCGTGGTACAAAGAAGCTTCAACCCCTTAGCTTTGGAGGCTTGTGCATTTTCAATTATGGTGCTGTAAGCATGCCCGCTGGCAATCGTATGAGTATGACTATCGACAACGATTTCCATCGTGCCTCCTAAATTCAGTTAGTTAATTTCAAATGAACCATCTTGATTCATGTAAAGCGTCAAATCAGCTGAAATTGAATGGTTCAGTACTTTGTCGACGTTCTTTGAATCGGACTGCTCATAAAAACGTTGGGCTTCTTCTGGAGAAGTGCCTCCACGGATCTTACGATTTACTAGCCTCTCTTCAAGGTATTTCGGGGCAGTGTCGATAAAAATCGTAAAATCTGCCAGCTCTTTCAGCCCATTCCATACCGGTTCGTTAAGTAGTAACCAGTTGCCCTCAATAACAACAATATCTTGCTCGACTGAAATCGCATCATCCACCGGATCGTGTAAGTTACGATCATAATATGGCCAAGTCGGGTCCTTTACCGTAAGTTGCTTCAACTTGTCGATAAGAGCGGTCAAATTGAACGTTTGGTACGCCCCTTTGATGGAGCGTAAAGTGATGCTCTCCCCATCCTGCTCAATCGAGTTGTTATCAAGGATCTCATTTGGATAGTGGAAGCCATCAAAAGGCAATACCTGAAGAGGCTTCACATTAGGTAAAGTTTTAGATAGGTGTTCCCAAAATGCCGCGAGGGTTGATTTACCACTGCCCGGAGGCGCAGCAAGAAAAATCACTGTACGCTGCTGTTTTTCATGAAATAGGCGTGAGAATTTATGTACCAATGGCTCGTGGATTTGCTCGACATCTTTATCAGGGAAAATGGCCTCTGTTTCAAAACCACTGACATTCAAGGTTACTTTCATACGAAATGCCCTAGTTGAGTATTTCGTTCTCTACTGTTTCCAATAGCCCTTCGCAACAAAGCTTGAGTACCGTTTTAATTAACGCTTCATAACGGGCCTGAGAAAAGGAATCAAAGGACGAATACTTTAATTGATTGATTGAATCTAAATAGATACTACCTTCGGCCTTGGCAAGATTGGATTGATTACTGATGAAGTCATACACCATATCATCGCCAAAAGAGATCTCTTCTGGCTGCTGGCGTACGTACTCATACATTTGGTCAAACAAACCAATATCGGCATAGGTTTCCATCGAAATCTTGCCCATTGCAAACATTAGCTTAGAGACCACATCAATCTCGACGAGCGGGCCATCCTCTTTCAAAAGGGGCGTTACCGCATATTCAATAACGAGAGGATCTTGTACAAAAACTCTCGGAAGCAGTTTCTGTAGTTCTATTTTGATTAGTTTATGAGACGTTTTGATAAAACAACTTGCTGATTCGCAACGCTCTAACTCGTCTACTAATTCTTCTTGCACTGAAATAGTTAATCCCTCAAAGATTGTGGTAGCCAATCGGCCACCACAATACCAGATGACGACTAAGCCGTTAAACTTACACCATAAAATTCTAACAGTGCTTGCTCTGCCAACTCATTCCATACGTAGTTATTTTCTTTGAGAATTCTATCTAGCTCGCCAAAAAACGGCTCTTTCTCTGCTAATTTGTGAAACTCATCAATCGCCGTTAAAGGCAAATCGATGTGTGGGTAGATAAGCTTCTTACCACCTGGAATATCTAGCTGGTTCAAAATCGTGTGTGGCGCTGCTTCTAGACCGCCAACATGCGTCAGCATAAACGATGGATTGATTTTGCCTGCTTCCGATAACTCAATCGATTCAACCATGTCACCGGTCGAGCCGCCTGACGTGCCGACAATGTGCGTCGCTTCGTAATGCACGTTGTAGAAATTGAAAGGAACTTTGAAGTTTTTGTCTGTTGGGCCAGCAAAGAAGTTCAAGCAGCCATCGTTGCCGAGTAGTTCGTCTGCTTGCTCTAGCACCTGTGCGACCGCGGCGTAAACCATCACATCATCGTAACCGTTACCGCCGTTAAGCTCTTTTAAGTAAGCCACTGGGTCTGCCACTTCCGCCGTGTTCACATAATGCAACTCAATGCCATTTTCCGCCGCTTTCGAAACTGGAATTAGACTCTCTGCGCGCGTTAGGCGTGATTCATCAATATCAGTCACTACGATTCGACTTGGTCTAACAGGGCCATTAATCGCATAGTCGATTGCGCCGATACCCATTGGGCCTGCGCACGCTAGTAGAGCTAAAGAACCCCCCTCTTTAATGCCCATTTCATGCTCATAGACATACTGTTTAGTATGGTAGCTCGCATGGAACGCGCCGATGATGCAAGACATTGGCTCAGCCAAAGAAGCATTAGCATAGTAAGAGCTCTTGTACGGTAGAACGCAGTCTAAATCGATCGCTACTTTAGGGATGATTGAGTAAGTCGCGTTGCCACCAAAAGTCTCGTAGCTGTAGCCCGCAGAGTAGCCAGTCGGAAGGCCCATCGCAGGTTGTAGAACGAAAGGTTCACCTGGCTTAAACTTGTCTTGTAAGTTAGCACCTACTTCAACAATCACACCTGCATATTCGTGGCCTGTCATTACAGGGATGTCAGCAATGTTTTCTGGTACACGTTTGTGTTTCGAACCTAATAGCGCTGCTTTGTATGTCGATAGGCAGATGCTATTTGAAATGTTTTTAACTAGAAGCTCATCATCAGAAATTTTCGGTAAATCGAACGTTCTTAGTTGAACATCTTTCTCACCACAAATTACAGCAGCTGTTGTTTGAACCATAGTTTTCTCTCCGAAAGTGGGGCCAGTGGCTGGCCCCTGAAATTTGAATTTAAGCTTGTTGACCAATCGTATCCATTAGGTTGTCTAGCGCTGGGTCATGCAGGAAGTTCTTAATCGTGATAACGGGTAGTCCGGTTGCTTTTACTGCTCGGCTTTCTAAGCTTTCGTGTGTGACCACCACGTCTGCATCACTTGGGACTTTCTCGATGGCAAAGTTCTTCACTTCGACGTTGTAGCCGGCTTTTTCGAGTTTACGCTTGAAGGTTGACGCCCCCATCGCACTTGAGCCCATGCCTGCATCACAAGCGAATGCCACAAACTTGATCTCTTTTGATGTTGCTTGAGTTGCTGCCTGCGCTGGCGCTTTTGCTACTGCCCCTTCTGCTTTCATATCTTTCATGTCAGTGATTGATTGTTCGAATTCATCTTGTGACTCTTCTTTCTTACTCACTTTCAGAATGGCGCTTGCCACTAAGAATGAAACGATGGTTGCCGTTGTCACACCTGCGATAGTCGCGATGAAGCTGCCTTTAGGCGTTAGAGCTAAGTAAGAGAAGATTGAACCTGGACTTGGACCTGCAACCAAACCACCATCGAGTAGGTTGAACGTTGCGATACCTGTCGCTGCACCAGCGATCATCGCTAGAATCATGATTGGTTTCATTAGTACGTACGGGAAGTACAGCTCATGGATACCACCGAAGAAGTGGATAATGATGGCACTCGGCGCTGATTTCTTACTTAGACCTTGGCCAAATTTTGCGTAAGCCAGCAGCATACCTAAACCAGGACCTGGGTTAGACGCCACCATGAAGAAGATAGACTTGCCCGTTTCCGCTGCCGCCTGTAGACCCAGTGGGTAGTAGATACCTTGGTCAATGGCGTTATTCAGGAACAGAACTTTTGCTGGTTCGTTAATAATGGCGAGTAAAGGAAGGAAACCAGTCGCAACAAGTGCTTCGATGCCTGACTTAACAAAAAGGTTTGCCGCAGTTACAGCAGGGCCAACAATCGCGTAAGCAAACAGACACATGATCATGCCGAAGATGCCTAACGAGAAGTTGTTCACCACCATCTCAAAACCGGACGGGATCTTATCGTGCAAGCGTTTATCGATTTGAACAATTACCCAACCACTTAGAGGGCCCATAATCATTGCACCGACAAACATTGGTATTTCAGCGCCAGCGATCACGCCCATCGTACCGATCGCACCAGCAACCGCACCACGTTTATCACCGACAATCTGACCCCCCGTGTAACCAATTAGCAGCGGCAATAAATAAGTAATCATTGGACCAACAAGTTCGCCAAAATAAGCATTTGGCACCCAACCTGTTGGAATAAATAGTGCGGTAATAAAGCCCCAAGCGATAAAGGCTCCGATATTTGGCAATACCATCGCGGTCAAATGACCACCGAAGGCTTGCACTTTTGCTCTTACATTTGTACTCACGTTATGTTCCTTCTAACAAGGTTATTGTTGTGTAGCTCATAAACAGTGGAATTGGGTCTTAGTAATGTTTAATAATATCTAAGACTTCTTGTTTTGAAGCAGATGCTGAAAGCTTCGCTATATTTTCTTCATCCACTAACATTTCGCTAAGCGCTTGAATCACTTCGATATGTGTATCGGAATCTTTCGCAGCAAGCGTTAGTAAAACATTAGCTGGGCCCATGTCAGAGCCGAAGTCGACTGGAGATTTAAATACGTGAATACCAAGACCTGTTTTTAATACGCCTGCTTCCGGTCTTGCGTGAGGCATTGCAATTCCTGGACAAAGCACGTAATAAGGGCCATTATCGTGAGTTGATTGGATAATCGCATCGGCGTAATCTGCGGTAACATAACCTTTATCTTGAAGGTAGCGCGTTGTCTCTTTCACTGCGTCTTCCCATTGATAGTCAGAGTGGTTGATGACATCAATTAGGTCGTGGTCAATAAGGTCATAAAGCATAATAAACCCCAGAGGTTCATGTTCGTTGTTGTTGGGTTTATTATTGATAGAAATATTGCGGCTGAGAAGTAGGAACGTTTCGTGGCACAAGTCACTAAAACTATTCAGTCAATCGATATTTATTGCCTCGCCTCACAATTAGCAACTGAAAGTTATTTTCACATTTTGTTTTAACTACATTTCAATACCCTTAATGTGATGAAATACAAAATAGTGGCAAATAATTAAAATCAAACAAATTAGATTCAGATCATATTATTGGTATTGACCAGATCATTTTCGTGATATTTATCTCTATCATATTTAGAGAAACAGCACGACTCACGCTTTTCATATGTGATTAGCCTCCCACTTGAACAATTCAGAAAGCACATCTGTAATTTAATTCCTCAAATTAGGCCATAGTCGCCAACGAACTATGACTTAATACAAGTGCACAAAAAAAGCCCTACTCAATGAGTAGGGCTTCGGTTTGTTTATTTGGTAGGGCGCTATGCCCAGAATGTAAGTGCAATAAACGTAAGAGCACCGATACACGCTAGGTTCAAGATGATACCGACACGCATCATCTCACTTTGTTTGATATGCCCCGAGCCAAATACAATCGCATTTGGTGGTGTCGCCACTGGCAGCATAAAGGCACAAGACGCCGCAACAGCAATGAGTACCGATAAGATCACCGGCGACATACCAAACGCTTCTGCAACGCTGGCAAATACTGGGATAAGTAGCGCAGCACTGGCAGTGTTACTAGCAAACTCAGTTAAGAACACCACGAAGATAGCAATAACAGCAATAATGAAGAAGATGCCGAGGTGAGCAATCATGTCACTCAAAGCGTTAGCAAGAAATACACTGGTTCCAGTTGCTTTAAGAACGTTACTTAAACAGATACCACCGCCGAATAGCAGTAATACGCCCCAATCAGCAGTTTTCTCGATATCTTTCCAATGCACGACCCGCGCAAAGTTCACGGCAACAATGGCACCGAGCGCGACAACCGTATCAAACTTAGCGTAGCCACCAAGCATCGCATTAATCGGCTTGCTGAAGATCCAAAGGCAGACTGTGGCAGCAAAAATAGCCAAGGTGACGACTTTGCCTTTATCCCAATCAACCGCTTCATTGTTAAGCTCAAACTGGCCACTGAGGTTCGGTTTCAGTACGAAAAATAGCACCGCAATCGAGATTGGCAGAAGAATAATTGCGGTTGGTAGGCCAAAACTCATCCACTCGGTAAAGGTCAAACCCACTTCAGCGGCAGCAATGGCATTAGGTGGGCTGCCGACAATCGTCGCAATACCACCAATACTGGCACTGTAAGCAATACCCAGTAATACAAAAACATACGTTTTATGGCCACTTTCTGAGTTCACTTTACTTAGAACACCCAAAACCAACGGTAGCATCATCGCAGTGGTCGCCGTGTTACTGATCCACATGGATAATGCAGCGGTCACACCAAATAGCATAAATACCGCCACACTCATCTTGCCTTTGGCAATGATCAGTACCTTATCGGCGATAACTTTATCCAGCCCTTGTCTGTGCATTGCAGCAGCTAGAGCAAAGCCGCCTAAGAAAAGGAAGATGATGGAATTGGCAAAGTTATTGAGAGCGGTCTGGGTATCAAAGACACCAAACAACACCGCCATGATTGGAACTAGGATAGCCGTCACGGTGACGTGCAGAGCTTCGGTAAGCCACAATATCGCCACGAAGGTCAGCATACAGATCCCCAAGACAACTTGAGGATCAAAAGGTAGGGTGAAGTACATAACCGCAAACAGAGCGATATCAGCAAGGATAATCATACTGTTGCGGTTAAAGAACCATTCTCGGGTATTGTTGGGTAAAGGGACACTATCATTTCTATTCATTATTATATTTCCTATTGAGGGCCTAGTGGCATAGCAAATGATCCCACACAAGCTCGCTAAAGAAATATTTTTTATTGCGAATTTGTTAACCACATCATAAACGCGGTTATAATTGTTAACTCAATGAATAATCAAGATAAGTTTCCTTTGTCATTTCGATTAATTTGCAATCAATTCATCAAAACTCTGCATAACTTCAGAGCACTTCATTACTCGTCCGTGGCCTTGGCCTTGAGTTGCTACAAGCTTCACTTTGTCCATTTCACTCGCTGCACGTTCAGACACAGAGAACTTGGCAAACTTATCCCCTTCATCATGAACAATAATAGTCGCTGCTGAGCGAAGTGTTAGCTTATTGTAAGGATCGACTGACTGTATTGGGTAGCGATACTGCTCTTCAATCTCAGAAACAACCGCGTTGAACAGCTTCATGGAATATCCAGAGCGAGCGACACTACCAAACAAGTTTTCGAGATAATCCAACACTGGCGCAATCAATAGGAAAGGTTTGCCGACGAGTTTCTGGTGATGACACTCAATCGATGACGCAGAACCCATACTGTGAGCGACCAAACCTGCCACTTCATCGACACTGTCTAGGATCGCTTCCAAACCGTGCACAAAAGCAGGGATATGACCATAGACGCCACCACTTTGACCGTGCCCTGGATGATCATAAGCAAGCGCAGTGAATCCTTTACTCGCAATGTGCTGCATCAATGGATAGAACTGACTCGCGCTTCCTGACCAACCGTGTGCCAATACCCACACTGGCCCTTCTCCCAGTGCGTAGGTTTTAAGCGTGCCTTCTTTGGATTGAACTTCTCCTTTCACCAAACCTGTAGGCTCAGCATTCTTTGGCTTAGCCCGCGCCGGAGTCAGTAGTAGTTTACGTGCTGTCTTTTCCGCATGCTTTGGAGCAATCGTGTGGTGAAGTCGAGTCGTTAAGTTAATCAAGCTCTTCTTTACACTGAATTTTTGCGAAGTATTAAAGTAAATCTTCTCACTCATGGTTCTATCCTTTTGGGCTCGATCTGTTCTTACTAAAAAATCGAACGACCGTGCTATTTTTATTTAAATAATAAGCCAAACTCAAGCTTGGCTTAGTAAAATTCTATTGTTTCCAGCTAGCGATTTGACGCTTCACACCTTGCCAGAAATGCTCATAACTCGCTTGCTCACCATGAATGGAATAAAACAGGTGCGCACTTAAATACAGGCCGTATAGCTCGAAGATCGCCTGTTTCGGGTCGAGGTCAGGACGGAATTCACCGTTCTCTACCCCCTTTGCCACTTGAATGGTCAAATAACCAATCCAAGTCTCAATGGTTTTTTTCAGTACCACTTGAGTTGGCGGTACTTCCGCGCCAGTTTCTTTCCAAGCATCAAGGAACATACAACTGCCTTGAAAAGAGTGGTTCCAACCTAGCCAGTTATCGAGCAACATCGTCAGCTTCTGCTCAATCGAGATTGATGTATTCAACCTCGCAGGCGCTATCACTCGCTCAGTAAAAATCTGATTAGCATGCTCCAACACCGAGATTTGAAGATTGTCTTTAGAATTAAAGTGCGCAAACAAACCACTTTTAGACATCTCACACTGCTTGGCTAATTCACCAATCGTTAGGCTTTCTAGCCCATTCACACTCGCGAGCTCAAATGCCTTATTTAAGATGTTTTCTCGGGTTACTCTGCCTTTACTCATACAGCTCTCTCATTGGTAACATAACTATTTTTAGCACACTCGTACTTTTTTGCAATCATTGCTTTTAATCAAGGGCGATTTGTCGAGAGCTGAAATGTAAATATTGTTGCTGTATGACGTACCTCTCAAACTGAGAAGAATGCGACTCATACTGACTAAGAAGTTGATTTTTAGTGGTAAAGCAAAAACAAAAAGCTGTTATACCTCACCTACTTTTATTTATTTTATTTGTCGTTATGGAAAGTAAGAAAATTGCGAGCATTGAGCTCGGTCGAGTCGTCGCAATACTGGCGATCGTTGCAATGCACTGCCAGATGTTCCTCAGTTATTGGCAGTTCAACGAGGTGCCTTGGGTTGGGTATATTTTTAATCAATCCACCCGATTTGCCGTACCCCTATTCTTCCTCATTTCTGGTTATTTGATTCAACCTAAGCTTGTCGATGCACCTATCGAGACACTCAAGCGTTATGTATCACCTCTGTTGCGCGTCTTCATTGTCTGGAGCATTATCTGCTTGGCCATGCCGTTTAATTTGGCCACAGTAGCCGAGTCCGGCTACCTTGCCGAACGTCAAGGCTATTGGGGCTATTTGGCACAAACGCCACTCAATACTCTGTTCGAAGGTGGCTTAGTTCATTTATGGTTTATCCCTGCTTTGATGTGCGCTGCAGCAATTACGGCTCTTCTCGCTAAGCTAGATAAACTTGATCTTCTGATCCCGCTTGCCTTTGCACTGTATGTCTATGGCGCTTTAGCGGGCAGCTACCAAGGTTTAACAGAGTTTTGGGCGCCGATTTTTACTCGCAACGGCCCGTTCTTTAGTACGCTGTTGTTTGCTATTGGCTTTACGATTCGCCAACAAAACATTCAAGCGACCACCAAGCAAGCATTGACGTTAGCCTTGCTGGGAGCGGCGATGCATTTCACCGAAGCTTTGCTGCTCAACCAGCATGAACAACCATTTAATGCCAATGACTTCTTGTTTGGTACGGTACTATGGGGCACGGGATGTTTTATGTGGTTGCTATCAAAACCAACACTAGGACAAAGTAGCTGGCTGGCTCGTCAGTCTAAGTATGTCTTACCTTTGTACGTCGCCCATTTGCCTATCATCATTGTGATGATGAATGTCACTGGCATCTATCAAATCACTGGATTTGCAAAAGATATGGCGGTGCTCGCTGGCGCTATCGTTGGTACATTCCTACTGGTTAAACTACTTGATAAAACGCCACTCTATCGTTGGCTGTTTAGGTAACCCCAATAAAAAAGCGATGGCCAAAAACCATCGCTTTTTCTTTATTCTGGTTTTCGAGCTAAATCCCGAGCCAAAATTAGCGCTAAGCCAAACACCTGAAGAAACAATCCAATATTCTTATACCAAGCGATCTTTTCGTTAAGAGTCACCATCTTCTCACTGAGGGTAATATTGTTTAAGTAATGCTCATCGATTTGATTACGATAACTTTGCTGAGTTTGATTTATCAGCATCATTAACTCCGGCAACGTACTGTGGCTTATTACAGGTACAGGCACACTGACCCAGTCACTTAACTGACCTTGTAGCATTTGACCTATTTTATCAGTGATAGGTTTGCCGCCACTTTGACTAAGATGAAGTAACACCATTTCACGCTTTCGCTCTAAAGTTTCCACGCTGTTCCACGCCAATTGAATCGAATAGATATTGTCGTCCTTTTGTTCAGACAGAGTCGCAATATCACCGCTTAAACGATCCAATACGATACTCGACATCAGCAATGCCAATACATTGAGTATCAGTCCTGTTAATACCAGTAACCATGCCGGAGGAGCAGCGAACTTCATCACCAGAGCCTATCCATCACCAAAGACGCTCAAAGGGTAAATAGACAATGTTGAGCACAACCAGTGCCGCCATCACTGCAAACGTTAATTTCATACCTGAGATTCGCCCTTTTAGTCTGTCAGCTAAGATCCCTTTCGCATGTAAACCTCGCCCTACCACAAACGCAATACCACATAGGTGAATCATCCAAAGCTGTGCACCATTATGTTCGAGCAGCGCCATCAATATCAGGGTTATCGGCACATAATCAACCGCATTACTGTGAGCACTTCGTGCGATAGTTAAGGCATCGACACCGCCATCGGCATATTTCACCTGTGCTTTTCTACGTTGTTTGATCACTTGAATGGACAGCCAAATCATCAGAGCTGCCAAAATTGCTGCATAGAGCGCAGTTACCATTGTTCTTCTCCGTATGTGTCAGATAACTAAGACCTTATCAGTGTAGGTAATCTTTCAGCGATACCAAGTCTCAAATAGTAAAAAGCCCCGCAAATTCGCGAGGCTCCGCCGAATTGTTACAAGTTTACGAAGTCACGCTCGTCGTAAAACCCAAATGTTCGTAATACTCGCATTGCTGCCGTTACACCTCCTTTAAATCAAGAGGTCTAGTAACGTCTTCCAAGATCATTTTCTGTTCAATATCGATAAGGTCTTCTTCATTAGGGATGATAAACCAAGCAAATGCAATTGCAGCTAAAAGCCAAGCACTGCACACCGTTATTAGAACAGGCAACTCTTTAATTTTCTTTTTGAAACGCAGCATAATTACTCCTTCCAAGCGCTTTGCCCTTTTTATAACAGACTAGAGTCATTTACTTACTCACTCCGCCAGGGCTGCTATTTGTTATTGATTCACCTATAAGATTTAAAGTCGTAGGTGCATCTTTCATTTACATAGTGTTCTTCAGTAACATTCCACAAGTTCCCCTGCTTTATATGAGACATACTTTCATAGTGGCTATCTCTTTCTCCTGTAAACGTAAGATCCCAATAAATGGTCGAATCCCCACGTTCTGCAGAAAATTTAACTTTGACCTCTTGGTCATTCTTGAAAATTGCAATTGGACCTGAAAAAGATTGATGTCCCGTTAAAGTTGAAGTTTCAAATCTCCCGGTATTTTTTAGATAATCGAATGTAAATACCGAGTAGTTTTCAGGAGTGATACAGAATATTTTTTCTGGAAGAAAATGGTTTGCCGATACTTTCGTACAAGCTGTTACCAAGGCAAAAAACACAACTGCTAACTTTACAAGTCTCACTGCGTTCTCCTATCGTATGTGCGGAAAAACATCTCTGATGTAGCTGGATGTCGGGTAAGCAATAATGAATACTATTGCCATAAATAGGACGGCTATATAGGTCTTATCTCATAGCTAGCAGCTTTTATATTTTAAGCTCGCTAGATGTTTACTATTCACTTGATTACCTAAGAATGTCGAAACCAACCGTTTCTACATTATGCTCTGCTAGCCAGTTTTTCATCTCCGGAGACGTCAAAATATCGCGCTCATTTACTCGCTTACCGACATAGCCTGTTACATCGTAAAGTTCCTCGATATTTTCTTCCGAGCTGGGGTGACACATAAACTCGACGAGCCCATCTGGGTATTTTTCTTTGTGCGCCAAAATCATCGTTTTCAGATTGTTCTTAGTCGCACCTTCATCAAAAAAGCCAAGGTCAAACGCATCGGTTGTGGGTACTTGAAGCGCACTTTGGCCACGCACAAACATATCCACCCTACGGACAGGGATTTTGAAATCATTTGAGAAACGAACAAATGCCGCTTTGAGCGGTGCATAAACGCCCGCAAAGTGATGACTGTCAATATGATTAATATCTAAACCCGCTTCTAGTGCAGCGTTGTACTGCGCTAGAAGTTCTTTGTAGACTTCGGTTTCACTGACGGGATGATCCATCAACTTAACTTTATCGATAAAATAGCCACTATCATCAATTAAGCTTGGGACTTCTTCTGGAGGAGACAATGGTTTGCCACTCGTCACAGTAAAATGCAGACCAACCTCAGGCACAAGGCCCTGTTTGTATAAGTCGATTGCATGGTCGACGCCTTTTTGGTTCATCATGATCGTGGTCGACTTAACAAGTCCAGCTTGAAAGCATTCGACAATGCCATTATTGACACTTTCAGACAAACCAAAATCGTCTGCGTTAATAATGAGTTTCATAGTTTTCTCCAAGAGATATGCAGCCCCTAGGGGCCGCAATATTGAGAGGTGTTATTACTTGTTTAGTACGTGTGCGAACTTAGGCATAAATTCGATGTTCTCGCGAACTGTCTCTTTTAGCGCTGCATCGAGGTGTGAGCCACTATCTACGATTGGGTTGAGGATTAGAGCTCGGTGCGCAGCATTTAGGTCCCCATCAATAGCCGCTTTCACCGTGAGCGTTTCGAACTGCTTCATTAGCTGAATCAGAGCAAGCGTATCAGACGGGAACGGCGCCACGTTTAGAGGTAGAATCTCAGTACTAGTGATAACTGAGCTCACTTCTACTGCGCAGTCATCTGGTAAACCAGCAATTGCGCCATTGTTGCGAGTGTTAACGTGCATAATTGTACGCTTGTTGTTATGGATTGAGCTCATAAGCTCACAAGCCGCTTCTGAGTAGTAAGCACCGCCACGTTTTTCAAGGATCTTAGGCTTAGTCTCAAGCGTTGGATCGCTGTAAATCTTAAGTACTTCTTCTTCGATACGAGCAACTTGAGCAGCGCGGTTATTTTCGCCCTTAGCATCTTCGAACTCTTCATCAATGATGTCTTTAGACTGGTAGTAATAACGTAGGTAAGCACAAGGGATCATGCCCATGTTAGCCAGCAAGTCTTTGTCCCACTGGAACGGCTTGATGTTCTTCGGCGTCATAGCCATGTTGCCATCGTTAAGCATATCGACGACTTCAGATAACTTGTCTTTACCTTCATGTAGAACCTTACGAGCCCAAACCATGTGGTTAAGACCTGCAATCTGAAGCGTTACGTCTTTTTGCTCAGCTTTAAGCATTGGAGCAATGTCACGCTCCATGTTTACTGGGATGTTACATAAGCCAACAGTACGGATAGTTGAGTGCTTAAGCAGTGCCTCTGTCACCATGCCTGACGGGTTAGTGAAGTTTAGTAGCCAAGCTTTAGGGCAAAGCTCTTCCATCTCTTTAGCGATTTCTAACGCGATTGGGATAGTACGACACGCGTTAGAGAAGCCACCCAGGCCGTTCGTCTCTTGGCCAATCATGCCGTATTTTACCGCGATACGCTCATCACGTAGACGCGCTTTAATGCCACCTGCACGGAATTGAGAACAAACAAAATCAGCACCTGCAAGAGCCGCTTTACGATCCGTTGTTACAGTGACTTTGATGTCACAACCGGTCTTAGCAATCATACGACGAGCAAGATCACCAATGATTTCAGTCTTGTGCATGCCTTCATCGATATCAACAAGCCATAACTCGCTAAGTGGTAGTTCATGGTTACGCTCAAGAAGACCTTCAACAAGCTCTGGTGTGTAGCTAGAGCCGCCACCGATTACCGCGACTTTAAGTGTTTTTTTGTGTGTCATATTCAAGGGCCTTTTAATCTGGTTTCAACATTTAGTTTAACTGAGCTTATTAAAAGAGATTTCACGCTTGGCGACAAACGACTATACTCCCCTTATAAATAAGCTCACCTTATGTAAAAATGATGATTGAGAATAAACAGCTACTCCTTTCGCACTTACACACTTTTAGCGTAGCGGCTAAGCACCTTAGCTTTACCGTTGCAGCAAAAGAACTATTCATGACTCAAGCTGCGGTGAGTCAAAGAATTAAGAAATTGGAAGGGCTCCTTAATTTCATGCTATTTGTGCGTAAAACAAGAAAGCTTGAATTAACGCCAGAGGGATCTCGCGTTTTGGGAATGCTCAATACTTCCTTCGAACTCATTTTTTCCGAGCTCTCTGATATACAAAAAGGGGAGTTAAGTGGCGAGATTTGCGTGGGAACATCTCCCTATATAGCGGGGGCGTGGATCATACCGAACCTTAAGGAATTCCGCGCTATGTATCCAAACCTAAGTATAAAACTGATCACTAAACAGAATGAATCAGACTTCCAATTTGACCCCCTTGATATTGGGATCTACTACAGTAACGGGAATCATCCAGATCATTACAGTGAAAGATTACTTAGGGGGAGACGTGTACCTATTTGCACCCCTGAGTACGCGAGAAAGCATAAGCTATTTGATAACCCACATAACCTAAGACACGTTAACTTCATTCACAGTGGTGGGCATACCGCTTGGAAAAGGTATTTAAGAGAGCTAAGGCTTGATATTGATTGTACCGTTACGAGTGATCTAATCACACATGAACACACGACGAGTTTAGCGTTACAGTCAATGGGGGTCGCGTTAGGACGAATGGAGTTTGACCGTCACCTGCTAGAAACAGGTGAACTCGTCGCTCCATTCGCAGTCATCGACTCAGATAAAGGTTATGATGTGGTTTGCCCTGCGGGAATGGAAAAAAGACCAAAATTTCAAGCGTTCTTACTTTGGCTAAAAGATATAATTGGACAATAGAAAACGTAACAGATTTTGACGCGCCTTGATGAGAATCTTTTGTTGTAAGTCATCAACATCCTCTGGATTGCTGACTTTAGAGTGCAGGAATTTCTTGATTCCTTGCTGTGATACCAAGTCTCAAATAGCAAAAAGCCCCGCAAATTCGCGAGGCTTCGTCATAATCTCAATTAATTAACAGCAGTTTGTGCCACAGCCGTTGTTTGGCTTGCAGTCTTCACCTTTACCAAGGAAGGTTTGCTCAGATAGGTAGAAACCGGTAAATGCCGCTTCAAAGTCTTCCGCGACTGTTTTCTCTACTAGGCCAGTTTCCATAAGCTGCTGTTGCCACGCTTGAACTTTTGGAAAACCATCGAGCATATCAAAACAGGTGTGCGCTTTGATGATGTAAGCGCGGTGCAGCAAAGGTAACCACGCCATATCAACGTTGCTAAGTTGCTCGCCTATAAAGAATGGGCCAGCCACTTGCTTTTCTACCTTAGCGAACGCTTTAGCGAGGTTGGCTACCTTCTCTGTCAGTGTTGCTTGGTCACTGCTGCGCATAGTGCCACATTGCGGCAAGTAATGTTTAGAGCCTAAGTAGCTCCATGCGCGGTCGAGTGCGCGTTGCTCGTTAGTCACGCCTTGTTCTAGTGGCCCAAACTCATCTTCGATGTACTCAATGATCGCATCAGACTCAAACAATGCTGTGCCCGTTTCCGTCACAAGCAACGGTACTTGACCATTTGGTGAGATATCTAAGAACCATTGAGGTTTATCACTTAGGCTGATGTATTCAATCTCGTATGGGATCTTCTTCGCTTCTAACGCCGCCGTTACACGTTGCACGAATGGACAAATTTTAAAGCTGATAATCTTAATCATGTTGCTACTCTTCTCATTTAGGGTGGATGCCTGTTTTGCATCACTTACATCCTTAAGACGGGTAGATTTTTTAAAAGACGACGATCAGACGATTTTTTTTGACATTATTTTCAGCACTTTCCACAACCATCTGATTTTACTTCACAATCAATCACGCTGCCGTTTTTATCTAGTTGTAAAGTACAGCAATCTTCAAACAGTTTTCTTAGCTCAACGCGGCCTTTTTGAACTCGCGACTTAAGCGTCGAATAGCTTAATCCAACTTTATCTGCGAGCTGCTTTTGACTCGCGCCTTTAAGATCAACCTCTGACAATAGAGAAGCTTGCTCTTGCGGTAAGGCATTAACAAATGGCTGAATACACTTTGCCATCTCTTGCTCGATCAGATCTTCTTGCTGTTCAAACCATAGGTCTTCTGCTTGTATCTCACTCTCCCGTTGATAACGAGCACGCTTGCGGTAGAAGTCGATAATAGTGCGGTTAGCCAGTTGAAATAGCCAAGACTTAACGCTGTCGGCATCTTTCAGAGTATGCAGATTTTGATGAGTCTTAATCAGGATCTCTTGTTGCAAGTCATCAACATCATCTGGATTGCTGACTTTAGTGTGCAAGAATTTCTTGAGCCCTTGCTGATATTGAGCCCAGACCTGCTCTAAATTGAGAGAGGAACTAGCAGCGCTCATCAGCACAACACTCATCTTGTAGGAAGCCAATTACCCCTTCAAGGCATTGATACTCGGCGACACAAAATAGTGTGCGCCCTTCACGGCGCTGACTCAACAACCCCGCTGATGCCAGGCTAGATATATGGTGAGAAAGCGTCGAACCGGGTATACCAAGCGCTTCTTGTAGGCTCCCGACTGCAATACCTTGATATCCCGCCTTTACTACTGACTTGTAAATCGAAAGACGTGTAGGATGCCCTAGCTCTTTGAGCGCTTTAGCAACAACTTCAAGTTCCATTAGAAACTCCATAGCAAATAATATATTTCCAAAATAATCGAAATATAGCGTATTTGCAAATAGAAGGTGTGCAAATAGATCGCTTCCAACAGCAGTCTTGTGTAGGAACTATTCCCGCTAAGTTGAAACTCATAAGATCCGATTCGTTGCTTCCAGACAACACTACTTCCAAACGGTGTAGCATGTTTCTGGACAAAAGTGAGTCAGTGACTTTTCTAATTTAGCAAATCATTGATAACCATAGGTATGGAAAGGCGGTTAACTGGGTGTCTAATCTTTATGATGTAGAAATATAAGGGAAGGATGGAAGATTGATTGCTCTCCTCACTTTCAAGTATCCCTAACGAGGTACTTGAAAGTGAGGAGAGCCGCATAATCATTACAATATCTATGATGTTGATCTTAAAGAATCTAACTCAATATGATTACTTTCCACCATGGATGACTTGAGCTTTCCTATATTCAATCTCCGTTTGCTCTGCTTTTCTAATCACTTCATCCAATTCTGCTCCTCTCGTTTTGGTTGCGGGTGAATAGACTTCAATATACACAGACTTCATAAACCCATAACTCATCATCGTGACCATAATGGCGAAAGGGCATCCCATAATAACGAGTAGCGATTGAATGGCGGTCATGCCTCCACTCATTAGTAACAAGCTAGTGATACCAGAAATTGCTATTACCCAGCCAATACGTTGTGAAATCGGAGCATTATCTTCATCTTTTGACGTCAGAGTATTGATAACAAGCGTGCCCGAATCGGAGGTCGTTATAAAGAATACGAAAATACTGAATAATGCTAAGTAACTAGGTAAACTCCAATCAGATACCAACTCAAAAAACTTAAACAGCGCCGATGAAGAGTTTGTCATTACAGCCGCACTTAGCTCCTCAACACCTTGGTTATGAATAAGGTCCAACGCACTATTACCGAATATTGTCAGCCATGCGAAAGAAAACCCTACCGGAATAACAAGTACACCTACCACGAACTCTCGTATTGTTCTACCACGTGAAATTCGAGCAATAAACAGTCCAGTTGGTGCAGCAAAAGCAATCCACCACGCCCAGTAAAAAAGTGTCCAACCATAAAACCAATCTGGGTTGGTAAAAGCGTAAGTATCAAAAGACAGTGGTACAAAGCTCGCTAAATAGTTGCCAATATTCTCAACGGTTGAATTAAGGATGAAGGTGGTATTAGAGGCTAAAAATACATACGTCATTAGTCCAATTGCGACACAAATATTGATGAGTGATAGAGCTTTAATCCCTTTCTTTAGGCCAAGTACTAGCGAAATACATGTCATTACTCCAATGATTGTAATCAGGACAATTTGATTGCCTGTGCTAATCTCGACGCCAAGTACATAGTTTAAGCCTGCGTTGATTTGCTGTACACCAAATCCAAGGGGGGTAACGATACCAACCACTGTTGCAAGTACAGCAAAGACATCAATGGCTACGCCTAATGGTCCGTTGATTCGCTCGCCAAAGATTGGATAAAACGCACTTCGCATTTCTAGTGGACGGCCTTTACGATAGGCTGCGTAAGAAATAACAAGCGCGACAATGGTGTAAATAGCCCATGCATTGATTCCCCAGTGAAAGAACGTGATGTTCATTGCTTCCCTAACTGCAACATCTGTCTGAGCCTCAACGATAGGAGGATTCATGTAGTGCATGACAGGCTCGGCGACGCCGAAAAATACAAGCCCAATACCCATCCCTGTACTGAATAGCATCGAACCCCACGCAAACCCAGAAAACTCCGGCCTCTCATTATCTTTGCCAAGCCTTAAGTCTCCGACTCGGCTACAAGCACTGAAAATCAAGATAGTGATAAACAACGCCACACTGCCCATGTAAAACCAGGCAAACTTATGTGCGATATAGTTCTTCAGGTTTGCGAACATGTCAGTGCTTGCTTCTGGAGCAAGTAAAACATAGACAAAGCACAGAGTTAAAATTACCCCAGCCCCTGCGCTTACTAATAATTTATGAGTGTTTTTAGGTACGGATGTCATGTGCTGCTCCTACTTTAATAACTCTTTTTCAAATGGGTAATTCGTTAGATTCTCAAACCCATCTTCTGTAATAATGACTTGGTCTTCCAATTTGACCCCTTCGTTGCCTCCGACAGCGCCAACATATGCTTCAACACAAAGTGCCATGCCTGGCTCTAATACACCGTCATACCCATGACCTTCTAAATCTTCTGGATAACGTATTGAAGGATATTCATCGCATAAACCGACGCCGTGCATCATTACGCCATAGCGTTGTGGTCGGTATTTTTCAGGAAGTAAAAGGCCTGAGCGCGTTACTTCTTCAAATGTCATACCTGGCTTTAGTATTTCCATGTTGTGTTGGATATGCTCATAGGCCACGCGGTATAAATGTCTCTGTTCTTCGGTGGCTTCTACATCACCGATTAACCATGTGCGTGATAGGTCTGCACAGAACCCGTAAGGACCAATGAGATCGGTATCAAACGCCAATAGTTCTCCCTCTTTTACTACGCGAGGGCCACACTCTTGAAACCATGGGTTTGTGCGAGGACCTGAAGATAGAATTCGACACTCTATCCACTCACCACCGCGTTTGATGTTCTCCGCATGTAGCACCGACCAAATGTCGTTTTCAGTAACGCCAGGAACAGTCGCCTCTTGCATCTTCTTCATTGCTATCTCTGTCGATGCAATCGAACAGCGCATCGCATTAATCTCATCGATATTTTTAACCGCTCTAGCTAACTCCATTACTTCTTGGCCATCAAAGAGTTCAAGGCCCTGTTTATCGAGTTCACGCAAGCCGACAATCTCTATCTTGTCTACGGCGATACGATTGCTCCCACCACCGTACTGCTTAACGATGTCTGCAATCTCTTTTGCAAAATGATGGGCGTGCTCATTGGTTCGATTTCCAGTTTCAAAGTAGAAAAACGAGGCTCCGTTACGTACTTCTTTTACAAGCGGTAGGTGTGCGGATAAATGTTCACAGTTATGGAAATCCCAAAGAATCATGTAGCCTTCTGCAGATACAAAACAGGCACGAGCATGGTTGTGAGCTATCCAAAGCTGCATATTGGTCGAATCTGTTGCGTAACGAATATTTAGGGGGTCAAATAACAAAACTCCGGCCAAGTCACGAGCTTGAAGTTGGTCAACGATACGTTTCAATCGATATTCCCGCATCTGATGTAGATTGGGAGGTGTGATACCTAGGTCTGCCCACTCTTGGAATGCTAGAGCGGTAGGTCCAATCTCAACTCGATCGTTATCGTTCACGCTTCCATCTGGTTTTAATTGTGTTGCGCGTCGACGCGACGGATCTATTTTTCGGTTGGATCCAAGTACAAATTGGTTTGTCATTTTATTTCCCTTAATAAACTACCGTATTTATTAGGCTCAATGTTACAACAATGTTATTAGTGAATAATGGAAATAAAGTCCCATACGTAAGAACAAAATTCATGCTGTAGCGAATATCACGACTTAACAAACAGTTAGGTAAAATCGTTCTCAAATACTTATATGTCAAAAGTGATAGGCATCAAGAACGCGTTGTTAATCCTCTGTTGCAATTCGGCTAAATCCCCCTTAGTTATGTGAGCTCTGTGTGATTTATCAGTAGCGCGGGAATACGGGAGATTATTTTAGGTATCAGTAAGTTAAATGAAACGACTTAACATCGGTAAGAGCAGAGAAGTTTTAGAGCGAGAGAGATTTGTAGTCGAAATAACTCAGTCGTTTTTTGACTGTACTCAGGAATAATAGCCAGAAGCATTCATGAGGCTGTTATATTAAGGCTGAAGAAGTAATACATACAAATAACAAAAAGGAAGATCAAAAAATGGCACGTTACATGCCATTTAAATGCAGATTAAATTATATACCTAATTATTATTTAGCATATATGCCTTTAGGAAGACGAGCAGATCGAGGAATACGATTGCCTGCAGTATAATCATTAATTATATCGCAAGGCGTGTAATTGCGTTCTAACTCAAATATATCATCTTGATCTAGATTCATCTCCAAAGCAGCTAAGGCGCTATTGAATTGTTCAGGTGTATCGGCACCAACCAACATCGATGAAACGTATTGTTTTGATAGTACCCAAGCTTGGGCTACCTGAGCCGGGGCTACGTTGTGCCTTTCGGCTACACGAGCAACAGAAGTAGAAACATCAAATGAAGCCTTGTCGTTATACATTTCCGCAGTAAAGAAATCAGTCTTGTTTCGGTTAGACTGCATATCATTGGTGAGGATACCTCGAGCAAGAGGACTAAATACCGACACCCCAATACCTTGGTCTTGGCAATATGGAATCATCTCTCTCTCTTCTTCTCGGTAGGCGCAATTATATTGCAATTGCATGTTGATTGGCTTTACCCAACCGTTTTGATCACATACCTGAATGATTTTGGCGAGCTGCCATGTATACATGGTTGAAACACCAATATAGCGAGCCTTACCTGATCGTACGATATCATTAAGAGCGCACATTGTTTCTTCAACAGGCGTATTTACATCAAAGAAATGAAGCATGTAAATATCTACATAGTCCATCTTCATGCGCTTTAGCGACGCATCAATCGAGTTCATTATATGCTGGCGAGAGTGGCCTTGCGCGTTGATGTCATCATTCATTTGGTAGCCAACTTTAGTCGTTACAATCAGCTTGTCGCGTTGTCCAATGCGATTGAGTACATTACAAACAACTTCTTCACCAGCTCCATACGAATAGAAGTCTGCAAGGTCAATGAAGTTAACACCATTATCAATAGCATGGCGAATGATTGGTTCGCTCTCTTTCTCATCAAAGATCCAAGGTTTCCATTCCTTAGAGCCCATATTCATTGTACCAAGGCACAAACGAGACACCTTGAGGCCAGAGTTACCCAGTTGTACGTATTCCATATTCACCCCTCGCATTATGTAAAATAAATGTTTGATTTTTGTTTCTCGACCTAAATATTTAGATCCAAAAACCAACAAAACACGAGTGAATATAAGTTAGGGTTACATGAGTTTAGTTCTCAAAACCTTACCATGAAAATTAAAACTGATAAAAAACAACACCTTATAGTTAAGACATAAAATATGATTGTTTAAAAAGTTGAAGCTAAGACACGCTAAGGCATTCTTCTTTCAACCAAGAGAGAAATGCCTCAACTTTACTCGTGCCGACTTTGGGAGTCGGGACATGAATGAAGTACCCATATCTGCTGCGACACTGCAAAGGATGGAATTGAATCAGTTCTTGTTTTTTAAGTGAGTGATATACCATGTTCAAATCAACAACCGCGAACCCTCCACCAGCGATAGCGGTATTGATTACCTGCTCTTGAGTACTCATCGAAATGCCTTTTCGATGCCCCTCTACCAATTGAATATTTGCTGAGTCAAGCCAGTCTTTCCATGCAGGGAGATTATGACCATGATGACGAATATGGAGCATTTTATGTGTATGGGCCTCAATATTCATGCTCTCGGTAACTAGGTCTTGATTGCAAACCGCAATGTACTTTTCTTTAAACAACAAGTTGTCTTTTGCATAGAACTCACCAACTTCATCAAAAAGGATCTCAATATCATACAGAGTACTTTGCTCTCGTTTGCTGTAGATCTGTAAGTCATATTGAGGGAATGCTTTAGCAAAGTTAACGAGGTGAACACTCAACCAACGGCTGGTAAAGGTGGGAGGGGCAAGAATAGCCAATCGTTGCTGGAGATTAGGGTTGCGGATAACCTCTAGCCCTTTTTCTACCTCAGAAAGAGAGCGAGAAATCGTGCTAAGCACTTGCTCCCCGATTGGTGTTAATTCCAATAGACCACGAGTAGATGTGCGTTTGAAAAGCGGTACACCCAAATACTCCTCGAGTTGTTTTATCTGTTTGCTAACCGCCCCCTGCGTAACATTTAAGATGTTTGCCGCAGCAGTGAAACTCAAGTGGGTGCCTGCAACTTCAAATACTCGAACGGCATTAAGCGAGGGTAGTTGTCTCATTATCTTGCTCCTGGTCACAAATACAGCGACTTAGAACTCAACTCCTGTCACTGTGATTCACATTAACTTTCGACATAGCGCGCTTGCGTAGATTCTGCTGCATTCTAACGATTAAAACTCATATGTTAATTACTTTAATTCAGTTGTTGTGAAATTGTGACACCTGTAAGTTTTTAAGGACTGACCACAATGACAAAATGCGCTGTTTGGAGAAAATATGGAAACCCAATACAACCTTGCGATTACTGCAGCCAAAGAATGGCTGAGCAAAGACAAAAAACAATTTATTGGCGGCCAATGGGTTCTTGGTAACTCAGAGAATAATTGGATGGTAACCAATCCTAGTAACAGAGATGTGTTGTGTAACATCCCTTTAGCTGATGAACAACTGGTTGAAGAAGCGGCGGCTGTTGCCTCACAAGCTCACCAATCTGGCGTATGGAGCCAAATAAGTAGAACGGCGCGTGCCCAAGTTCTTAGCGATATTGCTCAAGTTATTCGTGACCATACTGAAGTTTTAGCGGTGCTAGAGACGCTTCCAAATGGCAAACTCTTAACAGAGTCATTAGCAGACGATATTCCAACTTGTGCTGACATCTTTGAGTACTATGCCGGTTGGACTGATAAGTTTTATGGCGAAACGTCACCTGTCGATCCTGAATACCTTAACTTCACGAATAAAGAACCGGTTGGGGTATGTGCACTTATCGCACCTTGGAACTTCCCTCTTTATCAGGCTGCACTGAAAATCGCTCCGGCTTTAGCTATGGGGAATACGGTCATTCTTAAACCATCCGAGTTTACACCTTTGACCTCTCTATACTTGATAGAAAAGATTGTTGAAAGCGTTGATATTCCAGACGGTGTTTTAAACCTAGTTATTGCTGATGGCGCAGCTTCAAATCAGCTTACAGTCAGCAATAACGTCCAAAAAGTCTCCTTTACCGGAAGTACACCTATTGGTCGCAAAATCATTGAAAATAGCGGCCAATCAAACATGAAATCAGTCACGCTTGAGCTTGGCGGTAAGTCTCCTTGTATTTTCTTCGAGGACACCGAAAACCTAGACGCTGCGATCGACCGTGCTTTTACTGTGATGTTCTCTCACAAAGGTGAAAAATGCTCCGAACCAACGCGATTTTTAATCCAAGAAGGGATTTACGATTACGTTCTTGAGAAGCTAATTGCCAAAGCTGAAGCGGTAAAATGCGGAGATCCACTAGACCCTGAAAGTGAACAAGGGCCTCAGTGTAATGAAGCTCAGTTCAATAAAATCATGTCTTACATTGAGATCGGTAAAACAGAAGCAAAACTGGTAGCTGGTGGTGAGCGAGATACATTAAATGGTAATGAACAGGGCTACTTTGTTCGACCAACGATTTTCTCGGAAGTGCCTGAAGATGCACGAATCGCACGAGAAGAGATCTTCGGCCCGGTACTTTCTTGCATCAAATTCAAAACCGAAGAAGATGCAATTAGGATAGCCAACAACACTGAATATGGGCTTGCGGCAGGTATATACACGTCTAATGTCACTCGTGCGCACCGAATGGTTGATAAGATTGATGCTGGTATGGTGTTTGTGAACAAATATGGTTGCTATGGACTTGCTAGCCCATTCGGCGGCTTTAAACAAAGTGGTTGGGGTAAAGAGATGGCCATTCATTCGCTATCTTCTTACACCAAAACGAAGAGTATTTGGGTTTATTACGGCGAAAGCTAATCACATATGTTGGGCGGTTCTATCCGCCCAATTAAGGAAAATCATGCAATACAGAATCGAAGTCGATAATATTGGTGAAGTGAGAATCCCGGTATTACTCCCTTATGGTGCTCAAACACAGCGAGCTCTAAATCTGTACCCCGTAGACAATCAAAAAACACTTGGCGACTACGCTTCACTTATCAACGCTGTTTTACGTATCAAATTAGCTTCTGCTCGTGTAAACAGGGAAATCGGAGAAATGGATCCAGTGCTTTCATTGAACGTTGAAAACACCTGTCAGTCCATATTAGAAAACTACCAGAGGGAACTATTCCCCGTTCACGCTTTTCATGGGGGTGGTGGGATTTCCGTTAATATGAATGTCAATGAGGTCGTCGCTAACATTGTCAATCATAGCTATTATGCCCAGCCCTACGGCACTTATTCTCCTGCTCATCCGAATGACGCCATTAACATGAATCATTCAACGAGCGACTGCTTGCAAACAGCAAGTCATTTGGCTGCTATTGAAGCCCTTGATCGCTTAGATACAACCACTGAGCGCTTGATATACGCACTTGAGTATTTAATGGCGAATCACAGCGACAGTTCCAAACTCGCCAGAACCTGTATGCAGGATGCAGTCACGATTGAGTTTAAACAATTTTGGGGTGGTTACTTAGCATCACTACGCACCTATCAAATGCACCTTAAAGCGTGTCGCAATGACCTTCAGGCTGTTAATTTAAGCGGTAATATTATTGGGCGAAGTGGCGACTGCTCAACGGCTTATGCCGAGCGTTGTATCGCAGTACTTTCAGATGTTATTGGTATAGAGCTTCGCAAGAGCGATAACTTATTTCAATCCAGCCAATCATTTGATGCTCAAATTCATTGTGTAAGTCAGGTGGAGAACTTAGCGGGCTTTATTATCAAGATAGCGAAAGACCTGCGTTTAATGTCTTCCGGTCCCGAGGGCGGTTTATCGGAAATTACACTTCCAGCGGTACAGGCTGGTTCAAGTGCTATGCCAGGAAAAGTAAACCCTACGATTCCCGAGTTTGCCATTCAGTCTGCTATGCAGGCACAAGGGCATTGCTATTCGTCTAAACAAGCACACATCCATGGAGAGTTAGATTATAACCCGTGGGGAATGCTACTGATTACCAATCTACTCGATGCCATAGATCACCTAGAAAAGGGAATCTCGGTACTCACTGAAAAGTGTATTTTCGGAATAGAAGTTAACTCAGAGACACAATCGCGTAATGAGTCTGCCTTGGTGCCACTCGTCGTGCGGGTCAAGTCAAAAATTGGATATAAAGCGACTTTAGACCATGTTAAAGAGGCTAAAAACTCAACTGAATTGAAAGAGACGTTACAAGAGATACTGAAGCGGTAACCTGTAATCTATAGACAATAGCCAAGTCGATTACGCACTCCAGCTATGTGGCTCAGGCTCCTTGCGTAGGCTGTAGTACAATTCGGTCTATCATCACGCCAGGTGGTTGTTCCAGTGAAAAACAAATAGCGCGTGCGACATCGTCCGGTGTTAGTCCGGTCGGGTAGCTATCAATAAAAGCGTCCGCCGCAGCTTGATCACCCTTGTAGCGGCTTAATTGGAATCCAGTCAGCACTACCCCAGGGTCGATCTGTGTGACGCGGATTGCGGTGTTAGCCATGTCCATACGTAGGGATTGGGTAAAGCCATCTACGGCAAACTTACTGGCACAGTAGACTGCTGATTTCGGATAGGGCGTGAATGAGCTGATCGACCCTATATTAACGATATGACCCCGATTTCGATTGAGCATCCTTGGTATAACATGTGATGTCATGCGGATCAGGCCTGTGACGTTGGTGTTGATTACATCATCGCTTGCCGTACGATCGAGATCCTGAAATTCCTGCCAACCGCCAGCATCATGGCCGGCATTGTTTACTAGAATGTCAATCTCACGCCACTCGGCGGGTAAGTCAGCCAATGCGGCAGCGACAGCGTCTTCGTCACGAACGTCGAGTTCGATCATCAGTCCAGTTTCACCTAGCTCATCTGCAAGCTCTTTTAGTCGCTCAAGGCTGCGTCCAGTGCCAATCACACGTAGTCCGCGGGCAACCAAGTGTCGGGCAGTAGCGGCGCCGATTCCGCTGCTAGCGCCTGTGACCAATGCAACGCTGCCTGATGATAAAATGTCACTCATGATGTTTTCCTTAACTCTTAGTGTTTGCTTATTGAACGCCTCTATACTAATTACTTTGAATTTAAGTGATAATACGTTTATTCAGGAAAACATTATTGCCAAATAGCAAAGGTGAGCATGGAAAGTTTTGAGGGCATCAACGAGTTTGTAACGGTTGCAGAAAGCTCGGGGTTTTCTGCTGCAGCAAAACAGTTAGGTTGTAGTACTAGCCACGTTAGCCGTCAAGTCACAAGGTTGGAAGAGCGACTAGGTGTTGCGTTATTAGCGCGTTCGACAAGAATGGTGAGCTTAACGGAGGCAGGTCAAGCCTATTACCAACAGTGCAAAGAGTTAGTGATTGGACTTCAACAAGCCAATGAGCAACTGAGCACCCAGCAGACGCAGTTACGTGGTGTGCTACGAGTCAGCGCTGCTGGTGTATTTGCAGAAAACTATGTTGCACCTGCTTTGATGGAGTTTGCCAAGCAACATCCCAACCTCACGGTCGAATTAAACTTCAATACCAGCATGGTGAACTTTATTGAAGATGGCTTTGATTTTGCGATTCGTTACGGACGACTTAATGATTCAGGGCTTGTCGCTAGAAAGCTAGTCGACCGACCAATGATGGTAGCAGTAAGCCAGAATTACATTGATGAGCATGGTTTACCGACTCATCCTGAACAACTTAGGCATCACAATTGTATTGTCTCCAATACAGATGTTTGGCTATTTGAAGCAGATGATAAGCCCTTAGATGAAGTGAAAGTTCAAGGTCGATGGAAAAGTAATAATGTCCATACTGTCTTGCAAGCTTGTGAAAAGGGGTTAGGCATAGCGTATCTGCCAAAAAGTAGCTTTAGAGATGCAATTTTATCTGGCCGTTTGGTTCCTATTCTAGAGCCTTATTGGGGAAGTGGTAATAGCAGCTGGATTGTGTATCAGAATCGACGCTTCCTACCGTTAAGAGCAAGACTCGCAATCGACTTCTTAATCGACCATTTTTCAAAGTGGCAGGAGTGATTTAGTTACAATAGCAATGACTTAGCAGAGTAGGAGAAACAGCCTCATCCATTTGAATACCACCGACCCTAATCATTAACGGGTTGAGTCAACAGAGTGTGAAGCGTTTCTGAGAGCAGTTCAGCCATCTGTTTTTTATCAACAGGCAAAGCTTTGTGTTGAATAGAGTAACCCTCAACATAAGGCAGGAGCAGTGATGCTGCTTTTTCTGCATTTGCTCTGTCATAGTCACTCCAAAAGATACAAGCTCTATCTATTGAGGTTACGTAAAATTGATTGAGTTTATCCTCAAGTTCTGTGTTTCGAGTCGCAACAGCCCAAAGCTCTCTAAAAACAAGGCACGCATCACTAATGTGCTCAGATTGCCCTAATATGAACAGGACAAACTCATAGAGCACTTGTTTTGGCTCGTCTACTCGATTGCTGGGTGAAAACTGTGCAATATCGTCATAGCATTGAGTAAAGTAAAAATCCGCTAAGTTATTCAACAATATCTCTTTATTCTTGAAGTGATGCTGGACATTGTTAAGACTCTTACCTGCCATTGAAGCAACTTTTCTCATCGTCACCCCTTCTACACCAGAGACTTTCAAGATAGCTAAAGTGGCTTCCATAATCTGGTTTCTTGTTGCAATACTACGGTTGTTCAATCGTATATCCCCATATAGCTAGATCTTTGCCGGAATCTCGAATTATACCAACTTGCACTATTGGGTCAACCGACCCACAAACCCATTGACAGGTCAATCCACAACCTTTAGCATGAAAATCATTGGGTCAACCGACCCAATATCTACCGTAAAAAGACAGATTAGACATGGTGCTTCCAGTAATAGTGTTGACGACCATTTGAGTGTGGCAGAACCTTGGTAAGGGGAATCTATGACATTCGGTACACCCAAGTAACCATCGGAGCGAAGAATGATGAAAGGTATTGTAACAAGCAATAAAAAGACTTCCCTTAATACCAACATTGATATCCCAACGCCTAAAGAAAACGAAGTTTTAGTCAAAGTACAATGTGCCTCGGTTAATCCCACCGATATTGACTTTATAAACGGAAAATATGATTTATACCTGAAGTTATTAGGTGGCTTTCATGACGTAAGAACGGGCTTGGAGTTCTCTGGCATTGTTGAAAAAGAGGCTGGAAATTTTAAAGAAGGCGATAGGGTTTTTGGATATGTTGATTTGATGAAAGGCATGAAAACTCATCAAGAATATATTTGCATCAATACCGATTATATTGCCTTAATGCCAAAAAACCTGAATTTTGAACAAGCGGCTGCTTTACCTTTAGGCGCACTAACTACCTTAACCGCGTTCACTGATGTTAGTGACGTGCAACAAGGCACAAAGCTGTTAATCAATGGTGCTTCTGGAGGGCTAGGTGTTTATGCCGTACAGCTTGCAAAAATTTTGGGCGCTCAAACTACTGCCATTGCGGGGCCTGGTCAGAAAGATTTTCTTTTACAGCTTGGCGCTAATGAAGTTTATAACTATAAAGAAACTGATATTAATGAATTACAGACCAAATTTGATGTATTTCTAGATCTGTCTAATAAAAGGCAATTTAAAGAAGTTAAGCCCGTTCTTGCAGGTAACGGCCAATTTATACCACTTGAGCCCGATAAACAGCTCTTAGGCTTTGTGACAAATCTTTTCAGTTCCAAAAAAATGAAGTACCTGATGGTTAGTAAAGGTGATCATCAAAAATTGACGAAAATTGCAAAATGGGTTGAACAATCAGAGCTGCAAGTATATGTCGATAGTGTTTACGACCTCTCTGATTACGAAGAAGCTTTTAAACGTTTAAGTAATCAAGGGAAGCAAGGCCGAGTTGTTATAAAAGTCGCACAGGATTCTTAAGTGATTTAGGCTTTCAGAATAACCTTGAAAGCCTAACAAATACGCTTCCATCTTGGGTAACCAATGAAGGTATAAGTAACTTTTTCATCGAACTAATTTTTGCTCTCTGCTTGTTGCTTCAATAGTTCTTTTAGCTCCCCAACCTCTGCTCTCAGATCATTGACTTCTTCTAAGATCTGCACTTCCATCTTGCGCTCGTTAGAGGTGTCCATGCTCCACGAGGCGAGCACAGCGGTAAAGCTACCAAACTGACCGTAACATTCAGAAGCAAGAACTTATCTCTGTAGGTCTTGATGCTGATGAAGGAATGCGTTGGCTCGATGATCCGCAGCGACGCAGTGCGATACGTAACGCAGAGAAGCAATAGCAGCAAATGGGGGTTTCAACCGTGAGTCTAGCGTTTCTGGTGCGCCCCAAGTTGAAGGCTATAAACAAATCCTATCTGAGCTGATGGCTAAGGCGGATGCAAAGTAGCGCTTCAACTCTTGCTATTAATATTCTACATACCGCTCATAGGAAGTCGTCAGATGTATACAGTGAAGAGCAGAGTGAGGAGCAACCACGTTAGCAAGTGATGAAGTTTTATATGAGTCAGCCGAAGGACAAGCTGACTCATCGGTGAAGGTTTTCATCAGAGCGTAGGCTTTGATAGAGCAACCTTTCTATTCGCAAGGTGCCGCAAGGTGAATCAGGGCTAATCCACCCAGTGACGTTTCCCGGTATTTCTTGTTCATGTCTTTACCCGTTTGATACATGGTTTCAATCACCTTATCTAACGAGATCAAACATTTACTATTGCGCTTTAACGCCATACGAGATGCATTGATTGCTTTCATTGCGCCCATCGCATTACGCTCAATACACGGTACTTGCACTAAGCCACCGATCGGGTCACAAGTCATGCCCAGTGAATGCTCCATAGCAATCTCGGCCGCAATGCATATCTGCTCATTGCTACCGCCACGTAGCGCGGTTAAACCAGCCGCCGCCATGGAAGAAGACACACCGACTTCGCCCTGACAACCGACTTCAGCACCAGAGATAGACGCATTGGTTTTGTACAAAATGCCAATCGCGCCGGACACAGCAAGAAAGTCTTTAAGCTGTTTGGTATCGAGCTCTTTGATGAAGCGATGGTAGTACATCAATACCGCAGGAATCACACCCGCAGCACCATTAGTTGGCGACGTCACTACTTGGCCGCCTGCGGCATTTTCTTCACTAACCGCAAAAGCGAACAGGTTAATCCAATCCATGATTTCCATTGGATCATTCTCAACAATTGCATTTGCTTCCAGCTTTTTCAGCAAGTTTGGTGCTCTACGAGTCACGTTCAAACCGCCATCAAGAATACCTTCGGTTTCAAATCCGCGCTCCATACAACGCGTCATCACACGCCAGATCTGTTCTGCACGTTGATTGATGGCTTCCATATCCTGAAACGCTTGTTCGTTTTTCAGAATCATACCGCCTAGGCTCATGCCGTTCTTCTCTGCTTGTTCCAACATTTCGTCTGCGCCAGAGAATGGGAATTCAACCTTTACGGGTGCAGTCGCACTGCCATTTTTCAGTTCATCAGCCGTCGCGATGAAGCCACCACCGATAGAGTAGTAAGTTTCAAAACCAACCTGATTGCCCTGCGCATCTAACGCAGTAATCGTCATGCCATTCTCATGCAGAGGGAGGCTCTCTTCATGGAACAACATATCCGTTTTGTAGTTGAATTCAATTTCATGACGGCCATCAACAGACATCATGCCCTCTTCAATCGCCTTGCGCATAGCTTTGTTCGCAGAAGCGATTTTGATGGTATCTGGTTTGTTGCCAAGTAAACCAAGAATGGTCGCACGGTCAGTATGGTGACCAATCCCCGTTAACGATAGTGAGCCGTATAAATCGACTTGAATCCGAACCACTTTAGCCAAGTTCGATTCAATCAAACGAGTGAAGTGGTAACCCGCGATCATAGGGCCATTGGTGTGAGAGCTGGAAGGACCAACCCCAATCTTGTAAATATCAAAGATGGACAGCATAAAAACTTACCTATTACGACAATGCAGCATAAAGCCAATCAGGGAGGGCCATACAAGCAGCGATGGTCGCCACAGCGAACACCAACAACCCGTAGTGGCTTGCGGTTGGCTTTGCAAAAAGATGTTTTTGATTATTGATAAAGGTTTGTTGCTCGGCAGTCACGGAGCCCCAACGACGGCTCACTAACGCACCAAGCAAAAGGAAGACAAACGTACCGATTGGCGCGAACCACGGCCAAGCCACGTCGAGATACATAGCAGTAAACACCGCAATCACACTCATGATGCTGCCAACGATCACGCCTTTTTCGTTTGCTTTCACCCAGAATAAGCCAAGCACGAACGAACCCAAGCGTATGCCAACGAAGATGGAAGTCAGGCTAGCAATGGTTTTGAGTACTGATTCATTCGATACCGCTAGAAGAGCTGGCACTACCACCATGGCCGCAGCAAGCAAACTCATCTTTCTTGCGACTTTTTCGTAGTGCTCATTATCGGCACTCTTGCGGAGAAATCGTTTGTAGATATCGAACGTTGCGACCGTTGCCATTGAGTTGTAAGTCGAATCCAAGGTTGACATCGCGGCCGCCGCCAATGCGGAAATAATCAAACCAACGACGATTGGGTTAGTGTGGTTGAAGACGAAATCCAAAATCACTTCGTTGCTATTTTCAAACGATTGATCTTGGTAGAAAATACTTAGAAGAACACCCATCACCGCGAAGAATAAGTACACGAAGAATGCACCGTAGCCACACAACAGCATCGATTTCTGTGCGGTCTTTTCACATTTGGTTGCCAATGTACGTTGGATGATCAATTGGTTGGTGCCGTACACACTCAAATGCAAAAAGCTCACCGCCACAACACCCGCCCATAGTGTGGTATCTACCCCCAAGTCAAAGTCTAAATTGATGATATTAAGGTGATCACGAGACAAGTGGTCGGCAGCGTTAATCTCTGTCAGTAACATGGCAAAGATGGCAACACTGCCCGCGACCAAGACAGCTGATTGCAGCATATCGGTCCATATTACCGTAGAAATGCCCCCCGCATAGGTATAGCAAGCGGTGAAAATACTGATGTAGATTATGGCCTCTGAAATACTGATGGGCAGAACTTGCACCATGATCAACGCCACTGCATACAAAATCACACCCGCCGAAATGCACTGAACCACAATGAACACGATAGAATTGATCGTGCGAGCCACAACGCCAAAGCGGAGCTCTAGATATTCATAGATAGAAGTCAGGCCAAGTTTGTAAAACACTGGAACAAAGAAAATCACAGCGAAAAAGATCACTATTGGGTAATTCAAATGAACGCTCATCGCTTCCATACCTGAACTGTAAACCCAGCCAGGCATACCGACGAACGTCATCGCACTGATGTAGGTTGCAAGAATCGAAACACCTGCCGTAAACCAACCGAACTGCTTTCCACCCGTTGAAAAATCGCCACCAACACTAAATTTCTTATTTACTAAGTAGCTGATAAATAAAGTAGTAAGCACATAAAGAGCAATAACCACAAAACTTGAGTACGTAACCATTTGTAGATTCCGTTTATTGTATTTCGCAAATCATTCGCTGCCAATATTACTCAAAACTGGATGTTTTCCCTCAAAAACCCACTACAAGTGTGAGTTTTGTCACTAACATTGATGAATAAACACTCAAAACATGCAAAAACTCGCCAAATCACCATCTAATGAGATCAAGATCACCAAAACACACAAAATGGGTACGCACTCATTTTAAAATTGACTTTGATCACGGATCTAATAACCACAAAAAATCTATTATCTCTCCCGAAACGAAGATAGCCCAGTGGACACCAATAATCACAACGCTGTCATCAAAACTAAAACCACCCTATATAAAATAAAGGTTTATCGGTCATGACGAATAAAAAACACATGAGCGAAGTTCCTATGATTCAAAGGGTAGCTGCATATCTAGCAATTCTAGTGGGCTACTTTTTCTATTGTTATAACTTTGTAATTATTGACTACGTACGCCCATACATCGTTGATGCGTATGATGGCATTAACCTAGCGGATACCGCTCAGTTCTACACATGGCAGTCGGTTGGCGCACTTATTGGTGCTCTGAGCTGTGCGTGGGTGGCTTCAAACTTTGGTAAGAAATCGACTCTTATTGCCATCACTGCACTGAACGGCGGCGCGACCATCATCAACATGATGTTTACTGACTACGCTATGTGGGCAGCAATGCGTTTCATCATCGGTATTTCTTTGGGTGGTTACTTCACGGTAGCGGTAAGCCTAATGATTGGCCTATTCACGCCTACCGTTCGCGGTAAGTTAACGGCATTTGCTTCTTCAATGTTCTCTGTTGCTTTAATGGCAATGGGGGCTTATGCAGCATTTATCTCAAGCATTGACGCGCCTTGGCAAAGCCTAATGTGGGTAGGTGGTATTCCTCCTCTAGCAGCGGCCGTAATAATGATCTTTATCCTGCCGAGCGACAAAAAAGTGATCGCTTACGGTGAAGAAGACCAAGCAAAAGCGGAAGAATCAAACGCACCAGCGAAAAAAGGTTCTTGGGGCGAAATGCTTAGCGCGCCTTACCGCAAGCTAACTATCACTTGTCTATTGCTAGCTGGTCTTAACTTCTACGGTTACCAGTTCTTCTCAGGCTTTGTGACAACGTACCTAAAAGAAGTTCGTCAATTCGACGGCGCGACTATCGGCATCATCTTCTCTATCTCGGCATTCGGTTCTCTATTCGGTGCTTGGGTATGGGGTGCGATTGCAGACAAATACGGTCGTAAGGTTAACGCATTCGGTTTCATCCTAGCGGGCATCATGGCATCGGTATTCTTCGTTGCTCCAAGCGACGTGATGATCGGCAGCCTTAACATGCTGGCTATCCTAGGTCTTATCTACAACTTCGGCCTATCAGCTTCAGCAGTATGGGGTGGCTACTTCTCAGAACTGTTCCCAGCTCACCTACGCAGCTTCGGTGCAGCGCTATTCCACGGCGGTCGTATCATCGGCATGTGGGCACCAATGGTGCTGGTATTCATCCAAGAGCGCAGCGACCTTGCAACAGCGATGTGGGGCTCACCAATCGTATGGATTGTGGCTGGTCTACTGTGGCTATCTCTACCTGAAACGTTAAAGGGCGGCATCTTCGACAAGAGCAAAAAAGCGGAAACAGCAAAAGCTTAATCCCCTTTCGTTGAAAGCCAGCCAAGACACTAAATAAACATTAATCCGGCTGATCAGTCAGCCGGTGACAAAATCCCAATCGAGTCCTGTTCCGAATGTTGACTCGACAACAAAAAGAGAATGAATTATGTCTAAATATCAAGAAGCTAAACGCATTGTTCGCGAATACTTTGATGCAATGGAAAACGCAACTCACGAGAACGTGGCTGAAGTATTGAAAGCACACACTTCTGAAGACTACTTGTGGCGCGGTGTTTACCCATTCCGTGAGCAAGAAGGTGCTCAAGCTGCGGCTGACGTATTCTGGTCTCCAATGATGAAATCAATGACTCGCATGCAGCGTCGTCAAGATATCTTCATCGGTGGTAACAACGAAATCAACCCAGATGAAATTTGGGTAATGAGCATGGGTCACTTCATGGGTCTATTCGACGCTGAATACCTAGGCATGCGTCCTACTGGCAAAATAATGAACGTTCGCTACGCAGAGTTTAACTGTGTTGTTGACGGCAAGATCACTAAGACAGGTCTGTTCCTAGACCTACTAGGCATGATGGATCAAGCGGGTTGCTACCCATTACCACCATCAACAGGTAAGCACTTCGTATACCCTGGTCCACGTAACCACGACGGTCTACTGTTTGAAGATGCCGCTCCAGAAGAAGGCGTAGCAACGCTTGCTCTAGTGAACAAGATGGTTGATGACCTTTCTGCTCTGAACGACAGTGGCGCAATGGGCTGCCCACCAGAAGTTCTAGAGAAGAGCTGGTCTAAAGACATGATCTGGTACGGCCCTTGTGGTATCGGCGCGTCTTACACCATTCCTCGTTACCAACAGCAGCACCAACTTCCTTTCCGCAACAACCTGAAAGACAAGAAGTTTAACGGTCACGTTTGTCGCTTCGCTGAAGGTAACTTCTCTTGTTTCTTCGGTTGGCCAAACCTATCAAACACGCCAACAGGTGGCTTCCTTGGCATGACTGGCGGCGAAGTTCGTGCCGACATGCAAGTGGTTGACGTGTACTACCGTGACGGCGACAAGCTATCTGAAAACTGGGTACTGATCGACCTTCCTTACTGGCTAAAACAGCAAGGTCTGGACGTGTTTGAACGCACTTCATCAATCCTAAACCCAACGCTGTAACCTAGTCCATTGTCTATCTAGATCTTACCTACGCTAGGTAGATATTACTGCCGAGGGCTCCTTCTCGCCCTCGGCAACTTGCTCCACCCAAGATAATTCAACTTGTGCCTCACGGATGGGCACACCCTGCAAAACCATTACTAATATAACGGGCTTGAAAGCACGGTGGCTTTCTACGGCCTGAATAAAGAGAATTACAATGAAAAAGTCGATTCTTTCTGCAGTGATCCTAACAGCACTTACTTCGGGTTCTGCTTTTGCTGCACATACATTTACCAATGACGCGGGCGATAGCCTTACTCTAGATGGTCGTTTTGATGTTCGCTACCAAGATAAAGGCGGTGAACACAATGGCGAATGGAATAGCGGTAGCTCTCGTTTTGGCCTAAAAGGTCAAATGGGCTTAGACAACGGCTGGACTGGTTTTGGCCATGCCGAATGGGGTTACAACTCAGGTGCTAACGGCAACAATATTTACGATCGACTTCTATACGCAGGCGTAGAGCACGACAAATACGGCAAGATAGCCGCGGGCACCAAGCAGTGGTCTACCTTCTACGATGTAGCTTGGTTTACCGATATGGGTCGTGTATTTGGCTCGCGTGGTTCTGGTTACTACAACCTGTCTGACTGGGGTATTGCTTCAGGTACAGGTCGTGCTGAGAACTCAATTACTTACCGTAACAACATCAGCGACAACTGGAAATACGGCTTCACGTACCAAACCACTCGCGAAGATGTTGACCTAGCCGATGGTTTAACAGCAACACTGAAAAACGGTATGGGAGCATCAACGCTCTACACCATCATGGATGGGTTAACCATTGGTTTAGCCTACCACCAGAATGAGTTTGACGATGTTGATGCGGGTGTTCAGAACATCAAAGACGGCGATACACAGCGCATCGGTTTATTGGGTGTGAACTACACGAATGATGGCCTGTTCGTTGGCTTCACTTACAGCCAAGGTTCAAACTGGGAAACCACCAACCAAGCCGAATTCTACGACCACCGCGGTGCTGAACTCTTCACGTACTACCACTTTGAAAATGGTTTGCGCCCTACCTTTAACGTTAACTACTTAACGGATACCGACGACAACGCAAATGGTTATGAACGTCAGCTTATTATCCCTGGCCTTGAGTACCACTTTAAGAAGAACAAGTTCTTAGTGTGGACGGAATACCAATTCGATAACGGCAAAGATTCACACAATGGCGTGAAGTATGAAAATAGCGATGACCAATTTGCCGCGGGCATCCGTTACTACTTCTAATCACGAGCGACACTGCTGATTAATCAGCCCCCTAATTAAAAGCTCTGCGGCGTTATATTTTAACGACTCAGAGCTTTTTGGGTTATACCCAGCCAAATACCCAATATTACAGACTACCCCTTGTTTTTCATGCTATTCTTACATACAGACTTTTTGAATACGTACCTATTCATGATACTCTGTAGTCTGTTATTTTGGCTCAAAAGCATGGTCTATGAACTCTTCAAAACACGCCTCGGCGTCAAAACCTACCGTCACCTCTAAAGATGTCGCTAAATTGGCTGGCGTTTCTCAATCCACTGTCTCTCGCGTATTTGTACCGGGCAGTTCGGTATCAGACAAAACCAAGCAAAAAGTGTTTGAAGCCGCAAAAGCACTCAATTATCGCCCCAATGCCTTTGCCCGTAGCCTAACAACAAACGAATCCAAATTGATTGGCTTAGTTTTCCCAGATGCAGACTACCCTATTCACATGAAAACCCTGCAGCTCATCTCATCTGAGTTACAAAAACAGGGCTACTCAGCCGTGCTTATTCCGTGGCAAGTTGATGGCAATGACAACCATTCGATCCCTAACATCTTCCAATACAGAGTCGATGGCGTCATCGCCGCATCAGCAACGTTCAACAAGTCACTTTATGAAGAATGTGAAGAGTTCGATATCCCTATTGTTCAGTACGCTCGTGTAGTGGAAGGAACTAAAAGTAGCCACGTTGTCAGCGATAACTACGAAGCTGGTCAACAAGCGGCGCAACTGCTGCACGAACGTGGAGTGAAAAACGCGGTTTACCTGACGGGAGAAGTGCCAACCTTTACCAATGACGAGCGCCAAAGCGGCTTCAGCTCTGAGTTTGAAGACTTAACGGGTAAAGCACCACGCCTCATTGAAGCGAGCTACGACTACGCAAGTTCACTGGATAAAGTACGTGCTATGCTGGCCGATAAGGATCGTCCAGAAGCCGTGTTCTGTGCAACCGACAACCTTGCAATGGCGGTAATGGACATTGCACGTATTGAGTGTGGTATTCGTATCCCTCAAGATCTGAAAGTCATCGGCTTCGACAACATTCCACAAGCAGAATGGTTGAGCTACCAACTGACCACTTTCCACCAAGACTTCCGTCGTCTAGCGCGTGAGTGTGTGAAAATTATCGTTGATCAAATCAACAATAAAAACAGAAGCTTGGTGAGGATGATGGTGCCAACTAAATTGGTAAAAAGAACTACTGCATAATTAGGTGTGAGATCCGACATTTTGGATATTATCCTGCCTAGTGCTTCAGCCAGTAAGCTCGGATAAGTTTTTATAGTGCGTAGATGTGATGCCAGGAGCCTAATCATAATTTACACTAAACAACTTCAAGGCAAAGACGTGTTTGCCGAGAGCGGTGTCAGCACGTCTTTGGACAAAAGCGAGTTACACTCCTTAGGATACACTGTCTTTTTAGATTACTTTTAGTACTGCAAACAGATTGTATGCAACTGTTCTAGATAGCTCATCCACTATACTGCTAAAATCAGATGTAACACTTCCCAAAATCAGGCTCTAACTTACAATTTACCGATTAAATTCGGCTTTCCATGAGATACTGAGTCTTTTAAAAACTCATTAGCAATGCTAGCTATTTTGGCAACCAACTTTTGGTCTGTAGTGAAAAAACCTAGCGGAATATGAACAGGGCTAAGATCAGGCAGTGATAAATGGTAACTTACCGCAGCAAAGTCATTATCTAAGAGTAAAACCTCAACGCTACCATCAAATAAGCCGTTTCTAATACCTTCACAAAACTCAATGCTACCTAATTTGTGTTTCCATGCTCTACCAGCTTGCCTTTCAACATTCTGATGGTCATCACAAGGTAAATACACCTTCAGCTTATAATTTGTGTTTTTTCCATTCATTTTATAGTTAATGAGGCTATCTTTAGCTTTATTAAAGCCTTCACTCATTCCCCAATAACGAGTATTAGCACCAAACCAGCATAGCTCTCTTGGTTTTTGCGTCTTTTTCTGGGTCTTGAGTTTCTTTAATTTGCTCTCAATAACATTCCAAGGTTGCTTGCCATATAACGGACCAACCAAAAGCTCATACGGCTTATCAAAAGAGCCTGCTACCATTTCCGCGAGCATTCCACGAAAGTCGATACTCTCACCTTTAACAAAACGGCTAACAGACATATCTTCAAGAGCATCCCATGCAGCAGCAATACTATCTAGGTTGTTACCTAATCTGATGTTGTCAGTTTCTTGTGCAATAGCCTGTGTAATTGCCTCATCATTCTCATAAAGCTTATCAACGTAAAAAGGCTTAATACGACTGTCTAAATCTATCTCAAATTTCCGTTTAACTCTGTGAGCGATAGTTTTCTTTCTAGATACTTTATCAACAGAATAAAGGCTAGGTAACGAGTTATCATGAGTCTTAATTACACCTAGCTCACCTTTCTCTACTAGCCGCTGAAAGTGTTTAGTAAACATCGCTCTTGCATGCAGTTCACTTAAGCTTTGCACTTCATGATTAACATTTAAACGAAGGCCTGTATGCCAATTTTCATGCTGATTTTTGACTTTATTAAACCCAGCGAGTTCAAATGAAACAGAAGAAGTCCTAGACTGTGGCTTTTCGAGCATAGGTTTATCATCCAATGATGAAAAGTACCCTTTCGCCAATGTGGTTAGAAATAACTTCCCTTCGTCAGAATATGCAACTTCACCATTACTGACTGGTTCCTCAATAGCAGCCGCTAATTCACGCTGATTAAAGCCAAAAAATGAGGATAGTTCAAACTTAGAAAGCGGTGAAATATAAAGTGCTTTAAGCAAAAACTCTTTTATGAACGGAAAACCTTGCTTACTTAAGTAAGAATATTCAATGCCAAATGTTTCAGTAGGCACAATATAATCTACTTCATTAAATTCAATCGTTGTGTTTTCCATAAGAGTCATACCGCCTTCTTAAGTTTTTTGGTTGTAATGTCTACAAAGCGATACAAGTCTTCACTAGCGTTTTCTTCCATAAACTTAATAACCTCACCAAATGGAAATTGGCTATTCTTTCCTTGCCACATTCTCTTATCACCAACAATCACCAAACGATCCATTGCTCTTGAAAGACCAACATTAATTCGGTTGGGTAGTTTTAAAAAACCTGAACCTTGCTTTGGCTCTGAACGTGTTACCGATAAAATAATGACGCGATTTTCTTTGCCCTGATAACTATCTACGGTATCTATTTTCAATAATTTTGTAAGTTCATCAGACAAAGAGGCCTTTTTAACTTTCTGTCTGATACGCCTTTTCTGTTCGGCGTACATACAAATCACACCAATAGCGGCTTCACCTTCTTTTACTTGCTCAAGTAATGAATGAACAAAATTTGCATTTTCATCAACCTGTTTGAGCAAATCGACAATAGCATCAGCTTCTGCATCATTGTAAATGCTTCGACCAGAACCTGTTTGATGATATGCTTTTTTATTTAAATTTGATGTATCAAGCCACGTTGTAGCTGAACTCAATGCTTCGGGCACATCACGGTAAATATCAGGGATCTTTCGTTCACCATTTTCTAACTCACCACCATAGAAACACTGAGAGACCAAAGTACCAATAGCAGGAGCCATTCGATACTGTACCAGCAGTTTCGCACCTACCTGTTTCCCATAACCACTTTCAAACGCACGAGCAAAATCACTTTCAATTAATTCATCGATATCATTCGATGATTGAATACCTAAATGTCTCGCCAACGCTTTCTTATGAGGATCGGTATAAAGAGGAGGTAACTGTTTGTGATCCCCCACTAGTAGCACTCGTTTGCCAACCTGCATCGCAATTGCTAGCTCACTTGCAATGGAACGAGCCGCTTCATCAATAATGATCCAGTCATATTGATTACTTGCGATATCAATATTCCAGTTGCCAATACCAACACAAGTACCTGCAACCAGTTGTTTTGAACGAGCCAAAAATTCATCCATATTGGCATTTCCAGATTGCATAACTCGTATCATATCTTTCGACAATTTCACTAGTCGTTGAACTGAGCTAGAGATATTTAGCTCAATAGCATACTCTTGATTTAACTCTTTAATTAAGCCGTCATGAACATCTCTTAAGTTATCATGCCAATCTTTGTTGGTACGTATACTCGGAGGCAATCTACTGTTAATTAATGACTTTCTTTCACCAATTTGTTTTTTAAGCTCTTTCTTCTGTTTAGCTACTAACTCTTTATCATCAAGTGCTATTAATGCACTTTGCTGCTCGGTAATGTGTGAGAGTATTTGCTTATCTAAGGTTAAATAGGCATCTAAATAATCAGTTGGAGCTTTTAATGACTTAGCTAGGTTCAACACTCGATATTTTAATTGAGTTTCAAATTGTTCTACTTTTTGACTAACAATATTATCAGAATATGCGTCACGTAATGAGTGGGAAATGGTTGACTCACTTCGACTAAAACGCACAACATCAAGCTCCGTTTTTAAACGGCCACAGTGTTTTCGAATTCGTTCAGCAGCAGTATTCACGGCTTCATGTGACTGACTTACCAATAGAATTCGCTCAGTGCCTTGTTTTTCAATTAAGTAATGAACAAAAGCAGCAATAAACTCGGTTTTACCTGTGCCCGGGGGACCTTGCAGCATTGAAAGTGGGCCAAACCTTAGAAGCTTTTGAAAAGCTATTCGTTGTTTATCATTGAGCTTAATAGCATTACCGTTATCATCTTTTCGATCATAACGTTTAAAATCTTTATCGGTGACAGTTAAGCCATAGTCTGTAGGCGCTAAGTCACAGTCAGGCTCAAAGTAATCTGATAAATTTTCTACAACTGAGTCTTGTTCAAGAATACGAGTTAATGCGTTCTTTCGTTTATTGAAAGAAGACTTATCAGCTTTACTGCGAAAGAAAATGATATCGTCTTCAGTTAAGCGGTGAGCTCTCTTCGAATAGCGGGACAACTGCACTCTATTCAATCCTGAGGCCGATAAATTAACTTCGCCAATAAAGTAGTCCTCTTCATCATTAACGATAATTGCTTCAACCTGATCTTTAGCGGTAAAGCCATCAAGTGGATCTTTTTCAGCTTCGTATGACAGTATAAGGATATCTTTATCATCTTTATGTGTTCTTGGCTCGCCAATAAGCTCTACATATGGATGAGATTCAGTCTCTGTTTTAAGAATTGCCTTCCAAAGATCTTTGGTCGATATTGGCTTAACACTATGTTCAGCCTCAATAGTATCGGTGGGGTGCTCAACTGAAAGAGGCTCTACTTTTCTCTGTTTTAATTGAAATTGTTTAACTGCGTTTTCGAAACTATAAAACTGTCGAATACGTCTATTGAGTGCTTCTAGATTACTTGCTCTACCTTGAGTGATACGAATAGCAAAAGGAAGTTCTAAAACAGCATTTTCGATATCTCTAGGATAAATACTATCTCTTGTTTTAGGAGCTAAGCCATGTTCAAAAGTGAAACTTACTTGATCGAAGAAAAGCCTAAAGAAGCCACCTAATCCACAAAAGTTCATTACCAAACCCGAGGCTTTTTTATCACTGTCTTCTATCGAAACATATAACTTACCGTTATCAGGGTATATTGTTAGAGGATCAAAGCTTTCTCTTGCTCCTCCTATTTCAATATCAATCGTTTCAACCGATGGTTGTGCTGTTTTTTCTGGGTTTAAAACAGCATCTTTAAAACGAGTTAATTCTCTAAAGCCAAAATCAACATCTTCAAGTTCGTGAATAATAGCTTTGCTAACTGCTTCAAAGCTTGAGCTCTCAGTTCCCCAGTCAATTTCCAGTAGCTCTGCGCTTATTTTCATTACTGCATAATTATCACGTTCAAAGGCTGAACTGTTATCGATATCCGCAGGGCTATATTCAGTATTAAGCAACCCTTCTGCATCATGATGAAAATCTAAAACATCAATAATAAAAACGTCACCATGTTTATCTACCAGAACGTTCTCCGGTTTTAAGTCGCCATGTGCAATGCCTAACGAGTGCATATGCTCAATATGGGCAACTAAGCTTTTCACAATATCGTTTCTGCGATTACGCATACGGTAAGGTTCTAAAGTTTCCCCTTCAATCCACTCATTGACCAAATACAGCGAGCTATCTCGTGCGGTAATACCATAATCAACAACGGTGGGAATAAAACTTAAGTTAAGGCTTTGCAGTTTTTCTACTCGCTCTAAAAACGATAACGTGCGAAGACCAAGGCCAGCATTAATGTCAGTAGGATTAATATTATTCCAAACTTTTACTACACCAGTGATAGCTTTAAAGACTTCTTTTGAATCGTTTGCAGAAATTTCTTCTAACTCAGGGTGCAATTTGCTTATTTTGCTAGCCTTAACAAATCGCTCTAGCTCTTGCGTTGAAAAGCTAAAGGCAGCTTCTTTACTTGGTTCTTGTTCAACCAAAGCATCTAAAAACTCACCAGCATTAGCAAAATCTTTACCGTTAAGAGCTCTTAATAACGTGTCGCCATACCACGCATCACATTGCGAAAGGTCAACCTCTAACGATTTTTCAAGCGCAGGTGTTAATCGTTTGGCTTCAAGAATTGACCACGCAATAATTGCAAGGCGAGAAACATCATAATGATAGGGAGTTAGCGAAGGCGTAGCTTGGTTGTATACCGATAGCTCATCTCGAACGTCGCCCACGGTTTCTTTTTTGCGAACAAAGGCCGAAATAAAGTTTGAAAGCGCAACGCGCTGCCCAGTACTTAACCAAATACTGTGTTTACCAATGTCTCGGTGAGCGAGTTGTAGGTGGTGCAAGTCTGCAACACGAGCGATTAACACCCTAACTAGGTTAACACGCTCATCAATAGATAAGTTTTCACCATAGGTAACAATAAAATCATTAAGGCGTTCATGGCCATGAGGAAGCTCAACAACCTCGTTGTATTGTGAGGTTATCTTCTCTTTAGTCGGTATTGTTAGTGAAGAAACACAATGCTCGTATAACTCTCTATTTTCTCTTTTTATTTTATTGAGTACTTCACGTTCACGAGAAGCAATTTTTATACGTCCATCAGGGGTTTTAGCATCATGATTTGATAGTTTATCAAAATCCCAGCTGCGGATAATGGCACGATCATTCTTATCTGCCTCACTTTGAGCAAAGTACTCTTTATATACTTCATTAGGGTGCTCAAAAATCTGCTCTTGCCCTAACCAACCATCAACGGATAACGGCCTTGCTTCTACTTTCTTATCATTTAGCAGCAAGCTTTTCTCTAGCAGTGGGACATCATTTAACAAAACTTCGGACTTAGAATGAGGGTCAAAGCGTTCATTAAATAGTTTCTGATTAGTGCATAACTTACAAAAGTCATTCAAGCTAAGTGTTTCAGCGAGTTCTTTTTGGTTTAAGCCAGAAAAGTTACTGTTGCCAGTCATCACGACTAACGAATATACACGTGGTGTGAAGTTAGCGTTGCTAAATTTTCCTGCAAATGGTTTAAGTAAATTTCTCAGTAAGAACTCTTTATTCCGAGTGACCTCAACAGGCGATTTCCCTCTATCTTCATTACCCCAAAACCACTTCCCTTTATTTGAAGTGACAGGTTTGCCGTTCCAGTGTTTAAGTTCAACAATAAGAATATTGCAGTGGGTTACTATCAGTAAATCTATTTCGCCTTGCTTATGTTTATTGACAAAGCGAAAACCTGCATAACCTTTCCAGCCCTCGTTAAAGGACTTTTTTAAAACTTGCAGGGCTTCAAACCCCTGTCCTTTATTTGCGCTTTTCTGCTTTTGCACATTTGGGGGACTCAGCACATTTTCAATTTTTTTAATTGCATCGATTTCGTGGCGTTCAAGGCCACCGTCCCAATATTTGATATCCATATTTACTTCTTATTCTTTTTTTAATCCAATTAGAAAAGCTTACTTACATAAAGATGCGACTCTGGAGGTCTATTTTGCATCAGTATTAAGCAAAATAGACCTTATATTGTTGTGATCAGACTTAAGACTTGAAACGGAATCTTTACGCTATTGCTTTTGATTAATACTCCACCATTGGCGTAAGCAACTCAAGTCATACTGGCAGTTAATGTGATTAGGATATGACATGAGGAAGCACAAAGTGTCATGCCAATTAGCTTAGTTAGGGACTGCCGAGCTAATCTTTGAACCCATCGGTTGGCTCTCTGTACAAAGAAAATAGTAGGGTTAGGTCTTTTTTTGCCTGTATTAGCTCAAGTACTCCAAAGTATGACCTCTGCAATTCACTCTGGTTTTGGTCGATCGCCCTTTGTAACGCAAGCACACAGAGGATAAGGTTTCGCCTTTTGCCCCCATTAGCTGAAGTATCCCAAAGTCTGAGGTCTACCAATCGATTTCCTATCAGTCTCAACTCATTTTGGGGCACTTTTGAGTTACGAAGTGCCAACTGTGAAGGTTCTGGGCAAAGGCGAGTTAGATTCTGAACCACTCAAACCTCTGCCCCTTATTATTTGAACCATCAATTGCGCATAACGATGAACTTTGTCTAACGCTTAAATATACTCAGGATCGTATCAACAAACTTTTCTGGTACTTCTAGCATCGGCGTATGTGATACCCCCTCTAACTTAATCAGTTGTAGTGAGTTAAATGCGCCTTCAATGCTTTCCCACACCTCAATCGGAGCAATGCTAAAATCTAGCTCCCCATTAATGACGATGGCATCCAAGTTTGATGAAAACTGCGTAAGTTCGATATCTCTGAATATTTCTCCCCAAAGCGTATCTAGTAGCGATGTATTCATTTCAACATCATCCCACAAAGAAAACTCATCAAATGATGCATCTTTCCATCTCATTGGGCCGAATCTACGACAGATGTGCGCAAACTTACGCTCAGGTTGTTTGGCAATATCACTTTCTAGCTTAGCCATACTTGTATCTAGCAACTTTTTTCGCTGTTCAGAGGCGTTTTCTAACCAATGAGCAAACTGCTTTTCTTGCATATCACCTGACAGACTTGGTGCAGCACTAACGACAATCAACTTTTCGATATTTATTTTCGTATTACTTGCAAAATGCATTGCCATATAAGCATGGCCTGAATGCCCTAATACACTAATTTTAGTTAGATTTAGGCTGTCGCATATTGCTTGGATATCACGAGTAATAGTATCTAAGCTGACTGATTCAAGAGGATGTGAAGCATCACATTTGGAGAACCCGCGATGATCCACATACACACAAGTAAAGTAATCGTGCAAAGATTCAGGAATTACTTTCTTGTAGTAGTTAACACTACCAATAATTAACAAGTGTGGGCCTGTGCCATGCTGCTCGACTTGTAACTGATAGTTGTCACGATGGACAATTAAGGGGTTTCTATCGTTCATTTATATGCTCACTCTGGTTGCTATGGAACAATCCTATGACATGGTTTAGACCGATTAAATGAGCTAATATGGGTTTCTATGGCTCAATTTTTGGGATAATCATGTTAGATAGAATTGATAATGTTTGGTTAAAGTCATTTTTTTCCGTTTATGAAAACCATAGTTTTGCTAAAGCCTCTGAACACTTAGCAATTCCCAGTTCTAACGTCAGTCGACATATCCAACAACTAGAGTCGGTATTGGGTGAAAAGTTATTCTATCGAACAACTCGAAAAGTGACCCCAACACTAATGGGTGAGCGTCTTTACCAAGAAATTAGAGAACCTTTATACAACCTCAATCAGTCACTACAACGACTAAGTGAGGCACCAACCTCTCTTAAAGGAAGTGTTCGACTAAGCTCTCCAGACATACCTATTATTGGGGAGGTTTTGGCGGATTTTTTAGCCACGTATACAGACATCACATTGTACTGTGAGCACAGTACTGCGATTGGAAATGCTGTCTCAAACGACCCTGATATTATTATTAGTTTTGAGCGAGGAGAGCTCGATGATCGAGACTGGGTGTCGAAGCCGCTTTGCCAATGGGACACTACTATCTTGGCTTCTAAAGAGTGTATTAACCGCTATGGCTTACCAAAAACTCTAACTGAACTGGAGTCAATGCCTTGTATATCAAGCTATAAATCCTTTGGAGGTGATCCTTGGGTTTTCACGATTCCAGAGTCAAATGAATTTAGGTCACTATCCCCAAAATCAAGAATAAAAGTAGATGGTGGATTTACAGCAAAAGCTTTTGCCCAACGTGGGCTTGGGTTTGTCGCTCTGCCCACGAGCTTCTGCTCAGATGAAATAAAACAGGATGAGTTACAACAGGTTTCTGTGGATTATGATTTATCTCCACTGACAATATTCATTCATTACCGAGCAATAAATTTTCACTCGCATATATCAAAGTTACTTGTAGATTTTATCACCACCAAAATGTCTTCTAGCTCCTAATGGAGCAAAGGTGACTTAGTTCAGAACTTGTTAAACTCGTCTTGTCACTTATGGCCGATGGACACTTAGTTAATTTTTAAATGATTTAGAGACTTGTAAGATGAAGCGAATCAGTAGTAGTTTCGACTCTTTGTCTAGCAACCGAACGGCTGATACAAGGTCATCCGATTCGATTTTCCGGACCGAGAGCTCATCCATTGCGACATCTAGGTGAGTCATGCCTAACGACCGTAAGATTGAGCGATATTGTGACAACTTAAGGTCTGACTCCCCTCTTTCGATTCGCTGATACGTTTTGGTGCTCATACCTGCAAGCTTAGCGACTTTTTCTTGTGATAGCCCTGCCTGCTTTCGTCGTTCCATGATCACGCTAATGATAGGATCCATGAGCTCCCTCCTTGAAACAACTGGACTCATTTGTCCTATTTGGAGCAATAACTGGACCATCTTTACCGCACTACATTTACCCCAAAGAAGTAGCTCAATAGAATCAACCCTATACAGACATTTGGCTAGCCAATCGTTTACGCAAGGATAAGAATGCGCAATCTACTCAGCGCAGATTGCAAAGTTCACACTCGCAATTTGCAAAAATTCATCGCCATCGACAGCGATAAGCAGGGGCAACTTACTCGTCCCTTGTCAGCTAACGCGATGAAGGCTTTGTACCAAGCCCAACAGCGCTTGATGACCTACAAAGAACTCAAACTGCATGAAGAGATGATCGCCTTAAGTGAAATCGAGAGCGTCTTGATACATATGTCTGAACCTGAAAGAGAGATCGCCTTGTGCGGTGAAGTCTGTATCGATTTCCATATTCGACTAATTGATGCTTGGTTAGAGCAGCACTCCGCCTTCGCATAGCCCTATAAGTCTTCCTTGTTGCGCGTGGTTTTCTTTCACTAAGTAAGCCTCTCCTTTATTTTATAAAAACCATTTAAATAAGAATCAAACACTTAGCTAATTATTTCGATATTTATCGAAATAATTATTGACCTATCGGTATATATTTCTATAATTCGAGAAAAGTAGAAATGAATTTGAATGCTCAGATTCATTGATTTTCGAATTTGGAGTTACATTATGAATACCGTTTTTCCAAGCAATGATTTAATGTCGATGGCAAGTGAAGCCTTAGATATGTTCGCTTTTCTCGCTGCTGAGCTAATCATTCTATTTCTGGCGATCAGTTATATCGTCGGTGTACTACAAGAGTTTCTGACACCGCAAAAGATTCAGTCCATCTTAAGCTCGCGCAATGGTCAAGGTTACATCGTCGCGGCTTTGCTTGGCGCCATCACCCCATTTTGTTCTTGTTCAACCATTCCTTTCTTAAAAGGCTTACTGCGTGCAAGAGCTGGCTTCGGCCCAATGATGGTGTTCCTGTTCGGTAGCCCGCTGCTTAACCCAGTCATCATTGGTTTGTTTGTCATCACCTTCGGTTGGCAGGTCGCCCTATTTTATTTCTTAGTGGCGATGACTGTATCAGTAGTGGCTGGTTACACGTTAGAAAAGCTGGGCTTTGAACGTTATGTAAAACCAGAAGCTTACCAAGCAGCAGAAGCATCAAGCTGTGGTACTAGTTGTGGCGACAGTAAACCAGCGCCGAAGAAAGAGTCGTCGTGTGGTACGTCTAGCTGTGGTGAAGCAACGTCAGTTATGGCAAAAGCTAGCGCAACGAAAACAGACTCATGCTGTGGCAGTAAAGAAGAACCAAAAGTTGAAGTTAGCTGCTGCGGTTCTGACGGTGCGGCAACCGCGACGATTGTTGAAAAGAGCGAACCAAACCGCTGGGTACGAATTTGGCACGCAACATGGAAAGATTTTAAACAAGTTTTCCCATACTTGATGTTAGGTATTGCGATTGGTTCATTTATTTACGGCTTTATTCCAACTGAGTTGATTGCGCAGTACGCTGGCGCTGGTAAGTGGTATGCGATTCCGGTTGCCGCTGTGATAGGTATTCCTTTGTATATTCGCGCAGAAGCTGTGATTCCATTAAGCGCTGCACTGGTACAAAAAGGGATGGCTTTAGGTTCAGTAATGGCGTTGATCATTGGCAGTGCTGGAGCAAGCCTAACAGAAGTAATTTTGCTCAAGTCTATCTTTAAGAACCAAATGATTGCTGCTTTCCTTACGGTCATTTTAGGAATGGCAATCGGTGCTGGCTTCCTATATAGCTTTATCTTTGGCTAATTCCATAAGATCTTTGGTTTACCCCACAAATAATAAAAGCCCTTTTTAAAGGGCTTTTATTACATCTACGTAATAGTAATTCACGATTCTAATTATTATCAACACAGGCTAAATAATCGATAATGCTCTCCTAGTCATTCATTACATTGGAGACCATTATGGCGAATGGATTTACAAAAGATGGTGGCGTTCAAGATCAAATCGATGCCACTGTTATTGATGCAATTAACCGCGCTCGGGCGCACCTTCACCACGAACACAATGACAGCAAATACTGCCTAGAGTGCGGCGAGCTGATCCCAGCAGCACGCAGAAAGATCCTCCCCGGTGTTGAACTCTGTATCGAGTGCCAAGAGAAACAAGATGCACGCGAGAAGGCTTTTAGTTCTTACAACCGCAGAGCCAGTAAAGATAGTCAATTACGATAGCAATAACGGCGAAGCCATAGGGCTTCGCCTGATATGAACATAAGCACTCATTTCACTCACCCACCACCACTCCTACATTCACCATAAGAATCCTCTGTCGCACAAATTATTCACACGGTAATTACCAGCAAAATATTTTAGAAAAAATCAATAATTCTTATAAAAAACTGACTTCGTTTTAAGTTCAATTTTGTTAGGCTTGTGGAAATTTTTTTTTACAGCTCAAGCTGTAATTATTTTCAGGTAAGGTATTTTCTTTTGAATATGAAGTTATTTGGCAGTTCCTTGATCTTAGCAGGAACCGCTCTTGGGGCAGGCATGCTTGCTATCCCCATGGTATTGGCCCAATTTGGTTTTATCGTCAGTTCCGTTTTAATGCTGTTTATCTTTATCGGCACCACTTTCTCTGCGCTTCTTCTCGCCGAGGCTTGCAGTAAAGCCAAGCAAAGCAACAGCATGAGCAGTGTGGCGTATTTAACCCTAGGTAAAGCTGGCCAGCACTTCATTAATATCTTGTTCTACCTGCTGCTCGTTTGTATGTCGATTGCTTACATCCTTGGCATTGGTGACATCCTCAGCAAGCTGTTGAGTGATGTGGGTATCTCAGTCTCTACCACGACCTGCTACACCCTATTTAGTTTATTAATGGGTGTGATCGTTGTTGCGGGCAAAGGACACATTGACCGCCTTAACCGCGGCTTATTCTTAATGATGGTCGCGATGCTGTTTATCGTCATTTTCTCGTTGCTCAATAACATTAATCTCGATTACATCACTCAAGGCTCAGAATACTCAGTCAACGATATCGTAAAATACAGCGCAATTATCTTTACCAGTTTCGCTTCTATGGTAGTGATTCCATCCTTGATTGATTACAACCGTGAAGCAAGCCAAAAAGAAATCAGAAACATGATTTTGCTAGGCTCACTGATCCCTCTATTCTGTTATCTGGTATGGCTGTTTGCCATCATCGGTAACCTTGGTACAGAGGCCATCAGCCGCTTCCATAATATTTCCGAACTAATCAATGCGTTCAGCGCATCGCAGTCGATGATCAAGACAATTGTGGCTATATTCTCTGCTCTTGCACTTGTGACCTCTTTTCTTGGTGTTTCTATGGCGCTTTACGACCAAAACCAAGATGCGATTACCAAGAATAAACCGGTCGCTTACTTATTAACGTTTGTACTACCACTGGCGTTGGCAAGTCTGTTCTCAAACCAGTTTGTCAGTATGCTCGACTACGCAGGAATGGTACTCGTATTCTTAGCGATTTGGGGACCACTAATGATGGTGAAAAAGGTACGTAAGCCAGATTTTCCTGACCTGTGTTTAGAAAGTTCGTATACCGCAGGCGGTGGCACTTTGGCACTCAATGTCACTTTCTTGTTTGGTGCTTTGATCTTCGTTTCTTGGTTTATGAGTTAACTCATACATACGAAGTAAAATACACCGATATTAAATAGCAAAAGCCGCCCGAAAAGGCGGCTTTTTCATTGGCAGCTCAACGGTCCATTAACAGTACTAAACGCTATATTTCTGTGCCTGCCTCATCTTCTTCGACAATGCTTGTCTCCAACGCTGCTTCATCTAACCACTGCTGCAAAGACTCACTCGATAACACTTTTTGCTGGTAGGCGCTGGCCGCTGCCGATAGCTCAATCCCATAGGTCTGAAAGCGTAGTGCAACTGGCGCATACATCGCATCGACTATCGACCACTCTCCAAACAGCCACTCATTCGGATATTTTGAGGCTTGCTCCGACCATATTGCGTCAATACGAGCAATGTCTTTCAAGGCACCTGAGCTGAGTTGTATTTTTCGGCGAGCACGAATATTCATCGGAAGCTCACTTCGTAAATCGAAAAATCCAGAGTGCATTTCAGCCGTAATAGCACGCGCTTTTGCACGTTGTTGGGTGTCACTGGGCCACGCTTTTCCGTCAAGGTATTGCTCATTGATGTATTCTAGGATAGCAAGTGAGTCCCACACAGTGACGCCACTGTCCAACAGGGTTGGAACTTTTGCCGTTGGTGAGATCGGCGCTAAGGTATTGTAGAACTGCTTAGTCCCTAGCCCCAGCTTTACTATCTCCACATCTAACTGATATTGAGAGAATATTAGCCACGCTCGAAGTGACCAGCTTGAATAGTTTTGGTTACCGATAAAGAGTTGCATTGATGCCTCCATGCTGTATTTGCAATAACTGGTTAAGGTGCAAGTAACAATATCTGATTGTTTTTTATAGGACTAACAGATAGTTTTGATGGAAGACTTTAATAAAAACGATGGATCACATTAGATATGGATATCGAAGCGCTACGTAGCTTTCTGGCATTTATCGAAACCGGCAGCTTTACCCGAGCAGCCAAACAGATTAATCGAACTCAGTCTGCTTTCAGTGCTCAAATGCGCAAATTGGAAGATGAGCTCAATGTCAGTTTGTTCGTCAAAGAAGGCCGAAATCTTGTGTTGAGTGAAGCAGGCATCGCGCTGCGCTCTCACGCAGAACAATTGGTCGGCTTACACAACAATGCGCTCAAACAAGTTAGGCGATACGAGAATAAACGTCCTCTCCGCTTAGGCTGTCCGGAAGATTACAATGAGAGAGTGTTACCCAAAGTCATCCGCGTGTTACAGCAAGCAGAGCCCACTTGTTCTATTCAAGTTTTTAGCGAACCAAGTCCAAGCCTGAGAGAAAAGCTTGATAACGGTCAGTTAGATGCTGCGATTGTCTCCCGCGCTGCAGGCAGCGAGGAGGGGTATTTTCTCGCCAGTGATAAAGGAGTTTGGATCAGTCACTCAGAGTTCGAACTCGAACAATACAACTCTATCCCTCTCGCATTATTTCAAAGAGATTGCCAATATCACGCAGCCGCGATTGACGGTCTAACCAAGCAAGGGACCTCACATCAACTGTTGGCTTGTTGTAATACCGCTTCCGCTTTGCGCGCTATCGTACGTTCTAAAATGGCGATTGGTGCATTGGGTGGGATGAGTGTAACCCAAGATTTGAAAGTGCTCGATAACATGCCGGTTCTTCCCGCCGTTGATATCGTTTTAATCACCAGTATTGAGCCTCACCCGATATTAGATAAAAAGTGTTTAGCGCAGTTACTCAATCTAGATCGTTAGCGAAGAAAGCCGCATATAAAAATAGAGCTTATTGAATTTTAAGATCAAAAAAAGCGCCAATAGGCGCTTTTTGTTTATTGGAATTGACCAACAATTAGAATTTCTTCGGTGCGTAACCTGTCATCACCTGAATTTTTAGCTCTTTACCCAGCTTCGTCATTGGGTGCACAACGACTAGACCGCGTACTGATTTCTTAAGCTTACCCATATCTGCCTGTTCTGCTTTAGTAATTTCGCGAGAAAACGGCATGTCTTGCAAGCTTTTACGCTCTTTGTTCATGTCGTACTGTTGCTTGTGCTTCATGGAGCTTACTTTTTTGTTTAGCTTATCTAGCTCATCAGTAAACTTCTTGATCATTTCACCATCACCACGGCCCTTTGCAGCATCAAGTTTGCGATTGCAGTTGTCGATACGGTTGTTCAGGTTTTGTAGTTCTTTCTTAAGGCTCATGGTCATTTATCTCATTGAAACAGAAAAGGGCGGCGAGTGTAGCACAAGGCGATTCACTGCCCTAATTATAATCCTCATTTGAGTGAAAAATGTACTCTATTTTCAGCATATAAAAAAAACGCCCAACCATTAGGCTGGGCGAAAAGACAGAGGATTATTTCTGAGTCTTTCAACTCTCATAATCAAATAGGACAGACAATTTAGAAGTTGTAAATCAGCGCCAACTCTACACGCGCAATATCCTTGCTATCAGGGCCGACAACGTCATCAGTGTAATCACTAGATAGAGCATAATAAGTGTTCACTTCTGTTTTTAGGTTGCCAGTAATGTAGTTATGGAACTGTAGGTAGAACTGGGTGTAGGCGTATTTCTCATCGGAATCTTCACCAAACAACACATCTTGGTTAAGGGTGTAGATCGCATCATCGGTATTAGCGCGCCACGTCGACATGAAACCCGTAATGATTGTCTGCTTAGGCGCGTACTCAATCACAGAGTAACCACCCACTTGCATGGCGTTGCCGTAAGCGCCATCATGCGCAAAACCGAGTGGGTCACCCGTCCATAGTGGGTTGAAGGTATTAACCTTGTCACTGTCAGCGTCAGAACCTGATGCGTAGTGCAGGTTCATACCCAGACGATAGTTCCAATCCGCTTTCCAGTTGTAGTTCAGATCCGCATAAGCCATGTAAGCTGAAATATCTTTACCTGCATGATCACCAAACTGGTAAACACCATCGACCATGTAACCAAAGCCTTCACTGACAAAATCATGAGCATGTAGGCCAAGCACTTGAATATCGACATCACCGTCTGGGGCATTTACAAAACTAGAGTTGGTTAGCTGATTGCTCATCACATAAGCTTGCATCGCGCCAAAGTCGGTGCGCCAGTTAGCAAATAGACCTGTCGACTTTTTGCCATTGGTTTTGTCATCCCAGTTACCGCTAAAGCTGCCATCGTCAAATAATGGGAAGACTTCTTCGCCGTAGTAAGCGTCAAAGTTGATCCCGCTGACACTGTATTTAGCACTGACCGCGTTCCAGCTTGATTGAACCGGAGTGGGTTCACGGTTCATCATCTGCCATTCATTCAAGTAGATTTCTTGGCGGCCAAGGCGGGTAGTTAAATATTGCTCGCCGTCATCCAATAACTTGAATTCGGTGAAAAGTTGGTGGAAATCCGTACCTGCATCATCCACTGGACCTGGCGCGTCTAGATTGGTGTAGTTGGTACGAATTTCACCAAATACGCGCATCCAATCTTGGTAAGTCACATCGGTAGAAAACTGAAGGCGTGAACGCAGTTCATTATGCTTACGAATATCTGGGTCATACATATGATTCCAGCGGTTATCCAGAGCCACTTTGACGTTACCCGCGAAAGAGACTTTCCAGTCACCATCATCGGTAATATCTAGGCGCTTTAGCTTTTCAGAGAAGCTCTTTTGGCTTTCATCAAGATTATCGACATAGCTCCAATCTTCGTTAGCGCGGTCACCCCAGAACACGATTGGGTTGCGCTCAGACCAAGTTGAAGTCGTTACATCACTCGCATGCAACACGCCAGAAATCGATAACGCCAGCAAGCTTAACGTACATTTAGTTATGGTTTTCATTATTGTATTTCCATATTTTGGGCACAAGGAATCCTTCCTGCGGCCCAGTGGCCACAGGAGGACTTTGTTGTTATTGGTAATTTTTTAGTTGAGGAGAGTTACGAGTCCACGCCAAGCGCTTCTTTAATACCTGAAGCAATCGTGATCACGTTCGCGCCATAGATGACTTGGATTCCCTTAGGCATACGCACTACGCCGATAGCGTTCAACTCTTTCTTCCAGAAGTCATCACTTGCGGTAAGTGTGTCATCATGTAGAGATACTCGCAGGCGAGTCGCACAGTTGGATACGTTATCAATGTTATCCGCGCCGCCTAGTGCCTTGATAATCTCAACAGGTAGACCAGCCGTGTTTTGTTTCTGCTTCTTCTTGAAATCGTCTTTGCTATACAGCGCAATATCACCCTCTTCAGCATCTTCTCGACCCGGTGTTTTCGAGTCGAACTTCAAGATGAAGAACTTAAAGGTGTAGAAGTAAATGACGAAGTAAAGTGGAATGATCCATAGCAGCGCCCACGCGTGTACCTTCTCAGGTTGTAGCAGGTTTGGCACCATGAACAGTAACTGGTTACCATGGATAGACACGCCCATCATTTCAGTAATCACATACGCAAGACCATTTAGTGGCACATGCACAGCAAAGAACAGGAATGGTTGAACAAATAAGAAGGTGTACTCTAGAGGCTCTGTAATACCGATAACCGCTGCAGTAAACACCGCAGGAACCATTAGCGCTGCCACTTTCTTACGGTTTTCAGTTTTCGCTGTCACGTACATTGCGTACGCAGCGCCTGTTAGACCACCGATCTGAATTGGAATACGACCACTAGTAAAGTTATGCGTGATGTAGCCAATTGCATCAGGTGAGCTCATTTGACCGTTCATGATGTTACGAACACCTTCGTAAATCACGCCATCAATTTCCATCACACCACCAACACGAGTGTACTCGATAGGGAACGCAATCAGGTGATGAAGACCAAATGGTAGTAGACCTTTATCAAACACACCGAACAGGAATGAACCAAAGATACCCGAGCTAGTGATCAACGTCGTAATTGACTGTAGACCGCCAGCAATAGGAGGCCATGCGTGGTAAGCAACCAAACCTACTGGCATGATCGCCATGTAAGAGAAGATCACCACAGCGCGAGGGCCCGAGAAGAAACTCAACATTGATGGCATTTCAAATTTGTAGAAACGGTTATGTAGCCATGCCGTCAAACAACCCACGATGATACCGCTGAAAATACCCATGTTGTATGAGAATACGCCTAGGTTTTCACCCCATAGTGAATTGAAGTTTTGTGCGTCAACTTTGTCGTAACCTAATGTGTTTACTAGGTAGTCCACGCTGGTTGTTTCTGGTGTCCAGCCGTTGAATGAGGCAATCGAGCCAATCGCAACGTTGAAACACATAAACATAGTGAAGCCAGTGAACGCCGCCCACCCTTTCTCTGATTTAGAAAGTGCGAACGCCAAACCAATGGCAAAGAATGGTGGTAGGTTACGCATCACCATCAAACCGAGATCCAACATCAGTTTGAAGAATGCATAGATAACAGAGTCTTGAGCCGACATTTGGTTTACAACGCCTGCACCAATACCAATGTAAATACCTGCAATTACTAACACGATGATAGATACCATCATGCCGCCAGCAAGTGCTTGAACCTTATCTCTCATAATTTACTCCTGAAGTGATATGAGAACTTTCACGTATATTGTTATTGCTTTTCTCAATGACTCGAGGCTGAGCTGTTCGTTTGGCTCATGCACTTTCGTCACATCACCTGGAAAAGTAGGTCCGAATGCCACACCGTTGTTTAGCGCCCGTGCATACGATGCTGCACCTTTGCTAAAGCATTGAGCTTCCATTCCCGTAACTTCGGAATACGCTTTTCCCATCGCTTGGATAAGGTCACTTTCGGGTGAGAGGTAAGATAGAGGTAAGTACTGCTGCTCGGTGAAACTCACTCCATACTTTTGGGATAAGTGTTGAAGTTGGGTACGAGTTTCTTCGATGCTCAGTCCTTTAGGAAACCGAAAATCAAAATCCAAGTTATATCCATGTTCATCAAGGTTAATTGAAGAGACGCAGCAACTGGTGCCTCCCATCTCATCATCCATATGTGCTAGCCCTAATTTTGCTCCGTCGATTGAGTCTGCAAAACATGACTCTAACAACTCGATTAAGCTTTTTGAGTTAGCATCTAACCCTTCAACATGGCGCATCACAGCCATAAACTTGTCCATACAATTTTGGACGCGATGCGGGTTGCGAGATTTCTCCCACGGCGTTGTCAATACAACGCGGTACAACTCCTTCTGTTGAGTTACGTCGGCAACGCCATCAAAGCGCTGCGCCACACTTGCTGCCTGTTGGCCTGAAAACCAAATTGAAAGGTGGTGACACGTTGACGTTCGGTCTCGCTCACTTTCAATTCGATAAATCTGACACACTCCTAAGTCACGTAAAGTTTGGGATTCTTTTTGTAACTCGGCATACAAGATACCTTTTTCTCCATTGACGATTGGGAAGTCGCCATCGGGAGAAAAGCCAAAAGCCGGTTGTGGCTGATGGCGGAAATAATGCTCTACACATTCCCAAGTTGTCTCTTCAGCGCCACCGATAATCACGCGAATTTTGCGTGTCATTGGTGTGTTGAGCTGCTTAAACATCTTGAGGATGTATAGCGAAGCCATAAGAGGCCCTTTGTTATCCGTTACGCCGCGACCGAATACTAGGTCTCCTTGTTGGTGAAGCGTAAATGGATGGGTAATCCAATTCGCTTCATCGCCTGCGGGCACAACATCAACATGGTGCAGAATACCAATTTCTTCTTTACCTTCACCGTAGCTAATATCGAGCGCATAGCCTTGGTGATCTCGTACTTCGAACCCCTCACGCTTTGCCCAGTCAATCAAGTAATCAAAGGATTTTCTGATACTTTGACCAAACGGCGCGTTGACTGATTTAGTGCTTAAATCACGAACTGACGGAATGGCAATTAATCCAGATAAGTCGTTGAGTAATTCATCAGTACAGTCATCAAAATACCCTAACATTTGTGTGGAAAAATTGCGTTCCGTCATCTTTTAAACCTAATTCATTTGTTGTTGATAGAGATATAATTAGAGTTGTTATCTAAGTCTCAATTTCGCGCTAACCAATGCACACCACCATCATCAGAAAACGCCATATAGTCAGCTTTTCGGCGGGCAAAAATACCGTTTTCAACCACGCCAGGAATGCTGTTCAATGACACTTCTAAAGCCTGTGGTTCGCTTAAATCCAGCCCAGAACAGTCAAGTATGATGTTGCCATTATCAGTTGTGCACCCTTCTCTGCGCACTGGCGTTCCACCTAGACTTTGCAGTGCGTGCGTAACCGCTAACTCTGCCGCTGGAAGCACTTCAATCGGCAGCGGAAACGTCCCTAAAGCAAGTTTTAAACGCCCACTGTCAGCGATAGTGATAAAGCTCATCGCCATGGTTGCTAGAACCTTTTCACGCGCTAACGCTGCCCCGCCACCTTTGACGGTTTCGCCGCTGCTTAACCCTTCATCGATACCATCAACATAGACATCGACACGCTCGCAAGAAGAGATAGGCTGCTCGCTTAAACCTGCTTGTTGAAGCGCTTTGCTGGAACGCTCTGAACTCGACACGCAGTGAGAAAACTCTGCGCCGCTTTGTTTAAGCAATTGAATAAATATCTCTACCGTCGCGCCAGTACCAATACCGATCACAGACGATGGCGTTAACACTCTCAGCACTTGGTCTAAGGCCGCTTTCGCAGCCTTAGTACGCAGGCAATCTGAGCTATCCATTTCGATAAATCGCTTTGCCATGCTCATGATTACTTCTCCAGTAACGCGTGTGCTTTCGCGACGACGTTCTCTACCGTAAAGCCGTACATTTCAAAGAGCTGTTCTGCTGGTGCAGACTCACCAAATGTCGTCATACCGATGATGTCGCCATTAAGGCCGGTGTATTTAAACCAGTAGTCAGCAATACCCGCTTCAATCGCGATACGTTTGCTCACCGATGCTGGTAGAACCTGCTCTCGATACTCTGGCGTTTGCGCTTCAAACAGGTCTGTCGATGGCATAGACACGACACGACAACGCACATTAGAAAGCTGTTCTTTCGCCTGCATTGCCAGTGCCACTTCAGAACCTGTAGCAATCAAGATTAACTCTGGCTGACCATCGCAATCCGACAAGATATAGCCGCCTTTTGCGACATCATTAAGCGTTGCTTGGTCGCGCTCAAATTGAACAAGATTTTGACGAGAGAAAATCAGTGATGTAGGGCCATCTTTGCGCTCAACTGCTGACTTCCAAGCTACTGCGGTTTCCACTTGGTCACATGGACGCCATGTGCTCATGTTTGGCGTTAAACGCAGTGACGCAATTTGCTCGACAGGTTGATGCGTTGGGCCATCTTCACCTAAACCGATCGAGTCATGGGTGTAGACAAAGATGCTGCGTTGCTTCATCAATGCTGCCATGCGCAGTGCATTACGTGCGTATTCCATAAACATCAGGAAGGTGCCGCCGTAAGGGATAAAACCACCGTGCAGGGCAATGCCGTTCATCATTGCTGACATAGCAAACTCACGTACCCCGTAGCTTAGGTAGTTACCTGACGCATCTTGCGCAGAGATAGCTTTAGAACCAGACCAGTTAGTCAGGTTTGATGGCGTTAAATCTGCCGAACCACCTAAGAATTCCGGTAAGTGAGCACCGAACGCTTCAATCGCATTTTGTGATGCTTTACGCGTTGCTATCGTTGCTGGGTTGGCTTGCAGCGTCGCGATCACATCTTGGCTGATTTGCTGCCAGTTTTCTGGAAGCTCACCTTCTACGCGGCGCTTATATTCTGCCGCCAGTTCTGGGAACGCTTGCTGATAAGCATCAAAACGGTTTTGCCATTGTGCTTGAGCATCTTTGCCCGCGTCTTTACCATCCCACTCAGAGTAGATATCCGCAGGAATCTCAAACGGCGCGTAGTCCCAACCTAGGTTTTCGCGCACTAATGCCACTTCATCTTCACCCAATGGTGCACCGTGGCAGTCATGGCTTGCTGATTTATTTGGCGAACCAAAGCCGATAATGGTTTTACAACAGATCAATGTCGGCTTATCGGTCTCTGCTTTCGCTTCTAGAATCGCTTTGCGGATTGCTTCGGCATTATGACCATCCACATCGGCGATAACATGCCAGCCGTACGCTTCAAATCGTTTTGGCGTATCGTCAGAGAACCAACCTTCCACTTCACCGTCAATCGAAATGCCGTTGTCATCCCAGAACGCAACTAGCTTACCTAAGCCGAGTGTGCCAGCGAGTGAACACGCCTCATGAGAAATGCCTTCCATCATGCAGCCATCACCCATAAACACATAGGTAAAGTGGTCAACAATGTCATGACCCGGACGGTTAAATTGCTCACCCAGTACTTTTTCAGCCAGTGCCATACCAACACCATTGGTAATGCCCTGACCTAACGGCCCTGTCGTGGTTTCGATACCCGGCGCGTAGCCGTACTCTGGGTGACCTGCTGTTTTAGCGTGAAGCTGACGGAATGATTTGATGTCTTCCATCGTTAAGTCGTAACCCGTTAGGTGCAGCAAGCTGTAGATCAGCATTGAGCCGTGGCCATTAGACAAAATAAAACGGTCGCGATCAGACCAAGTTGGGTCTGTTGGGTTGTGTTTTAGAAAGTCACGCCACAACACTTCGGCGATATCTGCCATACCCATCGGGGCACCTGGGTGACCAGAACCTGCTTTTTGTACTGCGTCCATGCTAAGAACGCGAATTGTATCTGCGAGTTTAGAACGAGTAATCATAGCCAAACTCCTTACAGACGCGCTTCAATCATGGCTTCAAGTTTGCCCTGATCGACTGCAAAATTGCGGATACCTTCAGACAGCTTTTCAGTCGCCATTGGGTCTTGGTTCATTTCCCAGCGGAACTCAGCTTCTGTCATCGCTTGAGGCGCAGATTTCACTTCATCACGCCCAGCAAACAGTGTTGGCTCTACCTCGCCTTGCTGCGCTGCAAGCTCATCAAGAATTGCAGGACCGATGGTTAAACGGTCACAGCCCGCCAGTGCAAGCACTTCATCTGCGTTACGGAAACTCGCACCCATAACCACAGTGTTGTAGCCATGATCTTTGTAGTAGTTGTAGATGTTTGAAACCGAGACCACACCTGGGTCTTCGAACGGTGAGTACTCTTTCTTATCGGTATTAGTTTTGTACCAATCAAGGATACGACCGACGAAAGGTGAAATAAGGTAAGCGCCCGCCTCTGCACACGCCTTTGCCTGCGCAAAGTTAAACAGTAGTGTCAGGTTACAGTTGATACCCTCTTGCTCTAACACTTGCGCCGCGCGGATACCTTCCCATGTCGACGCCAGTTTGATCAAGATACGCTCTTTCTCAATCCCGGCCTCTTGGTACATAGCAATCAGCTTGCGCGCTTTCACTAAGCTAGCTTCTTTATCAAACGATAGACGCGCGTCCACCTCTGTTGAAATACGGCCCGGAACGGTTTTTAAAATCTCTACACCAATGTTGACGGCAAGCTTGTCGCTAGCATCAATCAGCTGCTGCGCCTTGTCATCACTTTGTTGTTTTGCCCATGCGATAGCATCAACAATGAGGTGGTCGTACTGTGGCATTTCCGCTGCTTTGAGTACCAAAGAAGGGTTGGTGGTTGCATCTTGAGGTTGGAAAGCAGCAATAGCATCAATGTCGCCAGTATCGGCGACAACTGTGGTGTACTTTTTCAGTTGTTCTAATTTGTTCATGGTTTCATCTCGATAAACGTTCAATTAAATTTGCTAGCGATAACTGGCTCATAGACGACAACTCCACATTGGCGTGAGACACATCCAGATGCCGGGTTAATAGGTTGGTTACCGCAACCGTTGAAATATCTGCCGATCGAGCCGCTGTGATTCCGGGTGGGGAATCTTCAAAGGCAATGGCTTGATGGGCAGAAACTCCCAGTTTTTCGAGGCTGGTTAGGTAGACATCAGGGCAAGGTTTACGGCGCATTTCTTCAATCTCCTCCGCCCCCGTAAAACAGTCAAAGTAATGGTCTAGATTCAAGCGTTGTAAGATTGGTAAGTAGTGTTCGCGCTCAGAACTTGTTGCCAACGCAAGCTTAAGCCGTTTTTGTTTGGCAAAATTGAGATAGTCTCGAACACCTTCACGCTCAGGTAAGGTTTCGATCATTTGATAGGCGAGCTCCAACACTCGGTCACGGATTTGAGTGTCATTGTGGTTCAAGCCTGAATGGTGACGATAGAGGTGGTAAAGAGCGGTTGCTGGCGCTGAGCTCCCAACTAGTCCAGCAACCTGGAGAGGCGAAACGTCTACACCGTATGGTTTCATCAAAGCTTCCCAGGCTCTGAACATACAGCTTTCCGTATCGACTAAAAGACCATCGAAGTCAAATATCAGCGCTTTAAAGCGACCACAATCAATGTCCTCTCTTTCCACATTGGTTAGGTTTGGCTTTGTTACGCTGAACTTGTCTTCCATGTTCTAAACTCCTGTTTTCTTTACACTAAACTTGCATGAAGAATTGACTTCATCTCTTCGCCCGAGGTCAGTGGTAGGTCGAAGCAAAATGCGGGTTCTAACGCTTCAACATCTTGCTTACTGACGCCAACCTGAGTCAGGTTTGACTCCAAGCCAATCTCTTTTAAGAAAGTAACTAGGTGCCCTGCTAAAGATTGCGCTTTCTCTTCAGTGCTTCCCACGGCACCAAATAGTTCGGCAACTTGAGCGTAGCGCTGCGGTTGTTTGCGCCACTGAAGCTGAACATACGCAGGGTAAACCACCGCAAGTGTTAAGCCGTGTGGTAAATTGGTTTTCTGGCTACCTAATATTTCACCCAGTGGATGAGGCGCGCCCGCACCGCCGTTTGCTAGCGAAATACCGCCTAGCGTATCTGCAGTAGCAAGGTCACAGCGGCCTTGAATATCCGAGCCATCGGCAACCACTTTTGGCAGGTTATCTACCACTAGCTTCATCGCTTGCAGCGCAAGTTGGTCGACAAATGGTGATGGACGAGTACCAGTAAATGATTCAAACGCGTGTGAAAAAGCGTCAAAACCTGTCATTGCCGTCATTCTTGGTGGCAGTGTCAGCATCAACTCAGGATCGATAACTGCTTCTACTGGAAAAAACTCTGGATGGAATAGCGTCAGCTTAGCGTGCTGTTCAACGTTAGTAATAACCGCCGCTTGCGTGACTTGAGAACCCGTACCAGAGGTCGTCGGTACCGCAATCAAAGGCACAACAGGTGCTGGTAGGTTGGCAATATCACCAAACGGCGAATCATAAGTTGCAAACCAGTGCGACCAGTTAAGCTCTTCTGCATTAATCGTTGCGGCAATGATCTTAGCGGTATCAATGGATGAACCACCGCCGACGGCTAACACCACATCACACCCTGCCGCTTGCGCGACTTGGCGACCTAGTTCAACCACTGTTGTTGGTGGGTTAGGTACGACACCGTCAAAGTGAGTAACCGTAATGCCTTCGTTTGCTAGCAAAGCGAAAATGCGGTCATAGGCAGGTTTCACTGCATCAAAAATCGGTTCTGAAACCACCAAACAACGCTTGCCATATTGCGCGACCAATTGACCAATTTTTTGAATTTCACCCGGGCCGAATGTCAGCTTAGTCGGTTGATAATGTTGAAATTGTGTCATGATAAAATCCTTGGTTATGGTGCCAGACCGGAGCATATAGGGGGTTGTCAGCCCAGCACCAAATTCGTTTAACGCTTAATTAAGCCGGTTCTACTTCTGCTTCAGCAGCAACATTTTTCTCAGCTTGGTCAAGCGCAGAGCGGAAGTCGTGAACACCCGCGGTGATGCCTTTTTCGTGACCGAAAATGTTAGTAGACGCAACCATCACATCGATATCTTCTTTCAGTAGCGCTTCTAGGTTGTGGTTACGGATACCGCCATCCACACATAGCTCACAGTTAGGGTTACGTTCGTTGATTAGCTGACGAGCTTCGCGAATCATTTCAATTGCCGACTCACGCCATAGCCACTCATCGTTGTTAACGCCATGGATAACAATGTGTAGACGGTCAAGGTAGTAAATCGCTTCTTTAACGAAAGAAACTGGCGTGAAGCAACCAACAGTTAGACCAAACTTCATGTTGTAGTCACGGCAGTACTTCATCATGTACGCCAGTGGTGCGCCTAAGAAGTTTTCCGCAGGAAGAATCAGCATGTCCGCGCCTGCCGCCGCAATTTTTTCAACGAACAGACGATCACAATCTTTAAAGTAAGCGTGAACTTCGATTGGCTTGTCTGTGTATTGACGAATGCCTTCAACGATTTGGTGGCCGCCCATTAGCTGCATGTTTTTTAGGTCATGCATATCTGCTGCATCACAGTGGATGTAGTCTGCGCCTGCGTCTGAAACTTCTTTTACGATGTCAGCCATGTGGCCGTAATCAACGTGCGCTAAACCTGCAGCAATTTTTACTTTTTTCATGAGATTTCCTTAGTAGCTAAATGAGTGTTGGCATGTGTGCTGACCTTCACGAACGATGAGTCGTAAATATTGGCCAATGCCGCAACCGTTGTTATCTGTGATAATGAGATTGGCTAGCCCACGAAGTGCTGGGCTAGCATTTGCCATCGCGACTGGTTCACCAACGGCTTTAAACAATGAGATGTCGTTGTCGCCGTCACCAAACGCGATGGTGAGATTTGGATTGAGGTTATGCTGAGATAACCAAGTTGCAGCGGATTGGCCTTTATTGACACCAAGACAAGTAATATCGAGCTTGTTTGGCGTAGAGAGATCCGCTTGCAGAATATCGGTTAATGAGTCACGAAGCTGGCACAACGCCTGTTTGTCACTGCTCGATACCAACACCTTATATACGTCTCCGCATACTTGTTGCAGCTCAGCCAGCGATGGCATGATTTCCATATGGCCATCAATACCTAATTGGCTCATCTGACGCTCAAGGCCTGCAAAATGGCTTGAAACCTGTGGCGCGTAAATGCCGTTTTGAGCATAAAGGGTAAAATCAAACTGGCCTAAGCTAAGCGTGTCTAATAACTGTTTCAGTTGTTGAGCATGAAATGCCTGAGCATTGTGGTAATCGTTACTCGCTGCATCGTATTGGTAAGCGCCATTACAGCAAATCAATGGAGCAGTAATACCGAGTTGATTGGCAAAAGGCAGCATCAATTGATGAGGTCGCCCACTTGCCAACGTCACTTGATAACCTTCGTTTAGCGCTTGTTGAATGGCTTCAACATTGTTCACGCTAATCTGGTTGTGATCGTTTAGTAAGGTTCCATCTAAATCGATAATGATTGCTTGATACTTCATCTTGGCCTCCTTTGACTCTTCGTGACGCAAAATGACTATAAACCGTCAAATTCGGTCACGTAAAGTCAAATTTGACTTTTTATGGCGTTTTTATTGGTAAAGATCACAAAATAACGTCAAAATAAGTTCACAAAACGTCACCTGTAAAATTAAATTGCTCAAAACGTCAAATTCGGTCAAAATAATCCAAGAATAAATTCAGGATGCAGTACAAGATGAATGAAGCTCAACGTCACAGACGCTTACTCGACTATTTAGATAGCCATACCTTTATTACTACTAACGACTATGTGTCGATGTTAGATATCTCTTTATCGACCGCTCGTCGAGATATCACCAAGCTTGCCGAAGATGGCAAGTTGAAGAAGATTAGAAATGGCGCCGAAGCATTAAATAGTGAAAGCAATCAGCAGCACCATACGCCATCAAGCTTTATCCCAAGTGAATATGATATTGAGAACCTTGATGCCAAGAAGCGCATTGCCAAAGCGGCGGTTGACCTGTGCGATGAGCATGACAGCGTGATCGTCAGCGGCAGTAATACCACTTTCTTGATGGGGCAATACTTAGCAGGCCGAGATGTCCAAGTAGTGACTAACTTTATGCCGCTCGCGCACAGCTTGATCACTCAGGATCATCAAAGCATCATCATATTAGGTGGTCAGTACTTACCTGAGCGTCAAATCACCATCTCTCCCGATGAAGAAGCAGCCGACGATCATAAAAGCCGCTTTGTCTTCTTTACCGGTACAGGTGTAACGCCAGCAGGTATCCATACCTCTGATTTACTGGTCTACATGGCAGAGAAAAAGCTACTCGAATATGGCGCAAAACTCATTGCATTGGTCGATAGCAGTAAAATTGGTAAGCATGGCGGTAAGCTATTAGCGACAACAACTCAGCTAGATACCTTAATTACCGACGCAGATGCAGATCCTGAGGTGCTTGAAGCGCTGAAAGCTTCTGGGGTGAATGTTGTGGTTGTATAACCGACCGATTTAACTCACGTTCCAATTAGCTAGGTAGAACACCCTGCCTAGCTACCCATAATTAGAACCGCATAACCTTCTTATTTCACCGTTCTTGCACTCTCATTTTCTGATGCCACAATGTAAGGCAGATAAAGGAATGAATGAGAATAATATCAATGAGTTGGTTTAAAGCTTCCACCCTGTCAATAGCGTTAACAAGCGCAATATCCCCCGCAATTTACGCCGATATTGGCAATGCTCCCGTGGTCGGCGGGCTGTTTAATTCCAGTGAAGTACTGAAAAACCAGATCGTCTCATCACTTACCTATTCAACCACCTTCGCGCGCGATGTGACCTTGTTCACTATAGGTGGTATGACGCTTGAGACCTACTTATTGACGCTACCGCTCGACAGTAGCACTAAAGCTCGTGTGATGGGCCAATTGGCGGATCCGAGTTACTCTATTCCTCTCGGTTATTTTCTCTATCAGTTTTACGATCGCTATACTGGCATTGAAAGCGGCGATAAATTTAAAGCTTACTTACAAACTGTCTATGATGACCAAGCACTTAAGGGCTTTGAGCATTCCCTATTCCAGCTAAATGAAAACCACCAGCCAGAAGAAAAACAACACACCAAAGATCAAGCCCACCAAGAAGGGTTGAAGATCGACAATGAGTTTATGGCGGCAATGGTGACCGTTTATGACGCTCTAGTTCAAATTGGTGAGTGGCAAGATATGGCGAATCTTCCTGAGCAATACACTTACCTAACCTCTTCTAAGCAAGACCTGGCGTTAGTGGCAAAGATCCAACCGATTGTCGTCAATATTCTCAGCCAAACGGCTTCAGGAATGGAAGAAGGAGAGATGAAACATGCCCTTCTTGCCATTGTCACCGATGGCGCGCCTGAACTCGCTTCCAAACCAAACAATAAGGCACAAGCACTAACCATAACGCTGATCGACTTTATTCGTTTAAACGTGCTTAAGGCATACCGCCAGTTCGTTTATCAAGATGAAAGACAGCAGCGACTCAATGATTGGTTACAAACCGCTTTTGATAATCAGCCATCACAAGCTATTGAGTTCCTTCAGTCACAGCAAGAACGACGCTTTGCGGTTCAAATTACTGTCGACGGTTTGCAGCAAGGTCTAATTGAAGGCTTGGTTGACCCCGACAAGCCATTTATCTCTCACGCGTATCAACGTCATCAATCGCAGGCAGAGCTTAATTCTCCACTGGCACAATCAAGCCCAGAGCATCAACAGGATGTCCGCTTTATGCAGATCCTATCTGAGCAGCCGTATAAAGACCCTTACTACCTACCGTTTTTTAAACGCTTATACGCCGAGCATAACGACTCGATTGCGCGAACGGGTATCTCATCGACGCCGACCATCAGTGTGCGAAATCTACCAATTATCAAGACTGGGGCGAAGGTCGCCGGAGAAAAAGGCACGGGGATTCCTAATTTCCACTTCGTCGACCGTCATGAAGATCGAGCCTATTATTTCTTCGGTAATGATGCCTTGCAGCTCGATCGTTTGATGCAAAAGAATCAAGTTCAAACCATGTTCGATCGCTTAGTGCACCTAAAAACACTCAACTGTAACGCTCAGTATGACTGGAATGCTCACACCAGCTATGACGGTTTAGTCAATTTAGGCGCTGGCGAAACACTACGAGACTTTGGTGAGAAGCGATGTTTGAAAGAGTTGGATGAGCGAGCCAAAGTGGAAGTCGTGTTGACCAAACAGCGTCAATCCCTTATCGACAACATTCGAGCTTACCAAGCCATTCCTGTGTGGGATTTTTATACCAAGCTGACACGTAAATGGAAGATTGAGCAAAACATAGAGAGCTATAGTGAGCTTGATGGACAAGGAATGCCTGATTACACCTTGGTTTATAACCCTTGGCCTGATCACTTCGCCCACTTTGTCGGACCATTTAGTGATGAAATCATCATGCCGACAGGGGAGCTAAACCGACTTGATTACTGGATCCGTCGTCTTGAGCAAAGCTATAAAGATGCAGGAATTTACGCTCAAACCTTATGGGGCATGGCAGGTGACCACGGTTTAGCGCCAGTCTATTACACATTAAACCCTGAAAAAGCCATTTTTGAACCACTAGAAGAGAAGTTAGGTTATCCGTTGGTGATCAAGAAAATCTCTTCGGATGAGGGAGAAGGACCAAAGATCACCAACGCGCTCAACTACCCTAGCAATCAAGGTATTGATGTCGTTGTTGCCTCCACAGCCGGTGGTAACTTTATGCTCGACTTCTTCAACTCAAAATCAGGTTGGAAGACTCAACCGACCTATAGAGAGCTAGTGAAGTGGCAACCTGTAAACGCATCTAGTGAAGAGAGTGTCGATATTATCGCTGAATCTCTCAACTATTTGGGGGATAGTTTAGATTACATGGTGGTACGCAACGATACCTGTGATGACAATCATTGCCAGACTCGTATCATCGCTAACCGCGAGAACACTAGACACGATGAAATCATCATCAGACAAGACGATCGCTACTACTATGGCAGTTTGGGTAAAGACACTTCCAACGTGACGTTGCTAGAGGCGAAATCGCTCAATCCATATCTACCTAAACCAAACCAGAAAGAGCTAGATAACTTTGCTCATCTGGTTGAGAAATGCATCAATAGAGCAGCCATTAACAATCCAAGCAGTTGGTGTAACGCACAGGACTGGCGCTCACTAACCCGCTTTACGCCACGACCTGACTCCGTAGTCCAACTTGCACAGCTTTATGCTGAGGAACGAGCTGGAACAGTAAACCTATTCCCAAGAGAAGGCATCGGTTACAACACCAAAGTTCCGGGTCGCCATGCAGGGGAAAGTTATTTGGAGAAAGATGCCTTTATCGGTTTCTGGGGAACACCCATTGGTGATAACCCAACACCGCTTACCTCAGAAGCCAATGGATCGCTCGCGCCTACGCTTTATGAGTATTTAACTGGTGACAAAGTTACCGCAGGTGAAAACGGCTGGGGCTACCTATCTTTACTCGATAAGCTTGATATTCAAACCAAGTAGACCGATACAAAAAAAGCGCCATTGCGGCGCTTTTTTTATGTTCGATAACTTAACTTAGCCTAGAGTCATACTCTGCGACGGCTTGCTCTAGCTGATTAAAGTTCGATTGAGACAAGTGCTCTCTCAAAGCATTAAATTTCTTTTCAGGCCAGTCATACACCTTCATCGACAACAACTTTTCTACCTGAGTAACTTCAAAGCGATGCTTGATGAACTTTGCCGGATTTCCACCAACAATCGCATAAGGTTCAACATCTTTCGTAACGACACTATTAGCGGCGACTACCGCACCTTCACCGATAGTCACACCCGGCATGATCATCGCGCGCATCCCAATCCATACGCCATCATGAATAACGGTGTCACCTTTACTTTGATAAGAGCGCTCCACATCATCTAAGAAAGGATATAGACAGAACCAATCCGTTCTATGATTATGATTGCCGCCCATTAAGATAACGGCTTCAGCAGCAATGCAAACGTAATCGCCAATGTATAGCTGATCGATCTCCCAGCGAGGTTCCCAGTGGCGACTGACTTCGTCACCATGCAGGTAGCGCACCACCGACTCTTCAAAGCCATTATCCCAGCAATCACTGTAGTAGCTATGCTGACCTTTAATATGAATGTTTTTATTGCTGACAACTTGATGCAGCAGTTGAAATTTAGACCAATGTTTTTGTGTCATGACAAACTCCGATAATAAATAGTATTGCCACGGAACGATTTCGTGGCGCAGTTTAGACGTTCAAGCTAAACAACGCTCACTGGACTCTTGGTTGCTTTAATAGCGGTATGGTTTTCATTGTAGACTCCTAATGACTAGGCATAGGGTAAGCAGCAGTACATTTTTTGTGTCAGTATTGTGTTAGTCCATTTATAAAAGCAATTCTATAAGGAACATCTATGCCTCTTCGCCTACTGCTTAACATCTTGTTTCTTATCCCTAGCCTGGCATTTGCCTCAGACAATATTCAAATCCGTTACCTCGTACCGAGCGACAAAATCGAAATTCAAGCCCAACAAGCAATTCAACAAAGTGGCGTAAATGAAACCGTAGTGGATTTATCAGACCACCTGTTCCCATTCAATAAAACGTTAACTATTGAATATGGCAGTGAAGATGGACCGCTTTACGACCCTGAGAAACATGTCGTTCAAATGCCTTACTCATTCTATGACGAAGCGCTTAACTACTTCATAAAAAACGAGTATCAGGAAAAGTATGGCAAGCCAGCCCAATCAGGGGCAATTGATACGGTGCTTCACACCCTATTACATGAAGCTGGACATGCTTTTATTGCTGACCAAAACATACCGATATTAGGTAAAGAAGAAGACGCAGTTGATAACTTTGCTGCGGTATTAATGATTGAGTACGTAGAAAACGGTGACGATACAGCGGTTAGCGCGGCCGATATGTTTGCTTTTGAATCTGAAGATAGACCCGATTACTACGATTTTGGTGAGTACATTGATGAACATAGCTTCGACTTACAACGGTACTTCTCTACTCTTTGTTTAGTCTACGGCAGTAACCCAGAGCAACATACAAACTTACTTGATGAAGTGGAAAATGACTACCTTACCGAGCGCAAAGATTTTTGTGTGTTCCAGTATCAACACATATCAGAGAACTGGCACGTTTATTTGAAAACGACAAGTAAGCCAAAAAAGCACAATTGAATCAAGCTAGTACTAATGTCTAATAAGTAAGACTGATAAACCTATCAAGATTCACAGTCCTAACTGAATAATTTGGCTAATCTTATAAAGTAACTTTTTAACTATAAAATCATAATCCGATAACTAGGCTCAGCCCCAAGGCCGAAATTGCTGCTTTTGGTGCTGAAGTCTCAATTACAAAGACAGGATGCTTGTATGAGTCTTACAATTCGCAGTCGCCTTTATATTTTGGCACTGGTTCCGCTGCTAGTCATTGCTCTGGGTATGCTTAGTTTCACCTACATAAAGACAACTGAGCTAAACGAACAGCAAATTAAAATCACCCACACCAACATGATAAACATGAAGAAGGCAGAGCTTAGGAACTACCTTCAAATGGCGAAGTCAGCCATTCAACCTTTCCTTGATAAAGGTGCAACCCTAGAGGAAGCGTACCCAACCCTAAAGACACTGGAATACGGTTCATCGGGCTATGTATTTGGTTATGATTCGAAAGGGGTGCGTCGTGTACAAGGTAAAAGTGAAAAAGGGATTGGGGAAAATTACTGGAACCTGCAAGATAAACATGGCAACTACTTAATTCAGGATTTAATACGTAACGCCAAAACGGGCGAGTTCACGACTTACTACTTCCCAAAACCGGGAGAGACACAAGCGTTGCCGAAACTCAGTTACTCTATTTTTATTCCAGAATGGGACTTGATGCTTGGGACCGGTTTTTATACCGATGATATTGACGCCATTATTAATGAAATGGATGAAGCAACCACAAGCGCTCTACAAACTACCCTTTCAGCGATTATCGTTTTCTGCTTAGTGATCGCCGTCATCGTGGCTATTTTCGCAGTGGCCGTAAATCGCACCATTATGAAACCGATAGAGTTATTTGACGACTCTATTAGTTCATTTGCCAGCGGTGATGCTGACCTAACGGCGAGAATGGAAGATTTTAAAGCACCTGAGTTTTCGAGACTGAGTAAAAACTTCAATGCCTTTGTTGCCAGCTTACAAGACATTATCCGCAGCGTGACTGATGTCGGACAGCAAGTTGTAGATGAAACCAATAACATGTCGTCGCGAGCTGCTAAGGTTGATGAGCTCGCATCCGGTCAACGTGAAGAAACTGAACAAGTCGCTACGGCAATGACAGAAATGACCACCACAGCTGGCGAGATATCCAACAATGCCAGCCAAGCGGCTCACTCGGCAAAAGAAGCGGATGACAACGCGAAAGAAGCGCAAGACATTGTCAATTCTTCAGTTCAGTCCGTCGAAGCACTGGCAGAAGAAGTGTCAAAAGCGAACAGTGTTATCTCTCGCCTTGAAGGTGACGTTCAGAACATCTCTTCTTCTCTTGCCGTGATTCAAGATATTGCAGAGCAAACCAACCTACTGGCACTCAACGCAGCGATTGAAGCAGCCCGTGCAGGTGAACAAGGTCGGGGCTTTGCCGTCGTAGCGGATGAAGTGCGCAAACTTGCAAGTCGTACGCAAGATAGTACTGGCGAAATCCACCAGATGATTGAGCAACTCAAAGCTGCCTCTGACGACGCGGTGAAAGCCATGGATTCCAGTCAAAAACGCGGGGAAAGCACCGTTGAAGAAGCCAAAGCCGCTGCACAAGCACTGGTTCAGATCCAAGACTCGATTGGCACCATCATGGATATGAACTCTCTTATCGCAACTGCCACCGAAGAACAAAGCCTAGTCGGGCAAGAGATCTCGCAACGTATCGTCGTGATTTCAGATCAAAGTTCTCAATCAGCTGAGCTGGCCAACGAAAACCGTACTGGTAGCCAATCACTGAATCATAGAGCAAATGAGTTGTACGACTTAGTTGACCGATTTACGGTTTAAATCGCGTTATCCGCAAAGCCGCCGACTATTGGCGGCTTTTTTATTCCTTCCGCACAAATGTTAACAATGCGTTACTTTTCTTTCTCTCCTTTAATAAATGTGCAATCGCAAAAACCGTCCAACGCTAGCCACATGTATACAAAGTAAAGTATGATTGTTTTATTAGGGAAATAAATGGTTTGAGAGTGAATGCCGCCTATGGCTAATCTAAAAAATTCTGTGGCTAAAAACATAAAGACAAAAGTCGCTGGTCAAACACAAGATGACGTTGTCTATTGCCACATCTTCGATGCAATTCTTGAACAGCGCTTACCACCAGCAACCAAGCTTAATGAAGAAGCCTTAGCCGAAATCTTTAATGTCAGCCGCACGATTATCCGACGTGCCCTGCTACGCCTTTCTATGGAGCAAGTTGTGAGTATTCGCCCTAATCGAGGCGCAATGGTTGCTGCACCGACTAAGGAAGAAGCGAAGCAAATCATTAAAGCGCGTGAAGTGATGGAGTTGGCAATCACTGAGCTCGCTGTTGAGCATGCAACGTCCGCTAAGATTGAAGAGTGCCGCCGTCTGGTAGAAAAAGAAAACCAAGCGTTCGATAACGACGATTATGGGAAAGGACTGCGCTTATCTGGTGAGTTTCATATTAAACTTGCCGAGATGGCAAACAATGCGCCGTTGCTCGCATTCCAGCGTAGCCTTGTTTCTCAAACCTCGCTTTTGATTGCTCAGTACGAAACAGGTAACCACGCCAACTGTTCACTTGACGAGCACTCGAACTTACTTGATGCGATCGAGTCTGGTGATACAACTCGCGCAGTCAATATGATGCAAGAGCACTTAGATCATATCCGCTCTAAGCTCAATCTCGATAGTAACGCGGCATCTAACGACCTACATGTCGTATTTTCAGAGATTCTTAATAATCGATAGCTTTTAGCTATACGCAACATTCTAAGCCCAGCCACTTGCTGGGCTTTTTTCTGTCTCCCACCCAAATTGTACACAAAATAAAGTACAATATTAAAAATCTTTACATAGAGATTTTTAACTCAAAGATTAAACCAAACCGTTAAAATACATACAGTTACGAATACACCTCGATTATATACACCTCTAAACAGACCATTTTCATGTTGCATTTTTGTGAAATTAAAGTTGACCTTCAGGTCAAATTAGCCAATTATTGACCTAAAGGTCAGAAAAATCACATTGGAACATATAGTGTCAACACACAAGGAGGTCTCTTGATTACTTTCCTACTCAATCAAGAACTCAGACAAGAGAGTGAACTGTCACCAAACATGACAGTACTTCAATACCTGAGAACACAAGTACAAAAGACAGGAACAAAAGAAGGCTGCGGCTCAGGTGACTGTGGAGCCTGTACCGTGGTACTTGGTGAAGTGAACGATGGAAAGCTTCAATACCGCTCGGTGAACTCTTGTTTAACGTTCGTCTCTAGCCTTCATGGCAAACAGCTTATTACGGTGGAAGATCTACAAAATAAAGACAAACTGCACCCTACCCAGCAGGCAATGGTCGATTTCCACGGTTCTCAATGTGGCTACTGTACACCAGGTTTCATTATGTCGATGTTCGCCCTAAGCAAGAACAAACCAGCGGCAAACAAGGAAGATGTAATGGAGTCTCTTGCCGGTAACCTATGTCGCTGTACAGGCTATCGCCCGATTGTTGATGCGGCTTTATCCCTGATGTCAAACGAACCTCTTATGGATCAGTTTGTTGAGCTAGAAAAGAAAACAGTTGCAAGACTGCTTACGCTTCAAGAGCAACCTGCAAGCTTAACTCTAGGTAACCTAACAGCATACTTACCGCGTAGTATTGAAGAGCTGGCTGACATCTATAGTGCCAATCCAAACGCAAAACTAGTCGCAGGTGGCACAGATTTAGCGCTGGAAGTCACCCAGTTCCATCGCGAAATCGAAACACTGATCAACGTCACTCAAGTTGAAGACATGAAAGTGTGTGAAGAGAGTGAAGATGCGCTTCATATTGGTGCCAACGTTGCCATTAGTGATGCGTACAAACTTCTGACGAATCACTACGCTGATTTTGGCGAGTTGCTGCATCGCTTTGCTTCACTACAAGTACGTAACCAAGGTACGCTAGGCGGTAATATTGGTAACGCTTCGCCTATCGGTGATGCGCCACCGCTTCTAATTGCACTGAATGCTCAAGTGAAACTACGCCGTGGCAAACAATCACGTGTTATGCCAATCGAAGACTACTTCATCAGCTACAAAGTCACCGCTCAACAAGAGAGCGAGTTTATCGAGCAAGTGATCATCCCGAAACCGAAATCAAGTGAGACCTTCAAAGCTTACAAACTCTCTAAACGCCTAGATGATGATATCTCTGCAGTTTGTGGCGCTTTCAACATCCAAATTGAAGAGAACAAAGTCGTCAGTGCCCGCATTGCCTTTGGTGGTATGGCGGCAACACCAAAACGAGCAACTCGCTGTGAGAATGTCCTCCTTGGCAAAGAGTGGAATCAAGCCAACATCGATGAAGCGATGAAAGAAATCCATAACGACTTCGAGCCACTATCAGATTTTCGCGCTAGCAAAGAGTATCGCTCGATGACAGCTGCCAACATGCTACGTCGCTTCTACATCGAACAGAACCATCAGAATAACCAGATTGAAACAAGGGTAACGTCTTATGTCTAACGCACACCATCAGACCCTATCTCATGATGAGATGGTCGCCATCGTAAAGCAGGATCTTAAAACTGGCGTTGGTAAAAGCGTAAAACACGACAGCGCCCCAAAACAGGTAACTGGTGAAGCAGTCTATATCGATGACCGCTTAGAGTTCCCAAATCAACTCCATGTCTATGCACGCACCAGTACTCATGCCCACGCAAAAATCACTAAGATTGACGTGTCACCATGTTATGAGTTCGAAAGGGTAGCCATTGCGATTACCCATGAAGATGTACCAGGTCAACTCGATATCGGTGCGATCTTACCTGGCGATCCTCTACTCGCCGATGGTTTGGTTCAATACTACGGCCAACCTATCATTGCCGTCGCGGCAGATGATATGGAAACAGCACGCAAAGCGGCGCAAGCTGCCATCATTGAATATGAAGCGCTGCCACCAGTTCTTGATGTTAAAGAAGCACTGAAAAAAGAGCTCTTCGTGACAGAAAGCCACCAGCAAAAACGTGGTGACTCAGCAGCGGCTATTGCTAACGCAAAACACGTGATTGAGGGCGATATTGATATCGGCGGTCAAGAGCACTTCTACCTTGAAACCCAAGTCAGCAGTGTGATGCCAACAGAAGATGGCGGGATGATCGTTTACACCTCAACGCAAAACCCAACCGAAGTGCAAAAACTGGTTGCTGAAGTGCTTGGTGTACCTATGCACAAAGTGGTGATTGATATGCGCCGTATGGGTGGTGGTTTTGGTGGTAAAGAGACCCAAGCCGCTGCGCCAGCGTGTATGGCGGCCGTGATTGCTCATCTCACTAAGCGTCCAACGAAAATGCGCCTACCGCGCGCAGAAGATATGACCATGACGGGCAAACGCCACCCATTCTACAACCAATACAAAATTGGTTTTGATGATGATGGTGTGATTCAAGGCTCTGAGATCATTGTTGCAGGTAACTGTGGTTACTCACCAGATTTATCAAGTTCGATTGTTGACCGTGCGATGTTCCACTCAGACAACGCCTATTACCTAGGTGATGCCACTGTCACTGGCCACCGCTGTAAGACCAACACGGCATCGAATACCGCTTACCGTGGTTTTGGTGGCCCGCAAGGCATGATGACCATTGAACACATCATGGATGAGATTGCGCTCTATCTGGGTAAAGACCCACTCGAAGTACGTAAAGCGAATTACTACGGTGGTGAAGGACGTAATGTCACTCACTACTACCAAACGGTTGAAGATAACTTCTTACCAGAGATTACCGAACAACTTGAGCAAAGCAGTGACTACCACGCTCGTCGTAAAGCCATTGCTGAGTTCAATAAGCAAAGCCCGATCTTGAAAAAAGGTTTAGCGATTACTCCGGTAAAATTTGGTATTTCATTCACGGCGACTTTCCTAAACCAAGCTGGTGCTCTAGTACACATTTACACCGACGGCAGTATTCATTTGAATCACGGTGGTACGGAAATGGGACAAGGCTTGAATATCAAAGTGGCACAAATCGTTGCACAGGAGTTCCAAGTTGATGTTGAACGTATCCAAATCACCGCTACCAATACCGACAAAGTACCGAACACATCGCCAACCGCCGCCTCATCGGGCACCGACCTCAATGGTAAGGCAGCCCAAAACGCCGCACTGACGATTAAGCAGCGTCTGATTGACTTTGGCGCAAGCCACTTCAAGGTCTCGCCTGAAGAGGTGGTGTTCAAAAACGGTATGATAATGATCCGCGATGAGATCATGACCTTTGAGTCATTTGTCCAATTGGCGTACTTCAACCAAGTATCGCTATCAAGCACGGGCTTCTACCGTACGCCAAAGATCTACTACGATCATGAGAAAGCACGCGGTCGTCCGTTTTACTACTACGCCTACGGTGCTTCGTGTTCAGAAGTGATCGTCGATACTTTAACCGGTGAATACAAGATTCTGCGCGCTGATATTTTGCATGATGTTGGCGCCTCACTAAACCCGGCGATAGATATCGGCCAAATTGAAGGCGGCTTTTTACAAGGCGTTGGCTGGCTAACAACTGAAGAGCTGGTATGGAACGAACAAGGACGCTTAATGACCAATGGTCCGGCAAGTTACAAAATTCCGGCCATTGCCGATATGCCGATTGAGTTCCATACCCATCTGCTGGAAAACCGTGCCAACCCAGAAGATACGGTGTTTAACTCCAAGGCCGTCGGTGAGCCACCGTTCATGCTTGGTATGTCAGTGTGGAGCGCGCTAAGAGACGCAATTGCGTCTGTAGCCGCGGATGGTGCCATTCCGAAACTGGATACACCAGCGACGCCAGAGCGTGTTCTGATGGCAATTGCTAAAGTGACTCAGCCGCAGACAACGCCAGAGAAGGCGCAAGAAGCCGAGTAGGTGTCACTCCATAGACTGGCGAAGGAAGGAGTAGGGAATCTCTTAAATTAGTCGCTCGTAATAAGAGATCCCCAACTCTCTCGCTCCTCGCTCTTGAGGGTGACAATGGACACTGAGTCCTCATTCTTGGAATGGCAATGAATAGAAAGTCCTCGTTGTCGAGGATGACGACAGGATAAATAGTTCAAGGAGAGACGTATGTTTAAGGACAATTGGATTCATGAACTGGCACAACTAGAAAAAAACAGCGAACCGTGTGTGATGGTGACGGTATTGGAAGACCGGGGCTCTGTGCCAAGGGATGCTGGAACCAAAATGCTCGTGACCCGTGACCGACTGATTGCCACTATTGGTGGTGGTCATTTAGAGCACGTTGCGACCAAAATGGCACGTGAAATGCTCATTGCGGGTGAACGCTCACTAAAAGTAGAACGCTTTAATCTTGGTGCACGTTTGGGGCAGTGTTGCGGCGGAATGGCAACACTGAGCTTTGAACCGATTGGCACCGCTCAAAAGCATCTGGTTGTGTTCGGTGCAGGTCATGTTGCCAAAGCCCTTTTACATATCGTCTCCACTCTTCCCTTCCGAGTCACATGGATTGATGAACGAGATGACGTTTTCCCTGAAGAGCTGCCACGTAATGTCACCAAGCTAGTGACCGATGACCCGGTAGGTGAAGTTCGAGATCTGCCACCAAACAGTTACTACTTGGTGATGACTCATAACCACCAGCTCGATTTTGACCTAGCAAGAGCCATCATCGACCGCGATGACAGTGTCTACTTTGGCATGATTGGTTCGCTCACTAAGCGCAAGAAGTTTGATATGCGTTTGGCGCAACGTGGCTACACCGATGCACAAATTGACACTATGATTTGCCCGATTGGTGTCAGCATGGTGAATGGAAAACACCCCGCTGAAATCGCGGTGTCGGTTGCAGGTGAACTGATCGCACACTATCAGGGTATTCCCCTTGAACAAAAACGCCCTACGGCACACAGTAAAAGTAATCAACAGAGCGATTCCCAACTGGAAGAAAAAATCGCCTAACCCAAGTAGTGGTTAATTTGGGTTATAAAAGGAAGTAACAATGACAACGCAACGTAACGCTTATCGTGCAGCTATTTTGCACAGCATCGCTGACCCAAAAGACGTCGGACTGGATAACTCTTATCAATTTTTTGATGACGGAGTTATTGTCGTCGAAGATGGCCATATCATTGATATTGGTGAGACAGAAGAGGTGCTAGCCCGCCAACCAAAAGATATCAGCATTACTGAATATGAAGATAAACTGATTACCTCAGGCTTTATCGATACCCATATCCACTATCCTCAGACGGGCATGATTGCTTCTTACGGTGAACAGCTACTCGACTGGCTTGAGAACTACACCTTCCCTGAGGAACGTCGCTTTAAGAACCCAGTTTATGCGCATAAAGTCGCTAAGCTGTTTTTTGATGAACTCGCAAGCAACGGCACCACCACCGCTTTAGTCTTTGGCACCGTACATAAAGAGTCCGTGGACGTGTTCTTTGAAGAGGCTGAAAAACGTAAACTGCGTATGATTGCAGGCAAGGTACTGATGGACCGCAATGCGCCAGACTACCTAACCGATACCCCTGAATCAGGCTATGAAGCGTCAAAAGAGCTGATCGAAAAATGGCATAACAAAGATCGTCTACTTTACGCGGTAACGCCCCGCTTTGCGCCAACCAGTACGCCAGAACAGCTAGCCACGGTCGGAAAACTGCTTGAGGAGTACCCCGATGTTTACATGCACACTCATTTATCTGAAAACAAAAAAGAAATTGAGTGGGTATTGGACTTATTCCCTGAGCGAGACTCTTATCTAGATGTTTACGATCATTATGGTTTGCTGCACAAGCGCTCCGTATTCGCTCACGGTATCCATCTATCAGACTGTGAATGTAAACGCTTAGCCGATACCGAATCTGCTATCGCCTTCTGCCCAACGTCGAACCTATTCTTAGGCTCTGGTCTATTTAAGCTACCGAAACTTGAAGAGCATGGCGTAAGAGTCGGTATGGGTACCGATGTCGGTGCAGGCACCAGCTTCTCGATTCTGCAAACCATGAGTGAAGCGTACAAAATTATGCAGCTCCAACAAGAAAAGCTGCACCCTCTTAAGTCACTGTTCTTAGCAACGCTTGGTGGTGCGCGTTCACTTCACCTTGAAGACAAAATAGGTAACTTAGAAGTGGGCAAAGAAGCGGACTTTGTGGTGCTGGATTTACATGCGACTCAGCTGATGCGCTTTAGAATGCACCAAGCAACAACGCTTGAAGAGAAACTCTTCGTTTTGATGAGCTTAGGCGATGACCGCACCGTATGTGAGACCTTTATTTACGGCGAGAAAGCCTACGATGCACAAGGAAACATCGACGTAAAAAAGTTCGCTAGTTAGGGCAAACCTAACCTAATTTATTCCTTCCTAAGTCAAGCGCTCTTACCCTTCTCGGAGAGCGCTTTTTTCATACGCTACTGATATACACACAACTCAGCCAACAAGAATGAATCACAGTAGAGACAGTCAATCTATCCTATGGCATTCGTGGGAGCTCGATGGGCTGATGGTCGAGGGGGAATAAAAATAGATTGAGTGGTTAATACAGGGTAGAAAATTATTGAATAGAGTACTTCAGAAGGCAAGTGAAGCTTTCAAAGTCCCTTCAAGCGAGCTTTATTTTTTTAATTTTGTAGTCTTTTGGCGACTCTGATGAAACCAGAATCGTTTACGACCAAGTGAACGTGACATAAAAGTCCTTAAATGTTTATTGATATATTTAAATAATATGGATTTACGGGAATTTAATCGGAAAACGCATACATAAGTTATAAGATAACTATGTAGGAAGGCAGCATAATGCGAGATGTGTAGAGGTATTGGGGAAACGTCAGGTATTGTCGCGAAGAGTTGAAGCTAGTATCGGATACATGCAAGTGGCGCTAGACCACTTGCACATACTTTAAATCTTATGCAGGTACAACGTTTGCAGCCTGTAGACCTTTCTGACCTTGCTCTACTTCAAATGAAACCTTTTGGCCTTCATTTAGAGTTTTAAAGCCATCTGAAGCAATCGCACGGAAGTGAACGAATACGTCAGCGCCGCCATTGTCTTGAGTTAGAAAACCGAAACCTTTAGTTTCGTTAAACCATTTTACAGAGCCAGTTACTTTGTTAGACATTTGGTGTCCCTTATTTAATAAATAAATTTTGATTGTTTAAATTACAATGCGCTGGAGGCTTGAATTATTTAATGTATCTATGAAGCTAAGGGAAACGCTGAGGATAACAATGAAGAAATTCTGAGGGCTTTACTTTTACAACTGGATGTTTCATTTAATAACTCTGAACAACAGAGCGCGGCCATTATTGGTTATTTAATGCCTCGATGTAAAGCACTATTTGAATTTATTTTAGACGCCAATTTTTGCCGCCAGCTCCATTCGAGTAAATCTTCTATCCCCTAACTGCTGTCAGACAGCAACACAATTTTAACTAAGCTACCCAGTCTTCCTCGGCTATCGTTCAACGATAAATTGATTTCGTCGACTGTCTAACAATCAATTCAATTGGTGGCAATCGAACATCATGCCTTTCACCACTTAAGAGATTGAGGATCGATTCTGCACATACGACCCCAACTTCTTCGACGGGTTGGCGCATGGTCGTGAGCGCAGGAGTAAAGTAAAACGACGTAGGCAGATCATCAAACCCCACCACAGAGACATCTTCAGGTACGCGATAACCGTGGTCATGCAGAGCTTTAATCGCTCCATAAGCTGTTTGGTCATTGGCAGCAAAGATGGCGCTAAAATGGCTTTTCGACTCAATCAGTTCTTTGGTTAACTCATAGCCACACTCGCTACTAAAATCACCTTGTTTGATCAGTTTAGGTTGCACTTTAATCCCTGCTTCTTGCAGTGCATTTTTATAGCCAACAAAGCGAGCTACCGCATCCGGCTGGTTAAGCAAGCCTTTAATATGGGCGATGTTTAGATGGCCCTGTTGCAGCAAATGCAGCGTTGCCATATAACCGCCGAGCACGTTGTCGATGTTAATGCAGCGGACTCGCTCGCCAATCACGTCATAACCGACCGCTACGACTGGAATGCTCTCTGCATAGTCGAGGATTTGTTGTTCCGTCAGGCTGCCGGTCACAATGATCACGCCATCGACATTGCTCTTAGCGAGATATTCGAGCGCATGGGATTCGAGTTTGTTTTTCCAATGCCCGGTCGCAATCACTAGCGAGTAGCCCTGCGCACTGAACACTTTCTCCATATCATTGAGGATGCGGCTGGTGTGCGGACTTTCTGGGTTTTGCACCAATACGCCAATAGTCATTGAGCGAGTATTGGTGCCTTGATTCATGGTGTAGTTAGGTTTGTAACCGAGCGTTTTTATCGCTTTCTCAATGTTATTGGTTTTTTCATCAGAAACATAAGTAGTGCGATTAAGAAAGCGAGAGACGGTGCTTGGTGAGACACCAGCAAGCTTGGCGACATCATAGATTGAAGGCTTTTTTTTCTTTTTGGTCGTCATAGAAATTGCCAATTGAACAAGCGAAACATCGACTATAAAAACTAGTCTCGAAGAGCTCAACTGACGCGATGAGGAATTGAGAGCTCAAGAGGTAAGCCAGCGCCAAATTGCACTGGCTTACTCTTTGGGGGTGAATGTTATCGATTAAAATGTCGCTAGCGACTTCTCGCTCATGGCGTCAAACAAATGAATCGCATCCAGATCCAAGTAAAGCGTCAGTTCATTCACATCCACTTCTGCGGCTTGCGTTTCCACCATCAAAGATTGCCCTGCAATTTCGGTTTTAAGCAAGATACTTGCACCCAGCAGCTCCTTATCTTTGATTTTGACCGGGAACGGCAGCACTCGCTCATGATCCACTTGCTCAGCACGCAAGTGAATGTCAGTCGGACGAACACCAAAGTGAAGCGCAAGGTTCTTAGACGCATGAGCATGGAAGCGCTCTGGCAGCGGAATGCGAGTTTCACCTAGCTCAACATGCCAATCGCCTTCTTCACCCACCAGCTGAGCATCGAGCATGTTCATTGATGGGTTACCAATGAACTGAGCAACAAACTTGTTCGCTGGTTGTTGGAACACTTCTGTTGGCGTACCCACTTGCGCCACATATCCGTCTTTCAGAATCACAATGCGGTCAGCAAGGGTCATCGCTTCGATTTGATCGTGCGTTACATAAATCGTGGTGGTTTGAAGCTCTCTGTGTAGCTGCTTAATCTCTTCACGCATAGTGCCACGCAGTTTCGCATCAAGGTTCGATAGAGGCTCATCAAACAGGAACACTTTTGGTGTGCGCACCATCGCTCGGCCCATGGCTACACGTTGGCGTTGACCACCCGATAGCTCTTTCGGTTTACGAGCAAGCAGCGGATCGAGCTCTAGCATTTTGGCCGCTTTACGCACCTCGCTATCAATTTGATCTTTCGCCATGCCCTTAAGCTTAAGTGCAAAGGCAATATTCTCATACACCGTCATATGCGGATAGAGAGCATAGCTTTGAAACACCATCGCCAAGTCACGATCTTTAGCATCGATTTTATTCATTAGCTTATCGCCAACGAAAATCTCGCCTGCAGTGATGCTCTCTAAGCCAGCAAGCATACGTAGCGTCGTCGATTTACCGCAACCTGAAGGCCCAAGAAAAACCACGAACTCGCCATCGTTGACCGTAAAATCGAAGTGCTTGACTACTTCCACATCATCATACGATTTCTGGATGTTTTTGAACTCTACTTTAGCCATTCTGATTCTCCTCTCGACGCTCTAGCAGCATGTTGCGGTAAGCGATTGCGCTTTGTTTCAGGGTGCGCTGCTGGGTTTCGTAGTCCACGTGAACAATACCGAAACGCTGTTTGTAACCATACGCCCACTCAAAGTTATCCATTAAACTCCACGCAAAGTAACCTTGTACGTCTACACCTTTATTGATTGCTTTATCTACCGCTTCTAAATGCGTTTGGAAGTAGTTAACACGCTGCGTGTCGTTTACTTCACCATTGATGCAGTCGTCTTCACCTGCTGCGCCATTTTCAGTAATGTACAGCGGCGGTAGGTTGTCATAGCGATCATGTAAGCGTAGTAGCAAATCAGTCAGTGCTTGCGGGTAGATCTCCCAACCAATAAAGGTGTGTTCATTTTCTGGTTGAGGTACGTCTTTGATATCGCCATTTTCATCAAAACGAACCACACAACGGGTGTAGAAATTCACGCCAATAAAGTCTAAGTCGGTGCGAATAATGTCTAAGTCACCCTCTAGGATCATTGGCATATTGTGCGCTTGACGTTCTAGGACCAACTGTGGGTATTCACCTTTCAGTACCGGATCCATAAACCAGTGGAAACCTTCGGCATCGCTATACTCAGCAGCGCCAATATCTGCATCCGTCAGTGGGTAAGCCGGTGTCGCATTAAACACACAACCATGCATCGCATTTGGTGCGTTGTTACGCATGTGTGGAATTGCCAGACCATGAGCAAGCATTAAGTGGTGCGCTGACAAGAAACCTTCACGCTCACCTTTAATACCTGGCGCGTGCATGCCCCAGCGGTAACCAAGGTATGACGAACAGAACGGTTCGTTTAGGGTTGCGTACGAGTCGATCTTATCGCCAAAGTAGCCACTTACAACTTTAGCGTACTCTTCGAACTTGTAAGCGGTTTCACGATTTAACCAGCCACCCTTATCTTCTAGGTATTGCGGCAGATCCCAGTGATAGAGCGTTACGAAAACTTGTAGACCTTGAGCATGGCACTCGTCAATAATTTGCTCGTAGAACTTAAGGCCTTCTTGGTTAACTTCACCATCGCGTGGAATGATGCGAGGCCATGCCAGAGACAGTCGATAAGCATCCACGCCAAGACCTTTGATCATCTCAATATCTTGCTTCCAAAGGTGGAAATGGTCGCAGGCAACGTCACCATTGTCCATGTTATCCACCGCACCAGGCTTGTTACAGAAGGTATCCCAAATCGAAGGGCTACGACCGCCAAGCTGCGCACCACCTTCAATTTGGTAAGAAGAGGTGGCAACACCAAATAAGAATTCTGGGCTACGTAATTTTGAATCTGTAGGAAGTTGGAATTTATTCATTGTTATTAAACCTTTTAGCCTTTTACTGCGCCTGACGTCAGGCCACTAATCATTTGTTTTGAAGCGAATAAGTAAGTAATTACCAGCGGAAGAATCGAGATAGTCGTACCAAGCATTACCGCTCCCCATGGCGTATTTGGAATGCCTTGTACACTTCGTAGCGCCTGCGTAATCACATAATTGTCTGGGGTGGTGAGCACCACTAGCGGCTGCATAAACATATTCCAGAAGAAGACGAATTGAACGATAGCAAGCGTTGCTAAAGCCGGTTTCATCAGCGGAAGCACCACACTCCAATAAGTTCTAAACTCACCTGCACCATCGAGTTTTGCCGCTTCCAGTAGCTCTTTAGGGATCGAAGCCACCACATGCTGACGCATTAAGAAAATACCAAATGGCGTTGTGGTGAACGGTAGCCATACCGCCAGATGGTTATCGAGCAAGCCGAGGAACTTCACGATCATGAAGTAAGGGATCAGGCTCAGCACTGGCGGGATCATCATTGAGCCAACCAGCATGCCGAACAGAAACGTTTTGCCCTTGAACTTGTACACCGCAAACGCATAACCGCCCATGCTACAGAACAGCAGCGAAATGGTTGTACCTAGGAACGCAATGTAGATGGAGTTAAACATCGCCTGCCAAAATGGCATGATTTCGAGCAATTTAGCGTAGTTCACCGCCAAGCTGTCACCGATGGCAAAGCTGATGCCAGTACCAAAGATTTCTGTACGATCTCGCGTAGACAGCAGTGCCGACCAAAGGAACGGAAACACCGTCAGAATGGCTGAAATAATCAGCACTACGGCAAGCAATGCCATCATTAGCTTGGTAAAGAGTTCAATGCTGCGATCACTTGGACGCCAGCGAGGAGACATTACGTGTTGAGTGGTCATCTTATTGCTCCCCCAAACCTTTTTTACCGAAGAAGAAGAATTGCACCGCAGTACAGCCTGCAATCAGCATAAATAGCAGCCAAGAGATAGCCGACGCTGTGCCCATTTCTAACCACTCCCAACCCACTTTGTAGAGATACATTGAAATCGTTAGACCTGATTGACCTGTACCACCGGTGCCACGAGTCAGAACGAACGGTTCTTCAAACAGCTGCAAGTTACCGATGATGGTCATGGTCACAGCAAAGAAGATAAACGGACGAATCATTGGCAGTGAGATGCTCCAAAAGCGGCGCCACGCATTTGCGCCATCCATTCGAGCGGCTTCAAGAATGTCTTTAGGAATAGTCATCAAGCCAGTGGTGTACAATACGATGTTGAAACCGGTGTATTTCCAGAACACCATGATAGCGATAGATGGTTTCACCATAGTCGCGTCATCAAGCCAGCGGATTGGCTGGAAATCATTGACCCAACTGAACGCCCAACCAAATAGAGTGCTATCTGCCAGAGCGATTAAGGTCTGGTTGATGATGCCCGAGTTCGGCGAGTACATGTTGAAGAAGATCAGTGATGCCGCCACCGTTGAGGTGATAAACGGCAGGAAGTACGCCGATGTCAGCCAATGGCGGAAACGGTCACTCATTGACACCAAAATGTAAGCGACAGGCAACGCAACCAAGTGTTGAGCGACGCCCGATGTAATCGCAAGCCATAGGGTGTTTTTCAGTGAACGCCACAGCCACGGGTCAGTCAGTGCAATGTGGTAGTTCTCTAACCCCACATAATCCATCGCACCTAGACCTTCGACTGGGTTCCACTCGTGAAACGACAGAAAGATTGAAAACAGTAACGGGAAAATCCCAAATACAGAAAAAATAATCAGAAACGGAAGTAGGAATCCATACGGTGTAAGCGCTTTCAAACTCAGGCGAGAAAAAAGGCTTTTGCTCTCGGATGTGTCCATAACCTTGCTCGCTGCATGATTCATAGTAACGACCTCTAGTTAGGAAGGCGAAACTCGCCTTCCTCCCTTACCAAATAACAAGCCAATTAAAGATTTCGAGTACGGCGTTTGATCATTCGCTCTGCTTCTTTCAGCGCAGTTTCGATATCTTTGCCTTCATCCAGTACTTCCATTAGCGCATTCTCTAAAATAATAGAACGTGCAACGTGGTCACCTTTCGCTGGTGCTACTGGCTTGATGTTTTTCGCGACGTCAGCAAACAGGAGACGTGCCTTTTGACCACCAAGGAATGCCACTTCTTCTTGGAATAGATCATCGTCATAAGTGGTTGTGTTTGCAGGGAATGCAGCGATAGTTTCAAAGTGTTTAAGCTGAATATCACGCTTGGTTGTCATGTATTCGATCAACTGCCACGCTTCATCTTGGTGTTCAGATTGTGTAGGAATAGATAGGAATGAACCACCCCAGCTGCCGTAGATACCATCAGGTAGGTGAGACACACCCCAGTTACCCGCTGTCTCTGGTGCAATCCAGTTATTTAGGTGGCCTAGTAGCCATGCGCCAGATAGCTGAGTCGCAAACGTGCCGTTACGGAAACCTTCGTACCATTCGTTTGACCACGCTAAGATACGCGCGTCTAAACCTTTATCACGAATCTCTTTAGCTACTTCAAATGCGTGGACAAAACGCTCTGAAGTGACCACTGGGTTACCGTCTTTATCGAAGTACAGACCTTCACCTTCAGGTACTGTAGTGAAGATAATCGCTTGCGCTACATCCGCTGCCGAAGCAATCAGGTAGACATCTTTTTTCTTTAACTCTTCACCCGCTTTGATGTACGAATCCCAATCCTTGATTGCTTCACTTAGATCGATACCCGCTTTTTCAAACACGTCTGTGCGGTAGTACATTACACCTGGGCCTAGGTCGACAGGCATGCCGTAGACATCACCATCAGCGCCTTTACCTTGAGCCCATGCATAAGGTGCAAAGCTTTCTGCGTATTTGTCTGCACCGTAGTTTTCAGACAGATTCACCAAACCGCCAGATGCGACAAACGGACCAATTTTCTCTACATCGACAACAATGACATCACCTGCGCCTGAACCTGTGGCTAAGTTGGTGGTCAGCTTCGTATGGTGGTCTCCGTGATTGTTCATCAAGTAATCAACCTTAATGCCTGTCTCTTTTTCAAAGTCAGGAAGCAGCACTTTCAAACTGCTGTCGAAATCAGGAAAACCATCAAAGCGAATCTCAGAATTAGCAGCGCTGACTGTTGATGCGACTCCAAGCGCAGTCACAGTAGCAAGCGTCAATGTTTTTAGTTTCATCTTATTGTCCTTAAATGATTTGTAGGATTTAGAGTTGTTTCACAGAGCTTCGAGGCACCAAAGTCGGTGACAGTTTAAAGCTCACGTCTCGCTTGTTTTTGTTGAGTATTTGAATGACCAGTTGAACGGCTTCAGCACTCATTTGTTCAATGGGAAAATTCACCGTGCTTAAAGGGGGCGAGATGTAGCGAGCGAATAAGATGTCATCGAACCCCATCAATGAAACTTGTTCCGGTACGCTAATACCCTCTTGTTTCAGCACTTCAAACGCTCCGAATGCCATGTGATCGTTACAGGCAAACACAGCGGTAAATGAACAATCGCGCTTTAGCAATTTACGCATCGCGCTCACACCCGATTCCTCGGTAAAACCGGCCTCTGAAACCAATGCTTCGTCGAACAAGATATCGGCCGCTTCTAACGCTTTTCGATAACCTTGCAGACGCCCCCGTGCATCAGATTTATCCAGAGGACCGGTGATACATGCGATGTTACGATGCCCCATTCGCAACAAGTGTTCAGTCGCTAACTGACCACCAAACTCGTTGTCTATTTCAATGCAGTTCTGCGCAAGTTCTGGTACGAATCGATTGACCAAAACTAACGCCACGCCTTTTGCTTCAAGGTCGGTTAAGTAATCATCGGTTAGGTGTTGAGTATGCAAAATCATTGCATCCACGCGACGACCGAGAAGAAACTCAACCGACTCTCGTTGTCCTTGCTCAGTGTTAGAACCAGCCGTTACCACTACGTGATAGCCTAATCGGCGTAGCCTGTTCTCTATGCTGTGTAGAATCCCTGAATAAAAAGGACCACCCAGTTCTGGAACGATAATGCCAATACTTCCGGTACGACTCGAAGCCAGCGCTTGTGCAATTGCATTTGGACGATAGCCGAGAACTTGTATCGCTTTTTCCACTTTGAGCTTCTTATCATGGCTGACTCGGCTGGTACCGTTGATCACTCGTGATACGGTCGCTTGAGAGACACCTGCATACTCAGAAACATCTTTAATTGTGGCCACTTATACACCTCGACTACTGCCTATATCCAAAACCGCTTTCTTAATTAGAAACCGCTTTCATGACGCTAGTATTGATGATTTGCTTACCTAGTTGCGTGAGAGCAGTCACACTCAATAGGGCCTTACCTGGCCTGATTTACCAAACAATGAAGCAGGGGGCAGTTTCCATTCGTGCCATGAAACTGTTTCATGAAATGGTCAAAGCCTAGCCACAAAGAGATATTTTTCGAATCGATGAAATGGAGGTATTGATTGGTTTCAGAAACAAAAAAGAGCCGCGAAATCGCGGCTCAAATGATTGGAGTTAATCATAATCTGACTAGCGGATATCTCTGCCTTCCCGCTAACAGAAAAGTGGACAGTTAATTATTACAGGCGCTTACCACCAAGCTTCAAACATTGCACCCACAGCTACCGTATCGGCGGTTACACTTGTTGTGCTTAGTCCTTTGGTCTCAACATCACCCACTGTGGTGTAGAAACGTAGCATTGGGCGACTCCAAGGCAGGCCACCTAGAGAAACGTTTTGTGATAGCGTCACTTTCCAACCGCTCTTCTCGCTGCCGTCGTCAAAGTCTTCCATCGCGTAACCCGCTTCTAACCACGTCGAGTGAACGTCATCCCATTGGTATTGTGGACGAACGATACCCGCGTACTCGTTCTTCTCATCCGTATCAGTACCTGAGAAGTTTTTGTAAGAAACCAAGTAATCAATGATGAATTGCTCTGACGCTGTGTAGCCACCCTCTAAGCTGACGTAAGTAACTTTGTAATCATCCCCTTTCAGCTCAAACACCGAGTTATCCGCACCGTCAGCGTATTTCATTACCAATTTGTTTGAAGCGCCTAGCCCCATCACTGCACCCACTTGCCATGCAGTTTCATCGCTGACGTTTGGATCGGTGCCCGTGTTCGCTTCATCGGAAGCAAAACCGTAGTTAGCGTATAGGTCAAGATTACCAATCCCAAGATCAATGCTGTGCAACTTAGAGGTAATCGCGTAACGGCCAGAGTCGTTACCTAATGCGCCATCGCTACTATCAACGGCGCCCACAAAGCCCATATCCAGCTTAGCACCGCCTAAGTTTAGGTTATTGAAGCCTGCACCTTGACCATCATGAGACATCCAGAAGTAATCGTTCAAACCTTGTTGCGGACGTTGATGGAAGTCGCGGCCAGCCCACATGTAGAGTTCAGGTTGGCTTTCAAAAATATTGGTCACACCAGCGTACATTTTCTTTAAATTTACGCCACCAGAAGATCCCCACTGATCGTTGTTCCAATCATCAACCATGAAGACCAAATCCCATTTAGCGCCATTATCTGCTTGGAAGATCTTGGCTAATTGGACTTCACCACCATTGGCTTCGTTACCTAAACGGCCCAATGAGCGACCTGAGCTGCCTACCTCTACGTAGCGATTATCGCCAGAAGAGTAATGCGCGCCATAACGAGCGTAGCCCGAGAAGATAATCCCGGATGGCACTTCTGTTTCTGGGGTTAGCACTGCAGGTTGCTGATCATCGGTGTAATCGAGCTCCACAAGCTTAGACTCAAGCTCTTGGATACGCTGCTCAAGGTCAGAAATATCCGTGGTGTCGGCAAGGACAGAAGCGGCTGCAAGCGAAGAGGCCACTGCTAGGGTGATTGGTAAAACTTTAAAGCTTTTCATGTTATATCCCTATTTTTTATTGGGTTTGCTATCTTTCGGCAAAAATAATAAGCAATGAAAAGCTTGAAAATATCGGACTAGTTCACAACCGCTGTTCGTCTGAACAGCCATGAAACTGAACAAAAATTAACCAGCAAATAAATGTGCTTTTAATCAGTAAATTAGAAATAATTTCTGTTAACCATCAGGTTTGAAATCGGTTTCATTTCATGGAAATCAGCGAAATTTGTCACGAAAATCTATTCGAGATTACGCATGATATTCTCGTCAAAAATGAAATATTTCATCATCATGAAAAGTTTCATTCACGTTGAGAAGCTTTTGGGGGAAATAAACGAAGAGGTTTCTGTAAGATGCGCGGAAAAGTTTATTAAGAGGGTAACTTCACACTGTGCTTTTCTAACATGTTTTTCATCCATTCGAGTTGGAAAGGCTTAGGTATTACATCATCGAACCCTTGTTCTAGGTAGTAACTCACATCGCTTTCAAAGGTGTTTGCTGTCAATGCGATAATGGCAGTATTGGGGGCTAAATGTTGCTGTTTAATCTGCTTCAACGCTTCTATGCCATCCATTATCGGCATCTGAATATCCATCAGAATAATATCGAAATGTTGAGACTGAAGCGCATCCAAGCACTCTTGGCCGTTATAAGCTAAAGTCGTACTCACATTCAACACTGACAACATTTTTTCGGCGACGATTTGATTCACTTTCATGTCTTCGACGATAAGAACTGATAGGCCCTGCAAATCCGAGTTATCCCTCGCCAATACCGGTTCACAGTAGTCGTTGCTCAACATATCCATAGTTCGAAGCAGAGAGAAAGTGTCATAAGGTTTATTCAACTTGATGTAATCGCTTACCTCAGGTTGTTCACCATGTACATCGCCAATATAGATAATAGATTGACCTTCAGCTTGATTGATTAGAGGCGTAGCTAACTCATCAGTTCGACTTTGATAATATACCGTGACCGCTGCGGGCTCATCCTGCGTGTTCAAACATTTGAGATCGGAAGTGATAAGCTGCTTCGCATAAGGATTTAAGGTAACAACCCGTACTTTTTGCTGCCTTGTCCGATCTGAAACAAGTTCGACCTTTTCCACAACATCGACAGGCATGCTAACGGTGAAACAAGTACCTTTTTCAAGTTCGCTTTCTACGCTGATCGTCCCGTTCATTAGATCAACCAAGGACTGACAGATAGAGAGGCCTAAACCCGTGCCCCCATATTGACGGGTAATGGATTCATCTGCTTGAGTAAACTCATTAAATACTTTCACAATTTGTTCTTGGTTCATTCCAATGCCGGTGTCTGTTATCGTCATGACTAAATAGCATTGATCACCAACATGAGTCACATCACTGCAAATATCCACATGCCCGTGACTGGTAAACTTCACCGCGTTGTAACTCAAGTTATTGACCACTTGCAGTAATTTGGTTCGATCGGCAAACAGTTTGAAGTCTTTTTCGAGATCGGAGCGGAAAAAAACGTCCACTTCAGGCTTGCTCATCTCAACAAAAATATTCTTACATGAATTAATCAGATCGCTTAAGTAAAACTGCTCTTTTTCAAGCACCACTTTGCCTTGTTCAATTTTACTCAGGTCTAACACACTGTTGATCAATTTCAATAGGTGCTGACCAGAGCTATTAATCATTGAGATAAAGTCTTTGGTCTGTTTATCAGAGGCTTGATAATACTCTTTTTGACTCAGGCCTATCACTGCATTGAGGGGCGTCCTCATCTCATGTGACATATTGGCAAGGAAGCGCGCTTTCGCCCTAGCGCTTTCTTCAGCCTGTTGTTTAGCTTCTTCTAATCGGATGGAACGCTCTTTGAGATCGCGACTCAGTTTACTCTGATTGAGATACATCCATGAGATCACCCCTATCATCAAAAGGGAGCAGACAAGGATAATCACCAGATTGACATACTGCTTGTCGTATAACCTTTCCTTATGCCGATTAAACTCCATTTGGTGTTTTTGAACTTCAGCAATAAAGCCAGCTAGATACTCATTTAATTGATCGTATACAACACTTAGCTCTTGAGTCGCAGATTGTAGAATACGCTTGTCATTCAACGTTACCAATAGCAACTGAGTAGCACTCCTTTCAACCCCTGCCGTCACTTTAAGCAGCGTATTAATATCTCCATATTGCTTATGAATTTTATGCGTCTCTTTAGAGCGAAGATCTTGTAGAATACTCGACCTAAATACTCTCGCCTTAACTTTCAAACGGATCAATGACTGAGCGCTCGGACTGAGTGCAAATTGGTTAGCCTCCGACTTCAATAGCAATAATTTGTTTTTTGCCGCCAAATTATTATTTACGATCGTGACATACGGTTGAGACGGTATATTGCGAATCTCGGCAAGCGAATAGAAAAAATAAATAATCATTGCCATCAACACTAAGCAAAGTGCTGAAATGACACCGATGAAAAAACGTCCCGCGACTCCGTCGGTATTGTCAGTCGGCCTATTCAATGACTATTTCCTTTACTTGCCAGATAGATAAGCTGTAGTAGTAATCATTTCTCAGTTCAGGATAATCACTAAATGGAAAGACGATAAAAAAAGGCCCTTTATCATCAATCGTCATTCTCTTCCCTGCTTCGTGAGTGGCCAGTAAAACCTGATAAGTTTTGATATCAGCAATTGGAATGGTGACCACATATTCATCCCACGCTGTCACTTTAATCTGAGTTCCAGTGGCCCCAACATAGTCAAGCAAGCTTGTTAACGTCGGCCCTGAATACTCAGTCACCTGCTCTATTACATGGTTATTGGTGTGAATAGTGCCTGTATTTAACACCTGCAACATCGCCTCATCCATCTCGATGCCAGACGTCGAATTAGATTGAGAAATTTTTCCTGAAATCCATAAGATGGGCTCACCTTGAGGGGAAGGGATCGCGTGCGCCGTGCTGACTAACAAAACAGCGCAACTCATAAGAAAAGCACGTAAGAAACTAGTCATAAAGTATCCAGTTTTCGTCAAAGTTGACTATGTGGTTGTAGCCAAGATGAGTACAACCACCCTTTTCCACAGTATAGACGACGATTTGTTACTGAATATTCTTATGCTTTCTGGTAGTTCATAACAAGAACGACTCAAGATGAAGATCACAACGTACTTTGTGAAGGCTATGAGGTGTTCTTTCCCCGCGCATTGCAACACTTACTACAAATGTTCGACGCAATGCTGCGGGGCTACTCATTGGCTCAAAAGATCGCCTTCTTTCGGTCCTTGATATAGAAGAACACACTAATTGAGATAAACAGGAATGAAAAATAGTAGAAGAACGAAGAAAGTGATGCGATAAAGTCAATGTGCTCTTCTATTTGTTGATCGGTGTATCCCTGAGACAGCAATTTATAGTAGTAAGCGTACAACCCCCCTATCAGACCGTAACCTAAGTTAAACATCAAACCCTTAAAGCTGAGTACCGTCGCTCTATTGTGTGATTCGGTCTTTTTATTTAGGTGGTAACTGATGAATATATTCATCGTCATAATGATGAAAATTAATACGAGCGCGGGTATTACCCCGTAAATTGACCACCCTAGACTAATCCAATAGTAGGTCGCCATCGTCGCTAACCCCATGATCAAAATAAAATTTTTGGGCGCGATGCTTTCCGCTAGCCTACGGCTTTGTCCCGCAAGTAAGATTTTCAACACGCTGATACCTGCACCAATAAAGCCAAAGTAAAGAATCGGAATATCAATAGCACGATAATATTGACTGTTCATGGTTAAGAACATACGTGATGTGTGCTCGAATAAACTGTAATAAAGTAAAATGAACAGCACATAAGGTGTCGAAAGTACCCATTTTCCTGTGCTCAACGTCAGTTTTAAACTCTCCATCGTGGTTGCCAGTTTACTGCCATCGCTGGGTAAGTTTTTTTTCTCTTCTTGCATCTTCAATGCTGCATAAATGGCAAGCACCGCAACAAACAAAGTGGCATAGACGGGAATACGCATAATATCTTGCGTGCTTTCTGGCGCAACGAAACCTAGAACAGAATAGATGCTCGCCATTACGTTCACATCGTACATAGCAGCACCGATTAGAGTGACAAAGATACCTACACCGGACGAGATACGAAGTTGGATCTGCAAAACTCGTGGCCACAGCTCTTCTTTGCCTTGTTCCTTTAGCGTGTCGTAAGCCAAAGCTTCATCCGCGCCACTGGCCAAAGCCATTGCCAAACCACTTAATATTCGGTTAATCAGAAATACAATGAAGACCAAATCTGGGTTGCCCGTTGGTACAAAGGCAATCATTGCGATTTCAACAAGCATCACTAATGAAGATAGAACGACCAGTTTTTTACGACCTAACGTGTCCGCAAAAGCGCCAGATGGCACTTCTGCGAGAACAATAGTCGCTGCCCAGACGACATTAAGCATCGCGAATTGAGAAAGAGTTAAGCCGTAATCTAAATAAAGTAAGGTAAATACTGGGTAATAAAAGCGTGCAAAGTAGCTGCTCCGAAACATTAGGAAGTAACGGACATTGCGAATGTTAAGGATCTCTTTGGACGTCATGTAATGTTCTGCACTTTTAGTAGCATAAGGTTTTTAATCGCCTTTTGGGGAGTGATGAATAAATTCAGTGTTTAAAATCATACAATTATAACAAACATCCAATCACTTCAGATTGGGAAAGTTTCTCAAAGTGGTACGTCTAGAATCTCCCGTTCATTAAGCGTGACTAAACAATAACCATAAACATAAAAGAGGACGAGATTTTTACTCGTCCTCTTTTATGTTTATCGCATTGGCTTTATCGATTATTTTATTCTAGAACTTAAACTTCGCCACCAGTTGGCTAAGTGAATCTGCATTTTCTTTTAGGCTGATACAGCGCTGAGAAGTTTGCGTCACCATATCGGTATTACTTCTGGCTACATCAGCAATACTTTCAACGTGCGGCGCAATCTCATTAATCACCTGAGATTGCTCTCCTGTTGCGGTGGCCGTTTGGGCGCTAAGCTGATGAATCTCTTCCACGATACGACTAATTGAAGCTAAATGGTGCTCTGAAGATCGGGCAGCAGTGAGACAGTCTTGACCAATTTTATGGCTTTGGCTGACTTCATCGACCACGGTATTGCTCAAGCTTTGCAAGTTTTCGATGATGGTACGAATTTCACTGGCTGAATCATGGGTGCGAGAGGCTAAGGTTCGAACCTCATCCGCCACTACAGCAAAACTTCTACCCTGTTCGCCTGCTCTGGCTGCTTCAATCGCCGCATTAAGGGCAAGAAGGTTGGTTTGCTCCGAAACACCACTGATAACATCGAGCACCGTATCAATCGCCTTGATGTCATTAGACAGCTTCTCAATGCTCTGGTTACTTTGGTCAAGCTGCTGACTCATTGCTTCGGTATGGCTGAAGGTGTCACTGACCGACTCAAGCCCTTTCTTCACTTCTAGCGTAGTTTGTTGAACGTTATCTGAAGTATGGTTGGCATTGTTGGCGATCTCTTCCGAGCTAGCGCTCATCTCATGAATCGCAGTCGCCACTTGATGAATGTTTTGCTCTTGACCGTGGATTTGTTGCTTCATTTCTGACGCTTGCAGGTCAATGTACTCAATGCTGCTCACCAGCGCTTGGCGTGAGCTTTCGATCTCTTGCAAGACACTACCCATGTAAGCAACAAATTGGTTGTAGCCTTTGGCAATATTGCCCACTTCATCACTGCGACTCTCATCGAGTCTTTGGGTAAGATCGCCACCACCACTGCCAATCTCCAGCAACAGATCCGCCGTGGTTGATAAAGGCGTCAAGAGGATGTGGGTCATATAGGCGCTGACCGCGACAAACAGCAAAGCAATCGACACACCTATCCAAGTCATGGTTTCGATAAAGTGATTAATCTCTGCAAGTACTTCGCTCGTCGGTTGTACCGAAACCAATACCCAACCAAGTTGAGGCAAACTCATCAAGCCGACTAACATCGCTTGCTGGTCAATGTCGACTTCGTTGATTTCTAACCCACTGTTATTCAGGTTAGTGACATTCTCGCTCACGCTGGCCATTCCAATGACTGATAATGATTTACCCACCATTGAGGTATCCGGATGGACTTTGACCACGCCTTGGTTATCCACCAGCATTAAGCGCCCTGATTCCCCCAACGAGAAATTCGCCACGGTTTGGCCTAAGCTTTCTAGCGACAAACCGATCCCTGTAACACCAATTCTCTGACCATTTTTCATCACGACTTGATTGACAAATACGGTGGCAATCCCGGTTGATTCATCAACATCAATTGAAAGCTCAACCGATTTATTACCGCCAAGAAAACCATAGAACCAGGCGTCATCTACTGAGCTTTGCGACATGGTTTTTAACACTCCGTTGGGCACATAGTAGGTATCGTTTACTGTCGTCACGTAAAAGGCGGTAAGGGCATTAAATTGTTGCTTGATGCTTTGTAGCTGAGCGACAACCTCGTCACTCTCTTGCCCGTTGAAGTTTTTCAGTAATGCTAGCTGTGACATAACTTCAGCTACCACCAATGGTTTTTCCAGCTCCAGTTTTATCTGGTTACTCACCTCGCCTAGCGCTGCAGGCATTTGCTGAGAGTAGGTTTTATCTAAGATGATTTTTTGCCCTTGGCTGACCGTAATACTAATCAATACTGCAATGACTAATATCACTGCACCAACGGTCGCCAACATCGTTTTATGTCGAATACTTAGCGCACTTCGCATAGCTTCAAACTCCTTTTTGAGGCATAAAAAACCCCGGAACAGGGCCGGGGGATCTCACATGAGATAAATAGCGGGAAATACCACGTTTGCATGAATCACGCTTACCGAGTTTGCAGTTCGATAAGCGAGATTTGGTTGTTAGCGATTAGTTAATCGCCGCCCCTTGTTGAACCCAATTGCCGATAAGCGCACGCTCGTCATCAGTCATTTGAGTCATATTGCCAAGCGGCATATATTTCGTTGTTACAGTCTGCGCAATGCGTGGACTGTTCGCTTGAATCTCCTGAGGTGTATCTAAAATCACACCTGCAGGCGCCGCAGCAAAGGCAGCATGTGTCGGGGTTGCTGAATGACACACTGAGCAGCGCTCTTGAATCACCTGATTGATAATTGCAAAGTTCACACCGCTCTCTGCTGGCTGCTCGGAGGCACTAGCGGCTTGAGCGTTATCCGTAGATGCAGCTTCTGTCGCTGTTTCTGCAGGCGTTGCAACCGCGACTGGCGCTTTCGCTACTGGAGCAGCTGGTCTGTTAGCATACGGCGAAGTCACAAATGCGAGTGTGATCATACCAAGCGCGGCTACAGGCACAGTCCAAGCAAACTTCTGGCTACCATGACGCGTATTAAAGTAATGGCGAACCAAGATACTAAAGATCGCAAGGCCAGCAAGAATTGCCCAGTTATATTCAGAGCCATAGGTGCTTGGGAAATGGTTACTGATCATAATGAACAGCACGGGTAGCGTCAGATAGTTGTTGTGACGAGAACGCAGCAAACCTTTCGCCGGGAGGGCGGGATCAGGTTCACGACCTTCTTCAATTGCACTGACCAAGTTACGTTGTGCAGGCATGATGACGCGGAATACGTTACCCACCATGATAGTACCAATAATTGCACCGACATGAATGTAAGCACCGCGGCCACTAAACACTTGAGATAGGCCATACGTTGCACCAACCAAGAGCACGAATAACACCGCCCCCAACAGCATTGGCGTTTTACCTAATGGCGATTCACACAGTAGATCGTAGATAAACCAGCCAGCAACCAAGGCACCAATACCTATCGCAATCGCCGTGCTCGGCTCCATGCCTGAGCCAGGAGCAATCAAGTAGATCTCGGCGTTAAGATAGTAAACAACACCCAGTAGTAGTACACCCGTGATCCAAGTGAAATACGCTTCCCACTTAAACCAATGTAGGTGTTCTGGCATTTCTGGAGGCGCAAGTTTGTACTTCTCTAGGTGATAAATACCACCGCCGTGAATCGCCCAAAGATCGCCCGATAGACCCGTTTTTGGATTGACGCGGTTCAAGTTATTTTCTAACCAAACAAAGTAAAACGAAGCACCAATCCATGCGATGCCAACTATCATGTGAGCCCAGCGAATCGCTAAGTTCAACCACTCCGTGATATGTGGATCCATAATAAATTCCTTCTTACAGCACTCTACTCAGAGAGCATTACTTCCTGTCTGTTACTCGCCGGAATATCTTCTAAGTGTAGCGACACCAAATCGGCTTCAAAGAAGACTTCATCACAGTTATGCCCCTCACCACCTCGGTCAACGATCAAGAACTGGTCTTGATCGGTCAACGCAAGTACTGGGTGGTGCCAAACGCCTTTGTGGTAATTAACACCTTGGCGGCCATTACTATAAAACGCGCGGCAGTTTTGCAGTGATGGGTTGTCTCCTTTGGGAGCAACAACAATGAGATACGGTTGACCAAGCAATGGAACAAATGCCTGTGACCCTAGTGGATGACGCTCTAGCATTGAAATCGTTAACGGGTAGCTAAGCGGCGTTGCTTGAAAGATACTGATGATGGCTTCACCACCTTGATCTTGCACATCCGTCTTTGCTAGCTTGTGATAACGACGAGTCGAGCCATTGTTGATCATGAAGTAGTCACTGTTATCTACTTCGATCACATCACCAAACTGCGCAAAAGCTTGTTTAGTTAACGGTTCTATTGCTAAACGGCGAATTCCATTGCTCATAATCGTCCCCTCGCTTATTTCGCTTTTGTGCCAAACAAACGCAGACGGCTAATACCACCATCAGGGAAAATATTCAGACGAACGTGCGTGATTGCACCTAGGTCATTCACCTCTGAGGTAAACTCGTGAATATCGTGAGCCTTGAGTTTTTGTGCTGGTAGCAGTTCGCGCCAGAACAAACTTTGCGTTGCGACTTGATCGTCTGTGCCACCTTTGACATATGCTGCCTGAATTGAACAGCTGTCTGGGAAGTTACCTTTAAAGTGCGCCGTATCAACGACTACGCGATCAACATTACCTGCGTTACCAAGAGCTACAATCACCCAGTCATTACCTGGAGTACGACGACGTGCGGTCTCCCAACCATCACCCATATTCTCACCACGACCCGGGCCGAGGATGTTTGATTTGTTGCCGTAGTGCTCATCGCTACATGCTAGTGCACGACCGCCATTTTCAACAGCGGCAAGGTCAACTTGTTGCTGCGGGTCAATGCGATCCCAATCCACACTCGGGCGGCCATAAACACGTAGACGTGCCACACCACCATCTGGGTAGATATTTAGACGTAAGTGAGTGAACACGTCTTCGCTAGCAATTTCTTCTAGATGATGATGATCACCTTGAAGGCTCATTGATGGCAGGATCTCTTGCCACTCTGTCGCATCCGTTGGGTCACCGTCTGGTGAATAACATGCATCAATGGACGCTGATGGTGGGAAGTTACCCGTAAAGAAAGAGGTATCGATATCTACACCAGCAATCGTGCCAGCTAAGCCAAGGCGAATAACACAGTAATCGTAACCTTCTCCACGTTTACGACGGCTTTCCCAGCCATCCATCCATTTACCGTTATCATCATATACGTCATCTTTCCACTCTGGCGCTTCACGGCGCAGTAGGCGGCTTTTATCAGCAAAGAAATCGTCAGTAGCAAAGATCGCTTCTGCGCCAAGTTTATCGTCAGCAAGGTTAATGTATTGTTCAAAGTCGAAAGACATTTCCTTTATCCTTCCAATTATTCAAAAATAGGTTTATGAGTAAGCTCAATTCGAGCGCTATGCCCTTTTATTGGGCTGATATCCATTGATATCGAAACGAGGTAGTCGCCATCTCCGTGACTTACATATCTCGTAAGCGAAACAGTGCAATCTTATTGATTTCCTGGATCGCAGTAGCAAACTCAGTGTCACTATCATTGCCTAATCGCTTCTCGAACGATTCAAGAATTTGGTAACGATTGGCCCCTTTCACTGCCATGATGAAGGGAAAGTTGAAGCGTTGTTTGTAACTGTCGTTGTACGTAGTGAATTTTTCGAACTCTTCAGCGCTACACTGATCAATACCAGCGCCAGCTTGTTCAGCAGTCGATGCTTGTGTGAGTTCACCGTTGATTGCTGCTCGCCCTGCTAAGTCAGGGTGAGCATTAATAAGTGCAAGTTGCTTCGCCTTTTCCGCATCCAGAAGCGTTTCCGCCATTCTCAAATGCAGGTTGGCAACAAAATTATCTTGGTCACTAAGCCCTTGATCATAGACAGACTCTGCTACCCATGGGCTATGTTCATACACATCACCAAAGTGAGAGACAAATTCCGAACGTGCCATCTGAGATGGTGTGCAAAAACGAAATTCAGTCATATTATTTCTCCTCTTGTGGTGTGTATGGGTGATTCTCGTGCCAGTGACGAGCGATATCAACACGACGACATAGCCAAACGTCATCGTGCTGCTTTACATAATCTAAAAAGCGTTTCAGTGAGGCGATACGCCCCGGGCGACCAATCAGGCGACAGTGCAAACCCACTGACATCATTTTTGGCGCTGTTTCACCTTCGACATAAAGCGTATCAAAGGTATCTTTAAGGTATTGATAGAACTGCTCACCGGAGTTGAAGCCCTGCACTGTTGCAAAACGCATGTCATTGACATCCAAGGTGTAAGGGATCACCAACTGAGGTTGCCCGCCTACCGTGTGCCAGTAAGGCAAGTCATCATCGTAGGCATCCGAATCGTATAGAAAGCCACCTTCTTCCGCGACAATGCGACGAGTATTCGGGCCTGTACGACCTGTGTACCAACCTAGCGGTCGTTCGCCGGTGATCTCTTTGATGATATCAATCGCTTTCATCATATGGTCACGCTCTTGTGACTCATCCATATATTGGTAATCGATCCAGCGATAACCGTGGCTGCAGATCTCATGACCAGCTTGTACCATCGCTTGCGCAACATCTGGGTGACGCTCAATTGCCATCGCTACAGCAAAAACAGTGAGAGGAATTTCGTACTCATCAAACAGTTTTAAAACTCGCCACACACCTGCGCGGCTACCGTATTCATAGATAGATTCCATGCTGATGTGACGTTCACCTTTAATCGGCTGTGCGGCTGGAATCTCAGATAGAAAGGCTTCAGACTCTTCATCCCCATGTAGAAGACAACGTTCTCCGCCCTCTTCATAATTCAATACAAACGACACGGCGATACGAGCTCCACCAGGCCATTTAGGGTGAGGAGGATTCGCCCCATAGCCAATTAGATCTCGTGAATAATCCTTATCCATTCAGGCTCTCCTTAAACCAAGACAATTCGTAGTTGTCTTTTTAATTTCATACATTCATTGTATACAATAAATTATCTTAATGTAAAGATTTTGTTGTTAAAGTTACTTTATCGACACACGGCCTTATATTTCATGTACTTAACCAATAAGCCTCAATATTTCCCTATTCGCTTGATGTCACACATTTCACTTTTTGCTACTTTTAATAATAACATTTTTATAACAACGCGCTTTACTATATGGATATTTTGTGTACATATATAGGTATCAAAAGCAAAGTCAGAACAACTTTGTATACAATAAAAACCTCAAAATTAAGGAGAGCGCTCAGCGCTATTAATGATTATGGGTAAATTGACAACACACGTATTGGATACAATGCATGGCGTTCCCGGAGCAGACATCCTAGTTGAGCTGTTTCGCATCGAAGGTGATAGCGTGACAAAAGTCAAAACGGTCACCACCAACTTCGACGGACGTACAGACGAGCCAGTGCTTGAAGGTGAGGCATTCACAACGGGCAAATACCAATTGGTTTTCCATGTTGCAGACTATTACCGCAAGAGAGATATCGACCTTGGTGAAGTGCCATTCCTAGATGATGTGGTCATCCGCTTTGGTCTTGGTGAAGAAGGCGCGCATTATCATGTTCCGCTGCTTGTTTCTCCATACAGTTTCTCAACATACCGCGGCAGCTAAAAAGAATTTCTAACAACGTCAAACTTAACATTCATCAGGAAAATTGGAGTCTAGGTCGCGAGCCAAAAGAGCCGGCAGCACACTAGAGCGTGGTATTCAATTGAAGAAACACCCAAACAAAAGGACTTGCTGACATGAACGAAAGCAAAGCTGAAGTGCTTAATAACGAAGGTCAATCTGGTGGCCTTTTAGAGCGCTTTTTCAAACTGAAAGCACATGGAACCAGCGTAAAGAATGAAATGATCGGGGGGATCACCACATTCGCTACAATGGCCTACATCATTTTCGTTAACCCTCAAATCATGGCTGCATCAGGGATGGACTCAGGGGCGGTATTCGTCGCGACCTGTATTGGTGCCGCTATCGGTTGTTTACTCATGGGCCTCTTTGCTAACTGGCCGGTCGGTTTAGCACCAGGTATGGGCCTCAACGCTTTCTTCTCATTTACCGTAGTGAGCGAAATGGGTTACAGCTGGGAAGTGGCGTTAGGCGCAGTATTCCTATCGGGTATCCTCTTCGTCGGGATGAGCTTCTATAAAGTTCGTCAGTGGATTATTGAAAGTATCCCAGTCAGCTTACGCTACTCTATGACTGCAGGTGTAGGTCTATTCCTTGGTCTTATCGGCCTTAAAACAGCTGGTATCGTCGTTGAAAACCCAGCAACATTAGTCTCATTGGGTGACTTCACCAAGCCTGACGCTATGCTAGCCGCAATCGCATTCTTGATCATTGCGGTACTGAGCGAGCGTAAAGTGTTTGGCGCTGTACTTATCGGTATTTTAAGTGTCACAGTGGTAGGCATGATGCTAGGTCTGGTTCAATACAATGGCTTCTTTGCTGCGCCACCAAGCATTGCCCCAACCTTTATGGCAATGGACATTGCTGGAGCCTTCAACATTTCAATGGTCAGTGTGATCCTAGCATTCCTATTCGTTAACATGTTTGATACGGCAGGTACGCTAATGGGTGTTGCAGAACGCGCGCACCTAATGAACAAAGAAACCGGTAAAATTGAAGGGCTTAGCAGGGCGTTAAAAGCAGACTCAATTTCGAGTGTGGCCGGTGCTTGTGTCGGCTGCCCACCAGTAACCAGTTACGTAGAAAGTGCGGCAGGTGTTGCTGCGGGTGCTCGAACTGGTTTATCTGCCATTGTTGTGGCCGTGCTATTCTTAGCCGCGATTTTCTTATCACCACTAGCAGGCATGATCCCTGCTTATGCGACAGCGGGTGCACTGATTTACGTTGCTTTCGTTATGATGAGCAGTATGCAGCATGTCGATTGGAAAGACTTCACTAACGGCGCGCCTGCAGCAATCACTGCACTGATGATGCCTTTAACCTTCTCAATCGCGAATGGTATTGCACTCGGCTTTATTACTTACACAGTACTTAAAGTCGCAACCGGCAAGACAAAAGATGTATCAGTTTCAATGTACATTCTAACGGTTATCTTCGTCGCTAAGCTTATCTACATCTAATCGCTCCAACTTGAACGAATCTAGCCTAAACGCTTGTTTAGGCTAGATTCCTACACCCAAAATTCGAGACCCTACGTAGTTTGTAGAAGTCAATTGTCCAGTCAACGAGAGATAAAACCACTCAAATCTCTCCGAGGTATAACCAATGAAACTTCTGTATACACTCAATCAAAGACCGCCTCACGGCATCACTTTTCTACTTGCATTACAACACATGCTCGCCTCAATTGGCGGTATTGTCGCAGTACCGCTTATCGTTGGCGCTTCAATCGGATTGCCTAACCAAGAAATCGTCTCTCTGATCAATGCAGCGCTGCTTGCCTCAGGTATTGTCACCATGGCGCAATGTATTGGCCTGGGTCCAATTGGTATTCGCTTACCTGTTGTGATGGGCTCTAGCTTTGCCTTTTTAGGTGTCGCGATTGCCATCGGCCGAGAAGGCGGTGTCGCCAGTATTATGGGCTCTGCGCTGGTAGGCTCATTTGTCGTGATCCTTGCTAGCTTCTACATGGATAAGGTGAAAAAGCTCTTTCCAACCGTAGTCAGCGGTGTGGTCGTCACCTTAATAGGTTTAACCATATTACCTGTCGCCATGAACTGGGTCGGTGACGCCCCAGCATCGAGCGAAAACTTTGCCACTTTACCAAAACTGTTCTTAGCGATTGTGTCGCTAGGTATCGTGGTCGCAGTATCGGTTTACTGTAAAGGCGCAGTGGCAGCTTCTGCGATTGTCATTGGTCTTGCCGGTGGCTACATCGTCGCGCTGTCACTGGGCATGGTTAACCTGGATGACATTTCCTCAGCAGCATGGGTTGGCGGCCCAGAACCACTCAAATACGGCCTAAGCTTTGAAGCAAGCGCGATTGTCAGCATGAGCTTGGTGTACATCGTAGTGATCGCAGAGGCAACCGGTGACTTTATGGCTCTAGCCAATAACTGTGATAAGAAAATCTCAGGTAAAGATCTGCAACGCGGTCTACTGGGTGATGGTCTAGGCAGCACCTTGTCATCGATTCTTACCGCAATGCCATTGGCCTCCTTTAGCCAAAACGTGGGCATTGTTGGTATCACTGGCGTTGCAAGCCGTTACGTGGTTGCCGCGACAGGTGGTCTACTTATCTTAGGTGGCCTATTCCCGAAATTGGCCGCGATTGCGGTAACCATTCCAAAGCCAGTACTTGGCGGTGTGGGTTTCGTCATGTTCGGCATGATTGCTTACGCCGGTATTCGTATGTTGATCATGGCTGCTGATACCAAACGCAATGCCTTGGTTATCTGTGTTGGTTTAGCATCAGGTCTGGCAGTAACATTCGAGCCTCGTCTATTGCAACACTTACCTCATGACATCGCTAACTTCCTCCACTCAGGTATTACCACAGGTACGATCGTGACAGTGATTCTCAACCAACTGTTGCCTAAGTCGAGCAACCAAGAAGTGCGCGAAGCCCTGAGCGAAAGCAAAGATCAGTTTGAAGAAAAAATCATCCGTAAGTCAGATAACGAAGAGCAAGCGCAAGCAGTTCAAAGCAAACTCGAAGCGAAAACCAGCGATTAATCAAAACGCAAAAGGAGACATAAGCTCTGTTATCCAATGCAGAGCTTTGACACAATAACCTCGCTAGCGATGACTAGCCTTACTTTCAACTAAAACGTTTAAGACCCTCTCCCCTGAAATGGCTGAGATGGCTAAGGACTATTATGAATGGAAACCATCTGGATTAAGAATCCACTGGCAATTTACACTGGAAACCAGCAAGACGCCCAAGGCGGTGTCGTGGTGAAAGGCAATCAAATTGTCGAACTCATTCCAAAGCATGGGACACCCTCCCATCACATCGATTACGTGGTTGATGCATCACGCCATGTCGTGACACCGGGTTTGATTAACGCCCACCACCACTTTTATCAAACCTTAACCCGCGCCTACCCTGACGCGTTAAATAAAGAACTTTTCCACTGGCTTAAGAGCCTTTACCCCGTTTGGGCCAATCTCGATGAAGAGATGATGAGCGTGGCGACCGAGCTTGCCTTGGTTGAGTTGATGCTTTCTGGCTGTACCACCGCCTCTGACCATCACTACCTACTCCCCAACGGACTCGAGCATGCGATTGATCTTCAAGTTGAAGCGGCGCAAAAGCTTGGAGTTCGCGCGATTTTCACTCGCGGTTCAATGAGTCTAGGTGAAGATGATGGCGGCCTACCGCCAAGACACACTATCCAAACTGAACAGGCCATTGTCGATGATAGCTACAGGCTGATTCGCCAATACCACCAGCACCATGATGGCGCGATGACTCAGATTGCCCTCGCACCATGCTCTCCTTTCTCTGTCACTACTGACTTAATGAAAGAGACAGCAATTATCGCCAAGCAAGAAAACGTTATGATGCACACGCATTTGTGTGAAACTCTGGATGAAGAAGATTTCTGCGTCGAGAAGTTTGGCTTACGCCCAGTGGACTACCTTGAAGATGTCGGCTGGCTCAATGAGCGAACATGGCTGGCACACGGCATTCATTTCAACACTGAAGAGATCCGTCGCTTAGGCCAAGCCGGAGTGGGGATTAGCCACTGCCCAACCTCAAACATGATGCTCGCCTCTGGCATTTGTAAGAACAATGACCTTGAAGCCGCGGGCGTTAAAGTAGGTTTAGGTGTTGATGGTAGTGCATCAAACGATGGCTCGAACATGATTGCCGAAGTGCGCATGGCAATGTACTTACAACGTCTGCAATACGGCTCTGCCAACGTGACTCATTTTGACGCTCTGCGCTGGGCAACCAAAGGCTCCGCACAAGCGATGGGACGTAACGACATCGGTGAACTCACCGCAGGTAAACAAGCCGATATCGCAATGTTTAAGCTCGATGACATTCGCTTCTCGGGCAGTCACGACCCACTCGCAGCACTGCTGTTATGTGGGGCTCAACAAGCAGACCGCGTAATGGTCGCCGGGCATTGGCGAGTCATAAATGGCGAAGTGATCGGCGTCGATATTCACCAGTTAATGGAACGGCACAAACATGCTGCAAAACGCTTAGCCAAAAAAGCATTGGGCGAATAATCATGAAAATGCCTCAGACACTCTGAGGCATTTTTCTATCACTCTATTTGATAAACTTTCATCGGTTATAAATCACTGGCGTCTTGCCTTTCCACTCTTGCCATAGGTCATCTTCTACAACCAATCGACATAGAGCATTAGCAACATTGATTCGGCTGGTTTCCCCCGCATCAAACAAAGCGCTACGTATTGGGCTTGGGTGCCAGTGGTAATCACTCGTTTCTAATTGATCAATTAAAGTATCAGGTCGAATCATGGTCCACTCCAAATGCTTACGCTTCAAACCAATCCGGCTTAAAAGCTTGGCTGCTCGCTCATTGTCACGCTGTGGTGGCAGTAACCAACGCAACAGCATAACAACCGACTTTTCTTTTGTTGTCAGTGGCTCATCCACTGCAGAATTACGCACACCTGTTGAGCTCATTAGCGCCAGCTTAAATGGCCTTGCTCTCTGTTTTGAAAGTGAAGAAATTACTCGTTCAAGGCTATCTCCAACCAACATTCTTGGCGCGCCATAAACCCCTTTTAGCGTTAAGTTATGACCTAGACAGCAAATCGCGGCGTCACACTCTTCTAGTCGTTGCTTTAACTCCAAGCTATCGATCGACAAAGCTGTGCTGGTTATCTGGCTCAAGCGTGGGTGTTCAGCCAATACGTCTGTTCTTCTCACCAATGCAATAACCTCGCACTCAGCTGCCAACAATTGAGTCACAACCAAACGGCCAGTTGCCCCTGTCGCTCCAAGAACCATCACCTTCATCGTCACTTCCTCCCTGATTAGTTCAATGAGTGTACCAATTTGGAATCATTTAGATCTCTAACTATTTTGTATATCTAGCCGGGTATTTAGTTCATTTTCGTATTATGAGTGACGCTGCATAACTCGTCATGTATATTGACCACTTCTCAAATAAGGAAGATGTGAACTGTTGTGCTGACTAATGGATTAGAGAAATGGCTTGGGGTGAACCGTACTCAAGAAGAGTTCAGGGAAAGCGTATTTGTCTTTGCCTCTTTGACGGTGTTGTCTTCCGTACTAAGCCTGTTTATTTGTTACAACACTCTATTCATTCCTAACCTTTTTCTCGCATCAATCGAAGCTATAGGGCTAGCCTTATGCTCACTGGCCTATTTTTGGTTGTGGCAAAGCCGCAATGTCAAAATCGCGGCAACCATTATGGTTTCAGTAATGACTTCGGTCAGCTTGCTGTTTATCGTTGGCTCCGGTCACAGTGAGTTTGCATTGGCATTCTCATTTTTAACGCCTGTGGTTGCAATATTCGTTCTAGGCTACAAGGTAGGCGCCGTTTTTAGCTTGGTCAACTTTGCGATTATTGCCTATATCTGCCTGATTGATATGCATAACTGGCCACCTATCCCCTTTGACAATATCAGCTTCATTCACCTTTCTATCGTCTACCTATTTTTGTTTTCGATCGCTTATTTCTATGACTCTGGACGCCGTAAAACATTGGCGTTATTGAAAGAATCCAATCGACAACTGCAAGCTCTGTCCCATACAGATATGTTGACTCAACTTTTTAACCGACGTCATATGGAAGCTTTGCTCCAAGAACCGCATAAGGTGCAATGGCTGGCAATTGTGGATATTGACGACTTCAAAAAAATCAACGACGACTACGGCCATGATGTCGGTGACCAAGTCTTGATCCAGACTGCGCGTACGTTAGAAAGAGAAACCAAGAGTGTCGGCCAAGTCGGTCGGTGGGGCGGTGAAGAATTTCTGATCGCGTTTGAAACCGCAGATTATTCAATCATTGAAGAGCGGGTTAGAGCGATTCAAACCATCATCGCAAGTCAAGATTTCGGGATTGAGCGACCAGTTACCGTAAGTAGCGGGGTTGCTTATCACCAAGACACCGGGAAATCCGATGCATTTCGTCGTGCAGACGAAGCACTTTATCAAGCCAAGAATTCAGGTAAAAACTGCTTCTATGTTGCGGTTGAAGCGAGTTGAGATGACCATTTTCACCAGGGTTGTGTTTCAAAAAACTTCTTGTTAGATTGAAGCAATGAAACATATAGCACAACCTACATCATTCTTCTTCTGGTGGCGCTCTAACTAGAGCGGCGCGGAATTCTTACATTCTTATGCTGCTGGAAGGTAGCTAAGATTGTCATCTCTTTTGTATCTCCAGTAGCGATCTATTTATCTCGGAGATACACATATGAAAACTCAACAACACACTGAACCAAAAGAAATTATCCTCACTGGCGATCGTGCAACTGGCCCTTTGCATCTCGGCCATTACGTTGGATCTTTAAAACAGCGAGTCGCATTACAATCCATTTGTGAGCAAAACATTCTGGTTGCAGACATGCAAGGCCTGACCGACAACGCCCACAATCCAAACAAGGTCTCATCCAACATTCTCAATGTGGTCGCAGATTATCTCGCTGTCGGTATAGACCCTTCACAAACGACCATCTGCCTGCAATCACAGTTACCTGCATTGGCTGAACTGACCATGTTCTACAGTAACTTAGTCACCATCGCTAGGCTGGAAAGAAACCCAACCGTAAAAAGTGAAATCCAAAGCAAAGGTATTGAGCGCTCACTACCGGCAGGGTTTCTCACCTACCCTATATCTCAAGCCGCCGATATCACCGCATTTAACGCCACTTTGGTTCCTGTCGGTGATGACCAATTACCAATGCTAGAACAAACCAATGAAATCGTCAGAAAGCTCAATTCTCTAGCCGGCAAAACAGTACTCAAAGAGTGTAAGCCGCTGCTAAGTAATGCCTCAAGATTGCCAAGCACTGACGGCAAAAATAAGATGTCGAAAACCATGGGCAATGCCATCAACCTTGGCGCTAGCGAAAAAGAGATAAGTGCAGCAGTGAAATCCATGTATACCGATCCAAACCATCTACGAGTTGAAGACCCAGGCCGTGTTGAGGGCAATGTTGTGTTCACCTACCTTGATGCTTTTCACCCAGACTCAAGCTATGTCGCGGAACTCAAAGAACAGTATCAACGAGGCGGATTAGGAGACGGCACCACGAAAAAGATCCTCGAAGAATGCTTACAAGATATGCTGCGTCCAATTAGAGAAAAGCGTGCCATGTATTTAGATGATAAGGCTCAGCTGATTGACATACTGGCGGCAGGCAGCCACGTTTCACGCGCGAAAACTGCTCAAGTACTATTTGATGTAAAAGGCGTGTTCGGTCTAAACATTCTTTGAAATAAAACTTTTCTATTGTGAGCTTCGGGCTATACAGCAACTGTTAGAACCGAAGCTTTTTTACTAGTTTATCTCTAACAGTTCTCATCCATAACACTTATCTTTTTCTCCATTTCTAATTCGTTTTAATTAATAAAAATAATCTCCATATTATATGAAGGAAATTTCCTCCATTAAGATCACAGATTTTCTTCATTTTTGTTGAAGGGAATTTTTATTCTATTGATAATTGGCTCGACAACGAGGGACTGCTGAGCAGTTTTGATTACGGTATGAATTAATCACAAGGTTTGGTGGAAACATGAACGGTATCTTTTCTGTACTACAAAAAATCGGTCGGGCATTTATGTTGCCTATCGCCGTACTACCCATGGCAGGTATCTTACTCGGGGTTGGAGGAGCGTTTACCAGCGGGCCTCTGATTGAAACTTATAATCTCACTTTCCTTGCTCCGGGCACCTTAGCCAATCAGTTTTTAGTGTTGTGTTTCCAAGCTGGTCTGTTCGTCTTTGTAAACTTACCATTGCTGTTCGCAGTCGGTGTCGCTATTGGCATGGCGAACAACAATAAAGAAACCGCTGCACTTTCCGCAGTACTGGGCTTTCTGCTGTTCCATACGGTGATTGGCACAGTTCTTGGCTTCCAAGGTTTATCGCCAGAAACCACCAGTGTTGATGGGTTAATTGCTGCAGGTGCCAACCCTGATGAGGCGGTCGGTTTAGCGTCTCTTTACACGAAAGAACTGGGGATCTTTACCCTTCAAACAGGTGTATTTGGCGGTATTACCTGTGGCCTACTCGCAGCATTTATCACCAACCGTTTCTCTAATGTGACCCTGCCTGATTACTTGGCTTTCTTTAGCGGAAACCGTCTAGTACCCGTGATGACAATGCTGTTCTTCATTCCACTAGCCTTTTTATTCCCATTCATCTGGCCGCCGATTTTTAAATCAATCGTTTTCGCTGGCGAAGCCTTCTCTGCGATGGGTTACATCGGCACCTTCTTCTATGGCTCATTGATGCGCTTGCTCAACGTGTTCGGTCTGCATCACGCCATTTACCCACTATTCTGGTACACAGAGCTAGGTGGCGTGCAAGAAGTGGCGGGAGAGATGGTCGCTGGTGGTCAAAAGATTTTCTTCGCTCAACTGGCTGATCCTGCAACCGTACACTTTAGCTCAGAAGCAACAAGAACCATGACTGGCGGCTTCCTACCAATGATGTTTGGTCTACCCGCTGCCGCTTTAGCGATGTACCGCTGCGCAGACGATAAAAACAAAGCCAAAGTAAAAGGTATTTTATTCTCAGCAGCGTTAACATCGTTCTTAACTGGTATCACTGAGCCACTAGAATTTACCTTCCTGTTCGTTGCACCTGTCTTGTACGCCGTGCACGCAGTACTTGAAGGGATTGCTTACATGCTCATGCATATGCTGGATGTCGCGGTCGGTATTACCTTCTCAAGAGGCATTATTGACTTCACTTTCTTCGGCTTACTGCAAGGCACCGCTAAGACATCATATCAATGGATTCTGATCCTTGGTCCTATTTACTCACTGATTTACTACTTCGTGTTCAGCTTTATGATTCGCAAGTTTAACTACTCGACCCCAGGCCGTAACGATGCTGAAAGTAAGCTCTACACACGTAAAGATTACAACGGAAAAGAAGGTTCACTGATTGATGAAATCGTGACTAACTTGGGTGGCAAAGAGAACATTGCCTCAATCGATGCCTGTATCACGCGCCTACGTATCACAGTGAAAGACAGTGAGTTACCAGCCAGTGACGAGGTTTGGAAATCACTGGACGCCAAAGGAGTGATTCGCTCCGGCAACGGAATTCAGTTGATATATGGCACGCAAGCTGAAACCTATAAAAACCAGATCATCGAAAAGTATCAGCTATAACCTCTCCAATCATAGAGCCCTGTTCACGCGGGGCTCTAGCTTTATATCAACCAAACCATTCATTCGGTACTTTTACTGCCACCACTTCAGCTTTACAGCAAATCTCACCCTGCGAGTGCAGCTCACACTCAACAACAATCTTCTTCGCTGATGCTTCAACGATGTTGGCAGTTAAATGTACGCTTTGTGTTAACCAAACCGGTTTTAAGAATGAAACATTCAGGCTTCCTGTAGCAAACCATACTGGCTCACCGACACCTACCTCTTGCCCTTGCATCTGATAACCTTTAGCAATCGCCATACACACACAATGACAATCAATAATGGTTGAGATGATGCCGCCATTAAGAAAGTGGGTTGGGCCTGCGCAGTGATAATGGGAAGGCGTAAACATGCAGCTCGCCTGTGATTCTGATTGCCAATAGCTTTTGATTTGTAAGCCCAGTTCATTTTCAGTTCCACACCCGTAGCAGTGGTTGTTTGGGATCTGATCTTGAATCGCTCTCTGTTGCTGCATAACGCCACCTATAGTCAGAGTTCTCTACTGACTATAGTCTGCAAATGCGGTTATGTTATTGCTTTGGAATACAATTTTTCATTTGTTCAGCAAGCCATTCAATAAAGTTAGACTCCAAACTGCTTACACTGCTTGGCTCTGTGAGCACCATGTATCGGTGGCCGGACTGAACAAACCCAAATGGGGCAATCAAATTACCTCGCTCTAAATCATCAACGACCAGTGGGTAAGAGCCAATCGTTGCGCCTAAGCCATCAACAGAGGCTTGCAAAGCAAAATAGAAATGAGCAAAAGATTGTTGTTCATGACTACGTAAGTTGCCAAGGCCGCTGGCTTTTCCCCATAACGACCACGCTTTTGACCGAGTTTGACTGTGAAGTAATTTAACCGCATTAAAGTCTTGTTTAATCTGTTGCCAATATTCAGGGGACATTACAGGCCCAACCCACTCTTCCACCAATGGCGTTTGCAGGTAGTTATGCTCAACCTCAAAATCATCGCGTCGGATCGCCATCGATAGACCAGAGCTACCGAGTGTCACCGAACCACCCGCCGTCGATAATCGCACATCGGCAGAAAATGCATCGTTAAAAGTCGCCAATCTCGGCATTAACCAACGCATGGTTAATGTCGGCTCACAAGACACCTCTAGACAGTTCTGCTTTTGCTGCGCCAGCTTTGCTACGCCAGTTTCCAAAGTGTGGAAAGCTTGCTCTGTGTAGGCTTTTAATAGCTCACCTTCTTTAGTCAAACAGACATTCCGACCATGCTTCACAAACAAAGTTCGATTGAGATAAGCCTCTAACACTTTGATCTGCTTGCTCACCGCTCCATGAGTGATATTGAGCTGGCGCGCCGCCTCGCTATAACTCGACGATTGCGCAGCGACATGAAAAACATGAAAGGATTTAAGATGCCTCATTTGTGATTTTTTCTCACATATAAACGGAATTCATTTCGATTATAGGCAAGCCAAATCAACCCTACAATATCAGCACATACAATAACTAGATTGGGAAATAAGATGGAGCTACTTAGCCTAGCAATTCTTGGAGTGTTAATCGTTATCAGCCCAGGCGCTGATTTTGTATTGGTTTTAAAAAACAGCTTAAATAGCGGCAGAAAAGCGGGCATCGCGACAGCCATCGGGATTAGCCTCGCAATCTGTGTCCACATTGCGTACTCCCTGCTTGGTATCAGTTACCTAATCTCACAAAACCAATGGTTGTTTAACCTAGTGCGCTATGTAGGTGCAGCCTACTTAATCTACCTAGGCCTCAAGGGCATTTTTGCTAAGCGCGACACTCAAGAGATCCTCGTATCACACAAGCAGCACAGCCCTAGTTGGCGCTACTTCTTGCAAGGCTTTCTATGTAATGCTCTCAATCCAAAAACCATGTTGTTTTTCTTAAGTATTTTTAGCCAAGTTATGTCACCGGATGCCGATAATAACTGGCCTGCGATTTTCTATGGCGGGTATATGATTGTGCTGCATGGCGTTTGGTTTTCATTAGTCGCAATATTGTTTACTTCACCGAAACTGCAAGCATATCTGCAACGAGCCAAACATCGAATAAATCAAGTGTGCGGCGCAGGGCTGCTGCTGTTTGGAGCCATGTTGGGTTTAAAAAGCTAGCCATAAAAAAGAGGCTGCTCTTGGCAGCCTCTTCTTCAGTCATTGAATGGTGAACTATACCAACTCACCTGCTCCTTGAATTGAACGAGCGCTATTTTCAACTAAGAACACAGTCGCGGTCTGCTTAAGCATATCCCACTCACTGTCCTCAACAAAAATGCCCTCTTCCCAAGAACTCTTCTGTGCGCGGCTTAGCTCTGCACTATCAAGGTGAATCGCATAGCCTTCCGAGCTTTGGGCAACATCAAAGTCTTGTGTCGCAAGTTCGATAGTCATTGAATGAAAATCACTATGGTCACTCGCCAATTTATCAGAGAAGAAAACCTCTGGTGCTACACAACCACGGTTTAGTACGTACAAGGCGCGCTTCGGACTTGTTCCATTCACCCACTGCGCTCGGCAAGCAATACCTTTCGCGGCCAATCGCACCAGTTCACTGTATGCTAGCCAGCGATTATGGCACTGCTTAAGCGTAATCATAATGGATTTAGATTCGACCATTTGTTCTAAAGCAAAGTCTAGGACCGCCGGAAGATGGCACGCTACGCTACCGCCATGAAAATCCACATCAAAACGACCTTGGCGTTGATTTTGAATAGAGACGGCACAGTCTGAATCGAGGCTGAGAAACTGGCTGGCATTGTTAAAATGCCTAACGCCATTGAGCCCAACCATCTGAAGGTCAGCCACCATATTGGCAATCACGTCTGCTTCACCGCAGTGGCGACGCATACCCAAAAAGGCTTTGTTGACCGCTGCAACCAGTTCGTTGTGAGACACGATCATGATGCAATCCCTCCATTGATTGTCTGATTATCACTTTGAGCCACTTCTTGTGCACTCGGCATTGTTGGGAAAATCCACGTATCGCAATAGTTAGGATCGTTAATTTCTTCAAGCAATGGAGCGCCTTGGAAGAAGGTCACCCGTACCCAGCGATCAGAGCGAGGATCAAACTTAGTCGCGCCAAATACCGCCAACTTACAACGTAGTAAGTGCATAGGCAGTGCATCTTCGCGCAAGACGTTCATTTGGATATCACCCATTTCTCTGCTGCCGAGCGTCCAAACACGACGGGTAATCGCACGATACTGTGGATGTTGGAGTAAGAATTCTGCCACACTCATCTCTTGAGGACATTGAGACAGAGCTAGATAAAGACGATTTGCTTGTCTGCCAATATCTAGGGGCAACTCTCGCTCTTCACCGATTTCTTCACCACGAACACCAAGTCTCGGCTCTTCTTTATCTTGCGAGCGATACCAGAACCAGTAGCTGTTCTCAGCCAGTGAATAGTCAGCCTCTACTGCCCACTGGTATTTAGCCTTTAACAGGGTCAGCAACTCTTCCACACTCTTACGACTTGGGATGGCAAGCGTTTCACTGGTATTCATTTGATTTTCGTACTTATCCACCAGCGTCGGATAAAGTTCAAGCAAGCAGGAAGTTAGGATTTCTTGGGCTTCCAAACTCATGGTTTCTGCTTGCTTAAGAACTGCGCTCCAGTTTGGCTGACAAGTCATAACTCGCGGCAAACGCTCAAGCAATTGCTCAATATCGACAATCGCCTGGTGATTCAAATGATCTTGATGCTCATTGATAGTAATAACCTGCTCTAAGTGGTGCTTGGCCTTAGCCAACAACGCACTCAGAGGCTGCTCAAACTGACTGTCACATGGCATCACTAACACATCTGCCACCGCGCGCTCCCTTGAGGTCATCCACTGATCGACGATGCATGGGTGGTTGATAAGATAAGGCGCCATACCTAAACCTGTGGCATTGCCTACACCAAGATAACGCTGCAAGCCTTTGTGCAAAACAATCGCCTTGTCGCCGCCTTGTTGCTCAGCTAGGTAGTGCACCCAATCTAAGCTAAACTCACGCAGTATATATACCGCACACATTTGAGCGCTAAATGACTGATTAAAATCAGGGTTCTCTTCCAGTAGCTTGAAATCGGCAATGCCAAACTTACCGTTTCCGTAGACGGCCGTCGTTCGAAGAATATAGCCAACCTCTGCCAACTCTTGCGGCTGAGGTTGCTCACCTTTCGCTAAAGCTCTAACAATATGCTCAAACACTCGAACGCTTTTATTCGCACGAGCCAGCACCAACACATTATTTGGATTTCGCCCCGCTTCCTGTAATGGTACGTTCGCTCTTAACTGTTCGAGTAGCGTCACATCCACATCACCCTGAACGAGAGCGAATGTGACATCCCATTTCTCGGCAATAACACGATCATTGCGCTCTTCGTCGGCGATCTCATCGCAAAATACTACTAAATGATAGACATGACTTGGTGTCGCCAGTTTGTAGATAACATGGCCAAAACCACGTGGGCATAGTTGCCATTCATGCTTAGTGACTTGCCACTGTTGCTTAGCCATTTTACGAATCAAGCTACGCACAAAGCTGATTCGGTTTTGGTGCATAGCACCTAGCCTATCTGGTGCCATGACGAGGGCGGCATTGCGCAGTTGGGTTTCAGTGTAATTAGAACGATGTGCATCCATTTTGCTCACCACCTATTTTTTATAGTAAGAATAATTGGAGCTTGTGTAGGTGTAGGGGAATATCCTACACAAGCTCATCGTTATTGGATTCGTGTTATAGACCTTGCTCTTTAGCCATCTTGATTGCGATTTGTGGTGCATTCCAAAGCGATGGCAGCAAAATCAATGACACCGGAACGGCTGTGATGACAATGAAAGATTGCAACGCTGAGATTCCACCTGAACCTAATGAAATAAGGATTAACGCTGTGATACCCATTGCCACACCCCAGAAGGTACGAACAATCGCATTCGGCTCGGTTTCACCACTGATCACCACACTAATGGTGTAGGTCATTGAGTCACCTGTTGTCACAATGAAAATCGTGGTTAACACTAGGAACAAGATTGAAACCAGCATCGGCATTGGCAATTGCTGCGTCACCGCCAGTAGGGCACCTGGTAGGTTGAAGCCTTCAAATGCTTTGCTGACACTGCCCGGTTCAGCAATTTCAAATGCTAAGCCAGAACCACCGACAATGGTGAACCAGAAGCAAGTGGTGAGCGGTGCGACAATACTGATGGTCGAGATAATTTGACGAATGCTACGACCACGGGAGATACGCGCAATAAAGATAGCCATCATTGGCCCGTAACCTAAGAACCAGCCCCAGAAGAATACTGTCCACCAGCTCAACCAACCTTCATCACCTCGATAGGTCGCCATTGGGATGAAGTTATCTAACATGCTGCCTACACCTTGAATGTAGCCATTGAAGATAAAGTCCGTTGGACCAAATAGCAGGATGTAGATCATCAGAGCAACTGCTAGGATCACGTTGTAGCGACTTAGCATCTGCATGCCGCGGTTTAAACCACTCAGTGCAGACAGTGTGTAGAGAGCAATCGCAAACAAAATAATAATCAGCTGAGTAGTAAAGCCATCAGGAATATCAAATAAAGCGTTTAACGCGTAGCTAACCTGCAAGCCTAGAAAGCCAATCGGACCAATGGTGCCTGCCGCAACCGCGACGATACAACACGCATCAATCAGTGCACCGACGTGTCCTTTCAGAGCACGCTCACCCAATACTGGATAAAGGAGAATTCGCGGCTTTAGTGGTAACCCTTTGTCATAGTGAAGGTGCATCACCACAATCGACGTTAGGCTACCAACAATCGCCCACGCCAAGAAACCCCAGTGCATAAACGACTGTGATAAGGCATTGACTGCACCTTGTTGTGGATTGTCTTGCGCGCCGTATAAAGGCGGAGGACTAACATAGTGAGCTATAGGCTCAGCCGCAGCCCAAAATACGCCGCCACCCGCAAGTAGCGTACAGAAGATAATCGCCATCCAACGGAAACCGTCCATTTCAGGCTTGGTTGTGCCACCTAAAATCACTTTGCCTGTTCGCCCTGCCGCTAAACCAAGACCAATAAGAAAAGTGAGAAGAAGTAGGATTTGCCAGTACGGCCCAAAGACCTCAACAGACCAACCGAAACCGGCATTCACGATAGAAGAAAGTAACTCGCCATCGTACAGTGCTAAGGCGACAAATAGCGCGATAAATCCGCCGCTATACCAAAATGCTGGGTTACTTAAACCCAACTTGTCCGGTGAATTTTCGTTACTCGTGTGGGTCGATTGTTGTGTTGCTTTTGCTTGACCCGATGAGACATCCATCGTGGTCGCTTTCATGCTATTGGTTACATCAGACATACTCTGACTCCAGAACTGTTTTGCAGCAGCCGACAACTCGCAGCAAAGTTGAATTAACACCTACTTTGTAGTTTTTTTATGAGTAGGCTTTTCCATGTTTAGGGCGTTACGTAATGCATTGTTATGACTCAATGCACTGCTATGAAATAGGCTCAAGACCTTCTTTTAGGAAGTTAAACCAATTTCCACCCAGTATTTGTCCCGCCTCAGATTCACTGAACCCATGACGAATTAATCCGTTGTAGATATTTTCCATCCCCTGACTGCCACTAAACCATGGCAACGCATCAGGCCAGCCAGAATTGTTTGCAGAGCCTTCGCCGTAATCCATCGCTTTCGACCAACGGCCATTGCGCATCCATTCCAGCACTTGCTGTGGTTGGTTTAGGCACAGATCACTACCAATGCCCAGATGTTCAACCCCAAATAGGTCTGCGGTTTTCGCCACCATTTGACAAAAATCATCAAGGCTACATTGACTGCCATTTGGCAGGTGGAATGGGTACAAACTGAAGCCAATCAAACCGCCACGCTGGGTTAGCGCCTGAATGACCGTATTGGATTTATTACGCAGAGCATCATGAGCAAACGTTGGGTTGGCATGACTGATACAGATAGGACGAGAAGAGAGATCAATCGCTTCAAGTGTTGAGCGCTCCGCACTGTGCGACATATCAATGATCATACCGACTCGGTTCATTTCTTCGATCGCTTGTTTACCAAATCGCGTCACACCCGAATCATTTTGCTCGTAACAGCCCGTCGCAAGTAAGCTCTGGTTGTTGTAAGTCAGCTGCATGATCAGAAGACCTTGACGGCGCATCACTTCGATAAGACCAATTTCATCATCAATCGGAGAGCAGTTTTGCGCGCCAAAGAAGACACCGACTTTACCTTGTGCTTTCGCCACCTCGACATCAGCCATTGAATAGATAGGCATAATAAGATCAGCATTTTGCTCAAAACGTAAGTTCCATTCAGCAAATCGAGTCAGTGTTTCACGCGCATTTTCGTGATAAACAATCGTTGCATGAACTGCAGTGATCCCGCTCGCCTTCAGTGTTTGGAAGTACTCTCGATCCCAATTGCAGTACTGTAGACCATCGATGACAATTCGTTCTTGGTACATAACCACTCCTTAATCTTTCCCTGTCCCTTTAATTACTTCTTATCGAGTCGGGAGCAGAACGGCTCTGCTCCCTCATCCTGTTAGTAAGGACGTTGGTAAGCAGTTTTCACCACGGTATAGAACTCTTTCGCGTATTGGCCTTGCTCACGTGGACCAAAGCTAGATTCTTTACGCCCACCAAATGGAACGTGGTAATCAGTCCCTGCGGTTGGTAGGTTGACCATCACACAGCCTGTCTGAGCTTGCTGCTTGAAGATGGCGCTGTTACGCAGGCTTTGGGTGATGATCCCGCCCGTTAGACCAAAGCGAGTATCATTAACCACGCTAATCGCTTCATCGAGATCAGAGACTCGAATCACGCTCGCCATTGGCGCAAACACTTCTTCTTGGTTCACTTCCCAACTATTTTGCGTATTCAGGAACAGTGTTGGCGACATGTAGTAACCTTCGTGTTCAAGATTCAAACGCTCACCACCAAACGTCAGTTCAGCGCCGCTTTGGCGAGCTTTCTCAATCCATTC